>NZ_LHUL01000004.1 GCF_001276985.1 Clostridium botulinum
CAAGATGAGATTTCCCATAGCATAAGCTAGTAAGACTCCTGGAAGAACACCAGGTTGATAGGTCAGAGATGTAAGCATGGCAACATGTTAAGTTGACTGATACTAATAAGTCGAGGGCTTGACCAAAATAAAATTCACTGTGTAATTTTGAAAGAACATTCTTTCAAAAAAAGATATTAACTTTTTAAAAGGTAACTCACTCAGCAAGGCTGAGGAGTACTGATTTAAAACGAAATCGAAGATTTCTGTAAATCAGCATCTGGTGATTATGGCTTGAAGGTAACACCCGTTCCCATGCCGAACACGAAGGTTAAGCTTCAAAGCGCTGATGGTACTGCAGGGGAGGCCCTGTGGAAGAGTAGGTCGTTGCCAGATAAAAATATTCCGCGATAGCTCAACGGTGGAGCACTCGGCTGTTAACCGATAGGTTGAAGGTTCGAATCCTTTTCGCGGAGCCATTTTTATTTTTTGATAAATATATAATATTAATATAAAAAGGATGTTGGTGTATTTTATTCCAACATCCTTATTTGCATACAAAAGTGCATATAAAAGCTTAATTTAATGTAGATTCAATTTCAATACAGAGTTAATTTTAATATAGCAAAAAAACATTCATATGTTTATGAATGTTTTTTTTATTTTTGCGGTGTTAAAATTTAAACTATATACTAATTCTTTTTAATATTTTCCCCATCACTTGTTAAAACTATATTTCCATCTATATCTGTTCTATAAACTTCAATATTTCTTTTATTAAGTTCTTTCATAGTTTCTTTGTGTGGATGTCCATAGTCATTATTTTTACCACAACTTATTATAGCTATTTTAGGATTAATCTTATCTAAAAATTCCTTAGAGGATGAAGAATGGCTACCGTGGTGACCAACTTTAAGTACATTAGAAGATAAATCCTCATTTGAATTTAGAATATCCTTTTCACTTGTTTTTTCTGCGTCTCCTGTAAATAAGAATTTCGTATTTCCGTGGGTTAATTTTACTACTGCAGAAGAGTCATTTGTGTTCTCATAATTATCTTTAACTGGAGCTAAAAAATCTAAGGAGCTATTATTAGATAGATTTAAGGATATACCTTTTTTAGCTACATTAATTTTTAAATTTTTCTTTTTAAGTTGTAATATCATATCTTTGAAAATCTTAGTGTTGGCTGTTTTTTTAGGAGCGTAAAAATTACTAATTTCAAATTCCTCAATAACTTTTGGCATTCCACCTATATGATCTTCATGAGGATGAGTGGCTATTACATAATCTAATTTTTTTATATGCTGTTTTTTTAAATAACTTATTAGATTATCAGAATTTTTACGAGTTCCAGCATCTATTAGTATATTTTTGTCCTTTGTTTGAACTAGAATACTGTCTCCTTGCCCAACATCTATATAATGAACTTTTAATTCATTAGATTTGTTAGATGTATTAACAGCGTTAGAGGACTGCTGAGAACAAGCTGTAAATACAATCGATAAGAATATCAATAAGCAAGTTATTATTAAATTTTTTTTCTTAAGTTTCATAAATCCAACTCCCTGTGTTATGTTAAATAAAGTATACATTATTTAATTCTAACATAAATTAACCAAAAGTAGATAAGTTTTTTTATATATATTATAATAGTAAGGTAAAGTTACATAATAAAAGGAGAGAATCATAATGAAATCACTTATTTTTTATTTAGGTTTTGCACTTTATATGCTGCTGTCTCTTTTGCGAATAATAAAATTGAAACATTTAAAAAGAAAAGGTAATAAAGAAGAAATAGATAGATATATTAATAAAAGTGTTGTAGGTTGGGCAAAATTCATAGTCAATGGTATAGGAATAAAAATAAATAAAAAAGGATTAGAGAATGTACCTGATGGGCCTTGTCTGTTTGTAGGAAACCATCAAGGATTGTTAGATGTGCCGGTTATAGTTTCATCCTTAGATAGATATGTAGGTTTTGTAGCTAAAAAGGAAATGCTAAAACTTAAAATATTAACTTATTGGATGAAAGAAATGAAATGTGTTTTTATGGATAGACAAAATGTTAGAGCAGCAGTCAAGACCATAAATGAAGGTGTAGAAAATTTAAAAAATGGATATAGTATGCTGATATTTCCAGAAGGTACAAGAAGTAGGGGAGAAAATTTAGGGGAATTTAAAAAGGGAAGTATGAAATTAGGTATAAAAGCAGGGGTACCAATAGTGCCTATAGCTATTGATGGTACCTATAATGTACTGGAGGCCAATGGGAAAAAGATAAAAGCTGCGGATGTAGATTTAATAATATGTCCACCGATATATCCTAATGAACTCTCTAAAGAGGAACAAAATAATTTATCTGTAACTATTAAAGATGTTATACAAAAAGAATTGGAAAGAACAAGAAATTAAGGGGAGAGTGTCTCAAAATAAATTTAATTTTGAGACATTCTCTTCTTTTTTTTATTATTAAGTAGTTCTTAGTTAAGGTGGACTTTGATTAGAATAATTATCTTTCTATACTTAAACTTATTAAGAGATTTTTTAGAATCAGATTTTCTTTATTAACAGACTTTTTAGAAGTCATTATCCTTTAGGAAAGGAGTTTATTTAGAAGCATAGTACTATGCTTAGCTCATACGTTGATAGGAAAGTAGGTGTATAAAATCTTAGACAGGTATCTTCAATTTTAAACGGAAAATCCTAACATATGACTTGGTGTTAGCGCTCATTACAAACAGAGTATTGAATTTAGGAGAGTAGTTTTTGCAGAGTGTGAAAGAAATGTTAGCAATAATAAAAATGGGATAAACAGTAAGTTTTGCAAGATAGTAAAAAAAAATATCAATTGTATGATTTTTAAAGCAAAAGCAAACAATTGCAATATATTTATTTAAAATTGCAAAATTAGGGTAAAAACATAGTTGCTTAATCTTTAGCAGGATGATAAAATACGAATTATAAAATATACATAACCTTACAATATAAGTTGAACAGTACTGTGAATTAATAAATATTAAATATGTTTCTTAATTATAAATATGATGGATAAAAGTTAAATATTATCTAAAATGAAGGAAAAGAATTAAAAAATGCATAATATAGTTTTTTGAGTAAAATATGGGGGAAAACCAATAAATAAATTTAGGGGGAATTATGATGGTTAAAATAGTTAAGTCTTCATATAATCATGTACTTCAAAATATATCAAGTCCTAATTTGTATAAGGATCTATTTCCATATGATGAAATACCAAAGGTGACATTTAATGATATACAGGTTCCAATGGATTTACCAAAAGATATATGGATTACTGATACAACATTTAGAGATGGACAACAATCAATGCCACCATATACTACAGAACAAATAGTAAAAATATATGACTATCTTCATAAATTAGACAATGAATCTGGGGTAATAAGACAAACAGAATTTTTCTTGTATTCTGAGAAAGACAGAAAGGCAGCAGAAATATGTTTAGATAGAGGCTATAAGTTTCCAGAAGTTACTTCATGGATAAGAGCTAGCAAAGAAGATTTTAAATTGGTTAAGGAAATGGGAATAAAAGAAACTGGCATGCTTATGTCTTGTTCAGATTACCATATATTTAAGAAACTTAATACAACAAGAGAAAAGGCTATGAGTATGTATTTAGAAATCGCGGAAGAAGCTTTAGCTAATGGAATTGTTCCAAGATGCCATTTAGAAGATATAACAAGAGCGGATTTTTATGGGTTTGTAGTTCCTTTTGTAAATAAATTGATGGAACTCTCCAATAAAGCTAATATACCTATTAAAATAAGAGCCTGTGACACTTTAGGATTAGGGGTTCCTTATAGTGGAGCATCACTACCAAGAAGTGTTCAAGGAATCATTCATGGACTTAGATATTGTTGTAATGTTCCTTCAGAAAGAATAGAGTGGCATGGACACAATGATTTTTATGGTGTAGTAGCTAATGCTTCCACATCATGGCTTTATGGCTGCTCATCTGTAAATACTTCTCTTTTAGGTATAGGCGAAAGAACGGGAAATTGTCCTCTAGAAGCTATGATTATAGAATATGGACAATTAAAAGGTAATACCGCTAATATGAACTTACATGTTATAAATGAAATAGCAGAATATTTTGAGAGAGAAATGAATTATAATATACCATCAAGAACACCTTTTGTAGGAAGTGAGTTTAATGTTACAAGAGCTGGTATTCATGCAGATGGTATATTAAAAAATGAGGAAATATATAATATTTTCAATACAGAAAAGATTTTAGACAGACCAGTTGTAGTTGCAGTAAATCAGTATTCAGGCTTAGCTGGTATTGCAGCTTGGATAAACACTTACTTTAAATTAAAAGGTGAAAATAAAATAGATAAAAAAGATGAAAGAATTGTGGCTATAAAAGAATGGGTAGATAATCAATATGAAAATGGCAGAACAACAATAATAGGAAATAATGAATTGGAAGTTATAGTAAAGCAACTTATACCGGATTTATTTAGAAGAGCTAGCTAGTAATTACCATATAGTTTCATAAAATAAAAAAATATTTAAATAAAACCCTATAAAATAAAAACTAAAGAGAGTATAAATAAAAAATTAGTAAGTAAAAAACAAAAGATAAATATTAAAGTATAAATTGATTGGGGGAATAACAGTTGGGTTTAACATTAACAGAAAAGATAATAAAATCACATTTAGTAAAAGGAAATATGACTAAAGGAGAAGAAATTGCTATTAAAATAGATAATACTTTAACTCAGGATTCTACGGGAACTATGGCATATCTTCAGTTTGAAGCTTTAGGTATAGATAAAGTAAAGACTAAAAGATCAGTGGCTTATATAGACCACAATATGTTGCAAAGTGGACCAGAGAATGCGGATGACCATTTATATATACAAACAGTAGCTAAAAAACATGGAATTTATTTTTCAAAACCAGGTAATGGAATATGTCATCAAGTTAATTTGGAAAGATTTGGTGTGCCTGGAGAAACTTTATTAGGATCCGATAGCCATACTCCAACAGGAGGAGGTATAGGAATGTTAGCTATAGGTGCTGGTGGATTGGATGTAGCAGTAGCTATGGCAGGTGGAGAATATTATATAAATATGCCTAAAGTAGTTAAGGTAAATTTAATAGGAAAATTAAAACCTTTTGTATCTGCAAAAGATATTATCTTAGAAGTTTTAAGAAGATTATCTGTAAAGGGTGGAGTAGGAAAAATATTTGAATATACAGGAGAAGGAGTAAAAGCTCTTACAGTTCCAGAGAGAGCAACTATAACTAATATGGGAGCAGAACTTGGAGCTACTACATCAATTTTTCCATCAGATGAAATTACTAAAGATTTCTTAAAAGCTCAAGAAAGAGAAGAAGATTATAAGTATCTAGTGGCAGATGAGGATGCTTTCTATGATGAGGAATTAGAAATAAATTTATCAGATCTAAAACCTTTAGCAGCCTGTCCACACAGCCCTGATAATATAGTACCTGTATCAGAACTTAAAAATATAAAAGTTAACCAAGTAGCTATAGGTAGTTGTACAAATTCTTCTTATAGAGATATGTTAAGAACAGCTAGTATATTAAAGGGGAAAACTGTATCAGAAAATGTATCTTTAGTTATAGCACCAGGCTCTAAACAAGTTCTAAACATGATGGCTAATAATGGAGCTTTAACAGATTTAGTTATGGCAGGAGCAAGAATACTAGAATGTGCCTGTGGACCATGTATAGGAATGGGACAATCTCCTTGTACAGATGCTGTATCTTTAAGAACTTTTAATAGAAATTTTGAGGGTAGATCTGGAACAAAATCTGCTGATGTGTATTTAGTAAGTCCTGAAGTGGCAGCAGTTTCAGCATTAACAGGATATATAACAGATCCCACTGAGTTAACTGATTTTGAAGATATAGAAATGCCTAATAAATTTTTGATAAATGATAATTTAATAATAGAACCAGCTACAGAAGGGGAAGTTGTAGAGGTTAAAAGAGGACCAAATATAAAACCTTTCCCTAAAGCAGAAGCTTTAAAAGAATTAGTAACTGGAAAGGCATTAACTAAAGTAGGGGACAATATAACAACAGATCATATAATGCCATCTAATGCTAAACTTTTACCTTATAGATCTAATGTACCATATTTATCAAACTTTTGCTTAACTCCATGTGATGAAAAATTCCCTGAAAAAGCTAAGGAAAATGGAGGAGGCATAATAGTCGCAGGAACAAATTACGGACAAGGTTCTAGTAGAGAACATGCAGCCTTAGCCCCTGTTTATTTAGGTATAAAAGCAGTTTTAGCAAAATCCTTTGCTAGAATTCATAAAGCAAATCTAATAAATAATGGTATATTACCTTTAGTTTTTGAAAGAGAAGAAGATTATGATTCTATAGATGAAATGGATGAGTTAGTAATAGAAAATGTACTAAATCAAGTGGAAATAGGTAAAATAGATATAATAAATAAAACTAAGAGCATAAAATATAAAACTTTATTAGAAGCAACAGATAGACAAAAGAAGATGATTTTAAAGGGCGGATTATTAAATTTAATAAAAAGTTCTCAACAATAGCTACAAAAATTTAGTTAAGTTTTCGGAGGGATATGATGAAACACAATATAACTTTAATACCAGGAGATGGTATAGGACCAGAAGTAACTGAAGCTGCAAGGAAAGTTATAGATGCAGTAGGAGCAGATATTAATTGGCATGTAGTAGAGGCGGGGGAAAAAGTTTTAGACAAATATAAAACCCCCCTTCCAGACTATGTTTTAGATAGTATAAAGGGGACTAAAGTAGCATTGAAGGGTCCAGTAACTACTCCTGTAGGAAAGGGATTTAGAAGTGTTAATGTTACTTTAAGAAAAAGCTTAAATTTATATGCAAATATAAGACCTGTAAAGAGTTATAAAGGAATAAAATCTAGATATGAAAATGTGGATTTAATAATTGTGAGGGAAAACACAGAAGATTTATATGCGGGAATTGAACATATGATAGGTGATGATATAGCAGAAAGTATAAAGGTAATTACTAAAAAGGCTAGTGATAGAATAGTAGATTATGCTTTTGATATGGCAAGAAAAGAAAATAGAAATAAGGTAACTGCAGTGCATAAAGCTAACATAATGAAATTATCAGATGGATTATTTTTAAATTGTGCAAAGGAAGTTGCTAGTAAAAATAAGGATATTGATTTTGAAGATGTAATAGTAGATGCTATGGCCATGAAATTAGTTTTAAATCCAGAAAAATATGATGTTTTAGTAATGCCTAATTTATATGGTGATATTTTATCAGACATGGCAGCAGGTTTAGTTGGGGGATTAGGATTACTTCCAGGAGCTAATATAGGATATGAAGGAGCTGTGTTTGAAGCAGCCCATGGTGCAGCACCTGATATTGCAGGAAAAAATAAAGCTAATCCAACAGCTTGTATATTAAGTGGTGCCATGATGCTAAACTATATTGGTGAAAATGAAAAAGCTAAAAAAATAGAAAATGCTATAGAAAAAGTATTTGTAGAAGGAAAATACCTTACAGAAGATTTAGGCGGAAGTTCTATAACAGAAGAATTTACAAAGGCAATTATAGAGAATCTTTAAATTAGTATATAATTTTTAATTTGCTACTACTTTTCAATTAGATGTATAAATTTCAGGTCCCCTTTTATAATTACATTCAAGTTTTTCTTATGATTTTAAGATTATAAGAAAAACTTTTTTTATAAAAATTTTATTTTGTTATTTTCAAAAAGAAGTTAATATGATAAAGTATTAATATAGATTTTATTACTGTATTAAGATAAAGTGATAAAATTATATGGATAAAGATTAAATATATTGGGGGAGTAACGATGGAAAAATCTTTAATTATAGATGATTACAATAAGATGATAGATAAAGAAGAGTTTATGATAGAAACTAAAAATATCAAAAAAACCTTTGGTAACTTAATGGTTTTTGAAGATTTAAATTTAAAAATTAAAAAGGGAGAAGTAGTAGTAATAATAGGGTCTTCTGGATCAGGTAAAAGTACTTTTTTAAGATGTTTAAATGCTTTAGAAGAAATAAATGATGGAATTATAGAAATAGAAGGAAAGATTTTAAACTCCAAGGATAAAAAATCTATGAAAGAATTATGTTCTAAAATGGGAATGGTATTTCAAAATTTTAACTTATTTCCTCATATGACTGCATTAGATAATGTAATGATAGGGCCATTAGTTTCTAAAAAGGAAAATAAAGAAAAAGTTCTAAAAATAGCTAAAAATCTTCTTAAAAAGGTTGGATTAGAAGATAAAATGGATTATTATCCTAGTAAATTATCTGGAGGACAAAAGCAAAGGGTAGCTATAGCAAGGGCATTAGCTATGAATCCAGATATAATGCTTTTTGATGAACCAACATCTGCTTTAGATCCAGAGTTAGTAGGAGAAGTTTTATCTGTTATGAAAAAGTTGGCAGAAGAAGGTATAACTATGGTAGTTGTAACTCATGAAATGGGATTTGCCAAGGAAGTTGCAGATAGAGTTATTTTTATGGATGGAGGTAAATTTGTAGAAGAGGCAAGTCCAGATGTGTTTTTTACATGTCCAAAAGAAGAAAGAACTAAGGAATTTTTAAAAAAAGTACTATAGAAATAAAATTTAAGGTGTCAAATACTTTTATTAATATACAAACTTTTAAAAATTTTAATATTAATAATTTTTGATGGTTTTTTACAGGAAAATTTATCTAATACTATGGAAGTATTAAAATCATTGGGAAAATAACTTGACTATATATGATATAAATAATATAATGAGTTAAAAGTGAATAGTAAGTAGATAGAGGTGCGATGTTAATTAGTACTTTTACGAAGGTAAGCGCTATGAAGTAAAAGGAAAGGGAATATCGCCGAAGTACATAGCTGATGCTTTAAGGTTGTATACTGGGGTTGCATAGAATATGTGTAACACTGTCACAAATTTATTTTGTGGAGAGCTATCATTCAAAGTATTCGTACTGTTTTATTTATGTGCGCACAAGTACGTCTATATGCCTTGAGTGTAAAGCTTAAGGCTTTTTTATTTTTGATGATGGTTTTCCTCCCCATATTCACTTAAATTTTAAAGCTTATAGGGCTTGAAATTTATAAATAGAGGAGGAGATTTTTATGAAAAAAAATAGGGGAGTTTTATTAACTTTTTCATTTGTTTTAATGATCTTATTATTTAATAACATGTCAGTATTAGCGGCAGATTTAGACCCAAAAGTTGTAGCAGAAAATGCTAGTAGATTGGGAATATGGACTATTTTACCGCCAGTAATAGCTATTGTATTAGCCTTTATTACAAAAAATGTAGTTATTTCTTTAGCACTAGGTGTTTTTAGTGGAAGCTTTTTATTACAGCTAAATGGAAACAACATATTCGGTGCTAGTTTCAAAGCTTTTTTAGATTTTATAAATAGAATACTAAATTCCCTTGCAGATCCTTGGAATGCAGGAATAATACTTCAATGTATGGTTATAGGTGGTCTTATAGCAGTAATTTCTAAAATGGGTGGGGCTAAAGCTGTTGCAGAATCTTTAGCTAAAAAAGCTAGAACCCCAAAGAGTGCCCAAATTATAACTTGGTTTTTAGGTTTATTAGTTTTCTTTGACGATTATGCTAATGCTCTTATAGTAGGACCTATAATGAGACCTGTTGCAGATAAAATGAAAATATCAAGGGAAAAATTAGCCTTTATAATAGATGGTACAGCAGCACCAATAGCTGGTATAGCGGTTATATCTACATGGATAGGATATGAAATAAGTTTAATAAAAGATGCTTATGCAAGTATTGGTCAAAGTGTAAATGCTTATGGATTATTTTTATCAACTATACCTTATAGGTTTTATAATATATTAATATTAGCATTTATAGTTTTAATAGCTTTAATGGGAAGAGATTTTGGACCAATGCTTAAGGCTGAAAGAAGAGCAAGAACTACAGGTAAGCTTTTATCTGATACAGCAAAGCCAATGGTTTCTGAAGAAAGTACAGAACTTGAACCAAGGGAAGGGATAAAATTAAATATTTGGAATGCAATAATCCCAATAGCAATATTAATAATTGGAGCCTTTGCAGGTTTTTATTATAACGGGTATCAAGCTATAATGGGTGGAGAAGATAAGGCTTTAATACAAATGCTACAAACTTCACCTGCATCCTTTGATGCTTTAAGGGAAACTTTTAGTGCATCAGATGCTAGTGTAGTTTTATTTCAATCTGCGTTACTTGCAAGTATAGTAGCAATAATAATGGGAGCTTCACAAAAGATTTTCAAAGTAGGAGAAGCTATAGATGTTTGGATTACAGGGATGAAATCTTTAATTATAACAGCAGTTATACTGCTTCTTGCTTGGTCCTTAAGTGCAGTTATAAAAGAACTTGGAACGGCTACTTTTTTAGTTTCAATTTTATCTAACTCTATACCAAAATTTTTATTACCAAGCATAATATTTATATTGGGATCTGTTATATCTTTTGCTACAGGATCAGCTTACGGAACAATGGGTATACTAATGCCTTTAACAATTCCATTAGCTTATGCTATATCACCAGATCCAACTTATGTAGTAATAAGCGTAAGTGCTGTTCTGACAGGAGCAATATTTGGAGATCATTGTTCTCCAATATCAGACACAACTATAATGTCTTCTATGGGATCTGCTTGTGATCATTTGGATCATACCTCAACACAAATGGTATATGCTTTAACTGTAGCAGCATGTACAATATTATTTGGGTACATTCCAGCAGGTTTAGGATTACCAATATATATAGTTTTACCATTATCAATAGGATTAGTTGCATTATTAATTAGATTTGTAGGTAAGCCAAATGATATACCAGAAGAAGAAAGCTTAGAAGAAGTTTTAGAAATGGATGCATAAAATAAGGAAAGTGCTTAGCACTTTCCTTATTGTTCTTCTCTAGGTTCTTCATCTCTATCTCTTCCATAGAATGAAATTGCATATAAACCTGCTATACCTACAAGAGCATATATAACTCTTGTAAATGCAGACATATCTCCGAATAAAGCTGCAACTAAGTCGAATCTAAAAAAACCAATAAGTCCCCAGTTTATAGCCCCAATTATTACTAATGTAAGTGAAATAATATCTAATGTTTTCATATTTTCCTCTCCTTTATTAGTTTTACAATGTTAGTATTTGCAAAAATAACTAAATTATAAGTTTTAGGAAAATATTAATAAAAACAATTATATTATTTCTCCATGTTTTTCGTAGTTGGTTAATTTCTCTATATTATTTTTATTGTCTACAAATAGTACTGTAGGATTAAATTTGTTAGCTTCATCTATAGTTAGACTGCAGTAACTCATTATTATAATTTTATCGCCCTTTTGAACCATTCGTGCAGCAGCACCATTTAGACAGATTACATCACTATGTTTTTCACCAGCTATTACATAGGTTTCAAATCTATTTCCATTATCTATATCCACTATTTGAACTTTTTCATATTCTAAAATATTAGCTTTATCCATTAAATATTTGTCTATAGTTATACTTCCTACATAGTTAAGATTAGCTTCTGTTACAGTAGCTCTATGAATTTTAGATTTTAACATTGTTATTGTCATTTGTTTATACCTCACTTTAGGCATTTGGTGTATAACTTTACAATATGCCGTATTTATTATTAATAATAGATTAGCGTTCAAAAAATATTTATCCGATGACTACTCGCTCTAATATTTGCATCACCTTAAAAGAGGGAGTAAAGAGTAGTTATAGTTTAAAAGTAAAATTGTCTATAAGTCTTGTTTTACCTATATAAACTGCTATAGCTACTAATATTGAAGATTGTATTTTTTCCACAGATTGTAAAGTGATGCTATCTACTATACTTACATAATCTATTTTAGCTAGAGGCTCTTTATTTAGCTTACTTACTATAATATCTTTTATATTATTTAAATTTTTTTCTCCAGATTCTAGTGCCTTTAGAGCTTCTTTTAAACTTTTATTTAATATTAAGGCAGATTTTCTTTCCTGCTTATTTAAATAAGCATTTCTTGAGCTTTTAGCTAAACCATCTTCTTCTCTAATTATAGGACAACCTATTATTTCTATAGGAAAATTTAAATCCTCTACCATCTTTTTTACTACAGCTAATTGTTGAGCATCTTTTTCACCCAAATAAGCCTTTGTAGGGTTTAGTATATTAAAAAATTTTGTTAAAACTGTGCATACCCCCTGAAAATGACCAGGTCTTTTTTCTCCACATAAATTTTCTGTAAGTATGTCCACATTTATATGACTATATATTTTATTAGGATACATTTCTGAGGTTTCAGGATTAAAGATTAAATCTACTCCAAATTTTTCACATAATGATGAATCTTTAACTAAATCTCTAGGGTAAGTAGAGTAGTCTTCCTTTGGTCCAAATTGAATTGGATTTACAAAAATTGAAACTATAACTTTATCATTTTCTTCTCTAGCTTTTTTTATAAGAGAGGTATGACCTTCATGCAAATATCCCATAGTAGGTACATAGCCTATAGATAAATTTTCATCTTTCCATTTTTTTATGATTAATCTAACATCTTTTATTGTATTAACTATATTCATATTGTTCAGCTGAGAAAATCAGCCTTTACCCTCCCTCTGCTGGTTATTTAAAAACTAATATAATTTATTTATTACATCATCATCTATTTTAAAAGCATGTTTTTCTTCAGGAAACTTAACTTCTTTAACTTCTTTTATATATTGTGAAACACCATCTTTTATAGATTCTCCTATATTTCCAAAGGACTTAACAAATTTAGGTTTGAAATCTGAAAACATAGAAAGCATATCTTGATAAACTAGTATTTGACCATCACAATATTTTCCTGCACCTATGCCTATGGTTGGGATGGAGATGGATTCTGATATTATCTTTGATAATTTTTCAGGGATACATTCTAGAACTATAGAAAAAGCTCCCGCCTCTTCTAAAATTTTAGCATCTTCTATTAGTTTCTTTGCTACTTTTTCGTTTTTCCCCTGAACTTTGAATCCTCCAAACATATTTACAGATTGAGGGGTTAAACCTATATGTCCCATTACAGGGATTTGAGCTTTAACTATAGCTTTAATTTCTTCAGCTACAGTGGCACCACCCTCTAATTTTACAGCGTGAGCGCCAGCTTCTTTTATAAATCTTCCTGCATTATAAACCGCATCATAAATAGAAGTTTGGTAAGACATAAAGGGCATATCTCCCACAACTAAAGCGTTAGAAGTTCCTCTTACTACAGCCTTAGTATGATGGAGCATATCTTCCATAGTTACACTTAGTGTGTTTTCATATCCTAAGCATACCATTCCTAAAGAGTCCCCAACTAGTATTCCATTGATTCCAGAGGAGTCTATAAGCTTTGCCATAGAATAATCATAGGCAGTTAACATAGTTATTTTTTCACCTTTGTTTTTTAATTCTTGAAAAGTTGATACAGTATTACGCATC
This sequence comes from Clostridium botulinum, assembly GCF_001276985.1. GTDB lineage: Bacteria > Bacillota > Clostridia > Clostridiales > Clostridiaceae > Clostridium_F > Clostridium_F botulinum. The sequence continues at coordinate 13,513 of NZ_LHUL01000004.1, forward strand.
GTATCCCTCCTAAAATATTAATATTATATTGTAAATAATTTTGTAAAAATTTATTAGGATGGATAGAATACCAATGTGCATCCGAATTGTTTTTATAAAAAGATTAGACAATTAGATGAAGTACTTTAAATAAGGATATTTAAAGTATATGAATATAAAAATGTTTGAAAATAAACATACTGTTTTGAGAAAAATTTTTTCAAATACAGTTGTATTAGTATTATAATCTAAGACATTAAAATAATATTTTGTCTTAATTTTATTGATGTGAGCAGTTTTTATACAAATTTAGAAATAAAAACAATCAGGTGCAGTTCCATATTGGATACTACCCAAATTTATTTTAGCACAAATAATAATGATAATAAATATAATAGACTTAATTTTACACCATAAATATATAAAATACACCTATAAAGCTACTTATTTCCCTAACAAGTTCTAAACTTAGCTTCATTAAAAATTTTCCATATATATTAAATCTAATATTAAGACAATATATTAATTAAATTTGGTAGAATGTATATAGATGAAATTTAAATATAATGTATTTTATAAAGTTATTTTGATTTTCATGGAGTTTTAAATAGATACTTTTGAAATCTAAGTAGTATTAACAGCGACAGTAATGGGATAAAATTTTAATAGAAATATCAGAACGACTTTGATAGCGTGGGTAAACTTGTATTGTCGGATATATTAAACATTAATCCACAGTCTTATATAAAGGGTGGCAGTTTATATAGACATATGGTAGATTGAATTTATTTAAATGTATAGAGTTTAGGGAGTGAAATTTATGAGTTTAAGATTTATATATGGAAGGGCTGGCAGTGGAAAAAGCCAATATTGTTTAAATAGTATAAAAAATAGAATAGAAGAAGATATAGATAGACCGCTTATATTATTGGTACCGGAACAATTTTCTTTTCAAGCGGAAAAAAATTTAATAGAAGTATTAGATGAGAAAACTGGGTTTAAGACACAGGTATTAAGTTTTAAAAGAATGGCTTATAGGGTCTTTAATGAAGTGGGAGGTATAACTGCCAAACATATGAATGAATCCGGTAAAAGCATGCTTTTATACAATATAATTGAAGATAATAAAAATAATCTAAAAGTATTCAAAAAAGCTGCTAAAAGGCAAGGGTTCATTACTACAATTTCGGATATTATAACAGAATTTAAGAGATATAATATAACTCCTGAAATTATATTAAATAATTTAGAGAATATTGAAGGAGATAATTTGAAATATAAAATGGAAGATTTAGCTTTGATATTTTCTCAGTTTGAAACAAGATTACATAAAAACTATATAGATAATGAAGATGATTTAACTATATTGGCGGAAAAATTAAATAAAAGTAAGCAATTTGATAATGCAGAAATATGGATAGATGAATTTTCAAGTTTTTCTCCTCAAGAGTATTCTGTATTAGAAAAATTACTTTTAAAATCCTATAGAATAAATATAACTTTATGTACAGATTATTTAAACCAAGGCAGATTTGTTGATACTACGGATGTATTTTCTCCTATTAAAAATACAGAAAATAAATTGCTACAAATAATAGAAGACAACAATATAAAATTGGATAAACCCATAGCACTTAAGTGTGACCCTTGTGCTAGGTTTAAGAATAGTGCAGAACTTCAGCATTTAGAGAAAAATATGTTTTCTTTTCCTTATAAAGAGTATAAAAATGAAACAAAAGATATCTGTATGCTTAAAACTTTAAATCAATTTACAGAAATAGAAAATACCGCAAAGGATATTATAAAACTTTGTATAGATAAAGGTTGTAGATTTAAGGATATAGCAGTAATTACGGGAGATTTAGAAGGATATGAAAATATAATAAGTTCTGTATTTTTGCAATATAATATTCCATTTTTTATAGATAAAAAAAGAGAAATAAATAATAATCCAATAATAGTATTAATACTTTCTGCTCTAGAGGTTTTATCTAAAAATTGGACTTATGAATCAGTATTTAGATATTTAAAAACTGGACTTTTAGATATTAATAATGAAGAAATGGATATTTTAGAAAACTATGTGCTTGTTAACGGTATTAAAGGATATCAATGGACTAATGATAAGCTTTGGGAATATAAATCCTTTAGCAATTATGAATTAGAAGATCAGGTTGAAAAAGAGCTACTAGCTAAAATAAATGATATAAGATATAAAGCTATGGAACCTATTGTAACCCTTAATAAAAATTTCAAAAGTATAGATAAAGCAAAAGAATTTTGTGAAGTATTATATGAATTTTTATGTAACATAAATCTACCAGATAAAATACAGAATATGATAGAAGATTTTAAAGTAGAGGGTGAAATAGAAAAAGCTAGTGAGTACAATCAAATATGGAATATAGTTATGGAAGTTTTAGATCAAATAGTGGAGGTTATAGGTGAAGAAAAAATATCCTTAAAAGAATTTTTTAAGATACTTCAAACAGGACTTTCAGAATATGAAATAGGGCTTATTCCACCTACATTAGATCAAGTAATGGTGGGAAGTATAACAAGACTTAGAAGTCACAATATAAATACATTGTATATAGTAGGGGTAAATGATGGCATATTTCCATCACCATTAAAGGAGGAAGGAATTTTAAGTGATGATGATAGAAAGTTTTTAGGAGATAAGGGCTTAGAAATAGCTAAGGACACTAAAAGTATAGCCTTTGAGGAGCAATTTTTAGTATATTCTACATTAACTACTCCAAGTAAATATTTGAGATTGAGTTATCCTATAGCAGATGGAGAGGGAAAAACTTTAAGACCATCTATAATCATATCAAGGATAAAGAAAATATTTACTAATATATGTGAAGAAAATGATATAGTAAAACTCAATGGTGAAGAAGAAGAACTAAAAAACATATCCTCTGCAAAACCAACTTTTAATTATTTGATATCTAATTTAAGAAAGGATGTAGAGGGGGCAAAAATAGATAACATATGGGGAGACACTTATAAATGGTACTTGGAAAATGAATTTTGGATTGAAAAATTAAATAGATTAATAAAAGGATTTGATTATACAAATCAAAGTAAATATATAGAAACAAAAAAAATAAGGAATTTATATGGCAAACCATTGAAAATAAGTGTATCTAGAGTAGAGAAATTTTCTCAATGTCCCTTTGCTTATTTTGTACAATATGGATTAAAGGCTAAGGATAGAAAAATATTTAATTTAAGTTATCCAGATTTAGGGATATTTATGCATAGCATATTAGAAAAATTTTCACATGAGTTAGAAAAGCAAGGTCTAGAGTGGGATACTATGGACTTAAATTGGGCAGAAGAAGAAATTGATAAACTAATTAATGAGGAATTGGATAATAAATCTTTAGACATATTAAATAGTTCAAAAAGATATGAATATGTAACCAAAAGTGTAAAAAAGATTTTAAAAAGATCTATATGGCTAATAGGAGAACATATAAAAAGAGGAAATTTTAAACCAAGTTATTATGAATTATCCTTTGATATAGATGGAGATTATCCTCCTATAGCAATGGAACTTCACTCTGGAGAAGTTGTGAATTTAATAGGTAGAGTAGATAGAGTAGACCTTTTGCAAAAAGATGGAGCTACTTATTTAAAAATAATAGATTATAAATCCGGTGCAAAGGAGTTTAAATTATCAGATGTTTATTATGGATTACAATTACAACTTTTAATATATTTAGATGCTATACTTACAGAATTAGCAGAAAGATCTGGGATAAACGGAGAACCAGGAGCACTTTTATATTTAAAATTAGATGATCCTATAGTAAAAAATACTGTAGATATGAGTGATGAAGAAATTGAAAAAAGTATAATAAAAAATTTAAAGATGAAGGGTTTAATTTTAAATGACCCTAATGTTATAAGAGATATGGATAATATAATATCTGGTATATCAGATATTATACCTGTTATGGTTAAAAAGGATGGAGGAGTATCAGAAGGTAGATCCTCTGTAGCTACAAAAGAAGAATTTGAAACATTAAGAAAATATGTAAGATATACAATAATTGAAATTTGCGAGGAAATGTTAGAGGGAAATATAGAAATAAAACCATATAAAAAGAAGGATGGATCTTCTTGTGACTATTGCATATATTCTTCAGTTTGTAAATTCGATACAAATATAAGGGGAAATAAATATAATATATTAATAGATAAAAAAGATGAAGAAGTATGGGATGATATTAAGAAAAAATTAGAATGTTAAATTAGTTTTATACTATAAATCACCGTAACATGGACACAAGCAATTTAAGGGGATTTTTTTCACTAGTGTTGAACTTTTGAGATTAAAATATTATTTACAACATTTATGCTAAAATTCATGAAATTAATTCATAAATTTCATAATAAAAAAGCCAGCAACCTTTGCTTAAGTATAATTATCTAAAAATACATAGCAAGGAGATTACTGACTATTAATAACATTCTATAAATCCAATTGATTGGGAATCCTTGAAAATAGATTCTTATAAGTTAAATATTAAATATTCGACTATACAAGAATATCTTTTTTAGTAAATATAAGATGACTTATTAAATAGCAAATTATAGTCCATGATATCAAAATGAGTATTGAAACTTTAGGGGTAATAAATGTTATTCCCGTAAATCTGTTAATATTACCTGTGAGAATCATTACACCATCACTATAAGTCGTGAACAAAAATGGTAATATTCTAGATATAGTACCTGATTTAGGTGAACCTCCTGAACCTGTTATCATTAAAAGATTATTAAATGTTAGCATTATTATTATTATAAAATTAATAGACATTGAATATACACTACTTTTAGCAAGGGTAGATATTAAAAGTGATACAGATACACAGGCTATAACAAATAAAATTTGAAATAATAAAGTTTCACCAATAAATTGCCACATAGGTATTATATGAGATTTATCACCAATCACTACAATATCTCGGATTCCCTGCATATGTTTAAATTTAAAACCTACAACAATTGGTGATAACAAGCTTCCAAATTTAAATGCAATACCGATAATTAAAAAAGCTAAAAATTCGCAGATAAATAATGAAAGTACTATAGATATTATAGACGCAATAAATTTTGAAAGCAAAATTTTTCCTCTAGAAATTGGTTTTGAAAGCAAAAATTTAATTGTTGGTGGATTATTTTCGCCAGAAATAATGTCTGAGCAAGATAAAACTATTAATATAGGTAAAAATAGTATATTAAAGAACGATAAAATATCAGGCATATATTTAGTGGCATTAAATTTATAATTGTAATCATTAGGATTGATATCATGATTAATCCAATACTTGTCCATATTTATTTTATCATTTATTGATTTTATCTGATTAGTATTATTTTTAGATATTTTACTTTTTAGTTTTTCTAACTTTGATATATGTTTATGTAAAATATTTTTCCAATCATTTCCTTGTGCTTTTGTAAGACTTTTTAAATTAGTTATATTAATTTCAATACTTTCTATATTGTTATTTATACTTTTTTTATCTTGAATAGATAAGTTTTTATCTGTTAATTGTTTCTTAGTATCGATTAAAGTTTGTTCATTATTTTTTATTTCTAATTGTGCTTTATTAGATGAAGATTTAAATCCATTAAATGTATTTAAATAAGCCATAAAAATTACTACAGAGAATATAATTAACATTAGTAAAATTCTTTTTTTCTTAAAAATCTTTTCTAATTCATTAATTGTTAGATTAAATAGCATTTATTTTTCCTCCTCCAATTATATTTATAAATTTTTTTTCAAGTGACAAATTAGGATCATTTAGCTTATCTATTGACTTAATTTCACCATCATTAATAAAAGCAACTTTTGTACAAACATTTTGTATTTCTGAAAGTATATGAGATGAAATAAGTATTGCTGTACCATCCTGAGCTATATTTTTAATAGTTTCTCTAAACTCTATAATACCAATTGGATCTAAACCATTTGTAGGTTCATCAAGTATAAGGAGTTTAGGATTTGACAAAAGTGTTTGCCCAAGACCTAATCTTTGTTTCATTCCTAATGAATATGTTTTAACTTTCTTATCTATATGATCATTTAATCCTATATTGTTTATGATTTTTTCTATTTGATTTTTATTTATATTTTTATACATTCTAGAAACTTGTATAAGATTTTCTCTGCCAGTCATATAACCATATAAATCAGGATTTTCTACAATACAGCCAACATGGGCAAGAGCATTTTCTATATTTTCTTGCACATTATATCCCATTATAGATATTGTCCCATCAGTTGGCTTCATAAGGCCAACTATCATTCGTATAATTGTAGTTTTACCAGCTCCATTCTTACCTAGTAAACCTAAAATTTCTCCTTTATTTATATTTAGATTTACGTTTCTTATTATTTCATTTTTACCAATATGTTTTTTTAAGTTTGTAATTTCTAATATATTCATTTTAGAACTCCTTTTTTAAAAATATAATCATTTTAAAGTAAACTTTTGATACCTTTTTTATATACTAATATGAAAAATTTAATCAGCAAAAATAATAAAATAAATAATCCTATATTAGGAATTAATAATTTATTATTTATCATTAGATATAATAAGTTTTTTTGAGAATGTATATCATTTGATTTTATTAAATTAGTCAATATTTTTCTTAATATTAAGTTGCTATTTGGAAGCAAGTAATAGCCTATCCATAACAATATTGATAAAGAAAACATCAATATTGAAGTGATTTTATTTTCATATATATTTCTGATGTTAATAAAAATAATTTTATTGAATAGTTTTGTAAATATTACTGAAATTATAGTAAATAAAAGAGATGGTATAAAAAATCTTGATAAACATGCAAGGAAGAATCCTAATAACGTTAATGAAAGAGATCTATAAGCAGGGTAGGGGTTACCAAATAATAGTATTGCAACAATCATTACAAGTGTTCCAAATATTTTTAGTATTATATATAATGATGCATTACATATAATGATGCTCTTTATAGCATTCTTAGGATTATTTATTTTTATATTTATGCATAAGTAAGAGAAAATAGCCTCAATTAAAGGTATACCTATTGTAAAGTAACTAGAATTTGTATTTTTATTAAAAGCACATATAAAAAAGAACATATAAACTAAACAAAGTAATATCATATTACAAATAAGTTTAGTCATATTCTTAATGGTAAATTTGTCATATTTATTTTTGGAAGGTAAGCTTGCTTTTAAAGCATTACCTATTAAGTTAGAATTGCCAAAACTATCAATAGCTAATTTTACAGATGTTTTTTCATCATAGCCCTTTTCTAAATATTCATTTTTTAATAATAAAAGATGAGAGCTTATTTCATATTTTAATTCAAGTTTATCATTTTCGTTTATACCTCTTTTATCAATTATATCTTCTATAAATTGTTCAAACTCTAACATGATTAATTCAATCCTCCATACAAATAGTTATTAATTTAGTTATATTATCCCATTGAGCTAATTTTTCTTTTAGTACACTTTTACCTAAGGGTGTAATTGAATAATATTTTCGTTTACCGGATAAATCATTATCTTTCCAATATGACTTAATTAATTTTTTTGATTCCAATCTTTTTAGAGCAGGATACAAGGTGCCCTCTCCCATAGAATAGGTCATGTTACTTTTTTTTTTAATAATTTTCGAGATTTTGTAGCCATACAAGTCATCCTTATTTATCAAAGTGAGGATAAGTATATCAATGCTACCTTTCATGATTTCTTTATCCATAATTTATAATACCTCGCATTACTACTATTTTTAAGTTATATTACCATAAATTATATTTTATGTCAAGTAATGAAATATTGTTAAATTAATAGCAAATAATAAAATTTATTAAAAATATATTGATAATTTAATGAATTTGAATATTTTGTAATAATGTGTAAGATGATTATTACAACAAAAAGTTATATAATGGGGCAAGTGGGATTAAAATGTAAAAATTGATCAAAATGTATTAATATGTAACAGGGAGTTTAAATTCATTAATCAATAATTATGTAATTCTACAATGAAGTAGGAAAATTAAGTATAATATCAACAATTATTGTTAGGAAGTGAGAAAATGGAAAATAGACAAAGAAAAAAATATAAGTTGGGTAGCGGCATGTCAAACTGGAAAGGTGGACAGTCATATGAAGTTACGTTTATTGTTACAGAAGATTGTAATTTAAGATGTAAATATTGCTATCAAGTGAAAAAAAATAATAGAAATGTTATGTCTTTTGATATTGCAAAAAAAGCGGTTGATTATGTTCTAAATAATGAAAGTCTATACAATTTTGATGCTGTAATATGGAATTTTATAGGGGGTGAACCATTTTTAGAGATAGATTTAATTGATAAAATAACTGATTATATAAAGATTCAAACTTATATAAAAAAACATAAATGGTTCTCAATGCATAGATTTTGTTTCTCAAGCAATGGTATTTTATATGGAACAGAAGAAGTTCAAAAATATATAAAGAAAAACCAAGGTAAATGTTCTATAGGTATTTCAATAGATGGAACCAAACAAAAACATGATTTGCAAAGGGTATATCCTGATGGAAGAGGCTCATATGATGATGTTATAAAGAACATTCCGCTATGGATAAGTCAAAATCCAGGTGCTTCAACTAAAGTAACAATTGGTCATGATGACTTACCTTACGTAAAAGATAGTATAATTCATCTTTGGAATTTAGGAATTAGCACAGTACCTGCTAATGTAGTTTTTGAAGATGTGTGGAAAAAAGGCGATGATATTTTATTTGAAAATCAGTTGAAAGAATTGGCTGATTACATAATAGATAATAAGCTATGGAACAAATTTGAATGCACGCTTTTTGGTGATTCTATGGGATATGCTAATAGTGAAGAAAGTTTGAATCAAAATCATTGCGGTGCAGGGAAAATGCTAGCTATTGATCCTAAAGGAAATTTATTACCATGTCTACGATATGCTGATTATTCTTTGGAAAATAAACAAAGTTATATAATAGGTAATGTGAATGATGGCATAGATTTCGATAAGTTAAGAGGATTTTTTTGTTTAAATACTAAAGTACAAAGTGATTTAGAGTGTATAGAGTGTGAAGTTGCAACAGGATGTGCTTGGTGTCAGGCAAACAATTATGATAACTCAGTTTTAGGAAGTAATTTCGAAAGGTGTAAATATATTTGTGATATGCATAAGGCACAATGTAGAGCTAATAATTATTATTGGGGAAGATTAGAAGATGAATTTGGTATACATAGAGAATCATATGGAATTCAAAAGAAACATTTATATATGATGGTTTCTGACAGTATTGAGGAACACTGTAATTATATTAGTAGTTCTCAAAGTAACGAAATTATGAGTCAGAAAACTTTATATGATGGGTATAAATTTGCGTATAATAATTTTTTTAAGCCAATTATAATGCATTCAAAAAATCTCGATATAGAAAAAAATTTGAATTTTAGATTTCCTTTAGAAAAAATTAATATATATGGGACAAATTATAATAATGAAATTAATTTTGATATTGAAAAAGATATACAAGTTATTACACAGTCAGATATTAATAAATGTTCAAATTTAACAAATATTATTTTTGTTGTGGAAGAGAATGATTTACAAAACTTAGCTTCAAATATAAGTATCCTATTAGAAAATGTAGATAGAATAAATCTTAATATAAAGTCCTCTAATAAATTTAATTTAACTATGTATAAAGAACAGCTAAATAGTATAGTAGATATATTATTAGAGTATTTTAAAAAAGGAATTATAAAAGAAATTAATGTAATTACAGATACACTTTATATTAAAAAAATGGATAACTGTGAGTTTGGAGAAAATAATTTTGCATTAGGGCCAAATGGGAAGATATATATATGTCCTGCATTTTATTTTGAGGATAAAAATAGTTTTATTGGATCATTAGAAGAAGGTATAAATTTAAAAGATGAAAACTTATTTAAATTTAAAAATGCACCAATTTGCAAAAACTGTGATAACTATCAATGCAATAGATGTGTATTCTTTAATAGAAAATATACAAATGAATTTAACATTCCTTCATCTTTACAATGTAGAATTAGTTCAATTGAAAGAAATGCATCAATTTTGTTTAGAGAAAAGGCACTTAAAAAAAATATTAATATTGGAACCGTTAGAGAGCTTAATAGGTTACCTTATGAAGACCCTATTGCAGTTATTATGAAAAATGATTTAAATCCATACAAATTAAAGAGTGAGTAAAGGATGTGCATATGATGGAAGTTGAAAATTTAGATAATTTAATCATTACAGAATCAGAAAGGAATAAACTTGAGGAAATAATTGAAAAAATAGCATCACTGAAAAATATATATAATATGGTAAAGGATAATTCTTCAGCAATTGAATTTAATATAAATATAGAATCTTTGGAAAATGAGATTAAAGAAGAACAGGCTTCTTATAATGAATGGTGGGATGATATATATATAAAATATAATTTAGACATTAATGAAAAATATATCCTTATGTTTGAAGAGTGTACTTTAAAAAAACAAAAATGTAGCTAATATTTAATATCTCAAAAAGTCAAAGTGAATTTATATAATTATTTTACTAGCTATAAATTAAATTTAAATTATGTAAATAAAATTGCATAAAATCTAATTAATTTTATTGGAAGGAGGTGGAATTTATGAAATTAGATAGGAAGATTCAATGTAATTCACAAGAATTAACTAATAATAGTGTAGTACGTGGTTGTGGATTTGCATCTTGTAGTCATGGATGCTTTTCTGGCTGCGGTATTAATTGTACCGGAAAATGTACGGGATGTCAAAGTTGCGAAACTAGTTGTGAACATACTAGTAGTAGATAAATGAGAAATTTTCTTCATTTAGTATTAACTTTATCTTGAGTTATGTATTTGAAAACTGTATAAAATTTAATATAGGGAGGAGGTGAAATTTATGAAATTAGATAGCAAAGTTCAATCTAATCAAGAAGACTTAACTAATAATAGTGTATCACGTGGATGTGGATTCGGATCCTGTAGTCATGGATGTTTTACTAGTTGTGGTATTGCATGTGCTCACCATTGTTTGAACGCATGTACAGGATGTCAAAGTTGTACAGGTGGGAATTATTAATAATTCTAAATAATAAAATTTTTAGAGTCATTAGTTAACTTATAACTGATGACTCTCTTAATACATAAATGTTAATAAGTTAAGTATAATACATGTGGATTGCATAAATTCCATATTTCAATTAATTTATAGTATTTGGAGTTATGCAGTTAAAATTTGGGTTTAACTAGAGGTTAAATATGAAAATAATAAATAATGAATGTAGACATATATTGGTTAGTATGTTGAAATATATAAGACCTTATAAATATAAAATTATAATGTTATATTTAGTTAGTATTATTAGTATGATAATTGAAATGACTCCAATGTATATAATTGGCAAGGTTATAGATTTTGCATTAGCAAAACAATTTGAAAAAATTATATATAGCATATTTTTATTGATGATTATATTTATAATAACGTCTATATTAAGTTTTATTGAAACTTATTTAAATAATCTTATAAATATTAAACTTACTTACGAAATAAAAAAGGATATATTTTATCATATAGAATCATTACCTATAAGTAGATTAAATGAGTTTAGAACGGGAGATTTAATATCAAGAATCCAAGGTGATATTAATGCAATACCTAAATTTTATTTGAATTCAATTTTAGATGCTTTTTTAAGTATACTTAAATGCATAATTTCAATTTTATTTATATTTAAAATATCTATTTCAATGTCTATTATTTCTCTATGCTCTTTTCCATTTTCTTTTCTTATATATTTTCTTTTTGGTAAAAAAATTAAAATTATAACACAAAAAGGGAAAAAGCTTAGCGATGACTATTATAGTTTTATTCAACAATCGCTAGCGTCTATAAGAGATATAAAAATTTTAACTGTAGAGAAATTATTTCATAAAAAACATAAGATATTGTTGGATAAAGTTGCTGATAATAGTATGAATTCATCTATAGTTTCAACATTTGCGGGTCTAATTAATAATACAATAATTAATTTATCAGAATGGATAATTATTGGATATGGTTCATGGTTAATAATTTACAGAAATTTTTCTGCTGGTAGTTATGTATCATTTAATTCATACTTAAGTGAATTATTGAATTCAATACAAAAAGTTTTATCTTTAAATATTGAAGTTCAAACAACTATTGTTTCTATTAATAGAATTTTAGAAATTATAGGTATAGATACAGAAGATTATAATAATAAAATTAATTTAGATATAATAGATGGTGATATAAAAATTGAAAATTTAAATTTTGCATATAGTCTAAAGGAGGATTATCTTATTAAAGATTTAAGTGTTAGGATAAAGCCTAATAGCATCTGCGCATTTGTTGGATTAAGTGGATGTGGTAAAAGTACTTTATTTGATTTATTAGTAAGATTTCTAGAATATGATAAGGGAAGCATTAGTATAGATGGATTCTCTATAAAAGATTTAAATTTAAAATCATTAAGAAAAAATGTCTCTTATATTCAACAAGAAAATTTTATATATAATTTTAGCATAAAGGAAAATTTATTGTTAGGATCTCCTAACGCAACTATGGGTGAAATAGTAAATGCATGCAAATTAGCTAATATTGACTCATTTATTGATAGTTTACCAGATAAATATGATACTTTAATAAATGAAAAAGGTAATTCTTTATCGGGTGGTCAAAAACAAAGATTAGCTATCGCAAGATCAATATTAAGAAATTCAAAGATTTTCTTATTCGATGAAGTAACTTCTGCTTTAGATGGAGAATCAGAATATTTGATAACGGAAAGTTTGATGGAATTATCTAAAAATCATACAGTAATTATGATAGCTCATAGATTAACAACTCTTATAAACATACCCCAAATATATGTATTTGATAAGGGCAAAATTGTAGATAAGGGAAATCATGAATATCTAATTAAAAATTCTTCATTGTATAAAAGATTATATGAAAAACAATGGAACAATTATGGCAAAAATAATATGTCTAAAAAAGTATGTAGGTAAGTTTGTGTGAAATCAAATTTACCTACATTTTCAATACAGAACCCAATTTATATTAGTTGATTAATTAAATTTGTGTAACTTTTCGGGCCCAGAACATATACGGCCGGTTATGACTTAATAAAATTTTTATGAACAATGTTAGTGAATCATATTAATCATTATCACAATCATAATATGTTTATATACCCAAAAGTTGGCTTATAAATATTATCCTTATAAGATCATTTATAGCGTGACGTCTTCTATAACGACGTTGTCTAGTGTAATCATCTTCGTCATCATCTAATTCAGGTTTTATTCTTTTATAAATTTCTTTACAAACAGTATCTACTTCTTTCTCAGAAGGACAATAGTCCTTACCCTTTTCCTTTTTCATTATTTCACAATGTTCTTTAACTAAAGGAAATATTTTAAAATAAATCTTTGGATATAAACGTTTTAAATTAGCCTCATTTTCTTTAGTTTTATTTTCATGACCATATTCCATAGGTAGCATTGGTTTTGTTCCTGTAGTATACATAGGCATAGGGACACACACAAAGCATGCATTGCAGTAATTAAACATTTATTAACCTCCTATAACATAAACACACTTTATCTTATGCATAAAATAAATAAGTGTTAATAATAAAAGAGTGTCTCAAAATAAAATAGATTTAATTTTAATAATTCCCCTATAAAAAATATGTTTTATATTTATTAATGCAAATGTTTATATTTTTTAAGTATATAAAAATTAAACAGAAGAAATTTCCTATACGTTTGTATAAAATAATTACAAAAATATATAAAATTTTGCATGTAAATGAAAAAATATTGTATACTTATATGTGTTATATTATTTATTTTGAAGGGAGAATAATGGGCAGGAATGAAAAAAAACTTAAGTAGGAAGTATGAAAAACTTCTTTTAGATAATTATAGACGAAATATAGATAATTCTAATTATAAAGATTTAATATTGGAAGGAATAAGTAGTCATAAAGCTATACATAGATATCTAAAAGATTACATAAAAAATAATAAGGAAGTCTTGGATTTAAATTGGGGAAAGCAAATGCTTTTGTTTATAATTTCTTTTAATGAAAAGGATCTTGAACTAGCAGAGATTTGTTATAAATCATTGAAGAAATATCCAGATAATTATTTTACAGAATCCGTAATGGCAGATATTAATTTAAGATTTTATGGGAACTTGTTTAAAGCTAGAGATAAATATTTAAATGCTTTAAATTTATATGATAGAGATGCGCTTGTTTACTACAACTTAGGACTAATATATTATTTATTAGGAATGTTTAAAAAGAGTATGGATTTTTATAATAAAAGTTTAAACTACATAAATAAGATGGATAATAAAGAATTTATAAAATCTAAATGCTTATATAACATAGCAGTTTGTGAGATTAATTATAATAATAATTATAAAGAAGGAGAAAAGCTGCTTAAAAGAAGTTTAAAATTAAACCCGCATTATAAGGAAGCAAATGATTTATTAGAAAAATTAAGAGGTGAAAAATAGTCATGATGCCAAAGCAAAAGGAGTTATGGATACCTAATGATGAGGTAGCAGAAAAAATAATATTAATACAAATAGAATGTTCTTTAAACGAAAACTATGAAAAATTAGAAAACAATACTATGTTTATTGAATCAATGAAAAGAAAAGATAATTCACCAGTATTAGAAGTAGCACCTAAATTGAAAAATACTAATATATTAGGGTTATATGAAAGAATGTTACCACTTACTAAGGTGGATTTAATGTATGCTTCAGTTTATTCTAAAACAGGTGGGGTACTTAATTTATTTAATGAAAAAATTTCTGAAAACATGGATATACAATTTAAAGAATTAAGTAGTAAATCTAGAAATACAAATGAAGCTATAAAGAAATGGAAAGGCGAACCTTCAGAATTATGGAGCGGATTAACACCATCACAAATATGGGCTGGTGGAGGAAAGGTAGAAAAAGCTTTATTAATGGATTTCTTGAACAAGCTTACGGAATTAATGAATGGAAAGCAGTTTACTACAAAAGGAGCAGCTTTTATGAATTGTATAGATGTATTAAGAACTTGGCAACTTAATAAAAATGATATTTGTGAAGGTAAAACTCCTATGGAAGCTATAATAGAAGAAAGAAATCTTATATTGAAAGATAAGATAGATTTTATAAAAGAAAACAATATAGAATGTGACTTTGTATAATAACTTAATGTAAATTATAACCTGCTAATGGTTAATTACCAATGGTAGGTTTTAATTTTTTATTTATAGAAAATATATATAAATAAAAAATTATTTAAGAATAAATTATATTATTCATAAGTATAATACTGTTTTTTCTTAAATTTTTATGTATGTAGTATTCACATAGACCCAATACACCTAACAAAAATATTATGTTATAATATGCTAACTTTAAATTTTTTGAGAAATAATTGTAATAATCTAAGTTAAGGTTTGTATTTCTGCATAAATGCAGGGATACTTTCTATAAAAAAATTAACAAAGATGTCCTTAAATTTTTGATCTTCCTGTTTTAAAACTCCAAGGGAATACTGCATTGCAACACCGTCTAGAGCAGCTATTAAAATAGAAGCGAGGCTTTTTTTATAATATTCATTTTCAATACCAAATGCAAAAAAGTACATGTCTGCTACTTTGCTAATGATTTCATTATAATCTTGTTTAAGACTCTCATTAAGCGCTCCACCTTTCGATAATACATAACCTATCAATAGAACTAAAAGGCGTTGTTCATTAATCTTTGACATACGTTCTTTAACCTTATTACTAATTTCATCTAACATATCTTCAGCACTTTTAAGATTGCTATTTTCATCTTTTTCAGATAGTTTTTGAGCGAAACACATAGCTTCTTTTACTGCATGGTAAAATAACTCATCTTTATTTTTAAAATGATGATAGATAGCACCGGTAGTGAGACCAGCGGCAGAGGCTATTTCACGCAAACTTGTTTTATCAAATCCATTTTCTGTGAACTTGATAATTGCAGCCTCTAAAATATGCTGTTTTTTTTGATTATATTCATTAACGTTCATATTATTCACCTCATTTATAAGTAGTATATCATATTTTTACAGTATTGTTGTAGGATAAGCTTTTAAAACATATTGGTTTATATTTTCAAAATATAGCTATTATTGAGAATGTTAAACTATTGACAAAGAGGAAAGAGTTATTATATTATAAACATAACAGTTGTTATGTTATATTATGGAATATATGTATATATTATGATGTTGATGAAGTATGATTTAAATTATATATAATGGGGGGATATGTATGAAGACATATAAAGTTCTAGAAATTAAACAAAGTGTTTTCGAAAATAATGATCGCCAAGCAGAGTTACTTAGAGAAGAATTGAAAAAAAAGGGGATATTTTTATTAAATCTTATGTCATCACCTGGTTCAGGAAAAACAACAACTCTTTTAAGAACAGTTAAGGCTTTGAAAAATGAAATGAATATTGGGGTTCTGGAAGCAGATATTGATTCAGAGGTAGATGCAAATAAGGTTTCACAGTCTGGTGTTAAAGTAATTCAGCTACACACTGGAGGAATGTGCCATCTTGATGCTGATATGACAAAACAAAGCTTAAATGGTCTTGGGACTGAGAATATTGATTTGGCAGTACTAGAGAATATTGGGAATTTAGTATGTCCCGCAGAGTTTGATACTGGTGCATCAAGAAATGCTATGATTTTAAGCATACCAGAAGGGGATGATAAACCCTTAAAATATCCTTTAATGTTTTCAATAGTTGATGTTCTACTGATTAATAAAATAGATGCAAAGGACTATTTTGAATTTGATTTGGAAGCAGTAAAAGAAAGGGTAAGAAAATTAAATCCAAATATTAAGGTTATTCCAATTTCAGCAAAGACTGGAGAGGGAATTGAAGAATGGATTGATTGGATACGTAAAGAAGTAAAGATTTGGAAAGAAAGTTAAGTGAAAATTCATAATGCTATTGATGACATAAAAAATTCTTATATAATTTTGATGATATATAATAATCAGCTTTTTCGGTTATTTTTGTTTTAAAAACTTAATATGCCAAAGGTGCTGATTATTTTTTATATATTCAATATTACTAAGGAGGCTTTTTATTTTTATAATCTATTGTAAACACTAGTGTTTATGCATTTTATGGTTTACGCACAATTATTTTTGGGGGGAATAATATATGATTAAGGAAAAGGTGCTTGATCTTGCAAATCACATAAGTAATAAGAAGCGTGGCTCAAAAAATGAAATTAAAGCCACGGATCCAGAGTATATGATTCTCGAGCCTGTTGTTACAAATGAAATGGCGGAAGTAGCACTTTGTATGGAGATACGTAAAAAAGTTACAGCTAAGGAAATTGCCCCTTTATGCGGTAAAACTCTAGAGGAAACAACAAAACTCTTACTAGAATTAGCAGAGGCAGGGGTTTGTTTTGTAAATGAAGTTGACGGCATAGATATATTTTGGTATGACACCTGGGTTCCCGGTATTATGGAGATGATGGTTAATAATAAAAAAAATGTTAAAAAATATCCTCAAATTGCTAGAGCTTTTGAAGCTTATGGAAGAGTAAGAGGACCTAAAACTGCAGGTAGCTTCCCAGTTGGTGTAGGACTTATGCGTGTTATTCCTATAGAACATGCTATTTCAGGAGAAACTAGAAGAGCAAGTTATGAGGAAGTTTCAAAATATCTTAATGAAAATGAGATTTTTTCAGTTGCAGATTGTTCCTGTCGTACAGCAAGAGAAGTTATGGGGGAAGGGTGTGGTCACCTTAAGGAAGACATGTGCATTCAGATGGGCCATGCTGCAGAATATTATATTCGTACCAAAAGAGGTAGGCAGATTACCCGTGAGGAAGCTTTTGAAATTATTAAAAGGGCAGAAGAAAATGGGTTAATGCACCAGATACCAAACTTAGATGGATCAGGTAAAACTCATGCTATTTGTAATTGTTGTGGATGCTCTTGTCTTTCTTTAAGAACTGCTGGTATGTTTATTAATGCTGATATGGTGCGTTCGAATTATGTTTCTAAAGTTGATAAGGAGAAGTGTGTTGCTTGTGGTGAGTGTGTTCAAAATTGTCCTGTTAATGCACTGCAACTGGGTCAAAAATTATGTTCTAGAACTCCAGTTACTACAGAAATAAAAAGAACTGAGACACCAAGGGATACGGAGTGGGGACCTGATAAATGGAATCCTGATTATAGGATAAATAGAAAAAATGTGGTTGATACTGGTACGAGTCCTTGTAAAACTCAATGTCCAGCTCACATTGCTGTTCAGGGTTATATTAAACTTGCAGCACAAGAAAAATATAAAGAGGCTCTTGAGCTTATCAAACATGAAAACCCATTTCCAGCAGTATGTGGACGCATTTGTCCACGAAAATGTGAGTCTGCTTGTACAAGAGGTGATATTGATAAACCAGTTGCTATCGATGAAATCAAAAAATTCATTGCTGAGCAGGATTTAAACGTTGAATACCGTTATGTGCCTAAGCGTAGACATGAATATGGTAAAAAAATTGCTGTTATTGGAGCTGGACCTTCAGGACTTAGCTGTGCTTATTTTTTAGCTATTGATGGGTATAAGGTAACAGTGTTTGAGAAACAAGAAGTTCTTGGTGGCATGTTAACCTTAGGAATACCTTCCTTTAGACTTGAAAAGGAAGTTGTAAATGCAGAAATTGATATACTAAAAGAATTAGGTGTTGAATTTAAGACAGGTGTTGAAGTTGGTAAAGATGTGGCTCTTAAAGAATTAAGAGATCAAGATTTTAAAGCTTTTTATATTGCTATTGGTGCCTCTATGGGAAGGAAGCTTGGTATAGAAGGTGAAGATGCTGAAAACGTTATTACAGGTATTGATTTTATGCGAGATGCAAATTTGGGTAAGGATTTAAAACTTGAAGGTGATGTAATTGTAATAGGTGGAGGTAACGTTGCAATAGATGTTGCAAGAACGGCTACCAGGATCGGTGATACACAAGTTAAAATGTATTGCCTAGAAAGTCATGAGGAAATGCCCGCTCTTCCAGAAGAAATTGAAGAAGCACTATCAGAAGATATTCAAATTAATAATTCATGGGGGCCAAAGAGAATTATTGTTGAAAATGGTCGTGCTACAGGTATAGAGTTTAAGAAATGCATTTCTGTATTTAATGAACAAGGAAAATTTAATCCAATATATGATGAGAATAACACTATAACAGTTAAAGCAGATACTATATTGCTTTCAATAGGTCAAGGAATGGACTGGGGTGAACTTTTAAAAGATAGCAAAGTTGAACTTAATAGGAATAATACCATTAAGGCAGATCCAGTTACATTACAAACAGCTGAAGAAGATATTTTTGCTGGTGGTGATGCATTAACAGGCCCTAAATTTGCTATTGATTCTATTGCCCTAGGTAAAGAGGGGGCAATTTCAATTCATCGTTATGTTCAGCCAGGACAAAGTTTAATAATAGGTCGTGACAGGAAAGAATATCATGCTTTAGATAAAGAAAATTTAGAAATTGAAGGATATGATCGCACTCCACGACAGGACATAGGGCATGTAGATGGGAGTAAGTCCAAGAAAACCTTTAAAGATTTACGAGGAACTTTCACTAAAGAACAGGTGAAAAAAGAAACAGAACGTTGCCTTAGTTGTGGTGCAACAGTTGTAGATGAATTCTTGTGTGTAGGATGTGGCCAATGTACAACTAAATGTAAGTTTGATGCTATTTCCCTTGTAAGAAAATATGACGGTGAGGGTGTAGCCTACGAAGACTTAAAACCAGTAGTTATAAAACAAGTCCTTAAACGTAAAGTAAAAATTACAACTAAAAAGGTAAAAACATTATTTAAATAATTATATGTAGCAGAATAGTTCTATATTTAAGTTGTGTTATTGGAGGTGTGTTTTGTTGCATGAACTTGGGGTTATTATTGAAGTAGTAAAGACTGTAGAAGATATTGCTATAAAAAACCATCTGACAAAAATTGATACCATTGTTTTGCAAATTGGAGAGTTATCTTCCATGATTCCTAAGTATATTGAAGAATGTTATCCTGCAGCTGTGGATGGTACGATAATGGAATCCACAAAGTTGAAAATTGAAATATTGCCAGGAAATGCTTTATGCAAAAAGTGTAATAAAGTTTACAATATCATGGCAAATAGAAGGGGATGCCCTTACTGTGAAAGTAGGGAGTGGGAGTTATTATGTGGAAAAGAGTTTTTAATTAAAGAAATATTAGCCTATTAGATAATCAAAAAATTTTAGAGACGTAAAGGGGGAGAAAAATGTTTGAATTTAACTATGCTGAAGGAGCAACTATATTTACTGCATTGGGAATATGGTTTATTGTTTTTGCATCATTGTTTTTGTTTAATGAATTTGCAAGAAGGAAAAAGTGGGTAGGATTTTTTAGCTTTGTTGTTTTACCCATTATTTTAACAATCACATGGTTTACTGTTTTAAAGGATGTTACCTATACAGATTGGTTCCATTTAGCAAAAGTTTATTCTGCAACAGCAGGATGTATCGGTTTCTGGTTTATTCGCCATATTGAGAAAAAAGACAGACTTACTGGTGAGGTTGTTTGGAGGCTGGCGGACAATAAGATTGCTTTATGTTTTCCCCCATTAATTCTTGCCATTAATATTCTAGAAGCAGTTGGAAGGGATATTGAGGTGGGATCTCTATATTGGATGATGAATTCAGGAGCTATAAAAGGGGAAATAGTAGGTGTAATGGGTGGACCTTGGAACTATATGAATGCAGCTGCCGGTATATTAAATATTATTACAATAACTGGTTGGTTTGGAATAAAAATTAGAAAAGAAACTAATAAGGATAAAAGTAGGGATATGATATGGCCAGATATGCTTTGGTTTTGGATTATTGCATATGATGTGTGGAATTTTGTGTATACTTATAACTGTATACCTACTCATTCTTGGTACGCAGGTCTTGCATTACTTTTTGCTCCAACACTTTGTGCTTTCACTGTTGGAAAGGGCGCTTGGTTACAGCACAGGGCTCAAACCTTAGCAATATGGTGTATGTTTGCTCAAACTTTCCCAAAATTTCAGGATACAGGAATGTTTGTAGTTAAATCAACTTATAATCCTACTATTTATACAATTCTAAGTGCAATAGCTCTTGGAGTTAATATAGCTGTATTTATTTATATGATATATAAGGTAAAGAAAACAAAGAAAAATCCATACAAGCAAGAACTTTATAGTGATCTTGATAAATTCAAAGAAGTAAAGATCATGGCATAAAATAAAATCTATTTATAGTAAAAAATGTAGGTTAAGAACCTACATTTTTTATTCTTATTGAGGAATATAGTATTATTTATTTAATTTCTTTTAAGACTATTTGTTGATATTGCTTTATGTTATTTTTATCTAGTCAAGAAACAATAACTAATTACGACTCTTTTTATAAATTTCTATTCTTTAAAAAATTTCATATCCACGTTTTTTATATCATTTAAATTTTTAGTGGTACACCAAATATCATAATTTTTATTGTAATCACTGATAGAAGCCATATTTAAATCTTCAGATATAAAAATAGTACTAAAATTATAGTTTGATTTATTATTTTTAATTTGACCTATGTATTTGTTGTGCACGGACTTATCATTTATAAAGTTAAGTCTTTTTATATCATATTTAATATTATTTATGAACAATTCTCCTTTAAACTCATCTGATTTGGTCAATTTAAATAAATAAAATTTAGTATAAGATTTAAAAACTAATTTTACTTTAATAGGATCTTTAGCTTGTATTTTTTTCGCTTGATATGAATAGTAATATCCATTATATTCTTTTGTAGATCCATTATATTTAATAGGAACCAAGCCACAGAAGAATCCAATTAAAGGTATTAGTATTATAATATTCCATATGGTTTTAAAAGACAGTTTTTTCATAATAACTCCTTATCTTAATTCAAATATTAACTGTTTCACTACTAATTACAATATAATATATAATTTGGAATATGTAAATATCATAATTAAAGATTTTATATAAATAAGTCGAATTATTCATGTTGTTATTTTATATTTTCCTTACCTTTGCAGATATTGCTCTATATCTTTACCTTATTCTATGATATTCACTTTTTTATTTTTAAATCTATGCTTTATACTTTTCCCTCTATATTCTTTATTCCCTTCTCTGTGTTTTGTATTTTATTTTCTAATATTGTACTCTTTATTATGTTCTGTACTCTATTTTTAAAATAAGAGTTATAATATATATAAAGTTATAGAATAGTATTTAAAACGAGGTGAAAAAATGAGTGGCACTAAGTGGACAGATGAGCAAAGGCAGGCTATTTTTACTAAGGATTGCAACTTGCTTGTGGCAGCAGGGGCTGGGGCTGGTAAGACTGCTGTTTTGGTTCAGAGAATAATTGAAAAAATATTGGATAAAGGGGAACCTATAGATATAGATAAATTATTGGTAGTTACTTTTACTAATGCAGCTGCGGCAGAAATGAGAGAGAGAATAGGGGATGCTATTTCTAAAGGCTTAGATGAAGATCCAGAGTCAAAGGTACTAAGAAAACAGCTTACTTTATTAAATAAGTCAAATATAATGACTATTCACTCCTTTTGTCTTCAAGTTATAAAAAATAATTTTTATACTATGGAAATAGACCCTAATTTTAGAATATGTGATGAAACAGAAGGAATACTTATGAAACAAGAAGCTATAGATGAGCTTTTTGATGAGTTATATGAAATAGAGAATGAAGATTTTATTAATCTAGTAGAAAGCTATGCCAGTAGAAAGGATACTAGATTACAAGAAGTGGTTTTAGAATTACATAGATTTGCTAAAAGTGCACCATTCTCTTATGATTGGCTTTTAAATATGGCAGAGGAATTTAATGTGGGGGAAGAGTTTAATTTTGAAGAAACACCATGGGCAGATATGATTATGGAGGATATGAAGGTATTATTACATGGATTTAAAAATATGCTACAACAATCTATAGATGTAATATTAAATTCAGAGGGTATAGACTATTATTATGAACCCTTTAAAATGGATTTGAGTTTTATAAATAGTTTACTTGAAAAATCAAGTTTTAAAGAATTTAGAGGTGAAATAATAGCTTATGATTTTCCTAAATTACCTTTAAAGAGAAATAAGGATGCGGATAAAGAGGCTAAGGAAAGGGTTAAAAAATTAAGGGATAAGGTAAAGAAAAAGATAGTAGAGCTTAAAAATATATTAGATTCCTATGAAAATGAATTTATAAAGAAGGAATTTATATTTTTATATCCTTCAATGAAAGCACTATCCAATTTAGTAATACTATTTGATAAAAAATATGAAGCCAAAAAAAGAGAACGAGATTTGATTGATTTTAATGATATAGAGCATTTATGTTTATCTATATTAACAGATAAGAATAGTGAGGGGCATATAATTCCCTCAGATATTGCTTTAGATTATAGAAAAAAATTTGCAGAAGTACTTATAGATGAATATCAAGATAGTAATTTGGTACAAGAAGTTATTATGAGTATGGTATCTAGAGTAAAAGGATATTGGAGTTTTTATAATGGACAATTAATGTTTAATGAAGAAGAAATAAATTTAGAAGAACCTCAGATATGCTTAGATATTCCTAATCGATTTATGGTAGGAGATGTAAAACAAAGCATATATAGATTTAGACAGGCAAAACCTGAGATATTTTTAGATAAATATAATGAGTATAGTGAAGAAGAAGGTACAAAGAATAGAAAAGTTAAGCTTTTTAAGAACTTTAGAAGCAGGAAAGAAGTAATTAATGGTGTAAATTATTTATTTAAACAAATAATGTCTAAAACTATAGGGGAATTAGATTATACAGAGGAAGAGGCCTTAAAGGTTGGAGCTAGCTATGGAGAAGAGGTAAAAGGTGAACCTATAGAATTATGTTTGATGGATAAAAAGTATGAAATAAGTGAAGAAGTATTAAAAGAATATAATGTGGATGAAGAAGAAGCTTTAGATAATATACAATTAGAGGGAAGATTAGTAGCTAAAAAAATACAAAAATTAGTGGGAAATAATTTAGAAGGTGGATTAAAGGTATTTGATAAAAAGTTAGGAGAGTATAGAAACCTTCAATATAGAGATATAGTGATTCTTATGAGAGCTACATCTAACTGGGCACCAATATTTGTAGAGGAACTTGCAAAGGAAGGCATACCAGTTTTTGCAGATACAAATTCAGGCTATTTTGATACAGCAGAAATAAAAACTATGATATCTTTATTACAAATAATAGATAATCCTCTGCAAGACATACCATTGCTTTCAGTATTAAGATCCCCTATAGCTTCTTTTACAGATGATGAACTTATTGACATAAGAATGGTAAACAAAAATATAACCTTTTATGAATGTATGGAAATAATATATAGATTATATAAAAATGAAAAGTTAGATTCTTATTATAGTTTTTATATTGAAGATGAAAATAAGATAAATAAAATAATAAAAGATATGAATGAGAAATTAAAAAATAAAATATGTAGTTTTATAGAAAAATTAAAGCTATGGAGAGAGAAATCTATTCATATAGATATAGATGAATTTATATGGTTTTTATATGTGGAAACTGGATACTATGGGTATGCAGGAGCGCTTCAAGCAGGAGAGCAAAGACAGGCTAATTTAAGGATACTTTTCCAAAGGGCAAAGCAATATGCAAAAACTAGTTACAAAGGATTGTTTAACTTTATAAATTTTATAAATAAATTAAAATTCAGTAGTGGAGATATGGGCAGTGCAAAAATACTCGGAGAAAATGAAAATGTAGTAAGAATAATGAGTATTCATAAGAGTAAAGGATTAGAATTTCCAGTAGTTATACTAAGTGGTACTGGAAAGAATTTTAACATGACAGATCTTAATAAAAATATATTATTTCATAGAGATTTAGGATATGGACCAGATTATGTAGATACAGAAAGAAGAATAGCTTATCCATCGTTAGTTAAAAACATTATAAAAAATAAAATAAGATTAGAAACTCTATCGGAAGAGATGCGAATATTATATGTAGCTTTAACAAGGGCAAGAGAAAAACTTATAATAACAGGATTGATAAATAATATGGATAAAACTGTAGAAGACTGGTTGAATTTATCAGAGGACAAAAATAAAGTACCAGAATATGCTGTTATGAGTGGAAAAACTTATTTAGACTGGATAGGTCCAGCTCTTATAAAACATAAGGATGCTGTAAGTTTTAGAGAAGAGTTAAAAATGACATCAGAGCTTTCTAATATAGTAGATGATAAGTCAAAATGGAAAATAGAATTATGGAATAAAAGAGAATTATTAAAGGAAAAGGTTGAAGAGGATGAAGTGGAAATTAGTGAAAAAATAAAAGAAACACTAATGAATTTAGAAGAAAGTAATTATAAAGAAGAAATATATAAAAGACTTTCCTTTAAGTACAAATATGACAATGCTTCAAGCATACCAACAAAATTGTCAGTTTCAGATGTGAAAAAACAATTTATATTAGATGAGAAGGAAAATACAGAGGAGTTATTTAAAAAACTAGAACTTAGAAAACCTATGTTTATGGAAGAAAAAAAGAAAATATCTCCTTCAGAGAGAGGTACTATTATACATTTATTTATGCAACATTTAGATTTGAAGAAGGCAGAAAATGAAGAGGATATAAAAGAACAAATAAATAGGTTAATAGAAAGAGAGTTCATAACCTATGAGCAATCAAAGGTTATAAGTCCATATAAAATATTAAAATTTTGTAGAGGTGAATTAGGCAAAAGAATACTTAATTCTAATAATGTAAATAAAGAAATGCCTTTTTCTATAGAAATACCTGCATTAGAAATTTATAAAGAGTTAGATAAAGAAATATATAAAGATGAAAAATTAATAATTCAAGGGGTAATAGACTGTTATTTTGAGGAAGAGGATGGATTAGTATTATTGGATTATAAAACAGATTATGTTAATGACATAGAAGAAATAAAGAATAGATATGAAATACAGATTAAATATTATGAAGAAGCCTTAAATAGAATAACAGGAAAAAATGTAAAAGATAAATATTTATATTTATTTTCTGTAGACAATTATATAAAAATTGATTGATTTAGAATATGCCTAATTGTAATTTGTTAATATGTATAGTTTGTAAAAAAATTAACAAATAAGAAGGGAAAAAAATAATATTGTAGAAAATTATATATATTATGTAAAATTAAAATTTTTATAAATTTAAGGAAGGTTGGTGAGTGGCTTGAAAAATAAGCTTATAAGACAAATAGCTCTTTTGTTTAATGTATTAATACTTATATTATGTGCCACTTTTTTCATTGGAACTAAATCTATCTTAAAAGGATTAGAAAATAATGATCCCAATTTATTAGCAAGCTTTAGCAGTTCTTACTTAAAATTTATAGCTATAATGTTTATAATAATGTTAGCAGTTTCTTATATAGTAGTTAGGGTTTTTGTGACTAAAGCATACAATTCAATAGAAGAAGTAGCAGAAATAATAGATAGGGTATCTAAAGGTGAATTTGCAACAAGAGTTCCAGAAGAAGGAATTTTAGAACCTATTGGAGTAAGTGTAAATGCTATAGTTAGAAATACTAAAAAAATATTATCAGATTTATTACAGATATCACAAAAAAATAGGATTATATCAAATACATTACATGAAAATGCACTAGATAGTAACCAAGCTACAGAAAATATAGCATCCTCTGTGATTTCTGTAGCAGAAACAGCAACAACTCAAGCAGATTCAACTACATCTACAAGAAATAATACAAGTGAAATGGCAGAAAATTCAACTGTAATAGCAGAAAAAGCTCAAAATACTAAAAATATAGCTGAGGAAATGGTTAAAACAATAAAAGAAAATCAAAAGACTTTCGAAACTATGATATACAAAATAAAATCTACAGGAGATGTTAGTAAAAAATTAGCTAAGAATGTAAGAATATTAGAAAGCGAAGCAGAAGAAATAAGTAAAATAACAGATGTAGTAACAGAAATAAGTGAAAGAACTAATTTGCTTGCATTAAATGCAGCTATTGAAGCTGCTAGGGCAGGAGAGCATGGGAAAGGATTCTCTGTAGTAGCGGATGAAGTAAGGAAACTTGCAGAACAATCCTCAGAATCTGCTGGAGAAATAAGAAAATTAATAGAAAAAATTACTTATCAAATAACCAATATAACAGAAGAAGCAGAAAATCAAAGTAAAGAGGTGGAAGAGGATATAGTTTATGCAGATGAGTCTAGGGAATCATTTAATGAAATAATATCTTCAACAGATGAAACATATAATTCAGTAGAGCAAATATATGATTTATCAGATAAGAATACTACAATATCTAAAGAAGTAGACCAATTAATGGAAACTATAGCTTCAGGAGCTCAGCAAAGTGCCTCTATGACAGAAGAAATTTCTGCAGCAGTAGAAGAACAATCTGCATCAATAAATGAGATAACTCAATTAATAAAAGAAATGAATGTATGTACAGATGAGATAGATAGTGAATTAAAAGCTTTTGTAACCAATATAACTATAAAAGGAGAGCAAAAACAATTAGTCAATGAAGGATTTAATATATTAGAAAAAATAAGTAGAGAAATAAATTCTAATAATTTAAGTGTAGATGCCTGTTCTAACATATGCAAACAGTATGTAGAAGCAAATAATCAATTTGAATACATTGGTGTAATAGATAAAGAGGGTATAATGAAATCTGCTAATGTACCTATAACAAAAGGAAATGATGACTTTTCCCATAGACCTTATTTTAAAAAGGCTATTTTAGGAGAGAAATATGCCAGCAAACCATATATATCTAGTGTTAGTTATAACTATTGTATAGCTATAGCTATTTCACTAAAGGATAAAAATGGAAATATTCAAGCTGTAGTAATGGGAGATGTTTGCATAGAACAATAGTATATTGTAGAATATAAGTAAACAATTACAAAAAATATAAATAAAAACCAAAATTTGTTTTAAAGGGGGATCATTAATGAAAGATGTATTAGAAAGATTCTTAGGGTATATAAAAGTAGATACCCAATCATCAGAGGAATCTGATACTGTGCCAACTACTAAAACTCAATTAGAGTTTGCAAAAAAATTAGGAGAAGAATTAAAGGCTATAGGACTTAAAGATGTATCTGTAGATGAAAACGGATATGTTATGGCTACTCTAGAATCAAACATAGATAAAAAAGTGCCTACAATTGGCTTTATAGCACATATGGATACAAGTCCAGACTTATCAGGAACTAATATTAATCCTAGAATTGTAGAGAAATATGATGGACAAGATATAGTTTTAAACAAAGAAAAAAACATAGTATTGAAGATTAATGAATTTCCAGAAATATTGGAATACAAGGGACAAGACATAGTAGTAACAGATGGAAATACTCTTTTGGGAGCAGATGACAAAGCTGGAATAGCAGAGATAATTACGGCTATGGAATATCTAATAAATCATCCAGAAATAAAACATGGAACTATAAAAGTTGGTTTTACCCCAGATGAAGAAGTGGGTAAAGGGGCAGACCACTTTGATGTTAAAAAATTTGGAGCAGATTTAGCCTATACTTTAGATGGTGGCGGTATCGGAGAGTTAGAATGTGAAACTTTTAATGCTGCAAAAGCTAAAGTTATTATAGAAGGAAGAAATGTTCATCCAGGTTCTGCAAAAAATAAAATGACAAATGCAGTATTAGTAGCTAATAAATTTATAAATATGCTTCCAGAAAATGAAGTGCCAGAAAGAACAGAAGGATATGAAGGATTTTTCCATCTATTATCTGTAAAGAGTGAAGTAGAAACAGCAGAACTAAATTATATTATAAGAGATTTTGATAGAAAAAAATTTGAAGAAAGAAAAGAACAAATAAAAGAAGTTGGTAAAAAAATAAATGAAGAATACAATAAAGAAATAGTATGTGTAAAAGTAGAAGATCAATATTATAATATGAAAGAAAAAATAGATGAAGTAAAATATGTGGTAGATATAGCTTATGATGCTATGAAAGCTATTGACATTGAACCAATATTAGTGCCTATAAGAGGTGGTACAGATGGTTCAAGACTATCTTTTATGGGATTACCAACTCCAAATTTATTTGCAGGTGGACATAATTTCCACGGAAGATTTGAGTTTGTTCCAGTTCTATCAATGGAAAAAGCAGCAGAACTTGTGGTTAAAATAGCTGAACTATATGCTAATAGATAATAAGTTTTTTAAAATTTAACATTGTTTTTATTAAATATAAAATATTCATAGAAAATGTCTTAAAATAAAAAGATTTAATTTTAAGATTGCTAGAATAGAAAATACACTTAATGAATCAATTTATTTTTGTAAGAAGTTATAAAGCTGACTTCTATGTTCATTAAGTGTATTTTTTATTTAAAGATTAATAATACAGTTTATACAATTATTACTTTAAAGATTAGAAATACTTTAGTTTTTATTTTATATAAATTTAGATATAATCTAATTATATCTAAGCAGTACCTTCTTTTTTATACTTATTTTTATATTTTGCAAAATCCCAGGTTTTAAGAAATTTTTCAGCGGATTTATATCCAGATTTATATAGTTTTAAAGTTTTTTCTTTAGATAAATCAAAGTCTGTAGAGCTAATTCCTAAGGTAGGGATTAGTATAGTTCTATCTATATTTTTATCTGTCATCCATTCTTTAGAATCTTTTTTATTCATAGTATCAGCTATGTCAAATAGAAAAGATAGGGGCTCTTTTTTACCCTGTTTGGTATTACTTAATTCAATATTATCAAATTTAAAACCTATTGTAGGTATATCTTCTTTATCATTGTAATTATCAAATATAGAAATTGGATAAGCACAGCAAACGCCACCATCTACTATATAACTTAAACCATCACCATGAATAAATTCTACAGGCTTGAAGAAAAATGGGATACTTACACTCATTCTAATGGCCTTAGAAACTCTAAAATTACTTAAGCTGAATCCATAAATATAAAGATCATCAGGGAAGGTAATCATTCTTTTTTCAGTGATATCTGAAGCTATTATTTTTAGTTTACAAGTATCATTATCCATAAGGTCACTAAAAGTATTTATTCCTTTAACTTTAAGCATATCATCAATCCATTTTTCCATAAAATCTCCAGAGTAAACTCCATTAAATTTAAAGAAATTTATTGCTTTGCCAACAAATGTAGATTTTTGAATACCTTCCTTATTAAGAAGTTCCATAAAATCTGTATTTGCAGTTATATGTTTTAAATCTTTTGCAGTATACCCTGAAGCTAATAATGCTCCTATTAAAGCACCAACAGAAGTTCCAGCAATGTTATTCCAGGTAAAACCTTTATTTTCCATATGGTTCAGAGCACCAATTATACCAATACCTCTAATACCACCACTATCCAATACAGCATTACACTTCACATAGAGCCCTCCCTTAATTTAACTATATATGAGCTAATCCTAACAAATCCTTATATAGATTATACAATAAAAATACAATATAAGGAAATTTTTATTTATTGTTGTTCTTTTTATTGCTATTATTGCTATTGGATTATTGGCAGGAAGTCTACTTACATATAGACAGCTTGGTGGCATCTGCGGTGTATTGCTGATCAATTTTTATACTATGTTTTAATTTTCCTTCATCTTTGGTGGGGAAATATATATGTATTTGCTATTCTTTCTCTGAATATATATGTTTTTAGTAAAAAAGTGAGAAATGATTGTAAGTAAAATTATAATAAATATCTATGATACATCATCAGTAAAAATATACATTATATTGAAATTAATATTTATAATGTGTACAATTAAATTATTATTCATTATACATTTGCAGAAGCATTGATTGGATATATGAGTTAATAACTAAAAGTATAGTTAAAAGCATGGAATGACAATATGAAGTTAAAGAAGATAGTAAATTTTTGTAAATATAAAGAAAGCATATCGCAAAAGGAAATAATAGAGATTATAATGAGGTGAATACATGTTTAAAAAATTAACTGAAAGAGTGTATTATTTGGAACATAATGAAGATACAGATAGACCTGTTTTGGGATATATTAAGGGAGATAAATTTTCTATAATGATAGATGGAGGTAATTCAGCTAACCATGTGGCAATTTATATGGAGGAGCTGGATAAAAGGCAATTATCGCATCCTAAATTTGTGACTATTACGCATTGGCATTGGGATCACACCTTTGGTATTTCAGCTACAAATGCTGTCATTATTGCAAATTCATTAACGAATAAGCAGCTATGTAAGATGAGAGGGTGGAAATGGGATGAAGAATCTATGGACAAGCGAGTGGCCGCTGGTGAGGAAATTGAATTTTGTAATAGTATGATTAAGAAAGAATATCCCGAAAAAGATAAAATTAAGGTTATTAGTGCAGATATGATATTTAATGATTATTTTATGCTTGATTTAGGTGGAATTACCTGCGAGATGATAAAAATAGGTGGATGTCATAGTGATGATTCAACAATTTTTTATGTACCAGAAGAAAAGATACTATTTATTGGAGATGCTGCATGTGAAGATCTGTACCATGGAGAAAGTTATGATAAAGGCAAGCTAAAAAAGGTTATTAGTATTTTATCAGAAATTGAATTTGATATTGTTATAGAAGGGCATAATGAACATACTGACAAAGCTGAGTTATTAGAGTATTTAGAAGGAAAGCTTACAGAAATTTAAAATAGAGTAGAATGAAAGGATTGATATATAGAACATACTTCAAAGATTTATTCGGTTTATGAAGAAACAATATTTAATGAAACTCCATTTTCTTACATGGATGGAGTAAGCCTGTAACACAAAATCAAAGATTTTGGTTTTCTGTTTAAAGCTGAAGAAGTTATAGGTTATTATAAAAGATTATTTATATAAAGGGGGAATCTACATGGAATTTAAATTGGCGCTATTAGCAGTTAAAAATGTCAGTGTTTCCAGACAGTTCTATGAAGAATTGTTTGACCAAAAAGTTATTCTTGATTTGGGTAAAAATGTAACATTTAGCGGTGGGTTTGCAATACAAGAGGATTTTGCATGGCTTACAAACGTGGCCAGTGATTCTGTTATAGAGAGGTCAAATAATATGGAATTATATTTTGAGGTAGATGACTTTGATGCATTTATGCAAAAGATACAAGAATATGAAAACATTAAATATGTTCATCAGCCTAAGAAATATAAGTGGAAACAACGAGTTGTTCGTATTTATGACCCAGATCATCATATTATAGAGATAGGAGAATCTATGGCAGTTATAGCAAAGCGTTATCTTGATGAGGGGTATTCCATAGGGGAAACATCAAAAATTATTCAGCATCCTATTGAATTCGTTAAAATGTATAATCAAAAAATTAATAGATAATTTTAAAGCATTGGAAGTAAGTGGTGCTGAAACTGATCCTAAGAAGATAAGAAAAGACTTAATTCCAGCAATATTAGAGATATTAAGTTGGATATAAATTTAAATAACATCAATTAAAGTACTTTTAGAGTGCATCTTTAAAGGTATTTTTTTTATATGTTTAATTGAAGCAGGTAAATATAACCCATCTCTTAATTTGTGTATATCAATTTGTAAGGTATTAAATAAAACATTAAATGATTTATTTTGGGAAGAGTCTTAAATTTTTTACTAAAAAACTTATAAACATATATAACAAAAATAATTACCCCTCTATTTAATAATCAAAAAAATACATATTGTAATTAATGTATTTAAATAGGCATAGTAATTATAGTGATTATAGATAGAGGAGGTAACTATGAAAAAAAGATTGTTAAATATTACTTCTGCTGTAGTTGCATCTTGTGTGATGTTTTTTTCGTCAAATGTTGTAAGTGCAGCAACGCTACAAGAGAGACTGTGTGGAAATAATAGGTATGAAACTAACTCTAAAATTGTAGACTCAGGCTGGACATCATCGGAGTATGCAGTAGTAGCAAGTGGAGATGATTTTGCAGATGCACTATGCGCAGCTCCTTTAGCTAAACAAAATAAGGCCCCCATACTCTTAGCTAATAAAGATACTTTAAGTATAGAAAGCAAAAAACAATTATCAAGGCTTAAAGTAAAAAAAGTATTTATTATTGGTGGAATTGGAGTTATAACTGATAATGTGAAATTGGAAATAGAAAGCATGGGCATCGAAACTTCTAGAATATATGGAGAAAATAGATTTGAAACATCTATAGAAGTAGCTAAAAACCTAAAAAATATAAGTGGAGTAGTAGTAGCTAATGGTTATGGATTTGCAGATGCGTTATCCATAGCTCCTGTTGCGGCACAAAAAGGTATGCCAATACTGCTTACTAATAGAGGAGACTTATCTAAAGTAGCTAAAGAATTTTTAGATACTAAAACGCTTACTGAAAGTTATGTAGTTGGTGGAACTGGAGTTGTAAGTAGCAAGATTTCTTCACAATTAAATAATAACACAAGACTTGGAGGAGAAAATAGATATGAAACAAATTCAGCTGTATTAAATCACTTTGCCGATAAGTTTAGTTATGATAAAGTTTATGTTGCATCAGGTGAGAATTATCCAGATGCACTATCTGGTAGTGTATTAGCAGCAGCAAGCAAATCACCTTTAGTATTAGTGGGGGATTCTGTTAATTCCTCAGTAATGTCTTCAGTAAAAGCTCAACATGATAAATATAATAATGTAATAGTCTTAGGTGGCACTGGAGTAGTTTCAGATGTATCAGCCAATAGTATTGTACATGGCATTAAATATTTAAATGATAGGGAAGCACTAACCCTTATAAATAATGCTAATAAGTTAGGATATCCAGTAATAGAATCTAATGCTATGCCTAGTATATATATTGGTGATAAGATATATCAAAAATTCCAAGATGAGTTTAATAGTCCTGAAAAGATATATGCTTATTTAAATAAATATTATACAAGATCTTCCATAAATGAGATTATGAATATGCTTCAAGTAAGGGAAATAGATGGAGCATACTGCAAAATAGTTGGTCAGCTAGGCGATTATAATCCTGATATATTAAATGCTAAAATCAAAAGTAAATCAATTTTTAATAATAAGATGGATTTAGTTATATCAACTAGACATTTACATTTACCTGATGATTATACGAATAATTATAAAGTTGAATTGTTATATGAAGACGGAAAATGGCGTGTGAATTATTGGGAGGGTTTAATACAGAGATAGTGGAATGTTAATTAAAGAGTTATCCTAACGTTAGTGTATTAAAAAGAAGGATGTGTGTCATAAAAGGTATTAAAATAAAAAATACTTTTAGAGAAAATAGATATCTAGAAAAATAATTAGAATACTTTATTTTTCTAGATATCTATTGATTAAAAGTATTTCTTGTTTTAATTTTCAAACTTTCAAGGTTGTTAATTGATCATTGTCTTAGTATGCATATTTTTTTTCTAAAGTTCTAAATATGAGTACTAAAAATGCTGTTATTAATAAATATATAGCCGCAGCTATAAAGAAGGGAGTTATAGTAAAATCTCTTGTTACTACTTCCTTTGCGGCCCTTAGCATGTCTCCTATTCCTATAGCAGCTACTAGAGCAGAATCTTTAATTAAATTTATACTTTCATTACATATTGGTGGTATAACATTTCTTATAGCCTGTGGTACAATTATTTTAAACATAGTTTGATTATAAGTGAAGCCTAATACTTTAGCAGCTTCTACTTGTCCTTCATCAATGGATTCTATACCTGCTCTAAAGGTTTCTGCGAGATACGCTCCATAGTTAATTATAAATGTTAAATAAGCTGCGGTTAATGGTTCTAATCTTATGCCTATTACAGGAAGACCAAAATAAGCAAAGAATAATTGTAGCATTAGAGGGGTTCCTCTAAATATCCAAGTGTAAGCACTTAAGATAATTTTTAAAGGTTTAATCTTAGAATTTTTCCCCATTGCTATTAAAATACCTAGTGGAATAGAAAATATTATTGTTACTATGAATAATTTAAAAGAAATAATACTGCCTTTTAATATAAATATAGTTATATCTGAAAGATTAGACACATTCATCACATCCTATTTTTTAAAAATTCCTTTACCAAACCATTTTTCAGATATTTTATCTGCGGTTCCATCTTTTATAACCTCATCTAAAGCTTTATCCACTGCTTCTCTAAAGCTATTATCAGTTTTTCTAAAGCCTACTCCATAAGATTCTCCTCCAAAGTCTTCATCTAATACTTTGAATACATTAGGTTTTTTGCTAATATAATATCTACCAACTACTTCGTCTACTACAACGGCATCAACTCTTTTTGCCTGTAAATCCATGAGTGCTTCAGTGTTATTTGAGTATTTTTTTAATTCCTTTAATGATTTCACAAAGTCTTTATCTGAATCTAAAGCAACTTCACTACTACTACCTAATTGTATAGCTACAGTTTTTTTATTTAAATCTTTTTTGGATTTTATATTAGAGTCGTTATTAACCACTATTATTTGTTTGTTTTCTACATAAGGTTTTGAAAAATTTATTTGTTCTTTTCTTTTTTCAGTTATTGTAAGTCCATTCCAAATAACATCTATGTCCTTGTTATTTAAACTAAGAACTACACCATCCCACTGAACTGGTTTAAATACAACTTTAATTCCCATTTTTTTAGCAACTTCTTTTGCTAAATCGATATCAAATCCGACTATTTCACCTTTATCATTTTTAAATCCCATAGGAGGGAAGCTATCGTCTAAACCTACGACAAATTCACCTTTGGCTTTTATATCCTTAAGGGAAGTATCTTCTTTTGATTTGTTATCACAACCTGTCAGCATAAAAATTAATCCCATTATTAAAATTGAAAATAATATATTTTTTTTCTTCATATAAAAAATCCCCCTTGTTTTATTTTACTACATTATACTTTAGTGTGATGAATTTGTAAAGCGATAAAATTAAAAATCTTATCACATAATTTAAAATTATTCATATACATATTAGTTGTAACATAAATGAATAAAAAATTTTTTCTTGAAAATCTTTTTTATTAATGATAAAATCTACAATTATCAATGGGAGGAAATTAAGAAGGGAGTGTTATATAATATGAAGAAATATACAAAGCCATATTATGGCCCAAATAATTATTTTAGTGTTATTAAGTTTTTTTCTGCAGGAATTCTAGGTTTGATAACTTTTATGTTTCTTCTTCAGCATAAAGAAATAAAAAGTTATATAGCTTATTTTATATTATTCATATCAATATTATTTATAGCTAATGGTTTAAGAATAGTAAACTTTATATTTGCAGGAAGATTTAAGCACATAGGTAGAATAATTTCTAAGGTTAATTGGACAGGGAATGAAAATGTATTAGATGTAGGTGTTGGAAAAGGAATT
This sequence comes from Clostridium botulinum, assembly GCF_001276985.1. GTDB lineage: Bacteria > Bacillota > Clostridia > Clostridiales > Clostridiaceae > Clostridium_F > Clostridium_F botulinum. The sequence goes on from NZ_LHUL01000004.1 coordinate 50,122, forward strand.
TTAGCTATAGCAGTGGCTAAAAAGCTGAAGAATGGATCAGGAAAAGTAATTGGTATAGATATATGGGATAGTGAAGATATAATGGATAATACTAAATATTATGTGAATCAAAATATAGAATTAGAAGGTGTAGCGGATAAAGTTAAGATAAAAACTCAAAATGCCTCAGCTTTATCCTTTAAGAATGAAACCTTTGATGTAATTGTAAGTAAACAATGTATTCACAATATAGAAGATAAACAAGAGAGAAAAATGGCCATAGAAGAAATGTTAAGAGTTTTAAAAACAGGTGGGAAATTAATAATCTCAGATTCTATGTATATAGATGAATATGAAAAAATATTATTAGACAAAGGATTAAAGGTAAATATATCTTCAAAATACTTTTTAGATACGTATCCTGCTTCAAGCATATTAGAAGTTACTAAAAAGTAACTATTAATTTAATTATTATATTTTAAAATTTATTTTAAAAATAGGGTTAATGTTAATTTGTATAAACAGAGTTCTTGGCTGCAGATGGAGTTTTTACTCACACTAAAGCTTATTAACAGAATTCTTAGGAGTTTTACTCCTTAGAAGTCGTTATCCTTTAGGAGAAATGGTTATCCAGGGACATAGCCGCTCTTTACTCTTAACTTTTAAGAGGATGGGAGTATTAGAGCGGGTAGTCATAAGATAAAGAAATATAATAGGTGAATATAAAAAAGTATAAGATAAAATTTTATTATAAAGATTATATCTTATACTTTTTATTTATAAAATTAAATTATTATAAAGAATTTAAAGATTAAATTTATTTGTCCAATCTAGAGCATTTATATAAATCGTAGTTAATTCATTAGGATATATATTCAGATGTTTACATATAGCATTAACTTTTTTCCATTCACCTTTTTCATAGTTTAATACAAGATTAAGTATATAATTTAGCTTATTTTTTTTACCGAGAAGAGCGGATTTAGTATCCTGGGATATAGGAAGATCATGTAAGATATCTTTTAAGGGTTTATTTAAAAAGTCTTCTATTCCATAAAATAGTCCCATAAAAAATAATTCATCTGACTTATTTATATAATTTGTTTTTTCAGATAAAAGATCTAGAAATTTTGCTCTTACTAAGGTTGTTTTTACATATTCTTTGTTGTTACTTGTTATATCGTATACTAATATAAATGAAATAAATCTTATAGTTTGTTTTTCACCAATTAAAGTTATAGCCTTTTTTACAGAGGTTATATTTTTTTTAAGAGAAAAAGAAGAATTTATAAATTTTAGTAGTTTGTAATATAAGGATAAGTCTGTTTTAATTAATTCTTCTAGATAGTTAAGATCTATATCTTCTTTATTTATTTCTTTTAAGATTTTGTATTTGGTAGTGCTATGTATAGGAAGATCTCTTTCGTTAAATATGGTGGGCTTGCTAAAAAAATACCCTTGAAATAAAGAATATCCCATAGAAGCAGCTTCAGTAAATTCTTCTCTAGTTTCAATCTTTTCAGCTAGAAATTTTATTTTGTTATTTATTTTAAGTATTTTATCTATAATTTCTTTTCGTTCATCACCTTTAGTAATAGTAAAATCTATTTTTATAATATCCGCTAATTCTATTAATTCTTTTAAATTATCCATTAAAACAAAATCATCTAATGCTATAGTATATCCTTCTTGTTTTAGGTTTTTACAGGAACATATTATAGCTTTAGAGGGAGTTACATTTTCTAGAATTTCTATTGTTACGTATTCTTTTGGGAGAAGTGAGGCTATATCATCTAAAATAAGATTTTCTGTAAAGTTGATAAAAGCTTTTTTACCATTAGTTAAATTTTTTATACCAATTAATAGAAAGCTGTTAATTATTACTTTAGAGGTTGCTATATCTCCATCTATATTTATAAATTCATTATTTTCATTATTAGTTCTAAATAACAATTCATAGGCTACTACATTTTCATTTATATCAAAAATAGGTTGTCTAGCAACAAATGTATCCAAAAAAATTCCCCCAATAAAAGTTTATTTTAAGTACATTCTAATATATATAATAAGCATAAGTCTACTAAATCACATAAATGCTGGATAATAATTTTAATTTTGGTGTATAATATCAAAATTATATATAGAAAAGAATAAAATTGTTGTTTTAGAATAAAATAGATTTAATTTTAACATTACCAGAATAAAAAAATACACTGATATTTTTTATCTTTGTTATATTAAAATTAAATCTATTTTCAGTTAAAATAACAAATAAAAATAATTATTTATTTATTAAAAGATTGTTAGCAGCAAGTTTTATATCATCTTCATCTAATATAGCTGAAATTACAGAAATTCCTTCTATACCAGTTTTTAAAACATCTTTAAAGTTAGTTTTATTTATGCCACCTATGGCTACAGAAGGGATAGATATGCTATCTTTTATTTTTGATAGTCCATCAATACCAATGATTGCATCTACATCTTTCTTGCTACCTGTAGGAAATATAGTTCCTATTCCTAGATAATCTGCTCCATTATTTTGTGCTTGCAAGGCCTCTTTAACATTTCCTACAGATATGCCTATTATTTTATCCTTGCCTAAAATTTCTCTAGCTATATTAAGATGCATATCCTTTTGACCCAGATGAACGCCGCTAGCATCTATAGCTTGAGCAATATCTAATCTATCATTTATAATTATAGGCACCTTGTAATAGTCTGTTACTTCCTTTACTTCTTTAGCTACATTATAAAATTCTCTAGTAGATACATCTTTTTCTCTAACTTGTACTATAGTTACTCCTCCTAGGATAGCGTCTTCCACTACTTTTTTTAATTGACGCCCTTTTAAAAATCTTCTATCTGTAATTAAATAAAGTTCATAATTTATTTCCATTCTACATTACCTCTTTCCCAAATTTCTTCATCAGATATCATATATATATTATCTATTAAAGCAATTCTAAAACTACCTGGTAGTTGTGCTTCTTCGTATGCTTTTTCTCCAGCAATGTTCATAGATAATATGGCAGCTGTAGTAGATACTAATTTATCTTCAAAATTTGCGCAGGTAGCGGCACATAGGGCACCTAGCATACAACCAGCTCCAGTTACTTTAGTTAGCATTTCTGTACCATTTTTTATTACAGAACCTCTTTTCCCATCGGATACAAAATCTTTTTCACCAGTAGCGGCTACAATGCAATTATATTTTTTTGCTAATTGTGTGCAAGCATCTAAAGCATTTTCACCATTATCTAGAGAATCTACCCCTCTAGTTTCAGAATCCATTCCTGCTAAAAATTTAATTTCTCCTATGTTTCCTTTGATAATATCTATTCTTCCAACTTCAGCGATTCTATTTATAACTTCAACTTTTCTTTTTATAGCAGGGCATCCTACAGGGTCTATAACTACAGGCACATTATGATTCTTGGCAGAGATGGAAGCAAGTACGGCTGCAGTCTCCTGCTCTTTAGTTAAAGTTCCTAAATTTATATATAAAGCAGAAGATATAGATACAAAATCATAAACTTCGTCATAGGCTTCACACATAGCAGGAGAAGCACCAAAGGAAAGAAGTATATTAGCACAATCGTTTATAGTAACATAGTTAGTTATGCAGTGAATAAGTGGAGTTTTTTCTCTCATTTTTTGTATAACATTTTTATTTTTCATATAAATCGCTCCTTTTATTTAAATTATATATAATTTTAGTAAAAAAGATTGTTTATGTTTTTTTGCTTAATTAATAAATTTTATAAAACTTTTTATTTTCTAAACAAATTGCTTCCTTTATTCTAATTTTAAATTTCATGTAGCTTTACCATAATAATGATTGTCCATAATTTTAAGTTTAATTTATAGATTCTTATTAATTAAACTTAAATAGTATCACAGAAGAAATTCTTAAAAATCTAAATGTGCTTTTTTATAAAGCTCTATAAAATGTCCAACAGGACCTACGCCTTCACCAATAGGGAAGGAATTCTCGATAGCTTTTGTAATATATTCTTTAGATAAAGATACTGATTTTTCTATGTTAAAGCCTTTAGTTAAATAAGAAGCTATAGCAGAGGATAATGTACAGCCAGTACCATGAGTATTTTTTGTTTCTATTCTGTTACCAGGGATTGTTATAAATTTATCTTCATAAAGAAGTATGTCATTTGCATCACTGCATCTATGGCCACCTTTAACTAAAACGTTTTTAACTCCAATAGCTTGAATTATAATAGCAGCTTTCTTCATATCATCTTCTGAATTGATTTCTATTTTACTCAGAACTTCAGCCTCTGGTATATTAGGGGTTACAATGTTAGTTATAGAAATTAATTTTTTTAGTTCTTCTATAGCCTCTGGCTTAAGAAGAAAATAACCACTCTTAGAAACCATAACAGGATCTAAAACTATATTTTTAGCTTTATATTTTTCTAAGTATTCTTTTATAGATTTTATAGTTTCAGAATTGGACAGCATACCTATTTTTACAGCATCTACATCTATATCATCAAATACAGATTTGATTTGGGCTTCAACCATGTTCTTTGGCACTTCATGAACATCTTGTACACCTATGGAATTTTGAGCGGTTACAGCAGTTATTATGCTCATAGCATATACTCCTAAAGAACTCATAGTTTTAATATCTGCTTGAATGCCAGCACCTCCAGAGCTATCCGAACCGGCTATAGTTAAAACTTTTTTCATGATAAAAAACCTCCTAGGTAATTAATTAATTTAAGTTTGTTTCTGCAATAGTAAAGTCAATGTTATTTAATAATAATAGATTTATTTTAAGTGAGTTTAAAATTTAATATACCGCTAGAAAAATTTATTAAGGTGCCTAGCAGTGCTTGTATACATAATAAGAATTGTAAAGGGCCAAAGCTCGAGAATCTCAATATCATCCACCTTAATGGAAGATGAGAGTATTGGCAATGGGCTAAATATTAAAACAAAAAAAGATGTACTGAAAAGCAATACATCTTTTTAATAAATTTTATAAAAATTTATTATTAGATATGCTGCTTCCCTACGCCAGTATTATCTGGATCAGGTTATTAGAGTTAGATATTTAAATCTTCTCAGCCCGAAGGGGCACCCCCACAACATAAGGTCTATTTTATTTTATAGTTTCATTTTATACTTAATAGGTTCGACTTTCAATATTTAAAAGATAATATATAGATTGATGATAAGAAATTAAAATTTTATAATTTATAGTATATCTAATTTAAATATATTTTAGAAGAACTTATCTAGGGGTAAGCAGTATTTATATTCAGCTTTAATATAAAATTGGGGTATTAGCAATGGTAGTAATAGTATAAATGTATTTATAAATTGCTTGCATACCACATGGAAAGTAAAAAAGAAGTTATGTGGTACTTTATTATATTAAAAAAATGTATAAAATATAGTAAGAGGATAAACAGAATTCTTAGATTCAATTGGAGTTTTAACTTAAACTGAAGTTTAGAAGTCGTTATCTAGGGACGTAGCAACCGTTATCTTCAACTTTAGAAGTCGAAGTATTACGGAAGGTAGTCATCAGATGAATAAAAATAGTGACAATATCATAGTAAAATGTCATTATACATGGTATAAAAAAAATAATTAATAAGATAGAGTAGTAGGTTTAAATATAAATAGAAAGATGGTAAACATAAAGAACATAATAGCAATGACATTAATAAAAAGATATTGGAGGGGTAAATAATGAAAATTGGAGTTATAATGGGTGGAATATCTACAGAAAGAGAGGTTTCCTTGAATTCTGGTAGAGAAGTTATAAAATATTTAGAGCTTTTAGAGCATGAAATTATTCCTATTATTATAGATAAAAAAGAAGATGTTATGGAAAAAGCTAAGGGTATAGATTTTGCTTTCTTAGCATTGCATGGTAAATTTGGTGAAGATGGAACAGTTCAATCAGTTCTTCAAACTTTAGATATACCTTATTCAGGATGTGGTCCTTTAACAAGCGCTATATGCATGGATAAGGATATGACTAAGAAAATTTTAAAATATGCTAATATAAATACAGCAGATTGGGTAAATGTATCTAGTGTAGAGAATATAGATTACGAAGCTATAGAAAAAATAGGGTACCCAGTGTTCGTAAAACCTAATAGCGGTGGTTCTAGTGTAGCTACAAACTTAGTAAAAGATAAAGAGGGTATAAAAGAAGCAGTAGAACTTGCATTAAAATATGATAAAGAAGTTATGATAGAAAATTATACAAAAGGTGAAGAAATAACTTGCTGTATGCTAAATGGGAAAATGTTACCAGTATTAGCTATAAGACCACACGCAGAATTCTTTGACTACACAGCAAAATATGCAGATGGTGGATCAGATGAAGTGGTTATAGAATTAGAAGAAAATCTTCATAAAAAGGTAGAAGAAATGGCCTTAGCTTGTTGGAAAGAATTGAAATGTGAAGTATATGTAAGGGTAGATATGATAGTTAAGGATGGAATTCCTTATGTATTAGAATTAAATACATTACCTGGTATGACAAAAAATAGCTTGTTTCCTAAGAGTGCTAATGCAGTAGGAATATCCTTTGCAGAATTATTAAATTCAATAGTTAAATATTCATTAGAAGTAGAAAGATAATAAAATAAATTAGAATAAAAAATACTTATAGATGGTAAGTGATCTATAAGTATTTTTTATTTGAATGAAGTTTTTTTCCATGATATTCTGTTAAAGAATAATTAAAGAATAATTAAAAAATAGTTAAAAAACAATAAAAAGGGGAGAGAATTATAGTGAAATTTGCAAAATTTAAGAAAAAATCTTTAATTGCATTATCTAGCTTACTAGTATTAGGTAGTTTAGTTGGTTGCCAATCAAATCCAAGTGAGAAAGAGGAAACTATAAAGGTTGGACTAGTTGCACCATTATCTGGAGCTATGGCACAAGATGGTAAAAGTATATTAAATGCAGCTCAATTAGCAGTTGATGAAGTTAATAAAGAAGGCGGAATTAACAAGAAAAAAATAGAATTAGTTTACGAAGATGATAAGGGAGAGCCAAAGGAGGCTGCATCCATTGCAAATAAATATTCATCAGATAAAGATATTATGGCGGTTATGGGAAGCTTTTCTGCACCATGTACTTTAGCTGGAATACCTATTTATAATAAAGCTAAAATTCCAATGATGGGACCTTGTGGTTCAGCACCAGCTTTAAGTGGCAGCAGTGAATATTATAGAAAAGTAACTCCATCAGATTTAACAACAGGAAAAGAACTATCAAAATGGATGTTAAAAGATATGAATTATAAAAAAGTTGCTATTATATATGTAAACAACGATTATGGTAAAGGCGTTGCGGAAAGTGTAGATAATTTTTATAAAGAAAATGGAGGACAAGTTGTAGCTAAAGAAAGTTACATGCCTAAAACTCAAGACTTTGGAAGTATAATAACAAAAGTAAAAAGCAAAAATCCAGATATAATCATAATGGGGTCTTTTTATGGTGATGCAGGTGCCTTTCTTAAACAAGCTCATAATGTAGGATACAATCCTAAAGTAGCAGGACCTACTCCATTACTTTCAAAATCATTAGTAGATTTAGCAGGCAAAGATGCAGAAGGAATATTTACTATAGGATCATTTTCTACTAACCTTGAAAATGAAAAAGTAAAAGAGTTTGCAGAAAAATATAAAAAGAAATACAACCAAGATCCAAGTAGTTTTGCAGCTTATTCTTATGATGCAACTAAGATATTAATAGAAGGAATTAAAAAGGGTGGAAATGATAGAGAAAAAATCAATGAAGCTCTAAAAAATATGGGAACTTATACTGGAGTGACAGGAAATACTAAGTTTGAAAAAAGTGGAGATGCAGAAAAGAATCTAATAAGATTTATAGTTAAAGATGGAAAATTTGTTGAATGGAAGAAATAGCATATGATTATAGAAGTATTAGTAAATGGAATTACCCTAGGCAGCATATATTGTTTGGCTGCCCTGGGTTTTAATATGATTTTTGGTGTATTAAAGATGTTAAACTTTGCTCATGGTGAAATATTAATGTTTGGAACCTTTGTTTTTTTTACTATGATAAGCATATTTAAAATACCATTAATTTTAGCTATTATTTTAACCATAGTTATTACTGGACTTATAGGGGTTTTATTATATTTAATAGCTTATAAGCCAGTATTAAAAGGAGATGCAATGGCTCCTCTTTTAAGTTCACTAGGAGTTTCTATAATGTTAGAAGCTTTAGGACAACTTATATGGGGAACAGAAATAATACCTTTCCCAATAAATATACCTAAAGGAATATATTCTATTGCTTCAATAAAGCTGTCTAATATACAAATATTTATTTTCTTATTTTCTATAACTTTAATGATAATTTTATACAAATTTATAACGAAAAGTAATATTGGATTACAGATAAGAGCACTGTCTTATAATAGAAAATATGCAGAACTTATGGGAATAGAAACGGATAAAATTACTATGATAGTTTTTTCTTTAGCTACTATATTAGCTATGGTTTCAGGAATATTAAGTAGTATGTATTACGATGCCCTTTATGTTACTATGGGAAGTGGCGTAATGATTAAGGCTTTTGCTGCTGCTATTTTAGGTGGTATTGGAAGTATTCCAGGAGCCTTGGTTGGAGGATATATATTAGGAGTATCTGAGAGTTTAGTTGGGGCTTATATTTCTACATCCTATGTAGATGGAATAGCCTTTATAATATTAGTTCTAGTATTAATTATTAAACCTAATGGAATATTTGGTGAAGAAATTAAGGAGAAAGTATAGATGAAGTTATTTAAAAATAACAAAATTATGTTTTTAATAATTTTGGCAATATTGCTTGTAGCACCTTTTATGATTACAAATCAATATATTCTACATATTATTATAACTATACTTTTATATAGCATATTAAGTATGAGTCTTAATTTTGTTAGCGGTAATGCAGGGCAAATTTCTGTAGGACATGCTGCTTTTTATGGTATAGGGGCTTATACAACTAGTATACTTATGATTAGTGCTCACTTGCCTTTTATAACTGCTATGTTATTAGGGGGATTGTTAGCAGGCATATGTGGAATATTTTTAGGTATACCATCTTTACGTGTAAAAGGGAACTATCTTTGCATAATAACTCTTGGATTTGGAGAAATAGTAAAATTAATATTGTTAAATTGGGATAAAGTAACCGGTGGACCTATGGGTATCTCCTCTATACCTAGTCCTGAATTTTTAAGTATATTTAAGGATAAAAACTTAGGATTTTATTATTTAATATTACTTTTATTTGTGGTTTCCTTTGTTATATTATATAAATTAACTTATTCTAATTATGGATTGCTTATGTTAGCTGTTAGAGAAAATGAAATAGCGGCTACATCATTAGGAATAAATATAACCAGCATAAAACTTTTTTCTTTTATAATAAGTTCGTTTATAGCAGGCATAGCTGGAGGATTTTATGCAACTTATGTTTCCTTTATAAGTCCAGAGTCCTTTATGTTTAAAGAATCCATAACTATTTTGGCTATGGTTATAATAGGTGGAAAAGGAAATATAGTTGGATCAATTATTGGAGCTATAGTTTTGGCAATTATTCCAGAGCTTTTAAGAGAATTTAATGATTATAGAATGTTATTTTATGGTTTAGGTTTAGTATTGATGATTGTATTTAGACCTGATGGAATTTACGGATTGAAATATAGAAAGAAATTTACATATAAATCATAGAAGGGGTATATATGAACATATTAGAAGTAAAAGATTTAAATATAAATTTTGGGGGAATAACTGCAATAGATAATCTGAATTTTTCAGTGAAAAAAGGAGAGATATTAGGGGTTATAGGACCAAATGGAGCTGGTAAAACTACATTATATAATACTATTACAGGGATATATAAACCTAGTAAGGGAGATATATTTTTAAATAACAAAAAAATAACAGGAACAAAACCTTATAAGATAAGTAGATTAGGCATTGCAAGAACATTTCAAAATATAAGATTATTTAATTCTTTAACGGTTCTTGAAAATATTTTAGTAGGTAGGGTAAGTGAATTAAAAAAACTTGTTAAACTGAATCCTTATATGAAAGAAATCTTTGATATTTTAGAAGTTGTGGGATTAGAAAAAGTAATTAACAATATGGCTTCTGACTTACCCTATGGACAGCAAAGAAAAGTAGAAATAGCTAGAGCTTTGGCACTTTCACCTAAGGTATTACTTTTAGATGAACCAGCGGCAGGTATGAATAATTATGAAAAACAGGATTTGAAAAATTTAATTAATATACTTAGAGAAGATTTTAATATAACAGTACTTATTATAGAGCATGACATGGGAGTTATAATGGATTTATGTGATAGAATTCTAGTATTAGATTACGGGAAAAAAATTGCTGAAGGTAGCCCAGAAGAAATAAGTAATGATGCTAATGTGATAAAAGCTTATATGGGCAAAGGTATAAAGGAGATTTAACATGCTAATAGTTAAAGATATCAATGTAAATTATGAGGTTATTCCTGCTCTAAAACAAATATCTATAAATGTTAATGAAGGGGAAATAGTAACTATAATAGGTAATAATGGTTCTGGAAAATCTACATTATTAAAAGCATTAACAGCACAATTAAAATATACTGGACATATTTCTTTTTATGGAGAGTCCTTAAAGGGAATGAGTACTCATAAAATAGCTCAAAGAGGGATATGTTTAGTTCCAGAAGGTAGAGGCATATTTCCTTTGATCACAGTAGAGGAAAATTTACTTTTGGCCTTTTGTAATAAAATAAATAAAGGGACGAAAGATCAAAAATTACAAGAAGTTTATAGAAGATTTCCAAGATTAAAAGAAAGAAGAACCCAATTGGCAGGTAGTTTAAGTGGAGGAGAGCAACAAATGCTTGCTATAGGACGAGCTATCTTATCTAGCGCTAAGTTGATATTACTAGATGAACCTTCTATGGGATTAGCTCCTATTATGGTTGAAGAAGTTTTTCAAACTATAAAATCTATAAATAAGGAAGGAACATCCATACTTTTAATTGAGCAAAATGCTTCTATGGCTCTAGAAGTGTGTAATAGAGGATATGCTTTAGAAAACGGGAAAATAGTATTAGAGGGTAGTACAGAAGAGTTGATTAAAAGCAATTTTATTAAAAAAATTTATCTTGGAAGATAGAGTTCATATAAAAAGAGAGGGTAACTTTATGGATATAAAAAACATATGCCAAAATTTATATGCTACATTAAATTTAGAGAGAAAAATGGTAGGGATTAAATTTATATTTACAAAAGAGCATTTTGAAAAATTAGACATTCCTAAATTAAATAGCAAAGTGAATTATTGCTACATGGTTAAAATGGCTTCAAATGGAAGAGAATTTAAAGCTAATGAAGAAAATTTTAATTGTTTAGCTTCTGCGAGAGCTTTAGGTATAATTTCTAGCAATAATTATGTAGACTCAGGACAACATTATGGAAAACACGGTTTATATGATAGCTTAGCTACGGCTAAAAAGGTACAAAAAGATATTACATTTATAAATCACTTAATATATGGTATAGAAATTAGGCCTTTAGAAAACTTTATAAAAGAGCCAGATGTAGTTGTTATTATAACTAATCCATATAATGTAATGCGAATAGTTCAGGCATATACTTATAAATATGGAGTACATAAAAATATAACTTTAGGTGGGAATCAAGGAATATGTTCTGAATGTACAGCTGTTCCTTATGAAAATAATGATCTTAATATATCAACCTTGTGCTCTGGAACAAGATTTTTTTGTAAATGGGATGAATGTGATATGGGAGTGGGATTTCCATTTAATAAGTTTAAAGACATTGAAAATGGAATATTAAAAACATTAAATCCAACAGAGCAAAATTATAAGAAAAAAGAGATAGAATCAAAGTGTAAAAATATAGAGAGTAATATTGATATAAAGTATAATGAAAATTATTTTGTTAATTATAAATAATGCTAGAATTAAACTTAAAAAATAAATTTTCATTATATTAGCTTTATTTTAAAATTTTTATTAAAGAATTAGTATTGCATAATATAAAGCACTATGTAGATTATTTTAGAGTGAATAATTTATATAGTGCTTATTTTATATTTATTATAGATTATAATAAGTATAATTAAGGTCTTATTGTTTTTATTTTATAATATTTTATTATAATTAAATACTAAAAATTTCATTATTTTTAATCATAATAATTAAAATTTCTATAATATTTAATTTGATTAATAATTATTTAATTAAAGACATTACAATTATATAAAAAATTTGATATATTATTTATAAATAAGATATGGTATTAAATACATTACCTAAAATATGTGTGTAAAATAAATGGGTGAAGGAGTATAGCTATGGAAGCTAAGCAGGTTTTAGAGATTTCACTTTCTGTAGGAAAAATGCTTTTAAGCAATGGGGCAGAATCCTATAGAGTTGAAGAAACAATTGAGAGAATTTGTAGGGCATATAATTTGCAGTGTGAATGTATGGTTACCGCTAAGGGTGTTTTTTTGTCTATTATAGATGATAATAATGAAAAGGTAACTTCACTTAAAAAAGTAAAAACAAGAGGAGTAGACTTAGCTAGAATAGATCGTCTTAATTCTTTTTCTAGAAGCCTTCAAGATAATCCTATTTCCTATGATGAAGCTAAAGAAACTTTAAAAGAAATAGATTCTTTGCCATTTTTCAGTTTACCAGCAAGGATTGTGGCAGCAGGTATGACTTCCTTTGTTTACTCCTTATTTTTTAATGGTACAATTTATGATGCTATTGTTTCAACTTTTATCAGTATGGGAATTTATTATATGTTAGATAAGGTATCTAAGATTGGATTTTTTCAATTTTTTCAATTTTTCTTTGCAGGATTTATCATAGGAATATTAAGTTTAGTTGCGGAAAATGTATCCCCACTTGTAAGTAGAGCAAATGTTATAACAGGAGGAATAATGATATTGGTTCCAGGAGTACCACTTACAAATGGTATAAAAGATATTATCTATGATGATTTTATGTCTGGTATAGTAAAGTTTGGAGAGGCAATGCTAGTGGTAACTGCTATGGGAGCAGGAATTGCTACAGCATTGACATTGGGAGTAGGTGTTAAGTGGTGATAAAACAAATTATATTAGCATTTTTTGGAAGCGTGTTTCCCGTTATACTCTTTAATATTGATAGAAAAAAAATAATATGGACTGGTTTTGCAGGTTCTATTGGTTGGACGGCATATCTTATAGTATATAATTATATATATAGCCCTGTTATGGCATCCTTTGTTGGGGCTTTTATGGTAGGAATATATAGTGAAGTTATGGCAAGAAAGCTTAAAACACCTGCTATGCAGTTTTCTATACCAGGTATATTTCCACTAGTACCAGGAATTACTGCTTATTATGCCATAAATTCTATAGTTGAACAAAATTATGCTTTAGCCTATTCTAAGGGATTTCAAACTATAGCTGTAGGTGGAGCAATTGCTTTTGGTATAATGCTTTCTTCAACTACTGTTAGGTTTATTACGAAAATAACACAAACTAAAAGAGTGAAATAAAGCATATTTAATTTTAATGTACCCAATTTAGAATTTCTTAGCGAAATGAGTTGATTTATAAGGTGATTTTTATATTTGTGGAATTAAAATTAAATATATCTTCAGATTTGATTTGTACAATGAGCTTTTGGGAGGAATTTTATGTTATTTGATATAAAGTTAGATAAAAATTCACCAGTATATATACAGATAAGTGATTATATAAAATCTATGATATTAAAGGGAATGATAAGAAAAGATGAAAAATTACCATCAACTAGAGAGCTAGCTTCTATGCTTAAGGTTAGTAGGAATACTATTATATCTGCTTATGAGTTTTTAGAGGATGATGGATTTATATATATAAGAAAAGGTAAGGGAGCCTTTGTTTCTAATGTGAATATTCATGTTGAAGAAAAATGGACAGTTAATTGGGAAAAGAATATAAATGATTATGCTAAGAAAGCCGAAAATTTAGATATTATAAAACATGAAATACCTTGGGAAAAGGGCATGATATCTTTTAAAAGTATTTCTCCAGATGAGAATTTATTTGATTTAGAGGAATTTAAAAAAGCTTTTTTAAATAGATTTTCATTAGAAGGAGAGAAAATATTAAATTACGGTTATGCTATAGGATATAGGGATTTAATAAATTATATTATGAAGTATATGAAAAATAAGGGAGTGGACACATCAAATAAAAAGATATTAATAACTAATGGCTTTACAGAAGGCTTTGATATTGTATTGTCTTCTTTAATAAAAAAAGGGGATAAGATATTATGTGAAAACCCTACTCATAATACAGCTATAAAAATAATGAAGATGCATGATATTGAAATTGTAGGCATCGATATGGACAAAGACGGTATAAATATAGATAAATTAAAAGAAACTATAGGTAAAAACAATATAAAGTTAGCTTATTTGGTACCTTCTTATCATAATCCTACAGGTATAGTTATGAGTCCAGAAAAAAGAATAAAAATATACAATATACTAAAAGATAATAACATACCTATAATAGAAGATGGATTTAACGAAGAACTAAGATATTCTGGTGATCATGTATCTCCTATGATTGCTTTTTCTGGTAAGGGTAATAGCATTATTTATATAGGAAGCTTTTCAAAGGTACTTTTCCCTGGAATAAGAATAGGTTGGGTATTAGGAGATGAAAAACTTATAGACTATTTAGAAAGTGTAAAAAGAAGCAGAAATATTCACACATCATTTTTAGATCAGGCTATATTGTATGAATATTTAAAGAGTGGAAATTTTGAAAAATATATTAAAAAAGCTAGGAAAATATATAAAGAAAAATATGAATTTGCTTTAGAATGTGCTAAAAAATATATACCTGCAGAATATATTACAGGAGAAGGTGGGCTTCATATATTTATAAAATTAAAAAATATAAAATCAAGAGAATTATTAAAAGAGTGTTGCAAAAGGGGAGTAATTTTTACTCCAGGAGACATATTCTATGTAGATAACAAAGGAGAAGACACTTTTAGATTAGGTATATCTAGAGTTTCTTTAGAAGAAATAGAAAAAGGCTTTAAAATTATAGGAAATTCAGCAAAAAAACTTATAAATAATTATATTTAGTGAAAATTTTGTTAAATTAATGTATAATATTAATAAAAATATTAAAATGGTGGTGAGTTTATGAAAAAAGGATTGAGAAATACCCTTATAGTAGTAGGGATAATTTTATTAATACTATTTCCTTTAATAGGAACGTATAACAAATTAGTATCTATGGAGCAAAATGTTAGTAGAGCAGCTTCTAATATTGATACTAATCTTCAAAGAAGATCTGATCTTATATCAAATTTAGTAGAAACAGTTAAAGGTTATGCTGCACAGGAAAAAGATATTTTTAAAGGAGTAGCAGATGCAAGATCAAAATTAGCAGGAGCCCAAAAAATAGATCAAAAAGCTCAAGCTAATGAAGAGTTATCAGGAGCTTTATCAAGATTATTAGTAGTAGTGGAAAGATATCCAGACTTAAAATCTAGTCAAAATTTTAAAGATTTATCAGTAGCTATAGAAGGAACTGAAAATAGAATAGCTATTGCAAGGCAAGATTATAATGAATCAGTAAATAATTATAATACTGGTATTAGAAAATTTCCAAATTCTATTATAGCTGGTATGTTTAGATTTAGTGAAAAACCATATTTTAAAGCAGAAGCAGGAGCAGGTAAAGCACCCAAAGTAGATTTCTCAAAGTAGGTGAAAAACGTGGAAAATTTTTTTGAAAAATATCTAAGCAGAAGGAGATTAACTTTTGTATTAATAATGACCTTAATTATGACCTTCCCAATGCTTATAAAGGCACAAACAAATTTTCCCCAGCCTACAAGTTTAAAATATGTGAATGATTATGTTGGAGTTATGGATGATGCAACTAGAGGTGAAATTGTTGCAATAGGAGATGAGCTAGAGAAAAAGACAGGAGCACAAGCTATAGTAGTTGTAATAAATTCGCTAGGTGGCTCAGACATAGAATCTTATGCTAATAATTTGTTTAGACAATGGGGAATAGGGCAAAGGAATAAAAATAATGGACTTATGATACTTTTATCTGTAAATGATAGAAAATGGAGAGTAGAGGTAGGCAAAGGATTAGAAGGTGCAATAACAGATAGCTACTCTTCTAGAGTAATGGATGACGTAGCTAAACCGTTACTTAAAGAAGGAAAATATGGAGAAGCTATTAAAGCTGCCTATTCTACATTTGTAGGTGACATTGGTAATGAGCGTAATGTTACCTTAGAACAAAATGATGCAATTCAAGCTTCACAACAAGATTCAGAAGGGATTAGTTGGTTTGGGCTTATAATGTGTTTTATAATTTTTATTATAGTTATAGTGGTTATTATTGCTGCAGCAGGTAGTGGGAGTAATAATAGAGGCTATTATGGAAGAGATCGTTATAGAAGAGACCATTGGGACGATGACCATTTCCACCATGGCGGCGGTTTTGGAGGATTCGGCGATGGAGGTTCTTCTGGGGGAGATTCTGGTGGCTTTGGAGGCGGAAGTTCCGGTGGAGGAGGATCTTCAGGTGGATGGTAGCTTTTAGATCGATGATTGATAGTTTAATTAGGAGTTTTTGTTTTCACAAAAACTCTTTAATTTTATAATATTAATATCTCAGGTTTAGTTCTAAAAATTTGGTTAATAAATGAATATAAGTTTTCTTTTTTATGCTATATATTATGATAATGAGAACGAATATTTTATAATTTTATCTATATTATACTAGGCAAATATGAGAAGTGAAGGAATCTATGGACAAGAGGTCAATAAATACCTATATAGGAGAGACAGTTAAAGGTTATACTATACAGGAAAATATATTTTTAAATTAATAGCAAAAGTAAGATTAAAACAGCAGAAGAAAAAATAGGTGCGTTATCTCAGGGTAGGATTATAACAAACCTGTAAATTAATATAAATGTTTGTATAATAAAATTTTATTATAATAAGTGGTAGTTAGATGATGGGATGGTTAGATTTGATGAAAACTTTATTTTAAGTAAGAAGACCGAATTTAAACACCTAAAAATAGATTTTTTAAGTAGGTGAAAAATATGAGAAAATTTATAAATAGAAATTTCAATAAGCTAGGTTTAACTGTTATATTAATAATAACTTTAATTATATCTTCACCAATATTAACAAAGGCAGAAAAGAATTTCCCTAAACCTACAAGCTTAAAATATGTAAATGATTATTCTAGAGTTATAGATGATGCAACTAAAGAGTATATTGTTTCAGTAGGAAATGAACTAGAGCAAAAAACAGGAGCACAAATGACAGTAGTAGTAATAGACTCACTGGAAGGTTCTGATATAGAATCCTATGCTAATAGTTTATTTAGACAATGGGGACTAGGACAAAAGGGTAAAGATAATGGAGTTCTAATACTTTTGTCTATAAAAGATAAAAAGTGGAGAGTAGAGGTAGGAAGAGGATTAGAAGGAAGAATAACAGATATATATTCTTCTAGAGTAATGGATGACATAGCTAAACCTTTACTTAAAGAAGAAAAATATGGTGAAGCCATGAAAAAGGCCTATTCTGTATTTGCGGATGATGTAGCTAAAGAATATAATGTTACTTTAGAAAAGAATGAAAAAGTTAAAGTGCCAGAAAAAAAGAAGAGCGGAGGAGGCGTTATACCAGCTATAATTTTTATTATAATTTTGTTAAGTATTTTTGGTGGAAGAGGTGGAAGACGAGGAAGAAGAAGAACCTCTATTTGGGATCTTATATTTCTAAATTCACTTTTTTCTAACAGAAGAAATAGATGGGATGACGATGATGATGATGGCTTTGGCGGCGGAGGCTTTGGAGGTTTTGGCGGCTTTGGTGGTGGCTCTTCTGGCGGAGGTTTTGGAGGCTTCGGCGGCGGAAGTTCCGGTGGCGGAGGTTCCTCTGGCGGATGGTAGCCTATAGATTATAAAAGTATACTTTTAATTAAGATGGTGTCTCAAAATGATGTCTAAAAATAGATTTAATTTTGAGACACTTTCTTTAATTTTATTAAAGCCTTGGAGAGGGACTTAAAATAAAATTACATTAATTGTATTCTTTATCTTTGTTATATTAATATTAAATATATTTTGAGCCTCCCTAAATAAGTTTCATGATATTATTCTCTTTAGATAGAGTTTTATAATAAAAAATGACATTAATTTTTTAGGGAAATAGGAGATGACAATATGCTTAAAAGAGATACTAGAGTTCAAATTATTATTGTGGAAAATGGGAAGTATATACTATTAAAACATTGGGTTAAATTAGAAAATAGATATTTTTGGGCTTTGCCTGGTGGAGGAAGAGAAAATGGTGAAAGCTTAGAAGAAGCAGCTATAAGGGAAGCTAAAGAGGAAACGGGACTAGATATAGAGCTTTTTCCCTTGATATATGAATCTTTACCGCCAATAAAAAATTCTATGTATAAAAACATGGTAACTTTTATTGGATATCCAGTAAAGGGAGAAGCAAAGGTAGGGTATGATCCAGAAGAAGAGTTAAAAGACCTTTATGGATTAGTAGATATAAAGTGGCAGGATTTACGAGATAAAGAGGGATTAACAGATGTAACTATAAGGGATGTAGGGGGAATATTAGATAGGCTTCAAGCGGAAAATATAGAAGAGGAAAAAATTTTTTTAATATATGGACAGAAAGATAATGTAAGAGAGTATTTAGTTTTAAATAATATTAATAATATAAAGGATCAGTGTAGTTCACCCTATATAAATAAAAATGTAAGTGATAATGAAATAAAATTTTTATGTTTAAATAAAGACAATGAATATAGTTTCTGTGGAAATAATTGTAGTTTAAATTCAAAACGCTGTAGCTGGGAAGTATATTTACAAGAAATATTAGGGATCAAATTAAAAAATGTAACAGAGCAAAAAAAATTAGGCATATTTTTGTATAAAAAAAATAATAATTTTTTCAAAAGAAATATTACCCTAATTCCGTTGAAAAAAGAAGAAAAAATTTATAAAAAACACACCTTTATAAAAGAAGAAGATGTATTAAAAGAAAATATTTCAGAAGATTTAGTTAGAATATTTACATTTATCAAGGATAATATATAAATAAGTTTGTAAAACTAATATTAATGATGGTGAAAAACACATATTAAAGAGTGTATTCCATAAAAAGGAAAATGATTTTTTTTATAGAAGAATTTAAAGGGAAAGCAATTTAAAGTAATTAGGAGGTAATTAAATGGATGTGTTAAAAGGTATATTATTAATATTAGTAGGGGTAACCTTTGTATTTTGGATTGTGTTAACTTTTATAAATCTTTGGTATAAGAGTAAAGAGGGTGGAAAAGTTCTTTTAAATATAAAAAGAGGGATAGAGCGAAATATTATGATACTTATGTCTTTAATAATAATCTTATTTTCTCTTTTAAATGATAATTCTAATACTTATATAGAAATAGTAATAGGTATAGTTATATTATATAATGGTGTAGAAAGATTTGAAATCATGGAAAATGGAATTTTTATAGAGGGAAATTTTAAAAAATGGGAAGATATAGAATCTTGTGAATGGCATGAGAGACTAGATCATACTTTAATAATAAGAGGAAAAGAAGATGTGGATTATTTAAGAAGATTTAATACTATAAAACTAAAGCTTAAACAAGAAGAGCAAGAACAAGTTTTTCAAATAATAAATAAAAAGATAGCGCAGGTTTCTTAAGTAATATAAATATTATAAATAGTATAATTTTGAGATTGGGTTTCAAAATAAAACATTAATATGTATAAATTTGAGAATTTTAAAGAAAGGAATGCATATTTCCTTACTTTGAAGACGTGGCATACTTCTTGCTGCTATTTAATAATAGGTATTATTCTTAGCAGGAGGTATTTATATGGTACAATCAAAAAATAAGCAATTGGTTAGAGGGGCATTATTAATAGCAGTAGGGTTATTATTGCCTTATTTGTTTCATGGAATAAAAAATGCAGGATCAATATTTTTACCAATGCATATTCCAATTCTTATAGCAGGTTTTATATTGAGTCCTTATTTTGCTTTAGCAGTAGGAGCATTAACTCCCTTATTGAGTCATTTATTTACAGGTATGCCACCATTCCCATTTGTCTATGTAATGGTAGTTGAATTATTAACTTATGGAGTGGTTATATCAATTTTATATAATAAAAAGAAAATGGGAATATATCCATCATTAATAATAGGAATGTTAAGTGGAAGATTGGCTAATATATTATGTAATTATTTAGTTTTACATTTAATAATGGCAAAACCTTTTAAATTTCCAGCTGTATTAGCAGGGTTATTTGTAAAAGGTTTGCCGGGTATAATTATCCAATTAATACTTATACCTATATTAGTTAAATCATTAGGGAAAGTAGAATTAGGAAAGGCTGTATAATATGAATGATAAAGAGTTTTTTAATAATTTAGCAGATAAGTGGGACGATATGTGTTTTCATTCAAAAGAGAAAATAGAATATATTCTTTCAAAAGCAAATTTGAAAGAAGGAGATAGAGTTTTAGATATAGGTAGTGGTACAGGAGTACTTATACCTTATTTAGAAAATATTATTTCTAATAATGGTGATATAGCTGCTATAGATATAGCAGAAAATATGTTAAAGGTATCAAAAGAAAAAAACAAATACTCTAATTTAAAGTTTATAGTAGGAGATTTTTTAGAGTATAAATCTAAAAAAACTTTTAATTGCATAACAGCATATTCTTGTTATCCTCATTTTAAGGACAAGGATAAATTAGCACATAGAGCCTATGAACTACTCGAGGAAGGTGGTAGATTAGTTATAGCTCATAGTGAAAGTAAAGAGAAGATAAACTCTAGACATAAAGATGTAGATCATAAGATAAAGTCACATATATTGCCTAAGGTGAAATATACTGCAGAATTAATGGAAAAACATAATTTTAGAACTATATATACAGAGGATAATGAAGAATGTTATATTTATATAGGTGCAAGAAACAAATAATTTGATTAGATAAATTTTATGTATGATTAACCAAAATAAAAGTGTGGAGTAAAAATATAAAAACTACTCCACACTTTTGCTTTATTTAATTTAATTCATCCTCTTTGTCAGCCTCGCTTGGATCTTCTTTGTATTCTAAAATATCTCCGGGTTGACAATTCAACTCCCTGCATATAGCCTCTAAAGTAGAAAATCTTATAGCCTTTGCTTTGTTATTTTTTAGAATTGATAAGTTAGCATTAGTTAAATTAATTTTTTCAGCTAATTCTTTAAGAGACATCTTTCGTTTTGCCATTATAACATCCAGATTAACTATAATTCCCATACCAAATCTCCTATCCTGTGTTATATTGTTAAATCATTTTCGTTTTTTATTTTGACAGCTTTTTTAAAAATCTCAGCTAAAACTAAAGCCATAATACCTAACACTAAATATAAAATACAACTTGGTCTAATACCAACAATTCCCTTATCTAAAATAATACCTAAAGCCACAAGATCATCTGATTTTTTAAAATTTACTATACTCTCTATGGCATCTATAAGAGATAAAAATAACATAAGATAACCTATTATTTTAAAGTTTTTAACATTTTTTAAGGAAAAAGGGGTAGAGTCTATACTAAACACAATCTTTAAGAGATTCCATGCAACAACAATATAAACTCCAGTGGTAAATAGGAAAAGTATAATATTAGGAAAACCATCAGGTATTTTTTCTGGAGCAAATAAAGTCATAAAACCATATTTACCAAGCATACATGTACAACCAAATATTAAAATCATTAAAAGCACTTTAATAAATTTTATTGAAAAACCTTCTTTCATGAATAAATCACTCCCATATATGTTTTTATATGGATGAAATAGAAAACTTCTCATCTAATGATTATAATATACAGCATATCTTATTGTGTGTCAATAATATATTATTGAATTACGATAACATGTTGTTGTTTATAGATAAATTTATCCAATGACTACACGCTCTAATGCTCTCATCTTCTTCAAAGTGGGAGTAAAGAGCGGTTACGTCCCTTAATAACCATTTCCTAAGCTTTAGTGGGAGTAAAAACTCCATCTGAAGCTAAGAACTCTGTTTATTATAAATATAATAATGCTATTTTTGTAAGGGCTTTATTTTTTATAGATAGGAAGGGAATTACATTTATAAGCGTAACAATAGTTATATTTTAAAAAATATATATCTATGGTTTGAAAGAGATTTTATATTATATATTTACCAAAAGATTTAAATATAGCTACAAGTAGCAATAGTTTACGTTATAATATAAATAATAATATGATTTGTTTATTTTTATTTTTTGATATTTTATCCGATGACTACCCGCTCTAATACTCCCATCTTCTTCAAAGTGGGAGTAAAGAGCGGCTACGTCCCTGGATAACGATTTCTAAGCTTTAGTGGGAGTAAAAACTCCCTCTAAAGCCAAGAACTCTGTTTATAGTATAGATAATAATATAATTTATTTTTATATAGATTGTGAGTAGAATAAGCAAAATAATTTAATAAGATGGAAAGTTAACTAGATACAAAAGGGAGATGAAGATCATGAGAATATTGCATACCTCCGATTGGCACTTGGGAAAGAACCTTGAAGGCTTTAGTAGAATGGATGAACAGGAAAGATTTATAGAGGATTTTATTAACATTGTGGATAAAAATAATATAGATATGGTGATAATAGCTGGAGATATATATGATAACGGGAATCCACCGGCTAGAGCAGAAAAAATGTTTTATGATTGTATAAAAAAAATAAGCAATAAGGGAGAAAGATTAGTTTTAATTATAGCAGGTAATCACGATAATCCAGAAAGATTAGTTGCTGCAAGTTCTTTAGCCTATGATGAGGGAATAATACTTATGGGGACCCCTAAGACTATAGTTCCAAAGGGAAAGTATGGGAATTTTAAGGTAATAAATTCAGATTTAGCCTGTTTAGAAATAGGGGTAAAGGAAGAAAAGGCAGTGATTATATCTTTACCTTATCCTAGTGAGAAAAGATTAAATGAAATACTGTCTAAAGAAATGGATAATGATGAGGATAGAAGAAAAACTTATTCAGAAAGGATAGGAGATATATTTTCTAATTTACAGGAAAAATATTATAAAGATAACACTGTTAATTTAGCTATTTCTCATATATTTGTAAATGGATCAGAGGAAACGGATTCTGAAAGGCCAATACAACTTGGAGGGAGTCTATCAGTAGATGTAGACAAGTTACCTAAAAAAGCACAATATATAGGCCTTGGGCATCTTCATAAACCACAAAAGGTAAGGGGGATAGATAATGCCTATTATTCTGGTTCACCACTGCCTTATAGTAAAAGCGAAAGAGGATATAGTAAAGGATGCAAGATAATAGATGTACATCCAGGGGAGAAAGCTGTTATTGAAGAGGTTTATTTTAATAACTATAAACCTATAGAGGTGTGGCATTGCAACGGTATAAAAGAGGCTATAAATAAATGTGAAGAAAATAAAGAAAAGGATATGTGGCTATATTTACATATAAAAACAAAGGAATATATAAGTACAGAAGATATAAAAGCCTTAAAAGAAATAAAAAAAGATATAGTAGAGATAGTACCAGAAATAGAGGAAAAAAGAGAAGAAACTTTTAATGGAAATATAAAAGAAAAATCTATGGCAGAATTATTTAAATCCTTTTATTTAAATCAAAGAGGAATAGAGGCTAGTGAAGAATTAATGGATTTATTTTTAAGTATAGCTCAAGAGGAGGATGAATATGAAACCGAAGAAACTTGTGATTAAAGGACTAAACAGTTTTATAGAAAAACAGGAAATAGACTTTGAAACTTTAGTCAATAGAGGTTTGTTTGGCATATTTGGCCCTACAGGCAGTGGAAAATCCAGTATATTAGATGCTATAACTATGGCTTTATATGGAGATATAGCAAGAGATAGTACTCAGTTTATAAATTTAGATACGGATTCTTTATTTGTAAGCTATGAGTTTCAGATAGCCTCAGTAGATGAAAGAGATGATTATATTGTTTCTAGAACTGTAAAAAGAGATAAAAAAGGTGGTTATAAGACTACCGCAGCTAGGTTAGTTAAAAATACTTACGAGGAAGAAGAAATAATAGCAGATAAGCCGAGAGATATACAAAAAAATATAGAATCTATAATAGGATTAACCGCAGAAGATTTTACTCGTTCAGTAGTGTTGCCACAAGGTAAATTTAGTGAGTTCTTGAAGTTAAGTGGAAAAAGTAGAAGAGATATGTTAGAGAGAATATTTGGATTAGAGAAGTATGGCAAAAAACTTTTAGAAAGGATAAGAAAAGCAAGAAATAAGGAAATATCCTCTTTAACATTAATAGAAGGAAGATTAGAACAGTATAAAGATATATCCAAGGAAAAATTACAGGAACTAAAAATACAATATGAAAATTTGTTAAAAGAAAAATCTAAAATAGCGAAAGAAAAAGAAGAAAGCAATAAGCTTTATGAAAAGTATAAAAATATATGGGAACTTCAAGAGGAATTAAATATTTATTTAAATAAATTAGAAAATCTTAAAAAAGGGTTGCTAAATATTGAAGAGAAAAGAATAAAAGTAGAAAAGGGAAAGAATGCATTAAGTGTTAAACCCTATATAGATGAACTTAGCAAAATTGAATCAGATAGAAATATAAATGAAGAGGAATTACAAACTGCAATGGAGCAGTTAAGAAATATAGATTTAAATTTAAAAAATATAGAAGAAGAATACAAGAAAGCATCAGAGGATAAAGAAGAAAAAATACCTTTATTAATGCAGAAAGAAAATAATTTACTACAGGCTATAGAAATAAAGAAGAAGGTTGAAGTTATAAAAAGGGAAAGAGCAGATTTAGTACAAAAATATAAGGAAAAGGAAAGCTTAATAAGAAACAAAAATATAGATAAAAAGCATATAGAGGAAAATATAAATAAGATTTCTAAGGAAGTAAAATTAAAAGAAGAAGAAATAAATTCATTAAAAATAGATGGAGACAGAAGAGAAAAGATACAAAAACTATATGAAATAGATAAAGAATATAAAAGATTAAATTTAGAAGTTTGCAATATAACAGAAAGAATAAATATAAAAATAAAGAGCTTAAAAGAGTATGAATTAAAGTATAAAGATACATTAGAAACACAAAGAGATATAAATAAAAAATTAGAATATGTTTCAGGCAAAAGAGAAGATTTAATAAAAAACTCTCCTGGTAACAATGATATTTTGCTTGATAAAAAAGATTATATAAATAAATTAATGGAAATTTTTAATGATTTAAATAAAATAAATGATAGAAAACAGGAATTAGAAAAAAATTTAAAAGAAAAACAAGTAGTAAAATTAAATTTAGAAAAACAGCATAAAGAAATATTAGAAATATTAAAGCTTAAAGAAGAAACAATTGTAAGTCTAGAGGAAAAAATAAAAGATATAGAAAAAATGGATATGGCCTCCATATTAGCTACTAATTTAAAGGATCAAGAACCTTGTCCTGTATGTGGATCTATGCATCATATTAAATTAGCTAAAAAGGTTGATATAAAAGAATTAGAAATTCTAAAAGAAGATCATAGAAATGCATTTAAAAAATTAGAAAATATAAAAATAGAAGAAAAAGAAAAAAATATACTTTTAATTTCTGTGGAAAAAGAAGAAGAATTAATATTAGAGGAATTAGAAAATTTAAAAGAGCAATTAAAAGGTAGAAACTTAGAGGATTTAAGGGGAGAACTACAAAAAGAAAAAAATGATTTTGAAAAATTAAATGAAAATATAAAAGACTGGGAAAAAGAAAAATTAATATTAGAAGAAAATATAAACAAGCTACAAAAAGAAAAAAACGATATAGATAAAGAGGAAGCTAAAAATCATGAAGCTATATCAAAGGAAAAAGAATTAATAGCTTCTATAAAAAAGGACATGGAAGAAAGAGAAATATTATTTAAGGAAAAAGAAAAAGAATATTTAAATTTAAAAGAAGAAATTAAAGTTTCTAATGTGGAAGAAGAAATAAGTAGAGTTAGAGCTTCTGATAAAAAAATAGAGGAATATAATAAGGTTATAAAAAATGAAAGAGAAATTTTAGAGAGTGAAAATAATAAAAGAGAAGAAACAATTAAACAGATAAATATTATGGAAATAGAGCTAGGCAAAATAATAGAAGCGGGAAAAGAAAAGAAAAATTTTATAGACAAAGAAGAGGAGGAAATAAAAAAATTAAATGTGGGAGAGATTTCTATAGAACATTTAGACCAAGTAAAAAAATCCATAGGAAATATAAAGGAAAAAGAAGAAATCTTAAAATCTAAGTTAGAGTTGGAAGGTAAAAACAGAGAAATATTATGGAAAAATAAAATAAGTAAAGAACAAATAAAAATTAACTTAGAAAAACTTCATAATGAAAAATATATTCAGTTAAATAAGGTCTTAGAGGAAAATAAATTCCATACTTTAGAAGATGCAAAATTAATGTTAATATGTAAAGAAGAAATAAAAGAGCTAGAAAAAGAGATAGAAGAATTTGAAAAAGAGTATAATAGTTTGAATATAAATATAGAAAGAGTAAATAAAAAATTGAAGGGGGAAAGGATAGAGGAAGGAAGTTGGAAAGATATAAGGCTTAAAAAAGAAAATAAGGAAAAAGAGCTAGAAGATATAATTAAGAATATTGTAATAGAAGAAAAGCTTATAAGTGATATGGAAAATAATATAAAGTCATTAAAGAACTTATTAGATGAAAAAGAAAAGGTAGCTCATAAAAAGGCTTTATTAGAAGATATAGATAAATTAGTTCAGGGAAATAAATTTGTAGAGTTTGTGGCTATGAATCAGTTAGAGTATATAGTTTTTGAAGCTTCTAAAAGACTTAAGGATATAACGAGAGGAAGATATGCATTAGAATTAGATTGTAATGGAAACTTTACTATGAGGGATGACTTTAATGGAGGGGGTATAAGACCTACAAATACTTTGTCTGGAGGGGAAACCTTCTTAACATCATTGGCACTAGCTTTGGCGCTATCTTCACAGATACAACTAAAAGGAAGCTCCCCTTTAGAATTTTTCTTTTTAGATGAGGGATTTGGAACTTTAGATAGTGAGCTTTTAGATACAGTTATGACTTCCTTAGAAAATTTAAGAAGTGATAGATTAAGTGTAGGAATAATAAGTCATGTAGAGGAACTTAAAAATAGAGTACCAATAAAGCTTATAGTAGATCCTGCGGTACCAGGAGAGGGTGGAAGTAAAATAAAAATAGAGTATAGCTAGTAGTAGATAATTTATGGAGGTAATTAGATGAAGAAATTAGAAGAGAAAATATTATATGAAGGTAAATGGATAAGTTTTAAGAAAATAAGTTATTTAAATAATGAAGAAAAGCTTTTAAAATGGGAAGCAGTAGAGAGAACCAATACGACTAAAGCAGTGGTTATTGTGGCAAAATTAGTTCCAACGGAGCGATATGTATTTATAAAACAATATAGACCAGCTATAGATAATTATGTTATAGGATTTCCTGCTGGATTATTAGAACAAGAAGATGTTGAAGCAGAGGCTAAAAGAGAATTAAAAGAAGAAACAGGCTATGTGGGTAGGGTTATAGACATAAGTCCAGAGATAAGACCTAACCCAGCTTTATTAACAGATTATACTATATTAGTTCAAATGGAGATTGATGAAAATGATGAATTAAATAAAAATCCTAAGCAAGAACTAGAACCTTCAGAAGATATAGAGGTTATGTTAATGTCTAAAGAAGAAAGTAGAGATTTTTTAATAGAACAAAAAAATAATGGCGTAGATGTGGGAGTAGGTCCTTGGTACATATTTGGATTTAAATTATAATTAACTATTTATTAAGTGAATATAGTTTAAAAAATAAGGTGTTTCAAAATAGATTTTATTATGAAACATCTTATTTTTTTGATTCATCAAGTGAGTAAAAGGGCCTTAAAAAATCTTATCTATATTTTAATTAAATTATAAAGTATTTTTATAGAGTTAACTTATATAAAATATATACATGAAACGTTCATAGTTAATGAAAAATGTATAGAAACTAAAAAAATATATAACATTTGCATAATTTTCATCAAAAAAGAAATGAAATAAAAATTTCATTGCTATATAATTGGGATATGATTAAATATAGTAACATATTATTAACGAAACTAGAATCTATTGATAAATAGTAGGTTGACACATTATGAAAATATTTATATATTAAATAAAAAGAAGGTTTTTATTCATTTTTTTAAAATGTTTGTAAAATAAAATTTTAATTTATGAATTTAAAAAAATATATATTAGATTTTTTTGATAAAAATGCAAGTTTTCATTCAATATGTTTCATAGTCGATATTAATAATATAAAAACTTAGCACAATATAGTTTATAAAAATAAAGAAAATAAAAATATAAATATAATTGCTGCGCAATACAAAGTAGCTTAAGAAAGAAATAAATGGGGTGTTAAGGTTATGTTTGACAGCGGGTAATATATTAAATTTCCCAATAAATGAATATTTAAAAATTAATTATTCATTTACCTAAAAATAATTACTAATAAAAATATTTTTTAAAAGAATAAACATATAAATATGTATGTTATAGTAAAAAATAAGTTTAATTTTATTTTGGAGGTTTTTATTTATTATGCATTTTAAAAAAGAAAATGTAAAAAGATTACTTTTAGTGATGATGGGAAGTTTAATATATGCCATAGGGGTTAATATGTTTCTTATACCACATAAATTACTAAGTGGTGGAGTTGCTGGTATTGCAATAATGTTACAATATTTAACTGATATACAATCAGGATATTATATCCTTCTTATAAATATACCTATATTCCTTATAGCTTTTAAGGAAGTGGATTTAGACTTTGGTATTTTTAGCTTTGTTGGAATGATAAGTATGTCTTCATTTTTAATTTTAAGTAGAAATTATATGGACTTTTACGCTATGAATGATATTTTAATTTCTTGTATATGTGGTGGTGTTTTGAGTGGAGCTGGTATGGGATTAATATTTAGAAATAGAGCTTCACAAGGAGGAACAGATGTAATATCTGTTTTAGTAAAAAGAAAATTTGGAATAAAAATATCAACTATAGATTTTATGATAAACTGTGTAGTAGTTACTATAGGAGCATTAATAGGAAGTTTCGAAGTAGCTGTTTATACAATGATATCTATGTTTGTAAAGTCACAGGTTATGGGAAAAGTTATAGAAGGTTTTGATGGTAAGAAGATACTATTTGTTGTAACAGACCATGACGCAGAAATAAAAAAACAACTGGTGGAAAGATTAGGGGTAGGTGCAACTATTATGTATGGTGAAGGAGCTTATTCTGGAGCAAAAAGAAAAATAATATATTGTATAATGACTACTCAACAGATAGTAAAAGCTAAAAAAATAATAGAAGATTTTGATGAACATGCATTGATATCCGTATCTAATACTACGGAATGCCAAGGTGGAGGTTTTAAAGCAGCAGCTTTTTAAAAATAAAATAGTAAGATTAATTATTAATTGAGAAAATAATAAGGGTTTATATTAAAATTTTTTAATATAAACCCTTATATTTTATATTAAATTAGTGTTTAAATTCAAAACTTCCACAATCTGTTGATTCAACACTTTCAGCTTCATGTGTATGCTTAGTTACTTGGATTTTGTTTAGTGTACAATAGTCTATATTTTGAGCGTGATATTTACATTCATGAACACTACATCCTATACTATTATTATGATCCATATTAAATTACCTCCTACAAATTTTAAAAAAATTTATTTCGGTATTATTATTTGATTATAGATTTTTTTTATGTGTAGAAAAAATAGTAATTTTTTTAAAAATATATTGTAATTTAAAAATAAATATGATACATTATACTTAGACATATGAACAATTATTCATACGTTCACATATAATATTAACTAAGATAGAGATAAAGGAGAATGCAAATATGGATAAAGAAAAACAGATAGATACTTGCACATGCAATATAATTCATCATGATGTAGTAGATAAGGTTAAAGATAATATGATAGAAGAAGATAAAGCGCAAGACTTAGGAGATTTTTTTAAGGTTCTATCAGAACCGACTAGAATAAAAATTTTATATGCATTATCATCATCAGAAATGTGTGTATGTGATATTTCAAATCTTCTTAATATGACGCAATCAGCGGTGTCTCATCAACTCAAAGTTTTAAGAACAGCTAGACTTATAAAATTTAGAAAAGAGGGTAAAGTTGTTTATTATTCATTAGATGACTCACATGTAGAGAATGTATTTAAGCAAGGACTAGAACACATAATGCATAGATAAAATTAAGTTTAATATTTTATTGTAATTTTAGAAATTTTGATTTTTTAATAACTATTTTAGAAGGATGGTGGGATCATGATTATAAAAAAGAAATTGCTTTTAAAAGGCTTACATTGTGCCAATTGTGCAACAAAAATAGAACGAGCCGTGCAAAAGCTAAATATAATAGAGGAAGCTAACTATAATTTTAATAATTCAACTTTAATTATTAACTTAGAAGAAACTCATAAAGATAGCATTATAAAAACAATACAAGAAATAGTAGATAGAATAGAACCCGGGGTAAAGGTAGTAGATAAAGAAAATTTAAAAAGAACGGTAGTGCATGCCCCTGTTAAAAATAGTAGTAATTTAAAGATGCAGAATAATAAAGAGGAAAATTTAAAATTAGATAAAAAAGAAAATAGTTATGAGCATAATCATGATCATAGTCATGGACACAGTCATGATGGAGAAGATAGTGACGAGTTAGAAAAGAAGACTCTTATAAGAATTATTTCAGGAGTGGTTTTATTAATTTTAGCTACCGTATTGAAATCTAAAGAAACTTTGTCTATAGGTCTATATTTAACTTCATATGTATTAATTGGAGGTAAGGTAATATTAAGTTCTATAAGAAATATATCTAAAGGACAAGTATTTGATGAAAACTTTTTAATGGCTGTTGCAACTGTAGCGGCTATAGGAGTAAAACAGTATCCAGAAGCAGTAGCGGTTATGCTATTTTATGAAGTAGGGGAGTTCTTACAAGATAAAGCTGTTAATAAATCTAGAAAATCTATAACAGCACTTATGAATATAAGACCTGACTATGCCAATTTAGTTAGAGGTGAAGATATAGAAGTAGTTTCTCCAGAAGATATTAATATAGATGATATTATAATGGTAAAACCAGGAGAAAAAATTCCTCTAGATGGTATAGTTGTAGAAGGACAATCTTTTGTAGATACATCAGCTATAACAGGTGAATCTTTAATAAGTGAAGTTTCAAAAGATAGTAATGTATTAAGTGGATATATAAACAAAAATGGTGTTATAAAAATAAAAGTTACAAAAACCTTTGGAGAATCTACAGTGTCCAAAATATTGGAATTAACAGAAAACGCATCAGCTACTAAGGCAAATACAGAAAAATTTATAACAAAGTTCGCCAGATATTATACTCCTGTAGTTGTTTTTGCTGCTTTAGCTTTAGCAGTAATTCCTACACTAATACTAAAAGATCCAGATATATCTAAATGGATTTATAGAGCAGCTGTATTTTTAGTAGTATCTTGTCCATGTGCTTTAGTAATATCAATACCTTTAAGCTTCTTTGCTGGTATTGGAGGGGCATCTAAAAAAGGTGTTTTAATAAAAGCAGGAACAGCATTAGAAGCTCTAAATGATGCAGATACAATAGTATTTGATAAAACAGGAACTTTAACTAAAGGTGTGTTTAAAGTATCAAAAATTGATTCAGAAGAAGGAGTAAATACAGAAGAATTAATAGAATATGCTGCTTATGTAGAAAGTTATTCTAATCACCCTATCGCAAAATCTATACTAAAGTATTATGAAAAAACCATAGATAATAAAAGAATAGAAGGTTATGAAGAAATAGTTGCAAGAGGTGTAACTGCTTATATTGATGGCAAAAAAGTTTATGCTGGTAACAATAAATTAATGGAAGAATTAAATATTAACTATAAAAAAGCTCAAGAGGATGGAGTAATCCTTTATATAGCATTAGAAGATAAGTATATAGGTTATATAGTTATAAACGACGAAATAAAGAAAGATTCAAAAGAAACAATAAAATCATTAAAAGATATAGGTATAAAAAAAGCAGCTATGCTTACAGGAGATAGAAAATCTACAGCTAATAATATAGGGACTTTTCTAGGAATGGATGAAATATACTCAGAACTTTTACCACAGGAAAAGGTAGAAAAGATGCAATCCTTAAAGTCCAAAACATCTAAAGATGGGAAAATTGTTTTTGTAGGGGATGGAGTAAATGATGCTCCAGTATTAGCTATGTCAGATATAGGGGTATCCATGGGAGGCTTAGGATCTGATGCAGCCATAGAAGCATCTGATTTAGTTTTAATGTCTGATGAACCATCAAAATTAGTAGATGCCATAAAAATAGCTAGAAAAACTCATAAAATAGTATGGCAAAATATAATTATAGTTTTAATAATCAAGTTTGCAGTATTAGCTCTAGCTGTAATGGGAAAAAGTACTATGTGGATGGCTGTTTTTGCCGATGTAGGTGTGGCTTTAATAGCAGTAATAAATGCATTAAGAATACTAAAATAAGAATTTACTAAAATAATAACTTTCTAAAGAAGGATAGGAACGAATAATTTTAAAGAAAAATATTTAATTATATTTATATAGTTTTAGTTAAGTAGTTTTAGGTTCAGATGGAGTTTGCTTAGAATAATTATTTTTCTCCATCTGAACATTATTATTTATCAGAGAGTAATAAATATAGAAGATTAATTTTTATGAAAGTATAAAAAATTATCAAATTGTATAAACAAAGTATACTTATGAGAAATTATAAGATGAGTATTAGGTACTTCTATATATTCTTCAATAAATGTTATGTAAAAATAAAAGATTTAATAATTTAATAAAAAAATTAAAAACAAAAGAAAATATTTCTAAAAAATATTGACTTAAAATTTAGGCTGTAATATAATTATATATGTTCAAAGAAAATAAATAATTGAGGCTTCTTGGTCAAGCGGTTAAGACGCCACCCTCTCACGGTGGAATCAGGGGTTCGACTCCCCTAGGAGCTACCAGATTTGAAGAAATGCTGTAAACAGTGATGTTTACAGCATTTCTTATTTAGAAGTGAAAATGGAAAATTAATATTTTCCCACACTAGAAAAATACAAATATAAACTTCCTTTCTAATCAAATTTCCATTGGCATCCCCCAATAATTTAAATAGTTTGTTAAAGGCTAAAGAAAAAGCTTTACCAAAAGGATTTAATGAAGCTAGATTTTTACAAAATTGCATGACAGTATTAAAAGATATTAAAAATATAGAAAAATGTAATGAAGTGAGTGTAGTAAGAACAATGCTTAAAGGAGTATTTCTAGGTTTAGACTTCTTTAATAAGGAATGTTATGCAATACCAGTTTATTTAAATCTTTTTTAGAAGAATATAATGGATGTGAAGCTAGGATGATGGCAGTATTAAATGTATCCATGAAAATATAAAGAGTTAAAAAAGTATGAAAGGTGAATTAGAGTTTATTAGATGTGGTAAATATGATTATTGCAAGATTACTAAAGAATTAAAAGAAATTATACACTATAAAAAATTATAAGAGGGGTAATAAAGTGGCAGGTACAACCTCATATATAGATAAAGAAACAAAAGTAAATATTTAAGAGGATGATGATTTTTTTGTTAAAATTCACAAGTTATTTGATGAATATGCTTTAAGTATTATTGGAAGAAGAGAAGTTCCTCAAAAAGTATATGATGTTCTACCAAGTAATTTATCTGATTGTCCAATCTATAGTGAACTAGAAGAACAGTTAATAAATAAAGAGTTGCTTTTATAAGAAGCATAAAGTCAAATTGAATGTTTAAAAGATATAATAGATTTTTTAAAAAGATAACACTACCGTAGTAGAAATTAATATGGCAAGATAAGTGAAAGCCTGGATAAGTTTATATAGAAGTATACAAGAGCATTGGTTATAGCAAGAGAAGCTTTTTTCAAAAAGACAGGCATGACTGAACATTATTTTCTTAGAGAATGAATTGATAATTGGTGCAAGAGGTAGCTTCATAACATCACCAAAAAAGTTGATCCAAAAATGGGGATGGGGTTATAAAAAGACCAGAAGATTTTTAAAAAGAAGCGTTATGTAATACTATATTTGGATTAAAAGATTTAAAATAGGTAATACTACATTTACATTAAAAGACTTAAAACAAGTGGTATAGGAACTAGTACAAGCGGAAGAAGTTATAGAGAAATTAAAATAAATTACAGGATTTATATCCCTGATGATAAGGAGGAAATATGACACCGATAGAAATAATGGAAAAGATAGGGGCATGTCAACGGGGGCTGACGAAAGGGAATATAGAATTAAAAGCTTTAGGAGTGAAGAAGGCTAGAGCAGAACATGACTATAGGATAGCTCTAAGAAAAGAGATTTTAAGATTAAGACAGTTAGAGAATCAGCCAGCAACAATAATAAATGACTTAGCTAAAGGAAAAGAAGATATTGCAAAATTAAGACTTGAAAGGGATATAGCAGAAACTAATTACAGTGTATATATAGAAAGTATGAGGAATTTAAGATTAGAGATTGAGGCGTATAGAAGTTTTCTCACATGGGAACGTGTAGAACTTAAAAATACGTAATGTTAAAATTATGATGAACTAAAGAGAGGTAAAGAAGACCTCTTCTTTTCTGATGTAAATTATTATTGATTGCTTAACTCTGATTTTATTTAATTTATCTGCTATTGTTTCATGTGCACCAATAAGATGAGGAAGATTTTGTAATTCTAGTGAGTTTAAATTTGACATAAAATCACCTCTTTAATAATTAGTTCAATAATATTATTGGAAAGAGAATTAAAAATTATACAGTGATGTTTAATACTTAAATATAAAGTTGAGTGAGCTCATGGCAAAATTCAAATATTGAACTAAGATAAAAGATAAGCTTGTATTAGCTGAAGAAAGGGCAAGAAATGAAGTAAGTAATGGACAAATAACAAAGAATCTAGGGATAGATAAGGGTATATTTTATAAATATAAAAAGCAAGTATATAGGATTTTTTATATCTTAGAAAGGGGGAAGGAGATAATGATGATAGATTTTGGAATTAAAGATTCATTTTTAAAAAGAACATTAGAATATAAGTATAAGGAAGTAACCAAGGAATTAGTATAAGATCATAGGACTAAATTGTATACATATATAATAACTTTGATCATTATTAAATATGTATAATAAATAATAAATATATCAGTAACATAATGTTGTTTGTGAACATATTATATTAAGTAATATAGATTAGAAATATTTTGGAGGGTAACTTTGAAGATTAGTAATATTAAAGAAATAACATTATTTGAGCATCATTTTTGGTTACAGATTTTAGGAGATCATTCTAGATTTATTTTAAACTCACTCTCACCAAAAGAAAAATCTTTTATTGAAGAAGCAAACAGATTTAAAAATTTATTTGATAATTTATTAAAGAAATCAAAACAATCACTTTCAGAAGAAGAGCTTTTCGCTTTAAATAATCATGCCTATAATGCAGCTATGAAAATTAGAGAGTTTAAGCTAGATATAATTGATAGGCAGATTACAGATAAAATTGTCATTTCATTGCCACCTACATTTATTAATCATATGGTTAACGAAGTTGATGAATATATATTTATATTAACTAAATTAATGAAAGGAAATGTATCTAATATAGGACCTATTCATCTCCATCTTTTATGGCTTCCAGATGGAGCAGGTCATGCATCCAATATAGCTAGTAGTCTTGATATAACGGAGAAAGAATTGATTAAAAAGAGTAATCAATATTCTAAAAAATTTAATAATTTATACTTAAGGACTATAGAGTACAATGGTTATACAAGAACTGGTATTTGTGATTTCCCAGCACTTGATAGTCTAAATAATAATGCTGACGAAACAATGAGTTGTTTTAAAGAATTTTTAAATGAATTAAAGAAAGGTGTCATAGAAAAGAAAATACTTGGAACTATTGTACCACTAGTACCCGATCATATGTTTAGAGAAGAATGTTACTATTTAACTAAGCTTTCAATGGTTTCAAACATAAAAAAACCCGAATGTGATCCTACAAAATCAAGAGTAGAGAGCTAAATTTAACAAAGCAAAAGAGTCATATTTTATTATCTAAGGTTCTTTTGGTATGATTTTATTATATAGATTGATGTAGTATATTAGTTTATTTTTATTATACCAAGGTATAATAATCCTAATCATAAAGTTATCAACAATATGCATAATAAAAGGGTGACAATTACAATATTGTCACCTGAATTTTTCCTACACCAGTTTGAAATTATCATGATTTGATGAAAAATCCTATAAATTTCAAACTTAGTAATATCAATGAATAGAAGTATTTATAAATTTTATAAAGACAAATTAAAAGGGAGCTATTCAAAAAGCTACAATTTAGTAATATAAATGACTGTAGCTTTTTATTATGTTTTTTATATAGAATTTTTAATATAAATTATTAATAAGGCTTGCTTAGTTGAAAATTAGAAATTGAGTTTTAAATATTTATAATCCTATTACATTCATTTGC
Source organism: Clostridium botulinum (assembly GCF_001276985.1). Classification (GTDB taxonomy): domain Bacteria; phylum Bacillota; class Clostridia; order Clostridiales; family Clostridiaceae; genus Clostridium_F; species Clostridium_F botulinum. The sequence continues at coordinate 86,938 of NZ_LHUL01000004.1, forward strand.
AATATTTTTATCATAGGTTACTATTACAATTGTTTTTCCTTTTTTATTTAAAAGTTTTAATAGACCTATTATTTTATAGGAATTTTCTTCGTCCAGTGAGCCAGTAGGTTCATCTGCTAATATTGTTATTAGGAAGGATTAGAAAAAATATTGACAGGTCTTAAGAGGTGATGTATAGTTTTATTAAGCGGTATAATTTACTACTTAATAAAACTATTTTTACTATTTATTATTATATTATATAGGGGACATTCTTATTTACGCCTCTTTATTTTATTTTTATTTAAAAGGATTTCTATTGATATATAGAGGTCCTTTTTTATTTAAAAGATTTTTGTTAATATAAAAATTTTTTTATTTCAAATCATATATATAACAAATTAAATAATTTAGAAAATATAATATTAAAAGTCTATAAATATTTTTAATTTAATAAAATAGAGAATTTAATAAAGTTATAACTTTATCTGAATATAATAATATAAAGAGAGGAGGAGTAGACTTGAAACTAACTTATGTATTAGATACTAATGTTATTTTGTATTCACCAGGAGCTATATTTTCTTTTGCAGATAATGATGTAGTTATACCTGAAGTAGTTTTAGAAGAATTAGATAGCTTTAAAAAGAATAATTATGATTTAGGGGCTAATGCTAGGCATGCAGCAAGAATAATAGATAAATTAAGAAAAGATGGAAGTTTAATAGATGGTATAGTATTACCTGGTGGAGGAACTTTAAGAGTAGAAATGAATCATTATGATGTAAAATTGCCTCCGTCTTGGGATAAGAATAAGCCGGATAACAGAATAATACAGGTTTGTAAGGGATTAAAAGAAAAAGGGGAAGAAGTAGTATTAATTACAAAGGATACCTTTGAGAGGATAAAGGCGGATACTATTAATATAGATGTAGAGGATTTTTATGAAAAGGTAGTACCAGAATATGAAAGTCAATATAAAGGAAGATGTGATGCTTTTGCATCTCACAGTACTTTAGAAAGTTTTTATAAAAATAAATATATGGATGTAGAGAGCTTATTTTTTTATTCAGAAGAGAAAAATGATTACTATAAAGCAGATATCAATATAAATGAATTTATATTAATTAAATCTATGGAAAATCCAAAACAAACAGCTCTGGGAAGATATAATGGAGAAAAAGTTGTTCCTCTTTTTTATAAAGACGTCAAGCCTCTAGGAATAAGTCCTAGAAACATAGGACAAAAGTTTATGTTAGAAGCTTTTTTAACAGATTCTAAAAATGCACCTTTAGTTATAGTAAAGGGACCTGCAGGTACAGCCAAGACTTTATTCTCTTTAGCTACAGGACTTCATAAAGTTATGGAAGAGGGAGAAGATGGATATAGAAAAATTTTAATCTGTAGACCTAATGTAACTATGGATGAAGATATAGGGTTTTTACCTGGAACAGAGGAAGAAAAAATAATGCCTTTTATGAGACCCATTTTTGATAATTTAGAGATTTTAGTGGATTCTGATGAAAAGGAAAGATATAAAAATGAAAAAGAATTATATGATAAGATAAAAGAGCTATTTGATAGGAGAATTATAACTACAGAAGCAGTAGCTTATTTGAGAGGTAGATCTATAGTGAAAAATTGGGTTATAATAGATGAAGCTCAAAATTTAACACCAAAGCAGGTGAAGGCGGTTATAACTAGAGTAGGACAAGGAACGAAACTTATATTAGTAGGTGATCCAGATCAAATAGATCAACCGTTTTTAGACTCTAGATCAAATGGTTTATGTTATGCATCAGAAAAAATGAAAGGAAGCAAACTTTGTTATCAGGTAACATTAAAGGATCATGAATGTGAAAGATCACCATTAGCCTATGAGGGAGCAAAGCGATTATAATTTTATACTATATGTAAGTAGAGGGCGCCTCAAAATCAAATATATTTTGTGGTGTCCTCTATATTTTATATGATATAATTTATTACAATTGCACTTATGTAAGTTAATGTATAAATAGTTTTAATTTGGAAAATATATTGCAGTTTAAAGGGAAATAAAATGAATTTTAGGAAGTTTTACAATATTTCATAAAGCTTACTATTTAAAAAAATTTATATTTAGTGTACAATAATGAAAGATGTAAAATAAAGAGAAAGGAATTTTTAGATGGAAAATAAAGAGAAAAAGTCGAAAAATAAGAAATTTTCTTTTAAAATATTTTTATATTTTATAATTTTTGAATTGTTTTTTACAGCAGCCACAGCGCCTTTTATAATATTCCATGGTCCTTTTAAAAATGTTAAAAAGACTATGGTAGGAGCAGCTATGACTACTTTAAAACATCAATATATAGCTAAAACATTTTTATCAGATGCTAAAATAAAAGAGATATTAGGTGAAGATTCTATACAAACTATAAAACAAGATAAGAACTCTGTGTTAAAATTTGAAAACAAACATGATAGTACAATAGAAAGATATGATATAAGTTATGGTAAAAAGTTCAAAGGATATATGTTAGTAGTTCATGATCCATCTAGGGTAAAGGTTGGATATAGTTCTAAGTTACCAGTACAAGGAGAACTTACAAGTCAGATAGCAAGAAATAAAAGAGCTGTTGCAGCTATTAATGCAGGTGGCTTTACAGATAAATCAGCTAATAGCAAGTGGACAGGTACCGGTGGAAATGTTGAAGGGGTAATAATTAGTAAAGGTGAAGTTAAATATAATAGTAATAAGCAAGGAGAATTTACAGGAGATGTAGCAGCTATAACTAAAAAGGGGGCTTTAGTTGTAGGTAAACATAGTATACAAGAATTAAAAGATTTAAATGTACAAGAAGCTATAACTTTTGGACCAGCCTTAGTAGTAAAGGGGCAAGGCACCATAACTTCTGGAGATGGCGGATGGGGAATGGCGCCTAGAACTGCTATTGGACAAAGAGAAGACGGAGCTATACTTATGCTGGTTATAGATGGTAGACAAGCATCTAGTTTAGGAGCTACATTAAAAGATGTACAAGATATCATGTTACAATATGATGCATATACTGCTACAAATTTAGACGGTGGATCTTCAACTACAATGTATCATGAAGGAGAAGTTATAAATAATCCTGCTAATTCTTTAGGAGAAAGATCAGTACCATCTATTTTGTATGTTGAACCTTAGGAGGAAAATATGAAAGTAGTAAAAAAAATAATATTATGGGTAATGATTTCATTAACATTACAATTTGCAGGATTGTTTTATATTGATAAATATTTTTTAGCATCAGGAGGAACACGGATAAAGGCTAAAAAAGTTACAAATACAGGAACGGAAAATAAAGATTATGATGTAAATATACCAGAAAATGTAGAAGAGTTAGATGTATCCTTTAATGGAAAATATATTTCCTATTTTAAGGATAATAAATTAAATATAATTAGTACTAAAAATGGTGAGAAAAAGAATATTGAATTTGATAGTAAAAAAGATAAATTAGAATATATATGGCTTTCAGATAGAAATAGAATTATATATGCAGAAAATAAAGAAGGGCAAGTATTACTAAATTCTTATGATGTAGATAAAGATCAAAAGGATAAAATATGTGAATTCAATTTTGAAAGTTCAAGTGCTAAAATTGAAGATATAAAAGCAGCACCACTTATGAATTTAATATATGTTAAGGTAAATGTAGGTGGCAATAATAATAGATTATATAGTGTTAATATAATGAAAGAAAAAGATAGGATAGACATAATGACAGAGGCAGTTGGGGATATGAATATAATTCCTCATGAAGATATATTAATTTATGAAGATAAAATAAATAAAAAGATTTTTGCTACACATAATGAATCATCTATAAATATAGGAGGAGTAACATCACCAAAATTGTTATCTATAGATGATAACGATAATGTATATATAGGAGAATTAAAGGAAGACGAAGTAGTAAAAATTTATTATGGTAATGTAAAAAATAACACATCTACTTGGAAAGCATTAGACATACCTAATGGAGCTAAAGTAAAAGATATTTATGTTTCACCACTAGGAAGTGTATATGTAAATGATGACTTAAAAGGTGTTATAAAAGAGATAAGCACAGGAAAAGAAACAAAGTATTCTGGAGTTATGATGAAGATGTATATAGATGGAGTAGCTTCTATTAGTGATGGTAAATTAGTAAAAACCAAATTTAAATAATAATATAAAATTTAAATGTATATGAAAATAATTAAAAAAGATTGTTGGGTATAATAAATTTGAGGTTGTCTCAAAATAAAATATATTTTGAGACAACCTCTTTTGTGTAATTCTATTGATAAGATGAATTTATTAGTATAAATAATAAGATAGATCCAATTTTTTATAAAACATATAACAAATTTGGTTATTTTTTTTACAAAATTGTTAAAAAGTATAAATTATATATAAAGCTATTCGATATTATAAATATAAAGAAGTATTAAATTAAATATTAAATGTCATTTAATTTAATATTTAATAGTAAGGGGTGAAAGATATGTTAAAATTTAATGAACACGTACTGACAACCACTAATAACAGTAATAATAAGGTTACTGTGGCTCCAGGAAGTTGCTGCTGCTGCTCTTGTTGTTGTTGCGTTAGTGTTAGTGTAGGTGGCGGTTCAGCTTCAACAGGTGGCGGAGCAGCTGCTGGACAAGGTGGAAATTAATAATTTTATCTTGTACAAGCATCTTTCACAGTTCAATTATCTAATAATAATTTAAACCCAGGTAGCCAGGTGATTATAATTTAATATTATTTTATCACCTGGCTAATATCATTTAAATATTTAATTTCTATTTAACATTTAAAAATATAAACAAGGAGCTAAAAATGTTATTAAAAAACTTAAAAAAACAAAAAGTAAAAAAGCAAAGAAATACTGATATAGGAAATAAGATGCTTGTTCATTTTAATACTCAGTATTCTAGTATATCACCCTATGTCGATAGTACTGTGATTAAAACTCCAGATACAATAATAAAGGGGAGCTTGTACTCTAAAGATAACAGATTTTTAAGTGAAGAATATCTTTTAAATTATAGAACTAATAATGATAATTTAGGTTTTAGAATGGGAGTTTCAAGTTTTTTTCAGAAGGATGCTGCTCTCACCTTTGTAAATTTGGATATGGAAGAAGATGGACAAAACGTTATAGAACTTCCACCTTCTAAAAATATAAGAGTAGGTTTAAGTACGGCTATAAAATCTAGACGTAGTGTCAGAGGATATTCTAGTAAATCTATGTCTTTAAATGATGTGGCAAATATATTTTATTATACCCAAGGTATATGTGATGAAGTAGAACCATATAATCTTGAAGGTAATAAAAAGAAAATTAAACTACGAGCTAATCCATCTGCAGGAGGGTTATATCCTATACAATTATATGTATATATGAAGAACATAAAAGACTTAAAGGATGGAATATATACATACTATCCTTATTCTCATGGTCTAAAACCTATTGAAGTAAATAAAGAACTTTTAAAGGTAGACAATTTTGCAGAATTTGGAGTTCTAAATGCTGAAAATGCGAATCTAATTGTTTTTTATGTATATAATTTCTTAAAAAACTCAAGAAAATATGGTGATGCTGGATTTTCATATGCCTTAATTGAGACAGGAGAGATGGCTCAAAATCTGCAACTTGTGTCTACAGCTTTAGGTTATGGGGCTTGTGACATAGGGGGATATGAAAAACAATACATAGAAGAGGTTTTAGATATAGATGGAGTATTAAAACACGTAGTACATATGACTGTTGTAGGCTGGGAACAGGGGGATTAATTTATGAAAAATAACACTATATATAGATTAAGTAATAATTTAAGAATATACGATAATGGTGAAAATGAAATAAGATTTAGAAGTGGACTTTGGAATTACAATGAAGCGGTTTTAGACTTGAGCGCTGAAACAGAAAATTTTACAAAGTCTTTTAGAAAAGTTATTGATAATCTAAAAAACAATAAGGGCATATCAGTAAAGGATTTAGATGGATATGAATTAAACAATGAAGAAAAAAATAATTTAATTAGTATTATAGATTCCTTAAATGAAGCTGGTATGTTATGTAGTGAAGATGAAAAAGATAATGACTTTGCAATGTCTAAAGTGTTATTAGGAGATTTTAGCTATAATCTTAATAAAAAGGAAGAAAATAATCAAAAGCTATTATTTATATCAGATAATGATTATGCAAAACAAACTGCTAAAAATTTATCCGATGGGATGAATACAAATTTAGATTTATATTCAAAAGAAAATATAGATAATATAATTTCTAAAGATTTGACATCAAATTTAGATGCCCTAGAAAAAAAATCTAATATAGAGGATATAAAAAATCAATTAAAAGATTATTCGGCTATACTAATATGCATGAGTCATATTAACATGAATTTATTTAGAAATATAAATAGAGTATCTATAGAACTAAAAAAACCTATTATTATGTCTTTTATTGATGGACCTTTTATAACTATTTTAAGTACATTACCACCTAAAACTGGCTGTTTAGAGTGCTTTGAACAAAGAATCTTATCAAGACTTGAAGATCATGTGTTATATCACAAATTTATAGAAAGTGATTTTAAACCTAGTGATAAATCTCACAAATCCATAATTCCCTTATTAAATATTATGACTAACATGGTCATATCTGAAGGATTTTTAATAAACAATTTTAATACCTGCAAAATTGAAGGTAGAGTACTTAGTATATTTGTTCCAACATTAGAAATACAATCTCAAGACCTATTGAGAGTTCCATTTTGCCCAGCTTGCGGAAATATATCAAAGGCTAAATTGAAAGAAATAAACATATCTACTAGGAATATTGTGGATGGAATTTTAGAAGATATTAATTCTTAACTAGGAGGCTTTAACATGATAAAATTTTCCCCAAGTTTTAATAATATATTAGAGAATTTTAAATCATTAGCAGGAAATCAAAGTGGTATATTAGAGGCTGCATGTATGCCTGTAGTTAACTTTAATAGTGATGTGTCTTTAAAAAGCATAACAGGAAATATGCCAGATTATCATAAACAAGTATTTAATAAAGATGTGTCCATGCAATATCACATAATGGGTTATGGATCTCATTACGAGGAAGCTTTAATTAAATATACCGGTGAAAGTATAGAAAGATATTCTAGTATTATGGGACCAACACTATTAAAAGATAAAATTGTATATGAAAGTTATAAAGAATTAAGTAAAAACAATAAAGTCATGCCCTTAAAATATATAGACGTATTCACAGAAAATCAAATAAAGAAAGCTAAGGAATTAAATGTGTCTATTTGTGATAAAAAAGTAGAGGAAGATGACATAATAGGATGGATTAAATGTCCTTCACTATTAAAAAAAGGTAAAGAAATATATGTACCAGCAAAGATGATGTTTGTAGGCTATGAAGAGGATAAAAATAAAGGTGAGATGACTTTTATACCATCCTTTAGTACAGGAACAGCAGCACATAAAAGTTTAAAGAAAGCCCTTTTAAATGCTTTAGTTGAGTATATTCAAATTGATTCTTTTATGATTAATTGGCATACAAAAGGAAAATGTTCTTTAGTGAAAATAGATGATGAAAATGTGCTTAAAGTTTTAGAAGATGTAAATTTAGGAGAAAAGTCTCCCTATGAAATAATACCTTTATATATGTCTTTGGAGGAATGTCCTATACATAATTTTGGGGTTTTCTTAAGAAGAAAGGATAATAAACTTCCTTATTTATTATTTGGTATACAAGGGGGACTGGATGCTTCTCATGCTTTAACTAGAGGGATAATGGAAGCAGCTTCAATATCCTATGGTGCATATTTTAATGCAATTTACAACAAAGATATGTTAAATAATGTAATAAAAGATGATCATAAATTTTTAGATTTAGATTCAAATGTGCTATATTATTCTCTTCCAAATAAAATTGAAGAAAAAAATAAATTAATAGAAGATTTTATAGGAGATGAAATTACTCTAAGTTCTTTAAATAAATTAAATATAAAAGGTGTAGATGAGCAAATAAAAACTTTATTAAATTATTTAAAGGATATAAGTGAATATGCAGTATATTTAGATTTAACTCCACCAGAAACTAGGGACAAGGGATGGTATGTTATGAGAGCTATGATTCCGGAATTAATTGAAATGTGTATACCGGAGTTTCCTTTTGAAAACCATCCAAGAATGAAAAAATATGGAGGGGTGATTAATGAATATCCGCACCCAATGCCTTAATTTATTAATATTATTAGTTACATTTAATCCAATAGTATTAGCTCAGTTATTTTTAAATAATGAAAAATCCTATAATGAATCTTTAAAAAGAAGTTTTAAAGCATTAGCTATAATTTATACTATAATACTTACAAGTATATTTATTATTTCCAAGGAAAGATTTTATATAAATATAGATAATAATTACTATGGGTATATTATTGCCGTTATGTTTGTACCTATAACTATAATTTCGGAAATAGCTGTAGGGTATATTATGTTAGGTATTTCTAATAAAACTATTCCAAAATTTAAAATATCATTAGTATTTACAAAAACTAATATTAATGTGATTATATTATCTGTTTTTATAGGAATTTGTGAAGAATTTGCATATAGGCAATTATGGTTTAATATTTTATTTAAAGATTTTAAGATGAATATAGCTATAGTTTTAATTATTACATCTTTTGTATATGCCTTAAACCATATATTTTTAGGTAAACAGGTATTTTCCCAAAAAATGGTAGCAGGTCTGATTTATGGAGCTTTATTTTATTTTAGTGGATTTAATATAATAGTTCCAATAATAACTCACTCTCTAGAAAATATAGCTATTCTCTTGAAAGGTTGATAAACTTATGAATTTATATCTTAAAATTTTAGTATTTTTATTGATGACTATATACATAGTAATACTTTATTTACCTATGAATATTAACTATAAAAAATTTAAATTCACAAAAAAATTATGTTTAAATTTAAGTGGAGCTATAGGGACATCACCAACTAATTGTTGGTGTTTAATGAAATATGTACATTTATTAATTATTGGTGTAATACCTATAGCATGCTTTTTTTATAGGGGGATTGTTAAAAACTATAGTTTATATACAGAAACAAATATAATTAAGTCTTTTATATTAATAATATTATCTTTTATAGGAATTTTAGAAATAAGCTTTTTTATGATTATAGTTGTTGTTTCATATTTAATGAAAAAAGATAGTAGAAAAGAAATGAGCAATGTGTCATGGGTAAAGTTTAATAAAAAATATCCTTTTTATACAGGAATACTTAAACCAATAATGTATACTGTTTTTGAAATATTACTTTATTACTATGTAATGTTCTATGTAATTAATGATTATTTAAAAGTATCAGTTATGTATTCTATTTTGGGTATTGCAATATTATACTCAGTAAGTAAACTAGCTTTTACGAAAAATAAAGAGCAGGCTTTAATATATGGAATTTGGGCCTTTGCTTTAAATATTATTGGATCTTGTATAATGATTTACAGTAATTCTATAATTCTTACATTTATTCTATATTTATTGTATTCATTTGTAATAGCTTTTAAAGAATAAATAGAGTTATTTGTTTTAAAGGGAGATTTTACGCCATCTAAAGCTTAAGAAATGGTTAGCCAAGTATGCGATCACTTTTTACGCCATCTAAAGCTTTGGAAATGATTGGCTAAGTACGTAGCTGATTTTTATATTTCCACTTTTAATAAAATGGAAGTATTAGAGCAGTAGTCTATATATAAAATACTATAAATGCTTATTTTATATGGTTAATATAGGATAAGTTCATAAAGTATGGTATATGCTGCTATAACATAAATGCTTACTTTGCATGGTTACTACAGAAGATATATAAAGGAGATGACTTTATGAATATTGTAGAAATAAAAAATCTTGAAAAGAAATTTAAGAATAATACTGCTGTTAATAATATAAATTTAACTGTTAAAGAAGGACAAGTCTTTGGATTCTTAGGGCCAAATGGGGCAGGAAAAAGTACTACTATAAATATGATTTGTGGACTTTTAACTCCTACTAAGGGTGAGATATTTATTTTAGGTAAGAAAATGGACAATAAAGCTAAGGATTTAAAAAATAATATTGGTATTGTTCCGCAAGACATAGCTATATATGAGGATCTAACTGCCTATGAAAATGTAGCTTTCTTTGGAGGACTTTATGGTGTGAGAGGACAAGAACTAAAAGAAAGAGCAAAGGAAACTTTAGAATTTGTTGGCTTATTAGATAGAGCAAAGGATTTTCCTTATAAATTTTCCGGCGGTATGAAACGTAGATTAAATATTGCCTGTGCTCTAGTACATCAACCTAAACTTATAATAATGGACGAGCCTACCGTGGGAATTGATCCTCAATCAAGAAATCATATCTTAGAATCTATAAAAAAACTAAATGAAAGAGGCTGTACAATAATATACACAAGTCATTATATAGAAGAAGTAGAGCAGTTATGTACAGATATAGCCATTATTGATAAAGGAACTATTATAGCTAAGGGCAAAAAAGATGAGTTAGTAGAAAAATACTCTGATTTAAATATGGTTGTAATTAATATTAAAGATTCAACTAAAGTAAATATAAAAGCATTAAAATCTATAGAAGGTGTAGTGGAGGTTAATATTAAAGAAAATACTATTGAAATTACAAATAAGTCCTCTGATAATTTGGATGATATAATAATGTACTTTTTAAACAATAAAATAAAAATAAAAAATATAGAGAATAAACATAGTGATTTAGAAACTATATTCCTTAAATTAACTGGCAAAAAATTAAGAGATTAGAGGTGAACTCTATGAAGATATTAAATATATTAAAAAAAGAAATACTTGAAAATTTCAGAGATAAAAAAGCTATGTTTTTAATGACGTTGTTTCCTATGCTTTTAATTACCATATTAGGAACGGTTTTTTCAGGAAACTTTGCATCTACAATTAATATTCCAGAGATTAATGTTATGTATTCTATAAATAAGGATGTAAAAATAGATAAAAACTTTAAAGATTTTACTAAAGAGATTCAAAAAAACATGAAGGTTAATTTTAAAGAAACTAAAGAAGAAAAAGATGCTTTAGAAAAAATAAGTAATGGAAAAGCTGATGTGTATATAAAAATTCCAAATGATAAAAAAATATATATTTATGAAAATAATGTGAGAGCATTTAATTCTCAATTAGTTAGTACGTTGTTAGATACTTTTGTGGATAAAGTAAATATGACAAAGGAAGTATCCTCAAAAAATCCAATGGCATTGTCTAAAATAAAAGTAGATAATTCACCTAATTTTGTAAATACAAAAACAATAGATGGCAAAAATTCGCCAAGAGGAATAGATTATTATGCTGTTACTATGCTTACTATGACTATTTTATATGGAACTGCAGTTGGGGCTATGAGTATTGCCAGTGAAATAAAAAGAAGGACTTACAAAAGATTAATTTGTAGTAATACATCACCTTTAAAAATATTATTTTCAAAAATATTAGCTTCTTTTTTAGTAATAGCCTTTCAAAGCTTTCTAATATATTTATTTAGTAAATATATTTTAGGAACAAATTGGGGGAATAATAAATTAGCTTTGATTTCTGTGGTAGCATCTTTAATATTTATGGCAGTATCTGCAGGAGTATGTATAGCTAATACTATAAAAAATGAAGGGGTTATGTCTATCATTATATATATGTTTGTACCTGTTTTAACTTTTCTTGGTGGAGGTTATATACCTTTAGATACAATAGGCAGTAAAATGTTAAATTCTGCATCAAATATATCACCACTTAAATGGAGCAACGATGCCATATTTAAGATTATTTTTGGTAACGATCTGAGTATATTTGGAACAACTATGTTAATCAACCTAGGGGCAGGAGTTTTATTCTTATTAATTGCTATATTATTCCCAAGAAAGGATGTGGTATAAAATGAAACAAATATTTTTATTAACCAAAAGTATTCTAAAAAGAACTTTTAGAAAAAAATCTAATATAATAACTTTTATATTACTTCCTTTATTAGCTGTATTTATAGCTTTATTTTTAAATGCTTCAGGAAATTCTTATAGCAAAATAGGAGTAGTAGATTTAAATGAATCCTATTTATCTAAAGACATGATAAAGTCAATAGATGCCAAGAAAAATTTTGTTGTAGTTAAAATTTCAAAGAATAATATGAATAAATTATTACTGGATAAAAGAGTAGATTGTGTAGTAGTTATTCCTAAGGATTTTAATAAAGATATAATAGATGGAAATTTTAAAAAATTGGATATAATATCTGTTAGAGGAGAAGATATTACTTCTTGGATTAAAAATTATTTAAATTATTATATAGATACTCTTAATAATATAAGTGTGGCATCTAATAAAAATGAAAAAGATTTTAAAGCTATATATGATGGATATAAAAAGCAAGATTTGAAGCTTAATTATAAAGCTATAGGAGACAAAACTAAAACTAAATCTGTAACAAAGCAAAGCATAGGATTATTACTTGTATTTATGCTAATAGCTTCTAGTACAGCCTCATCTTTTATATTAAAGGATAAATATAATAAAACATACTATAGAATATTTTGTTCTAATACTAGTAAAAGCAAATATATAATAGCTAATGTAATAGCTAACTTTGTGATTTTTTTAATACAGATATTTGTGATTCTATTTATGTCCATATATGTTCTGAAACTTAATTTTTATATAGATACAAGTATAATGTTTATAATATTGTGTTCTTTTGGATTTGTATCCATTGGCTTTGGAATAATCATTGCAGCCTTTTCCAAAAGTCTTAATCAATCATCCTATTTATCTAATATACTAATAACACCTACTTGTATGCTATCAGGATGTTTTTGGCCTTTAGACATGATGCCAAGTTTCATGCAAAAATTAGCTAATATATTTCCTCAAACATGGGTGCTTAAAACTATAGATTCTCTTCAGCAAGGAAAAAGTTTTAATGAGGTTATTTCATATCTTGGTATAGTAATTTTATTTGCATTAGCTTTCTTTGTAGTAGGAATACTAAAATTAACTAAGGATGAAAACTTAAAAAGTATTTTTTAAGATATAAAAAATAAATGTATATATATGAATATCTATTTATTTTATATTAATATTTATTTAATTGTTGTATTTATTTAAATTTGCTATAATTGTTTTGAAGTTTCAATTTTAGGAGAGGATGAGTTTTTTGGACTTAAACTATAGAATACTTTCGAAAATACTAATAATACCAGCTATATTAGTAGGCCTTACAGTACATGAATTTGCTCATGCCTATGTAGCAGACAAATTAGGAGATAAAACTCCTAAATTTCAAGGAAGATTAACATTAAATCCCTTTTCACATATAGACATTATAGGTTTTATAATGATATTATTAATTGGATTTGGATGGGCAAAGCCAGTACAAATTAATCCAAGTGCATTAAAAAGAGGATATAAAGATGAGATAAAAGTTTCTGTAGCAGGGGTAACTGCAAATGTAATTACAGCATTTTTATTTGCATTATTAACAGCTTTCTTGTTAAAGTTAAATTTAGTGAACTTTGGAGATATAACTTCCTTAGGTGGTATAATAGGTTTAATATTGAACTATATAGTTAGAATAAATTGTATGCTAGCAATATTTAATTTAATGCCTATACCAGGACTTGATGGCTTTGACATATTGAGAGATTTATGGCCTAAGACTTTTTATAAAATATCTGATGTAATTTATAGATATCAAATGATTATTCTATTGATATTTGTGGTAACTCCTATTTCATCATTTTTAGTAGGAATTCCAACTAATTTTTTACATTATTCTTTTATGAAAATAGCTATGACTATATTTTAGAATTTTAATTTTTTAATAAAAGTATAAAAATTAGATATTTATCGTATTAAAATTAAACTAGAAAAAGGTGATTTTTGTATTGTACAGAGGTCATCTTTTTTTACATATTTATATTTAGGGAGATTATTTTTATTTAATGGATATTTTACAAAGTTTACATAAACAGAGTTCTTGGTTTTAGAGGGAGTTTTTACTTCTACTAAAGCTTAGGAAATGGTTATCAAGGGACATAGCCGCTCTTTACTTCCACTTTGAAGAAGATGGGAGTATTAGAGAGGATAGTCATCGGATAAAACAATTTAAGCATAAGTAGTTATGGAGCTGATTTGTTGTTTAAATATAAAAAAGTCTAGGAACATGTCTTAAAAAATATATTCCTAGACTTTAATAGTTTACTACTATAAAATTTATAATTTTGTACATTATAAATTATTTATATACTAATTTTGCTTTATTAATTTTTTAATTTATTTTGTAGTTTTATCATAAACAACATCAGCTTTAGTAGATACTTCCTCAAGTTTTTCTTTTAAGCTATCTATATTCTGTTGTATATCAGCTAAATCATATTTTGAAACATTATAGTGTAAATAAAGATTTTCAAAAGATTTAACTATATCAACAAAATCCTTTCCAGTATTAATGAATTTATTGAACTTATTACTATTTTTTGCATTTTCAAACTTAGATATATCTATTTTTATAGTATTTATTACATCTTCTTCTTTCTCAAACTGTCCAATAGTTACATTGTAAGGAGAAATTCTTTCTAGAAAATATTTATTTTTTTTATCCAAGTGATACATGTATTTTATCTTCACAGAGTCTATTGTAAATTCTACATAACATACTATTCCTGTGATTCTATGAATCTTAGCTCCCATTTGTTCTAGTAAAAAAGTTAACATTGAATTTTTTACTTTCATATAATTGTCCATTTAAAAGCCCCCTCATGAATTAAGTGAGTTATCTTTTGTTTATATTATATCATTAAGCGAGTATCAATATCCACAATTTTCAAAATATTATAAAATAATTTTGAAATCATCTCAAAATTATTTCAAAAAAAACATTAAAAGGTAAGCGGTACATATTATTATTGATACTAACATTACAGGAAACCCAAGTTTAAAGTAGTCTTTAAAAGAAATTTTATAACCACTTTTTTCTGCTATGCCAATTACTACTAGGTTGGCAGAAGCTCCGATCATAGTTCCATTTCCACCAAGACAAGCACCTAAAGATAATGCCCACCAAAGTGGAACTATATCCATACCACCCATGGTGCCCATAGCTTTTATTAAAGGTATCATAGTAGCTACAAAAGGAATATTATCTATAAATGCAGAGGCAATAGCAGATATCCAAAGCACAAATATTCCCGTCATAACTAGGTTGCCTTTTGTTAGTGACATTGTTTTCTGTGCTAAGACTTCCATGATGCCAACATCTTCTAAAACTCCAGTCATTATAAATAAACCTATGAAAAAGAATATAGTACCCCATTCTGTTTCTTGTAGTATTTCATCTGGCTCTACTTTGCTTATAGCTAATAATATAGCAGAACCAGCTATGGCGATAGTTGCAGATTCAAAACCTAAATAACTATGAGTTAAGAATCCTATTAAAGTTAAAAATAGTACTGTTAAGCATTTTTTCATAAGAGACATATCACGAATAGCTTTACTTTCATCTAAAGCCATAATTTTTTTCTTATCTTCTTCAGAAGTTTTCATAGAATTTTTATATAATTGTCTTATTCCTAATAATGTAACTGTGAGTATTATTATTATTACAGGAGCTAAGTTCTTAACAAAATCTAAAAAGCTTAATCCAGCAGCACTTCCTATCATTAAGTTTGGTGGATCTCCTATTAAAGTAGCAGTGCCTCCTATGTTAGATGCAAATATTTCACACATTAAAAAAGGAATCGGATCTATTTCTAATGTTTTAGTTATAACTAAGGTTACAGGTACTATTAAAAGCACGGTAGTAACGTTGTCTAATACTCCAGATAAAACAGCAGTTATTACAGAAAATAGTATTAATATTTTAATAGGATTCCCTTTGGAAAATTTAGCTGCTTTTATAGCTATATATTCAAAGACACCTGTTCTTTTAGTTATATTTACTATAATCATCATTCCAACTAATAGGCCTATAGTATTAAAATCAATTTTTAAGAAAGCCTTTTCTTGGGTGATTAATTTTAATATAAGCATAATAGCAGCTCCGCCTAGCGAAGCAACAACCCTGTTTACTTTTTCTGAAATAATTAATGCATAAACTATTATAAATATAATTGCTGGAAGCATCATGTTAAAATTATTAAATATTTTAATCATCCCCCTATAAAAAATTTTAGTACGTACCTCTAGATTTTAATACGAATTTGGAAATAAATAAACCCCTTTTCAATTAATTATATATTTAACAAAGATTTCTTATTTTACGGCCTTTTCTAATTCATTAAATAAGGATTTAACACCTTTCCACCAATTAATATCTTCAGCATATGTATTGTTCACCCATTTAAAAGGATCTTGTCCTTTAGGCATAGTTTTTAATAAATTAAATACGGTTCTTCCTGCTATTCTAGAAGAATCTTTAATATCAGAATTATATTCTTCCCAACTATGAAAAACGTTGAATGGATTATTTCCTATTTTTTTAGCAGATTTGTTGCTTTTAGGTACAAAACCTTGTTCTTGTCCAGTTATTGCAAATAATATTAAAGGATTTATATCAAATTCCTCTGCAGATGATATTATAGATGAGAAATAAGGTTCATCTGCTAATAAAGAGTTTTTGGTATATAAATATTTCTTCAGTTTTTCATTATTTAAAGTTTTATATTTAACATATTGAGGTAGATGCTTATTTTTATCGAGAATATTATTTTTTTTAGTTTTAACATTTTTATTTTCATAAACAATAATATTTTTACTATTAGTTTTAATAGAAGTATCCATATTAAATAAATATATAGATATTGAAGAAATAAATAATATAGTTAATGCAAAAGTAATAGAGTTATTATAAAGTTTAAATATATTATTTTTGTATAAAAAATCTATATTGAATTTTTTAGTAATACTTTTAGTATTATATTTATTATTTGTTATATTTGCTGTATTCTGTTTGATATTAATAAAATTATTATTAGATTCTGTATGGGCGTTTTGTAGATAAATAGAATCAACCTTTTTAATTTTTATATAGGGTTGTTCATCTGCGATTTTGGTGCTAGAATCTTTAGAACTAGAACTAGAACTAGAACTAGAACTAGAACTAGAACTAGAACTAGAACTAGAACTAGAACTAGAACTAGAACTAGAACTAGAACTAGTTTTAATTTCACCATTTTTTTCATGATTTTTTAGTAAACTATTTGTATAGAAATAATTTACTAAAGATTCTTCATCAGTTTTATTTTTTATATTAATGTTAATCCAATTTAATAATATTTTTATGTTTTCTTTTTTAAAATCTACATAGTCTATATAAGAATAAAAGATATCCCATAAATAAATGGAATCTTTATTATTTAAAAATGTATTTTTTAAAATAGCATTTTTTAAATCTTTATGTATTGATTTTGGAAAGAAATCTATTTTACTTTCAATAATATTATGAATAGTAGAAGATACCATATAAGCTTTTCTTTTGCTATCTTCATTTTTATATTTAATATTTATAAATTTCTTAATCTTTTCAATATCATTTTTACTTATAATTTTAGTGGCTTTTAATTCTTCTAAAAAATTACTCATAATATATGTTCCTATATAATCCTTCCAATGATAATTCTACTAAATAGTATAATTATCGCCATATAATGTTGTTACTTAAATTATTAGAGAAAATAATAAAAACATAAATTTACAGAATGTGAGGATAGGCATTAGTATAATCGTCACAGGTTAAAATAATTAGAGTATGGTGTAGTTGTTTTTTAAAATATAATTAAATATAGATTACTAATAATAATAGGTGTTATGATATAATATTTCAGTAGTAGATTAAAAAGATATCTGGAGGTTAAAAAATGAGACTTAGAAAAAAATGGTGGGCAAGACCAGAGATAGAAGCTAGTGATAAATTTGCAGAGGAACCTAAAGAATTAAGAGGAAAATGGAATAAGGAATTTAATAATAATAATGATATACATTTAGAATTAGGTTGTGGAAGAGGAGGATTTATATCACAATTAGTAGAAAAAAATAAAGATATAAATTATGTAGGAATAGATTTAAAGGATGAAGTTATAGTTTATGCTATAAGAAAAGTTAAAGAAAAGGAAGAAGAAGTTAAAAGAGAGTTTAAAAATATAAAATTTGTTACAATGAATATAATGGGAATAGCAGAAGTATTTGATAAAAATGAAATAAGTAAAATATATATAAATTTTTGCAATCCTTGGCCAAAAGAAAGGCATAATAAAAGAAGATTAACCCATACAAAATTACTAACGGAATATAAAAAATTTTTAAAACCAAATACAGAAATATGGTTTAAAACTGATGACAAAGAACTTTTTGAGGATTCACAAGAATATTTTAAGGAAAGTGGATTTAATATAGAATACATCACATATGATCTTCATAATAGTGATTTTAAAGAGAATATAAAAACAGAATATGAAACAAAATTTGAAACTATGGGAATGAAAATAATGTTTTTAAAGGCTAGATTATTATAAAAAAATTTATATAGAATGATATTTATTATAAATTGTTTACTATAGCATAGATTTTGCGAAAGATGTTTTACAAGAGTAAAGTGAGAGTTAATACATAAAGTAAAAGTAATATTAAAAACTAATTATAGAATTTTAAAAATTTTATTTAGAAAATATATAAATAAATTTTTATTGGGAAACATAATAACATATCCTTAATTGGAGGTGTTATTATGATTGGTGGTAACAATAATTTTGGTAAAGATATTGTAGCTTTGGTGAAGGATGGAAAGGGTGCTGTGACCGGCTATAAACTAAATAATGGTGAATTATTAACTAAAGAACAGGCCATAGAAAGAGCAGCAGAGGGAGAAATAAATAATGTAGTTATAGGGACAGCTCAAAATGGAGAACAATATCTACATGGTATACCAGAAAAAACTGGTGGAATAGACCTTCAAACCTTGCCAACTGTAAAACAAAATTCATTTGAATAAATTTTAGCATTCTTTTAAATAATATTAAAACAGGTATTTCTATAAGTTAAGGAATACCTGTTTTAATATATCTCTAAATAAATTTTATTTTATACTATTTAGCAGCTTTAGCAGCTTCCAATACTTTATCAAAATTTGGTTGATTTGTAACTTCTGGTACATATTCAACAAAAGTTATTTTATTATTACTATCTATTACAAAAACAGCTCTTGTTAATAAACCTAATTCTTTTATATATGTGCCATAATTTTTACCTACTAATCTATCTTTAAAATCAGATAAAGTTATAACCTTATCTACACCATGAGCTCCGCACCATCTAGCCTGTGCAAAGGGTAGATCCATGGATATGGTATAAATAGTTACATTTGGAATTTCAGCAGCTTTTGAATTAAATGTTCTTGTCTCAAGATCACAAACTTCAGTATCTAAAGAAGGTACTACGGAAAGTATTCGCACACCTTTGGTATCCTTTAAAGAAACTGGCTTCATATTATTGTCTATAGCAGTAAAATCTGGTGCCATATCTCCAACTTTTAATTCATTTCCTTCAAGGGTCATTGGATTTCCCATAAATTTTATTTCCATTTAAATTACCTCCTGATAATGTATATTAAAAAATAATTGATATTTATTAAAAGCATATCATAAAATTTTTCGTTATGCAATGAATTTTATGAGATTTTAAAATAATCAGAAAATAATTACAATATAAATTATCTTACTAATAAATCTATATTACATTATAAACAAGTTTGTCAGTAAAGAAACTTAATGTTAATATAAATTTGATAAATATTGTAATTAATAAGTCAAATTATAAATGTTCTTAATATTATAAGTTATGTAAAAGTATTTATAAAAATACAACATAAATATAATAAAAAAGATTTAATTAAATTAAAAATTACACTAAAGAATTATTGATTTTAATAGATAATTAAAGGGAGAGATAAAAATGGTAAATTTAATAGGAAAAGTTGCAATAGTTACGGGGGGTTCTAGAGGAATTGGTAGAAGTATAGCTTTAGAGCTTACAAAGGCTGGTGCTAATGTAATTATAAATTATAATAAAAATAAAGAAGATGCCTTAGAAACTCTAAGCTTAATCAAAGACCTAGGGGGATATGGATATGTATGTAAGGCAGATGTTTCAGATTATGGTAGTTCAAAAAAATTAATAGAATTTGCAATAAATAAATTTGGCAAAATAGATATTTTAGTTAATAATGCTGGTATAGCCAAAATAGGATTATTTATAGATATGGATGAAAATGATTGGGATAACATAATAAACACTAATTTAAAGGGAGTATTTAATTGCAGTCACAATGTAATTAAATATATGTTAGATAAAGGAGAAGGAACTATTATAAATGTGTCATCTATGTGGGGAAATATAGGGGCATCTTGTGAAGTTATTTATTCAGCTTCAAAAGGGGGGATAAATGCTTTTACAAAGGCATTAGCTAAGGAACTTGGGCCTAATAACATAAGAGTAAATGCTGTAGCTCCGGGAGTTATAAATACAGATATGAATAGCTCTTTATGTGAAGAAGATATGGATAATCTTAAAAATGAAATTCCACTTATGAGATTGGGAGAAGGAGAAGAAGTAGGGAGGGTTGTTGCATTTTTAAGTAGTAAAGATTCTTCTTATATAAATGGACAAATCATAACAATAGATGGAGCTATGTGTTAATTAATATTAAATATAAAGATTCTAAAGTATAAAAAAATAATTTAAATATGAGAGTGATAAGCGTGCAAAATATTATAATATTAGATGATATGAGTTATATGAGATATAGAGTTAAAGATCTTTTAGAGGAAAAAGACATAAAAGTTTATGAGACTTCTACTTCCTTTGAATTTTTTAATAAGCTTTATGAAAAAAAGGATAATATAGATTTGATAATACTGGAGTTAGGTTTAACTAGGGAAGATGGATTTGAGGTAGTTGAAAAAATAAGAGAAAAGAATGTAGACATTCCTATAGTTATACTAACTAAGGTAAATACTAGAGATGCCTTTGCAAAGGTAATAAGAGAAGGTATTTCAGATTATATATTAAAACCTTTTGATAATAAAGTTTTATTAGATAGAATAGTTAAAACCATAAAGGAAAGTAAAGCTAGTAAAGAAGAAGTATCAATAGGGAAGAAATCTAAAGTTCAAAAAATATATATTAGTGAAGATAATGAAAACATTGATAAAGATAAAGAGGAATTTGCTAAAGGAAAAGAAATCGCAGATTTTAATGGTATAGAAGAAGAATTACCAGAAGAGTTTAAAATTTACTTTGTTGATGAATTAAATAAAGCTAAAACAGATAATACAAAAGTTTCTTCTGTTGTATTTACTCTTATAAAAAATACAGATGAGGAAGAAAAAATAGATGTAAAAGAAAGTTATATAACATTAACAGAGGTTTTTTATAAAGGAATAAAGGATATTTTTAAAGCCCCAAATTTTATAACAAAACATGGATTACTAACTTTTGTAGCTCTATTGCCAAATTGTGATGAAGAGAAAGTTGAAGATATGAAAAATAGAATACAAGAAAAATATAAAATGCTTTCTTTAATTTATCCTCAATTATCACAATATCATGTAGGATACGGAAATGTAACTTATCCTTTAGATGGAGATACCGTAGAAGCACTTATAGATAAACTTATGGATAAGATGAGAGAGAATATCAAATTAAAAGAATAATTGAAAAAATTTTATTGTTATTCCCAATTAAGAAGTAAGCAAAAGCAGGAAAGGCCCCCAGCAATTATTTTGCGGGTAGGCCTTTTATTCATACTAAAATCTGTTTATATAAAAGTTTGTTAGTTATTTTATTCTTACTCCTGCATAAAATGCCCATACTGATGAAATTTTTACTACATCACCTGGTTTTGAAGCGTGTATCATTTGTCCTCCACCTATATATATGCCTACATGACCTGTATCTGGGAATACTAAATCACCAGGTTGTAATTGATCTTGTGAAACTCGAGAACCTACTCCAATTTGATCATAAGTAGTTCTTGGTAATGATATACCCGCTGCATTTTTATACACATATTGTACAAAGCCTGAGCAGTCAAATCCACTTGGTGAAGTTCCTCCATAGACATAAGGAGTACCTAGATATTGTCTAGCATATGATATTACGTCTCCATGTGTTGCTGGTGCTTTTTCTGATACATTGCTTTGTTCTTTTTGTTGAGATTCGGAAGCCTCAGCTTCAGCTTCTTTTCTTTGAGCTTCTTCAGCTTCTTTTCTTTGAGCCTCTTCAGCCGCTTTTCTTTGGGATTCTTCAGCTTCTTTTCTTTGGGTTTCTTCAGTTACTTTTGTCTGTACAGGCTCAGATGATTTTTCTCTTTCTTGTTCTTTTTCTGACTTTATTGCAACTAATTTTTTTTCATTTTCTGTATTAGACTTTACTACTTCAGCGCTCTTATTATCTACAGTAACATTATTTTCTTTAACTCCATACTTTTTATCTTGTGTAGCAATTTGATTAAACGCCACAACTTTTTGAGTTGTATCTTTTATGTATTTGCTATACACATAACCTGTAGTATTTTTAAAGTTAATTTTATACCACTCACCGCTAGAAGATAGTATTTCTACTTTACTTCCATAGGCTAATGATGAAATTACACTGCTATTTGTTCCAGCATTTTTTCGTACATTTAAAGTAGAATATTTGTCGGATAGATATACAGTTCCAAATCTTTTGTCTGTTACGGAAGATCCGCTATTATTTGAAGAGTTGGAAGTAGTTATAAATTGGCTGCTGACATAACCAATTTTAGAACCATATTTAACTTTATACCAAGAACCAGTTTTATCTAGTATATCAACAGAAGAACCATGTGAAAGTCCACCTAATACTTTAGAGGATAGACTTGGATTCTCTCTAAGGTTTAATGAAGAGCTTGTACTAGATAATTTTACAGTACCTTTACTAGTTGAGGTATTAGAACTAGTATTAGAACTAGAGTTAGAATCGTTGCTTGATGAAATATAACTTGAACTTACATAAGCAGTTTTAGAACCATATTTAATTTTATACCAAGAACCGGTTTTACCTAATATTGATACAGATGATCCATGTTTAAGAGAACCTATTATATTAGAGGATAAATTAGCTGAACTTCTAACATTTAATACTGAACTACTATTAGATAGTTTAACAAAACCTGGTTGTACACTTTCATTACTAGAAGAACCACCATTACCAGAATTGATAGTATTATTTTCATCATATAGATATTTAGAACTTACATAACCAACTCCAGAACCATATTTTATTTTTGACCATCCATTACTTTCACTGATAACAGAAAGGGTTTGATTTTTCGAAACACCACCTATAACCGCTGATGATAGAGAAGGATTGCTTCTGACATTAAGGCTTGAACAAGAAACCTTAGATGTTTTTATTATAGTATAGTCATTATTACTATTAGAGCTATTTGAACTACCATTTAAATAGATATATCCCTTTAAAAATAAGTTACCTCTATTTTTTATGGCTTGTTTAGATATGGTTTTTACATAACCATCATAATAGCCTCTTTTTTCAACATTTCCTTCATTGTAATAAATAGTATCTCCTACAACTTTTTCTACAAAACCAACATGTCCATATCCTTTTGAGCCTCCACTCCAAACTACTATAGAATTAGCTTGAGGTTCCGAACCATAGGAGAATGTATTGGATTTAATGTTAGAATACCACCAATCTATAGCATTACCATAAAATTGACTTGGAAGTTTCATGTTTAATTTTTCTAAAACTCTTCCATAGGTAAACCAAGTACATTGTCCTTTGAATCCGCATTGAGTAAATATATTGTTAGAATTATAAGCATTACTATTAACATTAGGGTACATGCTATCACTAACGGCTAGAACATTTTGGGAAAATAAAAAATTTTGGCCTAATAGGGTAGCGGATACGGCACAAGTAGCAAAAGCCTTTCTTGATTTATTCAAAGAAAATCCTCCCTTCATATTTAAAATAAGTATTTATTAATATTTATCGTTAATTCTAACAATTTTATTATACCACAGAGAAGAAATAACAAAAGTTTTAATAATAATATACCATATTTTGGAATAAAACTCCAAAATACAATTCATATACTATTAAATTTTTATAAATTAGGTATTTTTAAGTAGTATTTTTCTTATAAATCTAATAATATATTTTTATAAGATAATTTTGAAAATCAATAACAAGAAATTCCACAAATATTAAAATAATTTGATAAAAAAGTAATCTGATAGAAGGGAGGCCTATATGAAAAGTAGTTATTTTTCATTTAAAGGTAGGGAAGATACAAAGATAAACGTTTATAAGTGGGAACCAGATAAAGAGCAGGATATAAAGGCAATTATACAAATATCTCATGGTATGGCCGAAACTGCTAATAGATATGAAGAGTTGGCTTCCTATTTAAGTGAAGCTGGATATATAGTTTATGCAAATGACCACAGAGGACATGGTAAAAGTGCATTAAGTTTAGACCAATTAGGATACTTAGGGGAAGAAGATGGCTTTATGTCAATGGTAGAAGATGTACATACATTAAATACCATAATAAAGGAAGAAAATAAAGGATTACCTGTATTTTTATTGGGGCATAGTATGGGTTCTTTTATAAGTCAAAGATACATACAATTGTATGGACAAGAATTAAATGGAGTTATATTAGTAGGAACTAATGGCAATCAAGGCCCCTTAATAAATATGGGGATCTTAGTAGCTAAATTGGAAATGAAATTTAAAGGAAGAAGACATAAAAGTAATCTTTTAAATAATCTGTCCTTTGGAGGATATAATAAAAAATTTGAACCAAATAGAACAGAATTTGATTGGTTAACTAGAGATGAAAAAGAGGTTGATAAATATATAAAGAATGAATACTGTGGAGCGATTTTTCCAACCTCCTTTTATCATGATTTCTTAAAGGGATTAAAGTCTATATGGAAAGAAGAAAACAAGAATAAGATACCTATAAATTTGCCTATATTTATAATAGCAGGAGATAAAGATCCAGTAGGAAACTTTGGTAAGGGGATATTAAATTTATATAATTTTTATAAAAGTATAGGTGTAGTGGATGTAAACTATAAACTATATAAAGAAGGAAGACATGAAATTTTAAATGAGATAAATAAAAGAGAAGTGTTCCAAGATGTGTTAAATTGGATTGATAGCAAATATAATAAAACTATTAAGTAAATGGTGTTTAATATGTGGTTAGAAAGATATTTTAATATCTCTCTAACCACATATTTTTTTAATAATATATGAATTTTTAAATTTAATCTTCTAAAATATATTTTTATATGAAATAAAATCGAAATATTAAAGAATTTATTACAATTTATAAGAGCTCATTTCTTTTATAATATATGAATATGTATAAGTTTTCCGTAGAAACTTCGAAAATCATAATAGTATGCTTAAAATAATAATATATTTATAGGGAAGGATAAAATTTATGGTAAAGTATGGGGATATAAATGCTTTGAATTTATTTGTGGGGGAGTTAAATAACGTTTCCATATTCATTTTGGATAAAGATTTTCATTATATAAAATTAAATAATAGTCATAAAAAGTTTATGGAAAAATTATTAGGGATTCATGTAGAAGTGGGTATGAATATATTAGAAATAATTGAAGAATACTGTCCCCTAAACATTAGTGATAATTTAATATTGAGAATAAAAGAAAAAATGAAGAGTGCATTAAAGGGCAATAAAATTATAACAAATGAAGAAGTTTTAATTGATGGTAGTAAAGTAGAATTTTATGAAATAGAGATAATTCCTTTAAAGGATGAAGATAACAATATATTAGGAGTAGGTGCATGTTGCTTAAATATAACAGAGAATGTAAATATAATGATAGAAGTATTAAAAACTAAATTAGATTTAACCTATAAAAAACATTTAAAAAATAGTGAATTATTAAATGGGGAAAATAGTAAGGAAAAGATATTTAAAATATTGATAGCAGAAGATAATAATGTGAATCAAATAGTAATGAGTAAATTAATTGAATTAAAGGGATGGGTGGCAAAAACAGTTTCTAACGGGAAGGAGTCCATAATAGCTTTAGAAAAAGACAACTATGATTTAATCTTTATGGATATATCAATGCCCATAATGAATGGACTAGATGCAGCAAGTATAATTAAAAAAAATCCTAAATGGAGTAAAATACCTATAGTAGCTTTAACAGCATACGACTCTTTAGAGCAAAAGAAAAAGTTTAAATCATTAGGAATGGATGATTATCTAAGTAAACCTATAGATTCAAATAAGTTGCAATACATAATAGATAAACATTTAAATAATAATATACAAATTAAGAATAATAAAGTAAAGGTAAATAATAAAGAAATATATAGTAGTTTTGAACGATTAGAAAAAAATTTAGATGGTAATAAAGAGCTAGTAATAGAATTGGCTCATAAAATAATAAAATTATTTTCTAAAGAACAAATGAATGAAATTATGAGGTTATCAAGAGATGGAGATATAGAAAATTTAAGAAATTTAATACATAAATTAAAGGGGGCCTCCTCAAATTTTGATTTATATAAGGTAAGAAAATTGCTAAATGAAATCAAGGAAAGAGCTATAGTAGGTGATATTGAACATATTTATAAATTGGTAGAAAAAATAACAATAAATATGAATAAATTAGAGAAAGATTTGATAGATTATAGTAAAAATAAATAAATTTATAAAAATATCTTTAATCTAGTTGAAATTTGGGAATTAATGATATAAAATTAGAATATAAGCTAATATTAACAATATATGTGGAGAATAAGTATTTATTTTGCCACATATAGGTTAATGTAGGAATAAAGAGTAATAATACTTATATGATAATTTAATAAGCGATTGGTGTAATAGATAGAAAATAAGGATTTATTTAGCTAGATATAGCCAACATAATTAGTTTAAATATGTAAACTAATTATGTTGGCTTTTGTTTTTATAAATTTATAGGGATGGGGAGGAGCAATAATATGTATAAATTAAGTAGTTTATCAACAAATACCTTGAAAATATCAAAGGATGAAAAATTAGATTTAGAAATATTTTTACATAGTAAGAGAGTTGCTATATATGTAAAAAAAATTGCAGAGTTGATGAAGCTTAGTTCAAAACAAAGTAATGATTTAGTTCTATTAGCATTAAATCATGATATAGGTAAGGCTAGAATACCCTCTAATATATTAAACAAGAAAGATAAATTAAGTCATAGTGAATTCGAAATTGTAAAAAGACATACTCAGTTTGGTGCAGATATATTAATGGAATATGGATATTGTTTAGAAATTTGTAATGTTGTAAAATTTCATCATGAAAATTTTGATGGCAGTGGCTATTATGGATTAAAAGAAAAATCTATTCCTATGGCGGCTAGAATACTTCGTATAGCAGATGTATACGAGGCTTTAACTACTGATAGATGCTATAGAAGGGCTTATACAAGAGAAGCAGCTTTAGAGATTATGGTAAAAGAAGAAAATTTATATGATCCTGAAATATTGGAATTATTTATTAAAAAAATATATATAAATTCTTTTAATTTACAATTATGTATATAGCTAGTCAATAGCTATATATAACGAGGAGGAAATTTATGAAATTTAAAAATACTAAGGATAAAAATTTTATAAGTGTAAAAAGTGTTATAAATATACAAATATTAGGTTTGATTATTTTGATTTGTGGGATCTTAGGAATTGTGTCCTATAAGAGTGCTTCTAAAGCTCTAACTAAAAATATTAAAATGGAACTTGAAAATAAGGCCAAAAATGGATCAACTATCTTGGGTAATAGAATGAATGAAGTAAAGGAGAGATTACAAATAATAGCCAATTGGCCAGAAATAAAATCTATGGATTTAAAAAATCAAAAGTACCAATTGGAAGATGAAGCTAAATCCTGGGGATTTAAAGATTTTAAAATAGTAAATTTACAAGGTAATCAATATACTATGAATAGCAATGAAATAGAAAATATTTCTGGAAAGGGATACTTTAATAGGATATTAAAAGGAGATACATTTATAATAGATAGTGATATAGATAAGAACACTAATGTTCCTTTAATAAAAGTAGTTGTGCCTATTAAATCCAATGATGAAAAAGTAGTAGGTGCTTTAATAGGTTCTTTAGATATAAAAGATATAAATAAGTTAGTAAATGATGCAAAATCAAATGATAAAGAAGAAATCGGTTTTGTAATTAATAAAGAAGGATATTATATAGCAGATGGTGATATTAATTTAGTTTTAAAAAGAGGCAATGATTTAAAAAATTATAGTAATGATCCAAAGTTTGTAGAACTTTTAAATTTTCAGAAAAAAATGATTAATGGAGAAAATGGCTTTGGAGAATATAAATACAATAATATTAGAAGATTTATGGCTTATGTGCCAGTTCCAGGCACAGAATGGTCTATGGCTATAGCTGTTGAAAAAAATTATTTGTTTAAAGATATATATACGCTAAGAATAGTAATATTAATTTCAACTATTTTATTTATAATTTTAGGTATAATAATATCCAATATTATTTCTAAAAATATTAAAGATCCCCTTGTTAAAATGAAAGAACATGCAGAGCAATTAGAAAAGTGTAATTTAACATATAAAAATTCTATTAATAGAAAAGATGAATTTGGGGAAACAGCTAGAGCTTTAAATGAAGCTAGCAATATATTAAATCAAACTATAAATTCTGTAAAGGATGAAAGCCAAAATATATTACAAAGCAGTAATTGTGCAAAAGAAACTTTTGATAAGGTAAATGCTGAGGTACAACAAATAACTGCATTTACTGAAGAGATTTCTGCTAATATGGAGGAATCTTCAGCTGGAATAGAAGAGATGGCATCTATGACTGCTTCTGTTAAAGAAGATATGAGTATTACTAAGAAAAAAGCAAAAGAAGGACTTGATTTAGCAATAAACATTAAGGAAAAGGCAGAAAGTGTAAATGAAGATGCTTGTAGTTCAATGAGTGAAGTGGAAAAAATATATGAAAATTCAAAGGAAAAATTAGAAAAAGCTATTCGTGAAGCTCAAGTTGTAGAAAATATATCTGAAATGGCTGAAAGTATTTTAGGTATAGCTGAAAAGACAAACCTATTAGCTTTAAATGCAGCTATTGAGGCTGCTAGAGCAGGAGAACAGGGCAGAGGCTTTGCAGTAGTAGCAGAAGAAGTAAGAAAATTAGCAGAGCAATCTTCTAATGCAGTTGAAAATATCCAAGTTAATGTTAAGACTGTATTAAAAGCAGTAAGTGAGCTTTCATCTTCTTCCGAATTTGTTTTGGAACTTATAGAAGAGAACGTATTAAAAGATTATAAAAAGCTTATAGATGTGAGTGTACAGTATAAAAATGATGGAAATATTGTTAAAGAGTTGATTGAGAATTTTTCAAATTTATCAGAAAAGACTTCTAAAGCTATTGAACAAATAGCAGTAGGTATGGAAGGAATGTCAGGATCTGTAATAGAAGTAGCAGAATCTTCAGGTGAAATTGCGGAAAAAATAAGCAATGTAAATCAACAAAATGAGTCAATATTGCAAGAAAATGAAAAAAATTTAGAAATATCACAACAATTAGTGAATACAATGAATGAATTTCAAAGTATTTAGAGGTATATAATATAAAATTAAGATAAAGTTATAAACAATATTTTATGTATTGTTTATAACTTTATTTTTACAAAAAAATTGAATAATATATATATATTTGATAGAATTAATTTGATATTCTTATAGAAGGAAACAGGGGTTACTATATAATAAAAATCTATTAAAATTATTTAAAATATGTTTAAATAAGGAGCTTGTTAAATAATGGATGCTATTGAACGAGTAATGAATAATGTTAAAATATTATATGTTGAAGATGAGGCCATAACCCAAATTATTGTAAAAAAAATATTAAAAAAAATTTCAGGTAAATTATATATTGCTGAAAATGGCCAAGAAGGATTTGAATTATTCAAGGTATATAGACCAGATATAGTAATTACTGATTTAAGAATGCCTATTATGAATGGCATAGATATGATAAAAAAGATAAGGGATTACGATCAAGAATGTGGAATTATTATTAATACTGAGGTAGATGATATAGAATACATAATAAAAAGTGTAGATATTGGTATTGATAAATACCTTGTAAAACCTATAGAAAAAGAAGAAATTATAGAAGCTATAAAAAATGTACTAAAAAAAGTTATTAAAAGAAAAAATGATAAAGGAAGCCTATGTGAACTTGTGAATTTTAGTAAAGAACATAAACTAAAAATAACAGAAGAAATAAAAACAAAAATTTCTTTTTTAGTAAAAAAGTATACAAGAAAAGGGCCTAAAGATGTTCAGGTATTTTGGGGTGGCAGTACTATAGAAATTAATACCTATGATATTCTAACCCCTATGGAAAAAGCAGTTATAAAAAATAATAATAATGTGGCTTTGATTGAATATTATAGAGAAGTATTTTATGAACAGGTATCACAAGAATTTAATAATCTTATTAGTGAAGTTATTGGATTTACTGTTGAGATTTCACAAATAAACATAAATGTAATAGAAAATATGGAAAGAATTATAATGAAACTAAATTTAAATAACATGTTTAAGTGATTATAATATTTCTACTAAGTCAATTGTTAACTTAAAGATTATAAAGTTGGGGAAGAATTCAAACATATCACATAGAGTTTGTACTATTCTATAGAAATAAATACATTGAAAGAAAAATTTACAAGTAAAAACAAGTTTTCACTTGTAAAAAAGCATAGAGGAATATATAATTAATCTATAATTGATAAAGATTAAAAAACAGTGTTGATAAAAGCTACGATTTATAAATTTCTTCAGAGAGCCGATGTTTGGTGAGAATCGGTGAAAGGTTAAATCTTTCCACTTTTGGAGCTGCTAGTGATAAACTAAAAGGTTAGTATCCTTTATCTTACTATTGTCGAGTGGCTGGTTCTTATGGTAGACTGGCAATTTGGGTGGCAACGCGGATACTTCCGTCCCATATTTATATATGAGATGGGAGTTTTTTATTTTATGATTTCAAAATTATAATATTATTTATATTTATGTAGGAGGAAAAACTATGTTAGATTTAAAATTTGTAAGAGAAAATCCAGAAGTCGTTAAGGAAAACATAAGGAAAAAATTTCAGCATAATAAGCTGGAATTAGTAGATAAAGTAATCGCTCTAGATGCTGAACTCAGAGATATAAAGCCAGAAGCAGATAATTTAAGAGCTAAGAGAAATAAGATTTCAAAACAAATCGGTGGATTAATGGCTCAGGAAAAAAAAGGAGAAGCAGAAGAACTAAAGAAACAAGTTACAGCAGCATCAGATCATTTAGCTGAGTTAGAAAAAGGAGAAAGCGAACTGGAAGAAAAAATAAAAAAAATTATGATTACTATTCCAAATATTATTGATCCAAGTGTTCCTATTGGTAAAGATGATAGCGAGAATGTGGAAATTCAACGATATGGGGAACCAGTTGTGCCAGATTTTGAGGTTCCTTATCATACTGAAATTATGGAGAAGTTTAATGGAATTGATTTGGATAGTGCTAGAAAAGTTGCCGGTAATGGTTTTTATTATTTGATGGGAGATATTGCTAGACTACATTCTGCAGTGATTTCTTATGCCAGAGACTTTATGATTAACCGTGGTTTTACATATTGTATTCCACCTTTTATGATTCGTAGTGAAGTTGTGACTGGTGTTATGAGCTTTGCAGAAATGGATGCTATGATGTATAAAATAGAAGGTGAAGATTTATATTTGATTGGAACCAGTGAACATTCTATGATTGGTAAATTTATTGATACAATATCACCAGAAACTTCTTTGCCACAAACATTAACTAGTTACTCACCTTGCTTTAGAAAGGAAAAAGGAGCTCATGGTATTGAAGAAAGAGGAGTATATAGAATTCATCAATTTGAAAAGCAAGAAATGATTGTTGTATGTAAACCGGAAGATAGTGTAATGTGGTATGATAAGCTATGGCAAAATACAGTAGACTTTTTTCGCTCTTTGGATATTCCCGTAAGAACTTTGGAATGCTGTTCTGGTGACTTGGCAGATTTAAAAGTAAAATCAGTTGATGTAGAAGCTTGGTCCCCTAGACAGAAAAAATACTTCGAGGTAGGAAGTTGTTCTAATTTAGGTGATGCACAAGCACGCCGTCTTAAAATTCGTGTAGCTGGTGAGAATGGTAAATACTTTGCGCACACATTAAACAATACCGTAGTTGCACCTCCAAGAATGCTAATTGCTTTTTTAGAGAACAACTTGAATGAAGATGGCTCTGTCAATATTCCAGTTCCATTACAGCCATATATGGGTGGAATGACTGTCATTAAATAATTAATATTTGTTTTTTCTAAAAGTATTTCTTGTTTTAATAACTCTAAAAGCTGTTATAGTAATTTCCAACTGAAAGGGAGGTTACCTACAGCCTATTAAAAAGGGATATGTGACGAGATCGGCAACTCAATTCGCTAAGAGATTCTAATTTGTTTTTTATAAAATATATTGGTAAAAAATGAAACTCACTACCGCTCAAACAATCATTTTTCACCTAATATATTTTGAAAAAATAACTAAGAATCTCTAAGCTTTTTTGAGTGCCTTTTACGCCACATATCCCTCTTTTTAATAGGCTGAAGCTAGCATAACTCTTTAAAGATAATTTACTGCGGAGCACAAAGCACCAAAGGAAGAGGATTTAAATTATTATAATTTAATTTTTATAGAATCAAAGAATATTATTTTCATTTAATATTATAGGAAACCTATAATAAAAAATATATATACTCATTGAATAAAATTAATAATATTTTTTATTTAAAATAATAAAATGCAAGTTTGTTATAAAAAAATAATTAATAGAAACTTATGATATAATTTGTATTAATAAACTATATTGAAAAGGTTGATTTATATGGAATGTAAAGATGAAGTGAATATATCCGTTAGAAATTTAGTGGAGTTTATATTAAGAAACGGAGATATTGATATTGGATATTTGGGGGGAAGCAGAGCTCAAGAAGGGATAAAAGCACATAAGAAGTTGCAAAAAATTAGGATGGAAAGTGCTACCCCTTTACTCATGATTGAATATGAGAAAGAAGTTTTATTAAAATATGCTATAGAATATAAGGATTTTTTATTTAAAGTAGAGGGAAGAGCAGATGGAATTATTATAGAAAATGACTCTATTACTATAGAAGAGATTAAGACTACAACTAAAAACTTGGATGAAATTAAAGATAATTTACTGCACTGGGCTCAAGCTAAGTGTTACGCCTTTATTTATTCAAAGGAGAAAAATCTTGAAAAAATTAATGTTAAATTAACTTATTATAATATTAAAAATGAAAACATTAAAAGTATAGATAAAACTTTTAAAATACAGGAATTAGAAGAATTTTTTTATGATATTATACATAAATATTATGTTTGGATAGAGTTTAATTATAAATTTAAGCAGGAAAGAAATAGGGACATTAAATTATTAAAGTTTCCCTTTAAAGAATATAGAGAAGGCCAAAGAAAATTAGCTGTATCTGTTTATAAGACTATAAGTGAAAATAAAAATATATTTATAGAAGCTCCTACAGGTATAGGGAAAACTATTTCTACAATATTCCCTAGTGTTAAGGCTATAGGAGAAGGTAAAATAGATAAAATTTTTTATTTAACAGCTAAGAATACTACGAGAGATTTTGTTTTGAGTAATTTTAAAAATATGATAAATAGGGGAATGGCTTTTAAAGTTATTACCTTAATTTCTAAGGAAAAGATTTGTCTTAAAGAGGAGTTTAAATGTTCATCGGAAAAGTGTGAGTTTGCTAAAGGTCATTTTGATAGAATAAATGAAGCTATATTAGATATTTTAAATAATGAAAATATTATAGATGAAACCGTTATTAAAAAATATGCGTTAAAACATAAAGTTTGTCCCTTTGAATTTTCTTTAGATATAAGTTTATGGTGTGATGGGATAATCTGTGATTATAATTATGTTTTTGATCCTAGAGTATATTTAAGAAGATTTTTTTCTGATGGGAAGGATGATTTTGTATTACTGATAGATGAAGCTCATAATTTATTAGATAGATCTAGAGAAATGTTTTCTTCATCTATATCTAAAAATAATGTTTTAAGTTTAAGAAAATCTATTAAAGATAAAAGTAAAGCTTTATATAGAATTTTAGGAAAAATAAATAAAGAACTTTTAGATATAAAAAAAATATATGAAGTGGATAATTATTATATGGAAAAAGAAAAGCCAGAAAAGCTGCAAATATTATTAAATAATTTTACATCAGAGATTGAAGTGCTTATGATGAAAGGAAACCTTCAAATAGATGATGAATTACTTAATTTTTATTTTGAGGCTTTATATTTTCTAAAGATATGTGAATTATATGGAGATAATTATATAACCTATGGAGAAGAATATAATAGTGATTTTACAATTAAACTTTTTGCTATAGATACTTCAGGTTTATTAAATGAAATTTTAAAAAAGTCAAAGGCAAACGTATTTTTTTCAGGAACCTTTTCTCCTATAAAATATTTCAGAGAAGTTTTAGGAGGAGATGATGAAGATTATGTTTTAAAATTAAATTCTCCTTTTCCAATAGAAAACCATAGGATTTTAATAGGTTACAATGTTTCTACAAAATATAAAAATAGATGCAAAAGCTATGAGAATATATGTGATTATATAAATATGGCCTGCAAAATAAAAAAAGGAAACTATATGGTTTTTTTCCCATCCTATAAATATATGAAAGAAGTTTTTTTATTATATAAAGAAAAATATTCAGAAGAGAATGTTATAGTTCAAAATTCTTCTATGAGTGATGAAGAGAGAGAAGAATTTATAGATAAATTTGAAAAAGAAAAAGAAAATGTAATAGGTTTTTGCGTATTGGGTGGGATTTTTTCAGAAGGAATTGATTTAACAGGGGATAAAATAATAGGAGCTATAATAATAGGAGTAGGATTACCACAAATATGTGTAGAAAGAAATCTAATAAAGAATTATTATGATGATAAGAAACAGTCTGGCTTTCAGTATTCATATATTTATCCGGGAATGACTAAAGTTATGCAGGCTGCTGGTAGGGTAATAAGAACAGAGCTGGATAAAGGAATAATACTACTTATTGATGAACGGTTTAATAGTTATTCCTATAAAGAGTTATTCCCTAAACACTGGTATCCTAATATTAATGTGAAAAATGAGAAAGAATTAGAAGGAGCTTTAAAGGAATTTTGGAATTAATATATTAAATGGATAAACCAATTAATTTTTATTAAACTTAAATATTTATATTAAAAATTAAAAAATAATTAGAATACCTTATTTGTGTACTAATATATAAGCGTAAAAGGAGTAGAATGTTTAGTTAGTACTAATCCATAAAAGGATCACATCAGTGTCTTGGCTTAGATATTAGGACACAAATATTAGTATTCTTTATTTTTATAGATGTTTATTTTTACTAAGAGTACTTCTTATTTTAATTGAGAATATTTCAAGATTATTAAGTTATAATTTCTTTAATTCTATGTTTAATAAGAATCATATTTGTCTAATACATTACGAAGTTTTTTTGCTTGCATAGCCTCGTTTTCTGCAAATTCTCCAAAAAGATCAGCTACAACTTTATCATCTATTTTATGAGAGTACATTTGATAGTCTCTCACGTTTTCTTGAGCATCTAATATTTTCTTTTTAATAATGTCCTTAGTTGTTAAATCCATGTTCCATTCCTCCTTTTTTTTATTAGTTTTCTCTTTTTTAAATTTATTATACAAAGCTTTAAATAGTAATAATAAAAAATATGGAATTTAAAAATAAAAATAGATTTAATTTTAATACCGCAAGTATAAAAGTACACTTAATAAGTTCATTACATGTATTTTTATCTTTGCTATATTTAAATTAAACCTATTTTAAAACAACTTCTTTTGAGTTGCTAGTATATTTAAAATTAAAAATTGTTTACATTAAATATTATTTATATAACAATTTAATTATTATACAAAGCATGGTAAAATATTATTTTGTATACATAAATAACTAAGTATATCTATTTTTCATATAAGAAGTTATAAACTTTCTTATAAACATTATGGGTTCCTATTACAACTATAATATCACCTTCTGTGAATATATAATTTGGACCAGGAGATATTATAATTTCTTTTCCTCTTCTATAAGCTACCATAGTCGTACCAGTTTGTTGCCAAAATTTAACTTCATTAACTTTTTTGCCTATAAATTTACAATTCTCCTCAACAGCTACCTCTATTAAAGTAAAAGGAGAAATGTTTTCAAAACGGTCCATTAAGTCTAGTATTTTATTAAAATTTTCTTGTAATTCTTCATCTAATCTTTTTTTTCTAAGAAGAATATCCTCTATATTTTCTTTAACTGTAGCTAGATATACATTAGACTTATTTCTCTCTATAAATTTTTCAGCGGCAGATATAGATAATATTTCTATTCCGCTACCTTTAGTAGACTTTACCACACTCATATCTTCTAATAGTGCAACAGCTCTCCTTATAGTTTCAGGAGATACATTATACATACTAGCTAAGGTAGATCTACCACTTATTTTTTCATCGCTTTTTAATTTCCCTCTAACTATACGGTTAGCTATATCTAAGGCTATATTTTTATATAAAGGACCAGTACTATTTTTCATAAATGATTCCTCCCAATATGCATAATCAAAAATATGAGTACTATATATGGTATCCCTATAACATCTTACTATATTTTGAATATTAATGCTACTAGTACTAAGTTTAAATTTAACATTTTTTATAGTTTTGACACAAAAATCTGTATGGTGTATAATGTTATTGATATTTAACAACTTTATATATGCTATAAAGTTGTAACTATAATAAATATTGTTAAATATTATAGTTATTGTATAAATAAAGGAGGTTATATATGAAATTAGGATTTTTGATACCAAATCATCCAAATGAAAAAAGAGTTGCTTTATTACCAGAACATGTTAAAGGTTTTAACAATGAGCTAGTTATAGAAACAGGTTTTGGTGAAACTCTAGGGATTTCAGATGCAGAATATGTAAAGGTAGGTTGCACTATAGCTTCTCGAGAAGAAATATTTAAAACCTGTGAAGGTATATTTTCATTAAAGGTTTTAAAGCCTCAGGACTATAAGCATATAAGAGAAGGCCAAATTATAGTGGGCTGGACACATCCAGAGGGATCAGGAAAAATATTTATGGAAGAACAGGGCATACCTAAAAATTTAATTATAGTAGATTTAGATAATATTCATCCTTCAATCTATTATAAAGATTATGTAATACCAATGGAGTGGATTCCATCTAACTTTGTAAGAAAAAATAGCTATATAGCAGGTTATGCATCTACTATGCATGCAGTTATGAATTATGGAAGTATACCAACTTCAGAAACTAAAGTTGCTATATTAGGATCAGGTAACGTATCTCAAGGTGCTTTTTCAGCAATATCTAAATTTAATCCAGATATAAGAATGTTTTATAGAAAAACTATGAATCAATTAAAAGATGAGTTAGAAGAATTTGATATAATAATAAATGGAATAGAAATGGATAATCCTAATAAGCATATACTAACTTTAGAAGATCAAATGAGATTAAAGAAAAATTGTTTAATTATAGATGCAGCGGCTAACCTTGGAAAAGCTATAGAAGGTGCAAGACATACTACAGCATCCGATCCTATATACAATAAGGATGGAAAATACTATTATGCAGTTAATAATTCTCCATCTATATTTTATAGACAATCCAGTAAGGCTATAAGTGAAGCTTTCAGTAAACATGTATACAGCAAAGAATTAGAATTTTATTTAGATGTTATTGCAGAAGTAGAGGAAATGATAGTATAAAGAATTTTATTATGAATAATAAACTGAAAAACCCTATAATTAAGTGTAGTATTTAATTGATGTAAAATACTATACACTATAAAATAAAAAGGTAGGTAATGTTTTATCGGTTATTTACGGAGCATAAGAATATAAAAGACCACTTGTATGTTTATAAAAAAGCAAGTGGTCTTTTTTATTATATTATAAAAGTTGTAATTTACCTAAAATCTTATATTTGCTTCATTTTCTTCCTTTATAAGACCTTTTCTGTAAGCAACTAATAGCATTTCTAAATCATGTATCTGTTTTTTTATCTCCTCACCACTATCTGTATCTAATACTCTTTTTCGTGAGGATACATGTTCTAATATTGTAGTAGATGAAAGTATATCATTTCCTTCTACTATAGCTTTGTGTATAGAACTAAAGGGCTCATGAGAGGTTAGAAGTAATCCATAGGAATTATATATTAATGTATATCCTGCAATACCCGTTTGTGGCTGATAGGCTTTACAAAAACCACCATCTATAACTAATAGTTTACCATTAGCTTTTATAGGATTTTCGCCTTCTTTAGTTTTCACAGGAATATGACCATTTATTATATGCGAATTATCAGCATCTAGTTCAAATTCTTCAAATATCATTGTGCACATTTTTTCATCATTTCTATATTTATAATAAGGATTTTTTTGTTCTTTATGTGTATTCTTATCATCTAAGAAATATCTTTCAAAGGTGGTCATCTTTTTTTTACCAAATAAAGGAGAGTTAGAACCACACCATAAATACCACATCATGTCCATACCATATAGTTTTGATTCTGGATCTTTCTTAAAAAAGTAAGCTTCTCTTGCTAAACGATCTAGTTTGTCTAGAAGGGATTTACCCTTTAAGGTTTCCTTGCATAGAGTTACTTCTTTTAAGGAGCCATCCTCATTTAAAGGTATACAACCATGATATAGTAAATTAGAGTTGTACTTTAGGTAAAGATTTCCATTACTATACAAAAATTTTATATGTCTTTGTAACTTTTCACTATTAATAAACGAATTTGTAAGTTTTTCTACTAAATCTCGTTCTCGTTCATTTAATTCATAAGGATTTTCTTTATCTAATGTAGGAAAGTTAGTATCAATTAATTTATAAATTTTCTCGTTTAGGTTCAAAGTACCTTCTTTTATATTTATTTTATCTAATAATAATCTTTCTCCCATTTTAAATTCAGGTCTTCTTTTGATTATTTTACCTTCCAACTTAAATTGAATTATTGATATAGCTTTATGCATTTTTGATAAAAGTTTAATATCTGTTTCGTTTAAATTTTTATCTATAGTTCTCGGTTTAAAATTTTCACAATTATCTTCTTTATAAAAATCCATAGCAAAAGTAGCTAATGGTAATAAATTTATACCATATCCATCTTCTAATGTGGATAAATTAGCATAACGAAGAGATATTCTTATTACATTGGCAATACAAGCTTCACATCCCGCAGCAGCTCCCATCCATACAATGTCATGATTACCCCATTGTATATCTATAGAATGATGCTTACTTAAAGCTTCGATTATAATTTCAGCTCCAGGACCTCTATCATAGATATCTCCTATTATATGAAGCTTATCTACTACTAATCTTTGAATAACATTTGATATAGCAATTATAAATTCAGAAGCTCTATCAATATCTATAATAGTTTCAATTATACTGTTGTAATATTCTTGCTTATCTACTCTATCACCTTGTTCATTTAATAATTCTTCAATAATGTAAGCAAAATCAGAAGGTAGAGATTTTCTAACTTTAGATCTAGTATATTTAGAAGAAACTATTTGGCATAGTCTTATTAATCTATATAAAGTTATTTTGTACCAATCTTCTAAGTTTTTTTCAGATTTTTTTATTAAATCTAATTTTTGTTCAGGATAGTATATTAGTGTAGCTAAATTTTTTTTGTCACATTCCCTTAAAGAAGTTCCAAAGACATCATCTATTTTTCTTTTAATAACTCCTGATGCATTTTTTAGCATATGAGTAAAAGATTCATACTCTCCGTGAACATCACTTATAAAATGTTCTGTTCCCTTAGGGAGGTTTAATATTGCTTGAAGATTTATAATTTCTGAACTAGCACTTGAAATACTAGGATACTGTTTGGACAATAATTTTAAATATCTTAAATTATCTTTTATTATATGTAAGTTGTTCTCATCATATAAAGTCATAGTTTTTCTCCTTTTTTATTAATATATAATTAAATATAATATATTACTAATTATATAAATATGCTATATATACAATAATGTGTACATTAAATCGCTGAAAATGTATTAAATAGTATATACTTTATAATATAAGAAAACATATATTTATACAAGTCATGAAAATATTCAATATAAAGTTAAAATACAGTTTAATAATGAAAATCTTTTCATTATAATAATTATATATAGTTTTTAAACAAAAATCATCAAATTTTAATTAATAAATTATAAATAGGAGGTTTGTATGAACAGATTAAGTAACTTTATAAGGTCTACAGGAAATCTTTTAGGAAATAGTATTGAAGATATATGTGAAAATACAGGTGAAGTTTTATATAAAAATTTTAAAAAAAATAATCATAATAGCATGGCTAAAGGGGCAAAAGGTAGCGGAAAATTATTAGGAAAAGTAGGATCATTAACAACTAAGTCTATTTTTAATATAGCTGGAATAACCTTAGAGGGTGGAGTGAAATTTAGTAAGTTTACTGGAAAGGTTATAAAGCAGAAAGCAGTGAAAAGAGAAGTGAGAATATATGGGGAATCAAAGGAATTTTACAAAGGTAAATTTGTGGATGCAGATTATAAAGTTATAAATAAAAAATAAATTTATTTAGTATCTTAGACCTGAAAAATTTAAGAGTGTGTGTTATAATTATTTATAAATAATGAATATTATATAATAATAAAATAGCATTTAAAATACATATAATTAATGTAATATTTATTTTTAACAATTAATATATAAATTTTAAATATACTATTAAAGAGGGGGATATTAATGTTTGAATGGAAAAAATGTTATAGTTGTAACATAAGTAAAATTGATAATCAGCATAAAAGATTATTTGAATTAGCAGATGAAATTTATACTATAGTTTCAGTTAATGATGGATATGACCATTTTGATGAAATTATGGAAGCTATAAAAGCACTAAAGGAATATACAGTATATCATTTTTCTTATGAAGAAGAGGTGATGAGAAAATATGAGTATAGTGATTTAGATAACCATAAAGTAGAACATGATGCTTTTGTAAATAAAATTAAATCTATAAATGAAGAGGAAATAGATGAAAAGCAAAAAAACTTTTTAATGGATTTACTAGAGTTTATTGTTAATTGGATAGAAAATCATATATTAAAGTCGGACTTGAAGTATAAAGAATATTTAAATGGATTGGGAGTATATTAAAAAAATTATATATTTTATATAAATATTAATTAAAATAACATATATATTTTTGTATATTAATAAATAAATGAAGAAAACACTATCAAAATTATAAAAATGAGTAAATTTGATAGTGTTCTTATTATAAAATAATTTTTTAAATTATTTATTGGAAAGAAGGTAATATACATAGGTATTTATACAGCTAGTTTATAGTTAAAATTATATTTTATATTATTTTTTTCTATATTTATTTTTTTTATAGTAATGATTATTATTTTCCCTATGAAAAAATAATAGATATATGCATAAAGCTATAAAAAAAGTATCAAAGTCATTGTGAGCTTTATAATTATTATTTTTATTAGGGATATCAGTATGGATTTTTTTATATGTTTTTAAAGATCCAATACCAATATATTCTGCAAAACTTTCAACCTTTATATATTTAATTATGTTATTTTCTACATCTATGTTTAATTCAGAAATATTACTATAACCTTTTTCATCACACCAATTTTTTTTACCTTCAATAACTTTTAATACATTCTCCTTTGAATCCAATGCAGTTATTTTAACAGGAAAAAATGAGAAATATGTTAGAGAAAAAGAACAAATAGGATTATCAAAAACAATATACCTATAATTATCTAAAAAATTCTTTTCCTTAATCCAAATAGCTATACTATGTTCAGAATAAGATGGATCTAAATTTTTAGACTCCTTTAAAGTTATCCAGCCTGGAAATTTTATCTTACCTAAATTAGTCTCAATATCTAAAATAGTGTTAAAATCTTTACCATTTCTAAAATTTATAATAGAGCCTTCTAAATTATCTTTTTTTATATCTTTTGTATAAGATAAACTTTCTTTAGCACTCTTTATATTTTTTATAGCATCTTTTAAAATTATCTTTTTATATTTATCCATTAAATTCCCCCAAGAATATTACTATATATAGTTTATGAAGTATAAGGTGATTTTGTGAATATACTTATTTCAAAGCTATATTATCCATATTGTTTCTAGATTTCTAATACTATTTTTAAAACTAAAGATCCTTTGTTTAAGTATTAAATAAAGACTTTTCTTTATTTTTGCTACGCTAGTTGACTCTCCTATATTGGAGAGATAATTTTACATAATATATAGCAGCTTTGTATATTTTTTATATAAGGCTGCTTTTATAATATAAGTATATTAAAGAATAAAATTTTTAATTTTAAAAATAAGAGTTTTGCTAACATTAAGACTACAAAGAGATTATACCTAAAAAACTCCCACTTATATAAGTGGGAGTATAAGTTCACTTTTACTACCAGAAGAAAGAGCGGCGTTGACAACTACAGATTATTGCTAGTATTATAATAAGCGCTATTATCCAACATATCCAACCACAACCCCACATAAATATACCTCCTTTGTGTACAAAATTAGCCTGTCAATATATAATATTCAATTAAAAAGATTTTGCTTATGTTTAAAGGTATTTTTTTTATTAAAATTAGAATATTAGAATAATTTTATATGAATGTATAAAAATCATGCAAAGTAGTAATATTAAGAGTGAACTAGTAACACTCTTTAATAAACAATAACATAATATACATTAAACAAAAAAGTATAAAGTGGACAACCTTTGGAATTTTTAGGAAAGGTGATAAAAATATGAATATATTTTATTTACTCCCCATAAGTATATCTTATTTTGAAATTAATGATATAGAAGAGCAACAATTAAAAGAAGAATATAAAAAATTTATATCTAGTATAGAAAGAATGAATTATACAGATTTAAAGGAAGAAGATTTCGTAGCTAAAATTATATTAGATTTATTTTCTATAGGTTTTAAAGCAGATAAAGAAATTAGCGTATTTCTAAAATATAAAGATTATATTTTAGAAAAAGAAAAAATGGATCCATATGATCCATTAAAAAAAACTTGTATAGATACAGGAAATGAAAAGCTAAATCTAATATTAGAGTTAGTAAGTTTAAACCCATATAAAATAAAAATAAGTGGAGATTTATATCAAAAATGTGATAAAAAGTGGAAAGTAAAAAAGTTTAATCAAATCATAGTTTTATAAGTTAAATAAATTGTTTTTATACTGCTGATCAAATCTTTTGTCAGCAGTTTTTTATATTGCAATTAAAAAATAATTACTATAGGTCTAAATTTTATCCGATGACTACCCCTCTAATACTCCCATCTTCCTCAAAGTGGAAGTAAATAGCGGCTACGTCCCTGGGTAACGATTCCCCTAAAGGATAACGACTTCTAAGGAGTCTGTTAATAAGCTTCAGGAGGAGTAAAAACTTCCTCTGAAGCCAAGAACTCTGTTTATCTTAGCTTTAATAAATTTTAATAAAACATATTTCTGTGCTTCATTTTGTTATTTAAAAGTATATTATGTTTTAAAGCATTTATTAGGGTATAGTACATACCTAATCTGTTATTTATTAAATTCCAGTTCACATTTTGAAGAAAGGCATCCATATATTTCCCTTTATCTGTTCCAAAATCCATAAAATAAGCATGCTCATACACATCCATTACAAGCAATGGATAGGCAAGCCATATGGCACCATTATCGTGAGAATCAGAGCCAAAAATGTGAAGTTTTTTATCTAAAGGATCTATACCTAATACAACCCAGCCTCTCATAGACTTACCAGTTTCTTTAAATAGTTCCGTGAAATTTTCTACGGAATTAAAATCTTCTAGGATTTTATCTAGTATAGGTCCATTTATAGGGATATGTCCAGAAGTCATATTTTGAAAATATAGTTCATGTAATTTAACTCCATCTAAAGCATAGCTTTCCCCTAATTTTATGCATCTTAATTTACTAAAAGTGGCATTACTATCTTTAAAATCTTTAGAATTGTTAGGTATACTCCAAATTTTATTGATCATATTTACATAACCATCATATAATTTATAATGTTCTGTTAGTTGTTTTAAACTTATTCCTTTTACATTATCAAAAGGATATTTTTTAGCAACAATCATTTAAATATCTCCTAAAAAATTTTTATCAATATTATTATATTTATATAAAAAAATTTTGATACTTATATAATGAAAAAATGAATACTTTATTAAAAGATAATATAAATATATTTAAAAAATATAAATTTGTGGTAAAATTACAATATGTTTG
Organism: Clostridium botulinum; assembly: GCF_001276985.1. Lineage (GTDB taxonomy): Bacteria > Bacillota > Clostridia > Clostridiales > Clostridiaceae > Clostridium_F > Clostridium_F botulinum. The sequence goes on from NZ_LHUL01000004.1 coordinate 131,638, forward strand.
TAATTAATTTACAATTATGGCCTATTAGGGAGGAAAGGGATATGAGTATTAAGATAACTACTCTGATAGAAGATTCTAAAAATGAAGAAAGTGAATTGATAGAAGAGCATGGGCTTTCTATGTTCATAAATACTCCTAGGTGTAATATAATATTTGATACTGGTGCTTCGGGAAACTTTATAAAAAATGCTGATAAACTAAATATTGATTTACATGAAACTAATTATATGATACTAAGCCATGCTCATTATGATCATTGTGGAGGAGTAAGAAGTTTTATAGAAAATATAAAATGTTATCCAGAATTATATGTAAGTAAAAATTTTTTTGAAAATAGCAATAAATTTAAAATAGGGAAAGATAGAGAAAATAAATATTTAGGTATAGATTTTGATGAGAAGTATTTAATAGATAATGGTATACCCATAAATTATGTGGAGGAAGATATCTTAGAAATAGAACCTAATATATTTATAGCTACAAATTTTAAAGAGGATAATAGTTTTGAAGAGTTTACATCTAATATGGTAATAAAAAAGGGAGAGGGGTATATATTAGATAATTTTAAAGAAGAAGTAGCATTAGCTATAGACACCTACAAAGGGTTAGTAGTTTTAGTTGGGTGTAGTCATGTGGGAATTGCTAATATATTAAATAATATAAGTAAAAGATTAAATAAAAGAATATATGCTGTATTAGGCGGAACTCACTTGATTAAATGTGATGAAAATAGAATAAATAAAACCATAGAAGTTTTTAATGAATTAGATATTAACATTATAGGTGTTTCCCATTGTACAGGAGAATTTGCCACAATGAAATTAGAAGAATTAAAAGACAGGTTTTTCTTAAATAATACAGGGAATATATTAGAAATATAAAGCTATAGGAATAGATATCAAGCTTTTAATTTATCTATTCCTATAGCTTATTTTTATACCTTTAAATTTAAAGTATAAAAGTATATTTAAATAATTATTAAACTTCTTTATAATCTACATCAATTATATTTTCTTCAGAAATATCAGGTATATCATTAGGACCTAAATTATCGAATTTCTCAAAGTTTTTTTCTTTATTTTTTCTATTATTAAAGCCTTTTTTATTTATTTTCCATGATTTTATATAATTAACTAACTTATACACTCCGAATAATACTAAACCTGCTACTATAACAACAGGAAGTACAGAAAAAATTAAAAAATTAGCTAAAAATAGGATTAATATAAACAACAAAACTCCACTTATTTTCCAAGAATTATTGCTTGTAAATGGCATAAAAACATTATCTCCTTTTATACAAAATTTAATTTATAATTTATTATATCATAATAGAAAAAACAAATAATATAATTTATCTTAAGTTTGTATTAATAAAGTATTAATAAAAAATATGCTTCAAATACGTTGAAAAGTATATTTTTATTAAATTTCTACGTCAGTATCTCCTAAGTGGTACGGATAGGTGGACACTATAATATTCTTATTTCTTAGTAGGCTTTCTCTAATTATAAAACCAGTGTGGTTGTGTAGAACTTCTCCTAAACCTTCATGAGTTATAAACTGAGGTATCATAACAGTGATTTTTTCAGTTTCACTTGTAGCATTGGCTATCTGATTAATATAACCTAATAAAGGGGTAACCACTGTTCTATAAGTGGAATATTTTGACACGAGTAGTATATCTGTATCAAGTTTTGCCCATCTATTTTTAAGTTTATCGATTTCTTTATTATCTGTAGAGACATTAAGTGCTATAACATAGGATGATAAACTTCTAGCATATTGCAATGTCGCTAAGGCAGCTTTATTTAAGCTTGCTATTGGAACTACAATAATTTGTGTAAAGGGTTTATTTAAGTTATAATCCTTTAGATCTGCAGTTTCAACTCTAAGTTGAATTGCAACACTATTATAATGTTTTTTTATAGACAACATGGAAGCAACCAGAATAGGTATTACAATAATAACCATCCATGCTCCGTGTAGGAATTTTTCATAGGCTATGATTAAAGTTGTTGCAGCAGCTAGAAAAGCACCGAAAGCATTAATAATAGATCGGCTTCTCCAGCCTTTTTCTTTATTTTTACTCCAATGTTTTACCATACCTGCTTGAGCCAATGTAAATGAAAGAAATACACCAACTGCATATAAAGGTAAAAGACTATGAGTTTCTGCATTAAATGTAATAACTAATAAACAAGCCACGAAAGATAGAGCAACTATTCCATTTGAAAAACCTAATCTTTTGCCTCTTACGGTAAATTGTCTTGGTACAAATCCATCTTTACCTACAGTGTACATAAGCATTGGAAAGCCAGTAAAAGCTGTATTACATGCCATAATCAGTATCATTGCAGTTGTAAATTGGATTACATAAAACATAAAACTCTGACCAAAAATACCGTAGGCTAGCTGTGCTATTACAGTAGGATATCCCACAGGAATAGTTCGATAAAATCTAGCAAGTATTGAAGTCCCGCCAAATATAAATAGTATTAAGCAAGATAAAAGTATCATAACAGTTTTAGCATTTTTCTGAGATGGTTCCTTAAAGTTTGGTACAGAGTTGCTTACCGCTTCAAGACCAGTCAATGCAGAACAACCTGAGGAAAATGCCTTTAAAATAAGGAAAACACTTAGTTCCCCAGTGGCTTTTATTTGACTATGTACCATAGGTTCAGGTGCACCATACATAGAGTATTTTATAAGTCCATAAATTATCATAAAAATCATACTTAATATAAAAAGATAAGCAGGCAAACTAAATATTTTAGCTGACTCACTAACTCCTCTTAAATTTAAAATTGTCAGTATTATTATAATACTGACTGCTAATAAAATTTTATGACTGCCTAAGCTAGGAAAGGCAGATATTATTGCAGCAACTCCAGCGCTGGAGCTTACCGCAACGGTTAATATATAATCAACTAACAATGCAGAAGCTGCTATTAATCCTGATTTTAAATTAATATTTTCCTTAGCAACTACATATGCACCGCCACCATGGGGATATGCATGTATTATTTGTATGTAGGAAACGGTTAAGATAAGCAATAATATTATAATCATTAATGAAACCCAACCAAGCCATTTATAAGATGCTAAACCTATTACAGCAATCAATACACCAAGTATTTCTTCAGCAGCATAGGAAACAGATGAAACAGCATCGCTTGCCATAATGGCCAATCCAAAAGGGACATTATATCTTTCATGTGAACTTTTTTCGTTTGGCAAAGGCTGGCCAATAAGTATATCTAGGAATTTTTTTATCATTTAAAACACCTCCATTGCATATAAAAAAATAAAATCTTCTTTTTAAATATATAATATATTATAAGAAGACCAATGTAATTTATTTTTCCTATTTATACCTCGCATTTATACCTAAAATCATATATCATATATTAGCATTTATGAACAACATTTAATATATGGTTTATATATTTTTAACATTAACTTAACATAGAAATATAATCACTAATTTCAAATCCATTATACTTCTTTATGATATATGGAATGTAATAAGTATTTTATTGGAGTAGTTTTGCTTGTAATTGGATTAGCGTTAAAGTTATGCCTATTAGGGCATAAAGATAATAGTTTAGAGTATAAAACTTTAGAGAAGATAGGTTGCAATATAAGGAAATTAAGACTTAAGAACCTTTAAAGAGTGAGAATTAAAACAAGAAATACTTTTAGTCAATAAATAGCTACAAAAATAAAGAATACTAATATTTGTGCTCTAATATTTAAGCTAAAGCTCTAATGCCACGTCCTGTGGCAACAGAGCTAAGTAAACGTCCTGTTTACTTTACGCTTAAATATTAGCTCACAAATAAAGTATTCTAATTATTTTTCTAGATATCTATTTTCTCTAAAAGTATTTCTTGTTTTAATACCTTTAAAAGTTGTTATAATAATTTCCTACTGAAAGAAAAACCCCTATAAGAGGATGATTTTGTTCTGCTATTCTACACAAAATCTTTAATTATAATATTTATGCTAAGTTAGTTATTAAATTTAAAGACTATAAAATCCATTTTAAATTTAATATATAGATGACTTGAAAAAAAGCGATAGCGCAGCCGGAGGCTTTCTATAACAATTAATATTTAGATTTATATAAAAAATTTAAGTTTAAGTGGATATCTAAAATCTTCCTTTTCTATTGCTTTTGTCCCATAGAAAATTATTTTTAAAGAGTTATTCTAGCTTCCCGTGGTTTAAAAAATAGGAGTATGTGGTGTAAAAGGCATTTGAACAAGATTAGAGATTTTTAGTTGTTTTTGCAAAATATATGTATGTTCCAAATTATTGTCTGAGCGTTCAGCGAGTTATGATTTAGAACCATATATTTTAAGAAAAAACAAATTAGAATCTCTTATTGAAGTGAGTTGTTTTTCTAGCCACATATCTCTTTTTTAAACCACGGGTAGTATAACTTCCTTTTAAGTCGTAATTTCCTTATTATATGTTTATGTTTCTGTCTATTAGTTGGGATAAGGAAATGAATGTATCCGTTCTTTGTATTCCTTCAACCCTTTGTATTTTATTCATTAATAAATCCTGTAAATGAGTTATACTTTTACATATTACTTTTACAAATATAGAATATTGGCCTGTTGTATAATGGAGCTCTGTTATTTCTTTAATTTCGTTTAATTCTTTTAATACGGAATTAAAGTAAGAGGCTTTATCTAAATAAATTCCTATGAAACAGCAAACGTCATAGCCAAGTTTAGAATTATCTATTATAAGTTTTGTACCTTTTATTATGCCTATGTCATGCATTTTTTTCATTCTAACATGTATAGTACCGCCACTAACATGACATTTTCTAGCTATTTCTAAAAAGGGGGTTCTAGAATCTTTAATTAAAATTTCAAGTATTTGTAAATCTAGTTCATCTAAACCATCTATATTTAAATCCATCTGAGCACCTCCAAGTTATGGTTAGTTTAATTGAACACATATACTTTTATCTTATTACATTATAAATATTATACCAGAAAAAATTATGAATTTGTTAAAATTTGAAACTTTATTTTATTAATAATTTTATTAATTAAAAAATAAATGCTATTATGGCGATAATAATGGCATTAAACTATTAAAATAACTAAGGCTCCAATAATAAAAAATTACAAAATAAAGGATAATTGAGAATAGGAATGTTATTTAAAAGTAGAGCTTTATCTTTAAGAATATTTGAAATAATAGGATAAGGAGCATATTAAAAGAGATTGTAAATTTAGAGGGGGAATTATTTACAATCTCTTTTATGTTAAAATTTTTATTCTTTAATATAATATGTTATTATATTTTATATTGTTACATATTTATAATATAAAATTAATATAAACATTTTTAAGTAAAAGTATTTATATTAATATCTTGATATATTATATGAAATATATAATAATGGTATAGTATCAAATTTTTAAGGAGGGAATGTTATGCCAGTTTGGTTAAAATTTGCATTACAAATACTTTTCTTTTCTATTATTGTTATAATTGGTTATACAGCTCTTAAAGTTTATGTTTTAGACAAAATCAATATTAATAAATGGGTGGTATTTGCATTATCTATATTTATATTAATTTTTCCTGCATTAATAAAATTAAATATTAATGGCACTATATGGCAGTATGTTCAATCTGCTATAGTAATAATTCTTACATTATGGTTTTTAGATTTAATGGGTATAGGAGCAGGGAGCAGGCCTAAAAAGAAAAAGAATGATATAGTTATTAGACCTAAAGCTAAGCCAAATCGAGCAAAGAATTTTAAAAAGGAAAATAATAAAAAAGAAAATAATAAAAAAAAGTAAAGATTGTTTAGTTTCATATAAAAACACACTAAAATCCAGTTTTAGAGGTTAGTGTGTTTTTTAGTTTTTATAAACATATTTAAGGGTGAATTGTATATAATTAATTCTTAAATTAATATTTATTATTAATACTTTTTAATATACTTATATTTTAGAGGTAATGTTTAATTGCAAATTATAGGTCTTAAACAACTATATAACAATAAAAGTAATTATTGTAATCTATGAATATTTATAATAATACATAATGATGCATAATAATAAATTATAACAATAATAAATAAAATTTATAACTGATTTTAAAAGTTGACCAAAGCTGATATCCAATTCAGTAAGAAACAGAAAGAATTATAAAAATAAATTAAGGAAAATAATAAAAAAAGTAATGTAATTTTATTAAAAGGCTGTATTTTTATGAATTTGCTAATTCAAATAAAAATATGGAGATTTAAAAAAAATATTTTTTATTTCAAAAAAATATATAAAAACTTAGTATATAGATTTTATTGTTCACCTCCATTTTTTAATTAAATTAAAAGGATTGACAAAATTATAACCCAATATAAAATATAAAGTAACAAAGCTTCTTATTATGAAGTTGGAGGTTGGGGGGAACTTGAAGAATGGAGAATGAAGGTCATAGTCACAAGAAAATAGGTCTATTTGGAGCTACCTGTGTAGTTGCAGGAAATATGATTGGGTCTGGCGTATTTATGCTACCAGCTAGTTTGGCAGCAGTATCTAGTCCAGGAACTACTTTAATAGCTTGGTTAGTTACAGGTATAGGAGCTATATTTATGGCTTTATCCTGCGCTAGATTAGGAAGTAGAATTCCCAAGACAGGGGGACCTTATGAATTTGGTAAATTAGCTTTTGGAGATTTTATAGGATTTTTAAATGCTTGGCTTTACTGGAGCGCTACGTGGATATCCAATGCAGCAATTATAATAGCTATAGGAAGCTATGCATCTTATTTGATACCAGCTTTAAATAATGGATTTAATGCACTCTTATTTAACAGCGCTATATTATGGATATTTACTTTTTTAAATATTAAGGGCGCTAAGGAAGCCGCAAGTTTTGAAACAGTTATTACAGTATTTAAATTTCTAGTATTTATATTTTTCATAATATTTGCAGCTATTCACTTTAATGTTGCAAATATTACTCCAATTATGCCAAAAGAAAAAGGAATGAATACTTTACCTTTAGCAGCAGCTACCACATTATGGGCCTTTACAGGTTTTGAATCTTCCACAGTAGGTGCTGGAACAATTAAAGATCCAGAAAAAAATATAAGTAGAAGTACTATATTAGGTTTGGTTATAACGATTCTTTTTTATGTTGCAATAAGCTTTTTCGCTATGGGGGCTATACCCAAAGATGTTTTAGCTAATAGTCCTTCACCAATGACAGATATATTGGCTCAATTCTTTGGTAGTGGAGTAGTAAAAGTATTTAATTTAGCTATAGTTATAACTATATTGGGAACTATAGCAGGATGGATTATGATTGCAGGACAGATGAGCTATGCAGTAGCTAAGGATGGGTTATTTCCAGCAGTATTTGCAAAATTACATCATAAGTATAAAACTCCGTATAAAGGATTAATAATAAATGCTATATTAACTAATATATTATTAATATTAAATTCATCAAAGGGAATGGTATCTGCCTATAATTTTATGATACTTTTAGCCACCTTATCATATTTACCTGTTTATGCTACGACTTCTGCATCAGATATAGTATTGCTATTTAAATGTAGGGGACAATTAACTGTAAGTAAATTTATAAAGATAGCTATAATACCATTAATAGGGTTCACCTATGCTTGTTGGGCAATATACGGTTCAGGAGCTGAAACAGTATTATATGGATTTATGTTAATGTTAGCAGGAGTTCCATTCTATATATATATGAAGTTAAAAAATAAAAAAGATATTTCTAAAGCTACTATAGATATAGATAATATTGTTGAATGTTTTAATGAGTAAGGTGTAAATGGTTAATAATATTAATAAAAATTTTAAATACTATTTTATATTAAAGTACATTTACTAAAATAGATTTTAAATCAAATATTTTATATATTTACTTAAAGTTTAATAATTAAGGAACAAAAAGCTATGAATTTTGGAATATAATATTCTAAATTCATAGCTTTTTACTTTAAAAATCACATTTGTATTCTTAAAAGATAATAATTAATATTAAAAAAACATTTTATAATACTTAGTGCTCTTAGATAACACATATTTGGATAATAAGGTAAAACATTTAAGCTTTTTAAAAATGTATTTATTTTAAAGTAATAATTTTTACATAAGGAATAAATAATAGTATTAATACAATTCAAATAATTATATGAAAATTTTTTATTATAGTATAGTTTATAGATTTTTACTAAAGATGAAATGAAAGGAGTATTAATATGGAGGAGAATAATAAATTAAAAAAAGAAATAGGACTTTTTACTGCTACATTTATAGTGGCTGGTAATATAATTGGATCAGGAATATTTATGCTTCCGGCTACCTTAGCGGAGGTATCAGGACCAGGAGCTACTATGGCAGCTTGGATTATAACTGGTATAGGTTCTATATTTTTAGCATTGTCCTTTGCACGATTAGGATCTAAAATTCCAAAAACGGGAGGTCCTTATCAATATGCTAAAATAGCTTTTGGAGATTTTGTAGGCTTTACTAATGCATGGCTTTACTGGAGTGCTACATGCATATCCAACGCGGCTATAATAACGGCTATAGCAAGCTATTCTTCAAGTTTAGTTCCAGTTTTAAAAACTAATGGATTATACGCTTTTTTATATACCTCTGCTATATTGTGGGCATTTAATATATTGAACATTATAGGGGTAAAACAAGCCAGTGCCTTTGAAACGGTTATAACTATATTTAAATTAGGAGTATTTTTAGTTTTTGTAATAATAGGTTTTGCCAATTTTAATCCACAATACATTACTCCTGCTTTTCCAAAGGGTAAAGGGTTTAGTACAGTGCCCTTAGCAGCAGCAACTACATTATGGGCATTCTCTGGATTTGAATCCGCTAGTATAGCAGCAGGAGAGATAAAAAGTGCTGAAAAAAATGTTAAATTGAGTACTATTTATGGACTTCTAATAGCAGTGCTTGTATATTTAGTAATAAGCTTTGTTGCTATGGGCGGATTACCACAGGATATGTTAGCAAAAAGCAATTCTCCTATGAGTGATATATTAGCTCTACATTTAAGTAGTAATGCTGTAAATCTATTTTTATTAGCTATTGTTATAACCATTTTTGGAACTATAGCAGGATGGATAATGTTAACGGCTAGAATCTCTTATGCAGCAGCTGTAGATGGAATGTTTCCACAAGCTTTTGCTAAGATTCATCCTAAATATAGAACTCCTCATGTAGGGATTATAATAAATGGAATATTAACTAATATTGTTCTTTTGATGAACTATACAGGTTCTATGACTTCTGCTTATAACTTTATGATTTTATTGGCTACGCTAGCATATTTACCTGTATATGCTATAACTAATGCTGCAGATATATTACTTTTATCTAAAAGAGAAGAAAAATTTAATGTGGGAAATTTTATTATAAATTCTGTTGTTCCATTAATAGGATTTATTTATGCTATTTGGGCAGTTTATGGAACAGGTGCCGAATCTGCCTTATATGGGTTATTATTAGGTTTAATGGGCATACCATTTTATATCTATATGAAGATGAAAGACAAAAAACAGATGGAAAAGATAAGAAAACAACAATAAATTTTGTAATATAATAATATTTTTAATAAAAAAGTGTCATATACTTTATTGTAATGATATAATAGACTTGTTGAAAGCCCTGTGCAAATGTACAGGGTTTTAGAATCTATAATTTTATTTTTAAATATAAATTTATTTGGAATATATCAATTAAATTACAGAGTGCATGTATAAATAAATTAGAAGAAAAGGAGGTGAGTAACCCTAGTAAAACTAGTTAATTGTATTTATTTTTTATAGTCTAATAGTTTATTAACCTTATATTAAATAGACATGCTATAGCTAATAATATAATTTTAAATAAGGGAAGAAATATATAAGAATTTACATAGTTTTACTTAAGGGTTAAGAATGATTTACGAATATAATGGAAAAAAACCTATAATAAAGAAAAATGTTTTTTTAGCTAAAAGTGCAGATTTAATAGGAGATGTGGTATTGGAAGAAAATTGTACTGTATTGTTCGGAGCGGTTTTAAGAGGAGATATAAATAGCATACATATTGGTAATGGATCTAATGTACAAGATAATTGTATTTTACATGTAGATGAAGGAGATTTGAATATATACATAGGAGACAATGTAACAGTAGGTCATGGAGCCATATTACATGGATGTAAAATAAATGATAATTCTTTAATAGGGATGGGCGCTATTATACTAAATGGAGCGGAAATAGGATCGAACACTATAATTGGAGCTGGAAGTTTAATAACCTCCAATAAAAAAATACCATCAGGAGTTTTATGTATGGGATCTCCTGCAAAAGTAATAAGAGAACTTAATGAAGAAGAAATAGCCAGTATAAAAGAGTCAGCAGAGGATTATTTAACCTTAAATAAAAATTTTAATAGAGAATAAAATATAACTTACTACAAAAAATAAACATAGTGAGGAGGTGTATTATGAAAATAAAAACACCTAGAACTTTCTTAGTGTTTATTGTTGTAGTAAGTTTTTTTTGCATAAAAGCTTTTGCAAAGGATAGAAATCCAGAAGTACATTTTATAGATACAGGTCAAAGCGACTGTATATTAATTAAAACAGGAAAAGAAAATTATTTAATAGATACTGGATGGGAATATTATAGTGGAAAAGTATTAAGTTATTTAAATTCTAATAATGTAGATAAAATAGATGGAGTTATATTAACTCACTATCATGATGATCATTATGGTGGGTTAGAGATGCTTTTAAAAACATCTAAAGTAAGAAAGATTTTTTTACCTAAGCATGATAGCGATGACAAGAAAAAAGTAATTAGTACGATAAAAAAACACAAAGTTAATTATGCATGGATAGAAGATGGGTGGGAAGTTAAGGGAAGAAAATTAAATTTAAAGGCTATAGTGCCTATTAATGTAGATAGTAAGAATGAAAATAATAATTCTATAGTACTATTTGGTAAAATAGATGGAGTTAAATATTTATTTTTGGGGGATTGTGAAAAGAGGGAGGAAATGGATATGATATCTAATAAAAAGATAAAAGAATGCGATGTTTTAAAAGTCTCTCATCACGGATTTAAGACTAGTAACAGTGATGAACTCCTAGATATAGCAAAACCTAAAATTGCTATTGTTACTTGTGATGGAATATATAGTCCAGATAGAATTATAATAGATAGATTAAAAAACAAAGGTATAGAAGTCTTTACAACAAGCAACAAAGGAAATTTAATAATTAGGGAGCAAGAAATAATTTGGAATAGGTATTCTTACTATATAAACAAAGGGAAAAATTTTATGGGAAATACTTATTTAAAATTCATATCTTAAAATTAGGGATTTATAAAAGTATATTGAATTCTAATACACAAATATAAAAAAAATGTACTTCATAAACATATGAATTAGTTTATCCGATGACTACCCGCTCTAATACTCCCATCGCACTCTGTGAAAGCGATTCGCACCAAATCGAAGATTTGGACTCTCTGCTTTTCTTCAAAGTGGGAGTAAAGAGCGGATACGTCCCTGGATAACGATTTCTAAGCTTTAATGGGAGTAAAAACTCCCTCTAAAGCCAAGAACTCTGTTTATGAAGTATTTTTTTATCTAGGTAGTGCTAAATTTGAATCTATTTAAGTAATATTTACTTATTTATTTTTTAATCTTTTGAAAAACTTAACTATTTCATTTATTACTAAAGGTATTATTGATAGAGCAAATACAAATATCCAATCCTGCATTGTTAAATCGAAAACTTTAAAAATAGATGCTAAAAATGGAATAGTTATAACCATCTCTTGAAGAAATATTCCGAATATCACAGAAGCTAATAAATATTTATTTGTAAATAAACCTAATTGAAATATAGATTTTTTAGGGTGTCTCATATTAAGAGAATGGAATAATTGAGATACACTTAATACAACAAAGGCCATGGTCTGAGCATGCATTAATGAATCAGAGTATCTTATTCTTCCAACCTCAAAGGCTACTAATGTAAGAGTACCTATTAATAAACCATTTAGTATAAGAGAAATACCTGCACCGCCTGCAAATAAACTTTCTTTAGGGTTCCTTGGTTTTTCATCCATTATATCAGGATCACCAGGATCTATACCTAGAGATAAAGCTGGTAAGCTATCTGTGATTAGGTTAACCCATAAAAGGTGTATAGGTCTTAATGGGGATGGCCAACCAAGAAGTATACCTATAAATAGAGCTAAAATTTCTCCAAGATTACAGGACAAAAGAAAGATAATAGATTTTTTTATATTATTATATATATTTCTTCCTTCTTTTATTGCAGATACTATAGTAGAGAAATTATCATCCGTCAATACCATATCAGAAGCACCCTTAGCAACATCTGTACCTGTTATGCCCATAGCAACACCGATATCGGCAGCCTTTAGCGAAGGAGCATCATTAACACCATCGCCAGTCATAGAAACTATATTACCTTTAGATTTTAAAGCTTTTACTATTTTGACTTTATGTTCTGGAGATACTCTAGCAAAAACTCTTAAATTTTCAATTTTAGAGCTTAATTCTGTATCTGACATGTCATCTAGTTCATATCCAAATATAGCTTGAGACTCATCTTCTGCTATACCTAATTCCTTTGCAATAGCAAAAGCAGTTATTTTGTGATCACCTGTAATCATTATAGTTTTTATGCCAGAGTTTTTACATTCAAAGATAGAATCTTTTACAGATTCACGAGGTGGATCTATCATACCTACTAAACCTATAAAAGTTAAATTAGACTCTAAACTTTCTTTATTATAATTATTATCTTCTAATGTTTTGTAAGCAGCCCCTAAAACCCTAAGGGCATTTTTAGACATTTCATTAGATGCATTCATTATATTTTGTTTTATCTCATCTGTTAAAGGAACTACTTCTCCATTTATATAAGCGTTAGTACTTATTTTTAATAAATTATCTATAGCACCTTTAGTCATCACATAATTTTTATCATCAAAATTATTTACAGTAGTCATTAATTTTCTATCAGAATCAAAAGGAATTTCATCTATTCTTTTATGTTCATTTTCTATATTATTCTTAATAATATTATATTTAGCTCCTGCCTCTAATAAAGCTATCTCAGTAGGATCACCAGTACTTGAATCCTTAGAAAAAGTGGCATCATTACATAAAACTAAATTTTCAAGGAGCATTTTATGAATACTATCTTCAATATTTAACTTATCTATATCTTGCATTTCCTTATTAGCATAAAATTTGATCACGGTCATTTTATTTTGAGTTAAAGTACCAGTTTTATCTGAGCATATAATATTAACAGCGCCTAAAGTTTCTACAGCAGGAAGTTTTCTAATTATAGCATTTTCTTTTATCATCTTTTGCACTCCCATAGCTAAGACTATAGTAACTATAGTAGGAAGCCCTTCAGGAATAGCAGCAACAGCAAGGCTTATAGCAGTAAGAAACATTTCTAAAATATCTCTTTTTTGAAATAAAGCAATAATAAACATTAAAGCACATATACCTAAAGCAGCAAAACCCAAAATTTTACCTAATTCAGCTAACTTTTTTTGTAGAGGAGTAAGCTCTTTATCTTCTCCCTCAAGCATTTTAGCTATTTTACCTATTTCAGTATTCATACCTGTGCCTACAGCAATACCAATACCTCTTCCATAAGTAGCCAAGGTAGACATAAAGGCCATATTTTTTTGATCACCTAAAGGCGTTTTAGGATCTTCTAGCTTTTCCTTAGCATGCTTTTCAACAGGAACAGACTCACCTGTAAGAGCGGATTCCTCTATTTTAAGATTAGCAGTTTCTATAAGTCGTAAATCACAAGGAACATATCTACCTGCATCTAAAACTATTACATCTCCTGGAACTACATCTTCTGATGGAATTTCTATGTTCTCACCATTTCTTTTTACCAAAGCTTTAGGGGTGGAAAGCTGTTTTAAGGCATCTAAAGCTTTTTCAGCCTTTGATTCTTGTACAACTCCTATAACTGTGTTAATGATAACAACTATACCTATTATTAGTGCATCACTAACTTCACCTAAAATACCAGAAATTATAGCTGCAGCCAATAGTATATAAATTAGTATGTCATTTAGTTGTTCAAAAAACATTTTTAATAGAGATTTTTGTTTTTTAGAATTTAATTTATTCAGGCCATACTTTTCTCTTCTTTTCTCTATTTCTTCAGAACTTAAACCTTTAGAAGGGTCTACAGCAAGTTCTTCTAGTATTTCCTGAGAAGTTTTGTTAAACCACATAATATTCACCTCGCTATTATTGTTTGTAAAATTTTATATATTATAAAATAAATTTATAATATTTCAAAGTAATAAAAAATATTTATAATTATATTTTTATAAATAAAAAGACCTTTGCCCTATATTTATATAGGACAAAGGTCTTGCAATCTCTTAAAGAGCAAACTATCCGGGATTTAAATCCGTAATGACGAATAGTTTAAAGTACTTAACTTTTGCTACTCCCCCTTGTCTTCATGACATTTCAAATTATAGCATATTGTGTTATTAAGTACAATATTTATTTAAATATTTTAAAAGGGAATAAGCCCATAAAAAATTATTCCTAAAAGTCCAGATATTACTATGATTAGGATAGGATGTATCTTTTTAGACAATAAAAGTATAAAGGTTATTATTCCTATTATTATACTTTTTAAATCTACATAAGATTGGGAGGCTAGGTTTAAAAAAGCATATATTATAAGACCTATAAGAGCGGGTCTCATTCCCATTAAAGCTGATTTTAAAATATTTGATTCTTTAAACTTTATAATAAAATGGGTTGCTATTGTTACCAAAATAAAAGAGAAGGTTATAACCCCTAAGGTAGCCACTAAGCTTCCCTTGAATCCAGCTACCTTATATCCTACAAAGGTGGCAGAGTTTATAGCTATAGGGCCGGGTGTCATTTGAGATATACCTATAATGTCTATAAAAGACTTATAATTTATCCAATGCTTATTGTGTACAATCTCTCTTTCTATAAGTGGGAGCATAGCATAACCACCACCAAAACTAAACATACCTATTTTTAAGAAAGAAAAAAATAATTCTAGTAATGCTTTCATTACTTCACCCTCTTTCTAAGAAAAATATAACCATATATTCCAGAAAGAAGTATAATTATAACAGGGTGCATATTAAAAAATTTTAAAAGTACCACTGTTAATATAATTATGGTATAATTAATGTAATTTTTTTTTATAGATTTAGAAAGGCTTATTACGGCTACTAACACTAGTACAGGGACGGCTCCATTTATCCCTTTGAATATTAAATCTACATAATAATTATTTCTAAATTGCATAAAAAAGCTTGCAATACATAATATTATAAAGAAGGATGGTAAGATGGTTCCTAAAAGAGCAAGTATAGCTCCAGGTAAATTATTTATTTTATATCCGATAAAAGTAGAACAATTTACGGCTAAAGCACCAGGAAAGGATTGGGATATTACAAGTATATCTAAGAAGTCTTCTTTAGATATCCAAGAGTTTTTATTTACAACCTCTTCCTCTATAAGTGGAATCATTGCATAGCCTCCACCAAAGGTAAAGGCACCTATTTTAAAGAAACTCCAAAACATTTTTAGATATTTAAGCATTAATATCACCTCATAAAAAAATAAAAGATAAATTAATTATAACCTATGAATACTATATTTTCTAATAGAATAATATAAATAAAGTAGGTAAATGATAGATAAATAGATTATTAATAAATTTTATTTCTCTTTCAAATTTTGGTATTATATAATTGTTATAGGGGGAAAGAGCAATGAAAAACTTAAATGATATGAACAGTGAAGAATTAGGAAAATACATAAAAGATACAGAAAATCAAATACATAATTTATTAGATGAATACATAAATAGGGTTAACAATAAAATAGATAAAAATAAGAATGCTAAAACTTTGAAAGAGAAAGCATATGCATTAAGTAAACTATATAAATATGTAGAATGGGTAAATGATGGTATAGAAATGAATAATAATGTCAAGAATAGGATTAGGATAGTTCCTAAACGAGGTGAAGTTTGGACCTGTGAATTAGGTCAAAATATAGGATCGGAAGAAAATAAAATTAGACCGGTTATTATTATACAAAATGACACAGGGAACCAAAATGGACCTACAACCATAGTAGTACCCATTTCTAATAGGCCAAAGAAGATAGCTGTACATATTTCCATAAGAAATGGAGATTTTGAATTAGCTAAGGGAGAAAAAATGGAAATAACAGGAACAGTGTTGGCGGAACAAATAAGAATTGTATCAAAAGCTAGACTTGGAAGACACGTAGCCACTTTATCAGACAAATTCATGCAGCTTTTGGATTCTAAAATAAAAATTTCGCTAGATTTGTAGTTAAAACAAAAATTATAAAGAATTTAATAAAAAAATATTAAATTTTTATAAATTTATGTTGTATAATTTTTTGTTTAATGATATAATAACAATTGTGTTCAAGAGAAACATACCTAGCAGAGGTTAGGAGATTATATCTCATATATCCTTTCTTTAAATTGAATAACATACTCGGCATAGGTCGAGAGATTATATAACATATCATGGGACTGATTCTAAATCAGTCTTTTTTGGTTTATAATGCTAAAATTATATAAAGTAATTTTTTGTAAGTATTAAATTTATAGTGTATATTTAGTACTTTTTTATATTTTATAAAAATAAAAAAGCATTAAATGAAAAATATAATTGTTTCACAAATAAAACATATTATATTTATCTATATTTTTGAAAGAAATTTAGCTATAATATATATATGATAAAAATATTTAATGGAGTGATTTTATTTGGAAATCAAAAGAGTAGGAACCAATTCACCAATACAAACAGAAAGTAAAAGAACAATAGAAAATAAAAAGGGATTTTCTCAGAATTTTAATTTTGCTCGTCAGCAAAAGTCGGAGCAAGAATTAAAAAAAATGTTGGATGATATAAACAAAAAAGGAAATAGGCTAGCTATAACTAAATGTTATGCTGATGTTAAAGCATATAAAAGAATGATAAAAGAATATTTAAAATCAGTTTTAGAGTATATGTATTCCGTAAAAAAGGATATAAGTTTTTGGCAAACTCAATACTTTATTACAGTAGAGACAGTAGATGAAAAACTTCAGGAATTAACAGAAATGTTATTAAGCGCGGAAAAAGAAAATTTAGATATAGCTAAAACTATAGATGATATAACAGGACTTGTTGTAGATATATATAAATAATTTAATTATTATTTATCATTTTCTAAGTAGAAAGTGTTTTATTTAATAAATAGACATAAAAATTATTAAATCATTGAATTTAATAATTTTTATGTCTATTTATTATTTAGGATAGTTATAAAAATAGATAGTGTCTCAAAATTAAATTTATTTTGAGACACGTTATTAAATTTCAAAAGTAAATATATTATGTTATTTTGTTTTTTTATTTCCAAAGGTTAAAACTTGCGTCTGATGGCATTCTCCAATCTCCTCTAGGGGATAAACTTATAGTTCCAACTTTAGGACCGTCTGGTACTGCGGAACGTTTAAATTGTTGGGTAAAGAATCTTCTTATAAAATAAGAGAACCATTTGTCAATAGTTTCTTTATCATAGGAATCTTTAAAAGCTATTTTAGCTAATTGTTTTATTTTATCTGGAGTAGCTCCTTGACGAATAAAATAATAAAGAAAGAAATCATGCAACTCATAAGGTCCTACTATATCTTCAGTTTTTTGAACAATGTTGCCCTCTTTATCCTTTGGTAACAGTTCAGGACTTACAGGTGTATCTAAAATATCTATAAGTATTTCTGATATTTCTTTTGCTACTTCATTTTCAGCTACATATCTCACCAGATATCTTACTAAGGTCTTAGGAATAGAGCAATTTACGCTGTACATGGACATATGATCTCCATTATATGTACACCAGCCTAAAGCTAATTCAGATAAATCACCGGTTCCTATAACTAAGCCACCTTCTTTATTGGCTATATCCATAAGTATTTGAGTTCTCTCTCTTGCTTGAACATTTTCATAGGTAACATCATGTATATCCTTGTCATGGCCTATATCTTTAAAATGTTGTAATGCTGCATCTACTATATTTATTTCTTTTAAGGTTGTATTTAAGTGTTTACATAGACTTACAGCATTATTATAAGTTCTATCTGTAGTTCCAAAACCAGGCATTGTTATAGTTATTATGTTTTCTCTAGGAATGTTTAATTTATCAAAGGTTTTAGCTATAACTAATAAAGCTAAGGTAGAATCTAATCCACCGGAGATACCTATAACTGCTTTTTTCATATTAGTATGATCAAGTCTTTTAGCTAGAGCTGAGGTTTGTATATTAAATATTTCTTTGCATCTTACTGCTCTTTTTTCTTCATTAGAAGGAACAAAAGGGTATCTGTCTATAGGTCTATCAAAGTCACCAACATCGTTAATTGCAAATTGAAATGTTATTTCTTCTAATTCCAAGTTCATATTCATTGAGTTATCTGTAAAGCTCACATTTTTAAGTCTTTCGCTATTAATTTTATCTATATCTATAATACTTGTAATAACTTCATTTTCTCTTTGGAATCTTTTGTTTTCTTTTAATATAGAGCCATTTTCTCCAATTAATAAGTGTCCGCTAAATACTAAATCCGTAGAAGACTCATATACCCCTGATGAGGAATATACATAAGATGCTAAGCATCTACCACTTTGAGATGCAACTAAATTTCGTCTATAATCGGATTTACTAACTATTTCATTAGAGGCAGATAAATTTCCAATAATATTAGCTCCCATTAATGCAAGATAACTACTAGGTGGAATTGTAACCCAAAGATCTTCACATACTTCGAAAGCAAATTTGAAAATTTTATCAGAAAAAATAAGGTTAACTCCAAAAGGAATGTTCTCTTGGAATGGTAAATTAATTCTTTCACTTTTTATTTTATATCCTTCAGTAAACCATCTTTTCTCATAGAACTCTGAATAATTAGGTAAGTAACTTTTAGGGACAATACCTAGTATTTTTCCTCCAAATATTACAACAGCACAATTATAAAGACTATTTTTATATAATAAAGGTGATCCTATAGCTATTAAAACATCTTTATCTATAGAGTATTTACATATATTATGTATTCCATCTAGAGCTTTGGATATTAATAGGCTTTGTGAAAAAAGTTCTCCACAAGTATAAGAAGTTATACAAAGTTCCGGAAAAACTATTAATTTTGATTTTTTTTCTATACATATATCTATACACTTTTTTATGTTGTCTATATTAAAATCTATATCTGCCACATTAGTTACAGGACAAGCAGTAGATACTCTTATGTAATATTGTGAATTATTCATATAAAATCCTCCATTTAAAATATGATTACCCTATGATTATATCAAATTAAAGGTAAATAATTAAACTTTAATATAAAATATTAATAAAAAAATTATGCAAGCATATTTTATTATAAAACTATATCATATAATGTATAGTTTTATAAAGTTAAAAAATATTTATAGTATTTATAAAATTTTGATGTATAATATATAGTAATAATTCAAGAGGGAGGGAGAGTATGTGGAGCAATTTTGATATTATTGTTTGGATAATAATTGGGACTGCTGCTTTGCTGTTGGATCTTGCTACTAGTTCCTTTTTATTTGTTTGGTTCACTTTAGGGGCTATAGCTGCACTCATAGTTCAAATATTAGGATATTCAATGTATATACAAATTATTGTTTTTACGTTAATCAGTATTTTATGTATGATATTAGGTTATCCAATGGTAAAGAAGATTATTAAAAAACAGGAGAATTCTATATTATCTATTGAAAGAAATTATGTTGGGGAAATTTTTATTGCAGATAAAGATATAAGAGATGAGGGGGTGCTAAAATTCCAAGGTGTATATTGGAGGGTTACAAATAGTGGCAATCATATAAAAAAGGGAGACAAGGTAAAGATAAATTCAGTAAAAGGTAACAAAATTTTTGTTAAAAAGGTAGAGGAGGAATAAGCATGGCGATACTTGCAATTGTATTATTAGTTATTATATTAGTAACATTTTTGATGTCTATAAAAGTTGTAAATACAGGTTACGTCTCTATTGTAGAAAGGTTTGGTAAATATCATAGAACTTTAGAGCCAGGTTGGCATATAATTATGCCTTTTGCGGATTTTGTAAGAAAAAAAATTTCTACAAAGCAACAAATAATAGATATAGATCCACAGAGTGTTATTACACAAGATAATGTAAAAATATCTATAGATAATGTTATATTTTACAAAATAATGAATTCTAAAGATGCAGTTTACAATATTGAAGACTATAAAGCAGGTATAACATATTCTACTATAACAAATATGAGAAATATAGTAGGTAATATGACTTTAGATGAAGTTTTATCAGGAAGAGATAAAATAAATTCAAAATTACTTGAACAAATAGATGAAATTACAGATGCCTATGGTATTAAAATTTTATCTGTAGAAATAAAAAATATAGATCCACCAAGAGAAATACAAGAAGCTATGGAAAAACAAATGAGAGCAGAAAGAGATAAGAGAGCTGCTATACTTCAAGCAGAAGGGGAAAAACAATCAGAAATAGCAAGAGCAGAAGGTGAAAAGCAAGCTAAAATATTACAATCAGAGGCAGAGAAGGAAGCTAATATAAGAAGAGCGGAAGGTCTAAGAGAATCTCAATTATTAGAAGCAGAAGGTAAAGCTAGAGCTATAGAACAAATAGCTAATGCAGAATCAGAAGCTATAAGAAAGGTTAATGCGTCTATAATAGAATCAGGCACAAATGAAGTAGTTATTGCTCTAAAACAAGTAGATGCGCTAAAAGAAATGGCTAAAAATCCAGCTAATAAATTAATATTACCAAATGAAACATTATCTTCATTAGGTAGTATTGCTGCTATAGGAGATTTGTTAAATAAAGATAGTAAAAAAGATAATAATATAATAAATAAAATGACAAATAAGATAGTAAATAAAGATAATAAATAAGATAACATCCATAGATTTGATTTACACAAATCTATGGATGTTTTTTTATCTAACAATTATGAGATAAAATTAGAGGAAATATTATGGGATATCCCATATATTATTGTGATAGAACTTATTATTGTTGACTACAAGAATAAAGGGATGTTACCAAATATTAACTTTATGATATAATATGTATAATTTATATGATTATATATAAATTATTATTTTGCATAGTACAGTAGAAAAAATTTAAATATGAGCATTAATTAATGGAATTAATTTTTAATATTGTATTATTTTAACAGGATATAGCTATATATTAATGGGTATAAAAAAGGAGAAGAAATGATCATATTTAGAGAAATGTAGGTGATTATTTGGATAAAAGTGAAGTAACTGAGAGTAATTTTGAATTGTCTGTGTTAGGTGCTTTGGCAATAGCAATGTTTGTTGTTGTAGGATTTTATTTTTTTCCTACTCCTTTTAATATGATGTTAGAAACTACTTATGTTAATTCGAATAAAGTTTTAGAATTAGTTTTAAGCGTGTTAATAGATTTAATTTCAAAGGGGTTAATTATAATGTTTATCCTAAAGATAATAAGAGCAGATATTGAACCTAGTTTTAAGATAAAATATATTGAAAAATTTAATTTTAAAATATTATTATGCACAGCTTTTTTTATATTAGGATTTTTTATGTGGTTTCAAAATTCAATTGGTACAATGATAATAAAAGTCCTATTACCTAAAGAGGCTATAGAAGTAGCTGCAAAAGATACGCAAAATCTATATCAAATATTTATTTTAGAGGTAATAATAGCACCTATTTTTGAAGAAATAGTTTTCAGAGGAATTATTTTAGAAGGGCTTTTAAATAAGTATAAACCAATAACTGGTATAATTGTTTCATCAGTTGTATTTGCATTATGCCATATATACATTCCTCAAATTATTAATGCCATAATTTTCGGAATGCTTGTTGGCATAATATATTATAAAACAAGATCTGTAGTATTATGTATGGTTTCCCATATGTTAACTAATGGATTCAATTTTTTATATATTAATTCTAATATTAGAACTTTTTTTGTAGGGGCAGCAATTTTTATAATATCAGGAATTTTGCTTGAGAAATATATTAGAGAGTTGAAATGTGATGGTACTAATATAAGTAGCGCGGGGTAAGAAAATTATAATGTGTATAAGTAGAAAGTTAAAAAATGAATAAATGAAAAACTATATGGACATAACGATTAAGCATACAATAATTAATTTAAAATATGTAGTTCATAATATATAAGATTGAAAAAAATTACATTTTATGGTATTAGTATTAATATAATTATACTCAATTTTTATTCAACTTTAATGAGATATTTAAATAAATTAGTTAGGGGGACTTTTGTGAATAAAGAATTTTTTATGAGAAACAGGAAAAACTTAGGGGAGAGTATAGAAGAGGGAATAATTGTTATATTTGCAGGCAAGGCACCTTATAAATCAGCAGACGAAACCTATCCATTTACACCTAACAGAAACTTTTATTATTTAACTGGAATAGAAGAGGAACAGATAATATTAGTCATAACTAAGAAAAATAAAAAAATAAAAGAACATTTATATATACAAAGACCAGATCCAGTAATGGCAAGATGGGTAGGGGCAACCATTAGCGAAGAAGAAGCTGAAGAGGTAAGTGGGATAGAAAACATAGGGTATGTAGATAAATTTTTTGATGATTTTCCCATCTTTATAAATAGAAGTGGATCTAATAAAGTATACTTAGATTTAGAGAGGAGAGAATGGGAAGAAAATTTTACACCAGCTCAAATTTTTGCTAAAGAATTAAGAGAAAAATATCCTTATGTAAAAATAGAAAACATCTATAAAGGTATAAGTGATTTAAGAACAATAAAAAGTAAAGAGGAAGTAGAATTAATCAAGAAAGCTATAGATATAACTAAAGAAGGTATATATAACATGATGAAAAATATAAAGCCAAATATGATGGAATATGAAGTGGAAGCATATTTTGACTTTTCCTTAAAGAAAAATGGTGTTACAGATTATGCCTTTGAAACTATAGCAGCAGCGGGAAAAAATGCTACAGTACTACATTATAGTGAAAATAATTGTAAAATAGAAAATAACTCTTTAATCCTTTGTGATTTAGGAGCTCAACATAAATATTATAATGGTGATATAACAAGAACCTTTCCTGCTAATGGAAAGTTTACAGAGAGACAAAAAGAAGTATATAAAGTAGTTTTAGAAGCTAATAAAGCTATAATTCAAAATGCAAAACCTGGAGTTACATTTAAAGAAATAGAAGATATAACTAAAAAAATATTAACAGAAGGATGCAAAAAATTAGGAATATTACAAGATAAAAAAGAATTAAGGAAATATTATTTTCATAGTTTTGGACATTATTTAGGCTTAGATACTCATGACGTAGGAAGCTATGAAGTAAAATTAAAACCAGGTATGGTTATAACCAATGAACCAGGTCTTTATATAGAAGAAGAAAGTATTGGAATAAGAATAGAGGATGATTTATTAATAACAGAAGATGGGTGTGAAGTTTTAAGTAAGGATATAATTAAGAGTATAGAAGAAATAGAAAACTTCATGAAATAAGGAAATTACAACTCAAAAGGAAGTCATACTACCCGTGGTTTAAAAAAGGGATATGTGGCGAGATCAGCAACTCACGACCATAAGAGATTCTAACTTGTTTTTTCTTAAAATATATGGTTCCAAATCATAACTCGCTGAACGCTCAGACAATAATTTGGAACATACATATATTTTGCAAAAACAACTAAGGATCTCTAATCTTGTTCAAATGCCTTTTACACCACATATCCCTATTTTTTAAACCACAGGAAGCTAGAATAACTCTTTAAAAATAATTTTCTATGGGACAAAAGCAGTACAAAAGGAAGATTTTACTCCACTTTGTTACGTAAAATCCATAATTATATTTTCATTTTTAAGATATTTAAATCTTTTATAAGTATGTTAAAAATTTTAAGTTATCTATATTTTTTTAGTTATACTTCTCTAATAAAGAAAATTTTTATATCAATCTAAATATTAATTACTATAGAAGGCCTCCGGTGGCGATATCGCTTTTTTTAGACATCGATTATAAAATTAATAATTAACTTAGTAGAATAATTATAATTAAAGATTTTGTGTAGAGAATCGAAACAAAATCATCCACATCTGTTCTCTGTACTCTATACTCTGAAAAGTGCGTCGCACTTTCCTTAGAGGGTGAAATAGACTAATCAAATATCTTCATTTTTTTCAGTTGTATATAAAACCAGTAGTTTAGCAAGTATGGTATCAAGTAACTAATAAAAGTAAAGCCTAAATTCCAACCATTTGAATATAGTACTTTCCCACTTAATATGCCAAGCCATTCAAGAAATGTTGTAAAAATTGTTACAATCATTATAAGTAGGTAAGGATTAAGTTTTGTTTTGTTAATGTAATGTATTAAATAAACTGAAAGTATAGGATATATGCCTAAATCGTAGGGAATACTAGCAAACTTGCTATATTCATGAGGATATATGATCCAAAATTTATAAAAAAATCCGAATGAGTTTACTGTAAATGCTATAACACTTTGAAAAGGTGCTATAGTAAAAAGAATTTTTCTATCTGTAAAATAAAATACTATACCTGAAATCCAAGGGATTATAAAGCCAACTATCACATTAAAAATCATTAAATCACCCAATTGTTATTTTTTATTATCTTCTCCATTATCTCAATAAATATATACGTAAGTTGTATTGAAATATTTATTATTTATTATTTATATAATTTAGGTTTTT
This sequence comes from Clostridium botulinum, assembly GCF_001276985.1. Classification (GTDB taxonomy): domain Bacteria; phylum Bacillota; class Clostridia; order Clostridiales; family Clostridiaceae; genus Clostridium_F; species Clostridium_F botulinum. Next base: position 156,598 of record NZ_LHUL01000004.1, read on the forward strand.
ATAATTTACCAATACTAGATTTATGAAATTTTATACTTTCGAGTAAAAATTTAGCATGAGATACAGTATATAAGGCTAAAAAAGTCAGTAGCTCTATTATTATGCTACTGATTTTGTTTTTAAATAATATGATTGCTAGATAATATTTTTACAAATGTGTATTAAATCTATATAGTTCATATTAACTTTAATATAAACTATATAGATACCGATAAAAATATTTAATGTATAATTAGTTGCCATAAGTATTTTTAAAATTAGTTTGAAGTATAATTTTTATTATAAAGTTTTACTTATTTTAAGCAAGATTAATCTTCAAACTTAAATAATTCTTCAACGGTAGCATTAAATACTTTAGCAATATCCATAGCCATTTTTAAGGATGGATTATATCTTCCACTTTCAAGATGAACTATCGTTTCTCTACGAACTCCTATTTTTTCAGCTAAATCAATTTGCTTCATATTTGTTTTTTCCCTATATTCTTTTATATTTGTCATTAAAAATAAATCTTTGACATGGATACCCAAATTCCATAATTAGTTCATCTTGAATAAACCCTAATCTTTTATATAATGCTCTTGCAGCTTTTCCCTTAGTATCATTTTCTCTATAGGTAGTTACTGCAATTTCTGTGCCTTTTGGAAATTGATTATACATTTTATTAAATAGGGCAGTAGCTATACCTTCTTTTCTGTATTGTGGATGCACTGCAAGAAAAGCAATTTCTTTGTTTTCATAGGAAAATATTAATACTCCAATTGCTTTAGTTTTATCCTTTACAATTAAAGCAGTTCTTTGTTGTATACCTTCTTTTAAAATTTTTCTATAATCTTCTATAATCAATCCTGGAAAATCCTCTTTAACAATCTCAACTAAATTCATCCAAATATCTATATCTACTTCCTTTGCAAAATCTGCAATTATTTTATTTCTCATTATTACTCACACTTTCTATAATAATATTTTTCATATTTTACATATACATACTAAATTATATTTTAAGTTTATACATTATAAATATTAATTTCAATATATTGTATATGCTAGCATAAAAATATTCTAAATAATACAAAAATTTTTTGTATACTAGTGTATATATGCTAACTGTTCAAAAGTAAATAGACAATTTCAGATATATTTTATAAAAAAGAATAGATAAAATTTATATAAATACTGTATTTTGTTCATTATAATATAGAGTGTTAATGAATGACGGATGTCATGCTTGTATTATTATGTACTAGATTTTAATATGAAAATAGTTTATAATATTTATTATTAATAAATAATAAATATCCCAAAAGGAGGAGAAAACTGAAATGGACAATAACGCAAATGAACAAATAATGGATAAATTAAAAAAAGTATGTATATGTAAAAATATAAATAGATTGACTATAAAAAATGCCATAAAATCAGGAGCTAGAACTGTAGAAGAGGTTAGAAAAGCTACTGGAGCAGGCACTGGAGCTTGCAAGGGAAATAGATGTACTTATACTATAGAAAAATTATTAGAAGAGTACTCAAAATAATATAAAGTATTTTAGAATTATGATTTTGTTATGATCTAACTACTTACTTATAGAATTAGGAATTGCTATTTATGATTGTTAATACTATTTAAAGATACAGAAAAAATTTTCATTGAAACCTTAAATGAAACATTTAAGGTTAAAAATTAGCACTATGAATATTATTGAAATAAATAATTCGATAATATTCATAGTGCTCTTATTATCTTGCTATAAATTTTGAATACTATAAAAAACATGTATAAATTTTATTTTTAAATATATAACTTTTTAGTGTTTAAATTAAAAAAGTTGTTTTTTAAATGATTATAATTGTTGGTTTTATAGAGTATATTCAACAATTTGAAGTATATACAATACTAAAATTATTATATATTTGATATTTTGCATTATGTGGAATAAAATGTGATTATATTAAATAAGCTATGAGGATTTATCTTTGGGGAAAAAGCTAAGACTTTTAAAACTAAGATGAAAGTTCTAAGAGGGGAAAGAGAAATAACTTTTAGATTCATTATATTGATTTTTTCTATGATTATAGTTAACAGTGTAAAAGGTATTTTTATTAAAGAAAAAGATGAAAGAGAGATTATAGGATTTTTATTTTAAGTTGTGCATTTTTATTAGTATATTATAGACTAAACCTTAGTACAGAGTTTCAGATTAATATATTTTCTAAGCCTAAGAATTATAATATAAAAAAAGTAATACTAATTATAAAGGGGGTATTTATTTACTTTTAATTTTTTGTTTTTCTGTTATTTTTCTAAAAAATAAATATCTAAGTATAGTGAAAGGTAATATACTTGAAATAATGGCATATATTTTTACTTTTACAGCAATTATTTTATCAAGCTATATGCAAAAGTTTATGATGGAAAATAAGAAAAAGATATAAAATCATTAAATTTAAAAATTGTTAGTACATAAGAGTAATATCAGTTTGATAGTTAGGGGGATAATATGAAAGTAATATTATTTATTTTATTAATATTATTATTGGCTATAGTTTTTGTTATATCCTGGAGATTAACTAATGTAGTTATTTATCCAATAGTGAGAAAGGCAGAATTTACTTATCAGAAGGAAATAGAACAGGGGGGGTTTGTAGAAGAAGAATTTAATAAATTAAAAAGAGAGGAAATTACTATAAAATCTCCCTTTGGATATGACTTGAAGGGAATGTATTTCCCAGGAAAAAATCCAAAGAAAACTGTAATAATATGTCATGGAATTAAGTGCAATTTATATAATTCCGTGAAATATATGAAAATATTTATGGATAAAGGATTTAATGGAGTAATATATGATCATAGAAATCATGGAAGTAGTGGTGGAGAAAACACTACCTTTGGTTATTATGAAAAACAAGATTTAAAAGCTGTTGCAGATTGGGTGTTTGAAAGAAATGGTGAAGATTCTATAGTTGGCATTCATGGAGAATCTATGGGAGCAGGTACTATACTTCAAAACGCAGCTATTGATGATAGAATAGCGTTTTATGTAGCAGATTGTCCATATTCCAGTATGAAAGGCATATTACAGCTAAGGCTAAAAAGAGATTATAAATTACCTAGCTTTCCATTTATACCTGTAGCAAGCTTTATAAGTAAATTAAGAGTTGGATTATTTTTTTCACAAGTGTCTCCTATAAAAGATATAAAAAGAGTAGAGACACCTATACTTTTTATACATGGTATGGAAGATGAATATATACCAAAGGAAATGAGCATAGATATGTACAAAAATAAAAAAATAGGAATAAAAGATATATATTTAGCTCCTAATGCAGATCATGCAGAGTCTTATATAAAGAATAAAAAAGAATATAAAGAGCATATATATGAATTTTTAAAGAAAATAAATTTATAATAATAGATTTAATTTTAATGAAGTAAAGATAAAAATACATTTCATGGTTTATGAAATGTATTTTTATCCTAGCGGTGTTAAATTTAAATCTATTTTATTTTGGGATATGGCACTTTTTTGATAAAATTTACATAAAATATTAATATTTACAGATAAATTTTAATATTGAAAAACATATAGGAGAATTTTAACATAAACAAGGATATATGAAGTTTGATTAATATTTATCAAAGTGATATGCTTTATTTAAAGTAGGGGAGGAAAATTATGGATGCAAAATTATACATTAATAAATTAGAAAATTCATATAGATCCCATTTTAAAATAAAGAAGGATATTTATTTTTTGGAAAATCATTTAGATATGATAGCTCATTGTAAATTAGTTAATGTTAGAACAATGATTACAGAAAAAGATATTATTGATAGCTTTGAAACAAATGAATTTTGTTTTGTAAAACATTTAGATAACATTTCAAAAAAAACACTAGATAAACATATAGATATGCTTATAGAAGCAGAAAAATTATGTGTAACACCTCATAAAGATCATAAAAGTTCCTATTTAACTGGCATATTAATAAGTGAAAATTCCATTGATGATAATATAAAACAATATGTTAAAAAGTTTAAATTTGCAAAGGCTTATAAATTTTATTGGTTTGGATGGTGCGATATAAGATTAATTTTGATAGATTTAAAAAATAATGAAGTTACAACTAACAAAGCCGGTAAGTTTGTTAAAAAGGTGTATCAAAAACACTTTAATAAAAATTAGGAGGGGTTTTTATGAACTCAGTAGTATTACTCTTAAGTGGTATTATTTTATTTTTGATTGCTTATCTAACTTATGGTAGATGGCTTGCAAAACATTGGGGTATAGATATAAGCAAGCAAACGCCAGCTCATACTAAATTTGATAATGTAGACTATTGTCCAGCAGATGCAAAAATTTTATTAGGTCACCATTTCTCATCCATCGCAGGGGCAGGACCTATAGCAGGACCTATACAAGCAGCTATATTTGGATGGGTTCCTGTAATGCTATGGATTGTTATAGGAAGTATTTTTATAGGTGGCGTTCATGATTTTGGTTCTTTATTTGCATCTATAAGACATGGAGGAAACTCTATAGGAGAGATAATTCGTGTTAATATAGGTGAAAAGGGAAAAAAACTATTTAATGTTTTTGCTTGGGTTACATTAGTTCTAGTTGTAGCAGCTTTTACAGATATTTGTGCTTCTACTTTTGCATATAGTCCACAAACACCAGAACTTTTAACAGGAGCACGTTCTGGAACAGCATCAATTCTCTTTATATTTTTAGCGATGGGGTTTGGATTTTTTGTATATAGAAGAAATGCTCCGGTAGGATTGTCTACAGTAGTGGGGGTTGCTTTGTTATTTTTCTGCATATATATAGGATATAGATTTCCAGTATTAAAATTAAGTAAGTTTCAATGGCAAATAATACTTTTAATATATATTACTGCAGCATCTACTATGCCAGTTTGGCTACTTCTTCAGCCAAGAGATTATCTTTGCTCATTTTTGTTGTATGCTATGCTTATAGGAGCTTTTATAGGTATATTAGTTCTTCATCCAACAATGCAATTAGCACCAACCACATCATTTACAGTAAAAGGTCAAACTTTATTCCCATTCTTATTTGTAACAGTAGCTTGTGGAGCGGTTTCAGGATTTCATTCTTTAGTAAGCTCAGGAACATCATCAAAACAATTAAATAGTGAAAAGGATACTCAACTTATAGGATATGGTTCCATGTTAATTGAAGGAGTTGTAGCTATTATAGCTTTAATTGCTGTAGGATATGTTGCTAAGGCTAAAGGTACACCAGCTGAAATTTTTGCTAACAGTTGTGCAACCTTTATGAATTCCTTTGGAATACCATTAGCTATAGGTAAAGTATTCGTAACATTATCCTTCTCTGCCTTTGCTTTAACAAGCTTGGATACAGCCACAAGGATAGGAAGATATATATTCCAAGAATTTTTCCAAGGGTCTAGTGAAAAACAGGGAGAAAAGAAGTCTATATTTACTAATATGTATGTATCAACATTAATAACAGTATTTTGCGCATTAGGACTAATATTATATGGTTATGAAAAAATATGGCCTATATTTGGGTCAGCAAACCAGTTGTTAGCTGCATTAGCTTTATTATCTTTAACAGCATGGCTTGCGAGAAGAGGGAAAAAGACAATAATGATAATAATACCAATGATATTCATGTTTGCAGTAACACTATCTGCACTATTCTTAATAATAAAATCCTATTTGTTTGGAGCAAATCCAAATTATATATTAGGAATAATGGCAGTAATATTGCTTGTATTGGCTATAGTACTTGCAGTAGAGGCATATAATACATTAAATAAAAACAAAAAGGCTAATACAAATTTAGGAGCTTAGTAAATATATAACTTTAATAAAATAATAATTAAATTATCCCTATACAAATTATAAGACTTCAGTAGAATATTAGGTCAAAATTATGACAATTTACCTAAGTTTTGCTGAAGTTTTATTTTTTACTATATATAGAAAGTTATAATTTAATTATAAACATGTGCTAATTAAAACTTAAATAATAAAGTTATTATTTAAAAGTAATACAGAATTTATAAATTTTAGGCCTCTTAAAATTTAAAAGTAATTAATGAAGTGAATTACTATTTCTGTTAATATATAATTTTGCGTTACGATATAATAAATAATGACTTTTGTAATAGCGAAAAATTACCTTAGATACTAACATATAATTCATTTTTCTTATATAATAAAATTAATAATAATTGACTAATTTATTATATCAATATGAAATCAGAGATTTTAGTAAAAAAAAATAATTTTATAAATGGGGGGATAAAAAGTGAAGGGTAAAAGTAGCCTAGGTATTATATTTCTTGTGATAGGTTTAGGAATATTTTTAGAAGCATTAAATTTATGGGATTTTGGAAATGTTATAAGTAGCTATTGGCCAATGATATTAATAGTTATTGGTATTAAAAAACTTCTAGAAAAATCAGTTTCATATTTAAACGGAATTGTATTAATATTATTAGGAGCAATGTTTCAATTAAGAAATTTAAATATATTATATAATGTATCTAAATTCTTTTGGGCAGGAATTTTCCTTTTAATAGGTTTCTATTTATTATCTTATAAAGAAAGCTTTAAACCAAAGGACAGAGCTTTTTTTGGTGGACAGAATGCAGAGGATTTTGTGAAAACAGGAGCAATATTTTCAGGAGCTAGAACTAAGAACTATTCAAAATCTTTTAAGGGTGGAAGTATCACAACTATGTTTGCAGGAGTAGACTTAGATTTACTAGATGCTGAGCTGAGTTTAGACGGTGCTTATATAGATGTATTTGTAGCTTTTGGAGGAGTAGATATAATGGTTCCTGAAAATTGGAATGTAGTTATAACTGGCATACCAATATTTGGCGGATGGAGTAATAAAACTAGAAATAGAAATATAAATAATGCAGGACCAACTCTAAAAATTAATTGTATAGCAGCTTTTGGGGGACTGGATGTGAAGCATTATTTTAACTAAAATTTTAACTTATAATATACTGTATTTAATTGTACTATAGTAAAGATAAAAAATACACATAATAAACATATTAATAAGTATTAATAAGTTTTTAATGAATCTATATTTAGAACTTATGAGAGAAATGAACTAGTTTATTAAGTGTATTTTTTATATTGATAGTTTTAAAATTAATTTTATTTTAAAACTTGTTTTTTTATTGTTTAAAATTTAATTGTGTATAAATATTAATTATTAAAATAAATAATTATGAAGATTACGGGACAAAATATAGGAGAAGGGAATTAATAATTATAGTAAAGTATCTTATGCTATAGAGATATTAAAAAATTTTTTGAAAATTAAATTTTAAATGATTTAATTCTATAATAAAAATATTATTTTAATATCTTTATAAACGGATATCTTTTTAATGCTATATTGATTTTATAGAATACAGTTAAATTAAATCAATAATTTTAGTATATAGCCTTAAAAAGTTAGATGAAGTTTCGCTTATTGAGCTTTAGTATATTATTAATATCCCTTTTAGCTTTATACATTAAATTCAAACATATTTAGAATATTTTTAGCTGTCAATGGCTGGGGAGGCTCAGTTTTTAATTTATATATATGAAATTTTTACATTTCTAAAGTCATCTCTTTCTATTTTTAAAATAATTTATTTATTATGGTTATATAATTTGATGAAAATCTCTATATCATAACTAATATTTTTATTTTTAATAGCTTTTAGTTTTAAATAGATTTTATTATAATTAACTTATAATAGCTTATATTTAAATGTATTCCAATATAATTTAATTAATGTATATTATAAATAAATTAACATCAATACTAAAAATTATGTTTAACTGTTAATTGTTTGTAGTATAATATAATATAAATTATCACAATTTTTGTAAAACGGGGGGATTTTATGAAAAACAAAAGTATAAAACGTATAATTTCTACATTACTTATTTTTGTAGCCTTAATTCCTATATTAATTGTTGGGGTGTATACTAATTATTCACAAACTAAAAGTTTAAAAAGTAATTTTGAATCATCAACTAAAAATTCCGTACTTAGCTTTAAAAGTATGATAGCACAAAAAAATAAAAATAATATGGAATCAATTAACACTTTGGCTAATGATGGTAATGCTAAAAATTTACTCAAAAATAAGGATAATGCTAATTGGCTCTTCTATGCATTAGAGGCTTTTAGAAGTTCTCATTCTGAAATTACAAATGTTTATCTAGGAACAGTTAAAGGAAATACTATATTTTCACCTAAAACTGATGTAGTTAATAGCATTGATCCAAGAACAAGACCTTGGTATAAGAAGGCAGTTGAAATGAAAGGAGATCCTATTATTACAGAACCATACAAAGATACATCAGGTACCAATAGTCTAATGGTAACCATATCTAAAGCTGTTGTAGATGAGAAAGATTCTTTAGTTGGAGTAATTGGTATGGACATAAAATTAGATGATTTATCGGCTATTGCTAAAAATACTAAGATTGGTAAAGAGGGATTTGTGGTATTGGTCGATAAAAATGGTTCTATTATAGGACATAAAGATAAAGAAAAATTAAATAAAAATATAAAAGATTTAAATTGGCCTAAAGAAATACTGAATAAGGGAATTATAGATAAAGTAAAAATTGATGGAAAAGAGTATAAAGTTATAACAGAAAAAGATGGAGCAACATCCTGGAGCATTGTAGGATTTTTACCTTATAGTGAGATACAATCTGAACTTAATAAATATTATAGAATGATAGTTATAATATCACTTTTATCTTTGGCAGGAGCATTAGCAATAGGAGGACTATTCTCTAAAAAAATAATAAATCCTATAAGAAAAATAGAAGATGCATTAGCCTGTATGAAGGATGGAGATTTTACCAAAAGCATAGATAAGGGGGAAACTTCAATTTATGAGATGGAATTAATTATGGATGGAATTAATACAGTGAGAGAAGAAACAGTAAAAATTTTAGATAGTCTTAAAAGTGTTTCTTCTGATGTAAAAGAGTCTTCAGATATTTTAAAAAATATAACAGAGCAATCAGAAATGGCAGGAAATGAAATAGTACAAGTAGTACAAAATATAGCAGATGCAACTTCAGATCAGGCTCAGTCTATGGAAGGAAGTTTAAATTCTATAAGTGATTTATCAGACAAAGTAGAAAATTCTATGGAAAATTCTAAGGAAATGGTTAAAGAGTCTGATATAGTCAGAAATATTATAAAAGATAGTGGACAGGCTGTAAAAGGGCTAAAAAATAAATTTGAATTGAACTCTAAATCAAATCAGGAATTAGCTAATAAAATTGATACATTAGCAGAAAGCTCAAATCAAATAAGTATAATAACAGAAACAATACAATCTATAACAGAACAAACCTCTTTATTAGCACTTAATGCTAGTATAGAATCTGCAAGGGCAGGAGAAGCGGGAAAAGGATTTGCAGTAGTTGCAGAAGAGGTAAGGAAGCTTGCAGAACAATCCTCAACTTCAGCTTCAGAAATAGAAAGAGTTATTTTTAACATAAATAAAGAAGTAAAAGATATACTAGATAAAATGTATGAAACTATAGAACTTGAAAAGGATACTAAGGATAAAATTGATATTACAGACAATGCTTTTAATACTATAAGAAAATCTATAGATAAATTAGAAGAAAGCATAAGAAATGTTAATGAATCACAAAAAATTATATATAATAATAAAAACGATATATTAAATAAAATAAATGAGGCATCCTCTGTGTCGGAAGAGATAGCAGCAACTACTGAAGAAATAACTGCATCAGCGGAGGAACAAGCAGCGGGACTTAAAGAGGTAGTAGGATCTGCAGAAAAATTAAATTCTTATTCAGATACATTAAATTCACTAGTAAAACAATTTAAGATATAAGTTTGAAAAGGCTGGCAATAATAATATTGCTGGCTTTTTTGCTTATAAAATATTAAATAAGTTTCAATATGTCTTCAAAATTAAATCTATTTTAAGATGCACTCTTTTTTACCATAGGAATTCAGTTACTTTTTTAATAATTTAATGTCATTTAATAATTTAATATATTCTTCATTTAACTTCTCTTTAATTATCAAATTTTTTTCTAAAGATATTCCTGAAATTATTTTTGAAAGTCTATTTTCTAAGATTAATAATTTCCCTTTTTTTTCATGCTCAATATGGCTTTCATATTTTTTAGTTTCATAATTTACCTTTTCTTCAATGAAATCAGTATAAGTACCTGAAAAACAGTTTAGCTTAGTATCTTTTATTTCAATTATGTAATCACATATACTAGAAATAAAAGATCTATCATGAGATATCATTACAATTGTTTTGTCTGTATTAATAAGTGCCTTTTCTAAAGCTTCAATAGATTTTATATCTAAATAGTTGGTAGGTTCATCTAAAATTAAAGTATTAGTATCACTTAAAATTATTTTGGAAAGTGCAACTTTAACCTTTTCGCCTCCACTTAGTATAGAAACATTTTTATATATAGTATCCCCCTTAAACCCAAATCCAGCTAATTGTATTCTAATAAAGCTTTCATCATAAGAACTGGTTGATTTTATATTATCTAATATTGTTTTGTTTTTATCTAAAATATCTTGGCCTTGATCAAAGTATCCTATAGAAATATACTTTGATAATCTAATGTTTTCTGTATCTCTTTTTAATATTTCTTTTATTAAAGTTGTTTTACCACAGCCATTTTCACCAATAATAGCTGCCTTTTTACCGTTTTTTATTCTAAAATTTGCATCTTTTATAAGAAGTTTATTACCTATATATAAATCTAAATTTTTTACTTCTATTACTGTCTTGGAAGGAATTTTATTACCTTTAGTAATTTTTATCTTAATATCTTTGCTAGAAGTAGGCTTTTCTTTCACTTCAAGATGATTAATTCTACTTTTTAAAGCTTTTATATTTCCATCTAAGTGTTTTTTGATTTCTGATCTCCCATTTTATGAAGTCTTGCTTCTGAATTTCCCATTCTTTTAGGTGCTTTTTTAATAGAATTCTGTTGATTTTCTTTTATTATCATAGCTTTTTCAAGTCGCTTTTTTTCAGCTATATACTTTTCATATTCTCTTCTTTCTACTTCTCTTTCTTTAGCTTTTAGCATAGTGTATTTTGAATAACCACACTTATATAATTTAACTTTTCCATTTTCTATTTCTAGTATATTATCACAAAGATTATTTAAAAAATTTCTATCATGAGAAACTAATAAAAGTCCTCCTTTATATTCACTTATAAGTTTTTCAATGTTTTTTATAGTATTAGTGTCAAGATTAGCTGTTGGTTCATCTGCTATAAGAAAGTTGCTATTAGAACTAAGGGCGTGATTAATACTAATCTTAATCTTTTCTCCACCAGATAAAAATTCATTATAATTATCTGGTGCACCTAATATACTTTTAACTCTGCTATTATTGCAAGATCCAGAATAATTTTTACTTTGGCTTATATATGAATAATTAGCATGAAAAAATACTTTTCCTTCATCAATATCTATTTCGCCTAAAATAATTTTAATAAGAGTTGTTTTACCAGCACCGTTTTCTCCAACAATTCCGATTCTACTATTTTCTTCTATTTCTAAATTGTCTATATCTAAAATTAATTTATCTTCATAATATTTTTTTACTTTATCTAATTTTATTGATACCATAAAAAAATCCCTCCTTAAATTTAGGAGAGAGTATATAATAATTCCGTAAAAAGGTATAAGTATCCCCTAGAATAATTTACTCTCTCAAATTTTAAGTACAACAAAAAATCCTAATTGCATAGATGTTTTTAGAATTATTTTGATTTGTCATACTTAATAAAATAAAAGTGTAAATTACATTCTCATTAGTGAAACTACCTCATTCTTTCTTTAGGCACATTCAAATAAATAACAAATCAGTATGACAGTCTATTTTGCATTATACTGCGTCAGCAGAACCCGCCGATAGCACTACTAGCGACGGAGCCTGTTTCCTTGTCTAACACAAAATATACTGCCATCTTTGATTTGTTATTTATTTGAATGTCCCTTAATTTATTTTATTATAGCATATAGTTGTATTTTTGAAAATAAATTCATAATTTTACAGCCATAATCAAGGTTATATGTTTATTGGTAAAAGTCTATAATATAGAAGCATAGAATAAACCATTAGCTAAGGCAAGGATATTTAAATATAAAGACTAAACAATGATTTTAGATTTGATGATATGAACAATTTTGACACCATGCGGAATTATAGGTAAAAATTTAATATATCATCTATATTTTACTAGGCCAAAATTCTTGAAAATAAACTAGGTTTATTATATTATACATAATAGCTTATAGTTCAAGATGGAGGTTTTAATTTTGAAAAAGATAATTGAAGAATTCAAAGATTTTGCAGTAAAGGGTAATGCTATAGAATTAGCAGTAGGTGTAGTTATAGGAAGTGCTTTTGGGAAAATAGTAACTTCCTTAGTAGAGGATATTATAATGCCTTTGGTAGGATTGCTAATAGGTGGTATAGATTTTACTGGGTTAAAATTTTCAATGAATCTTTCAGGAAAAACAGTAGTTTCTATAAATTACGGTAATTTTATACAGGCAGCAGTAAATTTTTTAATAATATCTTTTTCTATTTTCTTGTTTATTAAATTAATAAATAAATTTAAGCAAAATGAAGAAGAAGAAAAAGACGAACCTAAAATAAGCAATGAAGAGATATTACTAAGAGAAATAAGGGATTTGTTAAAGGAAAATAAATCCTAATAGTTTGCTTATTATTTTTAAAGAGAATTGATACAATTTTAGGAATATTAAATTTAGACTATTAAAATTATAGAGATAAATGAATTATTTTTATTATTGAATTTTTTCTATATAATATAAATGCTAAATTCTGTACTCATAAGGTAAAAAATTCTCTTTATTGACACTTGCAACTATTAGTAATAAAATTATTATATAAATAAAATTAAGTGCTAGGGGTGCCAAAAGTTATGGCTGAGAAATGATAAATTCATTAACCCTCTAACCTGATCTGGTTAATACCAGCGTAGGAAAGCTTGAGTGTTAATAAAATTAAACATTTTTAGACTCAAACTTCCTTATAGCACAATATAGGAGGTTTTTTTATGCAATCATTAGAATGGGGAAAAAGATTTTCTGAAACTTTTTCTGGATTTTCTGACAAAATGGCAGAAATATTAAAAAGTCCATTATCAATTTTAGCAATAATAGCTTTTTTAGTTATATTTATTGCTGTCTTTAAACTGAAAAAAATTAAGTTAAACCCAAGAACAATAACTCAAATTGGAATTGCACTTGCTCTTTCTACTATTCTCAATATTTTTAGAATATATAGGTTTCCACAAGGTGGCAGTGTGACTTTAGGCTGCATGGTTCCTATTTTGTTACTTACATTTGCATATGGAAAAGAAATTGGATTTTTAACAGGATTTTTATATGGATTAATTTCCCTTATAACAGATCCATTTATATTACATCCAATACAAATGTTGTTTGATTATCCATTACCATATTTAGCTATAGGACTTGCAGGGTATTTTAGAAATAATAAAACTTTAAGTATATCCTTTGCTTTCTTTGTTAAATTTTTATGTCACTTTATATCTGGTGTGGTATTTTTCGGTTCCTTTGCTCCAAAGGGGATGGGACCTATTATATACTCATTATCAGTAAATGTACCTATAATAGGAGCTGAAGCTATAATTTGTATAGTAATATTTAAATTAATTCCAGCTCATAGATTATTAAAAAGTATAAATCCTAAATATTCATTAGTTGCTCAAGGGTAAAATTAAAAAATGGGGTATTTCAAAATCATTTTGAAATACCCCTTTTTAAATTTTTAAAAGTTTTTGACAGGCTATATAATCTATTTAGTTCATCTTAACGGTTGCAGAACAGACCTAATAATACTAAGAGTATTAAAGGATTACTGCAGCCACCACCAAAGCTGTTACCGCAACATCCTCCAAATAAGTTGCTAAAGCCGTTGCATCCACAACCACAGTTGTTACCGCAACAACCATCAAAGAAATTATTGCATCCGCAGCTAGGTCCACAGCATTCGTATTTTTCGTAATTGCAACATTTGTGTTTATGATGTTTGTGTCCCATGTTATCACCTCTACTTATAACGTTAGAGTTGTGTACCAAAATATTATCTTTAGTTATAATAGTAATATATGAAAAACATAAAAAAATGTTACTTTATATTGTTATAGCCTTTGGCAATGTTGAAAAAAAGTTATTATTTATATACAATTAAAATTGTGTCATTATACAAAATAAAATATACAGAATAGGAGAATGGTTGTGAGTTGTAATAACATATTAGAAATGAATGAAAAAAATAATTTAAAGACATTACTAAATAATTTAACTAAAAATGATTTAACAGATATAAGAAAATCCTTAGATATAAAGGGAGCAAGTAAATTAAATAAAAAGGAACTAGTTCAGGTCTTAGAAAGTGAATTACAAAATAATTTAAATACAATAATAAGTAATATTGGATTCTATGAATATATTTTTTTAGATAGATATTTTGATGAAATAGAATATATAAATAAAAATATAAATAAATTTGATAATGCAATTAATAATTTAAAGGAAAAAGGTATAATATTTGAAATAAATGGTGGCAAAAATAAAGTTGTTATACCAAAAGAATTAGAAGATAACATAAAAGAAAATTTTTTGGATAAGGAAGAATTTAACTTAGGATTTTACATATCAAAGGATATACTTAAAGTAATTCAAGCTTTGCTTCATTATTATGGAGCTCTAAGTTTAGAAGAATTATATAAAATTATACATAGAATGTCTTCCAACTTAAAATATGGGAAAGATAAAAATATAGAAATAGAATTTGATAGAAGTTACTTAACTAATTTATTAAGTGATAACAATAGAAGCTATTATGGAATAAAGAAACAAGACAATACTTATTATATGGAAGATGTGATTAATTTATCTTATGTGCTACAAGGACATAAAGCAGTACAGTACTTGGATTACAAAGAATTAAGTATTAATTATATAAGAAAGTTTAATAAAGAAGAATTTTATATAAAGCCACTAGAAAAACTAAAAAAATACATGAAGGAAAATCTAAATCTTAAAGAAGAAAAGTCAAATGAAGTAATGTATTCTACAAGTTGCCTTATGAAAAATGCTTTTTCTGTAGATTATATATTTAAAGATATAAAGGGCAGAATATACTTAAAGAATGAAGAAGTAGAAAGAGATATAAAGGATATTATAACTGAAATAAATAATAATATTGAAAAATGGTGTTTAAGAGGCCACAGTATAAAAGAAATAAAATCAAAAGAAGATAAAATATATGAAAAAGTAGAAAAGGTTAATAATAAGGGAAAAATAGGTAGAAATGATCCGTGTCCTTGTGGAAGTGGTAAAAAGTATAAAAAATGTTGCTTAAATAAGTAGGAAAATTAAATAGATTTAATTTTAATTAACATCAGAAAGATAAAAAATGCACTCATAAACCAATTGATTCTGCTAAGAATTTTTAATTAGTCACATTAAAAAATTCTAAAGTTTATTTATATGGTTTACTAAGTGTATTTTTTATTTTTACTGTTTTAAAATCAAAATAAAGAATATCATTATAATTTTGAATAGAAATGTACTATAGAGTAGATAAATGAAAAAAGATTATGTGCTTCCCTTAAAGTAGATAGATTAAAAAATAAAAATCTGTATATCTTAAAGGGAGCATTTTTGCGTACAATAAAATATCAATTTATGTAGGATTAAAAATAAATGTTTCTTATGTAAGTACTCTCCATAGAACTTTAAATAATATAGAAAGAAAAAAATCATTATTTTTAAAATAAAGTTTATATTGATATTGACAATACTATAACACTAGTGTACTATTTAGATAGTACAGTAGAACTTTGGAGGTGAAGTTTTGAAAATTAAATTTGATGACAAAATAGCAATATATATTCAGATAATGAATTATGTAAAACAAAATATAGTCAATGGTAGCTTTCAGTTAGGAGATAAACTTCCATCTGTTAGAGAATTCTCTAAGGAGCTTACCGTTAATCCAAATACATTACAAAGAGCTTATCAGGAATTAGAACGAGAAGGTATAATTTTTACCCAACGAGGAATGGGGTCCTTTATTAGTAAAGATAAAAAAATAATAGAAAGGGTAAAAGAGGAAATGAGTAGGGAAATAGTACAAAATTTTTTAGAGGGAATGAAGAAAATAGGCTTTAAAAAAGAAGAAATATTAAATTTAGTAAGAAAGGAATTAGAAAGGGAGGATATAAATAATGGATAAGATATTAACTTGTTCTAATTTAAAGAAAGGTTATTTTAATAAAAATGCATTAAATGGACTTGCAATGGAAGTAAAAAAGGGAAAAATAGTAGGATTATTAGGACCTAACGGTAGCGGAAAAACCACATTCTTAAAAATAGCAGCAGGAATATTAAGATATAGTTCAGGAGAAATATTAATAGATGGAGAAGCTCCAGGAGTTAACACAAAAGCTAAAGTTGCATATTTACCAGATAAAAATTTTCTGTATAAATGGATGAAAATAAAGGATGCCATAGAGTTCTATAAAGATTTTTATAAAGATTTTGACGAGAAAAAATGTAATGAACTTTTAGAATTTATGAATTTAGATAAAGAAAGTAAGGTTACTTCACTATCTAAAGGAATGCTTGAAAAATTACTTCTTACATTAACCTTATCTAGAAAAGCAAAATTATATTTATTAGATGAACCTTTAGGTGGAGTGGATCCAGTAAGCAGAGATAAAATATTAGATGCCATAGTAAATAATTATAGTGAAGATAGCACTATTATAGTTACTACTCATTTAGTTAACGATATAGAAAGAATTTTTGATGAGGTTTTCTTTATATCTGAGGGAGAGATAGCATTAAGCGGTATAGCAGAGGAACTTAGAATGGAAAAAGGAATGTCTATAGATGAATTATATAAGGAGGTATTTCAATAATGGGAAAGCTTATAAAATATAATTTGAAATGTTATTATAAAGAAATTTTAATATTACTAAGTCTGATAGTTTTATCTAATTTGGGTCTTTTCTATAAAATAAATAAATGGCCAAGGGAAATAATATTTGGATTATCAATAATGATACTTTCTTTTGCCTGTTTAGTAGTTTTAATATGGAATATAAATATGTTCAGTAAGGATCTTTATTCAGATACCTCTTATTTGATATTTACATTGCCAGTTAAAGGAAGAAGTATATTAGGGGCTAAATTAATAACATCAATTATTCAAGTTATACTAGTAAATATAGTAGCAGGAATATTCATATATATTAATTTTAAAAATAGTTCTTTAGCACATCAAGATATTGTAGCATATTTAACCTTTAAAAATATTTCTATTGCAAGTATTATAGCAATGTTTCACTATATAAGTTTTTTACTGACTATATATGTATCTGTAGCATTATCTAGAGTTGCTATTAGAAAGAAGAAGCTTGGAAAATTAGGATCATTTGGTATATTTGTTGGTATATGTATAATTGTGGGAAAATTATCTATGTGGATTACTAAAATTTTTCCTCAAACTATAAAATTAGCTATAAATCCAAATACAATTATATCAGGTACAGTGGATGGGGCAAAGTTTTCTTTGAATTTTGTTAATGTTAATATAGCTTCTACAATATTTGATATAGTGTTTGCAGTGATATTATTTATTGTAGTATCATATTTGTTACAAGAGAAAGTTGAAATTTAATATGTTTTTGTATTAGTAAGAATGACAGAGGGTGTCTTAAAATTAAATTTATTTTGAGACGCCCTTTATTTGATGGCTACCCGCTCTAATACTCTTATTGTTTTTATAGCTATGGATTTTCTCTAAAAGTATTTCTGTTTTAATTTTCAACCTTTAAAGGGCATTAAGAGGTAATTTCTTAAATTGTACAGTTTTTCTTTAATATAGCTCATTATTGTCATAATAGACAGGTTAAGCATAGTATTAATTACTATAAAGCAATTTTTCTTATAATTATTTCAATTTATATGAAATAAATTGTAGAATTTTCTTTATAGCTTTGCTATAATCTAATCTGATAGATTTAAAAATAATTCATAAATTTATGAAGTTAAATCGATAAATAATAAAAAAATTGTTAAGAGGGATGTTATGATTACGGACAAGTTGCTAAGTAGAAATTTTATATTAGCAAAAAATAAAGAAAAAACAGGGGCAGATGGATAAAAAAATACTTAAGTCTTCATGTGTACATGAAGCATTGTATTGAGGAATTATTTATGACTTTTTTTAGGACTTAAATTAACTCCAAATCCATATAAAAAGATTGTTTACTTATGCCATAGATTTATTGTAAAGTCTTTACCCCTGCGATTTTTACGCAGGGGTTATTTATTTATAAGATTCTATTTGATCAACTTATTTTCATAAAAATGGTAATAAATTTTACATAATTTGTACTCATAGAATTGGATTTAGCTAAAATAAAGTAATGAATTTAGAAAACAATTAACTTAAGTTTATATAAATAAATATTATAAGGTAGAGGTGATTTTCTTGATTGAGGTAATGGTTCAATTAAAAAATGTTAGTAAAAAATTCTTAGAGAATAAATCTTTAGCTGTTGATAAAGTTTCTCTAGATATAAACAAAGGAGAATTTTTGACTATTTTAGGTCCAAGTGGATGTGGTAAAACAACAACATTAAGAATGATAGCAGGCTTTGAAGACCAAAGTGATGGACAAATCTTCATAAATGGTGAAGAGGTTTCAAAGGTACCTGCATATAAGAGATGTGTTAACACTGTATTTCAAAGTTATGCATTATTTCCACATATGAATATTTTTGAGAATGTAGCTTTTGGGTTAAAGGTTAAAAATGTACCAGAAAGTAAAATCAAAGAAAAAGTAACAGAAATGTTAAAGATGGTACAACTTGAAGGGTATGGAAATAGAATGCCAAGTGAACTTTCAGGTGGACAAAAGCAAAGAGTGGCTATAGCAAGAGCTGTTATAAATAATCCTAAGGTGCTTTTATTAGATGAACCTTTGGGAGCATTAGATTTAAAATTGAGAAAACAAATGCAACTAGAGCTAAAACAACTTCAAAGAAAGCTAGGGATAACTTTTATTTATGTAACCCATGACCAAGAGGAAGCATTAACTATGTCAGATAGGATTGTGGTTATGAATGAGGGTGTTATAGAACATGTTGGAACTCCAGCAGATATATATGAAAGACCAAAAACTAAGTTTGTTGCAAACTTTATTGGAGAAACTAACTTATTTGAAGGGAAAATTTTAGAAAAGGATGATAATAAATATCTATTGGATGAAGATGATGGAGAAGAAATTTTAATAACAGGATCTCCTACATCTATGACACAGGAAGTATGCCTTGCTATTAGACCAGAGAGAATTAAACTTTCAAATAATGTGGATAATGGAATGGTAGGAATAAAAGTAAGTGTTAAAGAAAGAATTTATAACGGATCTGTAATTAAAACCGTTGTTGTTACGCAAAATGGCAGAGAGTTTGTGGTGTCAGAGCCTATAAGTGATGTATATTCTCTAGACACCCATAATAAAAACTATGTGTTTGCCACATGGAATCCTAAACATGCAGTGGTGATGCATTAATGTGGGGGAAATTTAGCAGTGCTTTTTCAAATATTTTTAAAAAGCAATTGCATAATAAAAATACAGATATTAGCTTAGAAAGCAAAGAAGGAATAAGAGGTAAACTAAAAAAATCTACCCCTATATTTAAAACAGTGGGGCCCGTTGCCCTATGGCTCATTACATTTTTTATTGTTCCTTTACTTCTTGTATTAGTGGTTAGCTTTTTATCAAGAGGTGAATATGGAGATGTAACATTACCTTTTACACTAAAAAATTATAAAAGACTCATAGATCCTATGTACGGACAAATTTTAATTAAAACTTTAATGATTTCTATTAGTACTACTTTAGGGTGTTTGATTATAGGTTATCCTTTTGCATATTTTATTGGAAGATCAGATAAAAAATATAGAGGACTATTATTATTATTAGTTATACTACCTTTTTGGACTAATTCTTTAGTTCGAACTTATGCATGGATAATACTTCTAAAAACAGAGGGAGTAATTAACACATATCTTATGAGATTTGGATTAATTCACTCCCCAATGCAAATGCTTTATACAGATAGTGCTGTATTTATAGGAATGCTTTATATAATGTTGCCTTTTATGGTGCTACCTATTTATACATCTATAGAAAAATTAGATATGAGTTATATAGAAGCTGCCAATGATCTTGGAGCATCACCTTACAAGACCTTTAAAGAAATAACATTACCTTTAACTCTACCGGGTATTATAGCAGGATGTATGCTAGTATTTATACCAACCTTAGGTTATTTCTTTATATCTGACTTAATGGGTGGAAGTAAAACTATGTTAATTTCAAATCTAATTAAAAACCAATTTTTAACCTCTAGAGATTGGCCCTTTGGTTCGGCTATAGCAGTAATATTAATTATTTTAATGCTTATAGCTATAAGTTTCTATTTTAAAGGAAATAAACCAAAGAAGGGAATAAAGGAGGTTAACTAAAGATGAAGAGCAATAAAGGTTTATTAAGTAAAATATATGCAACTTTAGTTTATGTTTTTTTATATTTGCCAATCTTTGTTTTAGTAGTATTTTCTTTTAATAAGTCTAAACTAAATGCTACCTTTACAGGCTTTACACTAGATTGGTACAAAAATTTAATAAATAATGTTCAAATATTAGAAGCATTAAAAAACAGCTTAATAATAGCTTTTATAAGTACTTTTTTCGCAGTAATTATAGGAACTTTAGCTGCTATAGGTATGTATAGATATAAATTTAAGGGGAAAAGGGCTATGGAGGGACTGCTTTATATCCCAGTAGTTATCCCTGAAATAGTTATGGGGATATCTATGCTTGCCTTTTTCTCTTCCCTTAATTTGCCTGCAGGACTTATAACTTTAATACTTGCTCACATAACTTTTTGTATTTCTTACGTTATTATAGTAGTTAGAGCTAGACTAGATGGGTTTGATGCTGCACTAGAAGAAGCAGCTCAAGATTTAGGTGCTACACCTTGGCAAACTTTAACGAAGGTTACACTACCTGTAATATCACCAGGAATTATATCAGGAGCACTGCTTGCTTTTACACTATCTTTAGACGATGTTATTATAAGTTTTTTTGCGGCAGGACCAGATAGCAATACTTTACCACTTAAAATATTTTCTATGGTTAAGTTTGGTGTAACCCCTGAAATAAATGCACTATCCACTGTGATGATGGTATTTACTTTAAGTATGGTAGTTATAGCTGAAGGTATAAGAAGAAATATGCTTAAAAATAAAAAAGTAAAAAAGACACTATCCTTTATAGTAATATTATTAATGGTTACTGGGGTTGGCTTTACTATTTTTGGTAATACAGCTAAAACAGAAAAGCAAGTGTTAAATATATTTAACTGGTCAGAATTTTTACCACAGTCTGTTATTGAACAGTTTGAAAAAGAATACAATGTAAAGGTAAATTATTCTACTTTTTCCTCTAATGAAGAAATGCTTGCAAAGTTAATGGGAGGAAATGTGCCCTATGATTTAGTAGTTACCAGTGATTATGCTATTGAAATAATGACTAAACAAAAATTAATTCAACCAATAGACAAAAATAATGTTCCAAACTTAGCTAATATAGATAAAAATGTACTTGATTTAGCTTTTGATCCTAAAAATACTTATAGCTTACCTTATATGTGGGGAGGCAACAATATAGTAATAGATAAGACTAAAATAACTAAAAAAATTACTTCTTTTGATGATCTGTGGGACAGTGAATTTAAAAATTCTATGGTAATTTTGGATGATCCAAGGGTGATGATAGGATTAGCTCTACAAAAGAATGGATATTCTATAAATTCAAAAAATCCAAAGGAACTTCAAAAGGCTAAAGAGGATTTAATAAAATTGATGCCAAATGTAAAAGCATTTGATAGTGAATCTCCAAAGACTTTACTTATAAATGGAGAAGCTTCTATAGGATATGTATGGGGAACGGAAGCATATCTTGCTAAACTTGAAAATCCTAATTTAGAAGTAGTTTTAACAAAAGAGGGAGTAATTCCTCAATATGATAACTTTGTAATACCTAAAAAGGCTAAAAATAAAAAATTAGCAGAGGAATTTATAAACTTCATATATAAACCTGAAATAAGTGCTCAAGTGTCTGAGGAATTTCCTTATGCAAATCCAAACAAGGCAGCATACCCTTTAATGGATAAAGATAAATTAAATGATATAGCTGTTTATCCACCAAGAGAAGCGGTAGAAGGAAATGAGCTTATTAAGGATGTAGGGGAAACTACAAAATTATACGATGACATATGGACTGAAATTAAAAATAGTAAAAGATAACACAAGATTTAAAAATTTTCTAACCAGGTGAGAAATTATCCGTGATTTCACACCTGGTTTCTCATGTTTTGTTAGAAATAATAACTGGAAGTATTTATCTAAAAATCTCATACAGGAAAGATTAAGGAAAAATAATTGCTTTTTTAAGGATATTATTTCTTGTCAGCCTATATTTTTAGTTTTAATATTTCAAAAGTAAGAATCCTCATTAATGATTATAATCAAGGAAAGTTAGTAATCTTATCTATTTTATATAGTATAAAAATTATAAAGCAAAAACTAATTTGTATAAGTATATAAGCATTAATTGAAATTTATATATTTATGTTTATTGATAGATCTATGAAATTTTAGATCTAATAATTCTTAAAGTTTTTATAGTAATCCTTAGGGGATATACCATAGGCTTTTTTAAATGCACGTATGAAGCTTGAATAGTCTCCAAATCCACATTTTAGATATATTTCTGTAATCTTATATCCTTTTATTATAAGAGACTTGGAAAAAGCTAAACGTTTTTGTTGTATATATTTATGAAGAGTATAACCAGTTTGAGATTTAAATTTGTGCATAAGATAATATTTATTTATAAAAAATTTAGAGGATAAAGTATCTATAGACAGGTCCTCTTGAAGATTTTCCTTTATATAATTTATAATTTCTTCTATTTGCTTATCATATTCTATATCTTTTTTGCCTATATGGTTATTACTGTTCATAAATAATCTATTTAGATATACCATTAACTGAATGAATAAAGAATTTTTTAATACAATATTGCCAAATTCTCTATCCTTTGTAGCAGATTCGAGAGAAAATAAAGTATGTTTTATTAAGGATATATTATGTTCTTCCATACGGAAAAGATTAATTTTATGCTTAGAAGATAATTGAAAGCAAGTAAGCAAGTTGTTATTATTTCTATTATGCATTTCTAAAAACTTTGAATTAACCCATATTATTATCCTTTCATAGGGTTCATCATTGTTTATTATAACTTTATGTAGATCATTACTGCTTACAAAAAGTATATCCCAGGGTTTCAGTTTATAAGCTTTTCCTTCTATTAGATAACTAACATTACCAGACATAAAAACAATTATTTTGTTAAAGTCATGATAATGAAGCTCAAATTCCATATCTTTTTTATCTTTTAGATGAAAGAATCTAAAATCTTCTTTTAAATATCCTCTTTTTATGTTTGATGAAGAGCTTTTTATGTTCATTATTATCCCTTCCTTAAAAATCTGTTTATATATACATTATAGCATTTTTTGCAATATTAATAGCAGTTTTAACAATAAAAATAGTAAAAATTACATATATAATATATTATAGATTTGGATTTCATCACTAAGATTTTAAAAACATCTGTTTTAATAAAATAATAAATTAAGAAGTATACATTATTAGACAAGTATTTTTAAGCTTAAGTTCAAGGTAGAATTCTATAGGAAATAAAGAACTTTTGTTATTAGATTTGGATTATGGAAGTAAAAATAGATTCTATAAAGTTATATATATTTGGGGGAGATAGAATGAAAGTATGGGAAAATTATAAATGGTCTATAATACTACTTATTTCTGTAATTATAGGAGGAATAGTTGGATTAATTATGGGACCAAGAGCTGAAGTAGTAGAACCTTTAGGTAACTTATTTTTAAATTTAATGTTTACTGCAATTGTGCCTCTAGTATTTTTTAGTGTGGCTTCAGCTATTGCTAATATGGCTAACATGAAAAGACTAGGAAAGATTTTATTAAGCGTATTTATAGTATTTACTTTTACCGCATTAATTGCAGCAGTAATTGGTGTTATAGGAACCTTAATAATAAACCCTACAAAGGGTGTAGATCCTTCCACTATGCAAAAGATAATGGCAAATACAGTTAATGAAATTCAAAATAAAGAGAAGGTAAGTATGTTACAACAAATTGTAAATACAGTTACAGTATCGGATTTTGCATTATTATTTTCTAGAAAAAATATGCTACAAATTATTATATTTTCAATAATCTTTGGTGTTTCTACAGCTATGGTTGGAGAAAAGGGTAAACTTGTTGCTAAGTTTTTAGAAGCTGGTTCAACTGTAATGATAAAAATGATAGATATAATAATGTATACAGCACCAATAGGACTTGGTTGTTATTTTGCTTCAGTAATAGGACAACTTGGTCCACAAATAATTGAAGGATATGTGAGAGTGTTTATATTATATTTGATACTTACTTTAGTATATTATTTTATTATGTTTAGCATATATGCATATATGTCAGCAGGAAAAACAGGAGTGCAACTATTTTGGAAGAATGCATTGGCGCCTTCAATAACATCCCTTGCTACCTGTTCTAGTGCAGCATGTATTCCTGTTAATTTAGAAAGCACAAAAAATATGGGAGTACCAAAGGATATTAGAGAGACAGTTATACCCCTAGGAGCAAACACTCATAAAGATGGATCTGTTATAGGTGGAGTTTTAAAAATAACTTTTTTACTTGGATTATTTGGTCATGATATGACTAGTTTTAAAGCAATAATTACAATAATTATAGTGTCTTATTTAATAGGAGCTGTTATGGGAGCTATCCCTGGTGGAGGACTTATAGGTGCTATGCTCATCATAAGCATATATGGCTTTGCCCCTGAAGTTTTAGGAATAGTGGCAGTCATAAGCACTATAATAGATGCTCCAGCAACGCTATTAAATTCTACAGGAAATACGGTATGTGCTATGATGATAACAAGACTTGTGGAAGGAAAAGATTGGGTTAAAAAAATTATAGCATAGAAATTTTTAAAGGTTAAATATTAAAACAAGAAATACTTTTAGTCAATAGATAGCTATAAAAATAAAGAATACTAATATTTGTGTCCTAATATTTAAGCTAACACTCTAATGCCACGGCCTGTGGCAGCAGAGCTAAGTAAACGTCCTGTTTACTTCACGCTTAAATATTAATCCACAAATAAAGTATTCTTATTATTTTTCTAGATATCTATTTTCTCTAAAAGTATTTCTTGTTTTAATATCTTTAAAAGTTTTTGGGGTAATTTTAAATAGAGAGAGGGAAGGATAAGAATCTCTAATTTTGTTCAGATGCCTTTTACACCACACATTTTTATTTTTTAAACCAAGTTAAGCTAACATAACTTTTTCCTAGCTTAACTCTTTAAATATTATAAAAAATATAATTAAAGATTTTGTGTAAAGCAATGGAACAAAATCATCCTTAGAACTTTTACTAAAGATAATATATTTGTACCAAAATCAGTGATTAAATTATAAGAAGAATTAAATCCTAAAATATTTGATCTTTAAAATGTTATAATTAAATCTAGGTAAATTTTCAATTTTAATACAGTATAAACTTAGGAAGACGGTGTTTTTTATGATAAAAAAAAGGCTTATAGCTTTATTAGTTTTAATCATACTTATATATATAATAAAGTCAAAACATACTCCAAATATTATAAAAAATAATGTAAAATCTTTTTTAGTACAAACAATTATTAGTGCATTAGCAATCTAATTGCATCTCAATTAAGCCCTCAATTATATGAATGTAATTCTTGAATTATCATTTATAACAAACCCTCTGGAGGATTCTATTCTAATTATATTAATCAAGCTTATTATGTTGAATACACAATTAGATGTATATGTATGATTTTATATGTTGTATTTGGTACGTTATTAACTAATCAAAGATCTAAATATAAAAACTTTTTATCAGTCTTTCTTTGCTATATAATACTCATTATAATAAATCAAAAATAGCATTTAAAAAAAGAGCTTAAATTGGGAGAATAACAGGGTAGCTTTCATAGAGTGTAAACACACTTCCTTTAAATGTAAGTGTGTTTGGGGGTTATATCTTTGATTATATTTAGTATAATCTTAGTATATATATTTTATAGATCGGAGAAAGAGTTATGAATGAGGATTTATTAGAAAAAACATTGCTATATATTAAAGAGAGATTTGAAAATGATTATAGTGGGCATGATTATTATCACAGTATTAGAGTATATAAATTAGCTACTTCTATATGCAAAGAAGAAAATGGTGATTTAGAGATAGTTCAATTAGCTTCTTTATTGCATGACGTTGATGATTATAAATTATTTGGTGGGAATGTAGGTGCTTATTCAAATGCAGAAACTTTTTTAAAGGATAATAAAATATCAGATACAAAAATAAAGGTTATATGCGATATAATTTCCTCAATATCCTTTAAAGGTACAGGTACACAAGTTCCTCAAAGTAAAGAAGGAAAAATAGTACAAGATGCGGATAGACTAGATGCAATTGGAGCTATTGGTATTGCGAGGACATTTGCATATGGAGGTAGTAAAGATAGGGTTTTACATATACCTAATGAAATACCACGTGATAATATGAATTTTGAAGAATATTCTACATCTAATGGAACTACTATTAATCATTTTTACGAAAAGCTTTTAAGGTTAAAATATTTGATGAATACGGATACTGCTAAAAAAATAGCTGAATCTAGACATGAATATATGGAGGATTTTTTAACAGAATTTTTAAATGAATGGGATGGAATAATATGAAGGATATTAAGTCACAATCTTCCTAAGCTATAAAGAAACAATAATAAAAGAAAGTTTATTAAGTGGACTTGCTTTTATTAATATAACAAATCTATTTTAAAATAGGTATTCTTTCATCCATATTCAATTCAAAATTCTCATAAGGATTAATATAATTATAAATTAATGGAGTTAAGACTCTCAATATATTAAAAGATGCTGCAAATGAACTTTATGATCAATTAAACATTGAGTGATTTACAGTATTAGTAATTAAGTTTCCACTTGGTGACATCTACTCTGTTATTCCCTCTAAAGGAAGAGTTTTCTTTGAAAAATAATTTATACAGTTATGTAAAAAGTCCTAAATTAGGTGATAAATCTAGCATGGAATATTTTTAGAAGTAAGAATATATATTATATTGAAAATAATGTTTGTTATGGATATAATTAAACTATTGTTAAGTAGAGAATGGCAGAAAATATTGAATAAAATGTTGGAAATGATATATGGAACAAGGGGGCTTGGTACAAAAATTTTTAGAGAATTTGAAAGTCGCTTAAAAGGTAAGGGTATAAATGAAATTACATTAGTTACTACAAAGGATTATAGGACAGAAGGATTTTATAAAAAAGAGGATTACAATCAAATAATGAAATGGTTGTTATGGAGAAAGAACTTTAATTATATTTTTATATATTTTATGAGGGGGTAAAAAATGTCTGAGCACAGTGTTTCAAAGAAAGAGCTTATTTTATTTTTGGTAGTAACCTTTGGTTTTACTGCAATTATGGGAATTGCTATGGCATTTACATATCCTAAATATAAGGTAGATACTTTTCCACTGGCACAGATGTGTTATCCAGCTACAGGTGTTATGATGGCTTTATTGCTAAACAAGAAGAGACGTAAAGAGTTGCCAATAAAATTTTATGGAGCTTATTTGTTTTTTACTATTACTTTAGTTTTATATATTTTGGTACAGATATTTATATTTCATAAAAATCCAGGTTGGTATGTGCAATACTGGACTATTATAGGAAGCTTTGCTTTAATAATTATGTATTTTTCAGATGAAAAAGACAAGATATATGCTTTTGGATTGAAGGTCGGTAAAAATTCTAGAGAATCTATTAGGTATACTTTGCTATTTGTTATTTTGTATCTATGTGCAATTTTTTTAGGTCAACTTATTTTCGGTAACGTTAAAGATTTTATTGCTCCTTTCAAGGATCCAAAAAAATTGGTAGGAATGTTTTTATTACCACTTTCATTTCCACTTACCTTTATTGTATTTTTCGGAGAAGAATATGGATGGAGATATTTTCTCCAAACAGCCTTTCAGGAGCGATTAGGTAAACGAAAAGGAATAATTTTTCTAGGGATTATTTGGGGGATATGGCATTTGCCATTGAACTTATTTTATTATAGTCCAAAAACTTCTTTTTATTCTGTTATAAATCAGCTTATTGTTTGCATTGGTTATAGTGTATTCTTTGGATTTGTATATATGAAGACGAAAAACATATGGGCTGTTTCTATGATTCATTTTATAAATAATAATCTTGGTGCTATTCTTTATGGTGGTACAGGGGCAGATGTTGTTCTTAGCGGAAAAGCAGTCTTAGGAAATTTGTTTTGTATTTTTGTAATCTATTTACCTTTCTTGTTTAGTAAAGAATATAGTAAAAAAGAAGCCGAAGTTTCTAATTATAGTGCTTAGATAGAAATTTTTAGCTACGTTAAGAAAGTAAATCGACTGTATATAATTAAACTAGAAACAAACATTAAGTAGATATTTGTAAAATTATATGGATTAAAGACTATTTAAAATGATTTTATTATTTAATATCTTGAAATGGTAAGTAAAAACATCGTAAAATTCAGGTTTGATATGGTCCATTTTTCAGTAATAGATTTTTATTCTTTAATCTGTCTACTTTAAGGGGAGCATATCAGAACTGAATAATACGATGTTTTAGTAAATTATTCGTTTTTCAACTATAATGTTAAATAAGAATATTATTCATAAATATTTAATCACACCAATGTTCTGGACGACTTAATGATATTGGTAATTGTGTGCTTATATCACCTTTAGCAGAGTTTAGTTGAAGTTGTGTAAGATAAATACTTCTTGATAAATCAGCACCTCTTAAGTCAGTATCTCTTAAGTCAGCACCTAAGAAATCTACTCCACTTAAGTTTATTCCTTTAAGGTCTGCTGCAATTAAAAGTGCACCACTTAAATTCTCTCCTACTAATCTTTTCTTTTTTAAATCTGCCCCAATTAAATTTAATCGTCCTGCTATTAATTTCTTATGATTTATATTAGAACTTTTGCCTTTTTTATATTTATTTCTTATAAATTTACTTGTTTCTAAAAGTAGTGCATTTACTTTACTTCTATATACAACTAAATCTAATTTTATTAATAAAACTGCATCTAAATTAGAGATTTTAACTATTTCTGTAATCATATTATTTATTTTATATTTAATATTTAAATCATCTTGCATTCTTGAAGCCTCTGATAAATACCATAACATTTCATGAATTTGCCTCATAACTAAAAATACATCAAACATCTGCTGAGAAATTTCAGGATTCTCTTTCCAGTTTTCATCTTTATAAGTAACTTTAGCAACTTTTTGTCCTGCTCCAAAACAATCATATGCAGTACATCCTTTTAATCCTTTTTTTCTAAGCTCTTTATGGACTTTGCACTTAAATTCTTCATCTAAATTTATACATGGTTTCCCTGCTTCCTTATCATTTGGAAATCCATCTGACTTAGAAAAATATAATGCAGTACAGCAAAACCCAAAACAATTTTTACAATCAATTTTTAAACTCTCTTGTATTTCTCTATCTTTATGTATCATAATTATTATCACTCCATTTATATCAATCTTTATTTTCTTAATTAATTTGTAATATGGTTCATTAATATTTATTTAGATAATTTAGTTTGCAATTACCACTTAATTAACACTAAAATTATATCATGCTTTCTATAAATCTTATAGTTAAGTAGAAAACATGCAAATTTAAAACACCGTATTATTGAATTTTCAAAGAATATTATTCGCATCTTCAATTTAAATAGCTGTGTCGTCTAAATTTCAAGTTGTAATTTATTTAAAGTTTAAATGCAAAAAGCAGTTTTAGACAATAAATTTTTAAGTTTAATCAGAAGCTATTTAAATTAAGATAACAGAAAATAAATTATAATGAATAAAGAAAAAGTAAATTTAATAAAAGATAGAAGAATTTGTATTATGGTATAATTAGCTAAAATAGGATATAAAGGAGGAAATGATATGGTTGCTCCAGTTAAAGCAAATATCAATATGGATGTACTTGACAAGATTGATATTAGAGTGGGAACAATTAAATTAGTTGAAGATGTTGAGAAATCAGATAAATTAGTTAAGTTATCTGTTGATTTTGGTGGATTTACCAGAACTATACTAGTAGGGATGAAGGGTGAAAGAGATAATCCTAAAGAAATTGAAGGTAAACAGGCATTATTTGTAGTTAATTTGGCTCCAAAAAAAATGGCAGGAGAAGTTTCTGAAGGGATGCTTTTTGATATAGGATATGCTGATGGTATTATACCTGTTTTAGCACAACCTGAAAAATCAATACCTAATGGTACAAGGGTTGGGTAATACTTAATAATATGTTCATTGGTATTTTTATTGGTATAGGAATTGTTCCTACGATTATGATAATTATTGAAATGATTAGCTATTTTTATTATGATAAGAGAAATTAATTAATGTTTAAATTAATTACTATCATAACAATGTGATTTAATTTTTGAATTGGAGGGGGATTTATTTTGGATAAAAAGAAGATTATAAAAGAGATTAAAGGTTGGATTTTTTCTATTTTAGGAGCTATTCTTATTGCAGGTTTAGTTAATAGTAAGGTTTTTGCAAAGGTTAGAGTACAGCAAAGCTCTATGGAGAATACTTTACTTACTAATGAACAATTAGTAGTAGATAAATTAAGCTATAACTTTGTAGAACCTAAAAAAGGAGATATAATTATTTTTCATGAAAATAAAGAAAAGGGAACTATAGCTGAGGATACTTTAGAAATGGTAGATAATATAATATCCATATTTAATAATAACAATAATTCTATAGAAAAAGATGATAGATTAATTAAAAGAGTAATTGGTATTCCAGGGGATGAAATTCATATTAAAGATGGACATTTATATTTAAATGGTAAAAGACTTGAAGAACCCTATGTAAAAGGGGAGACTATTGAAAGAGAATTTAAACTTCCTATTCAGATTCCAGAAAACAAATTGTTTGTTTTAGGTGATAACAGAATGATAAGTAAGGATAGTAGGATGTTTGGGCTTATTGATTATAAGCAAGTTGAAGGTAAGGCAATATACAGGGTATATCCTTTCGATCACATAGGAAATATAAAGTAAAATTGATATAAATATTGTGTTTAGGTAACGCAATTTTATTAGATTTTATTATTATAATAATTTAAAAACTAAATTAAAATTATAAAAAATTAAAGTGGTATTTATTTTTAGTAAATACCACTTTAATTTTTTATGGATATTATTCATGAACTTAAGGTCTATTCATTTTATATATTTATAGGTTAATTGTGTAATAATTGTTAACATAAAATTATTTTTGTTTTAAAATTAGGTATTATACAAAAATTAAACATAATTTTTATGATATAATAAAACCTAAATTAATATAGGGATGATTTTGTGTTTAGGTTAGGGTTTTTAATTTATCTAAAACTTAAAAGTAGCTACCCAAAGATATAGTCTTGATTTAACACCACTTTGAATAAGGGTGAATTATTATAGGTATGCATTGTATAAAAGGTTAGAAATTTAATTGTTTTTATGGATTAAATTATAGTGCGGTGTGTGAATTTAGTCTTGATTGATAATAGTTATTGGTGATATGTATATTTAAATATTTAATTAAATATTTGTTGGTTTTTTTTAAAAGGTTTACATTATATTGGCTTTATATATGGTAATAAATAACGGATTCTAAAACATATCAGATTTAATTTATTAATCCCAGAAAGGTTTAAAAATAAATTTTGATCTAAAATTTATTTTTATTCATGTACTTTTTTATACTTATATTCAAAAAAAATACAAATGATGAAAATTTTTTTACTTATTTTCATATTAAATACTGTGTCATCACCTTTTTTATTAGATTCTAGAATTTGCTTGCCCATGAATGCTAAAAAACTAATAAAAGGGAGGACATTATATATGCGCATAGGAATCTGTGGAAATGATGTTGAACAAAGAAATTATTTAAAAAATCATCTAATAAAAATTATTAAAGAAGCGAAATTAAAGTGTGAATTATTTGAATTTAATTGTGGAGAAGAACTTCTACAAAATTATGAAAAAATGAATATTATATTTTTAGATATAAATATGGGAAAAATAAATGGAATAGAAATAGCTAAAAAAATAAGAGAGTTTGATTCAGTAGTAGAAATAATATTTGTAACAAAGCTTGTGAATTATATTCATCAGGCTTATGAGGTAAGGGCATATAGGTATTTGCTGAGGCCTATAAATTATGAAATTATAAAATATGTTACGCTGAATTGTATTAAGGGTATTGAAGCACAAAAGAATTTAGTTATTAAATATAAAGGTGAAATTATAATTTTAAATATAGATGAAATTACATATATAGAAGTTATGCAAAAGATGTTAACGATACATACTAAAGATAAAGATTATACATTTAAAATGACTTTATCAAAATTTGAAAAAGAATTATCTCAACATGATTTCTTTAGATGTCACAAAAGTTTTTTAGTTAATCTTAATAAAGTAAAAGAGTTTAAGGACAATATAATCAATGTTAATGATACCTATATACCTATAAGTAAATATAGGTCTAAAGAGTTTAGACATAAATTAACAAAAATATTAAAAAATTCAATATGGCTTTGAAAAAAAATCTATTCATCCTAATATAGATATTATTCATGCCAATCATATTGAAAAAATAACGAAAGGATAGTAGAATTTCTTTAAAGTTAAAATAAAAAAATATGGGACAAGCTAATTTGAATACATTAAAATCTATTATTAAAAATAGGAGGTTTATTTTTAGGTGATGGATTGTTAATATTTTCTCATACTTTAATAATATTAAATTTAGAATGTGTATATACCATATTTTAAGCTTAATATTGCTTAATAGAATCTGTTAAACCATTATAATTATATTTATTCTTTTAATTAGATTATCTTTGAAGACTATATAACTTTGGAATTTTTTTAGATTTTAATTAAGTCCCTATAAAATAGGGCATCTATTTTATCTATGATATAAAAATAAAAAATTTATACTAAATGCATTCATTAAATAATTTATAAGATTCAATAAGACTATATTAAAAAGATAAAAAAATTAATCAACCCTATAGAAACTAACCAAATCAAATCTATAATATAATTTAGTTTTGTACATTATTCTCTTTTTCTTTAGAAATTTATTTGTTTTTTTAAGAAAATAAGAGTTAATGTTCATATAATTTAGAAGTTAAAGGAGGGGGAAATTATGAGATTTATAAAAAATCCATCTAAAAAATTTCAATTAGGATTCTGTGTAGCTTGTTCTACAAACTGTGATAACAGATGCGCAGATCAATGCGTAGTTGTACAACCTAATAGTAACTAATAAGGAATTTAGAAGAATAATTAATGGGGGGTGGATCAAATGAAATTTATAAAAAAACCATCATCAAAATATGTATTAGGATTTTGTAATGCATGTTCAGAAAATTGTCATAATGATTGTTCTAAGCAATCAGGATGTGGATATTGCGCATCATATGGTGTTTAAAAATAGGAAATGAAGAATAGAATACTCCTAAGTCTATCTATACTAAGAGTCTTAATTATTTTAATTTAAAAATAATAGGTAGCTATATTTAAGAAGAATAGTTATATGTATTAAGATGAGAATTAATTTAAATTCTATTACAGCTTTGTAAATTCCTCGAAATTATCATTAATATATATAACATTAATTATCTTTAATATATTTAACAATTCAATATTAGTATAGGTAGACTAGGACCAAAATTATAATAATTTGGGGTATTAATATTATGAAATTTATAGTAAAACCTAAAAGTTTTAGAATAGGCTTATGTTATTGTGATCAGTGTGACTATTGTTCTTTAAAATGTAATAGCAGATGTGGCATTTATACGTAATATAAAAAAGTTTATTAAGATACTATTTAATATTAACATAATACGATTAAGTTAGGGGGAGAGGAGGAAAGTCATGAAATATATAAAAGAGCCTGCTAAAAAATTTTCACAAGGATATTGTGTTGTATGCTCTGGAAATTGTGTAAATAATTGTGTAGGTCAAAGTGTGTGGGGATAGAAGCTTACTAAAGTTAGATATTAAAAATTTAAAATAATTATTCAGAAAATTCAAACTATATTTTACGAAATAGTCAAATTTTAGTATGGTTAATATAATATACCTTACAATTTAAGGGGAAATGGGAAGGAGGGATTAGATGAGATATATTATTAAAAGAGTAAATTTTAAAGATGGATATTGTGTTGTAGGCTGTGGAGAAAACGGGTGTAGTAGTGTTTGCGTAAATAATTGTTTAAGGGTATGTGTAGTAGATTGTGCACTTAATGGAGGAGAAGCATCATAAAAATAATTTTAAATAAATTAAATTTTAGATTGGAGTTTTATCATGAAATATATAATTTATAGAAAGAAAGAATGGGAATATGTTTCTGGATATTGTCATTGTAGTAATTGCGATAATTGTCATGAAAATTGTGGAACCCAATGTAAGACCTATTACCACTAATATCATATTTACTTTCATAATACTTAGTTCATAACTATAAATTCCCAAAATGATTTTAAAATTATTAAATTGATTTCTCTTTTCTTCTAAGAAAAATGTTTTAAAATCAAATCATTATAATGGGGAGAAAAGAGAAATCAATTTTAATATAGCTTTACAGAATGTTGAGAATAAATAGGGGGAATAATATGAAATATATAATCAAGCCATCGTCAAATAAAAATTGGTATTGCTATTGTTCTGATTGCAACGTATGTGTGAATTGTAATAACTGTGAAGTATATCACTCAAGGATATAAATATTTTAATGGATATATAAGTGTGAGAGAAAGACAGTTAAGAGAATAACTAAATAATATAGGAACAAATAACGCAATAATAAAATAAATTTAGATTATTATACATTAGATTATTAAAAATTTAACAAAGTAGGGGGCAAAATTTATGAAAAAATCTAAATACAATAAAATAATCAAATTAGAAGATGGAAAAACTATAGCTTTTAATAGTGTTACTTGTGCGTTAGCAGAGGTAGATCAGGATTTCTTAGCTGTATTAGCAAACATAGAAAATATAGATATAGAAAATTTAGATGAAAAAAAGAGAGAGTTAGTTGAAAACATGTCAAAGGGTAATTATATAGTTCATGATGATATGGATGAATTAAAGTTATTAAAATATAGAAATTACAATGGGAAGTTTTCAAGTGGCGCATTAGGACTAGTTATTGCTCCTACACTAGCTTGTAATTTTGCTTGTCCTTATTGTTATGAAACTCCAAAAGCAGGCCTTATGGACAAAAAAGTTCAAGATAGTTTAATAGAAATGATAGAAGAAAATGCTAAAAATAAAAATAATATAAGTATAACTTGGTATGGTGGAGAACCCTTATTAGCAAAGGAGATGATATTTGACTTTTCTCAAAGGGCTATAGAAATATGTGAAAGAGAAAATGTTAAATATAGTGCATATATTGTAACCAATGGATACTTGATAGATGAAGAAACTATAGAAAATATGAAAAAAGCTAAAATAACAGGGGCGCAAATTACAGTGGATGGCCCTCCAAGTATTCATAATAAAAGAAGAATATTAAAGAATTCAGATGAGGAAACTTTTACTACAATAATGGCTAATGTAAAAAAACTTATAGAGGGTGGAATTAAAAATATAGCTATTAGAATAAATGTAGATAAAACAAATGTTGATCATGTGGAGGAATTATTAGATATATTAGAAGAAAATGGATTGAAAGATGTTGTTGTTAATCTAGGACATGTTACTGCATATACAGATAGTTGTAACGGAATTGCAAATAATTGTTTAAATACAAAAGAATATGCAAAAAGTGATACTAAATATCAGAAAGTACTTTTTGAAAGAGGATATAAGGTGGCAGGAGCATATCCTTTCTATCCAAGCGTAAAAGCAAATTATTGTTGTGCTGATAATGTTGGAGCTTATGTAATTGATTCTGAAGGATATATGTATAAATGTTGGAATGATGTTGGAAATGTTGATAGGGCGGTTGGAAATGTTACTACAATTAAAGACAAAGTAGATGAAAAAATGTATGCAAGAAATATGGAATATATATTATGGTCTCCATTTGAATATGAAGAGTGTAAGGAGTGTAGCATATTACCAATATGCATGGGAGGATGTCCATATAAAGGAACAATGAATGAGAAGCCTGAATGTGAAAAATGGATATATAACCTTGAAGAAACAATAATAGCAACATATAACCAAAAAAATGAGGCTGAATGTAGTCAGCAGGGATGTTGCTGTGAATAATCTTAATTTCCATATTAAAGATTTAAGAGTATTAAGAGATATTGAAAGCTATTTGGATTTTTATAATAGAGCAATGAATATAAAAAATGTATTTAATTTTAATGATAAAGTCATTGTAGATGTAATAGATAGTTTAGAAGAATTATCAGAAATACTAGAAGTTAAAGTCCCCAAATGGGTTATCGGGACAAGCTTTGAAGATGTAATTCTAATATTAGATCATGATAAATGGAAAAAATCAAATAATGAGAGTGTTGAAAATTTAATATTACATGAATTTGTTCATGTAGTATTAAATTTAAAGACACAATCACCATTACCTATATGGTTAAATGAAGGGCTAGCTGTTTATCTTTCAGATCAGTATGGTAATTATAAGGGGAAAAAACCTAATATAAACGAAGATTTTGATTTTTATAATGTCAATTATAATAATGAAAAACTTTATGATATATCCATTTATATTATTATGAAATTAATTGATAAGTACAGCATAAATAAAGTTATTAATGAAACATTAAAAACTAAAAATTTCAAGCAAAGCAAAATGTTTAGCAATGAAAGTTTGTTAGAATTGTTATGATTTATACATTTTTAATGATTTAAAGGAGAGGTGATTATGAGAGAAGACATAGAAATATATAAAGCAGGGATAAGTGATATGGACAAGATAACCGATCTCATAGTATCTATAAATGAAAAAAAGACGAAAATTACAAAATATGATGATTTTAATTTT
This sequence comes from Clostridium botulinum, assembly GCF_001276985.1. GTDB lineage: Bacteria > Bacillota > Clostridia > Clostridiales > Clostridiaceae > Clostridium_F > Clostridium_F botulinum. The sequence goes on from NZ_LHUL01000004.1 coordinate 194,085, forward strand.
TATCATTCTAAAAATTCTTTAAAGGAAGTTTTAAATGGTAAGAATAAAAATGAAATGATATTCATAGCCAGAAGCAAAGAAAATTTTATAGGTATGATAAATCTGTCATTTAGAGATTCAGATTATCTGTTTTTTATTGATAAGTTTTTATATATAAAGTATTTGTATGTGGATAAAGATAAATTCATAGATACACAAGAGTATAAAGATATTGCTAAAAAATTATTTGAAGCAGCAATAAGTGAAGCAAAGAAGTATGGATTCAAGTATATATGCGGAGATGTACTAAGTGAAGAAGAGGAATTAAGAAAATTATTTGAAATAAATGATATGAAAAACTATAAAAATAGATTGTACAAAAAAATAAATACTATGTAGATCTTTTATTCATAGTTTAATTTAGGGAGAAATTATGAAGAAAATATTAAACAATGTATGGGGAGTAGCAAAAAAATATAAAGGCAAAGAATTAATCGGGTTAATTTTTACTATTTTATATACAGTTGCTATATTTATATCTCCAATGGTGTCTAGGTATTTAATTGATAGTGTTATTCCAAGTAATTCAATTTATAAGCTAAAAATAGGCATATTAATATTTTTCGGTGGATGCATATGCCAACCTATATTTGGATATCTAAAAAATAGGGTTTTCATGGGAATAAGTGAAAATATAACAATAATGTTTAGAGAAAAAATGTTTAATAAAGTAATAGACGCACCTATGGAATTTTTCGATGGATGTAGTAATGGAGCTATTGTATCTAGAATAAGTAATGATGGAAGAAGTGTAAGTGAATTTATTACCAACTTTTTTGTTGTTGTTGTGAAAAATATAGTGTTAATAATCATGATTATCATTGGAATGCTAATGTTATCTAAAGAAATTACATTAATGGTTATTTTTTTATATGCAATATATTTTTTTATTAACTGGAAAATATCACGTAAATTTAATCCTATGTCTAAGAGTATCCAAGAAAGTTATGATCAAATATGTATAAAAATTAATCGAAGTGTTGGATCAATTAATACTATTAAAGCATTTAATCAAGAGGAGAAAGTAAAGAGGGAATTTAAAGAAATAATAGAAAAAAATTATACAAATAATTTAAAGTTTAGAAAATTGAGCATGTTAATGAATAGCATTAGTAATGGAATAATGATAGCATCATTATCTATTGTATATGGAATGGGAAGTTTACTTGTTATGGATGGAAAAATAACAATAGGAACAGTCGTGGCCATGGGGCTGTATTTTCAACTATTAGTACAACCAATATATGAGCTACTAAATAGTAATATAGATATACACACAATAGTTCCCATATTTAATAGAATTAATGAGTATATTAATTTAAAAACTGAAAGAGTTAATAAAGAAAATAATGAACTTAGTTTTCTTAAAGAAATAGAATTTAAAGATGTTAGTTTTAAATATAATAATGGAAGTCAGGCTATAAATAATATTAACTTTAAGCTACCATCAAAAGGAATCTTTGCAATAGTTGGGGATTCTGGAGCAGGGAAAAGTTCTTTAATAAAATTATTGAGTGCTTTTTACGACTCATATGGAGGAGAAATAAAAATTAATGAAAAAGAGTTAAAAGAATATGGAGCAAAAGATATAAGAAAAGTTATAAGCTTAGTATCACAGGATATAGAGCTTGTGAATGAATCCATTAAAAATAATATAAAGATGGGTAGAAATATAAAAGATTCAAAAATAAAAGAAGTTGTAAAGTCACTAAGCCTAGAAAAAACTATAGAAAAATTAGAATTAGGTTATGACACTATAGTTAATGAAAGAGCAAATTTATCAGGTGGTGAAAAACAAAGATTATCCATTGCTAGGGCTTTAGTAAAAGAATCATTAATTTATATTTTTGATGAGCCTACAGCAGCTCTTGATACTATAAATGAAAAAAGAGTAAAAGATATACTAGAAGAGTTATCAAAAGAAAAACTGGTAATTATAATAACCCATAATTTGAGTTTATTAAATAAGGCTCAGTGTATTTATACAATTAAGCAAGGAGAAATAGTTGAAGAAGGTGATTATGAATATTTAACAAAACAAGACTCATATTTTTCTAAGCTTATGAAAGAACTGTCTAAGAAATAGTACAAGCAGTTAGTTTATTTATACAATATATAGAGTTTGGTTATTTTCTTAAAGCTTTACCTTAAGCTGCAACTCTATTTATAGCTTAGGTTATGGAAGGGAGAAAAAAATGAATAAAATTATTATAGGATTTACTCTGATTATTATAGCCACTTTAACATTAACCTCATGTTCTAAGAAGAATAAGATAAAATTTGATGATGAAATAGCCCCCTACACAAAAAAAGAAACTAATGAGTTTAACTATAAAATCAATAGTGACACAGTAAAAATAAAAAGTAATTGTGGAAATCTAAAGATTAAAAGAGGTGATGTTGATGAAGTTAAAGTTACCATAGAAAAACTTGTTGGTGGAAAAAGTCAGGATAAACTACAAGAAGCACTAAATTCTATTAGTTGCACTTTAGAGGATGAGACTATTAACATAAGTTTATCTAGTAAAGACAACTCTAGCATCAGTTCTGTAAACATAGAGACCACTATAGTTATCCCTAAAAAGATTAGTTCATTAAATATAGAAAATAATGTTGGAAATATTGAGTTAGAAGGTAATTATAAAGATCTGAAAGTTCAAATGGAAAATGGAAATATATCATACAAAGGAGAGCTAGAGAAATCTAATATAAGTTCTAAAGTAGGAAATATTAATTTGAATTTGCAACAATTAGAAAGTAATTATCAGTACGAGATTAATGGAGAAACTGTAAATGTAAATATTAAAGTACCTAACAAAAGTAAAATTAACCTGATAGGATCTATGGCTAATAAAATTAAAGTTGAAGATAGCGGAAACATTAGTGAAGATGGTGCGGTATTTGATATAAATGTAAAAACAGGCAATGTAAAAATAGAAAACTAAAAGAAGATAAGGGGGAGCGCTTATGGACTTTATAGTTAGAGAAGCAAAATTATCTGATTTAGATAATATATTAAAGCTATGGAGAGAGTTATCTGTAGATCAATTGGGAAAGGATAACTATTACAAAGGAAGTTTAGAATTTAATTGTGGAGATAGGCAAATTAAAGAGTCTATAATAAATGATAATTGTGGAATATTTGTTGTAGAGTATAATGAAGAAATTCATGGATTTGTAGAAGTATGGATAAATAGAAAGGATTTTGCCTTTGAACATAATGATTATGCTTATATATTACATTACTATATAAATGAAAATGGTAGAAATGTAAGAAATATTTTCTCTATTATATATCATCTTTATAAGATTGCGGAAGAGTGGGCCATAAGTAAAGGAAAGCCTTATATAATTTCGGATGCTTTTGAACATAATGAGAGAATAGTTAAATTTTTAAGGAGAGTAGGAGTATCTAAATATAAAACACGAATGGTGAGAAAGATATGAGGTTGTTTTTTAAAGTTGCATTTAACAGTATAAGAAAAAATAAGATTAGATATATGTTATTAACTTGTACCTTAATTTTATCTACAATTATTATGTTATCTACATCTATAATAAAAGATTCTGCAATTAAAATCAGAGAAGATCAGCTAAGAAAAACAACTTTAAATAGCCAATTGGTGATAACAACTGCAGATGAAGAAAATCCTTTTTTCAATCCTAAAGGTATTATAAATTCTATCAAGGATATAGATGGAATAAGTCATATTGTACCTAGAATAGGAGGTATGGCAAAAGATGTTAAAACTTTAAAAGATGTAAATATTATTGGGGTTGATCTTAATAAACAGAAAGCAGCATTCCCAATAGAGTTGATAGATAAATATAAGGTTAAAGATAAAGAAAATGAGATTATAATTAATGAAAGGTATGCAAAGGAAAATTCTTTAAAAGTAGGAGCTAAGATAAAACTACTAATTGGAACTAAGAATAAAGAGTTTATTATAAGTGGAATATCAAAAAATACAGGGGTATTTGATCCTAGTATGAATACTGCAATGATTAGTATTGATAATGCCCAGTACCTTTTAGACCAAAAGGATAATGCTTATTCAATTGGAATAACAATAAAAAATTTAGATCATATAAATAATATGATTGAGAAAATAAAGCCTAAAGTATCATCAAAATTTATAATCCAACAACGATATGATATGGATTATTTTAAATCCTATGTAGGAACCATAGATATGGCATTAAAGATAATTGGTGTGTTGTCTATATTTATAACATTGTTTCTAACCTATTCAACATTTTCACTTATAATTTATGAAAGGTTGCATCAAATTGGTATATTGAGAAGCTTAGGTATATCAAAGAAGGATATTAAAGTAAGTGTTATAGTAGAAAACTTACTTATAGTATTAAGTTCAATAGTTATAGGGAGTATATTAACTATTCCTTTCGTAAGGCTAATTTTAAACTATATAGTGCAGGATGGATATTTTACTTTAGATTTGAGAAAATTTTTATTCATTGATTTAATAATTGTGATTTTTAGTGTACTAGTAATATTAGTTTCTTTAAGGAAGATATTAAATATGTCTGTCATAAATCTTTTAAAAGGCATTGGGAAAAAATATTATACAAATAAAATAGGAAAAATATTTAAATCTTCTTTTGGAGTTCTGTTATTAATTGTATCCATAGCTATTTTAATTAGTGAATATAAAAGAGAAAATGGAACATTCGCATTAATTTTAGGGGCTCTTTTCTTTATTATTTCTTTTGTATTTTTAGCAAAATTACTACTTATAATGTTTAATTGGATTTACCAAAAAATATTTTCTATATTTAAAGGTTCAGTTAGGATTCTGTTTAAAGAACTTGTGATGCAATTTTCTAATATAGTAGATATAGTAATAATTACATCAATAATTATTTGTTCAATTTATGTAAGTGTTACACTTAAAGATATGATAAACAATGGAGTAATGAATGTATATAGTAATGCAGATTTAATGCTAAGTATTGATGGTACAGTAGAGGAAGATTTTACAGATAAAATAAAGAATATAAAATATATTAAAAATTCTCTACTGCAATCAAGAACAACAGAGGTCATAAAAGATACAAAGGTGGATATTGCAGGAATAGATGGATCCCAGTATAAGAAAGATTTTTCAACAGAAATTATTAAAAAAGGTGAAAAGAATATATTTGATAAGCTTGATGATGGAAAAAACATTATAATAACAACAACATTTAGTAAGAATACTGGCATTAATTTAAATGATTCATTAAAAATTAATGAAGTGAATTACAAGGTAATTGGAGTTGTTAGTAGTTTTGAAAATATGGGAAAAGTATTATTCCTATCCAAAGATAACTTCAATAAGGACATAAAGGTAAAGGATAAGGATTTATGTCTTATAAAAGTTAATAATAAACAAATAAAGTCTACAACAAATGAAATAGAAAAATTGTTTAAAGACAAATATGAAAATAAATATTCTATACAAGAATTAACTGTTCTTAATGAAGAAAACAATAATAATAACAAAAAAACATTTACTATAGTAAATGTCTTAATATGTATCTCAACAATTATATGCATAATTAGTATGAGCAACAATGTTACTATAAATCTTTTATCTAGAAAAAAGGTATATGCAACTAAAGGAGCTTTAGGCATATCTAAAGGTTATTTGAGTAAATGTATTTTATTCGAAGCTATAGTCTTAGGTTCTTATAGTGGAATATTTGGATTAGGTTTAGGAGTTACATTAAGTAATTATATTAATAAAATCTTATCTTATTATATTGGAGATATGGTGTTTATTAAGGATTACAAAATAATGGTGATTTTAGTTCTGATTTCTATAGGTATTACTGTTATTAGCTATATTTATCCTATGAGAAAAATATATAGGATAAATATAATAGATGAAATAAAGTCAGATGAATAATAGGGTGATTGATTATGAGTATATTAAAAGGTATTAATATTAAAAAGAAAATTAATATAGGAGATAATTCCTATGATATATTAAAGGGTATTAATTTAGGAATTAATGAGGGTGAATTTTTAAGTATAATGGGGCAATCTGGCGCTGGCAAAAGTACATTATTATATATTCTTAGTGGCTTAGACAAGCCAAGTGAAGGTAGCGTATTGTTTGAAAATGATTATATTTTCAATATGAAGGATAAAAGACTTAGTAAGTTAAGAAGAGAAAATTTTGGGTTTATTTTTCAGTTTTATAATCTAATAGAAGGTTTAAATGTTGAGGATAATATATCAATTATATTTGAATATGAAGGAGTTCCTAAAAAAAAGTATAAGGAAAAATTAGAATTTTTACTTAATAAAGTGGGACTATATGAAAAAAGAAAATGTTATCCATATCAATTATCAGGAGGGCAACAACAAAGAGTAGCTATAGCTAGAGCATTGATTACAGATCCTAAAATAATATTTGCAGATGAACCCACAGGAAGTTTAGACTCTAACTCTGGTAACAATGTGCTGGAAATATTAAAATCTTTGAATGTAAATGATAAAAAAACTATAGTGATGGTTACCCATGATAAGCATGCTGCTTCATTTAGTAACAGAATTATAGAAATAAAAGATGGAAAGATTGATATAAATAATAAATAAAGGTTGAAAATTAAAACAAGAAATACTTTTAGTCAATAGATAACTATAAAAATAAAGTATTCTGATTATTTTTATAGCTATCTATTTTCTCTAAAAGTATTTTTTGTTTTAATACCTTTAAAGACTGCTAAGTCATAATTTCCTTATGGTAATATTCTAAATAATATAATTAATACATAAACGATAGAATGTACTTTTATTTTGTTTCCATTTTTATCTCCGCTAAGTATATGAATTAAATAATAAGCATAAAAAACTATCTAGGATATAAGGAAATTCTTGATATTTTTATGCATATAAATATGTATACATAAATATAATATATAAAAGATTCAGCCGTAGAAAAGGTATTTGTGGTACCTAAAATGTTAACAAATAAAAGTAAAAAAGTAATTTTTATAATCATTAATTCCCATATTTTTAATGTATATAATTCTAAAAAAAATACGAATTTTTTACATTATTAAAATAAAATATGCAAAAATAGATAAAAAAAGTTGACTATTGAACGTGTGTTCGATACAATAGGATTGTAATAAAAATTATTATGAAATTAGGGGTTGAAAAAATGAATATTTGTGAAGTGAAAGATAATTATAATTTATTCGTTAAAATTAATTATAAATCCGGCGATGACAAAGTATTAAGTAAAATAAAAACTCATTTAAATAATAAGGTATTAGGTGAAAGATATCTTATTGGGGGTGGAATTTTAAATAGAAAAGGATCAACACTAATTTTAAAAATCAACAGCATAGAAGACATAAAGGAAATAAGCAGTGAAAAGGATGTTAACTACAAGTTGTTAGCAGTACCTAAAATATTAAATTAAGTTATAATAAAAATTTAATTTATATAAGTATCCAATAATCATAAAGGAGCTTTTAAGCATGAGTAAAAATGCATGTAAAAAAGCAGCAGGAAGACTTAGTTTAAACCTAGTTAATAATTGATTAATATAGTTGATATTAATTATTTTTGCAATAATAAAATTAGTTGAATTTTTACATAGGCTATATTTTTATAATAAATTAAAAAGATTAAGGTATAATAAATATATAAAATTTATTATATCTTATTTTTTTGAATCTATTGTCATATAATATTAAAGTGTTATAATTAACCTATATTCATATATGGTTATTTAGGAGGAATTTCAATTGGAAAAAATTGCATTGATTACTGATACAACTAGTGATTTACCAGAAGATATACTAGAAAAATATAACATAAAGCAGCTAGCTTTTAGAATAATATATAAAGATAGAGAACTTAAAGATAGATTTGATATAACTTCTAAAGAGGTTTATGAAAATTTAGAAGTAGAAGTTCCTACATCCTCACTACCATCTATGGAGGATATGGATAATCTTTTTACAGAGTTAGAGGAAGAAGGATATACCCATGTAATAGCTGTAGTTTTATCCAGTGGATTATCAGGAATATATAATGGAATGAAAATAGTAAGTGAAAACCATCCGAAACTTACAACATATATATGTGATTCTAAATCTATATCCTTAGGTGAAGGCGTATTACTAATGGAATCTGCAAGAATGCTAGAAGAGGGTAAAAGTTTTAATCAAATAGTTGAGGCTATTCCTAAAATAAGAGAAAATGTTAAAACATTTTTTGTGGTGGGAACCCTTGAATATCTAAAAAAAGGTGGAAGAATAGGAAAAGTTGCTGGAACTATAGCAGAGCTTTTAAATATTAAACCTATAATTTCTATAGATAATGAAGACGGCAAATATTATACATATACAAAAGTAAGGGGAAGAAAACAATCTTTAGCTAACCTTATAGATATAGCAAAAGAATTTTTGGAAAAAGGTAAATGTAAAATTTATGTTATGCACGGAAATGCAGAAGAAGAGGCTAAGGCTGTTTTTGAGAAGCTTAAAAACTTACCAAATGTTACTTTTGCTATGCTTGGAGGATGTATAAGCCCTGTTTCAGGTGCTCATAGTGGTCCAGGTCTAGTGGGTGTTGCATGCCTTAGAGATATGGATTATTGTGGAAATTAATTTGGATTTACAAATAATAATATTAGTAAATTATCTAAGCAAATGTAATGAAAAACTAAATAAATTAAAAGCCTTAATCATAAAGTAAATTTTTTTTTAAAAGTACTTTATATTAAGGTTTTTTTGTGTTATAGTATAGCAGTTGGTTGGAAATATGGATTAAATTTGGTATAAAACTTGCGCTTATATACTTGCTTTAATGGTATATTGAAGCTTTTAATTCATATTTGAAATCTATATAAATTTAGTGTTTATAATAATTTTTTATTTTAAATAATTAACATATATTTTTTAAAATACCATTAACAATTGATCATTTTCCATATATAATATGTTGTGGCTGATGATTAGGAATTATATTTTGTATTAAAAATAAGGAGATAGGGGGACTGGTTAAATGTTATCATATTATGCATTTATATTTTTTGCTAAAATCATGGAAGTTGCACTAATGACGATTAGAACCGTTTTAATCACTCGTGGTGAAAAATTATATGGGTCAATTATAGGGTTTATAGAAGTAACTATATGGCTTTATGTAACTAGTTCTGTTTTAAGTGGAATTAAAGACGACCCTATAAGAATGGTAGTTTATGCTTTAGGTTTTACTTGTGGTAATTATATGGGCTGTGTAATAGAAGAAAAATTAGCTATAGGCCTATTAACTATAAATGTTATAACTTCAGAATCAGATGGTAAAAGATTGGCAGAAATATTAAGGGATGAAAATGTAGGAGTAACTATGGTAGATGCAGAAGGAAAAATAGAACAAAAGAAAATGCTTATAATACACGCTAAGAGAAAGAGAAGAGAGGAAATCATAAGAACTATAGAAGGTAGCGATATAAATGCAATGATATCTGTAAATGATATAAAGACTGTTTATGGAGGCTATGGTATAAGAAAATGAAATATATTTAGTCTTAACACTACAAATAAAAAATACACTAATAAACTCATGCGTTTATTACGTGTATTTTTTTATTTGCTATATTAGAATTAAATGTATTTTTAGGTAGTTTTTTCATAAAAAACCTTATGTTTATGCATAAGGCTTTATTTATAATTTGCATAATCCATATATAAACATATATAATAATCAAGGGAGAAATATTAAAGAAATTTTAATATTTTATTTAAACCATATACATAGGGAAATTTTATACTAATATAGGTAAGTCGTAATTAACATAGAAAAGTTAATACGTTAATTTTATATTTGGTATACAAATTTAAAATTAATTTTTATGTTTCTATGTGAATTATATAGATGACCATAATGATATTTAATTTATATTTATTATATTTAAAATTTTTATGGGTTTAAATTAATATAGTGTTTAGTAGATAAACAGAAGATAAATTTAATAATAAGTTTTATAAATATTATTAGTGAGGGATGGAAATGGAGAAGGCTTTAAAGTTGAAAAATATAGTTACGAAAATAATTATTAGAAATTTAGATATAATATTATTTTTAATATTAGTAAGTTTAAAAGTAATGTTTTATGGAAAAGAAATATCTCCAGAGTTTTTTAGCTATAAGTATATATTATTACCAGTTGTAGCATCTGTGGGAGTACTATTAGGTATAGGGTATTTCCTCCAAAAACACAAAAGAACTAAATTTTTATATGTGTTAAACATAATAATTAGTTCTATAATTATAGCAGATTTACTATACTACAGATATTATAAAGACATTATATCTATAGGGGCTATAAGAAATGCCTTTTTATTAGGGGGAGTTGCCTCTAGTATTACAAGTTTGTTTAAACTGAAGGATTGTGTATATTTTCTAGATATATTATTGATTATACCTTTCCTAAAGGTGTATAGAAATATGCCTTATAAGGAAAATAAAAAAATTATAAGAATAGGTGTGGGATCTTTAATATTAGCAGGAGCTATTTTATTAAATGGTATAAATATATATAAATTATCAGTAGATCAACCAGGATTGCTTAATACTATGAGTAATAGGATATATATAACTAAGGTTTTAGGGAATGTAAACTTTCATGTTATAGATGCTTATCAGTTCACAAGAAATAAGATAAATAATAGTAAAAAGCTTCCAGAAGCTAAAGAAAAAGAGTTAGTAGATAACTTTGAGGGAAAATCACAAATACAGGGAGAAAAATTAAAGGGTGTAGGAGAAGGAAAAAATTTAATAGTTATACAAGTAGAAGCACTTCAACAATTTGCTATAAATGCAAAGGTGGAAGGTCAGGAAGTAACACCTAATTTAAATAAGTGGATAAATAAAAGTATGTATTTCGATAATTATTTTTATCAAGTAGCAGCAGGGAATACATCTGATGCAGAGTTTTTGTCTAATAATTCATTATATCCTGCAGTTTCAGGAGCAGCTTATTATATGTATAGTGGTAATCAATTTAAATCGCTACCAAGTACACTTCAAGATAAGGGATACTACACAGCGGCTATGCACGGCTATAAAGATGGATTCTGGAATAGAAATGTAATGTATAAAGCTCAAAAGTTCCAAGATTTTCATGGGGAAAGTACTTATAACATAGATGAACAGGTAGGGTTAGGTCTTAGTGATAAGTCTTTCTTTAATCAATCTTTGGAAAAAATTAAGACTTTTAAACAACCTTTTTATAGTTTTTTAATAACTTTAAGTAGTCATTTCCCTTACGATGATGTAAAAGGATATGGGGAATTTAATGTAGGAAAATATGAAGGTTCATTTTTAGGTAATTATTTAAAGGGTATACATTATACAGATGCTCAATTAGGAATGTTTTTAGAAAACCTTGAAAAAGAGGGATATTTAGATAATTCAATTGTAGTTATTTATGGAGATCATAATGCTGTATCTAAAAATTATATACAAGAGTTATATGATTTTGTGGGAGAAAAATCACCGAATGATTTAAAATGGTATGAACTTCAAAAGGTACCTATGCTTATACACTTCCCACAGGACGAATATAAAGGAGTAGATCATACTTATGGTGGTCAAATAGATTTATATCCTACAATAGCTAACTTATATAATTTGCCTAGGAAATATATGTTAGGAAATGATTTATTAAATGTAGCTGACCCTAAGGTTACTTTTAGAAATGGATCCTTTACCGATGGAAAAGCTTTTTATATATCTTGGACAGGAGAATACTATGATATAAAAACTGGAGAAAAGATTACTGAAACAGAGGAACTAAAGGCTAAAAAGCAGGAAAGCGCAAAGGATTTAGAAAGTTCAGATGAACTATTAAATCATAATTTAATAAAAAAATTAGAAAGTGAATCAAAGGGGGAAGGGGAAAGTGAGCAAAGTAAATAGGCTCACTTCCAAGTCTCAATTTAATAATAACAGGGTTATGTTAAGAAATTATTATACTAACATTATATTTTCTTAACATAACCCTATTTTATATAATATAACTAAATTCATATTTATAAATAATGCTTAATTAGTTTAATTCTGTTTATCTTCTAATATTTCATTTAAATCTATATTATATTTATTTATTTTTCTATATATAGTTGCTCTACTTATACCCAATAATTCAGAGGCCTGTACTATATTGCCTTTACAATGGATTAGAGCCTTTTCTATGGCCTTATGTTCTAAAATATCTAATGGAACTATAGGTTCTTCCTTTCCAATGCAACAGTTATGATGTTCATTTTTCATTAACTTGTTATTTAAGAATTTATCTGTAATAATATTATCTTCGCAAATATAGTAGCTTCTTTCTACTATATTTCTAAGTTCACGCACATTTCCAGGCCAATGGTAAGCTTTAAGTTTATCCATAAATTCAGGAGCTATTTTTTTAAAGTTGCCTGGGTTTTTAATATTTAGTTTATCTACAAAACAGTTGGTTAAGGCTTCAACATCCTCTACCCTATCTTTTAAAGGGATAAGATGAACATTTATAACGTTTAATCTATAATAAAGATCTCCTCTAAAGTTTTTATTAGAAACTTCTTCTGATAAATTTCTGTTAGTAGCTGCTAGGACTCGGATATCTATTTTCTTTTCGTGAGTACCACCTACTCGCATTATTTTTAAGTTGTCTAAAACTCTTAATAGTTTAGATTGAATATCTAATGGTAGTTCCCCAATTTCATCTAAAAATATTGTTCCACCATCAGCCAACTCAAATTTACCAGGATAGCCACCCTTAGAGGCTCCTGTGAAAGCGCCTTTTTCATATCCAAATAGTTCACTTTCCACTAATTCTCTAGGAATAGCAGCGCAATTTACCGCAACAAAGGGACCGTGACATCTGTTGCTATGGTTATGAATAGCTTGAGCAAATAGTTCTTTACCAGTACCACTATTACCGTCTATTAAAATACTGCAATCAGATTCAGAAGCTTTTTTGGCTAATTCTATTATGCTTTTCATTTTTTGATTTTTGGTTATTATGTCATCAAAAGTATAGGAGGCTTTATAGCCAACTACATTGTTAACTAATTTATGTATATGTCTTGTATCTCTTATAGATATAATAGCCCCTATAATAGAATCCTGAAGCTTTACAGGCATTATATTTGTAATGCATCTTATAGAATTATTGTTTATAAGAAAAGAGGAGTCTATACTAAATTTATGAACCCCATTTTGTAGACAATCATCTATAAACTTGTAATTTCTTATTATATCTTTTATTGAATATTTTTTTAATTTATCCTCTGTAGAATTTAATATGTTTAAACCCATGGTGTTTATTTTTAATATGTTATAATTTTCATCAATAAGAATAAGACCTTCATAAGCTACATTAAAAGCTGTTTGAAGAACAGAAATAGATAAAAATTTTTCACCATTTTCATCAGAAAATAGGTCCTCTAAACATATAGGATTATCGTAATTTTCCAAAAAAATCACCTCAGTATTAATCATTGGTCCTAAAAATGTGATTAATTAAGTATAACATAAAATCAAATATATATTAAGAGCCCATATATATACAATTAGTGAATGAATTTCTTGAGATGAAATTAAGAGGGGCTTTAACATTTGATAATTGAACAAGTTTATCAATTGAAGTTGAAAAGAAAACCATTTATTTTATCTAATATTTGATAATTAAATAAGTAAAAAGGTTGCTTCAAAATAGATTTAATTTTGAGTCAACCTCTTTATTTACTTTAAAATAAAAATTCAGTTTTTAGTTTAATAGAGAATTGTTTTTATACAGGTTCTATTTATTCTATATTAATATTCCAGCAATACAAGCTGTTAAGAAGCTAGCTACTGTACCACCTATTAGAGCTTTTATTCCAAGCTGGGCAATTTCACTTCTTCTTTTTGGCGCAAGTTCTCCTATACCACCTAGTTGTACTGCTATGGAACTGAAATTAGCAAATCCACATAGGGCATAAGTTAGTATAGTTACTGTTCTTGGATTTAACGTTCCTTGCTTTATAAATGTGGATAGATTTGAATATGCTACGAACTCGTTTATAACGGTTTTTTGTCCAATAAGGGAACCTGCTGTTAACATATCTTGAGAAGGTATACCCATTATGTAAGCAAAAGGAGCACAAATATAACCTAATACATTTTCAAAGTTTAAACCATTAATTCCAACTAAATGTCCAATACCTTCTAAACCTGCATTTAACATGGCGATTATAGCAACAAAAGCTATTAACATAGCTCCAACATTAAGAGCCATTTGAAGACCTTCAGAGGCGCCTCTAGCAGCTGCATCAATTACATTCTTATCTAATTTTTCTACTTCGCAATTAACATTACCTTTAGTTATAGGTTCCTCCGTTTCAGGAACTATTATTTTTGCTGCCACAAAGGCTGCTGGGGCAGACATTATGGAGGCTGATAATAAGTGAGCTGAACTTATTCCCATACCTATATATCCAGCCATTACACTACCAGCTACTGTAGCCATTCCACCAACCATAACAGAATGAAGTTCAGATCTCGTCATTTTTTCTATGTAAGGTTTTACTATTAAAGGAGCTTCAGTTTGTCCAACAAATATGTTTGCAGCAGCAGATAGAGATTCAGCACCAGAAGTTCCTAAAGTTTTAGCCATAAAATTAGCTATATGTCGTATTAAAAATTGCATAACACCTAAATAATATAGAACTGCCATTAAAGATGAGAAAAATATAATAGTTGGCAATACTTGAAAAGCAAATATATACCCAAAACTATCCACATTGTTAACTAATCCACCAAATAAAAATTCTGAGCCATTTTTAGTAAATCCTAAAATAGCTGTAATAAAATCAGAAAGTTTTTCAAAAGTTATTTTACCAATAGATGTTTTTAAAATTAAAAAAGCGAAAATAAATTGAATAATAATTCCTGCAAAGACTAGTTTAAACCTAACCTTTTTCTTGTTTTCTGATATTAGATAACAGATACCTAAGAAAACAAAAATACCTATGAAACTTATAAATTTTTCCATAAAATCCTCCTTATTTTTTTGCAAGTGAGCGCTATTAAATTATAAAAAATAAAAAAACCTTCATAATATGGAAGGCTTAAATATAAACAAAATTCAGAAAAATCTAACATACGTATACATCTACAACCTTCATATTATTATAATAATATGAAGAAAAATTTACTTTTCTGAAAAAATATTATAAAGATTTATGTTATAAAAGTCAATGGCTAATATAGTAATTAGTGTCATAATTCACCGTAATATAAGTGTTACAAAGGAATTTGCATATTTAAAAATATTAATTATCAACTTATTTGTTGGAAAGAGACTCATTTATAGTGTATTTTATATTTTCAAAATAGTGAAATTATAAAATTTAAAATATTTTCTCAATTTATCCGATGACTACCCGCTCTAATACTCCTATCGCACTCTGTGAAAGCGATTCGCACTAAATCAAAGATTTGGACTCTCTGCTTTTCTTCAAAGTGAGAGTAAAGAGCGGTTACGTCTCTGGATAACCATTTTCTGAGCTTTAGTGGAAGTAAAAATTCCCTCTAAGGCCAAGAACTCTGTTTATAAAGGGAGTTTAATTATATATGAATAATGTTTTTTTGTAGTATATTATGATATATTCAGGTAAAGCAATTATTGGACATGATTATAAAAATTAATCATTGAAAGTCAGTGTTAAATATCATTGACATATAATATTATAAATATTATAATTTTGTAATAAGTTCAATAATTTTTGATATATACTGTATAAATTTTCAGACAATCACTAATAATTGTAATAAACACTTTTATATAAGATCCATAAGGATTTTAAAGTATTTGGATTATTTGAATTAACGTTTAATTTATATAGTATAATAAAATATCAAACCAAAAACTATGAAGAGAAGAGTAGGTATAGATAATATTTTAAAGCGAGTGGATAATGGTGTAAGTTCCATAAATATGCTATATTGAAGAACATCTCGGAGTTTCTAACCGAAATTTTTTAAAAAGTAGGCTTAGAGGTTTCCAAAGCCTTACATTTGGATTGTATGATTATTATAGAGTCATACTTTAAAGTTGGCCTTTTGGCAATTTGGGTGGTACCGCGGAATATATACCTTTCGTCCCTGTAGGGATGAGAGGTTTTTTTATTATTATGAAATAAAATCCAAAGAGGAGGAAAAAACATGGATATAACTTTAGTAAAATCACTTTATAGAGAAACAGAAAAACACATGGACAAAGAAGTTAAAATTAATGGATGGGTAAGAACTGTAAGAGATTCTAAAAACTTTGCCTTTGTAGAAGTAAATGACGGAAGTTTCTTTAAAAATGTTCAAGTAATACTTGAGTCTTCTTTAGAAAACTTTAAAGAACTATGCAAAATGCCAATAAGTACATCAGTAGAAGTAGAAGGAATAGTTCAACCTACACCAAATGCAAAGCAACCTTTCGAAATAAAGGCTACAAGAATTTCAATAGAAGGTAAATCAAGCACAGATTATCCCTTACAAAAGAAAAGACATACTTTTGAATATTTAAGAACTATAGCTCATTTAAGACCAAGAAGCAATGCTTTTTCAGCAGTATTTAGAGTACGTTCTTTAGCAGCTTATGCAGTGCATAAATTTTTCCAAGAAAGAGGATTTGTTTATACAAACACCCCAATAATAACAGGTAGTGACTGCGAAGGGGCAGGAGAAATGTTCCAATTAACTACTATGGATTTAAACAATATACCAAAAACTGAAGAAGGAAAAATAGATTTTTCAAAGGATTTCTTTGGATCACCTGCAAACCTTACAGTAAGTGGTCAGCTTTCAGCAGAAACTTTTGCTTTAGCTTTTAGAAACGTATATACTTTTGGACCAACTTTTAGAGCTGAAAATTCAAACACTGCAAGACACGCATCAGAATTTTGGATGATAGAACCTGAAATGGCATTTGCAGAACTTACAGATTATTTAGATAATGCAGAGGATATGGTTAAATTTGTAATAAACTATGTAATGGAAAATGCTCCAGAAGAAATGGCATTTTTCAATAGTTTCGTAGATAAAGGTTTATTTGATAGATTAGATAATGTTGTGAATTCTGACTTCAAGAGAATAACTTATACAGAAGCAGTAGAATTACTTCAAAAATCAGGAGTAAAATTTGATTATGAAGTAGAATGGGGAATAGACCTTCAAACTGAACATGAAAGATATTTAACAGAACAAATATTTAAAAAACCAGTATTTGTAACAGATTATCCAAAGGACATAAAAGCCTTCTATATGAGATTAAATGATGATGGAAAAACTGTTGCAGCAGCAGACTTACTTGTACCAGGAGTAGGAGAAATTATAGGTGGAAGCCAAAGGGAAGAAAGATTAGATGTATTAGAAAAAAGAATGGAAGAATTAAATCTAAATAAAGAAGATTACTGGTGGTATTTAGAATTAAGAAAATATGGAGAAACTAAACACTCAGGATATGGTTTAGGTTTTGAAAGAATATTAATGTACATCACAGGAATGACTAATATAAGAGACGTAATACCATTCCCAAGAACTCCAGGCTCAGCTGAATTCTAAAATAAAAAATATTTAAGTTGATTATATAATTTAAAAAGATAAATTTATAAAAAGTAGCACAATTTTATTTGGTGCTACTTTTTATATTTTTATCAATAGAAAGATTTTTAGTGAAAAGGGAAATTAGAAATAATATTTAGAATTTAGTTTTGTTATAAATTTCAAAAAATAAATTATAAAAAATATATAAGTATTGACTGATATATCATTTAATGATATATTGTATTTAATGATATATCATTAAATGATATATAGAATTTCATGGTACATAAAAAGATGGGAAGGAGAATTTTATGGCTAGGAAAGATTCTATTGAAATTGGAGAACTAACTGATTCAGCTTTTTATATTTTAGCTAGTGTTATTGAGGAAAAACACGGATACTTAATCATGAAAGTTATTGAAAAATTTACTAATGGTGAAGTGACTATTGGACCAGCATCCCTTTATACCACATTAAAAAAACTTTTAATATCAGGATTGGTTGAATTAAACCCTAATATACATGAAAACAAGAAGGTTTATAGGATAACAGATAAAGGAAAAGAAATGCTTGTACAAGAAATAAATCGTAAAAAGCAGATGATTACCTTTGCTGAAAATTTTTTGAAGTAGAAAGGGATGATATCTATGAAAAATAAATATGTAATGATTGGTGGATTTGCATTTAGTGAAGAAAGTGATATGGAAAAACTAAGAAATTATGCAAAAAAGGGATGGATATTAGAACGTGTAGTAGGAGGATTTTTTTATAAGTTAAGAAAAGATGAACCTCAAGATATAATATATAGTTTAGATTATCAAAAAGATGTAAATGAAGAATATTTTCATATGTTTAAAGAGGCAGGATGGAATATTGTTATTTCCCTAGGCAATGAAATGCATATTTTTTCAGCACAATACGGGACAAAACCTATTTATAGTGATTTTAAATCAAATTTAGGTAAATATATATCAATGCAAAACACAGTAGGAAAATCAGCAGTTTATTCTTTAATTGTAGGTATAATATTAATAGTTTTATCATTTTTTATAAATAACATTTTTTTAACTGGATTACTATTAATAGATTTTATTGTATTTATATTTAGCTTTATGCCCTATGTAGCTTATAGTTATAGAATTAAAAAAATGAAAAAATATAATAAAAATAAAAGGAATTTATAATACACAAAATAACCTAAACTGCCTATAGGGTAGTTTAGGTATTTATTTTCTAATATTTAATAATTTTTTCTTTATGATAGAATTCTCATAATATAATATGTATAAAAAGTATACCACTTATATGTAATAACTGACCACTTACAATTTTCATATTTACATGGGAAAACACAGTTAATATAATAAAAAAGTAGGGAGTGAAAATATGAAAATAAGTATTGAAGTAGATAATAAAATTAAAGAAAATGAAGTTATTATTAGATGTAGTGAAATAAGCAAAGATGTTAAAAATATTCAAATTATGCTTAACGATATGTTGTCACACAAGAAACAGATAACTTTTTATAGAGGTGATACTGAGTATTATCTTTCCTTAGAAGAAATTTTATTTTTTGAAACTGAAGAAAATGGGATTTGTGCACATACAATTGACAATATATATAATGTAAAATATAAGCTTTATGAACTTGAAGAATTCTTACCAGGATATTTTATGAGAGTTTCAAAATCAACAATTCTAAATACAAATCATATTTACTCCATAACACGTAGAATATCATCATCAAGTAAGATTGAATTTCAAAATACTCATAAACAGGTATATGTTTCAAGATATTATTATAAACCACTAAAAATTAAATTATTAGAAAAGAGGAAATGAGATGAAAAAAGAGAGAGTTTTTTGGGGAATTTTACTTATATTAGGGGGAGTTTTCTTAATTATAAGCAAGCTTGGATACTTTCCTGATGTAAATGCATTTAGTTTATTGTTAACAGTTTTTTTAGTAGTAGTTATTGTGAAAAGTTTTTTTCGTATTAATTTTGCAGGTATTTTATTCCCTATTGCATTTATTTGTATAATATATGATAAACAATTAGGGATTACCAACATTACACCATGGACTGTATTGATTGCAGCACTACTTGGTAGTATTGGTCTTTCTATGATTTTTCATAAACGTCCTAAATGGGTTAATAAGAAATATAATTGTGAAGATTATAAGTTTGAAAAAATTGATATAGAAGACGAAAGTCATGTTAGATTTAAAAGTTCATTTGGTGCTAGTATAAAATATATAAATACAGATAATTTTGAGAAAGCGGATTTTAATTGCTCCTTTGGAGCCATGAAGGTGTATTTTGATAATGCAATTATGACCGACAGTAATGCTATAGTTAGGATTAATGCTTCTTTTTCAGGAATAGAATTATATGTACCAAAAACTTGGAACATTGATGATAAAACTAATGTATTCTTAGGAGCTATTAGTGAAAAAAACAAAAATGATAAAACAACAACAAATACTTTAACATTAGTTGGTGATATTAATTTTGCAGGAGTAGAAATAATTTATATCTAATTAAAAATGAAGAAGAGGGAAAAATCTGATTTTGGAACAGATATAAACAGAGTTCTAAGCTTCAGAGGGAGTTTTTACTCCCTCTAAAGCTTAGAAATCGTTATCCAGGGACGTAACCGCTCTTTACTTCCACTTTGAAGAAAAGCAGAGAGTCCAAATCTTTGATTTGGTGCGAATCGCTTTCACAGAGTGCGATGGGAGTATTAGAGCAGATAGTCATCGGATAGAAACATTATACAGCATCGATGGAAATGGAAGTAGAGTAGTTCCAATTATATATGGATTTAAGTAAGTCATTTTGGTAACTGGAATAAATAGAAAAGAGTATAGAACTAGAATAAAGCCTTTGTACTTTATAAGAAAGTATGAAGGTTTTATTTTATATTAGCCTTATTTTGGTAAATAAAAAGTAATGGATTTGTGGTTAATTATAGTGAACTATATCATAAATAAGTAGGGGTATCAAATAAAGAATTAAAGTTAATGAAATATATACTCTAAGTTTTTTATTTAATCAAATAGTTTTAGCAATTTAGGAACAACAGTATCTTAATTATAATGATATATTAGAATTACCACGGGGAAAAAGGTTGGTGATAATTTGAATTATAGTAATGCAATATC
This sequence comes from Clostridium botulinum, assembly GCF_001276985.1. Classification (GTDB taxonomy): domain Bacteria; phylum Bacillota; class Clostridia; order Clostridiales; family Clostridiaceae; genus Clostridium_F; species Clostridium_F botulinum. Next base: position 214,892 of record NZ_LHUL01000004.1, read on the forward strand.
GGAGTGCATTGAATTTATCGAGGAAAATATAAAAAGTGACTTAACACCAGAAGTAATAGCAAATAAATGTGGATATTCTGTTTTTCATTTTTCAAGAATATTTAATATTAATAAAGGAATAACTTTAATGGAATATGTAAAAAAGAGAAGACTTTCATTAGCAGCTATTGACTTGTTTAAAGGCGGTAGAATAATAGATATTGCACTTGATTATGGTTTTGAAACACATAATGGTTTTTCAAAAGCATTTAAAAAGGAATTTGGATTTAGTCCTAAGCAATATGTAAAATGCATGGGGAATTATTTTAATGAAGAATTAAATATAGATTTTGGAGGTTATATTATGAATCCTGTTATTATAAAAAAATCTGCATTCAAAGTTGCAGGTTATGGAATTAAAACTAATATTACAAACAGTAATTATACTAAAGATATAGCTTCATTTTGGAGCAATTATAATGGTGAAAATTTAGAAAGTAAAATGTATAAAATATTAAATCCACCAAAGCATGGTGAAGTGGGATTATGTGTTCCAGCTAATGGAGAAAGTGGGGATGCAGTATATTTACTTGGGGTTATAGTTGATAACTTCGATAATGTCACTAATGAAATGATAACAGTTGAAGTTCCAGAAGCAACTTATGCTGTTTTTACAATACCTCCAGTAGATACATCTAATGATTTAGATAATGATGATTTTCCAGAGGCAATAAAAAAGACTTGGAAATATATATTTGAGGAATGGTTTAAAGATAGTGAATATGTTTTTGATGAAAGTAAATTTGACTTTGAATTTTATGATGAGAGATGTCATGGACGAAAAGATACTGTAATGGAAATTTATGTACCAATAGAAAAAAAGTAATTTATTATATGTCTAAGGTTTGGCTTCAATACTCTTTGGAGCTAGACCTTTTAAATTTTTCTGTAGTCTTTTCTTATCATAAAATCCTATATATTCATCACTGTATGTATGAAACCTTTTTTATAATATATCCAAGATTTAAGAGTTGCCCAAAAACCTTCCATGGGATCATCATCTATACATCTTCTTATGATTTTTTAAGAAATTATTCTCCATTTTTAAGCGTCTATTTTATGCTTAAATAAATTTTAATTGTGTAAAAAATATGATACTATAACCGTTAAAACCTTGAAAATTCAAGAATGTTAACTTTGGTTGACATATTGCTAAGTTCAATTGGTAGCCATTATTAAAAAGAAAATGTAAACTTTGTTGTAAGAAAAAGTATATTTATTTTCATATAAATGATTAGTTGGGGGGCAAAGTTTATGAAAGAAATAATAATGATGATTAATCCCTTTAAGGATGACATAGGTGATATTTCTAAGAAAGTATATGTAATTAAAAAATTACTTGGCTTTATTGTAGTGCTTATATCATCTAAGATTATTGCACAAGCTATAGTAATATTAGGATTAGCTACGGCAGGTTATGATTTTTTACATGGAGAGATGCCTAGTAATGATGTTATGATGTTAATTAAGCATTATGGGGTTTCGATTAACTTGGTAATAACAATACTATATTGCAAGTTTATAGAAAAGAGAAACTTAGAAAGTATGGGGATTGTAAAAAAGAAAATTGCAAAGTCGTATTTTTTAGGAACAGGAATAGCAGTAATACTACTTTGTATTATATTTGTTTTAAGCATATTAAGTGGAGCTGTTGTATATTATGGGAAAAATGATGATATAAATATAATCCTTATTTTGGCATATCTGGGGGGTTTTATTATTCAAGGGGCTATGGAAGAAATTATGTGTAGAGGATTTTTGATGAATTCACTTCTATATAAAATTCCTACTAGCATAGCAATATTGATTAGTTCAATTATGTTTGCATTCCCTCATTTTTTTGCGCTTTTTCAGTCTAATATAATAGTTGCAATTGTAGGAATAGTTAATTTGTTATTATTTTCAACAGTAGTATCTTTGTTGATGATTAAGTATAATAATATATGGGTATCATGTGCTGTTCATAGTATTTGGAATTTTATACTATCAATTATAATTGGAATTAATCTAAGTGGTTCCAATAGTGCATCATCAGTATTTAAATTTAATGCTAATGAAAATATGGAACTGTTAAGTGGTGGCACATATGGAATAGAGGCTGGACTAATTTGTACAATAGTATTAATTTTGTTTGCTATAGTATTAGGTAGAAAGGTTAAGAGGTAAAGAGGTAGGGCGATGGCGTTTAGTAATAAATTATATTCTTTGAGAAAGCAAAAAGGATTATCGCAAGATGAATTAGGTAGCAAGTTAAATGTTTCAAGACAAACGATTTCTAAGTGGGAACTTGGCGAAACTACACCAGAACTAGAAAAATTAATAGCCTTAGGAGACTTCTTTGAAATATCCCTAGATGAATTAGTAATGGACGTAAAAGCAAAAGAGAGTACAAAGACAGAACCATTAGTAATGAATAGATTTGAAACAATAATTGATAGCATTGATCGAGAAAATGTTAAGATGTATACAAAGAAAATATCCAAAATAGTACTAATAATTATGGTAGTAATTCTTGCCATTGATTTGATTTCAATGATTGTGTACTTTATACTTAAAGGTTTTCCGATATAAACATTTGTATAGTAGATGATTTTTTCCTAACCAATAGAATATAATAACAACAAATAAATTTAACCTTTATTTTGTTTTAGAAATATTAGATCAATTAAATAAGAATCTAATTAATCAAAAGCACGCTAATCTTTGTGATATGGGTGCTTTTTATTTTTGTCCTCAACGTCTATATGCGCATTTATTATATGAAGATATAAAGTTCATTGGATATAATTAAAAGTATTGATGTATTATAACAAATAAACTATAATCTAGCATGTATAAAAGCTTAGAGATTTTTTACTTTTGATATTTAGAATTTAATTAAAAGCTAATAAAGTAATTTATATATAATAACAGAATAAGATAAAAAATATATTTAAAATACCTACCCAGAAACAATTTGGTAACAAATTCATTATATTTGGTAAAAATACCATGGTAATATTTAGGTATACCAAATGGGGGGAGTGAATTTTTATGAGAAAAAAAGCTATAATTTCTTTACTATTAATATTAATAACTATGTTAGGCATTTCAGGCTGTAGTAAAAAAGAAAAGACAAGTGTATTAACCAACAATGTAAAACAACAAGAAGCCATGAAAGAAAATGAAGTGAAAAAGTTTATTAAAAATGGAACTAATTTTTTAAATGCAGGAAAATATGATGATGCTAAAAGTTCTTTTGAAAAAGCAATCTTAATGGAGAAGTCTAATAAAGGATCTTATATAGAAATAAAAAATAAATGTATGGAAAAGAATAGATTAGATGATGCTTATTATTTTATAAAGCTAGCTGTAAACAATAATGTTGATACTGAAAATATGAAAAAACTATTAAGTGATATAAAATCAAAATTTGAAGTTACTAAATTATATGAAAATGTATATCAAAATCATGAATATCAGTTACCAGATAAAATTAAAGCAAAAATAAATAATGAGGACAAAGAAGTTGGAGTTGTTTGGAATAACAATAATGTAGATACAAGTGAAGTAGGAACTATAAAGTACCAAGGAAAAATAGAACAATATGATAAAATTGTTGAATTAAATCTTAAAGTAATGGAGTTTCAAAAAGAAAATAAGAATCAAGAAGTGAAGAATGTTAAAAAAATTAAAAATTCTCAAGAAGAAAATAAGAATAAAGAAGTAAAGAATTCTCAGGAAGAAAATAAGAATCAGAAAGTAAAAGAAGTTAAAGATGGAAAGCAGATAGGATTTATAAATGAAATATATGAACAAAATGGGAAGAGATATTTAAAATTCGATGATGTAGAATTTTTCCATAATAAGGATGCTGATGATAGAACTGCAGAAAAAGAGGCTATAAAAGATGGTAAGAAGGATTTATTACTAGATGGAAGAATGACAGATGATTATTACTTTAGAAATAAAGATAAGAGCTTAGAAGATTATGAAATATCTCCAAATGTAGAAATAGATATTTGTAGATACCACATTGATTCAAATGATGTTACTTCAAAGTTACAACAAATTAGAATTAGCTATGAAAAATTTAAAGCTTTAGATAATGTTTATGGACAAAATAAGGCTTTATTCTATATATATGTAGAAAATAATGTAATAGTAAAAATACAAGAACAATATAGACCTTAAAATTATAAAATTTTAAATAAGTTAAAATAGCTTAGGTTAAATGGTTAAAGGTGTACTGCTAAATTAAAGGCAAAATATATAATAAAATAGAAATGTATTTTAAATTTTTATTGGAAAATATGTTAGCTGATATGTTAGTTATGGTAAAAATACCATGATAATATCTAAGTATACCAAATGCAGGGAGTGAAAATTCATGAGAAAAAAAGCTATAGTTTCTTTATTATTAATATTGATAGTTATGCTAAGTGCTTCAGGTTGTGGAAAGAAACAAAAAACAAGTGTATTAACAAATGATGTAAAACAACAAGAGGCTATGAAAGAAAATGAAATAAAAAAATTTATTAAAGATGGAACTAATTTTTTAAATTCAGGAAAATATGATGATGCTAAAAGTTCTTTTGAAAAAGCAATTTCAATGGACAAGTCTAATAAGGTATCTTATATAGAAATAAAAAATAAATATATGGAAAAGAAAAGAATAGATGATGCTTATTATTTTATAAAATTAGCCGTAAGCAATAATGTTGATACTGAAAATATGAAAAAATTATTAGATAATATAAAATCAAAATTTGAAGTTACTAAATTAGATGCGGGTGTATATCAAAGTCATGAATATCAGTTACCAGATAAAATTAAAGCAAAAATAAATAATGAGGACAAAGAGGTTGGAGTTGTTTGGAATAATAATAATGTAGACACAAGTAAAGTAGGAACCATAAAGTACGAAGGTAAAATAGAACAGTATGATAGAGATGCTGAATTAAATCTTCAAATAATTGAGATTGAGAAAGAAAAAGAGGCTAAAGAAGAAAATAACACTGAAAAAGCGAAGAATACTCAAGAAGAAAATAAGAATGAAAAAGCAAAAACAGGGAAATCAGGAAAACAGATAGGATTTATAAATGAAATATATGAACAAAATGGTAAAAGATATTTAAAATGTGACGAAGTAGAATTTTTCCTTAACGATGGTACTAATGAGAGTGCTCTTAAAGCAGAAGCTATAAAAGATGGCAAAGAAAAGGAGTGGAATGCTAGAAGGATATCACATCAGTTTTATATTAGAAATAAAGATAAGAGTTTAGAAACTTATGAAATATCCCCAAAAGTGGACGTATATGTTTGTAAATATCGTATAGATTCAAATGCAACAAATTCTGCAGATTTAACAAAAATTGGTTATGAAAAATTTAAGACTTTAGATAATATTTATGGTTCAGCTGATAATCTCTATTTACATTATATATATGTAGAAAATAATGTAATAGTAAGAATAGAAGAACAGTTTATACCTTAAAATTATGAAATATCAAGCAAGCTAAAAATATCTTAGGTTAAATAGTGGTTAGTATAAGAATATTACTGAAAGAAAGAGTTAGTAATATTCTTATATGTATTTTTTAAATATTGTATAATTTAACTTTTCACATAGAGTTACTTACGTAAATGAAAGCAATAGGAGGAATTTATAATGGACTTTAAGGTTCTAGTAGTTGAAGATGAAATATCCATAAATGATATTTTAGTGTCTGCTCTAAGAGCGGATGGATATAAAGTTAAGGGGGTATTTTTAGCTAAAGATGCAAAAGATGCTTTAGATTTTTTTCACCCAGACTTAGTATTGTTGGATATAAATTTACCAGATGAAAGTGGTTTTGAATTATGTAGGCATATAAATGATAAATGTTGTATTCCAATAATTATGTTAACTGCCCGTAACGATATTGTGGACAAGGTTTTAGGTTTAGAACTAGGTGCTGATGATTACATTACTAAACCATTTAATATAAAAGAAGTATTAACTAGGGTAAAGGTTGCAATAAGAAGAGTTAATAAGTATAAAGAAAAATCAGATAAAGAGTTTATATATATAAATAAATTTGTTAAAGTGAACCTAGAAGGTAGAATTGTATTTAAAGATGATAAAGAAGTTAAACTAAAACCTCAGGAATATGAATTGTTAGAGTTTTTTGTTAAAAATAGAAACATAGTTTTTTCAAGAGAAATCCTTTTAAATAAAGTTTGGGGATTTGATTATGAAGGTGAGGTTAGAACAGTGGACGTTCATGTTAGAAGATTAAGAAGTAAGCTTGATAAGGAGAATGCAACATCTATTATAGACACTGTTTTTGGAATAGGATATGTAATGAGGTAGCCTTATGAAAATAAGAGATAAATTTATAACTGGTTTAATATTTATACTGATAGTTTCTATGATAGTAATGAATGTGGCAATAACACATGTTTTAAAGTCTAATATGGAAAATAGTATAAATAATTTTTTAAAACAAGTAATGAATAGCACTCACGAGTATGTAAAGTACAACCTTGTAACTAATAGTTTTAAGGATAAAAAAGAATCATTGGTTGAAGAAGGAAATTACATAATAAAACATATATCTTTAAATTATGAATGCAAATGTGATATAAGAGATATAAATTATATATTGATAGAAGGAAATGTTCCAGAGGAATTCAGAAGCATAACAAAAAAAAGTAAAAAAGTAGCAATGGATGGTAAAGCCGTAGTAGATTTGAAATATAGATATAATGGAGTAGATGCAATACTAACTTATCCTATATATATAGATAATGAATATGTGGGGATCATAAGCATAGTAAAGAATTATGACTCGAAATATAGGGATTATAAAAATACTATAAATATTATAAATATTATAGAACTTGGAACATTTATAGTTATATTTATATTTTTATTTTTAAGAACAAATAAAATTACTAAACCAATTACAGAATTAACAGATGCAATAAAAAAACTAGGATATGGTGATTATAATATTTCAATTGCTGAACATGGAAAAGATGAGGTAGCAATATTAGCAAGAGAATTTATAAATATGAGAGATAAAATAAAAGAACAAATAGAAACTATTGAATCAGAAAAGAACAAAGTTTATAAATTAGAAAAAGGAAGAAAGGAATTTTTTAATAGTGTAACCCATGAATTAAAAACACCATTGACAGCTATATCAGGATATGCTGAGTTACTACTTACAGGAATGGTCAAGGATAAAGACTTTGATAAAAGAGCTATTGAAAGAATATATTCAGAAAGTGACAGGCTTCATAAGTTAGTATTAGATCTTATAGAGGTATCTAAAGGTATGTGTGTTATCAAAGAAGAACTTAATTATGTTGACATGAAAGAGCTTATTATTCAAAGTTGTAGTGATATGAATATAAAGGCTAATAAATATTCCTTAAAAATAATACAAAATATAAGTGAAGGAACAGTTAAGGTACAACAGGATAAAATTAGGCAAGTACTAATCAATATAATTGATAATGCAATAAAATATTCCTATGGGGGAAATGAGATATATGTTAATTCTTACGTATCAGACAATAAATATATTATTGAAGTAATAAATAATAGTAATCCAATCCCAGATGAAATATTTAATAGTATATTTGAACCTTTTATAAAATCTAATAATGATAATAAAGATAGTAGAGGACTTGGTTTATATTTATGTAATGAAATAGTTAAAGAGCATGACGGTGAAATAACCATAGAAAATGGCTCTCTAATAAAAGTAAAAATTCATTTAATAATTTAAAAATATGAAAAGCGCACTAATCTTCATGATATAGGTGCTTTTTATTTTTATTATTAATTTCTATATTAATTTGAAAAAATTTAATTTTAATAATTAATTTTAGTATTAGTTTTCATAAACTTAAGATTTCGTAAGAATTTTTTATAATTCTTGTAAACTCTATCTTCTACAATGAAACTACTATATTAGAAGGGAAGTAGAAGATATGAAAAAGGGATTTAAAAAGAGTTTATTATTTATTATAATAATAATAATTTGTGGATTTTGTTATATGTTAAAAAATACAATACTAAAGTTAGAGAATTCAAGTGTTATAGGAATTAATGCTAGTTTAGCTGATGAAGATAAATTAGTGAAAGAAAATGGTGTTAATGTAAGAGCAGAACGACTATTAGTAAATAGAGAGAATGGACTAAATAAAGATTACATACCAGAAGGGCTAAGTATACCCAACATACCATTTTCAGATAGATCAGATGATGAAGAAAAACATGTAGCAGGAATTATTGTAAAACCATTAGAAGAATTAATAAATACAGCTAAAGAAGAAGGGATAATATTACTTGGTAACTCAGGTTATAGATCTTATAGGTCACAAAAAAATATTTATAAGAATCGAGCGAGATCTCAGGGAAAAGAGCTTGCAGATGCATATGTAGCTAAACCAGGATTTAGTGAACATCAAACAGGACTATGTATTGATATTACTAATAAAGATAGATATTTTGTGCAAGGAACGAAAGAGGCTGATTGGCTTGCAAAAAATTGTTACAGATTTGGTTTTATTATAAGATATCCAAAGGAAAAGAAAAGCATAACAAACATAGAGTATGAACCTTGGCATATTAGATATGTTGGGAAAGAAGCTGCTAAATATATTTATGATAACAAAATTACCTTAGAGGAATACTTAGGTAAATAATCATATAATTGGAGGAAAATATGAATAATAATATTCTTGTGGTAGATGATGAAAAAGAAATAAGAGATTTATTAGAAATAAATCTTATAAATGAGGGGTATAATGTGTTTAAGGCAAGTTGCGGAGAAGAAGCCTTAGAAATATTAGAAAGAGAAGAAGTTAATTTAATGGTTTTAGATATAATGATGCCAGATATGGATGGTTTAGAAGTTTGCAAAAGAGCACGGGAAAAGTATAGCATACCAATTCTTATGCTAAGTGCAAAAGTAGAGGATATGGATAGGATAGAAGGTATCATGACTGGTGCAGATGATTATGTATGTAAGCCTTTTAATCATTTAGAACTTACAGTTAGGATAAGAGCATTACTTAGAAGAGCATATTTTTTAAATACTAAAATGCAAATCTCAGATAACATAATAAGAATTGAGTCAATGGTTATAGATAAGAAGCAACATAAGGTAACAATAAATGATAATGAAATAGATTTAACAGCAAGAGAATTTGAAATTTTATATTTATTAGCTAACAATAGGGGAATGGTTTTTAGTGCAGAGGAAATTTTTGAAAAGGTTTGGAAAGAAAGATATTTTCAATCTAATAATACTGTTATGGTACATATGAGTAGACTTAGAGATAAAATAGAACAACATATGGAAGGTAGTAAGGTAATCCATACTGTGTGGGGAGTTGGTTACAAAATTGAAAAATAAAAGATTATATAAATATTGTTTATCGTCGTTGAGAGACATATTAATAGCTTTAATATTAACTTACACAACAGCGTATATAAGTAAGAAAATATTAAACTATTTATATGTAAAGTTTGACAATGAGTTTGCTTTTTATTTCTGGACGCTTTGGAGAAATGTTAAATTTGCAACAGTTGGTCAATCTCTTAATATAATAGTTGGAGTAGTTTTATTTTCAATGTTCTACTTGATAATAACTTATAGAAAAGCTAAAAATTTTGTAGCTATTATAGAGGAAACTGAAATAATGGCTAATGGTGATTTAGATAGAGTTATACAGGTTAATGCAGAAGGGGATATTAAGAATTTAGCAGAAAATATAAATAATATATCAAAGCAACTTAAAGATATAACAGTAGCAGAAAGAAACGCACAGAAAACCAAAAATGATTTGATAACTAATGTCTCCCACGATTTAAGAACTCCATTGACTTCAATAATGGGTTATTTAGAACTTATTGATAATGACCAATATAAAGATGAAGTGGCACTTAGATATTATGTTAATATAGCATATGAAAAATCTAAGGGGTTAAATGTGCTTATAAAGGATTTGTTTGAACTTACTAAAATGCGAAATAATACTATTAATCTAGAGAAAGTTGATATTAATTTAGTGGAATTATTAGGGCAAGTAGTTGCTTATTTTGAATATCAATTTAAAAGTGCAAATATGAAATCAAGAATTAAATTTTCAAACGATAAGCTAATAGTAAATGCAGATGCAGGAAAACTAGTAAGAGCATTTGAAAATTTATTATCTAATGCAATTAAATATGGGAAAGACGGTTATTATGTTGATGTAGTAACAAAGCTTGAAGAAAATATGGCAGTAATTCAAATTATAAATTATGGTCAATTAATACCAACAGTAGACTTACCATATATATTTGATAGATTCTATAGAGTAGAAAAATCAAGAAATAACAAAATAGGGGGATCAGGATTAGGTTTAGCTATAACGAAAAATATTATAGAATTGCATGAAGGTACTATAAAAGCATATAGTAATGACAATAAAACTGTATTTGAAATAAAATTACCTATTAAGATTAATATAAATAGCAATTAAATAAAAATAATAATATATATTTATATGATACCAATAGATTAATAAATTATAAAGCCCCATGCAAATGCATAGGGTTTTTGAATAATCTAAGCAAATATAAAAGATACTTGCTTCTTTGTTTTTTAGTTCAATTATTTAATTTTACTGTATTAAAAATATTTAAAAAGTATTACCTTTAGCATTTAATATATCAACATTAGTATCGGCAGTATCAGTAGCAATTTCTGTGGCAGTTTCACCAGCAATATTATTAATATCATTATTGGATTTATTAATTTCATTAACTAGAATTTCATCTGAATTGTAGTCTTTTTTAGCAAAACCTTTAAAAACAACTGATCCAACAAGTCCACCTATGGAGCCGCCTATTACAGCAAAGGTAACAGCTATAAGAACTTTTTTAGGATCATTAAATCCAAAGGGTGCGAGTAGTCCTGGTATAGGGGATGCTGTTCCTGGAGCATTATTTATTATATTAAAATAGGCTGCTGAAAGTCCTGCCAATCCTCCACCTAAAATATTTGATCCATATATAGGAATAGGATTTTTAGTTACTATTGGTGCTTGAGTTAATGGTTCTAACATTACTGCTATTATATTGCTTTTATTACCTAATTTAAGTCTTTTAAAGATGATACCATTTGTAAAAGAGCCTCCAACACAGGCTATACCTGCGATACCCATAGCTAAACCTTGTAGTCCAAGCATAGCTGTAACTGCCATTGAACTTAATGGTGAGGTACATACAACTTTCATTATTCCACCAAGTAAGAATCCCATAACTAATGGTGATTGCTGTGCAGCTAAGGATATCATTTGTCCAATATTAACTAATGTAGCATTAACCACAGGATCTATTCCCATTGCTATAAATCTTGCTAAGGGAGCTATTAAAAGAGCCCCTACTATAGTATTTAATCCTTCTGGTAACTTTTTATCAAATATAGGTGCTATGAGACCTATAATATATCCAGCTATAAATCCAGGTAATATGCCATATCCACCTATGGCTACACCTGCTACCACTGCATAAAGGGGGTTAGCTCCCATAGATATTGGCACTAAAATAGCTGCTGCCACACCTCCCATAGATCCTGATACTTCTCCTACTTTGCCTAGAAAAGTAAAATTTAAAAAGTCTCCACTTATATATTTATGAATAGCTTCTACTAAAAAAGTTGCTACTGCTGCATTTGCTAGTCCTGACATAGCTTTACTTCCCTTAGGGGCTTTAAAGCTAAATAATGAAAATAATCCTAATGTAAATAACAATAGGCCCATTCCTTTAACAATTTCCACAATATGAAACCTCCCTTGATCCCAACTTTTCAATTAATTTTCAGAATTAATTGATTATTTAGACTATATAGCCTAGCTTTCAAAAAGTTTCGGAAAGTTTCAAAAAGTATTTTGTTATAATTATAACAATTTCAAATACACCTTATTTATTAATGCAATAAGTTATTCCTTGTAAAAATTTTTTAACATTAACAGATCCTTTTTCAGAGCTTTTTCCCCTTATATAATCCATTTCCTTTTTTACTTCTTCAAAACTAAAAATAGAATTTGAAAACTCTACAAAGATGTCATTCATATAATCTTCTAGTCCTAAATTAGCAATATTATTTAAAGCTACAAAGGCTGTTCTTCTTATTCTTTGTTCTATTGATTTGGGTTTATCGGATATTTCTTTAAATAATTCTTTAAGAGTATAGGTATCTTTAGAATTATTTTCAATTATAAATTCTATACTTTTTATTATATCTTCGCATCCTGATTCGCCTAATATGCCTAATTTATTCATTATACTTTTAATCTTAGATGTATAGTTATCCTCATCTTCCTTTTTTAATATAAAGTCTATATTACCTAATTTTTTTTTCATAATACCACTATTAATCACTTTTTTTAAAATAGATTTAACCTCAACTGCATTTATAGGTTTACTTATATAAAACTCAATTCCATTTTCATAGGCTTTAGCTATCATATCTTTAGAGGATACTTGGGATAACATTATATATTGAATATGAGGGTATTTAGATTTATATTCTCTAACTAAAGTTAAACCATCCTTTCCAGGCATTAAAAGATCTACAATAACAATATCTGGTTTTTCTTTCTCTATTAAAAATCCTCCATCTTCCCCATTTAGGGGAGTATTCTTTATTACTTCCCCCAGGCATTCATGATTTATTATTTTATTAAGAATCTTATGAACATTTATGTCATCATCTATTATTAATACTCTCAAATTCTTTCCCCCTCTAGAACATCTTTGGGTATAAAAATCATAAATTTAGTACCTTTTCCTTTTATAGATGTTAGTTTCACAATTCCATTTAGCTTGGTTTCAACTATATCTTTTACTATACTTAATCCCAGTCCACGATTCACATCTCCTGTATCAAAATCAATTTTAGTAGAGAAGCCTGGATTAAATACATATTTTTTATCGTCTTTATCTATTCCTTGACCATTATCTATAATTTCAAAACAATGTCCACTTATATTATCAATGCGGGTATAAGCATGATTTAAACATACTAGTCCATTATTTATGTTCTCTAAAGCATCAATGCTATTCATAATTATATTTCTAAATATAGATATTAAATAATAATGATATATTGTATTAAAATTTTCTCCCTTTCGAATCTTAAAGATTATTTTTGTATTTTTAATTTCTATATTTATCATATGTTTTAATATATCTAGTATTTCATAATAATTCATACTATCTTTAAGTTCCTTTGTATTTGTTAATTCGTTAACACCTCTGACTATCAAATTAAACTCTTTTTTTATTTCATGGATGTCTTTTGTAATTTCCATAGTTTTAGTTTTTAAAGTCTCATCTAAATCTTTTTGGCTTACATCCATATACAACTTATAGGATTTTCCCATGACTTTTTCTATGTTATCCATAGATTTTTCCATAAGATAAACTTCACTTTTTAAAGTAGAATTTGATGCTAATAGCTTTATATATCTTTCTGTATGCTCTTTCTTTAGGAGGGTAGTATTATATCTAATCATTAAATTTATCATAACCCATATTAATGTTGATCTTAAAAATGCAACAAACAATAATCCTATTATTATATTAAGACTAAAATTTTCTAAATAAATAGTATGTCTAATAGACATTTCAGTAAAATTAGCAAAAAAATCACAGATAATGAGTTTAAATAAAAGGGAATTTAAATTTTTATTTTTAATATTAATAATAATAAAGTATATAGTTATATAAACTAAGTAAAATATGAACTCTGGGAAATGATTTTGTATACCTAATTTAAGAGCAGAATTCATTTCATTATTTTCTAAGAAATAAACTAAAATTCTTATTATATATACAAGACAAGAAGAAGTGATAGCTACCATTATTTTATTATCCATTTCAATCATATATAGTAGAATTATTAGAATTATGATACCAAAAGATATATTGAAATGATTAACAAATAATTTTATATAAATTTGAGATGAAAACATAACTAAAAAGCCTATAAATATAAGTTGATTTAAATCACTCTTAATTTTCATTATTTTCATCTCCTTATCAAGCTTCTTTAATAGTAGTATTCAATAATTTTTTTAAATAACCTTTGAGAAATCTATTAGAATAGCTGATAGTATCTATTAATAAAACTTATTTCTTAAAGTTAGGTAAACAAATTGTGAATATATTTTATTTTCATTTGATTTTAATAAAGTTAATGTTATAATAGGTTTTATTTTGCTATAGATTTGGTTTTAATATTATTATTTTACAAAGTTATACAATTTAGTTTTTTATTTTTTAATGAATTTCAAATTTGATTTCAATTTTATGGAAAAATTGGATACCAATGTAGATAGCTTAGTATTGTAAATTAATGAAAAATTTAGCGCTGTTAAATTTAGGTGATTTAATAAAGTGTAGAAAGCTGGTGTACTATTGATTAGAAGAAAGAATGTCAATTTAAATAAATCTTTTAATTTAAAAAGGCACATAAAATATTTTGATGTTTTTTTGTTTATTGTGATAATTCTCATATCAATTTTAGGGATTGTTATGATTAGCAGCGCAACATCTAATTTTGAAAATAGTAGAAAGTATATTATTACTCAAATTTTATCCCTTGTAATTGGATTGGTTTTCATGTTTATAACAATTTATATAGATTACCGAAATATTGGACGTGCCTATAAGATTATTTATATATTTAATTTTCTATTACTGGCAGGTGTAATTCTTCTTGGTACGGGTAAAGACCAATGGGGGGCACAAAGGTGGATACGAATAGGGGGGATAGGAATACAACCATCAGAAATTGCAAAAATAGGATTTATTATTACTTTTGCAAAATTTCTGGAATTAATAAAAGACGATTTAAATAAAATAAAATATTTATTGGCGGCCTTTTGTTATATTGGAGTGCCTATTATACTTGTAATGATCCAACCGGATTTAGGAACTGCTCTATCCTTTGTTTTTATTTCTATTGCAATGATATATATTTGTGGTATAGATTATAAATATATTTTAGGGGGATTTTTAGCCTGCATTGTTATTATACCTATTGCTTGGCAATATGTGCTTAAAGCATATCAAAAGAATAGAATTTTAATTTTTATTAATCCTGATTCAGATCCTATGGGAGGAGGATACCATGTTCTTCAGTCTAAAATAGCAGTAGGTTCTGGCGAATTTTTTGGTACAGGATTATTTAAGGGTTCTCATGCACAAAATTTTCTGCCTGAAAAGCATACAGACTTTATATTTGCTCTTATTGGGGAAGAATTGGGTTTTATAGGAAGTATAATTGTGGTATTACTTCTTTTAATAATAGTCTTAAGATGTATTTCAATAGCCAAATCTGCTAAAGACAATTTGGGATGTTATATTTGTGTTGGAGTTGCTAGTATGATCATATTCCAGACTTTTATAAATATTGGAATGTGTATTGGTATTATGCCTGTTACAGGTATTCCTTTACCATTTATTAGTTATGGAGGTTCATCTCTTATTACTAATTTTGTAGCAATGGGATTAGTTTTAAATGTAGGATTAAGGCATAAACCTATTAATTTTTTCAAAGGTAGCATAAATAATTAACTATATAATAAGAGGGTGTCTCAAAATAAAAACAGCATTAATTTTAAAACCGTAAATATAAATAATACATTCATAAAGCAATTCATTTTACTAAGTAGTTCTAAATTTGACTCCATTAAAAATTTTTTACCCAGTAGAGGCGCCTTCCTTGGCTTCACTACTGGCTCCTCACGTCCTGTGAGGAATTACAAAAATTTTTAATTCCGTCAAATTAAGAACTACTAAAGCTCATTTATATGTTTATTACATGTATTATTTATATTTACTATATTAAAATTAAGGCTACTTTGAGACATCCTCTTATATTTTTATTTATATAAGAAGTCTCTTGTCATAGGAATTTCATTATTTAATCCTTTTGTTAATAAAAATTGATGTAAATCTATTACACCATAATGAAATGAAGCTGCACAAGAATTTAGGTATAATCTCCACATTCTAATAAATTTATCGTCAAAGCCTAATTTTTTTACTTCATCTAAAGAGTTTTCAAAGTTTTCAGCCCAACATTCTAAGGTTTTACAGTAATGCAGGCGTAAACTTTCCAAATCGATTAAATGTAAGTCATTTTCAGCCATATTATAAGCTAGTTCTCTTATAGATGGGATATATCCACCAGGGAATATGTATTTTTTTATCCATTGATTACCTTCACATTCTTGCTGAGCTGTTATACAGTGAAGTAAACATACTCCATTTTCTTCTAATAAGTCGCTTACAGCATTCATGTAAACAGGTATATTTTTTCTACCTACATGTTCTATCATGCCTACACTAACAACTCTATGAAACTTTTCGCCTGTTTTTAATAGTTCTCTATAATCCAATACTCTAACTTCTACTTGATTTTCAAGGTGATTTTCTTTTATTCGTTCATTTACTCTATTAAATTGTTCATTACTTAAAGTTATTCCAAGTGATTTAACACCATATTTTTTTGCTGCAGTTATTATAAGGTCTCCCCAACCACAGCCTATATCCAATAGCTTTTGCCCAGGGTGTAAATTTAATTTTTTTAAGATATAATCAACTTTATTTAGCTGAGCTTGGTATAGAGAATCATCTTTTGATTTAAAGTAGGAACAAGAATAGTTCATAGTTTTATCTAACCATAATTTATAGAAATCATTACCTAGATCATAGTGATGGTGTATATCTTTTTTACTATTCTTTATAGAATGAGGGACAATTTTATATAATTTTTCAAACAGACAAGCTTTATGTAAAAAACTATCTTTATTTCTATAGACTGATTCTATAACTTCTTGAACGTTACCCTCAAAGTCTATAACTTTATTCATGTATGCTTCACCAAAAGTTAAGAATGGATCTTTTAAAATATCACTTTTAGATAAATGATCATTTATTAATATTCTAAACTTTATATCTCCTTCACCAAATTTTTCGGTTGTCCCATCCCAGAATTTTACTTCAAAGGTATCTGAGAATATACTTTTTAAAAACTTTTTTAAAAATAATTTTTCCATTGCCATACCTCCTTAAGTACTTTTTAGATTATAACCTTAATATTTAAATATATACTTATAGTAAATATTTAAAGTTAAATGGTCAATTAGGATTCTGAGTATGATAATTTAGAATATTAGAGTAAACAGGAGAATATAATAGAAAAAGCAGTGGTCATACCACTACTGAGATGAAAATAAGGCATAATAAAAATGCGAAATATTCTTAAATATTTTGCATTTTTAGAAAGGATACTAATTATATAAGTAATATGAATAAATATATTAAATTGATTTTTATGATATAATGTGGATATTCTAGTAAATTAATTTATGGGAGTGAGTAATATGAAAATTGAAATACTTGATAAGTTAGATCCCATTTGTGAAATATTTGGATTGATTTATATTAGTCATGATTATGAGATATTTATTGATGCCTTAAAAAAAGAACTTAATAATAATGGAGTAAACGGAGAATTATTTCTAAAGAAAAATTTTAAGATAATTGATAAATATATAAAAACTTTTGATAAATATAAGGTTATTAATGAAAATGAATTAATGTTCTTTGATGAGGATGATGAATCTATTTTTATGCTAATTGCCTTTGTTCTTATTAATAATAAAGAGTTAATATATTCTTTAGATAATATAACAGATGATCAGTTTAAATCTATAATTTTAGATGTTTATAATGAGATATCTGAGGAAGAAAGGACTATAGATTCTATTAGTACATTAAATAATACAATAGAGTTTTTAAAAGAGCTAGATCTTAAAGAGAATACTAAATGGAAGTTAATGATAATTTTAAATGAGCCTAAGAAGTATTATAAATCTCTAATTAAGATAATAGAGAATAACAAAATTGCATATAATCAAGCTTGTAAAGCTATTGAGAAACCATTATCTAAATTAATAAGTAATTATATTAAATATGTTAATTCCGATAAATGTGAAGTATTAAATAATATTATAAAAAATAATGATAGTAATATTATTATAATTCCTACTCTAACATTTGGTACTTCATTATTTGAGTTTAAAAATACATACTTTATGGGTTTATTATATGAAATTATATGTAAAGAATATATTTATTCCATGGGAAATAAAGGAGAGCTTGTTTTAAAATTAAAGGCCTTAAGCGATAAAAGTAAATTAGAAATAATATCACTTTTGAAAGCTGGGCCTAAATATAGTTTAGAGATAGCGGAAGCTTTAAAGCTTACTCCAGCTACAGTTTCATATCATATGGGATCATTATTAGAATGTAGTATGGTTGTTGTAGAAAAGAAACAGGGTAAGGTATACTATCATTTAAATAAAATTGGATTAAAAAATTTTATAGATGAACTTAATAATACGTTATTATAAAAAATCTCTCAGTATAACTGGGAGATTTTTTTATTGAAATTAATTAGAAATATATCTAAAACATTTGACAAATATCTAATTTAATAATATTATAAAAATATGAATTATATAACTATCTAATTAATTAGATGAATATATGATTAAATTGATTTAGATTAGGAGAGTTGTTATGGGAGAATGCATCAAAAGAAATAAGCTACTATTAATATTAACTATTATATTCAGTATAATATCATCAGCAGCTATGGTAGGGCTATCATTATTTATTCAAACTACTATAGATTATGTTACTATTGGGAACATGGATGGCTTTAAAAGGATATTAATATATTCAGTAGGGTATGGTATTCTCATAGGATTACTATATTTTATATATGATATTTTAAGTAAAATGTTTATTAGAAATTTATTAAAAATGCTAAGGAATAAAGTATTCTTCGGTATACTTAGAAGAAACTATAAGGATTTTAATTCAAAAAATACAGCTGATTATATTTCAGTATTAACAAATGATATGAAATTAATAGAAGAGAATTATGTTGTTCCATTACTTTTAATTCTTCAATATAGTGTTATGTTTGGAGTAACAGTTATTCTTTTATTATACTTAAGTCCATTGGTTACATTAGGAATCTTTATAAGTATGTTATTAATTTTTATAGTGCCAAGTATATTTGGGAAAACTTTAGAAAATAAGCAATTAGAACTTTCAAATAGATTATCATTTTTTACTTCTAAACTTAAGGATATATTTTTAGGATATGATGTTATTAGATCATATAATTTAAGAGACAATACAACTAAAGAATTCCAAGAGGAGAATAATAATTTAGCCAATGCAAAATTCACAGCGGATAAGATATTTGTAATAAATGAATCACTATCTCAAATATTAGGGCTTGGAACACAATTTGTAGCTATATTTTTATCAGCATATTTAGTTATAAAAGGTGAGTTAACTATGGGAATGCTCATTGCTATTGTTCAGCTTTCGGCTACTTTTGTACAACCTGTAATAATGATAATGAGTAATGTTCCGAAACTTAATAGTGTTAAAGCTATAATTAAGAGAATTGATGATTTTTCTAACTATGAAGATACTGATTTTGTGGGTAAGGATAAACCTTATTTTAATAGTAACTTAGAGATATCAAATTTATATTTTAATTATGGCAATGAAAAACCCGCTATTGATAATATAAGTCTAAGAATAGATAGAAATAAAAAATATGCAATAGTGGGGGGAAGTGGATGCGGTAAATCTACTTTAGTAAAGTTAATGCTTGGGTATTATTCTGATTTTAATGGAGATATAAAATTTGATGGAAACAGCATTAAGAATTTAGATATAGAACAGTTAAACAAAATGATTTCCATTATACATCAAAACGTATATATGTTTGATAAAACTATAAAAGATAATATATGTTTATATAAGGAATTCTCAAAAGAACAGATAAATAATGTTTTAAATTTAAGTGGTGTAAATAAATTTATAGAGGAAACAACTAATGGGTTAAATTATTTAGTTGGAGAAAATGGTAGTAATCTTTCAGGCGGACAAAGGCAAAGAATTGCAATCGCTAGAGCGTTAATTCAACAAACACCAATACTTGTATTAGATGAAGGTACTTCTGCTATAGATATGCAAACAGCTTATGATATAGAAAGTAAACTGTTAAGTATAGAAAATCTAACCCTAATTACCATTACTCATAAAATGAGTGAAGAATTATTAAGTTTATATGATGAGATAATATATATGGAAAATGGGCAAATACTTGAAAGAGGAAACCTAAGAGAGCTTTTAGATAAGAAAGATAAGTTCTTTAGATTCTATACAGTATAAAGCTTATAATATAATTTTTATTAATAACAAAATTATAAGTTTATTGAATAAGGTTAAAAATTGAGAAGGTTATGATAATGATCTGGTTTAAAGAGTAAAAAATATAAAAGCTTACAACTTAGGAAATGGAGACTCTAATAAACCATATTTTAAAAATAAGGATTATGACAAAATAATAGAACTATTAAATGAAAAGTTACTTAACAATTTAATTACTATTGACCATGATTTCAGTAATTAATATCATAGCATATATAATAAATAATAATTTAGTATTAACTATTGAAATTTTAAGGAGGAATTAATGCTGAAATTAAAAGCATGGATATTATGACTCATTGGTGCAATTTGTTTTATAATTGCAGGAATAATGAAGATTATTAAAAAAGAATATTCGTAGTATTATATCTAAAG
The DNA here is from genome assembly GCF_001276985.1 of Clostridium botulinum. Lineage (GTDB taxonomy): Bacteria > Bacillota > Clostridia > Clostridiales > Clostridiaceae > Clostridium_F > Clostridium_F botulinum. The sequence goes on from NZ_LHUL01000004.1 coordinate 235,650, forward strand.
TTAAAGTATTATTGAAATTTATCAATAAAGTTTTGTAATTTTTCAATATACTTACCAACATGAATACCATCTAATAGCATGTGGTTTACTTGTACAGAATATGGTAGCAAAACTTTATTATCTTGTTTAAAATATTTGCCAAAGGAGATTCTAGGTATAGAATCTTCTTTATTCATTACAATTTCATTCGAAATACTAGTAAAGGATATCCAGGGTATACAGGAAAAGTATATTAATTTATCTTGATCCTCAGCTATTGTAGGGAAATACTCTTTTTGATTTTTTGAAACCTCTTTTGCAGAATTTGAAAATTCTATAATATCCTTTTTAAGAGGTAAGGTAACAATTTTAAATAAATTTTTATTAGATTCCATATCTGTAAATGATGGCTGTAGAGAGTCATGCAGAATAATTTTTCCATCTCTAATTTTATAACGAAAATCTTTTATTTCATTCATTACATGTGTAGAAGCATAGATCATACTATAGTAAAATGATATCTTATTGCTTTTTACAAATCTCAAAAAATTTGTTACATCAATATTCATACATATATTAAATTGTGGATTATCGACACTTTCAAAAAACTTATAATGTTCTTTTCTTTCAAAATCATTAAAATCAATATACTTCATAATTCCTCCTAGATATAAATTTATTATTTTAATACCATTTGATAAAAAATAGTTATTTTTATTTGACAACTAATAAAAATAGCGATATATTAAATAATAACATAAAAACGACACTAATGTACAGTTAAATATATAATAAGAAATTTGAATAAGGAGAAGAGTACATGTCACCAAAAGTAAGTGAAAATTATAAATATGAAAAAAGAAAAGAATTATTAAATTCTGCTAGAAATGTTTTTGTAAAAAATGGATATTTAAGAACGAGTATGCAAGATATTATGGATGAGGCTAAAATTTCTAGAGGGGCTTTATACTCATATTTTAAAAATATAGATGATGTATTTTTAGAAGTTCTTAAGTTAGATGATTGTGAAGATATAAAATCACTAGATTTTAGAGGTAATGAAAGTATATGGAATCAACTAATTGTATGGATCGAAGATATTTTAGATGATATATGTGAAATAGATAAAACACTAACTTTTGCAAAAACAGAATTTTTTATAGCGGTAAATTATAAAGCGGATAAAGATAAATTTACCTATATAAAGGATAGACACAATAGGTTAGAAAAGAAAATTAAAAATATAATTGAAGATGGAATAGAAAGGAAAGAATTTTATCCACAAATGTGTATTAATTCAATTGCTATATATTTTATATCATTTTTTGATGGATTAATGCTAAATAGATTTAATTTAGATATGGATAGAGATAAGCTAGAAAAACAAGTTAATATATTTAAATATTCTCTAGAAAAAATACTTGGGCTAAAAAAATAGAAGTTTTATCATAAAAATTTAGATTCTGTTAAGTAATTATAAAAAATTATTTATAACAATGGCAAAATTATAAGCTTAATCCTTATAAAGGGGGAATTTAAAATGAATTTTAGAAAAGCTAATGCAAATGATATAAATGAATTGGCCTTATTATTTAAAAATTTGCAGGATATGCATAGCAAAAATGTAACTAATATATTCAATCAAAATATAGATGAATGTGTAGTAAATGATTATATAAACAATGTAATATTAAATGAAAATTATAATTTTTATATTGTGGAAGATAAAAAAAAGATAATAGGAGCAATAGAGGTAATAACTATTATAGAAAAAGATAATCCAGTACTTAAAAATAGAGAATATGCATTAATAGATAAGCTAGTAGTGGATAATAATTATAGGGGATATGGTATTGGAAATAGGTTAATTGAATACGCTGAAAAGGATTTGAAATCTAGAGGAATTAAAGAGATAGAGATTTATGTTTGGGAATTTAATAGAGGTGCTTTAAATTTATATGAGAAAAAAGGTTATAAAACTATTTGCAGAAGAATGACTAAATCTATATAGATTTAATAAAATAGGACTTACTGTGATAAAGTAAGTCCTTGCTTTATCTATTGAGAAAATTATGTATTAACCTAACTTATCACCTTTTTTAACAGGCTGTTGTGGTTGAATTAATACCACTCCTTGTGTAGTATAAATGCCTAATACTAATACCTCTGACATAAAATCGGCAATTTGTCTTGGAGGAAAGTTTACCACTCCTAAAACTTGTTTGCCTATAAGCTCTTCTTTTTTGTAACATTCAGTAATCTGGGCACTGGATTTTTTTATACCGATTTCTGTGCCAAAATCTACTAATAGCTTATAAGCAGGCTTTTTTGCTTTTTCAAAAGATTCCACTTTGATAATTTCTCCAACTCGTATATCTAATTTCATAAAATCCTCAAAATTAACCATAAAAACACCTTCCCTTTGATATTATATAGCCATAATTATTAACAATTCCAAAATAATATTACAAATTGCTTTATAATTATCTCTATTTTATTATTCATTTTTAAATCTTAAACTATTTAGAAAATAAAGAACTATTTTAAAATAGTTCTTTAAAACGATACCTATATTTTATTATAGCTTTTTGTCTAGATAAGTCTTTTCTAAAATCTAGCTAGTTTTTAGCTTATTTTTTGATTTTTTTCTAAATTCTGTAGGGGATGTTTTTTCTAAATGCCTAAATACTCTAGTAAGTGATGAATTATGTTCATAACCCACCATTTGAGAAATTTGTAAAATTGTTAAGTCTGTATTCAAGAGAAATTCCTTTGCTTTTTTCACTCTAAGATTTTGTATATATTCAACAGGGGAGATCTTCATTTTATTTTTGAACCATTCACTATAATAACTAATATTGTAATGCTCAATAGCTGCTAATTTTTTTAAATCTATATCTTCTGTAAAATGTTCATTAATATATTTTATAGAATCAGGTATACTTTCATCCGCAATAAAATGATAGCAGTATAGGAATAAGTCATTAATGGAGTTAGAACTTTTTTTATTATCAGCTTCATTTAATAATAAATATCTTATAGCTTTCCATTTATTATCAAACAAAAATTCCTTTCCACCTACCATCTTTTCCATATCATATTTATTAAGTATATTAGTAGGTATATCTAAAACCAAAAATTCATTACTCTTATCAGCTCCAAAGGTATGTTTACAATCTGGAGGAAGAAAAAACAAGTGATCATCTTCTAATGGTAGTTTTTTATAATTAGTTTCTATATAAAGCACTCCATGAATGGGTAAAATTAATTGAGCATATGAATGGGAATGTGTATTAAGTTTATAATCATATATTCTACGTTCACATCTTATACTATTCAAGAGTATCCACCTTTTTTTTTATATACTATAACTTTAAATTGACGTAATAAACTTATTATAACATAAATTTATTATTCTCTATTAACTTAGTCTATCCTATATTCGTTGTGGTGAACCGTATCATAAATAGCTTAGATTTTTTAGTTGTAAATTATAATATGTACTTATAAAATATTTTAGGTAAGTTTATTCCTTTTGTGGTAAAATTAAAATGTTGAAAATAGAGGTATGTTTTATATACTGAAAGTTAAATCATGTTAATAATACAAAAATGTTTTAAAATATCCTGTCTAATTATTAGACAGGATAAAAATTTGTTATTGTAGCCTTTAAAGTTCCATTTCCATTATTAGAATATATGTGTTGATTAGATGGTGAGAAACTTATTGAATCGTTGGGACTTAGTTTATAAGTTTCATTGTTCACTTTTAATGTTAATTCCCCTTCCAACACCATAATATATTCCTCTGATTTTTTAGAATGACCTACAGATCTATATGAGCAGCCTTCATCAAGTTCAATCTGGAAAAGTTCAAAATTACGATAAGGTGTATTAGTGTAGTAGCAATAAGCCCGATAATGTCCTTCTTCAGAAATCTGAGGTTCAAGATTACTTTTCTTTATAATACAAGTATCATACTCTTTTTGCTCAAGTAATAAAGTATAAGGAACTTTTAATCCGTTAGCTATTTTCCATAAAGTGTTTATAGTTGGATTAGTATCACCTTTTTCAATTTGAGATAACATGACTTTACTAATATTAGATAGTTCAGCAAGTTGCCCTAAACTTAAATTTCGTTCAGTACGAAGTGTTTTTAGGTTTTCTGCAATAATAGAATTTATATTCATTAGGGTATAACCTCCTATAATTATGTTGACAATTATAATTAACTAAAGTAAAATAAAACTAACGTTAAATATATTTAACATTCGTAAGATATTATAACGCAACAACTTAAAATATACAAGAAGAATGATGAAAAATATTAATAGTAATTTAGAAAAACGCCAATGTACATTGATATTAAAGGATAATTATCTAAAGTATTTAAATACAGATTTATTTTGGTATTGTATTTTATAATTTTTAAAGGAGGATACTATTATGATAACAAGAGAAGAAGCATGGAATTTGCTTACTAAATACAATAAGGAGGCATTCCATATTCAGCATGCTTTAACAGTTGAAGGTACTATGAAGTATTTTGCAAAAAAGTTGGGATATGGAGAAGAAGCAGAATTTTGGGCTATGGTTGGATTACTTCATGATTTAGATTTTGAAATGTATCCAGAACAACATTGCATAAAAACTCAAGAAATTATGAGAGAATATGGTCTTGATGAAAGACTAATAAGGGCAGCGGCTAGTCATGGATATGGACTTTGTGAAGGAGAATTGCCTAAACCAGAGCATGAAATGGAAAAAGTATTATTTGCAGTTGATGAACTTACAGGATTAATTGGTGCAGCTGCAAGAATGAGACCATCTAAGAGCGTTATGGATATGGAAGTTTCAAGTCTTAAGAAAAAGTTTAAGGATAAGAAATTTGCAGCTGGATGTTCACGTGATGTAATTAAACAGGGTGCAGAAACGCTTGGATGGGAACTAAATAAATTATTTGAAGAAGCAATTTTGGCTATGCGCTCTTGCGAAGAACATATTAATAATGAGATGGAAGCCTATACTAAAAATTAGAAGGTTTATTATAGAGTAAAGCACTAATCTTTAAAAGATAAGTGCTTTTTATATTTACAAAATATCCTAAGTTGTGTTATTCCTTTTATGATAAAATAAGGATATGAAAAGCGGAAGGATGTTTTATATGCTAAAAATTAAAGGTTTATACAAAGAGCAAAAAAATAATGTAATAAAAGATATAGACATTGATATAAATAAAGGTAGTTCTATAAGTATAGAGTGCAGCAATGAGATAAGTGATTTACTGATAAATTTAATTTTCGGAAGAGATATGCCAGCAAAGGGTGAAATATGCCTAGAAAATATAAAACATTTAGATTATATTAAGACTAATATTAGTAATATTGGGGTTGTACTTAGAGAAGAGAGCTTTTACGATAGAATGACTATAGAGGAGTACATGAAGTTTTTTTCTAGTCTTTTGTCTTCAAAGGTAGATTATAAAGAGATAATGCTAAAACTTGCATTACTAGACATTGGGAATAAAAAAATAAAAGATTTAAACTATTCTCAAAAAAGAAGATTAAGCTTTGCAAGAGAGAGATTAAAACAGCCTAAATTTTTAATATTTCAGGAGCCAATTCTTAATATGGATAGAGATGGAGCTAAAGTGATAATAGAAAATATAGAGGATTTAAAGTCTAATGGAACTGCTATTTTAATTACATCCGTGGTATTTAAAGATACACTTATGCTTAGTGAAAAGGCTTATAGATTAAATGATGAGGGATTAGTAGAGTTAGATAACAGCTTAGAGGAATCTAAAAATGAGAGAGAAGAGGTTTTAGATAAAAAACCAGTATATAAAATAGAAAAAATTCCTGCCAAATTACATGAAAGAATTTTATTATTTGATCCTATAGAGATTGATTACATAGAAAGCCAACAGGGAGTTAGTAATTTAACCATTAGAGGAGACAAGTTTCCTTGTACTATTTCTCTTACTGATCTAGAGGAGAGATTAAAATATTTTGGATTTTTTAGATGTCATAGATCCTATTTAGTAAATTTGCAAAGAGTGAAGGAAGTAATTACTTGGACAAGAAATAGTTACACTTTAAGTTTAGATGATAAAGTAAAGAGTTCTATTCCTTTGTCTAAAAGAAGATTAGAGGAACTAAAGGATATATTAAATCTATAAAAATTATATTAAAATTTAACTCATGCTATTAAGAAGGCTAAAAATATTAAATTCAGATTATGAAATTATATTAAGATTTAAAATGTAAATTTTATATTAAACTAAAAATATTAAATTCAAATTATAAGTTATATTAAATTTTAAATAATAAAACGCAAATTATATTTAAAGATTTAAAAATGTTATGTTGAAATTATAATTTTTAATAAAATATTTGCTCCGCTTAGAGTATATATAGCTCTATTTAACTTTTAAAAGTCATATTTTAACCTTTAAAATACTCCATTGAGCCTTTTCCATGTTCCTTTCTTATGTATTTTATAGTTAAAGCTTTCAATTTCTATGATAATTGAACTATGAAACAGAGAAGGGAGTCTTAAAAGTGGAAAAAATTATTTCTATGAAAAATGTAACAAAAGATTTTAAAGAAAATAGAGCCTTAAAAAGTTTAACTTTTAGTATTGAAGAAGGTGAAATTTTTGGGTTTTTAGGTCCAAGTGGAGCGGGAAAAACCACTACTATTAAATTATTAACATCTCAATTAATACCAACTAGTGGTGAGGTTAAGGTATTTGGAAAAGATGTGTACCTTAATAAGAAAGAAATAGTTAAAAATATTGGAATATTATCAGATACCAGCGGAATGTATGATAGATTATCTGTTTTGGATAATCTTATGCTCTTTGCAGATATAAATGCTGTTTCTAAGAAAAATGTTCTGGAGATATTAGATAAGATAGGTATGAAAGATACTATAAAAAAGGAAGTCAAGAAGCTTTCAAAGGGTATGAAGCAAAGGCTTATGATAGCTAGAGCGGTGCTTCATAAGCCTAAATTACTATTTTTGGATGAGCCTACTTCTTCATTAGATCCAGGTACGACTTTAGAAATTCACAAATTACTTAGAACACTTAATGGAGAGGGAACCACAATATTTTTGACCACTCATAACATGTTTGAAGCTGATAAACTTTGTGATAGAGTAGCATTTTTAAATGATGGTGAAATAGTAGATATGGGAAGTCCACAAGTCTTAAAATTAAAATATATTAATGATGATATTAAGGTAATGCAAAATTTTTACCTAGTTATCATATGAATATTATGATAGCAAGGCTATTTAAAGGGGAAACCTTTGGCATTGAATCTACCCGCAGCATAGCTATAATTTTGGCTTGGATAATAATTGCTTTAATTGCTTTTGCCTTTACCTATAACAGAAGGGGATTAGATAAGTAAAATTTAAAATTAACTAATATAAATGTGGAATCCCAGTAATAATAAAGCTGTTGCTGGGATTCCATATGAGTTAATATTTATTTTTCATCTATATCTAAAATTGTTTGTAGAAGCACATTAGCTCCTTTTAAACAATTATCAAGTGGTGTTTTCTCTATTTCACAATGACTGTGCCCGCCAATACTTGGAACGAAAATCATAGTTGTAGGTAACATGTCTGCTGCAAATTGGGCATCATGGCCGGGACCGCTGTACATTCTCATATTATAGTAACCGTAAAGATTGGCATTTTTCTCCACGAAATTAATCAATTGGTTATTGAAACTAACAGTTTTACGTGACCATAATTTCCTGTAAGTGACTTTACAATTTGCTAATTCTTTAGGGATATTTTCGATAATTTTAACCACTTGCCGTATTACTTTTGCATCTTGATGTCTTGCATCTAATGTAAATTTAACATTATCCGGTATAATTGTATGTATATTAGGGAAACAAATTATTCTACCGGTAGTATACACTAAATTATCATGAAGTTTATCAAGTTCCTTATGCAAATATTGAATGGCTTCAGAAGCTGCTAAAAGAGCATCCTTTCTCATTTTTTGTGGAACTGTTCCAGCATGACCGGCTTGACCAATAAATTCAAATTCATAATTTACCATTCCAACAACGCCTTCTACAACACCTATATCTATTTTTGAGGATTCTAGAACTGGACCTTGTTCAATATGAAGTTCTAGGAGAGCCATATAATCTTTGGGATTTATTCTGTTTTTTTCTTCACCCTTGTATCCGCTTGCATCTAGTGCTTCACCAAAGGATATACCCTTTTTATCTTTAGAATCTAGCATTTCTGATTTATCAAATTTACCTGTAATAACACCTGAGGACATCATAGCAGGGTCAAAACGAGCCCCTTCTTCATTAGTCCAAATCATAACTGTAATTGGATGGCGATGGGAAATTTTTTCTGTAACTATAGTTTCAGCTACTTCCATTGCTGTAAGTACCCCTAAAATACCATCATAATTTCCACCTTGTACTACAGAATCACAATGCGATCCCATTGCAATATGGGGAAGGTTTTCTTCAGATCCTTTGAAAGTAGCATACATATTTCCCATATCATCTGTTGCTATAGTTGCACCTAGTTCATTCATTCTTTTTGAAAATTCTACTCTTGCTTGAATGGCTGGCTTTGATAAAGATAATCTTGTTATTCCACCATTTTCTGTAGCGCCGAATTTACTGAAGGTAATAATTTTATCTTCTAATCTTTTTTTATTACAACTTAACATACAACACACCCCATCTTTTATTTTTAGTGAGAGAATGTATTCTAAGAAGTAAACCCCCACTATAGATTTATTCTTATATATAGTGTACAACGTACTAAAACACTTGTCATGTTTATAATTTACTAATAATTACCAGATATAATATTTTCATTTCCTTAAAATTGAGCTAAAGGGTAGCCGTATTCCGTATAATATACTTAATAAATTTTTCATTCCTTAAACTTTATATAATTAAAGCTACGGAGGATACTTTCTAGTTTAAAGGCTTTAGCAAAAATTTATTATTCTCTATTGATATGGTTTGCCTTATATCCATTACAGTGAACTGTATTATATTTTTTAGGTGTAAATTACAATTAGATTTATTATTGGCATATCAGTTTCGTTAATAGTGTTCTTATTTATTTTAAAGTCAGTTAAAAGGATAATAAAAGAAGTAATAAAATTGTAGTTAATATAAAAACTAAAAAGATTAGTATAACTATGTATAATAAAATTGACAATTAGACTGGATTTAATGTATATTATATTTAAGATAGATTTCAAAAGAAGAGAGGGAATTTTGTGAGTGTCTAGTATCTAAAATAGTTAAGTTAATATTAATTCTAAAAAATAAAGGGGTTATACCTTTTATTTGTCATGGAATTAATTAGTACTATTAAAGATACAAGTCCACGAATTTACTTTGAAGGGGTAATATAGTTACCTTTATTAATTGTTGAATTTTAAGCTGTGGAAGTATCCATAGCTTTTTTTATTATATAAAAATAGAAATCTATCAAGATTTCGTAGACTTGTATTATAATAAAAAATACAAGGAGAGATCATTGAGATGAATAAAGAAACATTAGAAAAATTACATTATTATGAATTAAAAGAAATGATAAAAGAATATTGCGTCAGCGGCTTAGGAAAAAGATTAATAGACAAATTAGAACCTAGTAGTAATATAAAGATTGTAAATCAAAGACTAGATGAAACATCTGAGGGAAGAAGGTTATTAGATGTTTCTTATAATATACCATTAGAGGGTATTTTTAATGTATTACCCCTTATTGAAAAAGTTGAAAAAGGAGCATCTTTAGAACCGACTGATTTGACTATGATGTCAAATTTTTTAAGAGGATGTAGGAAAGTCAAGTTATTCATAAAAGACAAAGAGGGATATGCACCTACATTGAGTGCTTATGGAGAGAATATTTGTGACCTGAGCTATATTGAAGAGGAAATAAATAGATCAATTAGAGGTAGTGTAGTTGACTCAAATGCTAGTAAGGAACTTAAAAAAATAAGAAGAAATATTGACATATGTGAAAGTAGAATAAAGGAAAAATTAGATAAGTTCCTTAGAAATAGTGCAAATAAAGAGTATATTCAAGAATTCTTTGTTAGTCAGCGAGATGGAAAACATACCATTGCAATTAAGGTAGCACATAAAAATAAAGTTCAAGGAACTATCGTTGAAACGTCTTCAAAGGGAACAACAGTGTTTATGGAGCCAAATGTTATTTCAAAGCATACAAGTGAATTAGCAGTATTAAAAGCAGAAGAAAGTGTGGAAGAATACAAAATCCTAGCCACTTTAACAGAGATGCTTTTTGAAAGAATAAAAGATTTGAAAATGAATGTTGATGTTATATCTGAATATGATATGATCTGGGCAAAAGCTAAATATAGTAAAGTAATAAATGGAATTAAACCTAAACTAAATGACTATGGATATATAAAAATAATTAAAGGGAAATATCCTCTTATTAAAGATAGTATACCTTTAGACTTTGAAATTGGAAAAGATTATAGAGGATTAATAATAACAGGACCAAATGCAGGTGGTAAAACAGTAGTATTAAAGACAATTGGATTGTTAACATTAGCAATACAATCTGGATTCCATATAGAAGCTGAGGAAGGAACAGAATTTTCAGTATTTAAAAAGTTATTTGTTGATATTGGAGATAATCAAAGTGTTGAAAATGCATTAAGTACATTTTCATCTCATGTAAAAAATCTAGCTGAAATAATTAGAGAAAGTACAAAATCAACATTACTATTGTTTGATGAAATCGGTAGTGGAACAGAACCAAATGAGGGATCCGCTTTGGCTATTGCAATATTAGAAGAATTGTATCATAAGGGCTCTATAACTATATCAACTACTCATTATGGAGAAATAAAAAACTTTTCAAAAGAACATCCTGATTTTGAGAATGCAGCTATGGAGTTTGAGAAAGAAACTTTAGAACCATTATATAAACTTAGCATAGGAAAAGTTGGAGATAGTAATGCTTTATATATTTCTAAAAAGATGGGATTATATGATTCAATTATTGATAGGGCAAGAAAATATATGGATACTAAAAGTTATAATTATAATTTAATAGAAGACAGCAAGATTATAAAAAATAAAGAGTTACAAGCAGAGGAAGATTTTTATGAATACTCTGTAGGGGATAAAGTTACTCTTTTAGAAAATAATGAATCAGCTATTGTATATAAAGAAAGAGATAGATTAAATAATGTGACTATACTATACAATAAAGAATTTATTGACGTTAACTATAAAAGAATAAAACTAGAATTAAAGGCAAGTGAACTTTATCCAGAGGGGTATGATTTAAATCAGTTATTTATAAGTTATAAGGAAAGAAAGTTAGAAAAAGATATTAAGAGGGGATCTAAAAAAGCATTAAAAAGAATAAAAAAAGAAACTTTAAAACGTTCTAAATAATATTTATTAAACCTGTAGGTAATTTAATTAAAGATATAAAAAGTGTTAGAAAAAATTTATCTAAAGCAAAAATATTAAATGAATCAAGCAATAATTTTAATGAAGGTATGGATAGTTTTAAGAATAAAAATTATGAATCTGCAATGTATCTATTTAGTAAAATACCAAAAGAAGATACACAAAATTATAAAGAAGCAATAAAGAAAATTGAAGAGAGTAAGCCACTTTTGACCAAACATATGATAGAAAAAGCTAATAAAGAAGCATCAAATAATGAATTTGGCAATGCACTTTCTTTTATAGATCAAGGTTTAAAAAATGATCCTAATAATAAAGAATTAATTAGTTTAAAAAATAAATGTGAAAAACAAAATGATGCTATGCAAGCAGCTCAAGATAAAGCTAATGCGGAAGCTGAAGCTGAAAAAGCTAAAGCTGAAGCTGAAAAATATAAACCTAAAAGAATAACAAAATCAGATTGGATAGTTAGCAGTCCTCCAATAAGGATGTTTACGAAAATCATAATCATAATTGTTTAATCTATAGCCAAACGATGAGCGATGAATTAAAACAATCTTTATTGGAGGATTTGCTTTATGGTAAAGTTTAAATTTGAATACACAGAGATTGATGGATTGCTGTACCCTAATATTGAAATTGATGGAAAAGCCTTGCTTAACAACTTAGGAAAATACGGCTTACTTCGACTAAATTATTTACATGAACAAAAGCCGGGGATGTATCGTGAGTTGCTTTTGACTGACAAGCTGGCAGAACATTGCACTACGATTGATTGGATTGCCTTTGAGATGGCAGAACGGATTCGCGCCGATTATTTGAAATTGCATCCCATGCCGAAAGAAGATACCATGGAACGTATTCATATCTCTATACAAGCTCAGATGGTTTCAGATGAGTTTGTAGTAGCTAAACTTATCTGTATTTAGGAAAAAGCGAACGCCAGACAATGGATTTGTGTCTGACGCTCGCTTTTGTTATTTGCTGTGCGAGGGCGAATATTTATAAAAAGAGATCATTCATAATACTTGCCCGTCAACTCAGCGATGCTGATTCGTATTACGGCAGTACCTCGGACCATATTTTCGGGAAGCGATGCGTCCGTCAAATGGGGAGTATATTTTTCCACAATTTTCTGTAGCACCATTTTTTTCTCTCCTATGTCCTCGACCAAAGCGGCGCTTCCTGTTGCAATTGCACTCTCATATTTTGTATTCGTATCACAGGGCTTACCGTTTGCATCAAGTAGGAGCTCCTGCATATCATACATGGTAAATCCTACTTTACTGTCACGAATGATATTGTCAATCTTTTGTCCCTTCGGCAGCCCATGCACATAAATGCACTCATTTATATGGACAAAGTGAACTGGCGTATTATATGGGGTGCCGTCTGCATTGAGGGTTGCCAAGCTGCCCGTTTGTACTCTTGACAATAAATCATTCAACTGTTCTTCTGATAAAGGGTGCGTTTTCATTCTGTATTGCATATCAATATCCTCCTGTAGTTAGCTATTTTGTTTTAATACGAAAAAAGAAGTACCACCAGTGAAAGAGCATGACTGCAATGAGAAAACATCTCGCAAGTAAAATACGGATCGTGGCAAATGCAATCATCACAAAGGTGGACGCGAATATTAAAATTGAAAGCTTTGCTTTAAGCGTCATCGCTCTTTCCTTTATATAGTTTTCTATATACTTCTGATAGATATGGGTATTACAAAACCAGTGATGGAACCGGGAAGACCCTTTCGCAAAGCAATAAGTAGTGATTAGTAGAAATGGCGTTGTAGGAAGAATCGGCAGCACTACACCCAGCAGTCCAATTCCCAAAAATACCAGCCCCACGGTGAGGTAAATAAATTTCACTAATTTGGATCTGCACTCATATTTAATTATTTCTTCTTCGGATTTTTCGGAAACCATCCTTTTTTCACCCTTTCCTTCTGTTGACGTAGTTCTCCGATGCTCCAAAACAGGGGAAATACCAAAACAGCCAACAGAACAGATATAACTATATGGCCTACTGCTAGAGATACAACATTACAATCAATCCCAAGCAATAAAAATGCAGGCCACACCTTTTTGCCAAAATAATACTCTACTTTAATCACCACTGGATGTAATACACCAATAATGAAAAACGATCCGATTCCTATTGCAATTCCATACCAGTTCATCGATTCAACTCTGCTTCCACTCTATCTCTGATTATGAAATCGTACATCTTTTCTACGCTTTTAATCAGAAAGCATTTTGTTATAGTATTAAGAAATTTTTTTATAGATAATAAACAATTATACAGTAATACCGTCCCCTTGATAAGAGACGGTATTGGCATTTTTATAGGATACAGTTTTGGACTTAGTAAGTTTTATATTTAACTAACTGATAATGTTACCCATATTATTTTTGCAACTGTATCCTAAATAAAAGTTCATTCCGGCTCTTAGCATAGGGACGTTTTTGTAATATACTTAAAAACATATGCGGTACAATTTAGAATTTATCTGTATGTAATGTGGTGTAAATATTAAAGGAGGCAATGGTATGAGACGAAAAGAAAGAGAAATAAAAGATATTAACGAGATTTTCCAAGTTATTGAAAATTGTAGTGCTGTTCATGTTGGTATGGTGGATGAAGGCAAGCCATATGTTGTAGCGCTTAACTTTGGGTATGATCGCGAAGGCGATGACTTAATCTTGTATCTTCATAGTGCCATGGAAGGCAGAAAAATGGATATTTTAAGAAAAAATCCAGCAGTGTATTTTCAAATGGATTGTGTAAATGAATTGATCAAAACAACATGGGAAAACCCTTGTGCGTACAGTTGGAGGTTTGACAGCGTAATGGGCAGTGGAAATGTAGAATTTATTGAAGATGAAACAGGTAAGTCACATGCGCTCACTCGCATTCTCCAGCATCTTGACAAAACCGATGAGCAATATAATTTTCCTTCTCAAGCACTCTCTAGGACCTGTGTTTTTCGGGTTTGCTCAAATGATTTTACAGGAAAGCGCCGTGGATAAAGGAATAGCCGTTTAATTTTCTATGGGTCTACCCATCCTTTCACAAATAATAATGCTTGTGGTATCCTAGTACAAAGGAGGATTTTAAATGATTAAAGGTGTAGCTTTTTACGCATATGCTACTGTGTTCGATGTATTTTCTGTCGCGCAAAAATGCAAAGGAGCGTACCCCGGGAAATGGTAAGGCATTAGCTAATTTTGGAGAGAAAAGCAGTTAGAATATTCATGGCAGAAAACATTCACGGAGATCGTTTTCTGCCTTCCTAAATGTCATACCCAGTTTTTGAAGTTCTTCTAATTCAAGAGAGCAGATAGCATCAGCATCGACAATTTTCAACCTATCCTCTAGTCTTTTCCAGATTGTCGCTTGCGCCCGAGTGGAGATTTGTTGTCCGATGTTATGATGAACGACAGAAGAAAAAAGATCGTTATCGACTGCCCGGTATATATGCTCAATTCGGTCAATTGCTGCCCCCAGCAATTCATCGCGGCTTTTTAAAAATTCAGTTTCTTCGCGGCCATATTCAAAATACAAAACATCACCTCCATCCATTACAATTTTAGCATAGGCATTTGGTAACTTTCTTCTCAATTTTGGATATTCAATTCGAGGTACAGCAAGCTTCTGTTTTAAAAGTTTCAGTTATAAAAACGCCGGTGTATGCGGTTCTATTCACTCTTCAAACCATGCCTTGTTTAAAAGCTCTACCGCAGGTACAATATCTTTTTCTTTTATCTTTCCATATCCCAGCACGACAGCATTGCCCGAATAACGGCCCTTTTCCAGCCAGAATGGAGATACTGGGCGCACCTGAACACCATACCGCATAGCTTTTTGTACAAGAGTGTCCTCTTGCTGTTCATCCACAAACTCAAGTAATATGTGCAACCCGGCATGATGACCGTAAATCCGAACTCGGTCGCCTATGATCTGCTGGATAGCGACAATCAGGGTATCATGCTTTCTTTTCTGACTCAGGCAAACTCTGCGGATATGTTTTTCCCAATGCCCGTCTTGCATGAAATGTAGGAGTACCTTTTGCTCAATCAGCGGAATCGTGCATTGATATCCTCTGTATTTCTCCTGATAAGCAGCTAATAGCCAAGTTGGCAACACCAAGTAGGATATTCGCAGCCCCGGTGATAAAGCCTTAGAAAAAGTCCCAACATAGATCACGCGCCCAGCTTGATCGATAGATTGCAGTGACGGAATGGGTCTTCCCTTGTACCGAAACTCGCTGTCGTAGTCATCCTCAATAATCATCATGTCTCGCTGGTGTGCAAGATTTAATACCTCCATCCGGTTATGAATAGGCATAACCGCCCCTGTCGGGAACTGGTGTGAGGGAGAGAGATAAACCATTGGAATCGATTGTGACGAAAGTTTTTGTAAATCAATGCCGTCTTCACGAACCGGAACAGGCAGTATTTTAAAGCCGTTGCTTTGAAATACTGCTCTTGCACCGTCATAACATGGTTCTTCCATCGCTACGGCTTTCTTGCCCGAAAAAATTCTTATAATGGTCTCCAATGCAGACTGCGTACCGCTGCAAAGGATAATCTGTTCTGTTTCGCATTGTACTCCCCGGCTGTGATAAAGATATTGCTTTATCTGCTGGCGCAACTGAGGATCACCTTTCCCATCTCCGTAACTGTGCATTGAATGTGCCAGCGGTTCATCCAGAACGTTCGCCACATACGTCCGCCAGAGCTTCTTTGGAAAATTGGTTTCATCAAGCTCGCCATATTGAAAGCTGTATTTGATTTTATCGGGGAGCACGGCGAGATGTTCCGTCAACAGCTTGCTTTGCCGTTGCTCCTTGGGTGATTTCTGAATCAAATCAAACTCCAACTTGTTCACGATATACCCAGACCCCGGTATACTCGTGATATATCCTTCCAATCTAAGTTGATCATAGGCATTTTCTACCGAGTTTCTGCCGACCTGCAATTCGCTGGCCAGCACTCGTGTGGAGATGACGCGTGATTCCACAGGTAAATTTCCGCTTATAATGTCCCGTTTCATTTGTTCATAAATTTGCTGATATATGGGTATATTGCTCCCACGGTCAATGTACAGCATCTTTCACCCTCCTCACAATTTTTTCTATTATTATAACACAATTTAAAACAACCGTATCCTATAAAATGTTCTAAATCGTCTCTATGCTATAAGACACTTAATAAAGTATAATGAAGTAATAAAAATAGCAAAGATACCAATAGAGTTAGACGTTGTTAACTATCAGGCGTTAATTATTATAGGGGGTAAATTATGTTTACAGAAAAATTCTTAGAAGTATTGAAACACGAGCTGGTAAAAATAGATGGCTTTATTCACTCTGAGGGATTTTCAAGTTTAGTAAATGAGAGAAAAATACTTAGCCTATCCGTTTGGGAAGATGATGATGCAGTAAGCAAATGGCGTAATATTGTTGAACACCGCATGGCTCAACAACAAGGGCGTGATTCTATTTTTGAAAGCTACACCATCACGGTAGTGTCATCCCTTCGCAGCTATACCGATAAAGAGCGAGCTGAAGCTCCGAACTACTCTAATATTTTTTCCCAACAAGCCCGATAGAGTAAGGTGCTCTGTTTGATGTATCTATGACAGCAATCCCCACCGGTACAACTTGTGGGATTGCTGTCCTTTCGCTTATTTGGCGTTATGTTTTTACGAATGAGGAGGGCCTCTAAAATGAGAAGACGCGATAGAGCAATTACCGAGTTTCATGATATTGTAAAGGTAATGAAGGCTTGTAAAGTCTGTCATGTAGCATTTCATGATGATGAATATCCATATGTAGCTCCAATGACCTTTGGTTTGGAAGTAAAAGATAACGAAGAAGTAAGTATATATTTTTTTCTTTCCGTTATATATATTTATACAACATAGTTTCAATAATTATGATCAAAATACAATGTTTACGAATTAAAGGTGGTATTATTAGGTTATAAAAAAGTAAAAAGCCAGAATTATATAAATAACTTTCAAAATGATGAATAATTTCCAGTTTAATAAATTTATTTTAGATTATGGTTTTAAATTAAGTTAATAGGATATGTTATAATAATGTGTATTGTAATTTGTTAAATAGTTTAAATAATATAAATAAAACTAAAATTTGTAATTGCAAAAGATAAAGGAGAAAAGATGTTATTTGAAAATTTAGAGATAATTAAGCCTATTCAAAAGGCTTTAAAAGAAGAAGGGTATAAAAAAACTACCCCAATACAAGAAAAATCTATTCCTTATATATTAGATGGAAGAGATTTGGTTGGTTGTGCCCAAACCGGTACTGGAAAAACAGCAGCCTTTGCAGTTCCTGTATTACAAAATCTTTCTAAGGATAAGAAGGTTAATAAAAATCCTAGAACTATTAGAGCATTGGTATTAGCCCCTACTAGAGAACTTGCTATTCAAATAGGGGAAAGCTTTGAATGCTATGGTAAATATATAAATCTTAAAAGTGCAGTTATTTTTGGTGGAGTATCACAAAATCCTCAAACAAAGGCACTAAGAGAAGGAGTGGATATACTAATTGCAACTCCAGGAAGAATGCTTGATTTATTTAATCAAAAGTATATTGATTTACGTAACATAGAATGTTTTGTTTTAGATGAGGCAGATCGTATGCTAGACATGGGGATGATCCATGATGTTAAAAAAATAATATCAAAGTTACCTAAGGCTAGGCAAAATTTATTATTTTCTGCAACCATGCCATCTGAAATTACAAAGCTAGTAGATTCTATTGTAAAAGATCCAATAAGAGTAGAAGTTACACCAGTTTCATCTACGGTAGATACTATTACACAAGAAGTATATCATGTTCGTAAAAAGCAAAAGAGAGCTCTACTTAAACATTTGCTTAAAGATAAATCTATAGAGTCTGCTTTGGTATTTTCAACAACAAAACGTGGAGCAAATATGATTGCAAAAGATCTTGTTGAAGCAGGTATAGAAGCTGAAGCTATTCATGGCAATAAGTCACAAAATGCAAGACAGCGTGCTTTAAATAATTTTAAGGAAGGTAAGATTAGAGTTTTAGTTGCAACAGATATAGCAGCAAGAGGTATAGATGTTAATGAACTATCCCATGTATTTAATTATAATTTGCCAGATATTCCTGAAACTTATGTTCATAGAATTGGACGTACTGGAAGAGCTGGAGCTAAAGGTGTTGCAATTTCTTTTTGTGATATTGAAGAAACAAAATCCCTTAAAGCTATTGAAAAACTTATCAATAAGGAGATACCAGTAGTGGAAGATCATCCTTATAAAATAAGACATATTAATGAGGGTGAAATTAAGAAGGAAAACACTAAAGATAATTTTAATGAAAAATCTTCCACTAAAAGACAGGGTGGAAATTGGAGATATAGCAACAACAGAAGAAAGAATAATTCAACAAAACAGATTAAGAAATAAATTAATATAAATATAAAAAAAGATGATTTCTGTATTAACAGGAGTCATTTTTTTATTTTGGGCGGAAATAAAAAGTTAACAATGAAATTTAAACATGATTCAGTAAAAATTCAATTATGTTAAAAACAGTGGTATTTATTACATATAAAATCCTAGGTAGAATTTTATAGAAAAATTCAGAATATTTGGTGAGGAATAAATACATAATATGATATAATATATTCATATTAATTTTATAAGTAAAAAAATATAGGGTGTAAATTGTGTATTACAAGGTTACATTAATTAATTATGAAAAAATAGTTTTGTAAATAATAAGATTACTCTATTATTTATATTAGGTATTAAAA
Organism: Clostridium botulinum; assembly: GCF_001276985.1. Lineage (GTDB taxonomy): Bacteria > Bacillota > Clostridia > Clostridiales > Clostridiaceae > Clostridium_F > Clostridium_F botulinum. Next base: position 254,909 of record NZ_LHUL01000004.1, read on the forward strand.
ATATAAGATTTATATTTTATTGGATTTTATTGATTATAGTAGTTTATAAATATGCTACATATAGGGCAAAGATGGATATTTTTTTCATTAGATTTGTTTATTGATTCTGCTCTCATTTCTGGTAGATAATATTTTTGTGCCAAAATCACTATATTTCAAAAAGCTCAGAGTAATCAATGTTCATATAATTTCACAGAACTTACTATAAATATAGGAGGTAAAATTATGAATAAGGAAGAATTAAAGACTATTAAGCAGGCTATAATAAATGAAAATGAAGGTTATGAATTTTATAAAATGGTGTCAAAAGATACAAATTCAGAAGAGGCTAAAAAAGCATTCCTAGAATTGGCAGAAGAAGAATTAAAACATGTGAAATGGTTAAAAGATTTATTCACTAAACTAAAAGATAATAAAGTGGATAGCATAGACTTAAAAGAGATTCAAGTAGCTTCACCAAAGATATTTGCTTGGGAAAATTTAGATAGGGAAGGTGCTTCAAAAGCAGTGTCAGTATTTGGTATAGGGATTCAAATGGAAAGAGATTCTGTAGACTTTTATAAAAAGGCTGCTAAAGATACAGAAGTTCAGGAGGCTAAAGTAATATATGAAGAATTAGCTAAGTGGGAACAAAGTCACTTAGAACAATTTTATAAAGAATATGAAACATTAATGGAAGAATGGTGGAGTGAGCAAGGATTCGAGCCATTTTAAAGAATAAAATTACCTGCATCTTAATTTTAGATGCAGGTTTTTAAATTATAAGAGAATATAAATAAATTGTATATAAAAGTACAAAAATTTCATCTTAGATATAGTTGACTAATCAACTATATTGTGATATATTGAAAAACGGTTGATAAGTCAACTATAGGGGGAGTATATATGAAAAAAAGAAATCTTTTAAACAAATATATAGCAATGATAGATAGAGCGTCACAAGGTTATTTAGATGAAGCCTTAAAGAAGTATGAGTTAAGTTCAGGAACATATCCTTTTATTTTGGTACTATATGACAATGAAGGCATAAATCAAAATGCTTTAAGTGAGTATGTAAAAGTAGATAAGGCTCTTTCTGCTAGAGCTATAAAAAAGCTTATAGAACTTGGATATGTAGAAAAAATTATAAATAGTAAAGATGTAAGAGCATATAAATTATATCTTACAGAAAAGGCTAAGGCTGTTGTTCCAGAAATTAGGAAAGCCTCAGATGGTTGGTTACATATAATAACTAATGGCTTAACAGAGGAAGAGAAAGAAACCGTAGAATGTTTACTAAAAAATATGTATATGAATATTAAGGAGTCTAAAGCTAAAAACTAATAGAACTAAAGAGGAGGAAAACTACATATGGTTAATAGAACTAAAGAAGAAACTAATACATATAAAAATAATTGGATAATACTTGCTATAGTAGTTATGTCACCGTTTATGGCATGTCTTGATAGTAGCATAGTAAATGTAGCTTTACCAGTTATGGCAAAAGAACTTTATACATCTATGGCAGGTATCCAACAGGTTGTTACAAGTTATCTTATAGTAATTTCTGCAGCTATACTTATATTTGGAAGATTAGGAGATATAAAAGGAAAAACAAGTGTATTTAAATATGGATTTATAATATTTGTTTTGGGATCTTTTTTATGTGGAATATCAACTACACTTAATTTTTTAATATTTTCAAGAATTGTTCAAGCGATAGGAGCAGCAATGACTATGTCTACAAGTCAAGGAATTATAACACATACATTTCCACCTAATGAAAGAGGAAGGGCACTTGGAATTTCTGGAACTTCTGTTGCACTTGGAACTTTACTTGGGCCACCTTTAGGAGGATTAATAATATCAGTAGTAAGTTGGGAATATATATTCTTGATAAATGTTCCTATAGGATTAGTAGCATTTATAGCAGCAATGAAATATTTACCTAAGGATAAGGTAAAAAGTGATCAATCTCTAGATATTAAAGGAGCAATTCTTTTTATTATATGCATAGTTGCTTTATTTTGGGCAATGCTTAAAGGTCAGCAAATAGGATATAATCATATTAGTATAATTATATCATTTATAGTATCAGCAATATGTTTCATTGTATTTATTATATTAGAATTAAAAATTGAAAATCCTATGTTGGACTTGGCGATATTTAAAAATAGAGTATTTTCTGTTAATATATTTAGTGCTTTTGTAATGTTTATAGGAATAAGTTGCATAAACATTATACAACCATTTTATCTTCAAGATGTATTAAAATTATCACCAGGCAAAACAGGACTTATAATGATGGCATATCCTATTGTTTTAAGTATTGTAGCTCCAATAAGTGGATATTTATCAGATAAAATGGGAAGTAAAAAACTTACATTAGCAGGCATTGTAGTGGCATCTATTGGATTATTTTGTATGGCATTTTTAAATGAACAATCAACATTTCTAATGATTACATTATTGTTATCTGTAGTAGCATTAGGAAATGGATTATTTCAATCTCCTAATAATTCGTTAGTTATGTCATCAGTTGAAAAAACTAAATTAGGAATAGCAGGTGGTGTAAATGCTCTTATTAGAAACTTAGGATTTATTTTTGGAGTTTCAATTTCAACCACCATATTGTATAACAGAATGAGTTATAAAATAGGTTATAGAGTATTAAATTATGTGGAAGGAAGAGGAGACGTATTCATCTATGGTATGAGATGGGTATATTTTATCGCAGCAGTGGCATGTATTTTTGGATTTTTAGTATCTTTAATTGATAAGACAAAATTAAAATCAAATAACTAAAAAAGAATTTTTTAGTCGCATTTTTGAAAAGCCTCATGCATTTGCATGAGGCTTTATAATTCCTTAATTTTAGGCTGTTTGTTTTAAACATTAAATATAGAAATTTATTTTTCATAGGTTTTTATTTAGTATAGTTGTCAAAATAACCTTGTATGAATATTATAGGAGTACCTTTGTCTCCACTTCCAGAGGTTAAGTCAGAAAGTGAACCTATAAGGTCTGTAAGTCTTCTTGGTGTAGTTCCTTGAGAAGCCATAGAACCTACAAGATCATCTTCTTTATTTTTTATATATTCAGATATAGCTTTTTTAAGTTCATCACCTTTTAAATGAGCAAAGTCATTGTCAGCAAGGTATTTTAGTTTAACTTCGTTTGGAGTTCCTTCAAGTCCTTCTGTATAAGCAGGTGAAACTACTGGATCAGCAAGTTCCCATATCTTACCTACAGGATCTTTAAATGCTCCATCTCCATAAATCATAACTTCAACATTTTTACCTGTTTTCTCTTTAAGTTTAGCTTGTATATTATCTACAACAGGTTTGCAGTTACGAGGAAATAATTTAACTGTGTCTTCAGTAGATTTATTTGAACCTAAAAGACCATAGTTTTCATTAAAACCACCACCATCAACAGATGAAGATAATATATTATCAAGGCTGTATATTTTTTCTCCGCCATTGTTTTTAAGTATTTTTTTAGTTCTAAATCTTGTGTGTATATCACAAGTAAGAACGTTCTTTGTGTAGTTTAATATAGTCTTTGGATTATTTGAGAATATAACTTCACATTCAACGCCATATTCTTCAATTAAAGATTTATAGTATTCAACGTAATCAACTCCAGTAAATGTATGTTTAACTTCTCCAAAACAATCACGGAATTGTTTTTCAGTTAAAACATCACTCCAAGGATTTATTCCTTTTTCATCTAACATGTCTATATCAACAAGATGATTACCAACTTCGTCAGATGGATAGCTAAGCATAAGAACAATTTTTTTAGCACCCTTTGCAATACCACGAAGGCATATAGCAAAACGGTTACGGCTTAGTATTGGGAATATTACTCCTATAGTATCATCACCAAATTTTGATTTTACATCCTTTGCAATTTGATCTATTGTAGCATAGTTACCTTGGGCACGAGCAACAACAGATTCTGTTACAGTAACAACATCTTTATCATTTATTTCAAATCCTTCAACTTTAGAAGCCTTTAATACGCTATCAACAACGATATTTTCTATACAATCTCCTTCGTTAATAATAGGGCAACGAAGACCTCTAACAACAGTTCCAACTACTCTTTCCAAATTTATCTCTCCTTAATTTCAAAAAAATTTTGAATTAAAATTACTTCCTATACTTGTAATATACAACATTTTTATGGTATAAGTAAAATAAATAGTATATATAGTGGGTATAAGGAGGGGTTATATGATAAGTAAATTAGACTTATATAGAGTATTTGGTTGTGTGGGAAAGTGCAAAAGCTTTTCAAAGGCAGCTAAGGAGTTATATATGACACAACCGGCCGTAAGCCAATCCATAATGCAATTAGAAAAGGAATTAGATATAAGACTTTTTACACGAACTCCTAAAGGAGTTATTTTAACTAATGAAGGTGAAATTTTATTTGAATATGTAACTTCTGCTATAAGTTTAATAGAAGCAGGAGAAAAAAAGATGTCAGATTCAAAAAATCTTATGATAGGAGATCTAAAAATAGGGGTAGGAGATACTACTTCTAAGTATTTTCTACTATCTTATTTAGAAAAATTTCATATAAAATATCCAAATGTAAAATTAAAAATATTAAATGGGACTACTGTAGAGTTGTGCAACTTAGTTAAAACGGGAGATATTGATTTGGCCATCTGTAACTTACCAATAGAAGATTCTGCTTTGGAATTTAAGAAGTGTATGGAAATACAGGACATATTTGTTTGTGGGGAAAAGTTTAACAAAACTATATCCAAGCCTTTAAATTTTGTAGAAATCTCAAAAATGCCCCTTATATTATTAGATGGCAAATCTAACTCAAGACAATATGTAGAAAACTATTTATTGTCAAAGGGAGTTAATATTAGCCCAGAAATAGAACTTGGTGCTCATGATTTATTATTACAATTTGCAAAGATAAATCTAGGAATAGCCTGTGTTGTAAAGGAATTTTCATTAGAATACTTAGAAAAAGAAATTTTGTTTGAGGTAAAGACTAAAGAGCCTATCCCTAAGCGTAATATAGGCTTTTGTTATTTAAAAAGTGTATCACTATCTCCAGCGGCAAGAACATTTTTAGAAACTCTATAAAACTCTGCCTTTTATTCAAATGTTATTAAATATAGGGTATACTATAAATAAATTAAATATTGATTTAAACGCTAGAAAAAATAGATTGGCAAAGAATAGATGAAATTAAATAAGGAGTGATGGTAAATGAAAAGAATACCTTATGGGATTTCTAACTTTGAAGTTTTAAGAGAAAAGAATTATCTTTATGTGGATAAGACTTTTTATATAGAGTTATTAGATAGATATGCTCCCTACAATTTTTTTATAAGACCTAGAAGATTTGGTAAAAGTCTTTTTATATCTATGCTTGAAAATTATTATGATATAAATAAAAAGGATAAATTTGAAGAATTATTTGGTGATTTATATATAGGTAAAAATCCTACAGAAGAAAAAAATAGTTTCCTTGTGTGGAAAATAAGTTTTGCTGGAGTAGATGCAGGACATGGTGAAGAAGAATTAAGAAATAGTTTTAACTCAAAAGTTTTGTTATCTGCAATAAAATTTATAAATAAATATTCAAATTTATTAGATGTTGATACTATTCCCAAAGGAATGGAAAGTGCAGAAGTAATAGTACAATATATATCTTTATTAGCTATTAAAATAAATATACCTGTATTTGTTTTAATAGATGAATATGATAATTTTGTTAATGAATTGATTACAGGAGGAAAACAAAGTACTTATAGTGGAATACTCCATGGTGAAGGTTTTGTTAAGGTATTTTATAAAGCTATAAAAGATGCTACAGCAGATAATTTTAATAGAATATTTATGACTGGGGTAAGTCCAATAATGCTAGATGATTTAACTAGTGGATTTAACATTACTATGAACTATACATTAGATCAAAATCTTAACGCTATGATGGGGTTTACAAGGGATGAAATTTCTTGCATTATGGATGAAGTTGGAATAAAAGATAAAGAACTTAGGAAAAAGATATGTACTGATATGACGGAATATTATAATGGGTATAAATTTAATGAAGATAGTAAATCAGTTTTTAATCCAGATATGTCTATGTATTTTCTTAATAATTATTCATTATATGATCGCTATCCTAAAGAGATGATAGATAATAATGTGAAAACTGATTATGGAAAAGTTAATCAGTTAGCTTATAATTTTAACGATAGAGAAGCTTTAGAAGAAATAATGACTACAGGGGAAACTTCCACTATGTTAGTAGATAGATTTAATATTCATACTATGTATAGTGTAAAAGAAAACTTTAAATCCTTATTATTTTATCTTGGAATGTTAACTATAAAAGGCCAAGGATTGGGAGGAACAGTTCTCAAGATACCTAACTATGTTATAAAGACAATATATTGGGAACAATATTTCCAAAGAATAAATGAAGATTATAATATACAGATGAAAGATGTTAGGGATGCAATAATCCAAATGAGGGTTTATGGAAATATTCAGCCTTTGATAGAACTTGTAGGTACTATATTAGAGGATTTATCTAATAGAGATTTAATAAAAATGGATGAAAAAAATATAAAGATGATACTACTTACATTATTAGGTGTAGACAGCACTTATTTTATAAAAAGTGAAGATGAGAATAATAAGGGCTACGTAGATATAATGCTTAAAAGAAAGATTCAGTTTAAAGATATAACTAAATTTCAGTGGATTATAGAACTAAAATATATAAAGGAAAGTGATAAAAATACCTTAGAAAAAGTAAAAGAAGAAGGACTAAACCAGCTTAAGGGATATGCTGAAAGTAAAATGGTAAAAGAGGAACTTGGAACAGATAATTTAAAGAAAGCCTTAGTTATTGTAGTAGGAAAAAAAGATATTTATACTGTAGAGTTATAATATTTTCTAATAACTCATCATCCATAACTTCTGAATTAGCAATTATATTAAATAAATATAGTAGACATTTATACAGATAAAATTACTTTTAGTTTTTGTGATTCAGAAAGTTTACCTATATTTTCTACTAAAATTACAAAGGATCCTCATTATTTTGATGTGAATAAACCAGCAGGTAAAATCTTGATACATGGAATTTGTTATGAATTAAAAAGAGAAAATCCTGTAGATGCAGAGGAAACTGTGGAGCTTTTATATTCTGCTGGATTGTTAAAGGATGATATTTCTAGTTTTACTGTTACCTTTGGACTTAAGGCTTACAAGGAAAGTGTTGAGTTAGAGTTTATATATAGTTATATGTACAAGCGGACAACTAAAATTTTCATTACTTATTTTGCTAGATAAGATAATTGAGGATGTGGATGAAATTTATTACTCTGGAGATTTTGGCCCAGAGGGAATTATTATAGCTAATAAATTGAAAATGAGATATGGTGATAAACTTAAGTTTTGGAGATTTAGCGTAGAGGATTATTTGAAAATAATATCACATAAAGAGATATCACATACTAGCAAAGCTAAATTAGACAATATTAAAAATGATGAATCATCATTTTTAATAGAAAGAATTAAGGAAAAGGGATTAGCGGGATATCAGGAGATGTTAATTGAGGATTATATAAAAGATATTATAAACATGATGATAGTATAACAAATAATGAATACTAGAAATCTTATGAATAGTTATGTCGGGGTATATCAGTGGAGGTGCAAAACTTTGAAAAACAAAATAAAAAGGATATTCATGGTTATTATGGTAATAGTTTTAATGGGGACAGCAGCAATATTTTTTATTGATTTTAGGGTAAGATCAGAAAGTAAAAAATACATTGTAAATCCTAAAGATGTTCCAGAAGCAGAGGCAATTTTAGTATTAGGAGCTTATGTCAAGCCAAATGGTAAACTTTGTGATATGTTAGAGGATAGAGTAGCAGTTGGAATAGATTTATATAAAAATAACAAGGCGAAAAAACTATTATTTAGCGGAGACCATGGACAAGCTAATTATGATGAAGTAAATGGAATGAAGAAAGTTGCTGAAAAGAAAGGGGTTAAAAAGGAGGATATATTTTTAGATCATGCTGGATTTAGTACCTATGAAAGTATGTATAGAGCAAAAGAGATTTTTAAAGCTAAAAAAATAATAATTGTAACTCAACAATACCATCTTATGAGGGCTGTGTATATAGCAAGACAACTTGGATTAGATGCCTATGGAGTAAATTCAGATCAAAGAAATTATTGGGGAATAGATAAATATAAAACTAGAGAAATTGCAGCAAGAGTAAAGGACTATTTTAATGTTAATTTAATTAAACCAAAACCTAAACATCTAGGAGATACCATACCTGTAAGTGGAAATGGTATAGTTACACATGATAAGTAAGTAAGGGGTAACAGCTACTTGTAAAAAAAATGTAGGGGTAAAAATAAACTCCAGTAGTTATTAATATATAGCTACTGGAATTTTATATGGTATAATGAATTATAGAATTTAGTTCAAGTAAGAGGTAAAAATGGATATAATGACTAGAAATAAAATGGTTACAATTACAGATAATATTGAATTTAAATCTATAGAAAATGGTAATGACAATTTAATAAAAAATGAGATATTAAAAGCTAGCGAAGCAGGATTAGTTAATAAATTAATAGATTCAAATTTAGCTTTAACTCCAAAGTTAGTTGTTAATGATTATTCTAAAGGGAGTAAAGTGTTAAGTGAAATAATATCTGAGCTTAATAAATGTGAGGAATTTTTTATATCTATTGCTTTTATCACCAATAGTGGAATACTTCCTTTATTAGAAACCTTGAAAGTCTTAAATAAAAAGGGAATTAAAGGTAAAATTTTAACTACTGATTATTTGAATTTTAGTGAACCAAAGGCATTAAAAAAGCTTTTAGAATTTCCTAATATAGAAATTAAGTTATACAGCAAAGAGAATTTTCATACAAAAGGATATATTTTTAGATATAGAGATCATTATAAATTAATAGTAGGTAGCTCGAATTTAACACAAACAGCCTTAACTAAAAATAAGGAGTGGAATTTAAAGGTTTCATCTTTAGAAGAAGGCTCATTAACAGAAGGAGTTATTTCAGAGTTTAATCAACTTTGGAATGAGGCTGATAAGCTAACTCTTGAATGGATTCAAACTTATGAGGATATATATAGAAAGCAAGTTGAGTTTACTAGAAAAAGTAAGGTTCCTAGACTTGCTCAATATAAGCTAAAGCCTAACAAGATGCAAGTAGAAGCAATACAAGGATTAGAAAGACTTAAAGAAAATGGACAAGATAGAGGTCTTTTAATTTCTGCAACTGGAACAGGTAAGACCTATTTATCTGCCTTTGAACTTAGAAATTATAATCCTAAAAGAGCATTATTTATTGTACACAGAGAGCAAATAGGAAAACAGGCCTTAAATAGTTTTAGAAAAGTATTTGGTGATACAAGAAGTATGGGAATATTATCAGGTACTAGCAAGGATGTGGACAAGGATTTTATTTTTTCTACAATTCAAACATTGTCAAAGGATGAAATATTACAATCCTTTGATAAAAATGAATTTGATTACATTATAATAGATGAAGTTCATAAAGCAGGTGCAAATAGCTATCAAAAGATAGTTAACTATTTTAATCCTAAATTTCTTTTAGGTATGACAGCAACACCCGAAAGAAGTGATGATTTTGATATATTCAAAATGTTTAATTATAATATTGCATATGAAATACGATTGCAGCAAGCCTTAGAAGAGGATTTACTTTGTCCATTCCATTACTTTGGAGTTTCTGATGTTACAATTGACGGAATTGAGTTAGATGATAAGATTGAATTTAAATATTTGGTAGCAGAGGAAAGGGTAAAGCATATTATCGATAAAATAAATTTTTATGGATATTGTGGTGAAAGAGTAAAGGGATTAATATTCTGCAGTGATAAAAAGGAAGCTAAAGAGCTTTCAGATATATTTAATACAAAGGGATATAAAACTGTTGCCTTAACAGGAGAAAGCTTACAAGAGGAAAGAGAAAAAGCTATTGAAAGATTAGAGCAGGATGAAACTTTAAATTCATTAGATTATATTTTTACAGTAGATATATTTAATGAGGGAGTAGATATTCCTTCTGTAAACCAAGTTGTAATGTTAAGACCAACTAAATCCTCAATAATATTTGTACAACAATTAGGTAGAGGGCTTAGAAAAAATAAATTTAAAGAGTATGTTGTAATAATAGATTTTGTAGGTAATTATAACAGTAACTTTTTAATTCCAATAGCTTTATCAGGGGATAGAACTTTTAATAAAGATACTATTAGAAAGTATGTTATGGAAGGTACAAGGGTTATACCAGGTTGTTCTACTATTAATTTCGATGAAGTATCGAAAAAGAAAATATTTGAATCAATAGATTTAGCCAATTTTAATAATATAAAGTTAATTAAAGAAAGTTATTTTAATCTTAAACAAAAAATTGGCAGAATACCTAGTTTAAGTGATTTTGATAAATTTGATTCTATAGATCCATTAAGAATTTTTGGGACTAAGTTAGGGTCCTATTATAATTTCTTAAAAAAGTATGACAAAGAATATACTGTAGAGCTTAATGATCTAGAGGCTTTATTTATTGAGTTTATTTCTAAAAAGTTAGCTTCAGGTAAAAGACCACACGAACTTATAATAATTAAAAATATAATACATAACAAAGTAGATTTAATAGGTGAGTTAAAACATGAGCTTAAAGAAATGCATAATATAGATTTTAAAGAAATTACTGAAACAAATGTAATTAATGTATCAACAAATGAATTCCCAACGGGATCGGCTAAAAAGACTTATTCAAAATGTATCTTTTTAGAAAGAAAATATAACTATTATATAATTTCATCTGAGTTTAAAAAATGTATTGAAAATATTTATTTTAAAGAAATGGTTATGGAATTAATAGATTTTGGATTAAGTAGATATAATAAAAATTATAGTAATAGGTATATGAATACTAACTTTCAATTATATCAAAAATATACATATGAAGATGTGTGCAGGCTGTTAGAATGGGAGCAGGGGGAAGTAGCTTTAAATATTGGTGGCTATAAATATGATAAAATTACTAAAACTTATCCTGTATTTATTAACTATGATAAGTCAGATGATATAGAAAAGACTATAAATTATGAGGATAGATTTGAATCAGAATCACAGTTAATAGCAATTTCAAAGTCAGGTAGAACTATAGAATCTCAAGATATTGTTCAAGCATATAATGCAGAAAAAGATGGAGTAGAAATGACTTTGTTTGTAAGAAAAAATAAAGATGATAAAATTTCAAAAGAATTCTACTTTCTAGGAAAAATAAAAACAGTAGGGAAGCCACATCAATTTACAATGAAAAATACTACAAAAACAGCTGTAGAAATAAGATATAAATTGATTACGAAAGCAAGAGAAGATATTTATGATTACATAATATCATAGGCATATAAAGAAAAAGATGTAGCACTATTATTAGCGGTGCTACATTTTTTCTTTAGCTAACTGCTCTACAGCAGGAATATCAGCAGGAGCCCAATTTAGAGAAATTAAATTTTCTTTAGGAATCCAAATAAGTTTATCGTGTTCATTAGCAGTGGGTTCCCCTTCTATTAATTTACACCTAGCAGTAGTTAGATTAACTATAAATTTATCATATTCATGAGTATTTTCATTAAAAACATCTATAAAGATTATAGTACAATCAAGCTCTTCTTTAATTTCCCGAACTATAGCATCAGCTAAAGATTCACCTTTTTCGATCTTACCACCAGGAAATTCCCATAGGTTAGGAAGAGACATTTTAGTTGATCTTAAGGCACATAAGATTTCATTATTTTCATTTTCAATAATAGCACCAACAACTTTAATTAACTTTTTCATGTATTTCACCTCCAATAACATTTTAACTAAATAACATTGTTTAAGTCAATAATACAAGCTTAATATACATTTGGATAAGAGTTATTGGATATAATGTTTTTACTATAAAAGCATATAATAAAGAATTAAATCCAATAGTTGGAACGAAAAAGAACTAAATAATTTATTATATAGCTATATTCTAAAGTATATGAATAAAGGTTATAATATAGATAAGTAATGAAAATAAGTATGTTTGGAGGGGCTGTAATAGATGAAAAAAAATTAGAATTTACTATTTTTTATATTATTTTTTATTCGATGACTACCTGCTCTAATACTCTCATCGCACTCTGTGAAAGCGATTCCCACCAAATCAAAGATTTGGATTCTCTGCTTTTCTTCAAAGTGGGAGTAAAACTTCCTCTGAAGCCAAGAACTCTGTTTATTAGAAGAGATACAAGAAAGGGTATTAAAAAATGAAAAGTATATATTAAAATTTAGTTATTGGTAAGATAGTATTTTGCAGCCTTTATTCAAATGATATCAAATATAGGATATACCATTTATTAGGTAATAATACTAGATTTGAAAAAAGAGATAATTTCAACGATTTTATTGAAAATGTATAAATAAAGGTAGTGAATTTATGGCAGATATTAAATAAGAAATCGTTGACAACTAACGTTGTAATATAGTACAATACAGATGTAAGATATGGATTGTAATAGTGATTAGCTTGCTACACAAAACCTATTTACAGATATTTTGTTATGTCTGGAAATAGGTTTTTTTGCTTTTGGGGAGGTTTTTATGGTAATAAACAAGATTTTAAATAATAATGCTGTAATAACATTTGATGATAAAGGAAAAGAAATAATTATAATGGGAAAAGGAATAGCCTATGGTAAGAGAAAAGGTGATTTTATCGAAGAAAGTAAAATTACCAAGAAATTTATTTTAAGTTCTATGGAATATTCCAATCATCTTGTTGATATTTTAAGTAGTATTCCTACAGAATATATTGAACTTTGCCATGATATTGTACAATATGCAAAACAGAAATTATCTATAGAACTTGATGATTCATTATATATTTCTTTGATGGATCATATAACTACTAGTATTGAACGATATAATAAAGGAGTTATACTAAAGAATAAGTTATTATGGGAAATAAAACATTTTTATAAAAATGAATATGAGATTGGATTATATGGAATTGATATGATTAAAAAAAATTATGGTTTGACTATGGATGAAGATGAAGCCGGTTTTATAGCACTTCATATTGTTAGTGCTGAAGTCAGCAATAATATTAAGGATGTATATGAGATAACTGGATTTATACAAAATATCACAAATATTATTAAATATTATTTTAATCGTGACTTTAATACAGATTCATATAATTATTATCGGTTTATTACTCATTTAAAATTTTTTGGATATAGAGTTTTTTCAAAAAAATCTAATAAAAATGATAGTATTAATAATAATCTGTTAGATATTATAAAAGAAGAATATAAGGAAGCTTATTTATGCAGCTTGAAGATAAAACAATTCATTGAAAAAAAGTATTATTTTTATTTAAATGAAGATGAGATTCTATATCTTACAATACATATTGCAAAGCTTATAAGTGATGAATAAATACAATTTATAGGAGTTTTATAATTAGTGATAATGCTTATGTATTTCACACACTTTCTATATTTTTTTACATAAGAGTTAGATAATTTTTTAATAAATCTTTATAAAAGGAGGGGATTACAAAAATAAAATATTTATTGTTGGATAGTAACATTAGGTTGGCTAAACCTTCATTTTATAAAATAAGAAATGGAGGACTTTAAAATGAATTATGAAAAAATGGCTAGTGAAATTTTAAAAGCTATAGGAGGACAGGAAAATATTAATTCTCTAGTGCATTGTGCAACGAGATTAAGATTTAATATTAAGTCTGAAGAAAAGGCTAATGATGAAGAAGTTAAGTCAATAAAAGGGGTATTGTCTCTAGTAAAAAAGGGAGGACAATATCAATTAGTAATTGGTAGCGATGTAGATAAAGTCTATAAAGAAATAATGAAAATTGCTAAATTAGATTCATCAAAGGACAATAATGAGAAGAAAAAGGAAGGAATTGTAGACAGAGTTTTATCAGTTATTACCGGATCCATTGCACCAATGATACCATTACTTGCTGGAGCAGGAATGGGAAAGGTATTACTTTTAATTTTAAGTTTACTTGGAATCTTAGACAAATCATCTCAAACATTTATTATATTAAAATTTATTTTTGATACAGGTTTCTACTTTATGCCAGTATTTGTGGCGTTTTCAGCAGCAAAAATATTTAAATGTAATCAGTATTTAGCATCATTTGTTTGTTTATCAATGCTTCATCCAGAGTGGGTTTCTTTAGTAGCAGCAGGAAAACCTGTATACTTTTTAGGAATACCATTATCATTAGCAAAATATTCTTCTCAGCTTGTAACTGCTATTTTAATTGTATGGGTAATGTCTTATATTGAGAAATATGTTTATAAGTATGTTCCAGATATGATTAAAGTGTTTATGGCACCATTGCTAGTTATATTGATTACTGCTCCATTAGGATTTGTTATAATTGGACCAGTAGGTAATTACATAGCACAATTAGTTGCAGATACTGTATTATATGTACAGCAGCATTTTGGTATTGTTGCTATTCCGATTTTAGCAGCTGTATATCCGTGGTTAGTGTCAATAGGTATGCATAAAGCGTTGAGTCCAATTTGTGTTATGCTTATTGAACAAAATGGTTTTGATCCTGTTACCCGTGTTATTGCACTATGTTCTAATATTTCTCAGGCAGCGGCAGCTTTAGCAGTATCACTAAAGACTAAGAATAAAGAATTAAAACAGATTGCTTTTTCATCAAGTATTACAGCATTTTTAGGAGGAATTACTGAACCGGCAATGTATGGTGTTACTCTTAAATTGAAAAAACCAATGTATGCTTGTATGATTGGTGGAGTAGTAGCAGGTTTATTTGCAGGAATAGTTAATTTAAAGGCTTTCGTTTATGTAACACCAGGGTTATTAAGTTTACCAATGTGGGTATCTGAAGGTACAAATAATTTAATACATGCTATAATTACACTAATTATAGCTGCAGTAGTAACATTTATAGCTACGTTAATTATTGGATTTGATGACCCAGTTGAACAAAATAAAGAAGAACAGAAAAAAGTTATGGAAGAAAATATATATAAAAATATTTTAACACCAGTAAAGGGAGATACTGTTCCCCTAAAAGATATTGATGATGAAACCTTTTCAAGTGGAATAATGGGGGCTGGAATAGGAATTATTCCTAGCGAAGGTAAAGTATATGCTCCTGGAGATGGCATTGTTAGCGCTTGTTTTAAAACAGGACATGCTATTGGAATGATTATAAATGATATAGAGGTGTTAATTCATGTAGGAATAGATACTGTATCTTTAGATGGAAAGTATTTTAACTTAGCTATTAAACAAGGACAAAATGTTAAAAAAGGTGATTTACTATTGGAATTTGATATTGATAAAATAAAAGATGCAGGATATGATTTAACAACAATTGTAATTATAACTAATAGTAATGATTATATGGATGTACTGCCAACTAATAAGAACAAAGTTGACAAAGAAGATGTTTTATTGACAGTAATTTAGGAGGAATAGATATGATATACGCTGATTTGCACGTACACACAAATCATAGTGATGGTATTTGTGAAATTGCTAATGTTCTTGATATGGCTAAAAAGAAAGGAATAAAAGCAATAGCTATTACTGATCATGATACCGTTGATCAATTTGATGAAATTAATGAATTAGGCAGAAAAATGGATCTTGAAGTAGTAAAGGGTGTAGAAATGAGTTGTTATGATTATGATGTGTTTAAAAAGGTTCATATTGTTGGATTATGGCTTAATAAAAATGCTACACATGTAAAAAAATTATGTGATAAGACTTTAAAATGTAGAGATAATTACCATAGAGATTTAATAAAAGAATTGTCTGAAAAGGGATATGATATAACATATGAAGATGCTAAAAAATATTCCAAATACAGTATTGTTTTTAAAATGAATATTTTTCAAGCTCTAAAAGAAAAATATAAACATGAGATGACAAAAGAAAGATATAATGAGCTTTTTGCTTCAAAAACATCAAAGGAAACTGATTTAAAGATGGGATATACTCCTGTAATGCAAGGAATTGAAGCAATAAAAAAAGATGGTGGTATACCAATTATTGCTCATCCTTGCCAATATGATAATTATGATGAGATTGAAAAATATGTTAAGTATGGATTACAGGGAATTGAAATAAATCATTCAAAGATGAAGAAAATAGATTACAAAAAAACCTTGAATTTTGCAGCTAAATATAACTTAGCCAAAAGTGGAGGAAGTGATTTTCATGACCCAGATTTAATTGAATTTGGGTGTTATGGTTTAACCAAAGAGCAGTATGAAAAATTAAAACATTTTAGATAAATTCAGGCAGGGCTTCTACGGAGGATGAAAATACTTACTAATAGTAAAGAAAAGCAAAATAAAACAAAACGATTTAATGATACTAATATATCAATAAATCGTAAGCGTGAAAAATTTACCGTATAGAATTTAAAAATATTTTCTGGTAAAATAAATCCAGTAACAAGCAGTAAATGCCAGGTTACTGGATTTTATTATGTTTACGAATAGAAATGATATTAAAAAAGCTGTGACAATTAAAAATTATTACAGCTTTAAATTATTATATATATTGAGATATTTATAGTTAAACCCTTAAATTTTGGATAAACTTAAAATATATATCTTATAATTCCATAGATTATAACAATATAGGATATATGTTATATCTGCCATAAAGGTAAATTGAATCATAATTATAATAATGAAGGGGAATCCTTTATATGGACATAGATAAGAGTGCTGTTATAAAATATAACTGATTAAATATTTATTTTAATTAAAATTTAAATATAATGATTACAGACATAAGTTGTTTAGAATATAATTTATTTGTAGGGGGTAATATTATATAAATAATATATAAACAGAACGTATAGTTACAAATATAAATTAGTTTTTTATATTAAATAAAGGGGATGCTTTTTATGAAAGAGTGTACTTGTGGAAGATGTCATCACAATATTTGTGCAAGGAAAGTTCCTATATTTTCTTCTTTATCAGAAGAAGAGTTAATAAAAATTGTAAATATGACAGGGCATGAGGATTTTAAAAAGGGAGAAGCTATTTGCAATGAAGGAGATAAATCAGAAACTTTAATTATTATAAATGAAGGGAAAGTAAAACTTTGTAAGCTTACTAAAGAAGGAAAAGAACAAATTATTCATATACTTTCTAGTGGAGATTTTTTTGGAGAACTAAATCTTTTTAATGATAATAAAAGCTATAATTTTTCCGCTTATGCTATATCCCATGTAAAAATATGCACTCTTACAAAAAATAAGATGGACGAGATATTATTAAAAAATCCAGATATATCTTTAAAGATATTAAAAGAAGTTACTAAAAGACTTGCAGAAACGGAAACTTTAGCCCAAAATTTAGCTACCAATGATGCAGATATTAGAATAGCTAATATGATATTAGATTTTGGTGAAAAATATGGAGTAAATAAAGAACAATATATAGAAATAAAACTGCCTATAAATAGGGAAGAGATGGCAAACTATGTAGGGGTTACAAGAGAAACTATAAGTAGAAAATTATCTAAATTTGAGGATTTAGATATTATAAAACTCGTTGGTAATAAGGTAATTATAATTAAAGATGAAGATGCATTGAAAGAATTTATAGAATAGATTATTTTAGAGAAAAGTGCTTTGCACTTTTTTATTTTTTTTGAAAATTTGATTTGGATCATATTTTTAATTTTAAAGAATTTATATAATAAAACCATAACAAACAAGAAAATAAAGCAAACAGCATAAATACTAATAGAAAACTGGGGGTAATGAATATGATGAAAAATGTGAAAATTAAAGAAAAAATTTATTTAGTAGGAAAAATTGATGATAGAGATGTACCATTTCATAGATTAACTTTAACAAAGGGAACAACTTATAATAGTTATCTTTTACTTACAGAAAAACCTACAATTATTGATACTGTAGATATAAGTTTTGGAAGAGAGTATATTCAAAGTTTAAAAAACTTAATAAATTTAGAAAAAATTCAGTATATAGTAATAAACCATACAGAGCCAGATCATTCAGGAGCTTTAGGAAGTTTGGCTTACAATGCTAAAAATGCAACTATTGTTTGCACCCAAAAAGCAGTTGATCAATTAAAAGCTATGTATAAACTTCATAATAGAACCTTTTTAGTAGTTAAAGATGGAGATACTCTTGATATAGGTGGGAAAACTCTTGAGTTTATGGAAACACCTTATCTTCATACAGAAGAAACTATGATAACTTTCGCTAAAGAAGATAAGATATTATTCCCATGCGATATATTTAGTACTCATATAGCAAATTATGAATATTTCAATGATAAAGCTAAAGAGGATATATTAGAAGATTTTAAAACATACTACAGCTTAATAATGCATCCTCACAGAAGATATGTACAAAATATGATAAAGAAAATAAGAAGTTTAGATATAGAAATTATAGCACCATCTCACGGGTTTATACTAAGGGAGAATGCTAAAAAATTTATAGATATTTATGATGAAATGAGCAAGAATACAAATGTAGATAAAAAAGTTTTAATTTTATATTCTACAATGACAAACAATACTAAAAAGATTTCAGAATTAATCAAAGAACATTTTGAAAAAGACAATATAAATACAAAGTTAATTGATGTTAATAAAGCATCAGATGAGGACATTTTGAAAAATGTTAAAACATCAGATGCAGTACTCGTTGGAACATCTACAAAATATGGAGATATGATTGGAAGATTAGAAGAGGTTTTAAAAAGTTTAAAGCATATGGACTTAGAAAATAAAATAGCAGCGGCCTTTGGATCTTATGGATGGAGTGGAGAAGGTATTGAAGTTGTACAAGATTATTTAAAGGAAACAAACATGAAGGTTTTAAGTACTTCATACATTATAAAATCTACAGGAATGATAGATGTGAGATTTCCAATAAGAATTAAATTTTCACCAGAAGAAAATGATAAAGAAGAAATAAAAAAAGCAACTATATTTATAGCAGATTTATTATTAAATTCAATATAAGGATTATACTAAGTAATTATGAGAAATAAATTAGTTACTTTAATTTAGGAGGAATTGTTATGAAAAACACTATTAATATAAATCAAAAGCTTGGGGAGGTTGTTTCCATATTCCCAGGATCAAGTAGAATATTCAATGATGTAAAAATAGATTATTGCTGTGGTGGACATGATACTTTAGGAGAAGCCTTAAAGGAAAAAGGAATAAATTCAGATGAATTCATAGAAAAACTTAATGAAGAATATGAAAAGTTTGTAGAATCTAATGAAGAGTATATAGATTGGAGAAAAGAAAAACCAGTAAATCTTATGGAAAATATAGTAGATACTCATCATGATTATACAAAAAGAGAGCTTAAAGAAATAGATGCACTACTATCAAAAATATTAAAAGTTCATTTTGGACATCATGGAGAAGAATTATTAAAAGTTCATAGATTATTTGGACTTTTAAAGATAGAATTAGAAGAACATTTAATAAAGGAAGAAGAAAATTTATTTCCATTAATAAAAGAATATGAAGTGACTAAAGATGAAAATGTAAAAAGAGAAATAGACAAATTTATAAAAGAAACAGAAGATGAACATGATAAAGCCGGAGATATATTAAAAGAATTAGAAAAAATAACAAGAGATTTCAAAGCACCAGAGGATGCATGTACAAGCTATAGATTAACTTATGATAAGATTCATAGCTTAGAGAAGGATTTATTTATCCATATATACAAAGAAAACAGCGTATTATTTGAGATGATTTAAAGCTGGTATAGAGGAGATGATTTAAATGGACAATAAAAGAATCCAGGAATTAAAGGAAGTCTTAAAAAATTTAAATAAAGTTGGAATTAATGATGAAATAAGAAAAGAAGCTTTAGATTTAGTAAAAGATATTGATGCTATAGATTTATCTATAGCAGAACAACAACTTATAGAAGAAGGAATGGAGCCACAGGATTTAAGGCATTTGTGTGATGTACACATGGAAGTTTTAAAGGACGAATTAAGTAAAATAAAGACAAAGATAAGTAAGGGTCATGTGGTGTATACTTTAATAGATGAACATGATAAGATTTTGAGATTCTTAGAAGATTTAGAAAAAGTGAATTCAGATATTCAAAATACTAAAAGCTATAATGAAGCTAAAGAAAAAATTCATAGTCTTCATAATCTAGCAGAAAGTATATTAGATGCAGAAAATCATCACCAAAGAGAAGAAAAAGTTTTATTTGTAGAGATGGAAAAAAGAGAAATAACAGGACCTACAAGAATAATGAGAATGGAACATGATGACCTAAGAGCTAGAAAAAAAGAATTAAAGAGACTTTCTGAAAATGCAGATAAAATGGAATTTGATGAGTTCAAAAATAAAGTAGATGAAGTTTCAAAATATATAATTTTTAATTTAAGAGATCATATTTTTAAAGAAAACTATATTTTATATCCATCATCCTTAGAAGCCATAAAGGGAAAGAATATATGGGATGATATGAAAAAAAGATGTGATGAAATAGGATATTGTAGCTTTACATTTGAAAGTTAAAAATAGCTTGATATTTATAAATAAAAAAATAAGACCGTCATTATTGACTGTCTTATTTTTTATAATTTATATTTAAGCTTTTAAATTAGTTTTATTATTTACATTAGGTTTCTTATGTACTTTAACCCTTCTTTTTGCTTTAGCTTTATTGTTTATATTTTTTTGGTTTGCATATCCTACGAATCCCAGTATAATACTTGGAATAACAAAGAATATATAAGGAATAAACATAACTCCTGCAACAGTATATAATATAGATGCAGTTAAAGCAAATCCTGAACTGCTTAATCCAAATGCTAACCATCCAAACATAACACCAATAGCTAAAATTACTATATGTGGTGTTACTAGTGCAGTAGCTATTCCACTACCTATTTGTTCTGCTGTATCACCTTTACCTAGTACTCCATAAAAATATGATATTACATAAATTAAGTATATACTAGCTAAAATGAGGCCTGTAAAAAATGCTTTACTTCTTTTTTTAAACAATGATTCCACTTCCTTACTTAAATAATAGTACCTTAATATATTACAATATATTACCTCAATTTTCAACTTGTTGTTACATATAATAGGTTTGATTGTCGTATTTTCCAATATCATTTTTTTAGTTATTCTTTTGTTTGCAAGTATTTTTTATTTTAGAAAAGTAGATGTACATAGTGGATTATAAAAATTTTAAGGATAAGTCCAGATACAGAATATATTAGTCTATATTATTATATATACTGTAGTAAAGATAATCATCAAAAGAATATTTAACATTTAGTATAGGATAAATTAACCCGTTGTGCTAAAAGATAAATTTTCATTGCAAAATTTATTAATATCTAAGTTTATTTACTCATTCGCACAAATAATTTATATAAACTATCCTGATTTATTTTTTTATTTTTCAAAAAAATTTAATTTTATTTTTCTTATACTAGAATTTTTTCCATTTCTCATACTTTTATGAGGTTTTTATAAAAATTTTGTATTTTAGTAGAATATTTTTAGAAAATCCTATATAATATCCATAAGAATTTTATTTATAAATATGAAATGTTTATATAAATATATATTTGAATTTTCATATTTATGAATATTTTTTTTTATTTCTATCATAAGTGATCATATAAACATAATATTGATTACATTATAAGGGGGATTTTTTATGACACTAGAGCTTGATATGATTCAAACCACTACCTTAGCTATACTTTTCTATTATATAGGTATATTTATAAAATCTAAAGTTTCAATTCTTGAAAAATTTTGTATACCTGCTCCAGTTGTAGGTGGACTTATTTTTGCTATTTTAAATTTAATCTTTACAGAAAGTGGTTTTATATCTATATCTTTAGACACAACTCTTCAAAAGCCTTTTATGTTAGCTTTCTTTACAACTATTGGCTTTGGGGCAAGTTTTAAGATGATAAAACAGGGTGGTCTTCATGTGATAATGTTTTTTATAGCGGCTCTTCTTTTAGTAATATCACAAGACGTTCTTGGAGTAGTTATGGCTAAATTTATAGGTGAAGATCCACTTCTTGGATTAATTGTTGGGTCCGTAACCATGACTGGTGGTCATGGAACAGGAGCCACTTTTGGAGCCTTATTCGAATCAGAATACGGCCTTGTAGGCGCTTCCACTACAGCTATGGCTGCCGCTACCTTTGGGCTTGTATGTGGTAGCTTAATAGGTGGTCCGATAGCTAAAAACCTAATAAGTAAAAATAACCTAAAAAATAGCTCAGATGAGTTTTTTGAAGCAAATTCTGATGATTGTGAAGAAGTGAGTTATAAAACGCTATTTAATACATTTTCTCTTATATTTATATCAATGGGACTCGGTTCTATTTTAGAGATGCTTTTTACAAATCTTGGTATAGTCCTTCCTTCATACGTAGATGCTATGATAGTGGCAGCTATAATACTTAATATAGGGGAACAAACAAATAAATGGAAAATAAATTCAAAATGTGTTGATATAATTGGAAATATGAGCCTTAATGTGTTTTTATCCATGGCACTCATAGGTCTTAAATTATGGGAATTAAAAAGCACAGCAGGTCCATTATTAATTTTATTAATAGGCCAAGCTGTATTAATGTTTATATTTGCATACTTTATTACTTTTAGACTAATGGGAAAGGATTATGATGCTGCTGTTATGAGTTCTGGGCATTGTGGATTTGGAATGGGAGCTACTCCTAACGGTATAGCAAACATGGAAGCCATAACTTCTAAATATGGTGCATCACCAAAAGCATTTTTTATTCTTCCAGTTGTCGGGGCATTTTTAATAGACTTTTCTAATTCTTTAGTTATAACATTATTCGTAAATTTATTTAAATAATCCAATAAAAAATATAGCTAAGTAATATATAAATTAACCTGTTGTGCTAAGAGATAAGTTTTCATTAACAGGATTAATATACCATATCACATAGGCACTGGAGTTTCTTTTTGGTAAATAGTATCAATTATAAAATAAGTGACAGTAATAAAATCTTTTAAGTTGTTTATTGTTATAGTAGAATTTTTATTAAGTTCTAGCATATTGCTTTCCCGCTATCATTGATTGTTGGTTTTTTTGATGATAGATTAGCAAAAATGCTAGAGTTTTTCTATTTGTAAATCTTTCTAGTAATTAACTTCTAAAGATAAGTGCTAGGTATAGAAAGTATTAGGACATATTAACAGTATAACAAGTGCCGAATTTATTAAATAATCATGAAAAATGTGAGTAGTAAATTGCATGATAAACAGTCAAGTTAATAAATTTAGGGGTATTTATAAAAATAAAGAAGAGTATCTTCCGTGGTTGAAGATACTCTTTTAGCGCTATAAAATACATTGACAAAAATAGGTGTCAATGATACAATTATCTATTATAAATCATACTATTTTAATCATAACATATTTTAAAGTAAAAGTCAATACTTTTAGGAGGAATTTTTAAAAATGAAAAATTCTATTGATTTATTTCAAAGAAATTTACTATATAAGGAAGTTTTTAATGACGTAATTCAGTGCAATGAAGTTACAAGAGAATATGGATTAAAACTTTCAGATAAAGATGTTAAAGAAATTATTGATACAAGAAATATAGCACTTCAAAAAAGCGGAAGAATAGAATTTAATGGTCAAATTATAAATAAAATTATTACAGCCTTTTGTGATTCACCATATATATCCCAATATAATTACAGTGAAACAATAAATGAACTTGTAGAAATTTTTTATAACTATAAAAATGAAACTTTAGATTATATAAGTGATGATGAATTAATAGAAATTATGAAAGAAAATTTTGATAACTATTGTCAAGGATCATTGGAAATTTTAGAAGGAAAAGCATTATATAGAATTGCTAACAATATAAAAAGTGGTTTTAAGGATTATACAAATCTTGATAATGAAAAGGATTGATGAGTTATGGGGAACACTATTCAAAGATATGACTATTCTGTAGAGAATAAATTTAGTGAGGAAAGTTTTTTTAAAGATGTTTTAGTAGCTTGTTATGAGAAAAAGTTACTAGATGAGAATACTTTAGCTAGAATATATTATGAAAGAATGGAACTATTAAGAGTAAAATTAAAATATTACACAAAAGATGAGAGTAGTTCAGTTATGACAGAGGTGGCTGAAAGTATTTTACGATGTATTGATTATACCATAGGAATTTATTTAAAAAACTTTGAGAATATAGAGTTAATAACAGAAGAATTAAAGCATACTAGTCTAGATGATATGTTAAAAATGGGACAGGATCTAATTAAGAATAAAAAATTAGAGTGTAAAAAATTATTTAATGATATTAAGGCAAATAAACTTAAGGTTGATAACTATTCCTATAACGATACTGTAGATGATGGGCTTTCTCCATTTTTTAAAGAATATGATGATTTTTTTGCATCTCATGAAACTCCAGGATGTTCAATAGATTATCAGCTTTACATTGATACTATGAACTTTATGGGCATTGAGTATGTGTATAATTATTTATATGATTTAAGTTTAGAAAATGAATTTTGCAATAAATTTAATATTGATGAAATTAATAAATTATTAAAGGGTTATGATAAAAAATGTGAATTGTTACTTATAAATATATTTGAACTAGTACTTATCAATTCACTAGGGTTAATCATATGTAATAAAGATTTAAGCAGCCTTAATATTAATAATTTAGATAGAGAGATTATAAAAAATAAATTAGAAAAGTTATCCATAGGGGAACTGAATGCAGAATTAATAAAGGATGCAAAGACATGCTTAGAAGTTTTAGAGATTAAAAATGCAAAATTGATGAATTATATAAAGAAGGGTATTTTAAATATAGCTCTACTTATAAATGAAAGGATAAAACTAAATAAATTAGAAACAGTATTTATATCCTTTAATGAAGAGGAGCCCAAGGAAATAATAGAATATACTGATGGTAAAAAAATGGCCAATTCTAAATTTAAAAAGCTAACGGAAGAAATTCGAGAGTGTTCTTTAGTGGAAGATAAAATTTTATTAATTAAAAATAATATTAAGAGCCTAGAAGATTTAGTAGATATGCTAAATGCTGATTGTTTATTTGGATATGAATATATTACGTTTTTTAAAAGCTTATCCAAAATGGAGATAGTTCTTTTATCTAAATATATATCAGATTTAAGTTTTGAAGATGAAAAGGATCTATATGTTGAGTTTAATAAATATATTTTGAGTTTAAGGAAAGAAGAACAGAGAGCAATAAATGAATTAAAAAAAAGAATAAATTTATAATATGGTACAAAATCAATGAGGATAAAGCAAAATGGTAAAATAGAAGCTTGGAGAAAATGATTTAAAGAAAGCATTAATCTAATTTATATGTTGTCCAAAATTTAAACTGAAAATAAAGGGGCTGTCGCATTAAGGAATTTACACACAATATATTACTTTGCAAATTTAAAGCTAACACAATATATTGTAGGATTTATTTTTAGTGCAACAGCCCCTGTATTTTTTGCATTAGATAAATAAACCGTAATTCTACTTACAAGTATTCCATGTGGAGCTCCAATGACAGTTTCTGCAAACATAGTATATAGTACAGTTATCTATTTTCCAGCTATCTATGTTGGGATCAGGACAGCTACATACAGGACGAGCACTAACAGGATTGAAAAGTCCCATACCTAAAAGTAAACATAAGGACATAACACCGATAGAAGCTTTTTTTATTATTTTTTTCAATTAAAGCACCTCCATATAAAATAAAAATATTATTTAGTGGGCAATATTTATCCCCATCCTTTACTAATTATATTCAAGAACTTTATATAAATTACTTATATTTTGATTCAATAGACTATGGTTTTGTTGTGAAGGACTTAAAAATTTATAGATACAACTTTTGCCTTTTACAGTTATAATATTTTCTATAGTTTTACTATATTGTAAATCTACTAATCAATCAATTGTACTGGATAAATGATGAAATTGTGATTTGCATATTCCATAATTTACATCATTTAAGTAATTTTATAACCCTCGTTATTGATTAAAATATTATTCAGTAGTGTTTTATTTAAATCATATTAAATTTAGGGTATACTATAAAATATAAAGAAATCGTAGAAAAATGTAGAGTTAACATATAAAAAACAATAATTACTAACATAGCAACGGTTTAGAAAGGGGTAGTATATGAGAGAAACATATGAAAATATTTATTTAGAAGAACTTCCATTGCCAAATAATCCTTTAAAATATTTAAATTTTTATATTGTTAAGGGAAAAGATAAATCTATGATTATTGATACAGGATTTAATCGTGAAGATACGAAAGAACGTATGATGGAAATTTTCAAAGAATTAGATTTAAAACCTGAAAACACTATTCTTTTTCTAACTCATTTGCATTCAGACCATACAGGATTAGCTACATATTTTCAAGAGATAGGCTTAACTGTATATATAAGTAAGACAGATGGTGATTTATTAAATGGTAGTGTAGAAAAATCTGGACCTATGTGGAAAGGCACTATTCAAAGAGCAATGTGGCAGGGATTAGAAGAAGAGCAACTAGATATTGAAGATAATCCAGGATTTAAGTTTAGACCCATATCTCATATAAATTTTGTTCCTGCAATTCCCGGGGAATATATTCAAATAGGATACTATAATTTTGAAATTATAGATTTAAGAGGTCATACTCCAGGAATGATTGGGCTTTATGAGAAAAAACATAAAATATTATTTTGTGGAGATCATATTTTGGGGAAGATTACTCCCAATATTACATTTTGGGGATTTGAATATGGTGATATGCTAGGAACTTATTTTAAAAGTTTAGATTTTGTTTATAATATGGATATTGATCATTTGTTTTCTTCCCATAGATTTTTGATAGAGGATCATCGCAGGCGGATTAATGAACTTTATCTTCATCATGAAAAAAGATTAGATGAGATTAGACAAGTGTTAAGAAAGTTTGGAGCTTGTACGGTAAAGCAAGTAACTAAAGAACTTCATTGGGATATTAAAAGTAAAAACTGGGATGAATTTCCCAAGAGCCAAAAATGGTTTGCAGCAGGAGAAGCTCATGCTCATTTAGAGCATCTTAGAGCTTTAGGAGAAGTAACAATGGAAGAAAAAAATAGGATTCTATATTATAAAATGTGCTTGACATAATCAAATTCACATGATACACTTTTATAAAAGTTTTAGGAGGAAATAATTATGGGAAAACTATTAGCATTAAAAATTAATGTAGTCTTTAATAGCCAATTTAGATAGGGTTTGTATCTTTTAAATTTAACATAGATACAAACCCCGCAATTCATGCATGTTAATGCAATTGAATGGTTTGTATCTATGTTGGCTAAGATAAGTTTTTCTATAATATATATAGAAAGCCACATAGATAATCTATGTGGCTTTTTCGATTCTCAGATATTATTTATTTGTATTTTCTAAAAGCCACATGGGTAACATGTGGTTTTTTTGTACCTAAAAATAGAGAGGAGAATTTTATGGAAGTAGTATCAAGTATATTAATGCAGAGTTTAATTTTATCAATTATGGTGATGGGGGTATACATAAGTTATAAAATACTAGATTTCCCTGATATGTCTGCAGATGGAAGCTTTACATTAGGAGTAGCTATAGTTGCTGTATTATTAACAAAAGGAGTGTCTCCAATTACTGCTAGTATAGTTGCTTTAATAGGCGGATTAGTGGCAGGATTACTTACAGGAATACTTAATGTAAAAATTAAAATATCAAATTTGCTTTCTGGAATTTTAGTAATGGGAATATTGTACTCATTTAATCTAAGAATTATGGGAAAGGCTAACATTCCAATATTTAGTGAAAAAAATATATTTTATGATTTTAATCCCCTAGTGATTATGTTGTTTATTGTAATATTAATTAAAATTCTAATTGATTTATTTTTAAAAACAGGATTAGGCTATTTACTAAAAGGAGTTGGAGATAATTCTCAAATGATTAAGTCTTTGGGCATAGAAGTTGGGAAAATTAAAATACTAGGACTTATGCTATCTAATGGGCTTATAGCTTTTTCAGGAGGAATTATGGCTCAATATCAAGGTTTTAGTGATGCTTCTATGGGAATAGGAACTTTGATACTTGGAATAGCTTCAATAATTATTGGAACATCTATAATTAAAAGAAAATCATTTATTAAGGAAACTAGCATGGTAATTATGGGGACGATTATTTACCAAGGAACAATATATTTAGCTATGACTTTAGGCGTTAGTACAGTGGATTTGAAGATGATAACATCACTAATTATTATAGTATTTTTGGCTCTTAGAGAAATTGATAACAAATATGAAGAAAAAAGTTGGAGGTGGATTAAAAATGTTAGAAATTCAAAATTTATCAAAAAGCTTTCATAACTCTTATATGGGTGAAAATAGATTATTTCATAACTTAAATTTGACTATTAATGAAGGAGATTTTGTAAGCATAATTGGAAGTAATGGCACAGGTAAGTCTACTTTGCTAAATATATTATCAGGAGTTGTTAAAGAAACTTCCGGAAATATTATTTTAAAAGGGGTGGATATAACTAAATTACCAGAACATAAAAGAACTAAAATTATAAGTAGGGTATTTCAAAATCCAGAGTTAGGTACATGTCCTTCTATGACAGTAAGAGAGAATTTATCTTTAGCCTTAAATAAAGGGAAACTTACTAATATTAAATATTGTCTTAGATATAAAGACGATTATTTGCAGTTATTATTAAATGATATATCCCTGGATTTTAAAAAAATGTTAGATATAGAAGTTAAATATCTTTCTGGAGGTCAAAGACAAGTTTTATCATTGATAATGGCCAGTGTGAATGATCCCAAAGTATTACTTTTAGATGAACATACTGCAGCATTAGATCCAAAAACATCTGGTGAAGTTATGGCGATCACTGAAAAAATTGTAACTCAAAAAAATATAACTTCATTAATGGTAACTCATAATTTAAGAGATGCTATAAACTATGGAAATAGACTCATTATGCTACATAAAGGAAAAATCATATTAGATTTAAATGAGAAAGAAAAGAGAAATCTAACTGTAGAAGATATATTAAAGAAATTTGAATATGCAGTTTAAAAAATATAAATATTGAAGGAGATGTATATTATGAAAAAGCTGGTAACAGGAATATTATTAACAATTAGTATTTTAACTTTAGCAGCCTGTGGGAAGACAACAAAATTGAATATAGGAATAAATCAAATAGTAGAATATGTAGCATTAGATGATAATAGGAAGGGATTTATAAAAGCTCTTGAGGAGGCTGGATATAAAGATGGAGATAATATAAAAATAGATTATAAAAATGCTCAAGGGGACATAGGGGTGTCCCAAACTATAGCTAAAAAATTTGCTTCAGATAAAAAGGATTTGGTTTTTGCCATAGGGACACCTGCTGCTCAGAGTGTATTTAATGCTACAAAGCAAACTCCTATAATAATTAGTGCGGTTACTGATCCAATAAAAGCGGGACTTGTTAATTCTTTAGAAAAACCAGGGAAGAATGTGTCAGGAACTATAGATTATTTACCTGTAGAAAATCAGTTAAAATTATTAAAGAATCTTGTACCAAAAGCAAAGAAAATAGGATTTATATATAATACAAGTGAAGTTAATTCAGGAGTACAATTAAATGAATTAAAAAAAGCTGCAAAGGGATATGAGATTATAGAAACAGGGGTAACAAGTACTAATGAAATAAATAATGCTATAGCTAATTTAGTAAATAAAATAGATGTCTTATATGCACCAACAGACCAATTAGTAGTATCATCTATGCCTATAATAGCAAAACATACCCTGGATGCTAAAATACCTATAATTGCAGCAGAAAAGGGAAGTGTAGAAGCTGGAGCATTGGCAACAGTGGGAATTGATTACTATCAATTAGGTTATGAAACAGGGAAAATGGCAGTATCAGTATTAAAAGGAGAAGATATTTCTAAAATGCCAATAAAAATGACAAGTAAAACAGAAATATATATAAACAAAAATAGTTTAGAGAAATTAGGTATTGCTAAAGGGAATTTAGATAATTTAGGTAATGTTAAGTATGTAGAAAAATAAAGAACAAGCATACATGAGGTATGTAAATAATAACGATATAACTGTAGATGGAGCAGGAGTTGGACTTTCAGCAGATTCTGATATAGAAAATGAAAAGCTTAATTATGAATTAAATGTATGGTACAATTCAAAAATTGGGACAATAACATTTACTCAATGGAAAAGTTCAAAAAGATATGATGATATAAAGAAAAAAGTCAATCCAATAGAGATTGATGGTAAAAAAGTTTTTAAATATGAGGATTATGTAGAAATTGAACTAGATAAAAAATCGAAAGTAGAGAATTACATTTGGGAAGAAAATGGATCTTATTGTGAAGCTTCAATAACAGAAGGTAATGGAAATACAGATGAAATAGCTAAAGCATTTGTTAATTCAAAATCAATAGATTAGAGTAAATTAAATTTAAAAAAGGACATCAATATAATAATATTACTATATCGATGTATTTTCTAACTTATTTCAAATATAGTAAAGATAATTATTTTTATTATTTAAAGGAATTTTTTAACATATGCAGAATATTAAATATAATAGTTTTCTATAAGTTACTCATAGAGCTCCTTATTTACACAAAAGAACCCTAATAAATAGGGTTCTTTTTGTATGGAATTTTCTATATTGGTGCTATGTTTTGGTCATTTTTATTATATCCAGGTATATATTTTTTAATCACAACTTTTATATTTATCTAAAATATGTTAAATCAATAGTAACTACATATGAATGAGAGAATTAACATGAAAAAAGTATTATGAATTATAGTACATATTGGCATTATTCCTAGCAATTTATAATGCGCAAATTTATCCAAAAATGCAGCGAAGATATGTGATATAAAAGGAGAATCTGTTGATAATACATTTTTAATGAAGTGGCTTAGTTCACTAACAAGATAGTATTTTATCAAAGGGAATATTTTATGTGCTACACTTGGCAAACTTGCTTTAAATAGAATATATTATAGAGAAACTGCTATTTTATAAGAAAAATAATGAAGTGAATTTATGGTTTGTCTATTAATATTTAAAATATGTTATAATAAGTTCTATAAATATGAGTATATGTATAATTAAATTTAAATAGATAAATGAAATTAAGGTGATCCATTTATGGAAAAAGATTTACTTGATAAGAATTATATTAAAAAATTTATAAATATTATAGATAATGATTTTATTCCTAACTTAAAGATGAAAAGTATTAATCCTTCAGATCCAATAAAAGTAGAGTTTGTTCCAAAGCCTTGGATTTTATTAGGTTGCGGTAATTATGCAGGGGTTTTTACACATCCAGACTTTGATAATTTAGCTATAAAGATTTATGCATCTGGAAGAGATGGATTAAGAGAAGAAATAGAAGTTTATAAAACTATTGGAGAACATCCTGCTTATTCTAAGCTTTTATATAGCAAAAATAATTATCTAATATTAAAAAGATTAAAAGGTATTACTTTTTATAATTCCTTAATAAAAGGAATAAAAATTCCCAAGCATATTATAAAAGATATAGATAATGCTCTTGAATATGCTAGGGAAAGAGGACTAAATCCTCATGATGTTCATGCAAAAAATGTTATGATAGTTAATAACAGAGGAGTAGTGGTGGACATTTCAGATTTTAAACACAAGGAATATTGTTGTTTGTGGCATGATTTTAAAAAAGCTTATTATAAACTCTATATTCCCTTTGTATATAAACTGGATATACCTATTCCTAATTTTGTATTAGATACTATAAGAAGAATGTATAAAAGATATAAAAGATATAAAAGAGTTATTACAGGTTATCTTTAGTGATTATATTATAATAGTATAACAATATAAAGTAAGTGTAGATGAAGCAGAAAGGTATATATATTGCTTAAAATAGATGTGGAAAGGCTGTTGCACTAAGTGCAACAGCTTTTTATTATTTAACTTTTGGATTTAATTCTCTAGCTATTATCTTTGCTGATTCTTCTGTTACTTCTGTAGTGAAATGAATATATTGTTCAATTGCATCTTTAGGTTCAACTTTACCAAAGAGTAAAACTAATTATTATTAAAAATTAGGGACTAGGTTTTTAAGTAAAAACAGTTAAAAATTATTTAATTGTTGATGGATCAAGATCTATTTCAAAAGGACCAACTGAATAAAAAGAACACCTAATATTATTTAATTGTAATTTGTCACCTATTTTGCTTTTCTTCTTAAGAATATGTTTAATATTATTATTATATGGTTTAGTAGAACTAGAACCATTTTCCCACGGAGTAATGCTATCAAAGGAAATATTGTGAATTTGAAATTTTGCATTGCTGTCATTTATATAATTGTAAATTAATTCTACGCTATTGTTTGACAATCGCTCAATACTAATAATATTATACTTAAATCCCTTATATTCACCTGTTTTGTTTAAGATGCGTTTACCTGATTTAGGAACATCTAACTCCAACTTAAAATCATTGTCCAACTTAAAACTATTATTTTTATCCACGTAATCATTTCCAAATGAATAATTTACATTTAAAACAGTTAATTTTAATTTTTTACCAGTGAGTTTGCTTAAATCGAATAAAGATTCATTTTCTTGATCTAAATAATTAGTATTGTTATGCCCATATACTGCGTTATTATATTCATCAGAAATCATAATATTAGGAGCTTCTGTAGGATTATTATTTATTGATTTTGTATTAATTGGTTCTTTTAAACCCCATTGTTTCCCTTCTTGAAATGTTCCATAATTAAGTGTATCTATTCTTTTCCATTTAAAATCAGGTAAGGTATCTGTAAAATAATAATCTACTTTTAAAATATTTCCCTCTTTTCTTAATGAAGTCACGTTTAATGTAGTTATTCCATTAGTTGCAGTATATAAAATTTTTGATTCAGGAGCTTCTTTAAAATGAGAATTTTTTAGTTTAAAAGTTGCTTTAGTAAGTTTTTTATCATTATCTATAATATTTAAAGTATATTTATTGGCTTTTTTTACTTCACCATAGTATTCTGCTCTGTATGAACCTATGTGATTATCTGGCATCATAGCAAGATTGTCGCTTCTATGAAGTTCGTAGGAATTACCATGTTCATCTCTAACAGTGTAATAAGATGGTGTAAGTTCTTCTGGCTCAATAGTTAAAGTAACTATAATTTTATTGTTATCTACATACATATTAGCTAAAGTTATATTACCTTTTTTAAGACTATTTTTAAGAATTCTTGGTTTATCTGAAGAAACATTTACTTCTCCAATACCAGATATGACAGTAAGTTTTTCTAGCATATTAGCTAAAACATTTTTAGGGGATATAAGTAAAGGAATACTTATCAAAAGGATAACTGCCGCTGCAATAAAATTCCTTTTACTTTTAGATTTCTTAGGTTGTACTTTACTAATAATATTTTCACAGATTTTTTTCTTTTCAATTTCATTAAGATCTACATCGCTAAATTCATTTTCGTTTATAGTAATATCATTTAAAAGCATTAAAATATCATCTTCATTTAAATTTAGTTTCATTTTGATACCTCCACTTCATCTGAAATATTTAATTTCCTTATAAGTGAGTTTTTAGTACGCCACAATCTATTGTAAATAGCGCCTTTGGATAAATTAAATTTTTTACATATGCTTTTCATATCTTCATCTAAAATGTATTTTCTTATAAATAGTTCTCTGTCCAGTTCATGCTCACGCTGCAAAAGCTTTATTAATTCTTCTTTTTTTTCTTTTAAAATATATTCATTTTCAACATCAATCTTTGAAATTAATACTTGCTCTTCAATCTGAAGGCTGTCCACTTTAGATAAGCTTCTCTTATAATCTATAGCCTTATATTTACTTACAGCTAAAAGCCAATTTTTAAATGAAGATTTTTCAGGATTATATAAATGGTTTTTATTCCATATTAGAAGATATATATCATTAACACATTCCTTTACATTTTCATAGTTATCGGTTCCTAGTACGTTTAGTACAATTTTAAAAACTAAGTTGCAGTAAGTATTAATTATGAATTCTAAGGCTTTAGGATTTTTATTCTTAAGTTCTAATAAAAAGTTTTTATCGTCAATTTTCATTTTTAGCTCCTTTCCTTTTGTTCTATCACTAATTAATACGGATAATATGATCAGTATTTCACAAAATTTATGCTTATATTTTAACATTTTTACTATAATAACCAAGATATTTATAATAATGAGAATTTAGTTAGAAGTTTTTATAGCACATAAATTAATATTGAGTAGATAATAAAAAAGAAGATTGATATAATATACTTTTTAGAATATTTATAAAGGAGTTATTAAATGAAATATTATTTAGCGCCAATGGAAGGGATTACGGGGTACATATATAGAAGTTCTTATGAAAAGTTTTTTAATAATATTGATAAGTACTTTACACCTTTTATTGTTCCAAATAAAAGTACAAGCCTTAAAACTAAAGAATTAAGAGATATTTTGCCGGAAAATAATAAAGGAATGAATATAGTACCTCAAATACTTACGAACGATTCAGAAGGTTTTATTATCACTGCTAGAAAGTTACAGCAATTAGGTTATAATGAGATTAACTTAAATTTAGGTTGTCCTGCAGGAACCGTTGTTTCAAAAAATAGAGGCTCAGGATTTTTAGCTAAAAGAGAAGAACTTGATATATTTTTAGATGAAATATTTAAAATAGATGATATGAAAATTTCTATAAAAACCAGGATAGGAAAAGATAGTCCAGAAGAATTTTATGAGTTAATAAAAATTTATAATAAATATCCTATAGAAGAATTAATTATTCATCCTAGAACGCAAAAAGATTTTTATGGGCATAAACCTGATTTAGATGTATTTAAAGATGCATTATCTTTAAGTAGCAATCCTATATGTTATAATGGTGATATCTTTACTGTTAGTGATTATAACAGATTAATAAAAACTTTTCCTAAAGTAAAAACAATAATGCTAGGAAGAGGAATACTCGCAAATCCAGGGCTAATAAATGAGATAAAAAATAATACTACTATAGACAAAGAAGTATTAAAAGAATTTCATGATGAAATTTTAAATAAATATATAGAATTATATAATGAAGATAGAAATGCACTATTTAGAATGAAAGAACTCTGGGGATATATGATTCACATATTTTCAAATAATAAAAAATATGCTA
The DNA here is from genome assembly GCF_001276985.1 of Clostridium botulinum. Lineage (GTDB taxonomy): Bacteria > Bacillota > Clostridia > Clostridiales > Clostridiaceae > Clostridium_F > Clostridium_F botulinum. Next base: position 290,342 of record NZ_LHUL01000004.1, read on the forward strand.
AGAAAATAAAGAAGGCACAAAAGTTAAATTGTTATAATGCAGCTGTCTTAAGTTTATTTAGAGAGCAAGAAATTATAAAAGAGGTAGAATTATTTGGGAACTAATATTAAAATTTAAGTAAGCTAAACTTAAGGTTTCGCTACCAGAGTTATGTCCTAGTGTAGCATAATATTTCATTAGTATTTTACTATATAGTGTATAATATTAACATAACATATCTTGGGGAGGATTATTTGTACATGAAAAACATATTGACAGAAGAAAATATGAATAAATTAAAAGAAGAATTAGAATATAGAATGACTAAAAAAAGAGCTGAAATAGCAAAGGAAAAATTAGAAGCAGCTGCTCATGGTGATAGGTCAGAAAATGCAGAATATAAAGAAGCCTGTGCCAATTATAGAGAAAATGACAATAGAATTCAATATTTATTAACTATGATTTCAACTGCAAGTGTAATAGATGAGAAAAATCAGAATAAGTCAGTACTAGGAGTTAATAGTAAATGTAAAATTAAATTTATAGAAGATGAATTTGAAACAAATGTATCACTAGTAACTACCATGGATGCAGATCCAGAAAAGATGCTTATAAGTGTAGAATCAGATTTAGGAAAAGCATTAATGGGAAAAAAAGTTGGAGATGTGGCTGAAGTGGATGCGCCAGGTGAAAAATATACAGTAGAAGTATTAGAAATTATATAATTATTTGTTAACTTATCAGTTTTGTATTCTTTCTGATTTAGATAGTAGATAACAAATAATGTGAAATAGAGGGACTGTTCTTAGATTCAAATAAAATTAAGAACAGTCCCTCTATTTTAGAATAATATATAAAGTAGAAGTATTTTTTAGAGGAGACAGTTATGTTTTATTGTCCTTATTATTTTTTTAGAAAAAATATGGGTAACAACGAAGTGTATATAATAGATAGAAAAAAAGGTGATGTAAATGGAGATAAAGTAGAAGACACTATACTTTTGATAGGAAATAAACCTTCAGGTACAGATAGTCCTTTTGTAAGTAACATAAGGCTTGTAATAAAGGATGGAAAAACAGGTAAAGGCATTACGGTACCTCTTAAAGAAAATTCAGGTTATAATCCAACTATATTTTTGGGAGACTTTACAGGAGATAAAATTAAGGATATATTAGTAAGCATAGATTCTGGAGGCAGTGGAGGATTTGGATTCTATTATATTTACTCTTTTGCAAATAATCAATTAAAACTAATTTTTGATTTTGAGAAATTTGGAGAAGAGTATACTTATGAGGTTAATTACAAAGATAATTATAGGGTTGAAGTTATAAGTGAAAATTTGAAAATAAAATATATAATTGATATTACTTATAAAGGTAAGGAATATTTAAATGAAATATATGATTTAAATGGAAAACTTAAAGAACCTATTTCAGGATTTGTTATTCCTTTAAGTAATTTGTATCCTATTGATTTTGAGAGAGATGGAACTTATGAACTATATGTATTTCAGAGAATAGCAGGTAGGTATAATGCGGATGGGCTAGGATATGTTCAAACTGCCCTTAAGTGGGAAAAAGATAAATTCACTACATTCTTCCAGAATGTTGGCATTCAAGGAAAATATATAGGGGGATAATACAGTGACGTAAACAAATTGAAATTTTAATTTGTTTTTTATTTATAGTAGTAAGAAGAATTTAGTAATATAAAAAAGAATCTATATAGATTGATGATAATTAGGGAATTCAAGCTTTGTCGAAAATCATGGAAAACATAAAAAAATAAGGTTATAATATAATTGCATTAGGATAAACTAATGCAATTATTTTTTACATATAAATAAGAAGAAATTATTAAAATAAAAAACTGAATTATATTATAACAATATAACTAATGATGGAGGAAACATAATGATTACAGGTGAGTTAAAAAGTAAGATAGATAGAATTTGGGAAACCTTTTGGACTGGTGGCATTACTAATCCATTAGAGGTTATAGAACAATTTACATATTTTTTATTTATAAAAGATTTAGATGATAACGAAATATTAGCTGAAAGTGATGCTGAATTACTTGGCATACCCTTTGAGGGAATGTTTCCAAGTGATAAGCAGTATTTAAGATGGAGTAAATTTAAAAATGAACCAGCAGGGGAAATGTATAGGATAGTATCAGAAGAAGTATTTCCCTTTATAAAAGATATTCATGGAGATGAGCAATCTGCATACTCAAAATATATGTCAGATGCTATGTTTAAGATACCAACTCCACTTATGTTATCTAAGATAGTTGATTCAATAGATAATATTAATATGAATGATAAAGATACTAAGGGAGATTTATATGAATATCTTTTATCTAAAATAGCTCAAGCAGGTACAAATGGTCAGTTTAGAACTCCAAGACACATAATAAAAATGATGGCAGAATTAATGAAGCCAACACCAGAGGATATTATAGTAGATCCAGCTATGGGTACAGCAGGTTTTCTAGTTGGAGCAGAGGAATATTTAAGAGAAAATCACAATGATCTATTTTTTGTTCAAGGATTAAAAGAACATTTTAATAATAAGATGTTTAATGGATTTGATATGGACAGAACTATGCTTAGAATTGGTGCTATGAACATGATGCTTCATGGAGTGGACAATCCTAATATTGAGTATAAAGATTCACTTTCGGAAACTAATAAGGACAGTGAAAAATATACTCTAGTACTTGCAAATCCCCCATTTAAAGGGAGCCTAGACTACGAAGCGGTTTCAGCAGATCTTTTAAAAGTTAGTAAGACAAAGAAAACAGAATTATTGTTCTTAGCATTATTTTTAAGAATATTAAAAACTGGTGGAAGATGTGCATCCATTGTTCCAGATGGAGTATTATTTGGTTCAACTAAAGGACATAAGGATATAAGACGTGAAATAGTTGATAACAATAAGCTCGAAGCTATAATAAGTATGCCAAGTGGAGTGTTTAAGCCATACGCAGGAGTATCTACAGCTATTATGATATTCACTAAAACTGGTACTGGTGGAACAGATAAAGTTTGGTTCTATGATATGAAAGCAGATGGATATTCCCTAGATGATAAAAGAAATCCTATAGAAGATAACGATATGCCGGATATAATAGAAAGATTCAGTAATTTAGACAAAGAAGAAGATAGAAATAGAACAGAACAATCCTTCTTTGTACCAGTAGAAGAAATAAGAGAAAATGATTATGACTTATCCATTAATAAATACAAAGAAATAGAATATGAAGAAGTAGTTTATGATGAACCTAAGGTTATTTTAGAGAGAGTTAAGAAACTAGAAAAAGAAATAACTGAGGGGATAGATGAATTAGAAAAAATGATAGAGGGGTAAGTGAGGCTCCAAATCTTGTATTTGGTTAGTCGAACTTACTCAGCGAACGTATGTGAGTCGAGTTTCATTTAAAAAGGAAAATGAGGTATATAATATGTTAGTTAAATATAAGTTGTGCGAATTAGGAGATATATTAACTGGTAATACACCTAGTAAAAAAAATGGTGAATTTTATGATACTAAAGATATCATGTTTATAAAGCCAGATGATATTAATAATAATATTACAGAAATAGAATGTTCAAAAGAATATATTTCTAATAAAGCCGAAAAAAAAGCAAGAATTATACCTAAAGATAGTTTATTGATTACATGTATAGGTAGCATTGGAAAAATAGCAATTAATAAAGAAAAAAGTGCATTTAATCAACAGATAAATTCAATAGTTCATAATGAAAAAATAATTTGTTCTAAGTATTTAGCATATGTGCTTATGATAAATAAACAAAGACTAGAATCAATATCAAATGCACCAGTAGTTCCTATAATAAATAAAACTCAGTTTTCAGAGTTTGAAGTTTATATACATGAGGAAAAAGAAATACAAGAAAAAATAGTAAATGTATTAGATAAAGCTCGATCTTTAATAGATAAAAGAAAAGCTCAAATAGAAGTTTTAGATGAATTAGTTAAATCGAGATTTATCGATATGTTTGCTGATTTAAAAGGAGAAAAACATTTAACTTTGGGAGAATGTACGAATTTTATAGATTATCGTGGTAAAACTCCAGTTCTTTCTGATAGTGGAATTAGAATTATAAACGCAAAGTCAGTAGGCAATGGATTTTTTAAGTATATTGATGAATATATATCAGAAGAGACATTTAATTCTTGGATGAAAAGGGGATTTCCAGTACCTGGAGATGTGCTTTTTGTTACAGAAGGTCATACTTTTGGAAATATATGTAGAATACCAAGCGATTTGCAAAAATTCGCAATGGGGCAAAGGATTATAACAATACAAGGAAATAAAGAAATATTAAATAATGCTTTTCTTGCACAATATATGCAAACTATATCTTTTCAGATAGATATAGATAAATATAAAACAGGTAGTTCAGCACAAGGTATTAGAAGTAAAGAGCTTAAGAAAATTTTAATACCTATTCCGCAAATAGAACTTCAGAACCAATTCACAGACTTTGTTAACCAAGTCGACAAATTGAAATTTGAAATGGAGAAGAGTTTAAAAGAATTAGAAGACAACTTTAATTCATTAATGCAAAGGGCATTTAAAGGAGAGTTGTTTAATTAAATAGAATTTTATTGGTAATATATGCAAAATAATTTTTAGTGGTAATAATATTACAATCTAAAACTTTTTTAAGAGAGGAAGATTGTAGTGGAAAAACTTATTACTGAAATTGAATATGAAATGGTAAATTCACTTAATAATATGCAAATGGAAGAACTGCATAAGGTTTTATTGAAGAAGTTGCAAGACTTAGATTTTATACATAAAGCTAATAATAAAAATTTAAATAATGAAGAAGTAGATTATTGTAATATATTTATTTGTGCAAAGTGAGTAGAGGGTTGCTCAGGAAGATCTCTTAAATATTATAAACCAACTATAGAAAAAAAGGTGAAATTGTATGAAAGGTAAATAAAATTCCTAATTTGTACTCTATACTCTTTCATCTGTAATCTAAATAAGGAATTTGTGTTACAAATTCCTTATTATATGCCTTTGCAAATAAATTTTAAAATGGAAGAGATTTGGGAAAGGCAGAGGAGGAATTGAGAATGACTGATCTTGGTAAAAGCTTAATACAAGAGGAAATTGAAAAAAGGAAAGCTGAACTTTTAATTAAAATGTTGATGCAAAAATTTAAAAAAGTATCTGATGAGTATAAAGGAAAAATAAAAATACTTCCAGAGGAAACAATAGAGTTGATTGCAACTTATATATTTGAATTAAATTCTGTAGAAGAATTAGAAAAATATTTTTAGTCTTTTTTAATACAAAAAATTCTATTTAACTATGGAGTTAAAGTCTTGGAGAAAATCCAGGGCTTTTTTTGTGTCAAATATTGTTTGAATATGGTAATATATTCATAGGAAATAGTATATGACATTAAAGGGGGAATAGGCTTTTGTGTACTAACTTTGAATTTTTAAAGTTTAAAAAAGAATTTACTTCTTTTTCAGATGCTTGTATTGAGGCAGAAAAGAGCATATTAGTAAGCCCATCAACTACAGCCATTTTAAGCAGAAGAGCTTTGGAGCTTGCGGTTAAATGGGTATATAGTTTTGATGAAGATTTGGAGATTCCTTATAGGGATAATATAAGTAGTTTAATACATAGTGGTAGTTTTTTAGAACTTATTGATAGTGAAATGTTTCCTTTACTTAAATTTATAATTAGTTTAGGCAATGTGGCAGTACATACTAATAAAAGTATAACAAGAGAAGAGGCTATTTTATCATTACATAATTTATATCAATTTATTAATTGGATTGATTATTGTTATGGAGATGATTATAAAGAGAAGAAATTTGATGAAAATAGTTTACTTCAAGGTGAGGAAAAAAGGGTAAGACCTGAGGAACTTAAAGATTTATATGACAAACTAAGTTCAAAGGATAAAAAACTTGAAGAGATTATAAAGGGAAATGAAGAACTTAGAAAAGAAATAACCCAAAAGAGAAAAGATAACACAGAAAACTATGATTTTGATATAGATGAAATAAGTGAGTTTGACACCAGAAAGATTTATATAGATGTCGAGCTTAAACTTGCAGGCTGGGATTTTAATAAAGATATTGGAGAGGAAATAGAACTTTTTGGTATGCCAAACAATGCAGAAAAAGGTTATGCTGATTATGTTTTATATGGTGATAATGGAAAACCTCTTGCAGTAGTTGAAGCAAAGAAAACAAGTAAAGATCCTAAGATAGGTCGTGAGCAAGCTAAATTATATGCGGATTGTTTAGAAAAGCAATATGATGTTAGGCCAGTTATTTTCTATACCAATGGATTAGAAACATATATTTGGGATGATTATAACGGATATTCTGAAAGAAGAATTTATGGTTTCTTTAAAAAAGATGAGCTTCAGCTTATGATTTACAGAAGAACTCAAAAGAAGACTTTAAGAAATATAAATATAAAGGATGAAATATCTAATAGATATTATCAAAAAGAAGCTATAACTGCATGTTGTGAGGAGTTAGAGAGAAGAAAGAGAAAACTTTTGTTAGTTATGGCAACTGGCACTGGGAAGACTAGAACAGCAATCTCTTTAGTTGATGTATTAACAAGGCATAACTGGGTAAAGAATATATTATTTTTGGCAGATAGGACAGCCCTTGTTAAACAGGCTAAAAAGAATTTTTCAAACTTACTTCCAGACCTTTCTCTTTGCAATTTACTAGATAGCAAGGATAATCCAGAAGAATCAAGAATGATTTTTTCAACCTATCCAACTATGATGAATGCTATTGATGATACTAAAGCTAAGGATGGTAAAAGGTTATTCACTTGTGGACATTTTGATTTAATTATTGTTGATGAATCCCATAGAAGTATTTATAAAAAATATAAAGCTATTTTTGACTACTTTGATGCATATCTAATAGGGCTTACAGCTACCCCTAAAGATGAGGTGGATAAGAATACTTATGGAATTTTTGATATGGAAAATGGAGTTCCAACTTATGCTTATGAATTTGATAAGGCGGTAGAAGATGAATTCCTTGTAGAATATGAAACCATAGAAGTTAAGTCTAAGATAATGGAAGATGGAATTAAATATGATGAATTATCTGATGAGGATAAGGAAGAATATGAAGATAAATTTGATAAAGATGAAAATATTGGAGAAGAAATATACAGTTCTGCTATTAATCAGTGGCTATTTAATGCTAATACAATAGATTTAGTTTTAAATAAGCTTATGGAAAATGGGCTAAAAATTGAAGGAAATGAAAAGCTTGGTAAAACTATAATTTTTGCTAAAAGTCATAAACATGCAGAAGCCATTAAAGAAAGATTTGATATATTATATCCAGAACTTGGTTCAAACTATGCAAAAGTTATAGATAACCAGATTAATTATGTAGAGAGTGTAATTGATGATTTTTCTGATAAAGATAAACTACCGCAAATAGCTATAAGTGTTGATATGCTTGATACAGGTATTGATATTCCAGAAATTTTAAATCTTGTTTTCTTTAAAAAGATAAGATCTAAGACTAAGTTTTGGCAGATGATAGGAAGAGGTACAAGACTTTGCGAAGATTTATTAGGTGTTGGACAAGATAAGGATAAATTTTTAATTTTTGATTTCTGTAATAATTTTGAATTCTTTAGAATGAATCCAAAGGGCTTTAAAGGTAATCTAGGACAGACTTTAAGTGAAAGAATATTTAATCTTAAACTTGATTTAGTAAAAGAACTGCAAGATTTAAGATATTCAGATGAAGAATATGTTAGTCATAGAAATGAATTATTAAAGGATTTAATTGAGGATGTAAATAATTTAAATGAAGATAACTTTATGGTAAAAATTAATCTGAAATATGTTGAAAAATATAAAAATAAGAATGAATGGCAAAGCCTTGGAGCTATTAGTACACAGGATATTAAGGAACATATATCCCCATTAATAAGCAAATTAAAGGATGATGAATTTGCAAAAAGATTTGATATACTAATGTATACAATAGAGCTTGCTAATCTCCAAGGAAATAATGCAACAAGACCAATAAAAAGTGTTATAGAAACAGCGGAAAGTCTATCAAAGCTTGGAACTATACCACAGATTCAACAGCAAAAGTATATTATAGATAAGGTTAGAACAACTGAATTTTGGGAAGATGTAGATTTATTTGAATTAGATGAAGTGAGAAGTGCTTTAAGAGAACTTTTAAAATATTTAGAGAAAATTACACAAACAACTTATTATACTCATTTTGAAGATATGATAATAAATGAAGAATCTCATGGAGCTATGTATAATGCTAATGATCTTAAAAATTATAGAAAGAAAGTAGAATATTATCTTAAAGAACATGAAAATGAGCTTGCTATATATAAGCTTAAAAATAATAAACAATTAACAAAACAAGATTTAGAAACTTTAGAATCTATTATGTGGCAAGAACTTGGAACGAAAGCAGACTATGAAAAAGAGTTTGGAGACATGCCTGTTAATAAGCTTGTAAGAAAAATGGTTGGGTTAGACAGAAATATAGCAAATGAATTATTTTCTGAGTTTTTAAACAATGAAAATTTAAATACTAAGCAGATACATTTTGTAAAACTAATAATTGACTATGTAGTTAAATATGGATTTATTGATGATAATAAAATTCTTACAGAAGATCCTTTTAGAACTGTTGGAAATATTTCTATATTATTTAAGGATAATAGGAATGAAGTTATAAGTATAATAAGTAAAGTGGCTGAAATTAAAAATAATGCTGAAATAATTATTTAATTGATAAAAATAAGAATACTTAAAAAATAGGATTATAAACTTAGGGGGAGGGATTTCATGCATTTAGATGTTATTAGTGGACTTAATGACGCTCAAAGAGAAGCTGTTACCACAACAGAAGGCTATATACGTGTAATTGCTGGAGCTGGCAGTGGGAAGACGAAAGCATTGACAAGTAGATATATTTATCTAGTACATGAATTAGGGATTTCGACAGCTAATATTTTATGTGCAACTTTTACCAATAAAGCAGCAAGAGAGATGAAAAAACGTATAAGGACGATGATAGGTGATAATGATACAGGATTAATTGGTACTTTTCATGGATTTTGCAGACGTTTGTTAAAAGAAGATATATATACAATTAATTATCCTGACAATTTTATAGTTATGGATAATGAGGATATGGATTTAGTATTAAGAATTGTGTATGAAGATGCAAATATATCTTCAAAGCAATTTACATTTTCTAAAGCCAAAGATATGATTAGTAAGAGGAAAAATAAGGATTTTAAATATATATCATATATAATAGAGACAGATAATAATGAATTGAAGAAAAAATTTTTAACATCAAAGAATGTTGAAGATAGAATCTTCTATGGTTATTTATATCAACAAAAGAAAAATTATAATTTAGATTTTAATGATTTAATAATATTTACATTGCATATATTAGAAACGTTTCCTAAGGTGAGAAAAAAATGGCAACAAAAACTTGAATATATAATGGTGGATGAATTTCAAGATGTAAATATAAAGCAATATAGGTTAGTTAGTATATTGAGTGAATATCATAAAAATTTATTTGTTGTTGGAGATCCAGACCAAACAGTTTATTCTTGGAGAGGTGCTAATGTAAACTTAATATTAAATTTTGATAAAGAGTTCAAGGGAACAAAAACAATAATGATGAATCAAAACTATAGATCATCATCAAATATTATAAAAGCTTCTAATTCATTAATTTCTAAAAATAAACAAAGAATTGATAAGGAATTAATCCCAATAAAGCATGGAAATATTCCAGTGGTATACAAACATTCAGAAAACATATATGAGGAAGCTAATTGGATTATAAATCAAATTGAGCAAATAATTAAAGGTGGAAATAGCTATAAGAATATAGCTATTCTTTATAGAGCTCATTATGTATCGAGAAGCATAGAAGAAGCTTTATTAAAAAATAAAATTCCATATACATTGTATAGTGGTGTTGAATTTTATCAGAGAAAAGAAATTAAAGACATTTTAAGCTATCTAAGGATGGTCGTTTTTGAAGATGACTTATCATTCATTCGTATTATAAATGAACCAAAAAGAAATTTTGGTAAAAAGAGAATGGAGATCATTAGGAAGTATGCTGAAGATAATAATTGCTCATTATATAGTTCATTGAAGATAAATCTTGAAGATAAGCTAATTGCAAAAAGTAAGGCAGATAAATTTGTAGATCTTATTGAAAGATATAAAAAAATATATAAAGAAATGAGAATTACAGATTTACTTATGGAATTATTAAATAATAGTGGTTATGAAGCTATGTTAAGAGAAAGTGGGGAAGACGAACGTCTTGAAAATTTAGCAGAACTAAAGAATTCAATATCAGATTATGAAAATAGTGCTGGGGAAGATACTACACTAGAAGATTATTTGCAAGAAATATCTTTATTTACTAATTCAGATTTGAAGGAAAATAAAGATACAATTAATATGATGACATTACATACAGCAAAGGGATTAGAATTTCCCTATGTTTTTATATGCGAATTTAATGAAGGCATATTTCCTAGCGCAAGAACTAATACAAAAGAAAAAATGGAAGAAGAACGTAGATTAGCATATGTAGGATATACGAGAGCTAAAAATGCATTGTTTTTAAGTGATGCAGAAGGGGTTAATTATGACGGCTCATATCGCTTCCCATCAAGATTTATTTTTAATACAGGAAAAACGTACTTAAATTATTTAGTAGAGCTAAAAGAAAGTCTTATAGATGATGCAAATGAGTTTATTAGTGATTCCGAAAATTCTATGAATAAGAGTAATAATATTAAATTTAAAATTGGAGAAAGAATAATACATAAATTGCTTGGGCTAGGCGTTATTATTGGCATAGATAATGATAATTCATCTTATATGATTAAATTTGACAATGCAGAAACATTTAGAAATATTTCATTTTCTACACAATTAGACAAAGCTGATACCAATAATTTAGATATTATTAAATCAAATGAACGGAAAGCAATAGATCATTTGGAAGCGGAACGATTAGAGGCAGAGAGAAAAGAGCAAGAAAGATTGGAAGCAGAACGATTAGAGGCAGAGAGAAAAGAGCAAGAAAGATTGGAAGCAGAACGATTAGAGGCAGAGAGAAAAGAGCAAGAAAGATTGGAAGCGGAACGATTAGAGGCAGAGAGAAAAGAGCAAGAGAGACTAGAAGCAGAACAAATAGAAGTTAGTACAATGATTTTAAAAATAAAAGAAGAAATATCAGAGTTAGAAGAAATAGTGTCAAAAAATAAATATAAGCTATTCGGAAAAGGTGCTATATTAAAAAAGGAGGCAAAAAAGAGAATACAAATTTTATATTTAAAGATAGATGAAATAAGCAACTAATTTAAATTATGGAAAATTATCAGTTAATATAATAGTTGAATAATAATAGAAGATGAAATTGTTATTATACTTATTACTAAATCAAAAAGACTGGGTATATAGATGAATTTGTTTTTACATAAATTACCTACATTACCTACATGTCTCACACTCTTAAAGAATAACTAACCATTCACTATATTATCTGGAATTTTTCCTGAAAAATAATCCTCAATCAAATTCCAAAAAGCATTTGAATCTACTTGATTTTTAAATAAATATTTTAACATATTAACAGACATATTATGTCTTCTCTTAGCATTAATTTATCAGTTTATTTTTAAGGAAGAGATAAAGTTAAAGAAAAAAGTAAAAAATAATTAGAAAAGATGACTATACAGGACTTATAGAATTTGTATGATAAAGAATATAAATATATAGTATAAAAAAATATTGTAAGTCATAACTAACTTAAGGTATAATAAGCTCAATCATTAAGATTTTTTCATAAATGATTGAGCTATTTTTTTGAAAATAATATTATAGGAAATTGCTATAAAACTTAGTAAAAAGAGGGGGGAGTATTAAATGGAAATCAACTTAATAGATCTTGTAGAACATTTTGCTCATACTGCTTTTCAAGTAGAAGGAGTATATAATTATAGTATTGAACCGGGGAGCGCGGGCATTATGAAAACTTCTCCATTTCCAGGATTTATTTTTCCCTTAGCAGGTGAGGCGAATTTCATTTTTGATGGTACTTCTTACACGGCAGGCATTGGAAATGTGATTCATGGTGGTGCAAATATGAGGTTGAGTAAGAAGGTAATTGGTAAAAAAAAATGGAATTATATTTTGGTTCTTTACAGTATTCGTAAGCCTGAACCAGAAGGATTTTCCCTAGAGGATTCACATTTTGAACTTGTTCTAGGACAAAGTCCTAGACTTGTTGATTTGTTACAACGATTATGGAGAGTATCAAATCAACCCGGAGCAATTGCTACATTCCAAACGGAAACCATATTTCGTTGTATATTGGATGAAATTTTTATATTTGCACGTAACCAGTCAAGTGGTGATGATCGTGTATTGTTTAAACAAGTATCAGATTACATTCACGAATATTATATGGACACACTTACTATTCGATCCCTTGCCGAACTACATGGGGTAAATGAGAATAGATTGTTTTATGTATTCTCAAAATATGCAGGAATGGGAGCAGGAGATTATCTTATGATTCATAGGCTAAATCGTGCAAAGGAATTGTTGGTAACAGGTAATGCTCCTGTAGTGGCGGTAGCGAAAAGTGTGGGTTATCATGATCCATATCATTTTAGTAAGAGATTCAAAAAGCAATTTGGTATTTCTCCAAGTAAATTTCGAGACAAGTTCAGATATAAAGGGTGATGTTTTTAGTCTGTTTACCATTTTAGTAGAATTAAATCACGTTATACTATTTACTCTTCATATTTAAATAGATAAAAGAAAGTTTTTAGATTCTTATTTTATAAGAATTTAAGAGCTTTCTTTTTTGTTTAAAGTATTTTTTGCAGCCTTTAAAAGACATGTATTTTATAAGAATTTAAGAGCTTACTTCTTTTATTTAAATTGCTTTTTGTAGCCTTTAATAGTAATTTTTGTGCAAGTTACAATAAAAGTTATAGTTTATCTTATGAATTCTTTTAATAGTGTTATTTAATTATTGAATTTATATTTTAAAAGAAATTCAGGAATAATGCATTATAGATTCAGTAATCATCCATTTCCATATGATTTTTAATTTGATATATTAGTCATAGTTAAATTAGTCATGACTAACTCAGTTGATATGATGGCCATTATATATTATTCAAATTATTATATAGGGGGAATGAAAGTGAAAAAGTTTATGGGATTATTTGTCTCACTTATATTAATCATAGGTGTACTATCTGGTTGTAGTGGAAGTAATAATAAAGATACCCAAAGCAAATCAGATAATACATCAGCAAAACAAACAAAAGATAATGGAAACTCTCAGTGGCCAAGAACCATAAAAGATGCAACAGGAAAAGAGATTAAATTTGATAAAAAACCTGAGAGAGTAGTAATTTTGCATGCAGCATTTTTAGATTATTTTTTTGCTTTAGAAACACCACCAGCTGCTTCTGCTGGAGCAACAGTTGGTAATGCAATGAAGGCTTTGGATGAATTTGAAACCCTTAAGCCATATAAAGGTACTGCAAATGTTATGGATTTAGGTAGTGCTAGAGATTTAAATTTAGAAGCGGTTTTAAAATCGAAACCAGATGTAATTGTAACATTTAAAGGTCATGCAGATAAGATTTATGATAAGTTAGCTAAGATAGCTCCTGTAGTTCAGATAGACTTTAAGGATTCTTGGCAAAATAAAACTATGCAATGTGCAAAAATCGTTGGTAAAGAGGATTTAGCTAATAAAATTATAAATGAGACTGAGAAGGAAATTAAAAATACTAAAGAGCTTTTAGAAAATCATAAGGACAAAACAGTTGCTTTACTTAGAGTCGATGGAAAAGGAAATTTTGTTGCCCTTGGCTCAAAGGATACTCTTTATTACAACAAAGAAGATGGTTTTAACTTGTCAATACCAAAGGACTACCCTGAAGGTAGTAAGGTTATTTCATTAGAAGGTTTATCAAAGATGAATCCAGATTATATTATATTTAGGCATTTCCCTGAAATTGTTAATTCAGCCGTTGAAAAACAAAAAACTTCCCCTGTATGGCAGTCACTTAATGCAGTAAAGAATAATCAAATTTTATTCTTTGATGATTCTCTAAATAGTGAAAGTCCACTTGCATTACAGATTTCGGCTAAAAACTTAACAAAAGCCATATCAAAATAAACTTTCATTGGCAAATTAAATGTAATCTAAATGGAAGTTATCCATTGGTTTGGCATAATAAAAATAGTTTACGGTAATAAGGAGGTAGCAGTTATATGAAAAAGCCAATGGAGAAGGTAAATATAAACATAAATAAAAAAGATCATATACGGAAGATGTGGTTTATTGTATTGGGAGGATTAGGATTACTTGCTTTTATTATGATGTTTTCTACAACTAAGGGGGCAGAGAATATCCCCTTAGCTTCCCTATGGGATGCTTTATTTCATTTCAATGGGAAGGAAATGAATCATCTTGTTATAGTCAATCTACGTATTCCTCGTGTTATAGCAAGTGCCTTAGTTGGTGCAGCTCTTGCTGTTTCAGGAGCTATTATGCAAGGAACTACAGGAAATCCCCTTGCTGATTCAGGATTATTAGGGTTAAATGCTGGAGCGGCTTTTGCTCTTTCTATATGTTTTGCCTTCTTTCCCGGAATGAAATATATCCATATCATTTTATTTTCCTTTTTAGGAGCAGCTTTTGGAGCCGCATTAGTTAATGGTATTGCTTCTATGAAAAGAGGTGGACAAACACCTATTCGTCTTGTATTGGCAGGGGCAGCTGTTAGTACACTTCTTGTGGCCATGAGCCAAGGGATTGCTCTTTATTTTAATGTGGCTCAAAGCATTATGTTTTGGACCGTTGGTGGTGTTGCAGGTTCCAATTGGGAACAGGTTAGAATAATGCTTCCGTGGATAATAGGAGGACTCATAGGATCGGTGGCCCTATCACCTTATATTTCTATTTTAAGCTTAGGCCAGGATGCTGCAAAGGGATTGGGGATAAATATAAAGGTAGTAAATCTACTCTCTTCCGTTATAGTTCTTATATTGGTAGGAGCCTCAGTATCTGTAGTAGGTTCGGTTGGATTTGTGGGATTGATTGTTCCTCATATTGCACGTTTTTTTGTTGGCATGGATTATAAATTAATTATTCCTTCTACAGCAGTAATGGGAGCTTTACTGGTAGTATTAGCTGATTTAGGAGCCAGAATTTTAAGTCCACCCTTTGAAACTCCTATAGGAGCTATAATTTCTCTTATTGGTGTACCATTATTTTTAAATTTGGCTCGTAGACAAAGGAGTGGAATATGATGAAAGAACAACAACAAATAATTGAAGCATATAAACGTAAGATAGCTATTAGAAATACATTAATTGTAATTGGATGCATTTTATTACTAGTAATTTCTTTAATTATAAGTATGGATACAGGATATATTAAAATGTCTCCATTGGATGTTTTAAGGACACTATTTGGTAGAGGGACAGATAAAGAAAAGCTGATTTTATTTGATTTTAGATTGCCTCGTATAATTATTTCAATGCTGGTAGGATCAGGTCTTGCTTTATCAGGATGCATAATACAGAGTATATCTAGAAATCCTCTAGCTGATCCAGGAATTTTAGGTATCAACGCGGGTGCTAGTTTAATGGTGATTTTATATGTATTGATCTTTAGTGCAGAATCTTTCCTATCCGTGTTTACTCTTCCATTTTTAGCCTTAATAGGAGCCGGTGCTACAGCAGTTATAGTTTATCTTTTTTCTTATAAGCGAGATGAAGGTATCTCAACTATGAGACTTGTTTTAACTGGTGTGGCAGTACAGGCAGGAATTTCAGCATTAACCACTTTACTAGTGGTGAAATTGGATGATACACAGTATAACTTTGTGGTTGCTTGGCAGGCAGGAAGTATTTGGGGGTCCAACTGGAAGTTTGTGATGACGCTGCTACCTTGGCTAGCTATATTAATTCCATATATACTAACAAAATCTTCTGTTATGGATATACTGACTCTTAGTGATGATATAGCCTATGGTCTTGGTGCTTCAGTAGAAAAGGAACGTCGTAAATTACTTGCAGCGGCAGTAGCTCTTGCTGCTTCATGTGTAGCAGTTAGTGGAAGCATTAGTTTTGTAGGTTTAATAGCACCACATTTATCAAGACGACTTGTGGGACCACGACATGGTGTGCTTTTATCCACTAGTATACTGATTGGTGCTGTATTAGTATCTTTGGCAGATACTATTGGACGTGTTATTATTCAGCCTTCTGAGATTCCAACAGGAATTGTAGTAGCTATTATTGGAGCACCATATTTTCTTTATCTTATTTCTAATAGTAAGAGTTGATTATAGGATTGTTAATAAAAATAAATATAATATATAAAAATTGTAATGGTATTAAATGCATTCTGAGTAAATCAAGTTTGCAAATATTTTAATAATATTAAATGTATTTGAGTAAATAAAGTTTATAAAAATTGAAGTTTTAATAATAGATATAACAGTAGATAAAGATATATTTCGTAGATTTTATTGTGAATAAATTATGTGTTTAATATAAGGAGTAAGGGCATATGAACAGTATTACAACAACAAATTTAGTCATCGCTTATGAGGACAAACTTATAGTGGATGGTTTGAATATGAATATACCAAAAGGGAAGATAACTACCATAATTGGACCAAACGGTTGTGGAAAATCAACTGTACTTAAGACTATAGGACGTATTTTAAAGCCTAAAGAAGGCTTAGTATACTTAAATGGTGATGATATTAGAAATCTTTCCACTAAAGAAGTGGCACAAAAGATGGCTATATTGCCTCAATCTCCCCAAGCCCAAGGAGGACTTACCGTTGGTGAGCTTGTATCCTATGGTCGATTCCCACATAAGAATGGATTTGGTAAATTGTCACCAGAGGATAAGAAAGTAATTGAATGGGCATTAGACATTACAAAGCTGACTGAACTTGAGATCACAATGGTGGACAACCTTTCTGGTGGACAGCGCCAGAGAGTATGGATTGCAATGGCACTAGCCCAGCAGACTGATTTGATATTGCTAGATGAACCTACTACTTATTTGGATATGGCATATCAGTTAGAGGTGTTGGAGCTTTTATACAACCTAAATAGGAAACAAAGTTGTACAATCGTCATGGTACTACATGATTTAAATTTAGCTGCACGTTTTGCTGATTATATGATAGCGATACGTGATGGAAGTATTATAAAGTGTGGAACTCCAAAAGAGATTATGACAAAAGAAGTTTTAAAGGATACTTTTAATATTGATGCAGAAATTGTGTGGGGATCCAAAACGGGGCGTCCTACATGTATTTCCTATGAATTGATTAAATAATAGAAATAGTATTAAGAGGAGATGGTTATATGAAGAAAATTGCTATTTATGGGAAAGGAGGCATTGGAAAGTCTACTACAGTATCCAATGTATCTGCAGCTATGGCAGAAATGGGGTTAACAGTAATGCAGATTGGATGCGACCCTAAGGCGGATTCTACTCGAAATCTAACCGGCGGTAAAAATATTCCCACGGTATTGGATACTCTGAGAGAAAAGGGAGATATAGAGCTAGATGACCTTGTATTTAAAAGTAGTACTGGTGTCTTGTGTGTAGAATCAGGAGGACCAGTTCCAGGAGTAGGCTGTGCCGGCCGTGGAATAATCACTGCATTTGAAAAACTGGAAGAATTAGATGCATATGAAATATATAAACCAGATGTTATCCTCTATGATGTATTGGGTGATGTGGTATGCGGTGGATTTGCTATGCCTATTAGAGGAGGATATGCCGATGAGGTGTGTATAGTTACATCAGGGGAAATGATGTCACTTTACGCAGCTACAAATATTGCACATGCTGTTAAAAGTTTTGGTAAGCGTGGATATGCATCCCTACGAGGATTGATACTAAACTCTAAAAAAATCGAAAATGAACAAGAGTTAGTTAGAAAAGTTGCAGAGGAAATTGAAACACCAGTAATTCACTCTATGGAGCGAGATCCTTATGTACAGAAAGCTGAAGCTTTAGGAAAAACTGTAGTTGAAGCCTTCCCAGAATGTGATATGGCAAAGCACTACGGTACTTTGGCAAAGATTCTATTAGAGGGAGGGAAGTGATAATGGAGGAATTAAAACATTTAAAACACTTATCTTCAGTTAAAACAAATGCCGGGGTAAAATTTTTGACTCCCGCAGCTTTCCCAGGAAATCATTGTCCTATGCATACTGCATTAGCACTTAGTTCACGGGTTAAGGGAATGTCTACATTGGTTGTAGGAACACCAGAATGTGGAACCTATAGTCGTAATATTGTTTCGGGTATTAAAAGTGAAGAAGGTGAGCTGCATTGGACCTATATTTTAGATTCAAATGAGGTTGTATTTGGATGTCGCAGAGGATTGATTAATACTATCAAAGAAATGGATAAGTCTGGTGCCAAGGCTATTATGATAATTTTAACTTGTGTTCCTGAGATAATTGGGGAAGATATAGAGGGCATTGTACATGAAATGCAGCCTGAAGTTTCAGCACAACTTACATTTGTATTAATGGCACATTTTAAATGTAATAGTTATCCTTCAGGTTATTGGAAGACTTTAGTAGCATTCGGAAACTTGATGAAGAAAGGGAAAAAAAGCACTGATACAATCAATATTCTTGGTCGTAGTCCAAGAGAAAAACATGTTCCTATGCCAGGATTATTAACAGCATTAGAAAAAAGAGGATTTTACCTTAGAATGCTTGCTCCAAAATCTGATGTTGAGGATTTTATTGTTTCACCAGATGCAGCTCTTAATATTGTACTGTCACCTTTCATGAATCCTTTGGCTGAAATGATGTGGGAGAAGTTTAAAGTTCCATTTATAAGTCTTCATGAAATTTATGATGTATTTGAAGTTGATAGTCTTTATGAAGATGTAGAAAAATCATTGAAAATTAGGTTTAATAATGAATTTGATGAATCAAGGGAAAAGGCTATTGCATTGCAGAAACAGGCAAAAGATGTGTTTAAAGGGAAAAGCTATATTTTAACTCACATTGGTGCTATGATGCCTTTGCCTCTTGTTTTATATTTAACTAAATTTGAAATGGAGCCTGTGATTTTACATATGGATGAATTTTATCCTGATGATAGAAAGTGGGCAAAAGCTATTAATGAGAAAGGTTATGATCCTATGATCTGTCATATGGTAAATAATGATGCGGATATAGAGCTTTTGGAGGGTATCAAGGCAGATTTTTCTTTAGGAAAGCTTTTAAAGGATTCATCTTTAATTCCTTGTGTTCCATATTTAGAAGATTTGTACGGACAAATAGGATATGAAAGAATCGCAGTTTTATTAAGTAGAATGTTAAAGGTTTATAGTAAAATAAATGTTAAAAAATAAGGAGGTAAAGTAAATGTTAAAAAATAAGGAGGTAAGGTTTTGGGAATTCATAAGTTCAAACCACCAATGTCAGGTAGAATGGGAGTATTATGGACTCTTGCTTCAATTCGTGATGCAGCTTTAATTGAATACGGATGCATGGGACATATGCAGTATGGGAGAATGTTTTTAAATCAAGCTGATATATCCAGAGGGTGCAAACTATATTCTACTCACATTGACGAAACAGACATTTCATTAGGAGATACTAGAAGACTCAATCGTACTATTGCTCAAATTGTAGAAAGAGATAAGCCTAAAATTATTTTTTTGTTGCCATCCTCAGTGCCAACAGTTATTGGAACAGACTTAGTGGCTATATGTGAAGAGCTACAACCGGAATACCCTAATACTTTTTTACTTCCATTTGGATGTGGAGGCTTTGATATAGATGGGCATCGTGGTGTAAAGGAAGCACTTTTACTTTTAGCAAAAACATTGCCAAAGGGTATAGAAAAAACAGGAGAGCCTACATTTAACATAATTGGATCTTGTGCTGATTTATTTCGTTTTCATGCTGATGCAGAAGAGATTATCCGTATAATGAAGGGTGCATTTGGTATGGAGAAACTTTGCGTTATGACCTCTGATACATCTGTAGAACAAATTGAGAATATGGGTGGTGCCCACATTAATTTAGTGATACGACAGGAAGGAGAACCCGCTGCAAAACAATTAAAGGAGCGATTTGGAACTCCATATTTATTGGCTAGACCCTATGGAATTAAGGGAACCTTAGAATGGATAGATAAGATAGTTAAAATTTCTGGGTTAACTTTAGATAATAGTTTTATAAAATCAGAAAAAGAAAAAAGTATGAGTCAAATTTCACCTGCAATTTCTGCTTTTCAACATGTAATACGAGAACATCCTGATGAAGCAAGAATTTCATTAGGAGGTCATAGAGATGTAGTAAAAGGTATTCTTTCCTATGCAGAAGAAGAATTATCCTTAATTAGAGGAACCTGTTGGTGCGACTCAGAAGCTATGGCAAGTGAAGAAATTCCTTATTTTTCAGAAACTGAATGGGTACAGGCTATATCATCGGAGAAAAAGGGACTTCTAATGGCAAGTGGAGAAGCTTTGAAATGGGCAAAAGGAAATATAGATCTTCAAATATCTAACCCAGATATAAAATGGAGACTAAATCCTTATGAATCTCCATTTATTGGCTTTCGCGGAGCCATAAATTTAGTTAATTTATGGCTTAATGGGCTTTTAGAGCAAATAAATGATTAAATATATACTCTTAATATCTTATATTACAAAAGTTGTTGAATTTAAACCCAATGCTAAAATAATTATTTAATATTTAATTGAAATATTAGGACTTACTTTAAATAGTAAGTCCTTTTTATGTGTAATTGAGAAGTTGCATATAAAGGTAATAGACAATTGAATATTATTTTTCATTGATAATATTTATTAATATAGCAGATAAGTGTATAATTATGATATAGTATAATAATGAGATAAGTGTTATCAATTAGAATTAGAGGATAATTGTTACTTATATAGCATTAGAAGTGTATTTTATATTTTAAGGGAGGAGAGGATTTTTATGAAATCATTGAAAACTAGATTAATAACTATATTTACAACAATTATATTTGTTTTGACAGTAGTACTAGGATTTATAGTAGTAAATAGAGTTAGTAAAAATCTAACAGAGGATTATTATGATGATTTACAGAATTTGGCTGTAGAGAAGTCTAATTACATAAAATCTAAGATAGATAGTGAAATGTTTTATATAGAAGCTATAGCTCAAGATGATAAAATAATCAGTAAAGATATTTCTTGGGAAAAGAAGGCGGATTATTTTGAGAAAGAGGCTAAAAGAGCAGGGTATATGTACTATTCCTATGTTGATAAAAATGGAAACTCTACATTATTTAATAAAAAAAGAGATACTGTAAATGTTAAGGATAGAGATTATTACAAAAAGGCTATGTCAGGTAAAGCAGCTATATCCGATATTATTATAAGTGCTGTAACAAAGAAGCCAACAATTATTGTGGCATCGCCTATTATAAAAAGCGGTCAAATTCAGGGAGTTTTTTATGGAGCAAAGGAAGCAACTTTTTTAAGTGATATTGTTAGTAAAATTGAATATGGAAAAACGGGCTTTGGTATTATTGTAAATGATAAGGGGACTACAGTTGGACATGCTAATAAAAAACTTGTTTTAAGTCAAAGTAATACTGTAGAAATTGCCAAAAAGGATCCATCTTTTAAAAGTTTAGCAGATTTAATAGAGAATATAATTTCACAAAAAAAGGTTGGTAATGGAGAATATGAATATAAGGGAACAAAAAATGCGGTTGGTTTTTCTCCTATAGAAGGTACAAACTGGACTATGGTTTTTGGAGGAGAAATTTCTGAAGTATTAACTGATGTACATAGTATTAGAAATATTATTATAGTATTATCTTTAATGATAATAGTCATTGGAGCATTAGTTATTTATTTTATTAGTGGGACAGTAGTCAGCCCTATTATTGCTGTAACTAAAAGGATGAATGAACTTTCTAATTTGAATTTTACTATATCTGGCAACGAGGATGCTATAAAATATCTTAATCGTAAAGATGAAATTGGTAGTATGGCAAGGGCTGTAAGAAAGATGCGAGATAACGTCGCAGAGTTTATTACAAAGACTGATGAGTCAGCACAACAAATAGTAGCAACATCAGAGGAACTAACAGCTACATCACAGCAGTCAGCTACAGCCTCTGAAGAAGTTGCAAAGACTATAGAAGATATAGCAAAGGGATCCGGCAATCAAGCGCAGGATACACAAAACTCTGCTTCAAGTGTAGAAGAAATGGGAAGTTTATTAGAACAAAATAAAGAATATGTAAAAGAGTTAAACAATGCAGCCAAAGATATAGAGGATAGAAAAGAAGAAGGTTTTTCTATATTAAAAGAACTTATTGAAAAGACAAAAGAAAACAATGAGGCAGCTACAAATATATATGAGATTATATTAAGTAACAATAAAAGTGCAGAGAAAATAGATAGTGCTAGTTCAATGATTCAATCTATAGCGGATCAAACTAATTTGCTAGCTTTAAATGCCGCAATAGAAGCAGCTAGAGCAGGAGAGCATGGAAAGGGTTTTGCAGTAGTAGCAGATGAAATTAGAAAACTTGCAGAACAATCAAATAGTTTTACAGAAGAAATAAAAAAAGTTATATAGGAATTAAAGAAAAAATCTCAAAATGCAGTGGATAAAATGGAAGAAGTAAAGGAAATAAACCAGTATCAATCAGAAAGTGTAAAGGGAACAGAAGAAAAATTTAAAAAAATAGCATACTCTATAGATGTAACCAATAATGTTATAGAAAAACTTAATAAGTCTGAAGAAAAGATGAACCAAAATAAAGAAAAGCTTATGAATTTAATGCAAAATTTATCAGCTATAGCAGAAGAAAATGCAGCTGGAACAGAAGAAGCTTCAGCTTCCATAGAAGAGCAAGCAGCAAGTATAGAAGAAATAGCTAATTCCAGCGAAGGATTAGCTCATATTGCAGAAGAATTAGATAGCTTAATTAAAAAGTTTAAGGTATAAAAATTAACTATTGGAAGGCAAGGATTATTCTTAATATCTGTAGTCATAATTTTGACTAAATTATTAGCATTAAGTCGAGTTATTTATGCTCAACCTGTGGCAGATATTATTGCTACCCTAATAACAATTCCATTAGCTATTAAAGTTAAGAATGATTTAAAAATTAAAGATAATTATAGTGCTATGAAATCAGTAGAAGACCAAAAAATTATTTAACAAAAATAGATAGCAAAAAATAAAATAAAAACAGTGCCAGATTATATAATGATGGCACTGTTTTATTAATTTATATAACTTAAATTAAATCATTTAAGCCATTGACTGTAGTTTGTTCATTCTCATCAATAGGAATAACTATACATTTTTGACCATCAATTATTTGAGATTTGATTTTAGGTATTTTTTCAGGCTTTACTTGAAGTATAACATCATAGTCAGGAGTAAGGTTATTATCCGCTGAATCTATGGCCGGAGATTCTTCTAAATTATCTTCTAAGGAATCATTTAAATCATTTTTTGAAACATCATCTAAGGCATCATCTAAATTATCTTCTAAAGTGTCATCTAAAATCACATTATCCTCATCATCCTTTTTAGAAACATCAGCTTCCTTATCCATAGCTGACTCTTTCTTTACTTCTTCAAGTCTATATTGTAGAATTTCTACTTGCTTTTCAAGCTGTTCTTCCTTTTTCCTTTGAGCACTTGCTTTAAGTACTTTTGAGTCAATTAAATGTTCTGCTAAAGGAAGGTTTTCACCAAAGCTTTCTACATAAGATTTTTCAATTTTAGCGGTAGCTTTTTCAGGAATCCCACTTTCTATTAAAAGATTTTGTATGTCCTTTTGTTTTAAGGTTATAGGTTCATCATCTTTATCATCATATATTGAATTGTATTCATCTATCATAGTATTTAGGTTTTCTTGTATTTCTATAAAAGTTTTCTCAGCTTTTTTTTCATCACTACTAATAGAATCTTTAATAATTGTTTGAAAGGTTTCTTTTTGGATAGTGGCAGTTTGTTTTGAGAAGCAACCTAAAGCCTCTTCCATTAATTCAGGATGTGGGTCCTTTGCATTTTTAGTGTAGTACATAACAGAATTAACATCTGAAGTACGATCAATAAAAGCAGGGAACACAAAGCCAAGGGTTGGAGTATTCACCACCCAATCTCTAATACGTGCCTTTATTTTCTTTTCTTCTTCAAAGTATCTAAGTCCAGGATCTGAAAGTGAAACAGGACATATTGCACATAGAATATACTCATATATTTCTTCAGATTCATCTATTTTAGAATTATCAGTAGTTTTAGTAATAACATCATAAGCATCATGAAAAACTAGTATTAAAAAATTACCAGTATAATCATAACTATCTATTATAGATTTATAAAAATCTTGAAGCAGGGCATCGTCTTTTAATTGGCTTTTTTTAAGCTTAACAAGAGAAAGTTGTTTTTCATTTTCAAGATTCTCATTAAGTGGAAAGTTAAGTTCTAAAATA
Organism: Clostridium botulinum; assembly: GCF_001276985.1. GTDB lineage: Bacteria > Bacillota > Clostridia > Clostridiales > Clostridiaceae > Clostridium_F > Clostridium_F botulinum. The sequence continues at coordinate 314,960 of NZ_LHUL01000004.1, forward strand.
TTATTGCCGATGGTTCCAGATAGGACTTTTTTAGCAATTTCTAAGTACTTAAAATACTCATCCTCCTCTAAATTTAAAAAGGATTCCCTAAAATTTAAAATAATATTTTTTTCACCATTAACATAGCAACCACATATTTTAGTGAAGGTGCAGTGGTCTTTTTTAAAACGTTTTTTTAATTCAAGTATATCTTTTTTTCTCATATATAAACTCCTCAATCTAGTCCTTTCTATTTGTAGATATTAATTAATATATTATTAAGTATAATATTTTTTGCGTATTAATTAAAGATTTTATTAGTTAAACTTAAAGCAGATAAGGCATATGAAAATAAATAACAAGTCAAAGATGGCAGTATATTTTGTGTCATACAAGGAAGCAGGTTCCGTCGCTAGTAGCGCTATCGGCGGGTTCTGCTGACGCAGTATGACGCAAAATATACTGTCATACTGACTTGTTATTTATTTGAATGTGCCTAATAGAAAATAGCACCGTAGTTATACAAAGCCACCTGAAAAGGTGAAAATGTCAACTATATTTATAGAAGATGGTTTGAAGCAAGTTTGGGATGAAGAAAGATATATTAAGGAAGTGAATTGGATATGATTTTCCATGTAAAAGATTTACAAACAAATAAGAAAAGGTTATTATAATATAAAGGAATGTTTTGGAATTAAAATAAACTTTACAACTTGGTTTTACACTAAATCATTTTCATAATTTTATTAAAACATATATATAAATATTTATGGGTAAATAATTTTAATTGGGGGTAAAACACATGAAAGATTTAAAAGTTACGCCTTTAAGAGGAGTGTATGAAGAGTATGGTGGGAAAATTGTAGATTTTGCAGGATATGAACTTCCAACACAATTTAAAGGCTTTTTACATGAGCATCATACTGTAAGAGAAAAAGCAGGTCTTTTTGATGTTTCTCATATGGGAGAAGCTATGGTAACAGGAAAAGATGCTGGAAAATTCATTCAATACTTAATGACTAATGACATAAATGTTCTTAAAGATAATGAGGTTTTGTACACATTCATGTGTAATGAAGATGGTGGAGTGATAGATGATTTATTGGTTTATAAATTTGCAGAGGATGAGTTTTTTTTAGTTATTAATGCAAGTAATAAGGATAAAGATGTTAAGTGGATAATGGACCACAAAGGGGATTTTGATGTTGAAATTGTTGATGTATCAGATAGCATTGCACAACTTGCATTCCAAGGACCTTTAGCAGAAGAAATACTTCAAAAAATAGTAGATGTAGATTTACAAGAAATAAAATTCTTTAAACTTAAAAGAGATGTTTTAGTTAATGGGAAAAAGTGCTTAGTATCAAGAACCGGTTATACTGGAGAAGATGGTTTTGAAATTTATTGTAAACCAGAGGATGCAAAAGGACTATGGCATGCTATATTAAATGCAGGAAAAGAAGAAGGTGCACAGCCAATAGGATTAGGTGCTAGAGATACTTTAAGATTTGAAGCTAGTCTTCTTTTATATGGAAATGAAATGGATGAAACAATTACACCATTAGAAGTAGGTATGGGATTCTTTGCAAAATTAAAAATTGAAGAAGATTTTATAGGAAAAGATGCTTTAATAAAACAAAAAGCAGAAGGCGTAACTAGAAAATTGGTAGGATTTGAACTTTTAGATAAGGGAATTCCGAGGCATGGTTATGAGGTTATTAAAGATGGAAAAGTTATAGGACATGTTACAACTGGATATAAATCTCCTACATTAAACAAAGCAATTGGATTAGCTTTAGTAGAAGAACAATATTCTAAAATAGGAACAGAGTTTAATATAAAAGTTAGAAAAAAAGAATTAAAAGCTGTTGCTATAGATAAGAGATTCTATACTAAAAAAACAAAAACCAAATAATATATTAACGGTTAATTTGTAGATTATTTTTTAATATATATAAATTCACACTAATGTTTAGTTTTCAGGCTAAAATGTCATTGGTAATCAATATATAATAATTTAAAAATTGGGGGTTAGTAGAATGAAGGTTTTAAATAATTTACTTTACACTGGTGATCATGAATGGGTAAGGGTAGAAGATAACAAAGCATATATAGGAATCAGCGATTGTGCACAACGTATGTTAAGTGATATAGTTTTTGTTGAATTACCAGAGGTTGATGATGAAATAGCAAAGGGTGAAACTTTTGCAACTATAGAATCTGTTAAAGCAGCATCAGACAGTTACATGCCTGTTAGTGGAACAATTGTAGAAATTAATGAAGAACTAGAAGATAATCCAGCAGCATTAAACGAAGACCCATATGGAAGCTGGATTGCTGCAATAGAGATGTCAGATAAAAGTGAATTAGAAGAATTAATAAAACCAGAAGTTTATGAGAAAATATGTGAAGAGTTAGATAAGGAGGCATAATTATGTTTCCATATATTCCAAACACAGAAAAAGAAACAAAAGAAATTTTAGATTTTCTTTCAATAAAATCTGTATATGAATTATTTAGTGATATACCAGATAATCTGAAGTTGAATAGGGAGTTAGACCTAGAGAGTTCTTTATCAGAACTAGAGGTTGAAAAAAGATTAAAAGCCTTAGCTTTAAAAAATAAATCTATGGAAGATATGACATGTTTCTTAGGGGCTGGAATTTATGATCATTATATACCTTCTGTAATTAAACATATAACAGGAAGATCAGAATTTTATACAGCATATACACCTTACCAACCAGAGGTAAGTCAAGGAACACTTCAAGCTATATTTGAATATCAAAGTATGATTTGCGCTTTAACAGGCATGGAAGTTTCAAACTCTTCTATGTATGATGGAGCAACAGCAACAGCTGAGGCAGCTATACTTTCTATTGTTAGTACTAAAAGAAATACTATTATAGTTTCTAAATCAGTAAATCTTGATACAAGAAAAGTGCTTAAAACTTACTTAAAGTACAGAGGATACAATATGGTAGAGGTTGATTTAGAAGATGGTACTACAGATGTAGATAAAGTTATCAATAGCTTAGATAAAAATGTAGCTGCAGTTATAATTCAAAGTCCAAACTTCCTTGGCTTAGTTGAAGATGTAGAAAATATGGTAGATGCTATTCATAAAAATAAGTCACTATTAATAATGAATGTAGACCCAATATCATTAGGTATATTAAAGAGTCCAGGAGAATTAGGTGCAGATATTGTTGTTGGTGATGGGCAATGTTTAGGTGCCAACATGAGTTATGGTGGCCCAGGTTTTGGATTTATGAACACTACAAAAAAACTTATGAGAAAAATGCCAGGCAGGATAGTTGGCGAAACTGAAGATGTTGAAGGAAAACGAGGCTTTGTTTTAACACTTCAAGCTAGAGAACAACATATAAGGAGAGAAAAAGCAACTTCTAATATTTGTTCAGACCAAACAGCAGTAGCAATAGGTGCAGCTGTTTATATGGCTACTTTAGGAAAAGAGGGAATAAAGGAAGTAGCAAAACAATGTGTAGCTAAATCACACTATGCATACAATGAGTTAATTAAATCTGGAAAATACAAGCCTGCATTTAATAAACCATTCTTTAAGGAATTTGTAGTAAAGGGAGAAACTTCACCTTGTGAAATTAATGATAAATTATTAGAAAATAATATTTTAGGTGGATATGATTTAGGAAAAGTTTACTCAGAGTATGAAAATTCTATGTTACTTTGTGTTACAGAGAAAAGGACAAGGGAAGATATAGATAATTTAGTAAAAGTGATGGAGGCGATATAATGAAAGATTATAATAAAGTTATATTTGAGCTGTCATCAGAAGGTAGAAAAGGCTATAGACTTCCTAATTTAGATGTACCAGAAGTAGAACTTTCAGAATTACTACCTAAAAACTTATTAAGAGAAGATGAAATAGAGCTTCCTGAGGTAAGTGAAGTTGATGTTGTAAGACACTATACAGCTCTTTCAAATAAAAATTATACTGTTGATAACGGATTTTATCCATTAGGATCATGCACTATGAAATATAATCCTAAAATAAATGAAGATATAGTTGCATTGAGCGGATTTTCAAAAATACATCCACTTCAAGATGAAAATATTTCACAGGGTGCATTAGAATTAATGTATGATTTAAAAGGTAAATTATGTGAAATTACAGGATTGGATGATTTTACTCTTCAACCAGCAGCAGGTGCACATGGGGAGTATACTGGTCTTTTGATTATAAAAGCTTACCATGAAAAAAGAGGAGATACAAAAAGAACAAAAATTATAGTTCCTGATTCAGCACATGGTACAAATCCTGCTAGTGCATCAGTAGCCGGATTTGACATTGTAGAAATAAAATCTGGTGAAGATGGTAGGGTTTCTATTGAAGAACTTAAAAAAGTTTTAAATGATGAAATAGCAGGGCTAATGCTTACAAATCCAAGTACATTAGGATTATTTGAAAAAGACATAAAGCTCATAAGTGAGTTAGTTCATGAAGCCGGTGGATTATTATATTATGATGGAGCTAATCTAAATGCAATAATGGGAATTGCAAGGCCAGGGGATATGGGATTCGATGTATGCCACTTAAATATGCATAAAACATTCTCAACTCCACATGGTGGTGGTGGACCAGGATCAGGCCCTGTGGGAGTTAAAAAGCATTTAGCTAAATTCCTTCCAGTACCAACAGTTGAAAAAGAAAATGATAAATTTATATTAGATTATAATAGACCAGATTCCCTTGGAAAAATTAGAAGTTTATATGGAAACTTTGGTGTTATGGTTAAGGCATACACTTATATTTTAACAATGGGTAAGGAAGGATTAAAATCAGCTTCCCACAATGCTGTTTTAAATGCAAATTATATAAAAGAATCTTTAAGAGATTATTATAATATTGGAAAAGATGATATTTGTAAACATGAGGTGATTTTAAGTACCCTTAAGGAAAATCCACATCATATAGCTACATTAGATATTGCAAAGAGATTAATAGATTATGGTGTACATCCACCTACAGTTTATTTCCCATTAATAATTGAAGAGGCACTTATGATAGAGCCTACTGAAAGTGAAAGTAAAGAGACTGTTGATGAATTTATAGATGCTATGAAAAAAATAGCTGTAGAAGCTAAAGAAAATCCAGAACTTTTACATGAGGCACCAGTAAAAGCACCGGTAAGAAGATTAGACCAAGTAAAAGCAGCTAGAAAACCTATATTAAGATGGCAAAAATAAGTAAGGATATGTCTATGCAATCCAATATCATATAGTTTAGTGTATAAAATATAGATATAAATCCTAAAAATCTTACAACTTTAGTCGTGAGAGGTTCAGAAGAGTTAAGATTTAAGAAAAGTAAAAATACAATTCTTATTTCTTAGCTCTTAAATTTTAAAATTAATTAGATTATAGGGGGAATAGTATTATTATGAAGGATATTATAGTTATAGGTGGAGGTCCTGGTGGATATGTAGCGGCCATAAGGGCTGCACATTTAGGTGCTGATGTAGCAGTTGTCGAGATGGATAGCTTTGGTGGAACATGCCTTAATAAAGGCTGTATACCAACAAAGACTTTATATAGAACAGCAGAAATGATGAATATATTAAAACATATAGAGGACTTTGGAATAGAGGCTGAAAACTATAATCTAAATGTAGAGAAGGTTCAGGAAAGAAAAAATAATGTAATAAAAGAATTAGTAGGTGGAGTTGAGAAATTACTAAAAGGAAATAATGTTGAAATTATAAAAGGTAAGGCTTTCTTAAAAGATAAAAATACTGTTTTAGTAGAAACGAAAGATGGGCAAGTTACATTAGAAGGAAAAAACATAATTATAGCAACGGGCTCAAATGCTGAAATGCCAGATATAAAAGGTATAAAGAATAAAAACATAATAATAAGTGACGATATTTTAGAATTTGATAGAATTCCTAGACATTTGGTAGTTTCAGGTGGCGGTGTTGTTGGAATGGAATTTGCTAATATCTTTAAAGCTATGGGAAGTGAAGTAACAGTAATAGTCGCTAGGGATTCTATATTATATGATATTGATAGAGAAATAAGTAAAAGGTATAAAGTTATAGCGAAAAAGTCAGGAATAAATATATTAACATCAACTAAAATATTGGAGTTTGCTCAGGATGATAATAATGTAACTATAAAATGTGAAAGCAAAAAAGGTGAGTTTGAGTTAAATTCTGATATGGTTCTTATGGCTAAAGGTAGAAGAGGAAACTTTACAGGTATGAACTTAGAAGAACTAGGGATCGAACATGATAAAAAGAAAATAATTGTAGATGATAATTATAAAACTAATATAGATGGAATATACGCAATTGGAGATGTAAATGGAATTTGTCTTTTAGCTCATGCAGCATCACATCAAGGAATAGAGGTTGTAGAGCATATAATGGAAAATAAAGAATGCCATAAATCTGTGATTCCAAACTGTATATTTACATTCCCTGAAATAGCTACTGTAGGCATGACGGAGGAAGAAATTAAGGAAAAAGGTATAGAGTATATAAAAAATAAATTCCTATTTGGAGCAAATGGAAAAGCCTTGGCATTAGGTGAAGGTGAAGGTGTTGTAAAAGTTATATGTGAAAAGGAAAGTAAAAAGATTTTAGGTATTCATATAATGGGTCCACATGCTTCAGATTTAATACATGAAGGTGTGGTAGCAATTGAAAAGGGTATGACAGTAAATGATTTTAAAGAAGTAGTACATGCTCACCCAACATTAGGTGAAGCATTCTATGAAGCAATAATGGGATTAAATAAGGAGGCCATTCACAGTATAAACAAAAAATAAAAACGGGGGAAAAAATTATGAAATATATTGATAATTCAAATATCGATCCATATTTTAATTTAGCAGCTGAAGAGTACTTTTTAAGACATAAAGATGATGAATACTTTATTTTATGGAGAGATGAGCCTTGTGTTGTAGTTGGAAAGAATCAAAATACATTATCAGAAATAGATATGGATTATATAGAAACTAACAAGGTTAAGGTAGTAAGAAGACAGACAGGCGGTGGTGCTGTATTTCATGATTTAGGAAACTTAAACTATACTTTTATAGTTAAAGACGATGGGAAGAGCTTTAATGATTTTGAAAGATTTTGTAAACCTATAATAGGAGTTTTGAAGACATTAGGGGTTAAAGCTGAATTCTCAGGACGAAATGATTTATTAATAGATGGGAAAAAAATTTCTGGAACAGCTCAATGTAAGTATAAAAATAGAGTGATGCATCATGGAACCCTTTTGTTTTCATCGGATATAATAAACTTAAGTGGTGCCCTAAAACCTAAAAAGATAAAATTTCAAGACAAAGCAGTTAAGTCAGTTGTAAGCAGAATAACTAATATTTCCGAACATTTAAATTCAGAAATTGATGTTCTAACATTTAAAAATAAGATATTTGATTATATTTTAAAAAGTGAAAAAGATGCAAAGGTTATGCCATTAACTCAAGATGAAATAGATGAAATTGAAAAAATTAAAAAGAGTAAATATGAAACCTGGGCTTGGAACTTTGGAAGTTCTCCTAAGTATGATTTTTACAATGAAGGAAAGTTTACAGGTGGAACTATAGAGTTAAATCTAAAAGTAGAAAAAGGTGTAATTAAAGATATAAAGATATTTGGAGATTTCTTTGGTGTTAAAGATATAAAAGAAATAGAAGATTTATTAAAGGGTACTGAACACAAAAAGGAAGAAATAAAGAATGTAATAAAAAATGTTAATGTAGATGAATATTTTGCTAGAATAACTGCGGAAGAATTTTTAAGCTTGTTTTAATATAATTGGTCATTAGTAATAGGAGCATTTGTTTTTGATGGATATAAAGCCTATAAATACAAGAAAAATGAAATTTGTTGTGACCGCCATACTTCATATATATCTGCTAAGTTAAAATAAAAGTATAAAAAAGAATCTATTTTTAAAGTGGTTAGCGTTGTTAACTACTTGAAAGTAGATTCTTTTTTACATTTAATAGTTAGAAAAGTTTAGAATATGGTATGGTGAACCATACCATAAATAAGTGAGGTTTTTAGCCTTAGGCATTGATATAACTTGACTAAGATTATTTTTGAATCGGAAAATACCGTATCATAAACAATAAATGTTCAAATATAAAATAGTTATATTATTTAGAAAATGGTATAATAAAATTATTATTTTATGAGATACGGCTAGGAGGGTTTATATGGGGATACAACCAACAAATGCTGGTATAGATTTTCAACAAAGAGTATCTGCATGGTTTATAATTTGTATGTTGTTTGAAGTAGATATTGAAAATGTATTGAATTTAAATATTAATAGTTCAATTAAGGATATTACATTTGAATCAAATGATAAAATTGATGATTTAGTTATAACATCTAATAACAATAAAAAAATATATATGCAAATGAAACGTACCATTAACTTAAGTGAAAATGAAGGTAGTGAATTCTATAGTGTATGTCAACAATTTGTGAATCAATATTTACAAAATGATATTGATGATTTTGCATATATTCTAGTTACGAGTAAAAATTCTTCGAATAATATATCTGAAACTTTAAGAAGATTACTTGAAGGTATTAGGATATCAAATAGTTTTTCTATTACGAAGGAGTTTAATAAAAACGAACAAGATGTATTTAGAAAAATTGATAGAGTAATAAAGCAAATATATTTAGACAGTACAGGTAAAGAAATAGCAGAAAAAATTTTATTAGAGATATTAAGAAGAACATATGTAGAGATATTTGATATAGAAAATGGACAAAGTTATGAAAAGGTTGTGAAATTGTATTTATATAATAAAATCAACGTAGATGTAAATTTGTTTTGGAGTTTTATGATTAAAATGGCCTTACAGTTAGCATCTGCTAGACAGACACTTAATAAGAAATATTTAGATAAAAAATTTGAAGACTATTTAAAAAAACATAAAGAAAGCAATGGTAATAATGAATTAATTAGTATTATAGGTCAGTTTGATTCATTGGAGGTAAGAAAAGATTATATTTTAGTTCTACAGAACCAACAAATAGATTTGCTTTTTAATTTGAAAAATGAAATTCAAGATAGCAATAAACTATATCTTATAGAATTATTCAGATTTAATGAAGTTGGTAAAAAAGAATTAAGATATGAAGAACCTTATTTTTTAACATTAACCAATGGTATTAAATTAGAATTAGTTTATAGAAGTGCAACAGCAAAAGGAATTGAGAGATTTATTTCAAGTAAAGAGTATAAAGATAGGTTTGAAGAATATGATGTAGTTTATATCGGAAGCAATGATAGTGATGATGAAAATCAATTTGAAAAAATACATAATGATTTACTTTTGAAGTATCTTAATGAAAAAAGCAATTGTTTATGTTCTAATTGTGGTAAAGCAATTTTTCAAGAAGATTCTTTGTTAATTGAAATTGATAATGATAATTGTGAAGCAGATATTGGTATTATACATAAGGAGTGTTTAATACCTGTAAATAGAGTACTTGGAATAGCAAAAATGCCATCCGATAGAGAGTATAAATTTTTGAAGAATTTTGATATAAATTTGTGGATAAAGCAAATTAAAGACGGACAGTTTTGTTATAACGGTGCAAAAATACTAAATCAGTCAGTTAATCCACTTGTAGTGGAAACTGATACTAATAATTTAGTATTGGGTAGCTATTGTGTTAAAACATTATTAGAAGATGGAACATATAAATTTGCTACTAGAAGAGGAAACATAGATAGATACAGTAAAAAAGATGCAGAGGATTTTGTAAATGAATTAAATGAAAAGATAAAAACTGGGCAAATAGAAAAAAATCCTATTTGTTATTCAAGTAAAAGTTTTATTTTTGGTAATTACACTACACTTGTAAGTCAACTAGGTGGAACAGAAGAATATATTGAATGCAAAAAATCAGAGGTAGTGAAATATAATGAATCAATAGCTAAGTTGCATAATAAATGCAAAAATTTTTATACTCCATTAATATATTTAGTAATTGATGAAAAACCTTTAATAGTTAACGATATGTTTCCTTTATTTACAAATCCACTTGAGCTTAATGGATATTTAGATAATTTTGAAAAAGTTAATATTAAGATTAAGGAATATCAAGTTGCTATTATTAGAGATGATAAAGAGTTTTGTTTAACAATAATGAACTTAATGAATCAAGGTATACGACCTATAATTGATATTAAGTTTGGAAAGAATAATGAGATTATCCAAGGATATGTTGTACATACTATGTATGAAATGATGTTAATTCATGAAATGAAAATGCAGAAGAATTAAGGTGTATTTATAATATAAAAAGAAATTATACATGAAGAAATGATATCTAAATATTAATTATAAAAACCTCATTTGCTGCTGATACGGAGAATGGTATCATAAATAAGTGATAAAAGTAGAAAAATACTGTATCATAAGTAAAATTATATTTAAAGAATACATTATAATCAAAAAGTAAGAAATATTTTAAGTATAAAATAAATATGAAAATGATGTTTAAAAAAACTAATGTTTTCTAGTATTAGCGTTATTTCCAAAGGTTTTGATTTTTGATAATATTTTTTATAAATAGAAGTAAAATTATTAAGAAAATGGAATCATTAGTAGCTGTGTAAAAAGTATTTAGGAAAGTTGGATTAAAATGATAATTAAAAAATCTTTGATAAATAAAAGTATTGAGTATATTTTACAGCATATACATGAGGACATTTCTATTGAGGATGTTGCTAATTACTGTAATTTTTCAAAATATTATTTTAGCAGAATGTTTAAAGAGGAAACAGAAGTAAGTATTTATGCTTTTATCAAACGTATGAGAATGGATCAAAGTTCAGTAAGTCTTAAGGTTGAAAAAGATAAAACTATTACTGATATTGGAGTCAATTATGGGTACAGTTCTTCAAATTATAGTTCAGCCTTTAGCAAGCAGTATAGTATTTGTCCACTGGAATTTAGAAAGGCTATAAATTCAACATGTGTTTCTAATCCATTTTGTCCTAGTAAATATAACACCTTTAAATCTTTTGAACATTATAATAAAAAGATTATTATAGAAAATCTAGCTGATTTTAAGGTAATCTATGAAAGATATATTGGAAATTATATTGATATAGGGGATAATTGGTATAGTTTTATGGAACGGTACAAAACCTACATTAAACCAGATACACTTTTGATCGAAAAGTCTTATGATGATCCATCTATTACTGAATTAGAGAAGTGTATATATGATTTATGCATAACTGTTGGTGAAGATGTAGAGCTAGAAAATGTTACAACAATAAAAGGTGGTAAATTTGCAGTTTATCGTTTTAATGGATATATACATGATATTTTTGTGACATTTCAGGGAGTTTTTAATATTTGGCTTCCACGTAGTGGATATAAAATGGATGAAAGATATGGATTAGGCATTTATCATAATATTGATAGAAAAAATAATCATGTTACTATGGATTTATGTATTGCTATTAAATAGAGCAAGAATTCAGAAGTAAAAAATTAAGATTTCCTTTATTATGAAAATAGTGATAAAACTATCACTAAATAAAATTAGGAAAAGGGAGATTTTATGTTTGATATAAGGAAAATCCAAGAGCAGGTTATTTATGAAGCTGTAAAAAATGAGAGCAATGAAGATATTGCGAGAGAGGTTGTATATGGAAAAGAGGAAAATGGTAAATCAGAGGATAATGCTATATGGGTAAATTCTACAATGAAGAGATTAGAAAGCAAATTTGATAAGACAACTACTAAGAAAATTAGAATGAAGTGTCAGTGTGGATATGGAATGGATAAGAAGTTAGAATTAGTGAAAGAACTAATAGAACTATCATCAAGTTTAGAGGAGCTTGGCAATTTACAGAAAGCAAAAGATGCAGGATTATTTTATGAAAATGGAGATCTTTATTTACAATTTAATTTTTGTCCATGTCCAATGCTTGCAGATGTAGATAGGCTAGATTCTGATGTATGGTGTCAATGTACTACTGGATACAGTAAAGTACTATTTGAAAAAGCCTTTCAATGTAAAGTTAATGTCGAGTTATTAAGAAGTATAAAAATGGGTAATGAAAGATGCCTTATGAAAATAATTCCACAAGGAGTCATATGGAAATAGAATAAACCTCATTTTAACTATTAAAATTCGTTATTATTTGTGGAGTAGAACTATAAAACCTATATATAATTGTGGTACAACTATTATTCTATCGGTGAAGCGTATCTATAGAGAACCAAAATTAAAAGTGATTAGGTTTATTATTTGATGAATTCGGTATACAATATTATATAAATAACTTTCTTTTAGGAGGTACTTTATATGGAAAATGAGGATATTAATTTATATGATATTTTTACAACATATTCCTATAATGATATTATGAAATTACTTCAAAGCTCAAAAAGCAAAGAAGAACAAGATTTTTATGCGAATTTATCTAACATTATATTACAACGAGAGCAAATGAAAGTTATAGGTAAGTAATATGAAAAATTACACTATATTTGCAGGGGTTAATGGAGCAGGAAAAACTTCTATATATATAGATTTGAATAATAAGTAGTAGAAGTTGAGTAAATTCTACTACTTATTTTTTGCTGAAAATTAATTAGGACTTGAAATTGAAATATTATTAATTATATTGAAATTACCTGTCTAAGGATATTTTTATAGGTGAAAACACTGTATCATAAATGATAACGTATTTACAAAATATATTAGTAAGATTTTTTATTAGATATATTAGTTATCATGGAAAGTGATCCAAATGAAATAACAAAATCTAAGAAATTGGAGGAAGAATAGTTCCTCCAATTTTTATTGCTTGCAGATCATACGGAGTATGAAGTAAGGGAATAAAAAATGAGCCGACAATTCGTGAGGTACAACGTCCTCTAAATTATCGGCTCTGCGTCTTTGCGTCTGGCTCTTTGATAAAGGTCATCTTTAATTCATTAACACTGATTTAGCAAGCTCGACTCAAGGTTTCGCAAGAATCCCCGGGGAATGTAAATAAATTGTAAATACAATTTATTTTGATGGAGTTATACTAGCAGTTATGACAAAAACTAATATTATATCAGGATTATCATATGTTTAGGTATATGGTAAAATTATAAAAAGTACAAAACTAGTTGAGTTTAATCGACAAATGTTATAAAATTAAATAAATGGTATATGATGGAGGACGAATATGTCGATAGAAGTAAATCCAGCTGAAAGATTACATGAAATATTAAGTAATGCTAAAAATAATTCTAATAGTTCGAACAATTATGGAAATAACAATTCAGTACAAAAAGCTTGGGCATTAACATTTGGTATAGATGAAAATGATGAAGAAAAGGTATTTATGGCAGTTGTACAAGTAATTCAGCAAATAGAAGCATTAAAAAAAGTTGCAAATAGGATGAACAGCAACTTAAAAAATGATTTTGTTAAACAAATTACTGAATTAGAGAGAGAAATAATGAACCTTAAGTTAAGTGAAGATTCTTATAATCTAAGCAATATAATAAATGAAAAAAAAATATTTTCATTAAAAGCTATAGGTATGGGATTAGATATTTATAATGAATATTCAACTATAGAAGATGAACAAATGCATGATATTAGAGAAAAAATATTACAATTAATAAATGAGATAAATGATTTATCAATAAATGATGATTTAAAAAAAGTAGTTATAGGTAACTTAAGTAGCGTAGATTTAATGATTGAGAATCACAAATTATATGGAGTAGATGGAATAAAAGAAGCTGTTGAAAAAGGCTTCGGAAACATTATGTTGAATAATGAATTAAGTGAATTATCGAAAAGTGATACAACAGTAAAGGAAACTTTAAAGAAAGTTTTAAACTTATTTGGAAGTATAAATACAGTTTTAACTTTTAGTAAAAACATGACACCAATGTTAAAAGAAGCAACTGAAATAGCGAAAAACTTTTTCTTTAATTAGAGTACTATGTAAAAAAGATAAATATAGATGAGAAAAGAATAAACACTGATGAAATGGTTGCAAGAATAGGTCCTTGGCAAGATAATAATATTCAAATTAAATGTGCAAGAGAAGCTGTAAAATTAATAAAAAAATATATAATTGAAGGTATATCATTTAATCAAGAAACTACTTTATCAGGGAAGAGTATAATTAGTAATACAAAGCTGGCAAAGGAAAAAGGATTTTATGTTACTATGAATTATATAGGGGTTGAAAGTGTTGATATTGCTAAAGAAAGAGTTGCAATACGAGTGAGCAAAGGTGGTCATGGAATACCAGATGAGGCTATAGAAAGAAGATATAATGATTCATTAGCAAATTTGAATAAAGTAATCAGTATGTGTGATAAAATTAATATATATGATAATACGGAAATGTTCAAATTAGTAATGGCTGTTAACAATGGAGAAATAATTTGGAAAGATAGGAATAGCCCTAGTTGGTTAAATATGGATTTGAATGATGAGTAGTAGAAGTTGAGTAAATTTTACTACTTATTTTTTTCTGAAAATTAATTAGGGTCTGAAATTCAAATATTATTAATTATATTGTATATGGAAAAATCTAACCTTTTTTACTTACGATTTGTTGGATCGTATCATAAGTAAGTGAGGTCTATATCCTTAAGTATTCAAATTACTTGCCTAAGGATATTTTTATATGTGAAAATGCCATATCACAAGTAAGTAGGTAAAATGGATTTAATATACAATATTTATGAAACAAATAGAACCCTCCACTATATCACCAGACTTTCCACAAGTGTTATGATAATAACATGGAGGTGCAAATGGTATGGGTAAGATATATAAAACAGCAGAAGTAGCTAAAATAGTTGGGGTACATCCCAACACTGTACGTTTGTACGAAAAGCTTAAATTAGTACCAAAGGTGAATAGATTACCAAATGGTTATAGAGTATTTACTAACTATCATATAGAGCAGTTTAAACTTGCTAGGACTGCCTTTAAAGTAGAGGTTCTACAAAATGGGCTTAGAAAGAAGATAATCAATGTTGTTAAGTTATCTGCCAAGGGGGAGTTTCAGGAAGCAATTAACTGTACAAATGATTATATAAATCAGATAAAGCAAGAGCGAAAAAATGCAGAGGAAGCCATAGAACTTTCAAAGAAGCTTTTATTAGAGATAGATGCTAAAGATAATTATATATTTTTTACAAGAAAGCAAACTTCAGACTATCTTCAAGTCACAATGGACACATTAAGAAATTGGGAGATGAATGGTTTACTTACTGTTAAGAGAAAGCAGAATGGATATCGAGTTTATACTGAAAGTGATATTAATAGATTAAAAATAATACGTACATTACGTTGTGCTAACTATTCCCTTTCAGCAATTTTAAGAATGCTTAATGCCATATCAGAAAGTAAGGAAATTGATATTAGAGAGGTAATCGATAAAGCAAAAGAGGATGAGGACATTATTACAGCATGTGATAAGCTTCTTACTTCCTTAAGTGATGCAGAAAAAAATGCAAATAGTATATTGAAGCAATTAGAATTTATGAAAAACCAATTTAATACGAACTCTACACTTTAACACCAGACTTTGTGATGGTGTTATTCTTTTATCAAAAGGAGGTAGCAACACATGGAAGTAATAAAAGTTAATAATCTTTATAAATCTTATGGGAATGTTCAAGTGGTGAAAAATATTAGTTTAACGGTAAATAAAGGTGAGGTATTTGGATTGCTCGGGGCAAATGGGGCAGGGAAGAGTACTACCATAGATTGTATTTTAGGTACAAAGAATTTTGATGATGGCGAGGTATCTATCTTAGGTATGAATCCTAAAAAAGAAAGAAAACGGTTATTTCAGAAAGTTGGGGTTCAGTTTCAAGAATCTAATTATCAAGATAAGATTACAGTGAAAGAGTTGTGTGAAATAACCGAAGTTCTTTACAAAAATCCATTAGACTTCAATAAATTATTAGAGCAATTTGACCTTCAAGATAAGGTTAGAAATTTAGTAAGCGAACTATCTGGAGGTGAAAAGCAACGATTATTTATTATCCTAGCGTTAATTCCCAACCCAGAGGTAGTATTCCTAGATGAGCTTACAACAGGACTAGATGTAAAGGCTAGAAGAGATGTGTGGAAGTGCTTATTAAACTTAAAGAAGCAGGGACTCACAATCTTTTTAACATCTCATTTCATGGATGAGGTTGAAGTTTTGTGCGATAAAATATGTATTTTAAAAAATGGAGTAATAGATTTTTGTGGAACAGTTGAAGAAGCAGTGACACTGAGTCCATATGAAAAATTTGAGGATGCTTATTTATGGTTTGTAGATGAGGAGGAGTTGAATGATGAAAGTATTTAAAACGATGTTAAAAACTGAATTAAAGTTATCACTAAGAGGCATGGATATGTTCATTTTTGCAATCTGTATGCCAGTTTTGGTAACTGTTATTTTGGGTGTTATTTATGGCAATAAACCCGCATTTCCCGGAGCAAATTTTACATTCATGGAACAATCCTTTGCAGCTGTATCAACCATTGCAATATGTGCAGGCGATGTCATGGGGTTACCATTAGTATTATCTGAGTATCGTCACAGAAAGATATTAAAAAGATTTAGAGTAACACCAGTTAGCCCATCTATGATTTTAGTAGTTCAAGGAGTAATATATGCTTTATATGCCATTGTTTCATTAATTCTTGTTTATTTAACAGCAAAAATATTTTTCAAGTTTCAATTTAGAGGTTCATGGATAAACTTTTTAGGAGCATATACACTAGTGATGGCATCAATGTTTAGCATTGGATTTATGGTGGGAGGAATAGCGAAAAATATTAAAATGGCAGGCGTTATTGCCAGTATTCTATACTTTCCTATGCTTATATTCTCAGGAGCAACATTACCATATGAAGTTATGCCAACAGCCCTTCAAAAAGTGGCAGATATTTTACCATTAACTCATGGGATAAAGCTTTTAAAAAGTGCATCACTTAATTTAAGTATGGATAATGCAATAATACCAATTTTAGTTGTAAGTATACTTGCTGTCATATGTATTGGGGTATCTATTAAGCTTTTTAGGTGGGAGTAATTTAAACCTGATAAAGAAAAAATTACAATTCTATAATATCCCACCAGAGTTTATAACATGTGTTATAATTTCATAAGTAAATTTGAAAAGGGAGGTAATTATTTTATTAAGAACTATAGAACATCAGAGATTAATAAATAGTAAATTTGTGTCAGTTCAAGGAGAAGATATAAATTAAAAACAAAGGAGTGCCAAGGAGGAATATAGATGGAGCAGGAATTTATAGTTTTAAAAGGATGTAAGGAAAATAATTTAAAAGATATTTCATTAAATATACCTAAGAGAAAAATAACAATATTTACAGGGGTATCTGGTTCAGGGAAGTCATCAATTGTTTTTGAGACAGTAGCAAAGGAAGCTCAACGTCAATTGAATGAGACCTTCACTGCCTTCATAAGAAATTTTTTACCTAAGTATGGTGAGGTTAAAGCTGATCACATAGAAAATTTATCAACGCCAATTATTATTGACCAAAGTAGGCTCGGTGGTAATTCAAGATCAACTTTAGGTACTATTACAGATATAAATTCATTCCTTAGAGCGCTATATTCAAGGTTTGGAAGTAATTATATCGGTAAGGCTAATATGTTTTCCTTTAATGATATTAATGGTATGTGTCCGGAATGTCAGGGTCTTGGTAAAAAGTTGGTTCCAAATATGGAGGAGATATTTGATAAAAGTAAATCCCTAAATGAGGGAGCTATTTTACTTTCAGGTTTTGGAGTAGGTTCCTGGCATTGGAAAATATTTGCCCAGTCAGGATACTTTGATAATGATAAGAAAATATGTGATTATTCAGAAGAAGAATTAGATAAGTTTTTATATGGTGGGCCAGATAAAATTAAGATAGATGAAACAGGTGGAATGAACATAACCTATGAAGGCTTATTGGTTAAGTTTAATAGGCTATATTTAAAGAAAGAAGGAGAAACCTCTGAAGCTGCAAAGAAAAAACTAAATAAACTACTTATAGAGGACCAGTGCCCTGCTTGCGGGGGAAAAAGGCTTCACCAAAGAGTATATGGATCTTTAATTAATGGTTATAATATAGCAGATTTAACTAGTATGCAAATTGATGAATTAGTTGAGGTAGTTAAAGAAATAAATGATCCAGAAGCAGAACCTTTAGTTAAAGGTATAATAGAAAAGCTAAATAATATTATAGATATAGGTCTTGGATATTTGACTTTAGATAGAGAAACTTCATCATTATCTGGTGGAGAATCTCAACGTATAAAGATGGTAAAGCATTTAAATAGTAACCTTGTAGATTTAATGTATATCTTTGATGAGCCTAGTATAGGTCTTCATCCAAGAGATGTCCATAAATTAAACAATCTATTAAAAAAGCTACGTGATAAAGGCAATACTGTAATAGTTGTTGAGCATGACCCTGATGTTATTAAAATTGCAGACCATATTATAGATGTAGGCCCAAAGGCAGGTAAGTATGGTGGTGAAATTGTATATGAGGGAACCTATGAAAATTTACTTAAATCAGGAACCTTAACTGGAAATGCCTTAAATAAAAGTCTTTCTATTAAAGAAAAGGTAAGAGATCATAAGGGATATTTAAAGGTTGTAAATTGTAATAAAAATAATTTAAAAAATATATCTGTGACAATACCTAAGGGTGTATTAACAGTAGTAACAGGAGTTGCAGGTTCAGGTAAAAGTACATTAATTAAACATGAGTTCTTAAAACAAAATAAAAATGCTGTATTAATAGATCAAAGTCCTGTGTCAGCTAATTCTAGGTCCAGCTTAGCCACCTATAGCGGAATTATGGATAATATAAGAAAAGCTTTTGCTAAGGCAAATGGAGTTAATGCGTCATTATTTAGTTCAAATTCAAAAGGAGCCTGCGAAAATTGTAATGGAAGCGGAATAATAGAAACAAATCTTGCATTTATGGAAAACATAAAAAGTACTTGCGATGTTTGTGAAGGTAAAAAGTATAAAAAAGAAGTTTTAGATTATAAATTACATGGGGAAAACATAATAGAAGTTCTTGAAATGTCAGTTTCAGATGCAATTGAATTTTTCAACTTAAGGTCAGTTAAGGCAAAACTGCAGTCTATAGAAGATATGGGCATTGGATATTTAACCTTAGGGCAAACTCTCGATACCTTATCTGGCGGAGAATGTCAAAGATTAAAGCTTGCCAGTGAATTGCATAATGAAAGTTCTATATATATATTGGATGAGCCTACAACAGGTCTTCATATAGCTGATATTGAAAAATTTATCAACATAGTTGAAAATATTGTGGATAGTGGCAATACAGTTATAATAATTGAACATAATGTAGATATAATTAAAAGAGCAGATTGGATTATTGATATGGGGCCTGATGGTGGAACAAAAGGTGGAGAGATAATATTTGAAGGGACTCCCAAACAATTACATAATTGCCAAGTATCATTAACAGCTAAGTATATTTAGTTTATAACTAAGGAGAATTCTATTTGTAGAACTCTCCCTCACTTTAATTATAACATATGTAAAGCGTGAAATATAGACTACTAAATTTTGAATCTAACTGTTAAAATATAATAATCAAATATAGAACTATACTTCATGTAAAAAAGACATTTGTCATTGGGCGAATGTCTTTACTATGTAAGGAGGGGATATAATGAAGGATTTTGAATGGAAGCTTGAAAAGGAATGGTTGCAAGAGGTGTTTCAAGAGGTTCGAAAACAGTATAATGAAAAACATGATCTTAAAGAAAAGTTTAAAAAGGATGCCATTGAAACACAACGGGAACTATGGAATGATGTAGGCTCTGTTTCCATAGCCAATGGATTAGACCAGGTTGTAGACTTTATAGGATTTATCAATACCATGAAAATACAGAAGAGAAGCCACGAGTTCACGAAAAAGCTTGAGGAAAAATACGAAAGAATGCTCCTATCACCCTACTTTGGAAGGATGGACTTTATTGAAAATGGAGAGGAGAAAGTTGAAAAGTATTACATTGGAATCTCAAATCTTATTAATGATAACTATGATTTTCTCGTATACGACTGGAGAGCACCGGTTTCCAGCATGTTTTATGATTACGAAATTGGAGAAGCCAATTATAAATGTCCTGAAGGAAGGGTAAATGGGAAACTTACACTGAAAAGACAGTACAAAATTAATAATGGTGAAATTAAGTATATGTTTGACAGCAATCTTAAGATAGACGATGAAGTGCTACAGGATATCTTGGGTAAAAGCACGGATAGTAAGATGAATGCAATAGTAACAACTATTCAAAGAGAGCAAAATAAAGTAATTCGTAATGAGGATTATAAAAATTTGATTGTGCAAGGTCCTGCTGGAAGTGGGAAAACCTCTGTTGCTCTTCATAGAATTGCCTATCTATTATATAAGCATAGGGATAAAATAAGCCCTAAAAATATAGTAATATTCTCTCCAAACGATATTTTAAATGATTATATTTCTAATGTATTGCCCCAGCTTGGAGAAGATAATATGTGTCAGACCACATTTAAGGAATACATGCACAAGGCTTTAGGCAATAGGCTTATAAAGGAAAACTATTCTGAGATGATGGAGTATATTCTTGTCTCTAAGAAGGATGGTGCCTATGAAAAGAGAATAAACAATATAAAATTTAAGTCTTCCATGGAGTTTATGGATATATTAAAAGCATATGTAGGCTACCTAGAAAAAATGGATAGAAATTTTACAGATATTACTTTCAGAGGGGATTTGATAATCTCATCTAAGGATATAGAAGAATTATTTTTTGAAGATTATGTAAAGCTTCCAATTAAAAGAAGGCTTCAAAAGATAAGAAGAAGAATTTTGTTCCTAATGGAGCCTTATGAAAAACATTGGGTAAAAGAAGAGGCTGAGGAGCTTAAGAATTCAGGTAACTATATAGATAATGTAGAAATTACGGAGCGCAGTATAAATATTGTAAAGGATGAAATAAAGGATATATACCATGAAATCAATAGAATGACAGACTTTGATTTAGTGGATGTTTATAAAAAGCTTTTTGAAAACCTGGAGTTTTTCTTAAAAAAATCAAATACTGAATACCATGAGAAAAATATTGATGAAATGAAAAGCTATACTTTAGAAGCCTTAAGAATAGGAAAACTTAACTATGAGGATCAGCCACCCCTTTTGTATCTAAAAGGTGCCTTAGGAGACCTGCCAAAAAACTCAGAAATCAAATATGTTATTATTGATGAGGCTCAGGATTATACACCGCTACAGTATGAAATCTTTTCTCAGCTTTTCAACCATGCCAATATGACTATACTAGGGGATTTACATCAATCCATTAATCCCTTCATGAACGTGGGGGATTATAGTAATATCTCCAATGTATTCCCAAAGGATAATACATGCATAATAAATTTAACCAAGAGTTACAGATCCACAATGGAAATTACTGAGTTTTCAAGAAGGATACTTAACAAGAAGATTACTGACCAATGGGTAGAAAGAAGTGGAGACAAGCCTTTAGTCCTTGGCTTTGCAGATGAAGAGGCTATAAAGGAAAGACTTCTAAAGGATATAAAAATATATAAGGAGAAAGGCTACAAATCTATTGGCATCATAACAAGGACTATAAAGGAAGCGCAAGAGGTACACAGTTTCTTAAAAGATAAGATTCATGTTAAAGCCATAATGAAGGATGATGATGAATATGTGAGTGATACCTTGGTAATCCCCGCTTATCTTGCTAAAGGATTAGAATTTGATGTGGTGTTAATATATAATGCAGGGGATGGAAATTACAGCTGCCAAGAGGAAAGGCTGCTGCTTTATACTGCGTGTACTAGGGCACTTCATCTTTTATGCATATACTATTCAGGAAAGGTTACCCCCTTGTTAGTAGGAAGTATTGAATTTAGCACTTTAAAATAGAAGACAATTTTGATTGTTAAAAAGCTGTAGATAAAACTACAGCTTTTTTAGTGCACAAAAGGCTAGTACATAATTTGGATCAAAAAGTTTATATCTCACTTTGTGATTTGATATTAAAATCTGACCATTCTATTATCTTTTGAGGTATGTAGGTAAATTTGTTTTTACACAAACCTACCTACATACCCCCTTAATACATATTTAAAGAAGGCCAACTAACATAACTTCACATTATACTCATACCCTGTAGCATATCTTTAAACAGGTTATTAACAGTTAATATTTGCTTTTCTTGCCTGACTGCATAAATCTTTCACATTAAGTGTGTATTTCTTACCATCTTTGATAAAGTGAGTTCCACATTGCCTAAATTCAAAAGGAACTCCTTTAGTTATGCACTGCTCTCGAATAGATAAAACCCAATTGTAATTCAGCGGTCTTGCATTTCTATCAGATTCACCACCAACTACTACCAATTCAACATTATCTAGATATTTTTCTATATTTATCTCTTCAATAAGTGGCTGGCAAATTACATTCCTGTGCTTTATTGGAAGGCTTTGAAATATAGAAAGTCTAAAGTCTGCTCTATCTTGATTTTCAACAGTGCAGCCAACAGTCACATTATCATATCCATTGTTCCAGTCATTGGGAATACACTCTAAAAATCTTTCGATTCTTTTTGTAAGAAAAATAAAATTCAAGTCCGAGCGTTCTCTTATCATTTTCCAACATTCTTCTCTCCATTTGTCAGCTTCTTCAATAAGAAAATCTGTAGAAAAGCATAAATACACGGTTTGACCTGATTTAATTTTATACTCACCTTTTTTATTCTTTGCAATAGGTGCATTGAAATTATCTGTTTTTACAATAATATTTGTGTCTACTCCTCTTTTGGTATCGCCTTTATGAATATAGCAGTATTTACATCCTTCGCTATATTTATGGCAGCCACGCCACGGATTCCACATTGCCATATCAACACCACCTAAAATTTCGATTTATCATAATTATATGGAATGCTTGTACCAACAACTACATCTTCCAAATGTACTATACTTAATTCTCCTTTTTTAAAACCGGAATCCATACTTCATATTCAGTATCCTCTGGGTCTGCCTTTAAATACACCTCAATATCTGGTGCATTTCCATATTCATATCCTGAAGTTGGAAGCCATTCAGTTAGGATTCTTTTTTCTAGCTCCTGCATAGATTTAGCAGTTCCTTTTCCTGAAAATATTGCCCATAGGGAGCTAGGGACAATGTATTCTTCTAGGCCATTCCCTATTGGTTGATTACTTGCAACTGCAATATAGTATCTCCAATTATCTAGTTCATTACAGGAGCTTACTCCGAGCATACCCATAGGCATTCCCTCCATAATGGAAGCAAGTCTTGGTATTGTTCCATTCATTACAGCTGTGTTCCACATTTTCGGTACAATTTGAAAGTTTTTTTCAATTTCTTTTTCTAATGGTTCTGAAACACCTACAATTCTAAATGATTCTTTCTTTTCAATTCTGTAATTCATTTCACTATCTCCTTTTATTGTTATTTTGAAGCTGATAGGAGGAAATGCTTTTAATATTGTACCTTCTTCTTTCGCCCGAGATGGTGCTATACCATGTACACTTTTAAAAGCTCTGTTAAATGCTGTGGGTGAATCATATCCATATTTTAGAGAAATATCTATCACTTTTTCGTTGCTACTCTGTAAATCAACAGCTGCTAATGACATTCTCCTACGGCGGATGTACTCTGATAAGGGTATATCTGCTATATAGGCAAACATCCTTTGAAAATGATAAGTTGAGCAACATGCAATCTTTGATACTTCTTCCAAATCGATAGTTTCTTTTATATTCTTTTCGATATAATTAACAGCACTATTTAATCGTTCTATCCACTCCATATCTTCATCTCCTAACAATAAAAATACTCTATTTCAGATAATTACACCTCTCTTTTTCTGCCAGATAAAGAGAGAACATGTAAATAATCTTTATTACAAAATTTTAAATTAACGTAACAAACTAATTATAGCATGAGTTTGCAGTTGTTTTCTAATATTATCCGAATTAATAATAAATTGGTATATAAAGATATCAAAAGTATGTTAATCGAATAATTAGATTAGCATATTCTTTTATTGCTTATGAAGAAAAAGAAAATTCAGGATTTTGGGTAACTGCTATAATTCATAGCTTAATGAATTTAACAATATTTGTAATTCAAATATTAACATCATAGCCAATGAAATTAATATTTATAGTACATAGGAGATAAAGTTTATAAATGCAAGGAAAGTGAAATTTGTTGTGACTGCCATATTCCATATGTGCAGTGGCATTTTTGAGTCTAAATTTATTAGTTAAATTAGTTGGCTATCTAATCTAGAATTTACTATAGAATATTGCTAGTCTTCTTTTTTTGAGCATATATTTCATTGAAAAAGGTTGCCCCAAGTATCAGAATACCACCAATTATCTGTACAATCGTCATTTTTTCATGCAGAAATATGGACGCTAAAAGGATAGCGACTACCGGATCAATATAACTTAAAGCTGCTACGCTCTGAGCAGAAAGTTCTCGCATAGATGAAAAATATAATAGATAAACAACTCCAGTATGTATGACACCTACAATCAAAAGCAATACAATCGGTGTTACTGTCATTTCGTCAAGCTTAAATCCTTCGCTCATAAGTACGTAGGCAAGCAGTGAAATAGCTGAAACCCCTAACTGTACAATAGAGCTTTCAATTCCTTTAATATCCTTCAAGCACTTATTTAAGAATATTACAGTTGCATAAAGAACCGCTGATCCAAGACCGTATAGAATACCTACAAAATCATTGGCACCGGCTTTTTTGCTTACCCCTGCGATACAAGTCAGTCCCACTAAGGCAGCAACGATACACAGTACCTTTAATACACTTAATGGCTCCTTCAAAATGAGTGGAGACAGAATCATTACAAGTACAGGAGCGAAGTAGTAACATATGGTCGCATTGGATATGGTTGTGTACTTATAAGCTTGAAAAAGAAGAATCCAGTTTACACTGAGTGCAATACCTGAAGCAATCAAAATCCATAGGTTTGCCTTTATATTCTTTCCACTTATCTTCTGACCTGACATTAAACTAAAAACAAGGACAAATGCACAGCCCAATATGCCTCTTACTAGTGCAATCTGCGCAGATGAGAACGGAATACTCCTAACGAACAACCCAATGCTTCCTACAATCAACATTGACAAAAGAAATTGAATCCTTGCTATCTTCATTATTATCCTCCTTTAAACTGCCTTTTGCTTGCAATCGCAATGGCAATTCGGTAAAATATATTTTACAACTATTCGTTTTATTAAACGTTAGCTATATTTTACGATTGTACTATATATTTGTCAATAGGAGGATGCCGTTGTTATCCACAAAGTCGACACAAAGAAGCAATCCGAGAATACGAATTCCTTTATCTCATACTGTTACTATACCACCAATCCCAACCGTAATTTTGAACTATTTAAGGTTGAGGTAAAGCCACATTGTGAGTATAACTCTGATGGCCACGATCCTAAAGCTCAAGAATATATTCTTGTGGATCGAGGTGAATTGACGATTCAGCTGGCTACAGGAAAATATGTGCTTAAGGAAGGAGACTCTATCCACTTTGACTGCTATCTCCCACATATTTTTATCAATCATCTGGATACGATGCTTGAATTTACAGATATTATTTATTACTTATAAAAATTCTGTGAATATAAAAATAGGTGAAATTAAATAGTTACATTCATTGTATAAATGAATCCAGTTGGTATTTTATCTTGTAAAAGACTTGAGTGATGTGTATCATAAGCTAAATATTCCTTAACGGAAGAAGGAATGACATTAGTACCAATTCTTGAACTTATGAGCAAATGGGGAAATGAACATATTAAAAGATAGGATCATTTTGTGAGCTAAGTATTATCACTTGCCACTGATACGGTGGACCCTACCATAAGCAAAGGAGGTTTTTACTAAAATTGTAAGTTACTTAAAGCAGCCAGTATCACTATGAAATCTACAAAAATCATAATATTATGATTTTCGTAGGTTAATTTTATATTTATATATAACTAGAATAAAGAGCTAAATTACTTTTACATTTAGTCTAATAGTAATTGTAAATGAAATCATCTATTTTTTTAGTATATAAATTACCATTATGCATTTCTATGATTTTAGTGCATGTTTTTAAGCCTATTCCTGATACTATATTTACAAAATATGCTATAATTAAATGGGAAAAATATTTTTAAGTGTAAGACAAATAGTAATTTGAAGAGAGGTTATTATGGGAGAATTATTAAAATTACCTAATATCGGAAAAGAGGTTGAAAGCCAGTTGAATAAAGTAGGTATATTTAGTTATGATGAATTAAAGGATATTGGCACAGAACAAGCATGGCTGAAAATACAAGAAATTGATTCTTCTGCGTGTATTCATAGATTGTTAGCACTAGAAGGTGCAATTCAAGGTGTTAAGAAAACAGCCTTACCACAGGAACGAAAAGCAGAGCTAAAAGATTTTTATAATTGGCATAAATGTAAGTAGTATTTTATTTAATGGAGGAAACAAAATGATAATACAAACTGAACGCTTGGACCTTATTCCGTTAACTCCTAATCAATTAAAACTATGGATTGAAGATATTCCTGAACTTGAAAAAGAATTAGACTGTTCCTATAAGGCAGAGCCAATGAAAGGATTTTTTATTGAAATAGTAAAGGGACAGTATGAAATAACACGAAAAGATCCTAATAATTATTTATGGCATAGCTTTTTTTTCTTAATTCGCAAGGAGGATAGGGTTGTAGTAGGGTCAGCTGATTTTAAAAATATTCCTAATGAAAAAGGTGAAGTTGAGATTGGATATGGTTTAGGCAAAGAATTTGAGCATAATGGTTATATGACAGAAGCTGTAAAAGCAATGTGTGAGTGGGCATTAAAACAAAAAGGAGTTAGAAATGTAATTGCAGAGACTGATTTAGCTGGTTTTGCATCTCAAAGAATTTTAGAGTGTTGCGGATTCAAAAAATATAAGCAAGAAGAAACTATATGGTGGAGATTATAGGTATTGTACAATTTAAATCCCAAATTTAAGGGTAAGTATTTATAAATAGTAATTTGAAGTATAGGCTATTTATATAACCTATATTAGGGAGGATGTAGGTAAATTTGTTTTTACACAAATATACCCACATATCCAGCTTAGAACAAAAAAAGTTCACATCTGATTTTGTGATTTGATATTAATATCTAAGTAGTATACATGAAGCAACCACACCAGCTCCAACAGTCCATAAAATAACATAATCTCCAGGCTTAAGGTTACCATTTGAAACAGAATCGGCTAAGGCAAGAAATGGGCTTGTAACACCTGTATATCCAAATCTGTCACCTACGAATGGAAATTTGTAATCTGGTTCTTCTAAAATCTCTCTTATCATATCAATATTTTTCTTTGCAAACTGAGATAAGCAATATAATTTAACATCATCTTTAGTTAGATTATTTCGATCTAGTATTTCATTTATTGAATCAACAGAACTGGCAAATGCCTCATCTGTATTAAAATCCATCCATTCTATTATTCTATTATCTTTTGGCGTATCTTCATCTATTGGTAATACCTTAGAAAAGCCATCAGGAGGAAATTTTATATAGCAGCTTAATGAGCTATCTACGTAAGATGAACTATCTATGAAATCTGATATATTATCATCAGTGTTCTCTAGTAAAACAGCACATGCAGATTCTCCAAAATTAGCATAAGTAATAGGTTCTGATTTTCTTGAATATCTAATTACTAAGTCTGAACCTACAAGTAAGCTATATTTAATTCTATTATTGCTTTTCATTGTTCTACAGACTTGATCCATTGCAATGATCATCCCCGCACAATTACCATTCATATCATATGCATTTGTATTCTTAGATAAACCTAAAGCATCATGAACTTTAACAGCATTTGTAGGAGATAGATATTCTGGGGTAGAAGATACAAATACAACTAAATTTATATCTTGTACATCTATATTTGCAGTCCTTATTACTTTTTTGCAAGCTTCTATAGCCATAGTTAAAGAATTTTCATTAAAATCTTCAGAAACATATCTCTTATTTCTTCCAGTAACATTTAATAATCCGGAAATATCTATGTCTTGCTCTGAAAAATGTTTCAAAAAATATTCATTAGAATAGCTTGTTTTAGGATGGTAATACTCGATGTTTTTAATTTTTATACTCATTTTATCTCCGCCTTATCTTTATCGTTAAATATGTCTATTTATAACTATCGAAAAATATTTCAATAAATTAAGATAATACATTTATAATGACGTAATAAATCGTTATTTGTATATTCTTGATGTAACAAAATATATATTTATGCAATATAATGATTAAAAAAGATGAAATATAAATAAATATATTAATAATAAAGTTATATGGCGATGCTACGAATAATAATATAGAATTCAATAAGAGGTGAGTAGTAATGGATTACAAAAAAAATGCGGAATTGAAAAATAAAATTATGTTGGCAGGATTTATAGCATCTGTAGTATTAAGGGCAATTTTTGATATAATTTTAAAGGTAGATAGGAATGCCATATTAATATTAGTTGGACTTTCTATACCTTTAGCTATAATCGATTTTATATTAATAAAAAAGAAATGCATTATTCAAACAATGTATTATACGGTAATTATGTATACTGCTGTTATATGTATAATGTTTATATCAGACCCAAATTGGGCTAATTTTATTTTGATATATTATGGGGTTATATTAATGAGTGTATATCAAGATTTAAAAATATTAATTATTGAAGCAATTTTGGCTATAATACTTGTAGTGTATTTCTTCTTAGGACATAAAACAACCCTCTTTGCTTCCGTAGAATACTATGAATTAGTATTTTATATAGCATACATAGTAGCAGGAACGGCTATATTGTCGATTAATGCCATTACTACCAAAAGTATTTATAAAGATTTAGAAGAAACTCATAAAGCTACTGAAGAAGCTAAATCTAGAGCAGAGTTATTGCTGGGAAAAATATATAGTACTATAAAAGTTTTAACAGCAACTAATGAGAAAATAAAAAGTGGAATTTCTGTAGCAGGACAAATAGCAGAAGAAATTACTAGTTCTACAAGCGACGTTGCTAATAGTGCAACCAAAGAAGTTGATGTAATGATTGGAATGAAAGCCTCAATAGAGGGCGGAGCAGAAAAGGTAGAAGAAGTTACTAATTGCATTAAAACTATGGAGGAATTATCTAAGTCGACTGAAAATGTTGTATTAGAAGGTAACAATAAAGTAGATATATTATATTCGGAAATGAATAAGGTAAATAAAAATATTTTAAGTGTGGTATCCATGATAAATGAATTAAGTGACGAAAATGCAAAAATAGTTCATATTATTAACAGTATTACAAAAATATCAGAGCAAACCAATCTATTAGCCCTTAATGCATCAATAGAAGCAGCTAGAGCTGGAGAGTATGGAAAAAGCTTTGCTGTAGTTGCAGAAGAAGTAAGAAAACTTGCTGAGGATTCGAAAGAATCTACAGATCAAATAGAATTAATATTGAATAATATATCTAGTAAAACAAAGGTAGTTGCAGAAGAAATATTAAAAGAAGAAAAGTCAATCGAATTATGTAATGAGCATACAAATGATGTTAAAGAGTTATTTAAAGATGTTAATAAGAATACTTCTAATGTATTAAGTTATTCAAGCAGTGTTGGATCACAATCTATATTGCTTGAAAGTACGATGAAAAATACATTAAGTTCAGTAAATAATATTAGCGAAACTGTAGAATCCACTGCAACTGCTATGGAAGAAATTTTTACGGCTATTGATGAGCTTAATAATAGCATAATTGGTATAACAAGTAGTTATGATGAAATAGATGATATATGTAATGAATTAAACTCTATAAGTGAATAAAGTAGATAATATAAACAGAGTTCTTGGCTTCAGAGGGAGTTTTTACTCCCACTGAAGCTTAGAAATCGTTATCCAGGGACGTAACCACTCTTTACTCCCACTTTGAAAAAGATGGGAGTATTAGAGTGGTTAGTCATCGGATAAAAAGATGGTTATTGCAAATTAGCAGTGACCATCTTTTTTATATAGCATAGTTATAAAGGATAATGTTAAAAGATAAGACTAATAGATAACTATCCTTTTTAGAAGATAAATGATACTAATTAATAAAAAGTTAATGGGAGTGGTTGGGTAAATTGACACAAGTAATTAAAGTGATATAATTTAGAATGAAAAGGAAGGTGGATTGCAATGTTATTAGTTATAGTAGTTAGCTCCATGCAAAGATTGTAGTATATGAAAAACTTTTGCTTGGAGCCAATATATTAATATTGAGTTTTTCATATTTTAGTCAACCTTTGCATCTTCATTTATACAATTGATAAATGTAGATTGGAGCGAAGAATTATGAAATATGAAAAAGCACAAAATATATTGCCAGATGGTATAATTGAGATGATTCAAAATTATATTGATGGTGGATATATTTATATACCTAAAAAAAATGAAAATAAAAAGTCTTGGGGAGAAAATACTGAAACTAAAAGATATCTTAAAGTAAGGGATAAAGAGATATTTAATAAATATTCTTCAGGAGCTTCTGTCAAAACATTGGCTGAAGAGTATTTCCTAACAGAAGGTAGTATTAGAAGAATAATAAGAAATCAGAAAAGTTATGGTTAATATAAAAGGCATGTTTTTCACATTTATTACTATGAAAAACATGCCTTAAATTTTTATACTAAGCTTATAATCATTTTGATATTATTTATTTTAACGCCACCTCCTGTGCTCATAAACAGTACAGATTTATTTATGAACTTGGACTTAAGCCTTTGTGGTGTTATCATTCAATTAAAGGATACAAGGAGGTGTAGAGTTATGAGCATTTTAACAGTTGAAAGCATGAGTCATTCATTTGGAGATAGAATATTATTTAAAAATGTATCCTTTAGATTATTAAAAGGAGAGCATATTGGTCTTGTTGGAGCTAATGGTGAAGGTAAGTCGACCTTTATGAAAATTATTACAAATGAAATTTTAGTTGATGAAGGAACTATTGATTGGAATAGTAAATTTAGCATTGGATATA
The DNA here is from genome assembly GCF_001276985.1 of Clostridium botulinum. GTDB lineage: Bacteria > Bacillota > Clostridia > Clostridiales > Clostridiaceae > Clostridium_F > Clostridium_F botulinum. Next base: position 346,147 of record NZ_LHUL01000004.1, read on the forward strand.
TGGATCAATTGGTTGAATTAAAAGAAGGAATTACTGTATTCAATTTTTTAAAAAAGGCATTTATAAAGTTATTTGATATAGAGAATAAAATTAATGATTTATATAATAATCTTGGTAATATGGATAAAGCGAGAATGGATAAAACGTTAAACCAAATTGCAACCATGCAGGAGATTTTAGAGAAGAATGATTTTTACAGTATTAACTCTAAAATACAAGCAACTGTAGTTGGACTTGGGATTAAAGGGCTTTTAGATAGGGATGTTTCAGCTTTAAGTGGAGGACAAAGAACTAAAATTTTACTTGCAAAACTACTTTTAGAGAAACCAGATATTTTACTACTAGATGAGCCAACTAACTATTTAGATGAAGAACACATAGAATGGCTTAAAAGTTATTTAATAAATTATGAAGGTGCATTTATATTAATATCACATGATAATAGTTTTTTAAATAGTGTAGTAAATGTGATTTATCATCTTGAGCACAAAACCTTAACAAGATATGCAGGAAACTATGATTATTTTCTTAAGATTTATGAAGTACGAAAAGAGCAGAGGTTAATTCAATATAAAGAGCAGCAAAACGAGATTGCAAAGCTTGAAGATTATATAAGAAAAAATAAGGCAAGAGCTTCTACTGCAAAACAAGCTAAATCAAGAGAAAAAAAGCTTGATAAAATTGAAAAAATAGAAATCAAAAAAGAAATCATAAAACCATATTTTAATTTTAAAAGTGTGAGAATGCCAGAAAATATAATTTTCAATGCCAGTAATTTAATTATCGGATATAACAAACCATTAAGCAAACCTCTAAATTTAAAAATGAAAAGAGGACAAAAAATTGCAATAACAGGTGCTAATGGAATAGGTAAAACTACTTTAATAAAAACTTTACTTGGACTTTTAAAACCTATAAATGGTGAGGTGACTTTAAGCGATTATAAAAAGATAGGATATTTTGAACAGGAAATTATGGAAGATAATGCCGGCTCAGTTTTATATGATGTTTGGAATGAGTTCCCTGATCTAACTCAAACAGAAGTAAGGAGTAGTCTTGCTAAATGTGGGTTAACAAGGCAGCATATAGATAGCCCTATTAATATATTAAGTGGAGGAGAACAGGCTAAGGTTAGACTGTGCAAGTTAATCAATGAACCTAGCAATGTATTAGTCTTAGATGAACCTACAAATCACTTAGATATTTATGCAAAAAATGAGCTTAAGCATGCTTTAAAAGAGTATGATGGTAGCATAATTCTAGTATGCCATGAGCCAGAGTTTTATAAAGATATTGCAACGGATATATGGAATTGTGAAGATTGGAGATGTTGTAGTGTGTAATGTAAGGATGAAATAATTCTTAGAAGAGCATAGATGATAAAATAAGTGTTAACATGTGAACTGATTAATAAGGATAATGAGGCAGAGAGTAGTTCCCTATATATATTTAATCAGTGAAATCTAAAATAAGGTACCTATTAGGTTTTGGAGAAAAAATTAAAGTTCTTTCACCCTTATCCTACCAGCAAAGAGTTAAAGAACATTTGAGAAATACTTTAATAAAAAATTATGAGAACAGTGACATATAGGTGTCACTGTTTTTGTCATAGAATGTTTTTAAATTAATTTTAGGAGGAACAGAATGAAGAAAATTATATATCTTTACATTTTAGAATCTATGGCTGAATGGGAAGTTGGTTATATTCTACAAGCTATTAGTATGGAATCTATGTTGAAAAGACAAAATAGAGAATTTGTAGTTAAAACTGTTAGCACTAGTAAGAATCCAATAAAAACAATTGGTGGATTAACTATAACTCCAGATTGTTTATTAGATGAAATAGATGAAAATAATATGGTTGCCTTGCTTTTGCCTGGTGCAGAATCATGGAACAGTGAAGAAAATAATCAGATTTTAGAAAAAGCTTTATTATATATAGATAAGGGTATTCTTGTAGGGGCTATATGTGGAGCCACACTTGCTTTGGCTGATTTAAAAGTTTTAGATAAATTCAAGCATACAAGCAATTCTTTAGATTACCTAACATTATTTTCAAAACAATATAGTGGTAAAGAGTTATATGTTAATTCTCCAGCTGTTGTAGATTGCAACTTGATAACAGCAAGTTCAGCAGGAGGTTTGTTGTGGGCGAAACGCATTATACAATATTTGAATGTTTTCCCTTGTGATATTATTGAATCCTGGTACAACTATTATTCCACCGGTGACCCTAAACATTTTACAGAGCTTATTTCACAGAGTATTTAATCCAAGTGACATTATTGCAATAAGCCAATATATTAACAATATAACCAACGAAATTAATATTTATAGTACACAGGAAATTATAATAAAAATGTAGGTAAATTTGTTTTTACACAAACTTACCTACATTTTTTATGATGATTTAATAAATTCTAAAATATATTTGTTTAGGGGAAATTTAATAAATATCTTTTTTATATTATAGATATTTGAGTATTATTTATAATATCTAATAAATATTTTTACTAAAATACCTATCTCCTCTATCAGGAAGAATAGTAACTATATTGCCTTTATCTATTTTTTCAGCTAACTTTAATGCAGCGGATACTGCAGCTCCAGATGAGCTTCCAACAATAAGACCTTCCTTTAGAGCCAAAAGTTTAACCATTTCATAGGCTTCTTCATCATTAACTTTTATAACTTTATCCACTAAGTCCATATCCATAGTATCAGGTATAAAATCATTTCCAATGCCTTCAATATCATAGGATTCTTTTTCTCCACCACCCATAGTAGAGCCCTTTGGGTCAGCTAAAATTCCTTTAATATTTTCATCCTTTTCTTTAAGGAATTTCATAACTCCTGTAAAAGTACCGCCACTTCCAGCACCGGAAATGAAATAATCTATTTTACCATCCATATCTTCATATATTTCTGGACCAGTTGTTTTATAGTGAGCAAGGGGATTTGCTTCATTTTCAAATTGTTTTAAGCTTATAGAGTTTTCTATGGTTTCTAATAATTCATTAGCTTTTGCAACAGCACCTAACATGCCATCTTTTTTAGGGGTATTTATTATTTTAGCACCTAAAGCTCTCATTAATGTTTGCTTTTCCACGGAGAACTTTTCAGGAACTACAAATATTACATCGTATCCCTTATTTATTGCTGCAAGAGCTACTCCAATTCCAGTGTTACCAGCAGTGGCTTCAACTATTGTATATCCTTTTTTTAGTTTCCCTTCTTTTTCAGCCTGTTCGATCATATAAATTCCTATTCTATCTTTTACACTTCCACCGGGATTATTGGTTTCAAGCTTTACAAAAACATTAACACCCGGTTTAATATTTAAATTGTTAAGTTTTAGAATAGGGGTATTGCCTATAAGCTCTTTGATACTATCTAAATACTTCATTGCTAATACCTTGGTTTAAAACATGTTTTGCATATTCTTTCGCTGAAAATAGGGAATGATCTCTATAGTTTCCGCACTGAACTGCATTAGTTGCAGGAACTTCTTCTGTTTCTATAACTTTATTTAATGAGTAATTTAGTGCTTCAATAATAGTATCAACTTCAACTTCTCCCCAAGCTATCAAATAAAATCCTGTTCTGCAACCCATTGGAGAAATATCTATGATGTTATCCATCTTTTCTCTCATATAACCTGCTAGTAAATGTTCTAGGGTATGAACTGCGCCAGTTGGCATTTCTTCCTCATTAGGTTGTGAAAATCTTAAATCAAATTTCGTAATTGTATCACCCATTTCACCTTTTTGAGTTCCACATTTCCTTACAAAAGGAGCCTTAACCTTTGTATGATCTAATGAAAAACTTTCTACTTTAACCATTTTATCTACTCTCCTTAAATGCATTTTTTAAATCTTCTATTAAATCGTCAGCATTTTCTATACCAACGGATAATCTTATTAAATTATCTACAATACCAACTTTTTGTCTTAATTCATAAGGTATAGCACCGTGAGTCATAGAAGCTGGATGGCAAGCTAAAGATTCAACTCCTCCTAAGCTTTCTCCAAAGGTTACCATCTTAAGACCTTCAAAAAACTTTTTATAATCATAACCATCTTTAAGAACAAAGGATATCATTCCACCATATCCATTAGCTTGTTTTGATTGGATTTTATGTCCTGGATGAGTATCAAAACCAGGATAATATACTTTTACTACTTCATCTCTTTCTCTTAGGAATTCAGCAATAAGTTTTGCATTTGAATTATGTCTATCCATTCTTATTGCTAATGTTTTGATTCCTCTAATTAAAAGGAAAGAATCAAAAGGAGCTAGAACCCCGCCAGTAGAATTCTGTATAAAATGAAGTCTTTCAGCTAAATCTTCACTATTTACAACAGCAATTCCAGCAACTACATCACTATGCCCTCCTAGATATTTTGTAGCACTATGAATAACTATATCTGCTCCAAGACTTATTGGCTTCTGTAGGTAAGGGGTCATGAAGGTATTATCAACTATAGTATATATATCATTTTCCTTAGCTATTTTTGATATTTCTTCTATATCTGTAATATCCATAAGAGGATTAGTTGGTGTTTCTATATATATAGCTTTTACATTTTCATTTATGCTATTTTTTACTTCATCTAAGTTAGAAGTATCAACTATAGAATATTTAATATCAAAGTGGTTAAAGACTTTATCTAAAACTCTAAAAGTTCCACCATATACATTATTTGAAATTACTATTTCATCTCCTGATTTAAATAGTGATAATACTGCAGTTATAGCAGCCAATCCTGAAGCAAAGGCAAAACCTTTATAACCTTTTTCTAAATCTGCTACAAGTTTTTCTAAAGCTTCCCTTGTTGGATTTCCTGTTCTTGAATATTCATAACCTGTATTTTCTCCAAACTTAAATTGCTTGTAAGTTGAAGTTTGATAAATAGGTACATTTACTGCACCTGTATGCTTATCTCCGTCTATTCCACCATGAATTAATAATGATTCAATTTTCATTTTTTTATTCCTCCTTAGAATTTAATTGTGATTACATTTCTTACTTGTTTTTTTAGATTGAAATAACTTTATTGTTCAGTTATTTCAATCTAAAATTTTATTATAATTTAACTGCACTAGCTAAAAATATACCTGTTTCAGTGTATTCACCTTTACTTGAATATCCTTTGCAGCTTAAATTTGTATTTTCTATTTCTATATTTTTAAAACCAGCATCTTCTAACCAATTTGTCATTTGTTCCTTTGAAAATCCAAGCCATTCATCAAACATTTCTTCCTTTGCCCATTCACCATTGTGCTCTCTAACATCTGATATAACAACTACTCCATCCTTTTTAAGAACTCTATACATTTCTGCAATAGCTTTCTTCGCATTTTTTATATGGTGAAGTGCCATGTTTATAAATACTACATTTAGTGATTCATCAAATATTGCTAAATTATCAAGGGATGATTTTATAGGATATATATTTTTATAATCTTTTTTTGAAGCAGAAGCTGATAATTCCTTAAGCATATTTATAGAATTATCTATAGAAAATACTATACTTGCTTCATTTGCTACAGCTAATGAAACAAAGCCAGTACCACAGCCTAAATCACCTACAATTTTATCTTTTATATTAGTTATTGATAAAATTTTATACTTTAATCTTTCTTCAAAATACTCACTTCGTATTACATTCCAATCTGGTGCTATAGAATCAAAATATTGTAAAGAATTCATAATAATCCTCCTATAAATTAATTTAGTTCTGTTAAGTTATATGAATATTAATTTTTCTCAACCTGTTGAAATATAATAGATTCATCACAAATACATTACCTGCCGGGGGAGAGAGAAATTAATAAATAAAGCTAATAATAAAAAAACCTCTACCTCTAAATTTTAGAGGCAGAAGTTAACTTCCGCGATTCCACTCTAATTATTATTGCAGTAAATATACAATAACATCTCATTTTGGTACAATAATACCTCAACGCTTTAACGGGCGTACACGCTGTCGTCTACTATATTTCGAGACAGTGCTCAAAGATGCATTCACATAAGTTACACTAAAAATCCCTTTCAGCCAAGAGGATTTCTCTCTAATAGATTACCTTATGTTACTATTTCTTATCATAGCATTTATCAATACCTAGTATTCCTATGTGATTACTTGATTAATATTATAATAGATTATTAGAATAATTTTGTCAACTAAAATATAAAAAAAAATTTCTAATATTTTTTATGTAATTTTACAAATAATCTTTTATTTTTTTCTAATATTATTTTTATATATTAGGTAAAGGCTCTAATTCCATAGTTTTTTGTAAAGTTAAGTAAATATATAAGAATTAAAAAAATAAACATTTTATTTAATATAGAGAATAAAACATTTATTCCATATTTCATAATCAATTGAATATAGTGTATAAATTTATTTAGATATGTTTTTATGGTTATTTATGTAAAGACATCAAGAAGTAGTTCGAGAAAATATGTATATTAGAAAATGGAGGTGGTCATATATGAGTAATATTAATTTCAATAATTACTAAAACAATATAACCAAAATTTATATTTGAAACCAAATGGCAAGATTATCATAGCATAGTATTATAATATAGAAATAAAATAGGAGGATTTACAATGAAAAACACCAAATTAATAAAATTAGTAGCTGGTATTATGGCTGCTACATTTTCACTGTCGCTTTTAACAACAAAAGTAGAGGCAAAAAATATTGAAAATAAAAATACTAAAAATGAAGTTAAACAAACTGTTAATAGTAAAGATTTAGAAAGAAAGTTAATTGGATATTTCCCAGAGTGGGCCTATAATAGTGAAGCTCAAGGATATTTTAAGGTTACTGATTTACAATGGGATTCTTTAACTCATATTCAATATTCCTTTGCAATGGTGGATCAAGCTACAAATAAAATTAAATTAGGGGACAAACATGCCGCATTGGAAGAGGAATTTAAAAATTATAATTTATCTTATAAAGGGAAAAAGGTAGAGTTAGATCCTAATCTCCCGTATAAAGGTCACTTTAATTTATTACAAACTATGAAAAAACAATATCCTGATGTTAATTTGCTTATATCAGTAGGTGGATGGGCTGGAAGTAGAGGATTTTATACAATGCTTGATACGGATGAAGGAATAAATACCTTTGCAGATTCTTGCGTTGATTTTATAAAGAAGTATAATTTTGATGGTGTTGATATTGATTTTGAATATCCATCTTCAACAAGTCAGTCAGGAAATCCAGCAGATTTTGACTTATCTGAACCTAGAAGGGCTAAATTAAATGAGAGATATAATATACTCATGAAAACACTAAGAGAAAAAATAGATGCAGCTTCTAAAAAGGATAATAAAGATTATATATTATCTGCTGCAGTTACAGCATCACCTTGGGTACTAGGTGGGGTTAAAGATAACACCTATGCTAAGTATCTAGATTTCTTAAGTGTTATGTCCTATGACTATCATGGTGGATGGAATGAATATGTTGAAAATTTAGCAGGTATTTATCCAGATCCAAAAGATAGGGAAACTGCCAGTCAAATCATGCCAACACTTTGTATGGATTGGGCTTATAGATATTACAGAGGAATTTTGCCACCTGAAAAAATATTAATGGGTATACCATACTATACTAGAGGATGGGAAAATGTACAAGGTGGACAAAATGGACTTCATGGATCAAGTAGAACCCCTGCATCTGGTAAGTATAATATTTGGGGAGACGATTTAGATAACGATGGAAAGTTAGAACCAGCAGGTGCTAATCCGTTATGGCATGTATTAAACCTTATGGAAAAGGATAATAATTTAAAAGTATATTGGGATGATGTAGAAAAGGTGCCATATGTTTGGCAAAATCAAGAAAGAGTTTTCTTATCCTTTGAAAATGAAAGATCTATTGATGAGAGACTTAATTATATTAAAAATAAAAATCTAGGTGGAGCATTAATTTGGGTTATGAACGGTGATTATGGACTAAATCCTAACTATGAAGAAGGTTCAAGTGATATAAATAAAGGTAAGTATACTTTTGGTGATACTTTAACTAAGAGATTAAGCAATGGCTTAACTAATATGGGAGCATGCAGTAAAACACCAGAGGATTCTAATAATTCCCTAGAACCTATAAATGTTTCAGTGAACTTCGGTGGTAGCTATGATCATCCGAATTACACTTATGATATAAAGGTGAAAAATTATACAGGTAAAGAAATTAAGGGAGGATGGGAAGTATCCTTTGATTTACCAAAATCAGCATTATATAAGTCTTCTTGGGGAGGTAACTACACTTTAAAAGATAATGGAGATTTTACAACAGTTACAATAAAATCTGGTAACTGGCAAAATATTAATGCTGGTGCTACTGTTAACCTTCAAGGAATGATAGGACTATGCTTTTCAGACGTTAGAAATATTAAATTTAATGATATGAAACCTGTAGGAGATCAAAAAATTATTCAACAAAAATAGATAGTAAAAAATTAAAATAAATGTTTCTATTATTCCGTTTATAAATAAGACAGTGCCTATGTATTTTTATAGTACTAGCACTGTCTTGTTAATGTGTAGCTTTTTTCTGGAAACATAAGATTCTGAATGTCATAAGAGTATATATGAAAATTTGTAGTATTTATTAAAGCTTTAAATGTTTTATTATATAAATATCAAATACTTGAATTTACGATGACTGCAGATGATATTATGATATAATATCAAAAGCATTCTTAAATATAGTCAATTAAAATTTTGAGAGTTATTTATAAAATAAAGAATAAGTGTTATAATCTTGATGATAATGAAATTTGTTATCAAAATTATATGAAGGAAGTGTTTATATGTTTTTTAGTAAAAAATCCTCAGGAAAAGAAATAGAATTAAAAGTAGAAGGAATGATGTGCAATCATTGCGAAATTGCAGTTAAAGAAGCTCTTCAAAAAGTAGATGGAGTGAAAAAAGTAAAGGTGAGCCATTTTAAGAAAAGAGCCTTTATTACATTAGAAGAGGGAAAAGATGTTGAAGTTTTCGAATTAATGCATGCTGTAAAAGCTACGGGTTATGATGCTTCTGAAATATAAATATAAGAGAATAAGATTTATAGAAGTGCACTCAAAATGCTAGTTATTTTAATCTAACATTTTGAGTGCACTTCATTAACACAAACAATCTTTAAATTAATTAGATCTATAAATTAGTTAGTTTCAAACTTTTTTATATCATCTAATCCTTGATAAATTTCCTCTCTTGAAAAGTTACTTTCATTCAATTCTTCATCACTTTTTTGTAGCAATGCATTGTAAAATTCCATGGCTATTTCATATACTTCAGGCGAATCATTTTTTTCTAATTCCTCAAAGATTAAATCTTCTGCCTTATCATAATTGCCTTCATGAAATAATTTATTTAAAATTATTTTAAATAAATCTGTTGAACCAATTTTTTCGGCATCAATATTTTTATCATTTTCTAAAACAGTTTTACCAAATAGTTTTCCTAAGTCGTCTATAGATTTTTTGATACTCATAATATTCCACCTTAATTTTTTTATTAATGACCTTGACAATTTATGTTTATTATTTGTGTAAATTCTCTTTATTATTTAATAAAGAAACTAAACTCTAGTTAATTTTTCTATTGTTTCTTTATATTTAGGATATAGATTTAAAAGAGTATCCCTTTCAAATAATTCAAAATCCCTAAACTCAAATCCAGGAGATACCATACAGCCAACAAGGGCATATCCTTTGTTGTTCATTGCAGATCCAAAGATGTAGTTTTTAGGTACTAGAACTTGAGGTTTTTCACCTTTTTCTATAGCTAAACCTAGTTGTTCAGTTATAAGTTCACCTTCAGGAGTAATCATATATATAGTTAAAGGAGAACCACTATGATAATACCACATTTCATCAGATTTTAATCTATGAAAATTAGATACTTCTCCATTTCTTAATAAAAAATATATACTAGTCCACAGTATTCTTTTATCCTCAAAAGTTGTTGTTAAATCTGAATCAGTTATATTTTCAGCTGAAATAAAACCTTCTTTATAATATCCACCTTCAGGATGGGCAATCATGTCTAGTTTTTCTATAAAATAATTTGCGTCTTTCATATGTATATCTCCTTTAAAATATAAATTAAAGTATATTTATTTTTGTTTTTATTACCACATAATTGATGTTCTTTTATAAGTTTAACAATTCCTTAAATTGCAGAATATGTATGGCTAATAAAAGTATTTATAAAAGTTATACCTATAACTATGTATGGAACTAAACTGCACTTATATAGCTATAAAAGGGAAATTATAATGAATAATTTAGAATTCTAAGAATTTAAATTAAAATAATACTCAATAAAACTTGAAGTTAAGAAAAATATTAGAATAATTATAGTATAAAGTTAACATAAAGTAAAGTTTAATTTTGGCAAATATAGGATGATATAAATAATTCAAAAATCATTACTTTAACTTTTGAATAGAAAACACTTTGATAATAAAGACATAAAAAAAGATACCTGTGTGAAAATCACAAGTATCTTTATTTTTTGCATTAAAAAACAATTTTAGTATCATTATAATTTATAATTGTAAGCTCTTTAATTTATTTAGAAAAATGCTTAATAAATTTTGCAACAAGTATCTTAGAAATGTATTTTTACATTCTCATAGTTTTTAAGTCTTGAATATGTTAAATTAGAGCATTTAATATTGGTTAATCTTTTTAGTACAGCACTCTCTGAAACATTAAAATATGTTGCAACTTCTTTAATAGATGTAAAATTACTGGTGTATATTTTATTTTTAGGCATAAGTATTTTTCCAGCAAATTCGTCAGCTTCTAATTCTTCTATATATAAATCCTTTTCTGTTTTACAGTTTTCTGGTAATTCATGATGTTTTAAATAAATATGACCTAGTTCATGAGCTAATGTAAAGTTAAGTCTACGATGTTTGGAAATTTTAAATGGATAATGAATTTTATTTCTATTAACAATTATTAGAAAACTATTACTTTCCTTTGAATATACTGTAGCTGCGTCAAAATTATGAGGTAAATTAGCCATTGATTTTATTTGTATAGGTAAACTTTGATCTTTTTGAATTTTTAATATAAGTTCAACACAATCTAGAGGCCAATGTTTTAAATTAAAATCTTTTAAAAATATTTTTACACTTCTAGTTATATACTCAATCCTATGCTTAGGGATTTTATCTAAAGTATAGTAATTGTTTTTATAATAATTAGCCATGTTATCCCTCCATATTACAAAAGAACAAATGTTCCATGACTCTATTATAATATGAAATTATTACCAAGTAAAGGAAAAACAAGAACAAATAATTATTTATTATTGTTTTTATTTAAATAAAAATTTGCAAATTCTTTTATTGCTTTGATATCTTCCTTAGGTAATTCAGAGGTAACTCTATTCATAATAGTTAAAATTTCAGAGTCTTTATCGTGAATATTTTTTGCTAATTTTATTGTGTCAGCAAATTCTCCATCAGAATTTCTAAAAATATGTTCAGTATATTTTTCATGTTCTATGCTTTCATCAATATAACCAGCTTTAAGCATTAATTCCCCATAACTTATTCCAAGGTGAGGGGCTATGGATTTTAGTATATTAGGGGAGGGATTTTGCCGTTCACCAGATTCTATACGAGAAATCTCTGTGTTGCTTATATGAGAGAGTTCAGCAAGTTGCCTTTGAGATAATCCTTTCTCTTTTCTAATATTTTTAAAAAATTCACCAAATTTCATAATATCTTTCCTCCTACAAAATAATTATACAACAAGTGTTACCAATAGGCAATAGAAAAATGTTAATAAGTTTGACAATGGGTTACGATATCTGATAAGATTAAAGTGTAACTTAATAGAAACGAGAATGGTGGAATGAAAAATTGAGGCCTAATAAAGAATATATTTTAGAGCTTGTTAATAAAAATAATTGGTCACAAAATAAATTTGCTAAAAAAGCAGGAGTTTCAAATGCAACTATAAGCAGGTGGACCAATGGCAAAAGAGGTGCAGGTTCAGAATTAATAGCTGGTATAATTAGGGCTTTTCCTAATGAATCTATAAACAAGCTATTTTTTTTATAGATATTGTTGCTGTGAGGTTACAAAAGCCAACAGATTAATGCTAAGAAGGATAGTCATCAGATAAAACATTAAAAATAGTATTGTATAAGGGGGATATAGTAATGGCTAAATACAGACAGCTTTATACAGAATTTTGGAAGGATGGTTTTGTGGTGGAATTAGAACCAGAAGAAAAATATTTTTATCTCTACTTATTAACTAATGCCAATACTTCACAATGTGGAATTTATGAGCTACCCAAAAAAATTATAGAGAATGAAACAGGATATAATAGAGAAACTGTGGATAATCTTATTAAAAAATTTGAGGAATATAATAAAATAATTTATTCAGAAGAAACTAAAGAAATTATTATACTAAATTGGTTTAAATATAATGAGCCTAATAATATTAATGCTATTAAATGTGTGAATAAGGAAATTAAAAAGATAAAAAACAGAAATTTCGTTAAGGAATTATATTTTCAATACTCTAAAAGTGGATTAGAAGTAGATAAATTATTTTATGAAATAGAAGATGGTTTTATTAAGGACAAAAATAATAAAGCTGAAGATATTTATATTTCCATAACTGATCATGGTAATAGTGATTATGGTTATAAGAATATAGATAGAAATAGTAAGTTTGAAAATAAGTCTATAGATATAGATAAAAATATTGAAATAGAAACTAGTAATAAGCATATTGTTAGGGGGGATGAAGGGGCTTATAAGGCTCCTGTAAGTAAAGAAATAATAAATAATAAACAAAAAGAAATAAATAATAAAGAAGAAGTAATAAGTAATAGTTGTTGTAGTAATAAAGAAAAAGGGAGTAAATATAATAATATAAACAAAAATAGTAATTGTGAATTTAAAAGTAAAGAAGAGCTTAAGTTAAATAGTACTGTAAAAAGTAATGAATTTAATAAGGATATAGATATAACAACAACTACAGGAAAGAATACAACAGCTACAGAGGAAGAAGTAGGTGAAATTGAATCTTGTAGAGCTAATTTTAAAAGCATAAGGGATGTTATAGCTGTTTTTGAAAATAATATACACAAAATGGCGCCTATAGAGAGGAAAAAAATTATAAATTGGAGTAATAAATTTAGCTACGATGTGATTGTTATGGCTATAGAAGAAGCTATATTTAATAATATAAAAAACATAGGATACATAGAAAAAATTTTAGATACTTGGTTTTCTAAAGGCTTGACTTCCATTGGGGATATAAAATCTTACAAAGCAAGATGGGAAGAAAAAAAGAAGAAAATAAAATCTAAAGAAAATACTGTGGATAGATGGAATGATTTTGAACAAAGGGAATATGATTTTGAAAAGTTAGAAAGAAAGTTATTAGGCTGGGAAATGGCTTAAAAAAGAGGGGGTTTTTTTATGTATAAATTGCTTGAGAAATATAGAAATGGGGATATAGGTGCTTTAAACGAGATTATAGAAAATTTTAATCCACTTATATTGAAAGAGGCTTCAAGATGGAGAATAGGCGGTTATGAGTATGAAGATTTGGTGCAACATGGTTATCTTTCAGTTATAAAAGCTGTTAATATGTTTAAAGGTGAAGAAAGTAAGTTTGTTCCCTATTGTATAAATGCAATTAAAACAAATTATAAAGCTCTCTTAAAAGGAGAGATAAAGCACCATAGAGAAATACCAGATGAAAATATATTAAATAAAGGCAATGAATATATGTTTACCATAGAGGATGAAATAATAGCTTATGAAAAAACAAAGGAGATATATGAAGCATTAGATAAGCTTACACAAGAGGAAAAACAGGTTATAAATGATTTTTATATTAAAAATAATAGTCTTAATAAAATAGCAGAGGATACAAATAAAACTTATAATTCAGTAAGATATACTAAAGATAAAGCAATAAAAAAACTGCAGAAAATACTTGAAGAGCATAGTTAAGGATAGAGTACAGAGTATAGAGGGCATAAGAATTAGATTGGGTGGCTAGAATTAAGATATATTATTTTAATTCTGGAGGATTATGATGAATAGCGTAGCTTATGATAAAGCCTTTAGTTTTGCTTTAGATATAATTGAATTGTATAAGAATTTAACACTTAAAAAAAGGGAGTATGTACTTTCAAAACAAATTCTTAGATCTGGCACTAGTATAGGGGCGAATATAAAGGAAGGTATTAATGGACAAAGTAAAAAGGATTTTTTGTCAAAAATAAGTATAGCTTTAAAAGAGGCAGAAGAGACGGAATATTGGATTGAATTACTAAGATATAGCAATTATATAGATGACAAGACATCTTCTTTATTGCTAGAAAACTGCAAAGAAATAATAAAAATTTTAGTGACTACAATAAAAACAACAAAGATGAATCTTAAACTTTAAACTCCTAAAAAATTTATTTTTACTCTGTATTCTAAAATTAAAGTAGAGGAAATGTAACTCAGATTCATACTTCATCTGAGTAAGTGATTCACACCAAATCCTAGATTTGGGTTCTCTACTTAAAAGGATTGGTGAATTCCATGTATGACCAATTAGTAATGCTTATAAGTAATGTGGGATTTCCTATAGCGGTTAGTTTATATCTTTTATTAAGGATAGAAAAAAAGCTTGAGGAATTGACTAAAGCTTTAAATTACCTTGATAAATCTATACTTTCAGCTATAGAGCACCAAAAAGATGAGTATTTCACTAAAAAGTGAGATACTCACTTTTTTTATAAATATTTAGTCGTGAGAGGCTCAAAAATATAAAATTATAACTTTTAATTTTTCAAGAGAAAGTAGAAAAGGAATATATGATTATAAAGATGATTGTGTAAAATTTAAGGATAAAGTTTGTTTTTTATTAATACTATAAATGAACATAGAACATTATTTAATAGATATTTTATGTTAAATTATGAAAAATATATATTAAAATAATAGAAAGGAACGTAAGATTAGATGAAAATGAAAAAATTTAAAAAACTGTTATCTTTTATTATAATAACGTTACTAGTTAGTTTTTGTTTTCCAACAACAGTTTATTCAAAAACTGTAAAAGATACAAGATATATTGGGGTTACTTCAGATATTCACAATAAAATTCCTAATTTGAAAAAATGGCTATCTAATTTGAAAAGTACTACAACATCACTAGATCATATGATTTTTGGTGGTGATTATGTAGGTCCAGATTCTAGAGACGCTTGTGTCTCTGAGGTGAAGAGTCAATTTAGTGGAACTTCATCCATATTAGCAAAGGGTAATCATGATAAGAGTAAGGGAGGAAAATATGATTCTGGATTAGTTGTTAACAATGACGATTATGCTATATATGTAATGGATTCGTCAAGTAAGTCTTTTACAAGTAGCGATATGAAGAATCTCAAATCTTCTTTGGATCAAATAAATTCATCTAAGCCAGTTTTTGTTGTTTCTCATTGTCCTATTCATTATTTTGGGAAGAGAAACATTGGAAATGCAGATAAACTCCTTTCTCTTCTTAATAATCATAGTAACGTAGTATTCCTTTGGGGACATAATCATTCTAAAGGAGACACAAATTATGGTACAGTTAAAGTGAAAGGTGATACAATACAAAGCTCCAAGTCTTCTTCAAAAGTTCCTATTAATTTCACATATGCAAATATGGGAGCAATGAATCAAGGAAATAATGGCGCATACGGATTACTTATGAATTTAATAAATAGCAGTGGTAATACAAATATTAAATTCTATTATAAAGATCTTTCAGGAAAAACTGTATCAAATTATTCTGTAGACATCAGTTAATAGATATTACTTATATTAATGAAACAAAAGGGTTACATGTTGGATTAAGATTCTAGTGTGTGACCTATTTTTGTATTTAAAAAGCCACCTGTTACGCGAATATGCTCAGAATATTTTTAGTGATGATTACATAAAAAAATATCCTCTTTTTATTAAAAAAATCACTGCAGTTTATACCTCCTAGTCATATATATAGGTGAAAACAAAAACAAAGAAAAAACAAGGAGGTAACAAACTATGGCAGTAAGTAAAAATCTTTTAGAAAGAAATCTAGCTCTAGAATATCAAGATGGCTTAGATAAGAAAGGAAAGGCCATCATGAAAAAGGCTACCTATAAAAATGTAAAACTAACTGCAGAATCAGAAGCACTTATGGAGGTAGTGGATGCAATAAATCCATTAATGCCAGAGGGCATATCAGAGGCTAGGGTAGTAGAAAATTATGTATTAATAAAATAATTAGGAGGGGGAATATATCATGAGTACAAAAAAATATTTAAATTTAGTCTTTAGAACTACAGAGGATTCTACCTCAACTATAAAAATTCCAAAGGTTAAAGAGGATGTAACAGAAGAGGAAATAAAGAATTGCGGTAAAGCTATAATAGACCAGAACATATTCCAAAATAAAAATGGAGATCTTTTAGCACTTAAAGTTGCTAGGATTATAACAACAGATACAGAAGAAATTAAAATAGAAGAATAACCTAAAAGGCTCTCACATTGTGAGGGCTTTTTATAACTAAATTTTTAAGATTAGATGAAGTTTCATTAGAATAATTATTTTTATTTGTTGGAACAGTAATAAAATAATCTTTAATAATTTTATAAATTTATATAAAGGGGGAACAGCTATGTATATCATAAATTCAAATTTAGATTTTAGTGGATTAACCTATGGTAATAATCCTAAAATGATTATATTACATCATGCAGAAGCCTCAGGATGTAGCATACAAGATATTCATTCATGGCACTTAAATAATGGTTGGAGTGGTTGTGGATATAATTATTTTATAAAGAAGGATGGCTCTATTTATAAAGGTAGACCAGATAATGCTATAGGTGCTCATTGCTTAAGTTATAATGGCGTGTCTATTGGTATTTGTATGGAAGGTAGATTTAATGTAGAGGAAGTGGGTAACTCTCAATATAATTCTTTAAAGGAGTTAATCTGCTACTTACAAAATAAATATAATATAAATAAAATATATGCACATAGAGAATTAAATCAAACAGATTGCCCAGGAAACAACTTTCCTCTAAGTAGAATAAAAAAAGAGTGTTTAGGCGGGGATAATTCAATAGAGAGTTCAAGTAAACAAAATAAAAATTATCCTGGATATTTACTTAAATATAACCCTAATAGATTTGATGGTAATGTAAAAGTAATACAAAGTAAATTACAGAATATAGGCTATAGTGTAGGTAAGTTTGGAGTTGATGGATATTTTGGAGATGGTACATTATTGGCTGTTAAGTGCTTTCAAAGGGATTGTAATTTGATGATAGATGGAATTGTTGGAGAAAATACGTGGAATAGAATAATGAGGGAATAAAATATGTATTTATTTAGATGAAAAAAGAAGATTGATCTAATTTACAAAATGCTTAATTTTAAGTATTCCTTTAGGGTCACCTACGCACCAAAGAAGATTAAATTTTATAATGTAGTTTACGCATTGCCGCCTTGGACTAGCCAAGCAGGTACAATTTGTACTAGCTATTCATTCTTCACAGCTGCTACAAATTATACGTGCCAGGCTAGTCCACTTTATATATGCCATTCCTACAGGTAGGGCAAGTACAAAGCCGGCGACTTAAATTTATGTAGTATAAGTAGAATATAAATATAAAATATATATTATACATAAAACATAAGTGATTGATAATCTACACATATTAATATCTTATATTTTGAATAATGCTTCAATCTTACTTCAAGTTTATTTTTTTTATATGGCAAGCTTAATTGTGATATTAAATTATGACAAGTTATAAAATAAACATTATATTTCTTTTTGGCAACTATTATTCCATATTTTAGATTATTCTCTCCAATCAACTTGTGCTTATTTACCAGGCATAGTTCCAAATTTAATCATTGACTTTTTAAGCTCTTTACATTTATGATTTTTAACTAATCTTCTTACCGTAGGATATAGCTACTGCTATATCCTTTTTCTTTGTGAATTTCTTATTTATGTAGTTGTCAAAATGTAAATAAATCACTCATTAATATATAAAAGGGTTTTTAGGAGGATTATGTAATGTCAGATTTATATAAAGTTATCAAAAAGGCTAAAATGGGAGAAAATCAAAGTTTGGAGAGTTTAATAGTAAAATTTCAACCAATAATTAATAGCATATCATGGAGATGCAAAAGTGAGTATGTGAGAACTGATTTAACTATATTTTTGATAAAATTAATTAAGAATATTAAGTTAAATTGTATCGAAAACTTATCAGATGGAGCCTTAGTAAAATATATACAAAAGTCTTTATATAGAGAATATTATAGGATGAATAAAAGCAACTTAAAAAAATAGAAAAATATTTAAATTGATAGGGTGATAAAGTTGGAAAATGAAATCTTAAAATCAGCACTGTCACAAGGTATATGGGCAGTATTAAGTGTATTTTTACTATTTTATATATTGAAGGCTCAAGAAAAAAGAGATCAAAAGCAAGATGAAAGAGAGAAGAATTATCAAGAAATAATATCAAAAATAACTGATAAATTAGCAATTGTTGAAGTAGTAAAAAAAGATGTTGAAGATATAAAACAATACGTAATAAAGAACAAAGAATAAATTTTAAAGTTATGTTCACAAATAAGAATTAAGTTACTCTTTTATAAATGTAGGTGTTTATAAATATAAAAGAAAGAAGGAAAATTAATTATGGCTATTAATGTAACATATCAAATATGCACAGGAGGTAGATGGTTACCTAATGTAACTAATTTAACTGATTATGCTGGAATATATAGACAACCAATTCAAGGCGTATATGCTAGCTTAAGTAGTGGAAGCATTCAATACAGAACACATACACAAGGAGGATCTTGGTTACCTTGGGTAACTAATAGAAATGATTATACAGGTGTTTTATTTAGGTAAGAATGTAGATGGAATTCAAATGCAGCTTGTTAGCTTATCAGGATATAATGTTAGATATAGGGCTTATGTTGGTGGAAGATGGCTTCCATGGATAACTGGAAATTCAGATTATGCTGGAATATTTGGACAACCAATAGAAGCAATTCAAGCTGAAATAGTTTCAGGTAATTCAGGTGGTGGCGATATGTCACAATCAAAAATATTGAAATATAATAGTTCGTTGTCTCCCGAACAACAAAAATTAGGACATTGGTGTGGACCAGCAGCATTGAATGCTGTAGATTGTTTTTATTATAATCTTTCAGGTAAAAATACTGATAAAACTCAAAATGATATGGCAATATTGCTTGCTACTACTACTCAAACAAGTTTTGGATCATGTTGGCAAATTGCGTTAAATGGGAATATACCAGGAAACTTGTATTCATTATACAGAGCAGAAAATTATACAAGTAGTGCATGGATATCAAAAGTAAAAGAACGTATAATGAGAAATATCGATATGGGTTACCCAGTAATTGCAGATACCCTTCAAAATGCAAGTAGAGGATTTTTAACAGAAAATTATAATCAAGGCAGAGATATTTACCATTACATTACAGTTATTGGATATATGATTAAAAGTGATGGTTCTTGCTATTTTAGATATATGGATTCATATTCTAAAAATCATGGTGTTTATACTGTTCCGCTATATACATTAGCTAACATAACCTATGGAAATGATCTTGGGATTGTGTGCTACTAGAATAAGTCATATCTCTAGATATGATATTGTGTATTAAATGATAAAGTTATTATTTTTTAAAATTTAGAAAATGGCTTAAACATCATAGGAGCTATATCAAACAACTTGATATGCTAAATAGAAAAAGAGCGAAATTCCTAAATAGATTTGCTCTTTTTTACATATAATATTATTATGAAGAATTTCAACTATAAACAGGATGTAGAGAACTACATAAGATTATTCAATGATCTACAAGACACATAACGCTAGGGATTACGTGATACATAAACAAGCCCTAGCATAATAAGCTTAATAAAAATATAACTGAGCTTGGGACAACCTTTTGAGCTTGGGTAAACTTGCCTCATTGGAGATATTGATCAAGAAGATATCACTTCTAAAGTGAAGAGTAGTTCACGTACAGAATAGAGTATGTGAATTAGATTTCAAAGAATATAAAAAGGGGAGTGATACAACCTCCCCACTTTGATTAATAATTTTTATGGTGCTTATACAATTCTAACAAATGGCCTAGCTACCCAACCAATACTACCTTCAAATTCTATCATAATCCAATCATCATTACCCCACAATCTTACAATATCAACCCTTTCTCCATAATCTAACTGTCCTAGTATATTAGAGCTCATACTAGGAGATTGTCTAACATTTAATACATCAGCAGTTACCATACCTACAGCTTGATAAGGTCCTTTCCATGATGATTGAATTACATTTTTGTTTTGAACTACATTATTTGTAGAATCATTAGCTGCAAAAGCTGTAGTGCCATAAGTAAGTGTAAGAAATGAGCATATAGCAAGCGCACCAGCAAGTTTTTTCTTTATCATAATGTATTCCCCCTTTTTTACATTTAATGTATTTATCTTACAATGGTAGTATACCATTATTCACAAATATGTCAATATATTGAGAAAAATTTGATTATTTAAACATCTAAACCAATATAAACATAGTAAAGCTAAAGAAAGAAAGTATTATAGTTGAATAAGGGATCAAGCATTTTTAAAAGAATCATTTTATATTAAAAGTAAATTACAGTATAAAAAATTAGCAACTTATTTAAGGGATAATGAAAAAAATAATAAAAATAAACGATGAATAATTATGAAGGTACGAAAGTAGAAAAAACGTAAGGATGGCATATGGTTAAATCCTAAGTGCTGATACAATGGTTGTTCATGCAGGGAAGCTCCTAAGTCTATTGATATGGAGAATCTTCAACGACTATCCCGAGAGTGAGTAGGTTATAAGCGATTGATAGCCGAAAAGGTCTGTCCTTAGCAGATAATACTGAAGTAGATTCTATTTCTTTTAGTGAATTACGTTCTGATCCTGGAAGGATTGGTCTTGAGAGTGTATTTAAAGAAGTGGTAAAGCTTAAAACAATTCAGCAGTTGGAATTTCCAAACGATTTATTTAGCAATATTCCTAATAAAGTTTTAAAAAAGTATAAACAAAGAGTAACTTCTGAAGATTTAAAAGAGTTAAGAAGGCATCCTAATAATATTAGATATACTTTGCTCGTTTCATTTTTTTGGATGAGAGGAAGAGAAATGACAGATAACCTTATAAAGTTACTTATACAAATTATACATAGGATAAGCGTAAGAGCTGAAAGGAAAATTGAAAAAGAATTTATTAACGATTTTAGAAAGGTTAATGGTAAAACTGGAATTCTTTTTCAAATGACAGATGCAGCATTAAATCACCCTGAAGGAATAGTTAAAGAAGTTCTATTTCCTGTAACAAGCTCAACTCAAGGTTTAGCAAGGATCCCCGGGGTATGTAAACAAATTGTAAATACAATTTGTTTAATTTGAAAGTGGAGATCTTTTAGCACTTAAAGCTACAAGAATTATAACAACTGAAACAGAAGAAATTGCAATAGAAGAATAATTTAAAAAGCTCTCACATTGTGAGGGGTTTTTATAACTGAATTTTTAAGATTAGGTGAAGTTTTATTAGAATAATTATTTTTATTTGTTGGCACAGTAATAAAAAGCTTTGATAATTTTATAAATTTAAATAAGGGGGAATCATAAAATATTAAACATAAAATAAGACAAAGGGCAGCATAACGCTACCATGGGTGATGTTTATTAATTAAATATAGGAGAGTCATTTCGCTAAATCAAGAACAGCCCTAAATGCTTGTGCTAATTTTTCTGGTTTGTCAATTGCCCAAAAATGCATGAAGAATAGTCGGGGAACTTCAGTAAGCATATGATTGTGAATAGCAGTTACGGCAATATTATTCTTCTTTAATATGCTGATAACTGGGTTGACTTCATTTGCTAATAAAACAAAATCACCTGTGGTAGCAACGTTCCGTCCTACTGATTGAAAATTGATGGCATGTGATATTCCCATGGCTGGAGATAACTGATGACCATCCTCTGAAATTATTGTAGTTCTCGGAACTGATAGTTGCAGCACTTTACCTTTATGGGAGCCTTTGTGTCCTAAAATCCCTTCAATTACTGTCCAATCAATTTGAGAAGGAGGTTGTTGTTTTTTTATGTTAAATGGGGTTGTTGTTAAAGAAAGTGCATTTTTTACACTTTGAGCAAGTTTAATTGGGTCT
Organism: Clostridium botulinum; assembly: GCF_001276985.1. GTDB lineage: Bacteria > Bacillota > Clostridia > Clostridiales > Clostridiaceae > Clostridium_F > Clostridium_F botulinum. Next base: position 368,478 of record NZ_LHUL01000004.1, read on the forward strand.
CCTTCTCCTTTAATGTGCAGGTACATAATTCGTGGTGACTCATGCAGTAGATGATTATGAAGCGCTGTTACTTCAATTCCATTTTCAATTAGACTTGACATAATAGGACCTACTTCATTTTCCAGTAAAACAAGGTCTCCCATCATCATGCTGTGATTTCCCAATTGATTAAAGGCGACCCAGGAGGTCAGTGCTAGATCAGGTTCTATTATAATGCCATTTATTCTAACCTTTAAATCAAAACGTGGAAAAGTAAACTTAAGAACTCCTCCAGTAGTAGTACCTTCCTGAGAAAAAATATTTTTTATGGTTTCTAAATCATATTTTGCTCTATGATTTCTAGAATTTAAATCCTTATTTGGTACTGCAATTGGAATTAATAGTTCTTGCCCTTCAAATATTTGATGTGGCCAAAATATGTTATTGGACAATGCAAGCATGCCAATACAAATTCCCAAACGATGCGCTATAGTATATAGCGTATCGCCATATTGAACTTTATAAGTTATCATGAAGCTTCGCTCCTACTAATTAATAAATCTTCTTTATCATTTTATTCATTACTTTATTAAATAGTCACTAAGGATCACTGGAAAATGAATAACTAAATTTTTAAAGTTATGCAAAGTCTTATCAGAATAATTATTTTTATTTATTGACACTGTAATAAAAAGTTTTAATAATTTTATTTTTATATAATTTTCAATTTTATATATTGAAAAATTATATAAAATTTAATATGATTATAAAAAACATATTTAAAGAGGTGATTTTTTATGAAACCGAAAGTAGCCTTTATATGCGTTCATAATTCTTGTAGATCTCAAATGGCAGAAGCTTTAGGAAAGCTATTTGCATCAGATATTTTTGAATCTTATTCTGCGGGGACAGAAACTAAACCAGTAATAAATCAGGATGCTGTAAGAATTATAAAAAAATTATATGGAGTGGATATGAATAAATGCCATACTTCCAAACTTTTAGATGATATTCCTAAAATCGATATTGCTATAAAAATGGGATGTAATGTGATGTGTCCATTTTTACCAGCAAAACATACAGAGGATTGGGGATTAGAGGACCCTACAGATAAAAGTGATGAGGAATTTATTAATACAGCAAAAATTATAGAATATAAAATTAAAGATTTGGCAAATAGAATTAAAAATAAAGAAATTGATTTAGATAAGTAAATCACGAACTATATATAAGGCTTGCTAGAGATGGATGAGTTTGCTACACAAAACAAAATCCAACACTACATAAATCCTTAGAAGTAAATATAGCAGATATATGAGATGAAGGTTGGAAAGGTCTGATAGATATATCATCAGATGATGTAATTCATTTGTTAACTTCTTCTTTGTAATGAAAGTTTGGTGTTTGAAAATTTTTCATTTAATCTCTTCTAATTTTTCATAAGAAAATTCCTCCAAATTTACAAGAACATAATACAAAAAAGATGTAGGTAAATTTGTTTTTACACAAATCTACCTACATACCTAGTTTGTTATTTTTTATATTCTTGTTACTTACTATTTTCTACTATTATTCTTGCTACTCTTTCCGCTACTTCACCTGTAAAAGCTATACATTGATCCATATGCTCTTTTGAACCTAATTCCATGTCTTTTGTTAGAAATCTACAGCAAAGACTTTTATGTTCTTTTTTAAAATCATCATGTAATTTTTTACTTAATTCCATGGATTTTACAACTCTAGGGTCTTTTGCTTCTTTTCTACCAAACACCATACCAAGTGCCATTATTCCACCTGTTATAGCGCCACAAGTACATCCTGAACCTCCCATACCTACTGGAAATCCTGATGCCATAGCTATAACATCATCTGAAACTTCTATTTTAAATTCATCTCTAATAGTTTTAACTACCGCTTCTGAACAATAAAAATCTCCATTTCTATAGTAATCTTCAGCAACTTTTCTTATTTTATCAAAATCAATATTATTCATTATATTACCTCCAAAATCATTATTTAGTTGTAAAATATTTTTATTCTAAGCTAAAGTTTATATCAATATGAATAAACTATTATTCATATTGATATTCTACATTACAAATTATTTTCCTCCTACTGGATTTAGAATAAAAACATTACTTATGTAGAAATTTTAAAAGTTATGTCTATAAGTTTAATTATTATTTTAATTTTATATTTGATTTCCATTAGTATTTAAATAATATTAGTGTTAAGTAATCTATTTTACACAATATATAACTTAGATTATAGTTAATATTTTCATGTTCACATTTAATATATTATTTGCATAATATACATCTATATAGATGTATATTTATATATAGATGTATCATTCACTGATAAATACGAGGGATATTGACACTATATAGAATATAATCTATACTATATATAGATAAATATCTATATAGGAGGGAGATTAATGAGCTTGAATTATGATGATAATGCAAAAATTATTAAAGCACTATCAGATGGTAATAGATTAAAAATAATTGATATATTGTCCTGTGGAGAAAAGTGTGCTTGTGATATATTAGAACACTTTCAGTTTACACAACCGACACTGTCCCATCATATGAAGGTTTTAATTGATTGTGGATTGGTGAAGTCTAGAAAAGAGGGATTATGGAGTCACTATTCATTAAATATTACTAATTGTAATAAATTAATTTTATTTTTTATGAGCATTATAACGGATACAGATGACTGTATCTGTAAGAATAAATCAAAATGTGATTGTGAATAAAAAAATAAGGAGTGAATGATTATGAAAAAAATGATAATTTTTGATCCAGCTATGTGTTGTTCAACAGGGGTTTGTGGACCATCTGTAGATCCGGAATTATTAAGAGTTTCTACAACAATAAATAGATTAAAGAATAATGGAGTCTTAGTTGAAAGGCATAACCTAACTAGTAATCCACAAATATTTGTTGACAATAAGAAAATAAATGAAATTTTAAATAAAGAAGGAGTAGAAATACTTCCAGTTACAATGGTTGATGGTATTATTGTAAAAACAAAAGCGTATCCAACTAACAAAGAATTTTGTAAATTGTTAGATATACCAGAGAATTCTTTAAAAATTACTATAAAAAAACCATCTAAAGGTTGTAATTGTAAAGGTGGATGTTGCTAAAAAGAAAAGAGGGATATAATGTTTAAAAAATTTAATGTGGAAGATATAAACTTAACAAAATATTTGTTCTTTACTGGCAAAGGTGGAGTTGGTAAGACTTCAACAGCTTGTGCTGTAGCAGTAACTTTAGCTGATAAAGGTAAAAAAATTATGCTTGTTAGTACAGATCCAGCTTCAAATCTTCAAGATGTTTTTAATACAAAATTAAATAATAAGGGAGTTACTATAAAAGAAGTTCCTAATTTGGTAGTTGCAAACTTTGAACCAGAAGAAGCAGCTGCTGAATATAGAGAAAGTGTAATAGCACCTTATCGTGGAAAATTACCAGAAGCAGTTTTGAAAAATATGGAGGAACAGCTTTCAGGTTCATGTACTGTTGAGATTGCTGCATTTAATGAATTCTCAACCTTTATAACTGATGAAAAAGTAGAAAAAGAGTATGACCATATTATATTTGATACAGCACCAACAGGTCATACACTAAGGATGTTGCAGCTTCCGTCAGCATGGAGCAATTTTATTAATGAAAGTACACATGGTGCTTCATGTTTAGGACAGCTTTCAGGACTTGAAAGTAAAAAAGAAGTTTATAAAAATGCAGTAAATACTCTAGCGGATAAGGATAAAACTACACTTATACTTGTATCACGTCCAGAAGTATCACCTTTAAAGGAAGCTGAAAGAGCTTCTAAAGAACTTCAAGATATAGGGGTAAACAATCAAGTTTTAGTTATTAATGGAGTACTTGAAGAGCATGAAGATTATCTTTCTAATGCTATTTATACTAAACAACAAAAAGCATTAGAAGACATTCCAGAATCACTAAAGATCGTTGAAACTTTTCAAATTCCATTAAGACCTTATAATGTAACAGGTTTAGAAAATCTAAGAGCTTTTTTAAAGAATAATAATATTAAATATAATGATGAAAAATTAAATACTACTAATATACCTAAATTAAATAAGGTAATAGAAGATTTATATAATACTGATAAAAAAGTAATATTTACAATGGGTAAAGGTGGTGTAGGTAAAACTACAATAGCTGCTGCAATTGCTGTAGGATTAGCTAAAAAAGGAAAGAAAGTACATTTAACAACTACTGATCCAGCAGATCATTTAAAATTTGTGTTAGATGAGGATTATGGAATAACTCTAAGCCATATAGACGAAAAAAAGGAACTAGAAAAATACAAAGAAGAGGTATTAATTAAAGCACGAAAAACCATGAGTGAAGATGATATCGCTTATGTTGAAGAAGATTTAAGATCACCTTGTACTCAAGAAATTGCAGTATTTAGAGCATTTGCAGAAATAGTTGAAAGGTCAGAAAATGAGGTTGTAGTTATTGATACAGCACCAACAGGACACACTTTATTACTTTTAGACTGTACTCAAAGTTATAATAAAGAAATTCAACGTTCACAAGGAGATATTCCAAAATCAGTTAAGAAGCTTTTACCTAAGCTTAGAAATGAGGAGCATACAGAAGTAATTATCGTAACATTAGCTGAAACAACTCCAGTTTATGAGGCTATGAGACTTCAGGAAGATTTGAATAGAGCTGGCATTCACAGTAAATGGTGGGTTATCAATTCAAGTTTTTATGTAGCTGATACAACAAATTCTATCTTAAAGGTAAAAGCCAATAATGAGATACAGTGGATTAATAAAGTGAATGAAATATCTAAAGGCAATTTTGCAGTTATAGAGTGGATGCCTGAAGAGGTTAAGGGGGAGATGCTTAACCGCTTAATAAAATAAGCGTAATTCTACTATAAAGTGACAGTACAAATTTTGTAGTGGAATTTTTAGAATATTATATAGGGCATGATTAGAATATTAATTTAGGGAGGGATAATATGTCTCTAGATAAGAAAAAAGAAAAGAAAGGTCTTGGAGTATTTGAGCGGTATCTTACTATATGGGTAGCACTTTGCATTGTAGTAGGAATACTTATTGGTCGATTTATTCCTCAGATACCTGAAACTCTAAATAAATTTGAATACTATAATGTATCTATACCAACAGCTATTCTAATTTGGCTTATGATATATCCAATGATGTTAAAAATTGATTTTAGTAGTATAGTAGGTGTAAGCAAAAAGCCTAAAGGGTTAATAGTTACCTGCGTTACTAATTGGCTTATAAAGCCATTTACAATGTATCTTATAGCATCATTTTTCTTAAAGGTTGTGTTTAAATCTTTTATTTCAGCAAATCTTGCTACAGAGTATTTAGCAGGAGCAGTATTATTAGGTGCTGCACCATGTACAGCAATGGTATTTGTATGGAGTTATCTTACTAAAGGGGACCCAGCATATACCTTAGTTCAAGTAGCTGTAAATGACCTAATTATATTAGTAGCATTTGCACCAATTGTGGCATTTTTATTAGGGGTAAGTGATGTTACAGTTCCTTATGGGACATTAATATTATCTACTATTTTATTTGTAGTTATACCTCTAACAATGGGATATTTAACAAGAAAATCAATTATAAAAAATAAAGGAATAGAGTATTTTAATGATGTATTTTTAAAGAAATTTGATAATGTAACTATTATAGGATTACTTTTAACTTTAGTCATTATTTTTTCATTCCAAGGAGAGATTATATTAAACAATCCGCTTCATATTTTATTGATTGCAGTACCTCTTACAATTCAGACATTTTTAATATTTACTATTGCTTATGGATGGGCAAAATTATGGAAATTACCTCATAATATTGCGGCACCAGCAGGTATGATAGGAGCAAGTAATTTTTTTGAATTAGCAGTTGCTGTAGCTATATCATTATTTGGATTAAAATCAGGAGCGGCACTTGCTACAGTAGTAGGTGTTTTAACCGAAGTACCTATAATGTTAACTCTAGTTAGAATTGCTAATAATACAAGAGGATGGTTTTCAACAGAAATTATAGATAAATAATAAATGAAATTTTAAATTACACTTCTATTAGAATTAATAAAAGGTCGCCCTTTAACCGATTCAATTCTTAAAAAAGGTTGGGGGTTAGACGACCATTTAGGTAAAGCACTTAATGAATTTAAAAGAGTTAGAGATATCATTGGAGAGAATAAAAAACTTAGTTGAGAGAGTTAAAGATAATTAAATTGCATTAAGATGATGATAAAATTTTATGGCTTTTATTTATCACTGGATAGTTAAAGTAGGGAGGGAAAAAAGATGAGTAATTCTAAAAAGATAAGTAATTTTAAAAAGGTAGATGTTAGAAATGCTGTTCGTAATAGTTATAGAAAAATAGCTATTGGAAATGCAAAAGAGGATGGCTGCTGTGGTGGAAGTATTAATCTTAAAAAATCTTCCATAGAGATATCACGTAAAATTGGATATTCTGATGAAGAAATATCAACTGTTCCACAGGAAGCTAATATGGGGTTAGGTTGTGGAAATCCTCAATTAATAGCTAATATTAAAGAAGGCGAAACTGTTATAGACCTTGGAAGTGGAGGCGGATTTGACTGTTTCTTAGCCTCAAAGAAAGTTGGGTCTAAGGGATATATTATTGGAGTTGACATGACTCCAGAGATGATTAGTAAATCAAGAATTATGTCTAGGAAATATAGGTATAGAAATGTAGACTTTAGATTAGGTGAAATTGAAAATCTTCCTGTAGCAGATAATACTGCGGATGTAATTATTTCAAATTGTGTTATAAATTTATCTCCCAATAAACAAAGAGTATATAATGAAGCTTATCGTGTATTAAAAAAAGGTGGTAGAGTTGCTATTTCTGATATAGTTCTTATTAGAGAATTGACTAAGGAAATGAAGCAAGATGAGAAACTTTATTGTGGATGAGTGACTGGGGCATCTTCAGTTGAAGAATTGAAATTATATTTAGAAAAGGCTGGTTTTAGTGATATTAGAATTGACACTCAAGAAGTCTCAAAGGAATATGCTGAAAAATGGGGACATAACTTAAAAGTTGGAGAATATATTATGTCCGCATCAATAAAAGCAATAAAATAACAATTTAAAAGGAGTAGAAAAAATTTTTCTGCTCCTTTTGCAGAGCTTCAAAACTTATAGTTTTGAAGCTCTTATAATATCTTTAGACTAGCTATTTTTTGAATGTAAGGAGTGCGGCTTAGGACCTTAAATGAATACATTAAATAAAAATATAGAAAATTCTAAAGGTCTAATATAGCAGTAAATATTGCCTTCTAAGAGTGACCAAAGTAATAGAAGCCCTATTAAAAATATAAGCTAACACCTTTGAGTTGATTATCATACATTATTATTGATATAGAATGTATGCACAGGGAAAGGAGAATTTAAATTGAATAGATCGTTACTAGATTTATTAAGGAGTGGAGGATATATACTATATGTTAGACATGGGGAAGCGACTGTTGGAGAAGACCAACCTAATCTAAATTTTCTATACTGTTTTACTCAAAGAAATCTTTCAGGAACAGGAAGAAGACAAGCAATTTACTATGGGCAAATTATTCGTAATTTACAAATTCCTATTAATTATCCCGTCTTAACGGGCCCGCTTTGCAGAACCATAGAAACGGCACAATTAGCTTTTGGAACGGTAAATGTTCAAATAGACCCATTTTGGTTTCAGGTTTATAGGCTAAGCGGAAATCTATCTGCTGCAGAGCAACGAAGAATACTAGATTCTCTTCAGACAAGGTTGGAAATTATACCGACTCAGGGTAGTAATATGGTCATTGTCGCTCATAGCTTTCCAAAAGGAATTGGTTTGGGCGAAATCCCAGACATGGGAACAGTAATTGTTAAACCGCTGGGGCAGGGGAATGGTTACGAAGTTGTTGCTAAATTGTCCTTAGCGGATTTATTGAATTTAGAAAGATACTGATAAGAGAAAACAAAGTCCATATGGAATGCCTTGGACTTAAGCATATGGACGTTGTAATTATGTTTAAAAGTATTATTTACTAATCATCAATGATTAATTGACTTTCATCATTAAAGAAAGGTTTAGAACAAGCTCAACCCAAGGTTTCGTAAGGATCCCCGGCGTATTTAAACAATATTTTATTATTACAATTCATCAATTATAACAAATCTCATAGGTAAGTGGTAATTCATCTTTCAATTCACCATTAGTTTTATTTATTGGCACAGTATTAAAATGATCTTTAATAATTTTTATTTTATAAATTTACCTCAATTATAAAATAAAAATCCATAGAAACAAATTTGTTTACAATAAAAATAATAAAATAGAATTTTCACCTTAATGATTTAAAAATATACTCTGACGTAATACTTAAAAATATGTTGACCTATTCGTGCAGACACGATATTCTGTATATATGACTATAAATATTAAAATAGTCATATACAAGAAAGGAGGATAATAATGCCAAAAGGATTCACTGAAAATGAGAAAACTATAATAACTGAAAAACTAATTAGAGAATGCAAATCAAATTGGCAAAAATATGGCTACAAGAAAACAAGTATTGATGTTCTATGCAGAGATATTGGTATTTCAAAAGGGTCATTTTACAGTTTTTTTGATACGAAAGAGGCTTTATTCTATCAAGTCATCAAAGAAACACAAGAGAATTTGTATGAAATAGTTGAAGACCGGATTTCACAAAACCAAAGTAAATATGGAGTTGCAGAAGCATTAAAAGAAATCTATTTGGAATATAGTAAAAGTAGTTTTATGTATGATACTAAAAATCCAGATTTTTTGAGTTTCTTCAATAAATTAAGTGAACAGCAAAGAAAAGAATTAACTGAAAAGAGTTATGTCGGAACAAAGTTTATGCTAAATAAACCATTTCTTTCATTAAAGATTGATGAAGATTTAGCTATCTCAATTCTGACAGCTATGTTAACAAGCATATCTCAAAAAGATAAGATGTTATGCGATTCTGTAGAAGTTTTTGGATTTATGATTGATAATTTAATTGATGATATATTTAATTAGGAGGAAATTATGAAAAATTTAGATGTAAAGCAACATACTAAAAAATGCATGGATTTTGCAAAGAAAGCAGGGGATGGTTCTTTTCCAAGCAAAGAAGCCGCAAAAGTCGGTTCCATCGTTGGGATTGGGATTGGGGGAGTCCTATTGGGTATTGGGATTTATGGTATATCTCAAAGTGCTGTTTATGGTACGGGAAGTTTAGTTGTCGGAGCTGTAGCAGGTATTTCTAATTGTGCCAATCTAAAAAGGATTAAGAGAAAAAAATAGTCTTTTTAAGCGAAAGGGGTAGTTGAAAATGATTGAAGTAAAATGGATATTATGCCCTGTATGCAGTAATAAAACACGCCAAAGAATAAGGGAAGATACAGAATTGAAAAACTTTCCTCTCTATTGTCGGAAATGTAAACAAGAAACATTAATAAAGGTACAACAATTAAATATATCAGTTATTAAAGAGCCAGACGCTAAGATGCAGAGCCAATAGTTTGAGTTAATTATTTCTCAAGTTATCGGCTCTTTTTAAGTGAAGATATCAATATGTTCTTCTTTTTATCCAGAATTCACGGATAGTGTGTCAAAGTTAGTCTTTTTAGCAGTACAGTTCACCACAAAAACATTATTATTTACAAAATGTAAACTTTAATTGACATTAAGATGAATATACATTACGATTATCAATATATAGAAATAATATATAAAATTACCACATATTAAATAAAATAATTCAGGAGAGAGAAATTGGTTAATAGGAAAATGAAAATAGCTAGAGTAGAATGTGATCTTTCTCAGCAACAGCTTGCTGAAAAAGTAGGGGTAACAAGGCAAACTATTAGCATGATAGAATCAGGAAAATATAATCCATCTCTTAAACTATGTATAGGAATATGTGAGGTACTTAATAAGACATTGAATGATTTATTTTGGGAGGATTAAATAATGATAAATAATATTATGAAAAATAATAAACTTGTAGATATGTTAGAGGAAGAAAGTTATATTGAAAATGATGAAAGAATACATAAAATATATAATGAAATAGATAAAGAAAAATATACTATTATTTTTTTAGCTTTACTTGCGTTTTATTTATATGAGCTTATGATATTACAAAAAAATGATACACCTTTAGTATTTGTTATTATTTTTGATGGCATCTATACTGATATTAAACTAGCAATGAGTGAAGCATATATAAAAACTAATTTAAAATATATGGAGACTTGTGGTGCATTACTATTATTATTAAGATATTTTAAATATAAATTTTTAATAAATATAAATTTTATCATGCTCATCATCATTTCTTGTGTAGTAGGTTATTTATATATAAAATTAATGTTATATATAAATAATAGATCTAAAATATAGATTTTAGTAGAGTATAATAAGCTTAAAAAACAATAATTTTTAAGCTTATTATACTCTACTATTTATCTTCCAGCATTTCTATAGCCATTATATACGCCCATTCCAAATACAGCAACAGCAGATAACTGAACAAGAAGGTTTATTCCAACAAACTCCTCTTCCTTATATTACTCATATAGTTATAAATATAAATATTTTCAAATATTTATATTTTCTTTAGTTTATATTACTTTTTACTTTATGTTTATTTCATATATTAAATATGTGAGAATAATTGACAAATCTATATTAATTTGCATAATAGTATATTTTTGAGCTGTTATAGTATAAAACGAAATGTTATAATTATTTAATATGGAAGGGATGGGGTATTATGGAAAACAGTGAATTAGTTTTAGATGTAAAAAACATTTCAAAAAAAAGAGGAAAAACATCAATATTAAAAGATGTGAACTTTTCAATAGGAAAAGGTGAAATATGTGGTTTTGTAGGGAGAAACGGGGCAGGAAAAACTACTTTAATGAAAATCATAACAAGTATGTTATTTCCAAATGAAGGTGAAATCATAATATGTGGCAAGAATTTAAAAACTGAAAGAGAAGAAGCTTTAAAAAATATTGGTGCAGTAATAGAAACTCCTGAGATGTACGGATATTTAACAGGAAGACAAAATTTAAATTATATAGCTAGCATGTTAAAAAATGTAACAAAAGATGAAATAGAAGAGGCTATAAGATATTCTAATTTAGGAAATAAAATTGATGAAAAAGTAAAAAAATATTCTTTAGGTATGAAGCAAAGACTGGGTTTAGCCCAAGCACTAATAGGAGATGTATCTTTATTAATATTAGACGAGCCTACCAATGGATTAGATCCACTGGGAGTTGTAGAGCTTAAAAATACTATAAATACTTTAGCTAAAGAAAAAGGAGTAAGTGTTTTTATATCATCTCACATTTTAAGCGAGATTGAAAGCATATGTACAAAGGTTGTCTTTATAGATAATGGCAAAATTATCAACATTCAAAAGATGGATGAAGAACCCCAAATTAATAATACAAAAAATATGTTCATAAAAACTGATTTACCTGAAAAAGCAGCGGAAATTATTAAAAGTATACCTGATATAGAACTATTAAAGGTTCAAAAGAATGGTGTTTCAGTTTTAGTAAACACTGATATATGTGATATTACCAAAATATTAATAGCCTTACATAATGAAGGAGTAAACGTAGAAGGTTTTTCTGAAGTAAAAGAAAAATTAGAGGATAAATTTATAAAAATAGTGGGGGATAATAATGATGACTAAATATATTTGGCAAGAACTTAAAAGAGTATTAATTAAAAAGAAAATTTCACTTATTATTATTCTTATCCTTACCATAGTTTTTGGCGGAATAAACATTTTAAAACAAAAAACTTTAGAGGAACAGCTTCAGCAGAATAAAGTTATTCTTAATGATCAGATAAGCTCTAAAAAAAGATGAAAAAACTATAAATAATACAAGAGAACAAATATCCTATATAGAAGAAAACTTAAGTAGCATAAAGAACTATGATAAATCAAAAATAGATGAAAAAATATTAAAACTAGAAAAAGAAAATAATCCTAAAAATTATTACGAAATAAAGAAATTAAAATATGAAAAAGAGCATAATATAGACAAAAACGAACTAGTGCCCAAGGGAGTCTATGCAACTATTAATATTTTAGGAGTATCAGATATATCTATATTATATATAATTATTTTAATTGTACTTTTATCTGATATAGTATCAGGGGAATATAGTCCTAATACTATTAAAATGTCCATTACTAAACCTATATCAAGAAAAAAAATTATAATATCAAAGTTTGCTATTTCTATAATTATAGGTGCAAGTGTCATAATTATAAGTACAATAATATTTGTAGTAGAGGCTGGAATTCGTTTTGGACTGTCAGATTATAGAATGCCAGTTTATCTAGGGACAAAGTATGTTTTAAATAAATCACTACCTTTAACTGTAGAAACTTCACAAATGGAGCACGCAGCAAATAGTATTTCGGTAGTTCCTCTTTGGAGTATGATTGTTAGATTTGTGCTAATTGCTATACTTGTATCAATAGTATCTATATCAATAATAATATTCATATCAGCTATTTGTAAAAGATCACTTATTTCATCTATTATAAACTTTATATTAATTATAATAACATCACTTGCGTATAACTGGAGATTTATGTCGAATAATATTCTAGCTAATAAATATGGCGCTTTATTAAAATTCATTCCTATCCCTTATATATTTGATATTCCTGAAGTTTCATCGGGAGATGTATCTATAAGGCTTGCAAGTAGTATAAATATATTTTTTGTTTTAATTGTATGTGTAGTTTGGACTTTAATTATGATGTTTTTAAGTACTTATATTTTTGCAAAGAGAGATTTTGATTAAAATCATAACTAAGAGTACCTGTACAAAAGATATAATTTTTCTAATAAAAATATAGGTGAATTATATATTGATTTTGACAAAATAAAGACATATCCAATGAATTAAAAAATTTCATATTCAATTTTGTTAGAACCATAACTTATATTACGTAATAAAAGGGGTAGATATAAAAGATTTCTCTGAAATAAAAGAAAAATTAGAAGGTAAATTTATAAAAATAATGGGGGATAATAATGGCTAAATATATTTGGGAAGAACTTAAAAGAGTGTTAATTAAAAAGAAAATTTCCATTATCATTATTCTTATTATTATCGTAGCTTTTGGTGGAGTAAATATTTTTAATAAAAAAACTTTAGATGAAAGGCTTGAGAAGGCTAAAATTATTCTTAATAATCAAATAAAATTTAAAGAAGATGAAAAAGCTATAAATGATACAAAACAAGAAATATCTGATATAGAAAAAACCTTAAGTATGATAAAGAATTATGATAAATCAAAGATAGATGAAAAAATCCTAAAATTAGAAAAAGAAAATAATCCTGAAAATGACTATGAAATAAGTTTATTAAAGTATGAAAAAAAGAACAATATAGAAAAAAAAGAACTAATGCCTAAGGGAATGTATACAACTATGGAGTTTTTAGCACAACCAACCATATCTATATTTTATATACTTATTTTAATTGAACTTTTATCTGATATATTATCAGGGGAATATGCTCCTAATAATATTAAAATGTCCCTTACTAAACCTATTTCAAGAAAAAAAATTATAATATCAAAGTTTGTTGTTTCTACAATTATAGGGGCAAGTGCCATAATTATAAGTACAATAATATTTATAATAGAGGCTGGAATTCATTTTGGACTTTCAGATTATAAAATGCCCTTTGACGTAGGTGCAAAGTATGTTTTAAATAAATCAATACCCCTAACTGTAACAACTTCTCAAATGGAACCTGTAAGAAATAGTATTTCAATAGTTCCCCTTTGGAGTGGAATTGTTAGATTTGTGTTAATTGCTATACTTGTTTCAATTGCAGCTATATCAATACTAATATTTATATCAAGCCTTTGTAAAAAGTCACTTATTTCATCAATTATAAGTTTTGTATTAGTCATAGCAGCATCACTTATTTATTTTTCAAAACTTATGGGAGATAATATTCTAGCTACTAAATATGGTGTTTTATTAAAATTTACCCCTATTCCTTATATGTTCCAAATTTTCGAAGTCTTATCAGGAAATATTTCTGTAAGGCTTGCAAGCAGTATAAATATATTTTTTGTTTTAATTGTATGTTTAGGTTGGAGTTTAATTATGATGTTTTTAAGTACTTATATTTTTGCAAAGAGAGATTTTGATTAAAATCATATAAAGTTAGATATACACTAGGTACAAAAGTATCTAGTGTTTTTTTTAGATGTATAGTTTAAGTTATATAAAATAAAAATGGAGATTTTTCAGCATTTAAGGCTGCAAGAATTATAACAACAAATACAGAAGAAATTAAAATAGAAGGATAATTTAAAAGGCTCTCACATTGTGAGAGCTTTTTATCAGGATATTTCTATGGGGTGCGTTTAAAATAAATATGTAAATAAAATACTAAAAAAGAAAAAAATGAGTATATAATCATTGATGAATTAACAATTAATGGTATAATATATATAAAAAACCAACATTATAAGTTTTAAATTAAGAATAAAACTTATTACTTAAAAGAAAGTCTAAAAACTATTTTGTACTTGTTTTATCCGATGACTACCCGCTCTAATACTCCCATCGCACTCTGTGAAAGCGATTCGCACCAAATCGAAGATTTGGACTCTCTGCTTTTCTTCAAAGTTGGAGTAAAGAGCGGATACGTCCCTGGATAACGATTTCCCCTAAAGGATAACGACTTCTAAGGAGTAAAACTCCTAAGAATTCTGTTAATAAGCTTCAGAGGGGGTAAAAAAACTTCCTCTGAAGCTAAGAAAACTCTGTTTATAGTATCTAAAACCTGAATATAGGAGGAAGTTGTGTAAATTTATATTATTAAAGCGAGGTGTAATTATGAGTAAAAGGGTGTTTTTAGCTGCTCCCTTTAAAGGGGCAATTAAGGAAAAGCAGTCGATTATGAAAGAACAAGAAAAAAAGAGAATTGAAGATCTTATTTTATTTTTAGAAGAAAAGGGATGGGAAGTAGATAATGCACATAAGAGAGAAGAGTGGGGAGCTAACTTTATGTCTCCAGATCAATGTACAAAATTGGATTATGATGCAATAAAAGAATGTGATTTATTTATAGCATTCCCAGGGGTACCCGTTTCTCCAGGAACCCATATTGAAATTGGATGGGCTTCAGCAATGGGGAAAAAAATAATTTTACTTCTAGCTGAAAAAGAAGAAAATTATGCTTATTTAATCAGGGGATTACATACTGTAAGTAACGTACATTATATAATTTATAATAAGGAAAAAGAGTATCTTCAGAAATTAGATTTATATTTAGATGGTGAAAATAATGAAGTTTAAAAATTTTCATGAAGCTTATATAAAAAATTTAAATGATGTATATTATAACCCTGAGTTTATAAATCAACCAAGAGGAAATGTAAGTAAAGAAAGATTAAATTATTTTATGATACTAGAAAATCCACGAGAAAGAATTTGTTATACAAAATCAAGGAAAACTAATATTATTTTTAATTTTGCAGAAGCATTATGGTATTTATCAGGATCTAATGATTTAGACTATATTTCTTATTATGCAAGCAATATGAAAAAATATTCTATGGATGGTAAAACTCTTACAGGAACTGCATATGGTCCAAAGATATTTTCCTATGGATATAATAAAATTAATCAGTGGAATCGTATAATTAAACTATTTAAAGAAGATCCAGATACAAAGAGAGGATTTATTGAAATTTTCGATGCAAATGAAGATTTATCATTAAAGAATATAGATGTTTCTTGCACTATAGGATTTCAATTCTTTATCCGAGAACATAAGCTATATATGACAACTTTTATGAGAGCAAATGACGCTTATCGAGGAATTATAAGTGATGTTTTTTCCTTTACTTTTATTCAAGAATTTTTAGCAACTGAATTAAACTTAGATATAGGACAATACAGTCATCAGGTAGCAACAACACATATATATGAGCCAGATTTTAAATTGGCCGAAAAAGTATTATGCGAAAGCAAAAGTGCTAAAAAAGAGCTTTCTTTTCCTAGAATGCCTAAAAAGGATAATTGGGAAGATTTAAAAATAGTTCTTCAATATGAAAAAGAGCTAAGGAAACAGAGCATTCATTTAACAAAGAAAGATATTGATGAATTAGAGATAGATAAATATTGGAAACAAATTATTTGTTTATTTGTACTTTACCAAGAAATATATTATGGAGATAATTTGGATTATGAAATATATGAAAGCTTAGAACCACTTTATCAATATCTGTTTTCAAATAAATGGAATCAATATTTTTAGGAGGAGATATTTTGGGTACATGCTGGAAGGATGAAGAAGTTTCAAAAAAATTTAATTTATATAATGATATGTTAGAAAATATTCTGGGATTTGATTATATTTTTCAAAATTTAAAATCAAATGAATCTATTAAAAAAATTTTAGATTTTGGATGTGGGCCGGGAAAAGTGGCGGAGCGGATGGCAAAGATAAAACCTGAATCACAAATTATTGCAGTAGATCAATCCCAAAATATGCTTGATATTGCAATGAAAGAGCATAATAAAGAAAATATAGATTACAGGCTAATTGAACAAAACCAATTAAAAGAAATAGAGAAAAATTCTATAGATTGCGTTGTCCTTTGCTTTGTAATAATTAATAATTCAGATAAAGATAGAATTAAAACGATTTTCCAGGAAATTTTTAGAGCTCTAAAAAAGGGTGGAAAATTTTTTATTCTTGATTCTAATCCCAATGCTGCTGGGGTAGAATTTTCAACTTTTACAAATGGGAAAAGTGGACAAGCTTATCATTTAGGGGATCATAAAAAACAATTTTTAAAAATCCCTAATAATGAAGTGTTAATTTTAGAAGATTATTATTGGCCAATAGATTTTTATATTAATAATCTCGAAGCAGTGGGATTTGAAAATTATAAAATTGTAGAACCAACTATAGAGAAAATAAATAAACGGGACTTGAATGCAATTGAAAAAACATATGATATTAAATGTTGGGGGAGTGAAAAGAACAAACCACCCTTTATTATATTCGATGTAGAAAAATAAGAAAATTTAAAGATAAATTACGTGTATAATGAAAGGAGTAAACCCATGAAATTGAAAAATTTATTTAAAAGAAGCTTATCTCTTTTATTTTCATTTATAATGATTTTCACATTGGTCTCAGGCCTAAATGTAAAGGCATTTTCAGGGGATGAACCCAAACAAACTCTTAATGTAGCCTTATATGAATATGTTCCTGATCCTATACGTTTTAAAAAAGCAGTTGAAACTGAGTGGAATAAGAAAGAACCTAATATAAAACTTAATTTTGTAGATTGGGATTGTTATAGTGAGGATCCACCAAAAGATTTAGATGTATTTGTTTTTGATGCAGTTTATTTATCTCATTTCGTAAAGGAAGGATATCTATCAGAAATTCCAGAAAAGGATATAAAAAATAAAGAAGATATTCTACCTTTCGCAATGGAAGGATGTACCATAAAAGGTTCAGCTTATGCAATTCCTCAAATAATATGTACTAATCTTTTATTTAGTAGAAAAGGAGATTATGACATACAAAAAGTAAATTCTGTGTATGATTTATATGACAAGTTAGGAAAGTTCACATCAGAAGATATTATTCTTCCTAACAATAAAGGACTGCTAATAGATATGTCTGGAGGAACTAGTAAAGCTTGTATGTATCTAGATTCACTAATTGATACAACTCAAGAGTACACCAAATTTTGTTCATTACCCAATTTAAATGAATTAAATAAGGATGCAATTGAAAGCTTAGTATTATTACAATCAATGGCTGGAAAAAGTCAGGCTAATTACTGGCCAGAAAATAATGATTCATATATTCGAGCTAAATGGTTTATTAACGGAAAAGGGAGAGCTTATATAGGCTATACTGAAGCAATGTCCCAAATGAAAGAATTTGCAAATGATATTGATTTTAAGACAATTTCTTTATCAAAAAATTCTAATATTCCTATTTTTTATGGAGATGTGGTTGGAATAAACTCTTCTATAACGAATTCATATAAGAAAGAAAAAGCAATTGAGCTTGCTAATATTATTACAGACAAAAACACTATGGTGAAAGCAGTTTCTCCAGATGAAAATAATAAATATCCTCAATATTTATTACCTGCTAGAAGAAGTGTATATCATAATTTAGGAAATAAGTATCCTATTTATGGTAAATTATATAAAATAGCTGATAATTCTAATAATAAACTGTTTAGGACTGGCCCTGAAATACGTGAATGGCTAAAACAAGCAAAGAAAATTATTACTGAATATTTACAACAATGATATAATAAATAATAATCATTGAAATTAAAGGTACTTTTATTATTAAAAGTGCCTTTTTGTAGAAGGGAGAAGAATTTATGAAGAAAGTACTTAGTATTGCAGGTTCTGACTGTAGTGGAGGGGCAGGAATACAGGCTGATTTAAAGACTTTTTCCGCTCATGGGGTTTTCGGAATGAGTGTAATTGTATCTGTAGTTGCAGAGAATACCAGCAGAGTAATTGATATTCAAGATATTACACCTGATATGATTAAAAGTCAGATTGATGCAGTTTATGAGGATATTGGTACGGATGCAGTAAAAATAGGAATGCTATCTACGCCAGATTGTATGAAAGCAGTATCTGAAAAATTACAAGAATATAAACCGAAAAATGTTGTAATAGATCCAGTTATGTATGCAAAAAATGGGTGCCCTTTAATGGACCCTAATTCCGTATCTACACTAATTGAATCTATTATTTGTCATGCAGATATTTTGACTCCCAATATACCAGAGGCAGAGAGAATTTCAGGGTACAAAATAAAAACTTTAGAAGATATGGAAAAAGCCGCTGTCATTATTGAAGGCATGGGATGTAAAAGTGTTTTAATAAAAGGTGGACATTATATCGGGGATGCTGTAGATGTATTATATGATGGAAATAAATTTTATCATTATAAAACTCAGAGAATACATACAAAAAATACACATGGAACAGGTTGCACATTATCTTCTGCAATTGCTTCTAATTTAGCTTTAGGTTTCGAAATAAATGAAGCAGTAAAAAGAGCAAAAAATTATATAACTATGGCAATTGAACATTCATTAGAAATTGGTAAGGGAAATGGACCAACTAATCATTTCTATCAAGTTTACTTAAATGGACTAAAAGGAATGGAATTAGATAATCATACAAGAAGTTAAAACCCTTTATTAGAATAAATGATTTAAAAGCTATGAATTAGAAAGTTATAAAAAATTATAAGGAACAGTATTTGAAAATCTATTGAAATTTGGTACATCTTTTTTATTTTTATGATACAATTATGTTCTGTATAAAAAATATTTACTAAAAGTAATACGGAGGATAATGAAATGAGAAAGGTGTACAAAAACCCAAAAGAATTAGCTACATGTTTAAAAGATTTAGTAGATTTATATTTAGATGATCTTATGACTTATGAAAAGTTAGAAGAAAAAGTTTCTAAAATAGTTGAGGCTAACAAAAATAGTATATATAAGAACGAAGTTATAAATACTAAATTAGCTAACGTATTAGGGGATTTGAGAATAGATGTTATAAACAAAATAGTAAAAGAAAAAAATTAGGAAAATAGATTTAATTTTAAAGCCTAGAATACAAAAAATACACTTATAAACCGATTCACTTTGAGAAGTAGTTCCAAATCTGGATACCGGTTTAATAGGTGTATTTTTTATATTCGCTATATTTAAAATTAAATTTATTTTATTTAGGAAAGCCTCTTTTTATACCAGAATCATATGTAGTTTGAGGCATCCTTTTAAGAGTCTCATTCTAAAAAAAGCTAAATAAACCAACACTAGCAGTACCCATGATGATTCCGGCCACTAACACGCCAAGCATAACAGCTAAAATACTAGTTTTAAAATCCATATCTAATAAGCTAGCTGCTAGGGTGCCTGTCCATGCACCAGTACCAGGAGCTGGAATTGCAACGAATATTAGTAGTGCCCAAAATAGGCCTTTTTTGCCTGTTTTTTCTTGTAATTTTTTACCAGCCTTTTCACCTTTTTCTAGACACCATGTAAAGAATTTACCAGTAATAGGTTTGTCAGATCCCCATACAAGCACCTTCCTTGCAAATAGGTATATAAAAGGCATAGGTAACATATTTCCTATAATTGCAACAATAAAAGATTGAAGTACAGGCAAGTGTAGAGCCTGTGAATATGGAATAGCCCCACGTAATTCTACGATTGGAACCATGGACATAAAAAATACTATTGCATATTTCGTCATTATATAAACTCCACCTTTTCTTTTAGTTAAAAATATATAAGTAATTTTAGAAATAATATATCATAAATCATAAATAAGTACAAATAGGTTAATATCAATATTAAATAATTATACACAATTTTAACCTAATTTTAACCTAAAGAACTATAACATTTTTAATTTGGTGTTTAAAAAGCTTAGGCTAATAGAATTATTTATAATATGATTGATTATTAATATATTTTATTAAAAAATATTAGTTATATAAGTGGAACAGTTTATGTTCATATTCATATATTTTATTTCAGCATGTCATGGAAAAAATGTATTCTATTAACATTTACATATGGTATAATTAGGAATGTGTTTAAGGTAATTATATAAAATCTTATAATAAATGATAGTGGGGGTAACTTATGGACAAGTCAAACGATGTAGTAGTTTCTATAAGAGATTTAAAAATGACCTATGGAAGTAAAGAGGTATTAAAAGGAATAAATTTAGACGTAAACAAAGGAGAAATTATTGGGTATATAGGACCTAATGGTGCTGGAAAAAGTACTACCGTAAAGATAATGCTTGGTTTAGTTAAAGGGTATGAAGGTGAAGTGAAAATATTCGGAAATAATATATCCTATGAGAATGTAGAGTATAAACATAAAATAGGATATGTGCCTGAAAATGGAGAAATATATGACAACTTAACAGCTTACGAATATATAACTTTTTTAGGCGAAATATATGGCATGAAATTAGAAGACGTAAATAATAAAGCAAAAAAACTTATGAGCCTTTTTGGAATAGAGGAGGCATATCACTCAAGAATCTCTTCTTATTCAAAGGGCATGAGACAAAAACTTTTGATAATATCAAGTCTTATCCATAATCCTGATATATTATTCTTAGATGAGCCTTTAAGTGGACTTGATGCAAATAGTGTGCTTGTTTTTAAAGAGGTGCTTTCAAAATTAGCCTCAGAAGGAAAAACTATATTTTATTCATCTCACATAATGGAAGTTGTTGAGAAAATAAGTAGTAGAATAATATTATTAAACAATGGACAAATTGCAGCGGATGGTACTTTTGAAGAATTAAAGAAAAAGAATATGGAGGGCTCTCTTGAACAAATTTTTAATCAAATAACTGGATTTACAAAGCATGAAGAGATTGCAAATGAATTTATCTCCGTACTAAAGGAGGTATAGAAATGGAAGATTTTAAAATATTGAAGTTTGTTGATAAATTTAAGTTTATATATGAGAAACTTGGTGTTAATTATGCTTCCATGAGAACAATACTTAAATTAAAGCTTTTGATGGATAATAGAAGGGTTCCAACAATATATAAAGATAAGGAAAATGATAATAAAAAGAATACTTTTAAAAAATCACTACTTCTATATGGATTAATGGGAGTTTTTCTTGCGGTTTTTATTTTTATCCCATCACCTATGGTTGTAAAAATGAGTATAAATATAGGTGCCATAATGTTTTTGATCATGAGTACTATGATTGCAGATTTTTCTTCTGTACTTTTGGATATTCGTGATAAGAATATATTAAATACTAAACCATTAGACCCCAAAACAATAAATGCAGCTAAGACTACTCATATATTAATTTATATTACATCTATTTCCGGGGCAATTGCAGGGCCAACCTTAATAGGGGGACTTATAAAATATAAATTTAAGTTTTTTATAATTTTCTTTTTTCAAATAATATTAATATCATTTTTTACAATGTTTTTTACTGCAATATTGTATTATTTTATATTAAAAATTTTTGATGGAGAAAAGCTTAAAGATATAATAAATTATTTTCAAATAGTGCTATCAGTAGTGCTTGCTTTAGGATATCAAATTATACCAAGAGTATTCGATTTTACTGGTGTAAATGTAAATTTTAAAATTAAATGGTGGAGTTATTTAGTTCCACCAGTGTGGTTTGGAGCGCCATATAGCTTAATAATTGAACATAATAATGGAAGAGAGTATGTGCTGCTGAGCATAATGTGCGTGGCTATACCAATTATAATTTTTGGTATATACTATAAATTCATTGTGCCTTATTTTGAAGAAAATTTGCAAAAACTTGACAGTAGTATAGGTAAAAAAGGAAGCCTTGAGGAAGCTAAAGGTATAAGAAATAAAAGATATACATCTATTTTCTGTAGAGATAAAATAGAAAATGTATTTTTCCGTTTTTCAAGAAACATGATATCCACAGAAAGAAAGTTAAAGTTAAAATTGTATCCTACTTTGGCTTTTGCTGTGATTTTTCCTTTTCTAATGCTTATAGGTTCTTTTTCAAAATATGAATCAGTTTCACAGGCATTTAATGAATTTTCAAAGGGAAATTATTATTTTTCAATTTATTTATCAGTGCTCATGCTAGTGGCAAGTATAGAACTTTTAAGTCAAAGTGAAAAATATAAAGGTTCATGGATATATATTGTTTTGCCTATAGATAATCCAGGGAAAATTCAAAAAGGAGCTTTAAAAGGATTTATATTCAGATATATTTTTCCAGTATTTTTGAGTGTTTGTATTATTTTTTTAATAATATGTGGTTTAAGAATATTACCAGATATAATAGTAATGTTTTTCAGTATGCTGATTTCAATAGTTGCTGTCCAAAGCTTATATAAAAAAGAATTGCCTTTTTATAAGGATTTTCAAAGCAATGGAGAAGGCTCTATTACTACATTTCTAGTTTATGGTGGTCTTACAGGAATTTTTTTCGGATTACATAAATTAATTAGGAGTTTAATAAAATATAGCTTTAGTATTTATATATATATTGGAGTTTTGATTATAATCAATATGATTTTATGGAAAAAGATATTCAATATAAGTTGGAAACAAGCTCAACTGGAGGATGCACAAGAATCCTCAAAGACATAAACAAATTGTAAATGTAATTTATGGATGTAGCTGATTTTTACTCCCACTGTTAAGAATATGGGAATATTAGAGCGGATAGTCAGAGCATAAAATAGTTTAAATAATAAAAAGTCAGAGAAATTCTCTGGCTTTTTTAATTTTAATAGCTATTATGGAATTAGTTTATTATAATTCAATATTTAAAATTAAGTTTTTATTTTTTGTCTACCCACTATACCTGTTATAATAACAGTAAGGGCTAAGGTAAATATTAACTATATTGGGGGGAAGTATTAATGAGCGAAGATATTAAAATATTAGTTGTGGAAGATAATAATGATATAAATAAGTTATTATGCGATATGTTAAGACAAAGCGAATATATTACTAAATCAGCTTATTCTGGAACAGAAGCTTTAATATATTTAAAAGAATATAATTGGGATATGGTTTTATTAGATTTAATGTTACCGGGTATGGATGGTAAAGAGCTTTTATCTAATATAAGAAAAAGTAAACCTATGCCTGTAATAATAATTTCAGCTAAAGAAGAAAAAGATATCAAAATAGAAACTTTAAGAATGGGAGCAGATGATTACATAACAAAACCTTTTGATATAGATGAGGTGTCAGCTAGAATAGATTCCCACCTTAGAAGATATAAAGAATTTTCCAATATAACACTACAAAATTTATTAAAATACAAAGAAATATCTCTTAACAAAGATACTAGAGAAGTCTTTATACATAATAAACAGATAATGTTAACTACTAGAGAGTTTGATATCCTGCAGCTTTTGATGGGTTATCCTAAAAAGGTTTTTACTAAGGCTAATTTATTTGAAAGCGTATGGAGCAGTGAGTATTTGTGTGATGATAATACTATTAATGTACATATAAGTAATTTAAGAAATAAGTTGTCCAAAGCAGGCACAGACAATGAATATATCCAAACCATTTGGGGAATCGGGTATAAGCTAGATAGCTAATATTAACACTTAAAAATTTTATTATAGCCTAGGTTTTTCCCTTTAATTTTTTACTTAAGACTTTCTTAAGGTTTTTCTTTATAATTCATTATGAATTAAGCTTTAATATTGAATGTATAGCAAGGTCATTAATGTAGTGATTGCTAGTTAATATTTAAACTTCAATATTAAGTTCCTAGTTGTGCAAGTTAATTTTTTATATTTAAGTAGCTATTATAATTATTGAATCTTTTATAAATGCAATAGTAGTTGGATATTTTATATTTTGGAATAAATTTAAATATATTAACAGAATTATTAGCTTAATACATCTAATAGTATAATTTTTAAGAATGAAAATATTAGTTCAGTACATTTAATAATATAAAAATTTAACTTCATAATGAATTAAATTAAGACTTAAAGAAGGGGGAGTATAGCTTGAGTGAGTATATTTTAAACACTACAAATTTAAGTAAAAAATATAAAAAAGATTTTGTAGTAAATAACCTGAATATTAGTATAAAAAGGGGAGAGATTTATGGTTTTATTGGGGAAAATGGAGCAGGAAAAACTACATTTATCCGTATGATAACAGGACTTGTTGCCCCTACCAATGGAGAAATAGAATTATTTTCTAAAGAAAAGGGTGATGAATTAGGGCATGTTAGAAAAAGAATAGGTGCTCTAATAGAAAAACCAGCTTTCTATCCATATATGACAGCCTATCAAAATTTAGAGGCTTTTAGAATTGAAAAAGGTATTCCGGGTAAAGAATGCATAGATAAAATTTTAAAATCTGTAGGTCTTTATGAAGATAGGAATAAAAAATTAAAGAACTTTTCTCTTGGTATGAAGCAAAAGTTAGCATTAGCTATAGCCTTATTAGGAGATCCAGAGTTTTTAATATTGGACGAGCCTATAAATGGATTAGATCCTATGGGAATTAAGGAAGTAAGAGATATTTTAAAAAAGTTAAATAAAGAAAAGAATATAACAATGCTTATATCTAGCCATATTCTAGGGGAATTATATCAACTTGCAACTTGTTATGGAATCATTCATAAAGGTAAGTTAATGGAGCAGATTACATTAAAAGAGTTAGATGAAAAATGTAAAAGAAGTTTAAGTATAAAAGTAGATGACGTAAATAAAGCTGCTACTATTTTAGAAACAGAATTATCCACAATCAATTTTAAGATTTTACCAGATGGCACTATAAAGCTTTATGATTATGTGGATAATTTAAGATTAGTTTCTTCTACACTTACAAAAGCAAATATTATA
Organism: Clostridium botulinum; assembly: GCF_001276985.1. Taxonomy (GTDB): domain Bacteria; phylum Bacillota; class Clostridia; order Clostridiales; family Clostridiaceae; genus Clostridium_F; species Clostridium_F botulinum. The sequence continues at coordinate 393,981 of NZ_LHUL01000004.1, forward strand.
ATTGATCAAATCATGCCAAATGAGAGCAATTTAGAAGAGTATTTTATAAATTTGGTAGGAGGGGATCATAAATAATGTATAATTTAATTAAATTTGAATTTTATAAGTTAAAACATAATAGGGTATTTAGAAATTCACTTATTGTAATAAGTCTTTGTGTTGCCTATACCATATACTTATTCTTTTCTAAGGGAAATAAGTATATGATATTTAACTCTGAGTTTGGAGGACGAGAATATGGATTTTGGCTGAATAATTTTAATGATGGATTAAACCCAAAAGCTATAGAATTTGTGCGTTCAGCCCTTGGATTTGGACCTATTTTTGAAATATTAATTATGTTTATAGCAGGAGAATTTATAATTAAAGAATATTCTTACGGAACACTAAAAAATGTTTTATCCTATGGACATAAAAGAGAGCAGGTTTATATATCAAAAATGATTATTATGTTTGTAGTTACATTTATTTTAACATTTTTATTATTGTTTGGTACTGTTATAGTAGCTTTTATCAGTGGAGCCATAAAGAAAGTTTCCTATGACGAAATATTACAGGCAATTAATTTTATACTTCTAATTTGCATTGTTTTTACAGCCATAGCTAGTATATATACATTTCTATGTACATTAATAAAGAGTAAATCTTTAATTGTAACTATAGGTATTATATATATTTATTTATCTTCTATTTTTATAGGAAGAATTCCTTATCAGGAATATACACCAACTTTTATGCTTATGGATATAGGTATTGTGCCGACAACTGTACAAAATATACAGCATATTATAATGACCTGCATTATTTTAATTATAGTTACTAGCTGTTTAGGAATTTATATATTTAAGAAAGAAGATATAAAATAAATATAGTATTTCCTAGATTTAAGTTCGTAATTTAGAAAATGACTATTTAATCTAAATTCTCGTCTTCCTAAAAGTAGGTGGAAGGAGAGCAGCTATGTACTAAATAATAATTTGAAATTGAGTATTATAAATAGAAATTTGATGTACGGGTTATCTAGTAATCTTTTAGACAAGACAAAACATAACACAAAAAGTCGGTAACAACCGCTTGAAAAGAGATAAGATATAGATACAGATAGGGGTGATGATTATGGGATGGATTGAAGGAATCGGTGAAGCTATCAACTATATTGAGGAGAATATCACTGAAGAAATCCCAATAGAAAATATTGCAGAAAAAGCATTTGTGTCGACCTTCTATTTCCAAAAAGGCTTTGCAATGCTTTGTGATCTTACGGTTGGAGAGTACATCAGACAACGCAGGCTTACCCTTGCCGGCAGTGAGCTTGTTTCCACTGATGAAAAAATTATTGATATTGCGCTGAAATATGGCTACGCCTCACCGGATAGTTTTACAAAAGCTTTTACTCGATTTCATGGTGTCACACCTACTGCTGTTCGAAAAGATGGAGCAATGATTAAATCCTTTGCTCCGTTGAAAATCAAATTTTCATTGGAAGGTGGTTATATTATGGATTACAAAATTGTTGAAAAAGATTCGTTTACTGTCATGGGCGTATCAAAGGTGTTTAAATATGATAGTGCAACTACAAAAGTTCCAGAGTTTTGGACAGAGCATTATGAAACAGGAAAGGGAAAATATGTATGCGGAATGTATGGAGTAAACATAGACGAGAGCATGGGTTCAGATGAGTTTGAATATTTGATTGCAGACAATTATAATCCGTCTATGGAAATACCTAATGGTTTTGTTACAAAGATTATTCCTAAATACACCTGGGCTGTTTTTGCTTGCAAGGGCGCAATGCCGAAATCTATGATAGATGTGAGCAGAAAAATCTTCTCAGAATGGCTACCTAATTGCAAGGATTATGAAATTGCAGCAGGTTACAATATTGAAATGTACACCAATACGGCTGATTATCCGCAAGGTAATCAAGATGAAAACTACTACAGTGAAATTTGGATTCCTGTTAAGAAAAAATAACTACGTAAAAGGTCATAATTTTTAAAAAAGGGGAGAGGAGCAATATGATTTTCATTATAATAGTACTAATAATTTTTTTGCTCTTTTTACTCTCCTATGTATTTTTTATGAAAAGAGAAATGAAAAATATTACAATCCAATTAAATGAATATAATGATTTGAAATCATTAAAAAAGATAGATTCTACTCTTTTTGATAAAGAAATTGAAAATTTAGCTTATAGTATTAATAAACATATCGATATAAATATACAATCACAAATTAAGCAAAAGAGACTAGAAGAAGAAATAAGAAAAAATATAGCTAATGTATCCCATGATTTGCGCACCCCCCCTTACATCTATCATAGGTTATATACAAATGATAAAAAAAGGCAATCTATCAAAGGAAAAGCAAATAGAATATATAGACATAGCTGAAAGAAGAGCAAAGGATTTACAAAATTTATTAAGTAATTTCTTTGAGCTTTCCATTATAGGATCACCAGATTATTATATTGAGCTTCAAAAGATTAATATAAATAATATACTGTGTGAAGTAATAGCTTCTTTTTATAGTAGTTTTGTAGATAAAGATATAACTCCTAAAATAGATTTGCCAAAGGAGAATATTATAGTGATTAGGAATGAAGGGGCTATAAAGAGGGTACTACAAAATTTAATAGTAAATATTATAAAACATTCTAAAAGGGATGTTTATATAAGTTTTAAAAAAGAAAATAATAAAGCTGTATTAGCTACAATTAATAAATGTAATGATATTACAGAAGATAATATAGAACTAATTTTTAATAGATTCTATAAAAAAGATGATGCCAGAACCAATAAGAATGGAAGCACTGGATTAGGCTTATCTATTTCTAAAAGTCTTATGGAAAAAATGAATGGAGAAATTTATGCTGAAGTTCATGGGGATTTATTACATATTTTTTGTAAATGGAATTTAAAATAAGAGGCTGTACTCAAAGTTGAATACAGCCTTTTGACCCTGTGTATGTAAAATATGTCTATCACAAGGTTGAATACAGCCTTTTGACCCTGTGTATGTAAAATATGTCTATCACAAGGTTAACCAACACATATTAGATTATACACACAATTTAATATTTAATTCAAGTAAGTTTTAAACTTTTTTCTCCATAAGCTAGTCAACTAAATCCAACTCTATAAATTCCAGAATCTCAAATGTGAATACAAACTGTAAAATTATGAATAGTTATATTATCCACATATACTTTAATAGGTGAATTATGTTTTTTATAATAGCAAGACCACTTAAAGAAATCATTATTAAAATAATTAATGTTTATTGTGCATTTTATTGTATATAGTGCTAACAGTAACATATATATCTTTTTAGAGGGATTAATATTAATATGAGATATATTTAAATGCTAAAAGTAACATATATACATGACTTTTAACACTTTTATAAGTGGACATATTATTATATAATATTAACTGCACAGTATTTTATTGGAATATCACAAAATATATAGATCTAGGGATAATTTTATATTATTACAAAATTGTAATAATTAAGTTCAGTATATTGTAATATAAATAGTTTAATATAAGAGTAAGTTAAATTAAGTAATTTTATAGAGTAGTAAAATTTCATTAATAAGAATTACTTTTTTAGAGGATAAAAATTGTTAAAAAATATTTATAATTAGGGGATAGAAAGATGGAAAAAGAAAAAAATGCTTATATTAAGGAAATTATATTTGTTATATCTTTAGCTATAGTATTGTGTATATTTGTAATGAGATAAAATAAATATTAAAAATAATAGTTTGTTTTTGAGTAAATAATAATCATTATAATAGCACAATAAAAATATTAAAAAGCATAAAAAAATGGAAACGCTTACATGACTATTAAAAATCATAGTGGAGGTGGAATTATGGAATTATTATTAAAACAAAAAGTAGATTTGATGGTAGAAAATTATGCTGAACTTAAGAAAGCTTTTAAATGGGAATACGGTATAGTAAAGCATTTTGGGGCTATGAACTCAGCTATTAAGCATAAGAAGATCAATGTTCAAGAAATTGAAGAAATAAAAGATTATATAAAAAAACAGGTAGGGTTATTTTCTCAGTTTAGAGGAATGAATTTATTCATTTTAAGTAGTCTTTTGTATTTAGAAAGTAATTACAAAGATTTTTTTGAAAACATGCAGAAGGTATATGAAAAAATGAGAGAGGCAGGTTTTAGAAATAGTCAGTACTTACCTTTAGCTTCTTATACTATAGTTAAAGAAGTTTCTATGGATAAATGGGATGAAAAAATCCAAAGAATGAAGAGTTTTTACTCTAATATGAAGAAAAATCATCCTTGGTTAACTACAGCAGATGATTATGTTCTTGCAGCAGTATTAGCTACTTCAGATTTAGATATAGAAAAAACTTCAGAAGAAATGGAGATTTGTTATAAACTACTGAACGAAAAGGCTTTTGTTAAAGGAAACTCGCTTCAAAGTCTTTCCCAAATACTTGCTTTAGGAGAAGAAGATGCAGAAAATAAATGCAGTAGGGCGGTGTCTTTATATAACGAATTAAAGAGTGAAAAGTGCAAATTAAGATATGATGGATTAGCTTCTTTAGGTGTGCTAACTCTTATAGCTTCTAATGATATTAAGATAGTAGAAGAAGTCAAAGAGGTTTATAAGTATATAAAAGAAAAAGATGGTTATAGAATCTTTAGTATTGAAAAGTCCCATATAGTTATGTTAGCTATTTCTTTAGTAGCAGATTCTTATATAGAAAGAATTCAAAAAGGATTAATAGATATAACTTTGGCAAACAGTATAAATGCTATAGTAATAGCACAACAACAGGCAGCCATAGCAGCAGCTTGTGCAGCAAGTGCAGCGGCGGCCTCATCAGCTAGTTCATAAAAAAGAATATTATAAACAATATAAGTATAATTGTTTTAAAAAATCTATTTTATTAAATGAGAGTTTTATTTATATTTTTTATACCTAAAATATTAGGGAATAGTAGAAAAGCCCCTATAAGTGTCTATTGAAAGGGCCTAAAAAGAATGCTATAATGTGGATTATTACAGGTTTTTGTATATAAATAAAGTTTATTAAGAAAAATATTTATTCATATAATATAATATTTATTTTGTGAGGATGAAAAAATACTTTTTTAGGATAAAATGGGGGATAACTATGGTGGAAAATACAAATTTACTTAATAGCATATTTTTAAACCAATATAGAACACAAATGAATAATAGTAATAATACTAATACAGTTGATGGGAAAACATTGGGGAATTTTGACCAACAACAAGCAGTGCAGCAAATGGTTTTCCAGGTAGTGCTAAGTCAAATGATGAATAGTATGGGTAGCATGAGTAGTATGAATGGTATGAGTAGTATGAATGGCATGGATAGTATGGGCAGCATGAATGGTATGGGTAGCTTAGTAGCAACACAGGCATTATTAAGTAGTTTGACAAATACAAGTTCATTTAGTTTAGATAATTCATTGAATGCTCTAAGTAATTTTAATTCAACTATGAGAGGAGCAGCTAGTTCTTTATCTAAAGGCTATAATAATAGAGTGGATAATAGTTTTAGCAATTTAGGTATACGTGCTTCAAAGTATGAATCTAATCTAAATCCCGCAGAAATCAGCGATGATCCAGGGGATTATGGTGGAAAATCCTATGGAGCATGGCAGTTTTCATCTAGAACAGGTTCTTTAGATTCATTTATTAATTCACTTAAAGGAAATAATAATGATATGTATTATAAACTTACATATGCAAAGGCTAAAGATAATAATACATTTGGTGAAAATTTTGATGCTGCATGGAAGAGTATTTCAAGTCAAAATAAAGATAGATTCTTAAAGGTACAACAAAACTATGTAAAAGTGAACTTTTATGATACTGTAGCACAGTCTTTGAAATCAAGATTTGATTTTGATGTAAGTAAAAAAAGTAATGCTTTAAAGGAAAGCTTATGGTCTACAGTTGTTCAACATGGGGTAGGAGGAGCTACATCCATATTTTCAAAATTAAATTTAAATAATAATGATAGTAACATTATTAATGATTTATATAATGAACGTCAAAATGTAAATGTATATTTTAGAAGTAGTTCACCTGAAATAAGACAAAGTGTATACAATAGATTTACTAGAGAAAAGCAAGATATGCTAAGCATGTTAAATGAACAATTTGTTTAAAAATACATATAAATTAGGAAAATGTAAAAAGCATTCAATCTTTGAGATTGAGTGCTTTTGTTAATATATCTTCATAATTATTACTATTTTGTAATAATTAAATTTATAATATTGTAATAAAAGAGGTTTAATATATAACTTGTAGATGACAAGTCAAATAGAAAAAGAGGAGTGGACTTATAAATGGAATTATTAAAAGTTAAAGATCTTTGTAAAAGTTATGGAAAAGGTGAAATAAAAGTAGATGCTTTAAAAAGCATTAATTTAACTATAAATCAAGGAGAATTTGTGGCTATAGTTGGTCCTTCAGGTTCTGGTAAAAGTACATTACTTCATCTTTTAGGGGGAGTAGATAGACCAAGCTCAGGTAAAATTATTTTAGAAGGTACAGATATATATTCTTTAAAGGAAAATGAATTAGCTATATTAAGAAGAAGAAAAATAGGATTTATATTTCAATTTTATAATCTAATACCAGTACTTACTGCAGAAGAAAATATAGAAATGCCAGTGCTTTTAGATAATAAAAAACCAGACAAAAAATATATGGGAGAGCTTTTAGATATATTAGGATTAAGAGAAAGAAAAAATCATTTACCTGCACAGTTATCTGGTGGGCAACAACAAAGGGTTTCTATAGGTAGAGCTTTAGCTAATAAGCCATCTATAATATTTGCAGATGAGCCTACAGGTAACCTAGATTCTAAAAATTCCAAGGAAATAATGGAGCTTTTAAGATATTCAGTTAAAAAATATAACCAAACACTAGTGCTTATAACCCATGACTTAAATATAGCAAAAATGGCGGATAGAGTTATAACCATAGCAGACGGAGAAGTTAAAGGGGACGAGGTGAACAAAGTTGAAAAGCTATAGTGAAATTACAGGAAGATATTTAAAACAGAATAAGAAAAGAACCATATTAACAATAGTAGGAATAATATTAGCTATATCTTTATTCTCTGGTATAGGAAATTTATTTTTTAGTATGAGAGATGGTTTAGTAACAAATGAAAGAAAAAATAAAGGTAATTATGAAGTAAAATATTTTGGTGTTAATAAAGACAAGGTAAATAAATTAAGTAATAATTTTGAGATTAAAGATTATGGTGTAAGTAAAGATAATAATTTCTTTATTTTAAAGGATGATAAAAATAAAGAAAATAAAAGTGCAATGGATAATAAACCTAAAATAATAAATTTAGATTTTTATGATAATAGTATGTTAAATAATGTAATGACTATTAATATGAAGGAAGGAAGAAAACCAAAGGCAGCAGATGAAATAATATTAGAAAAAAGAGCAAAAACAAAATTTGGAAAAAAAGTAGGAGATTATATAGAAGCAAATAATATAGATCCAGAAGTTCTTGTAAAATCCCTTAAAGTTGATTCAAAAATTACTGAACAATCTAATTTACAAAAATTACAGTCAAATGAAGTTAAAAGCTACAAAATAGTAGGATATTATGAGAAAGGGCTTAGTCAGACAAGTGATCTTTATGAAGCTAGAGGATATTTAGATAAAAATTCTATGAAAAAAGATGATAATTATTCTTTTTATGCAAATCTTAAAGAGAAGAAAAATAAAGTAGATATAGGTAAAAAAGTAGGTAGCACAGTAGGGTTAAGTGAAAAAAAAGAAATAGATGGAATTCCAGAAATAAGTTTTAATAACGCTGTATTAAGACTTATGGCAGAGGGAAATGATACTTTATTAAATAAGGACACAATGAGCGTATTTATATTCATTGCAACTTTAATAATAGTATGCACTGTAGCTGTTATTTATAATGCTTTTAATATATCTGTAGCAGAGAGAATAAATCAATTTGGTGTATTAAGAAGTATAGGAGCTACTCCAGGGAAAATAAGAAAATTAGTATTTAAAGAAGCTTTTATAATGAGCATTATAGCAATTCCTATAGGAATTCTTTCAGGATATTTAGGTATTTATACTACAATAAAGCTCATGTCAAATTCAGAAAGGTTTGTGTTTGAAGGTTTAAAAATAGGATTTTATAAAGAAGTTATACTTATATGTATTGTACTTACACTTATAACTATAATATTATCTGTACTAGGACCAGCTATAAAAGCCTCTAAAGTATCGCCAATAGATGCTATAAGAAATTCTTCAAATCTAAAAAAAGAAAAGATAAGAAGAAGAAAAGGTAGACTTATCAAATTAATATTTGGTATAGAAGGGGCAGTGGCCTACAAAAATATAAGAAGAAATAATAAGAGATTTATAATAACAGTTTTTTCTCTTATGATATCTCTGATAATGTTTATAATTATTACATCTATGACTAAGATGACAGATGAAGTAACTAAACAGCTTATATCTTCAGCACCTTTTGATGCTGTTATTCAGACTAAAGAATCAATGGATGAAAAATTTATATCTGAAATTAAGAGTAAAGATGGTATAAAAAAAGTATATACTCCAAAGATTAGAAGGGCTTTAGTTTATTTGGAAAAGGATATTCTAAATGAAAAATATTATGAAAAAATAAATAAAGATATGCCTAAAAGTGAAAAGATTAAAGGAAAGGATTATGTGTGCTTAGATCAAGTAACATATTCAGCCTATGATAAATCTTCCTTTGAAGAGGTAAAAAATAATTTAGCAGATGGAAAAATAGATACGGAAGCTCTAAATAATAATGGTGTACTACTTATAAATAGAAATGAGGTAAGCAAGAAAAATGGAGGAAGAGTAGTAGCAGATATTACAAAATATAAAGTTGGAGATAAAATAAGAATTCCAAGGACTAAAGATAAATTTTACCCTCAAATGGGAGAAAATAAGAAACTTGATCTAAAAGGTGAATTTAAACAAGGTGTGGAAAAGGGAGATTTTATTGAACTTACTATAGTAGGGATATTAAACAAAGATATTTTCAATATAAGTGCGGCAAATAATAGCATAGGCTTAGTTTTCAGTGATAAATGTTTTGAGAAGAATTTTGGTAAACTTCCTATAGACGCAGTTGCTATAAATTATAAAAATGAAAAAGCTGGGGAAAAATATGCAGGTTATTTTGAAGAAAAGGCAGAAGAACTTCAAGGGTCGTATATGGATCTTCATAGTGTGAATGATCAAATGGATAGTATTCAAAAACAAATAGCAGTATTTATGTATGGTTTTATAGCCATAATAACTATAATAGGAATGGTAAATATAATAAATACCATAACTATAGGATTACTTCTTAGAAAATCAGAGTTTGCAACTTTAACAGCCATAGGAATGACAAAATCTCAATTAAATAAAATGGTAATGCTAGAAGGATTACTTCATGGGATATTTACCAGTGTATTTGGATCAATTATATCCTATATATTATATAATTTCCTTTTAAAACAAAGTTTCAATTTTATAAATTTTGATATTAAGTTCCCTATAGATGTATTTATAACAGGTATTTTAGGGGTAATAGCTATAACACTTTTAGCTTCTATAATACCACTTAGAAGACTTAAAAAAATGAGCATAGTAGAAAACATAAGAGCTAAGGAATAAAAATATTAAAAATTGTGTTTTAAAATAGATTTAATTTCAACGATGCAAAGATAAAAAATATATTTATTATATATTTTTTATCTTTGCTATATCAAAATTTAATTTATTTTCAGGTACTATTATTAAAATTTTTTAGAATATAGAGAATAAAATCTTAAAGATGACAGTTAAAAGCTTAAAGTTTGATCTATAATAATGGGGGAGAAAAATATGAAAAAAGAAATAATAGAAAAAGATAAGGGAAAAAATAAAAGAGGGGATAAAAAAAATGATGATTATATGGCCTTCTTAGGTATGATGGCAACATTAGATTTGCTAGTTATCAAGTAGTAATTAAGTTTACAAGGATTCATAGCTCACAATATCAGATGTGTTTAAAAATGATGATGAATATATAAGCACAGCATTTCCTGATTTAAGAATAAATTTAAAAGACATATTTGAATAAAAAGAACTTAGAAATAGGTTCTTTTTTTATACTAAAATGTTAAATTATTTTTATTTTAAATAACTATAGTATAAATTATAATTAAATAAGTAATGTTAGGGGGGATTTTGTGACAAAAATATTATTAGTAGAAGATGATATGGCCTTAGCTATTGGAGTGGAATATACATTAAAACAAGAAAATTATGAAGTTAAAAGAGCTAAAAATTTAAAAGAGGCTAGAAAGATTTTAAAAGAAGAGGAGTTAGATTTAATTTTATTAGATTTAATGTTACCAGATGGAAGTGGATATGATTTTTGTAGTGAAGTAAGAAAAGAAAGTCTAATTCCAGTAATATTTATGACTGCCTGTGATGAAGAAGCTAATGTGGTTTTAGGATTAGACATGGGAGGCGATGACTATATAACAAAGCCCATTAGAATAAGAGAACTTTTATCTAGAATAAATGCGGTTTTAAGAAGAAGAACTAAAGAAGCAGAATTAAAAAATAAGAATATAAAAGAGGATAACATAAAAAACAATAAAATAATTTCCAAGGACATAATAATAGAGCCTTTAAAGGCAAAAGTTTTCAAAGGAGAGGAAGAAATTTTATTAACAGCAGGGGAATATAAATTACTTTTAATATTATTAGAAAACAAAGGGAATGTGTTATCTAGGAATATTTTATTAGAAAAAATTTGGGATGTGGATGGAAGTTTTGTAGATGGAAACACATTAAATGTTTATATAAAAAGGTTAAGAGAAAAAATAGAAAAAGATCCTAAAAAGCCTGAATATATAGAAACTGTAAGGGGAATAGGTTATAGGTGGAGTGAGTAAAATTGGTTTATGAGAGTGTAAAGCAATCTGTGCAAACTCCACTTAAAATCTTAACTCAGTGCAAAGTAGGTTGTGGAATTTTCAGTAGATGTTACTACATAAATATTTAATTAATTTTTACAAATTAATTTAGAATACTAAGGGGGATAATTTTGTTAAAATATTTTAGAAATCCTGAAATTAAAGAATTAACTTTTAAATTCAGCATAATATTTATTTTATTTGCTACATTAACTACAATTTTTATAAAAGGAGAACTTAATAAATTAAATAAAGATTACATAAATCAAAATACCTTGATAGTAGGAAATATACTATCAAAACATCCAGAACTGGAAGAAGAAATAATACTTTCTTTAAAGAGTAATGAGGATGCAACATATAATGAAGAAAAAAATTATAAAATAGGAAAAAATATTTTAGAAAAATATTCATATGATGAAAATTTAGACATTTATAAAAATCCAGTATTAAAGAACTTTAGCATAAATTTTATATATAGAACCATAATTTACTTTGGTGTAGCTATTTTTATTATATATATCATAATATATGATAAGTTTAAGTATTTTTATAAAAAAGCAGAAATTTTTACTGAAGCCTCAGAAGATATAATGGAGGGACATTTTAGTAAGTTTATAGATGAAAATAAAGAAGGAGATTTTTATATTCTTTCTTCTAAATTTAATTTAATGTCAAACAGATTAGAGGAATCTTTATTAAACTTAAAAAAAGAAAAAATATTTTTAAAAAACATAATATCAGATATTTCTCATCAATTAAAAACACCACTATCCTCTTTAATAATGTTTAATGAATTAATGAAGGATGAAAATATGCCAATGGAAGATAGAAAAAATTTTTTAAAACTTAGTGATGAACAGTTAAGAAGAATGGAATGGCTTATTATAAATCTTTTAAAAATAGGCAGACTAGAGGCTGGAGTAGTGGAATTTAGAAGAGAAAATAATCCTTTGTATGTTACGGTAAACAAAGCATTAGCAGGTCTTAGTGAGAAAGCTAAAGAAAAATCACAACAGGTAATAGTTAATATAGATGAAGATGTATATTTTAAGCATGATATGGATTGGACAGCAGAAGCTATTTCCAATATTATAAAAAATTCTATAGAACATACAGATAATTATGGACAAATAAAAATAAGTTGTGAAGAAACACCAATATCTTTAACTATAAGTATAAAAGATAACGGAGAAGGAATACCAGAAAAATTACAAAATAAAATATTTGAAAGATTTTATAAAGGAGAAAACTCAGTTAATCCTTCTAGTATAGGAATAGGGCTTTCCCTTACCAAATCCATAATAGAATCTCAAAATGGAAGTATAATTGTAGAAAGTGAAATGGGAGAAGGAACGGAATTTATAATAACATTCTTAAAAACTATAGTATAAAAGATATAAGAGATATTAAAATTAAATCTATTTTAGATATTTTTAAGTGAAATAGTAAAATTTAATAGTGAAGATGGTTCATTCTTACTTAGAATTTGATAAAATATAGTTAGTAGGAAAACCACAAAAAGTTTTAAGTATGATTTTTAAGAAAATAAAAAAATTAACTAAGTATGGGAGGGTATGATTTTGGATAAAAATATTTTAGAGGTAAAAAAGCAAAGAATAATGAGAACTATAGAATCCTTACAGGAAAATAATATGAATGGATATTTAGTTAAAGATAAGGATGAATTAATAGATAAAATAAAAGAAATAGTAAAAGAAGGATCTAAGGTTTCTTGCGGGGGTTCTATGACTTTATTTGAAACAGGAGTTATAGATCATTTAAGATCTGGAAGATATGAATTTTTAGATAGATATAAGGAAGGATTAACACCACAGGATATAAAGAATATATTCAGAGAATCATTTTTTGCAGATGCCTATTTTGCAAGTTCCAATGCTATAACCGAAAAGGGAGAATTATATAATGTAGATGGAAATGGAAATAGGGTTGCAGCTATGCTTTATGGTCCAGATAAGGTTATTATTATAGCTGGAGTAAATAAAATAGTGAGAGACTTAGATGAAGCCATAAAAAGAAACGTATATGTATCAGCACCAGCTAATACTAAAAGATTACAAAGAAAAACTCCTTGCACAAAGCTAGGATATTGCATGGACTGCAAAAGTGAGGAGAGAATATGTAATGAGTATACATTGATAAAGAGACAAGGAAATAAAGATAGAATTCATGTAATATTTATAAATGAAGATTTTGGATACTAAAATTTCTTGGGCTGAAAAGATTTTATCCCATGAATACCCGCTCTAATGCTCTCATCTTTTTAAAAGTGGGAATAAAGAGCGGATATGTCATTGGATAATCATTTTCTCCTAGAGGATAACGACTTCTAAGGAGTAAAACTCCTAAGAATTCTGTTAATAAGCTTTAGTGGGAGTAAAAACTGCCTCTGAAGCTTAGAAATTTATTTAAAGTAAATAAAATTAAGCACATCATCAATATTATTTTTTATAGTGTGTTTAATTTAGTGTAGATTAAGAATTTTGATTGTTTATAACACCGCTCTCTCTTATATCATTAAGAGGAGCTATCATAGTGGCACCATTATCTACACTTTGTACTGCAGCCATTTTAGAAGATTCATCTACAGATTTTATAATAACAGGTTTGCCTTTACAATAAACATATGATGCTTTAGAATTAATTAATTCAGAAGCTCTACTTGCATCCATTCTATTCACTCCTTTAGCACTAATTTTTGCAATCTTCATTTTTAGTTTTTACATTTCTATATAAAATATGTAGACATTATATTTGTATTTCTGTATAATGTGTTTAGACAATTGAATTTTGAAATTTTAAAGTAACAGAGTAGGTAATTACACGTTAAGGTTTAGAGGACGGGAAGTTGTCTCTAAAAGAAAAATCTTTAAAAGATTTGCGATGTGTTACCGCATTCCGCTGTTACATTAGAGAGTTATATTCAAAACACTTATTTTTCTCTTTAGTGTAATCTAGTGGAGAAAATAAGTGTTTTTTTATTTTAAAAGGGGGAGCAAAAATGAAAAGAGAAATTCAAGTGAAAACAATGGTACTATGTGGACTTTTTATAGCTGCAGCTATAATATTAAGATTTTTTAGCATAATGGTACCTATAGCTGGAGCTGGTGCTATGAGGATAAGTTTTGCCGGCATATTTATTAAAATGCCAGCAGTGCTTTTTGGTGGAGCTATAGGCGGTGTTGTTTCTGGAGTAGTAGATATATTAGCTTATATAATAAAACCTATGGGAGCATATATTCCATTTTTAACATTGACTAGCATATTAAGTGGCATACTTACAGGAATAATATGGTTTAAAATTAAAAATGTTCATATAGATAAAATAGAAAAATATTATCCAATATTTTTTATGGTCTTAGGTTCATTGGCTGGGGCTATTCATTTAATGACATTACTATTAGATAAATCCTTTTCTTTTAAAATAATGAACATATTAGGTAAAAAATATATATTTGTTTTATCAGCTATAGAAATAATAACTATATTTGCTTTAATAGTATTTATAATAAATATTAAATTGAAAGACAATAACACTGTTAAACATATATATGAGGATTACATGAAGATGATTTTAGCTATAGGAATACCAGGAATAATAGTATGTACCCTAAATACCTATATACTATTAATGTTTATACCAGGGCTTCAAGGAAAAAGTTTCATGTTTTTATGGATACCAAGAATTGTAGAAGAAGTATTTATGATAGTATTTGAATCCTATGCAGTATCTTTATTATTAAGGGTATATGAATCAGTAGTATTAAAAATAAGTAACTAGTAAAAAGGAAATTACGGCTTAAAAGAGAGTTATACTCCATTGGTTTAAAAAAAGGATATATGGTTAAAAGGCAGCTCACTTCGATAAGAGCTTCTAATTTATTTTTTCTTAAAATATATGATTCTAAATTATAACTCGCTGAACGCTCGGACAATAATTTGGAATATATATTTTCTAAAAATAAATAGGAATCTCTAATCTTGTTCAAATGCTTTTTACACCACATATCTTTATTTTTTTAATCAAGGGAAGTTAGCATAACTCGTTAAAGATAATTTTTTGTGGGGAAAGTTAGTAAAAAAGGAAAATCTTACTTCACTTTATTTTGCAAAATTCACAATTGTATTTTCTTTATATAATTTTACTAAGGTCACTATATAATATATTATTTTTATAGCTATCTATCGACCCAAAGCATTCCTTGTTTTAATTTTCAATCCTTAAAAGGTGTTATGTCGCAATTTCCTTAAATTCAGTATTGATAAAAAGTAAGTATTTTATTTTCAACCATATTTTTAAAAAGGTTTATCCTATGAAGGATTTTAAAATTTATTATAGAATACTTAGTGTAGTTAATGAATGAAATTATACATAATCTAATAAATTTTTTACTAAATAAAAAATACCTATTTATTTAGTAAAATAAACAGGGGGTTATACTAATGAAGATAATAGTTATTGGACCAATGGGAAAAATGGGAAGCTTAGTTACTAAATCTTGTTATAATAATGAAAGTATAGAACTTGTGGCAGCAGTAGCCCCAAAGGGAAGGGATTACATAGGACAGGATCTTGGTATAGTTGCAAACCTGGGCAAAAATATAAATTGTAAAGTTGTAGATAATTTAGATAATGTTATAGATAAATGTGATTGCATTATAGATTTCACAGATCCAGAAACTTCTATGGATGTATTTGAAAAAGCTTTAAAGAGTAAAAAATCTGTGGTTTGTGGTACTACTGGGTTTTCAGAGGAGGAAATAAATAAGATAAATGAAATTTCAAAGGAAATACCAGTGATTCTAGCAGGAAATACTTCTATGGTTGTAAATCTTATGTATAAATTAGTAGAACTTGCGGCTAATACTATAGGCAATATGTCTGATATTGAAATAATAGAAATGCATGATAGATATAAAAAGGATGCCCCAAGTGGAACTTCTTTAGAAATTGGAGAAGTTTTAGCAAAAACATTTAATAAGGAATTGAAAGAATTAGCTCAATTCGGAAGATGTGGAAAAGGTAAAAGAGAAGAAGGAAAAATTGCATATCATTCCTTAAGAGCAGGAGATATTTCAAGTAGTCATACAGTTATGTTTGGTCTTATGGGGGAAAGATTAGAAATAACTCATCATGCTCATAATTGGGAATGTTTTGCCAATGGAAGCTGTCAAGCTGCCTTATTTTTAAAAGATAAAAAACCAGGAATATATTCCATGAAAGATGTATTAGGTTTATAAAAATATTTAGGAGATGATTTTGTGAAGAATTTTGTATCTACTAAGTGGTTACAGGATCATTTGGATGATGAAAATATAGTCATTGTAGATTGTAGAGGAGATCTTTTAAAGGATAGTTATGGAGAGGAAGTTTATAAAAAAGGACATATAAAAAATGCTGTTTTTGCAGATTTAAAAAAAGTTATGTCATCTGAAGAAAAGGAATACGGAGGTAGAAACCCATTACCGGACATAGAAGACTTTAAAAGAAATATAGAAAAACTAGGAATAAATAAAAATACTTTAGTTGTAGCCTATGATGAATTAAAAATAGCTGGAGCAGCTAGATTTTGTTGGATGTTAAGATATGTAGGATACACTAATAACTATGTTTTAGATGGTGGTATAAATAAGTGGATTACAGAAAATAGAAAGCTATATATAGAAGAAAAAAACAGTAAAGAAAAGTTGGATATTAAAAATCAGAATTTTAATATTTCTTTAAATGAAGAGATAAAAGTAGATGTAAATTACATAAAAGATAATATGAAAAAAGATCTTATATTAGTAGATTCAAGAACTAACATAAGATATAAAGGTATAGAAGAGCCTATAGATAAAAAGGCTGGACATATACCTGGAGCTAAAAATATTTATTGGAAAGATATGCTTAAGGAAGATGGAACTGTAGATGAAAATAAAGTTAGAGAAAATTTTCTACCATTAAAAGATTATTCTAATATAGCAGTTTATTGTGGATCAGGAATAGATGCAACCTTTAATTTTTTACTTTTAGATGAAGTAGGAATTAAAGCTAGAGTTTATGCAGGAAGTTGGAGTGATTGGATAACTTATAAAGATAATCCTATAGATCATAAATAAAGATTTATAAACAATTTTAAATTACTTAATTATAATAGGCTATTAAATAAAGTATATGACCTTCTCGTAAATTATAAAATTAAAAGTATATGTTAGTTTATAATTTTATATGTTCAAATTTATTTAAATAATAATTTCATAGAGAATAAGCAAGGTGCTGTCTCAAAATAAGTTTAAAAATTATTTTGAGTCTTAGCCTCTTTTGTTTTTGCAAATAGGTAGATAGATAGAGCTATTAAAAAACAAATATTAATCATAAATATTTGTTTTAAAACATAGTAATACCAACAGATATATAAATTGTTAGAATTGTTTTTATTCTTAATGTTTAAAATTAAATATTTTTGTTAATAGTTTTTTTCTAAAATTATCAACATTAAATCTAAATAAATAACTAATTATATTAATTAATGTAAAGGCAGATTATAAATAATGGGTATTTTGGTATCATTTATAAAATAAAAATAAAAAAAAATATAAAAAAGGGCATGAGAAAAAGATCTTAATTTAGACTGTAAAAAAAGGTTCATTCATATAAATATATCTTTTTATTTTATATCTTATATATCTACCAACATTAAATATAGTTGGTGCTATATCCTTTATTTCTCCTAATATTAGTTGAATAATATCATATCCGTATTCAAAAGCAAGTTTTATAATATTACTAATAGAATAACTTAAATTATTTAATTTAATATTGTTTTCTGTAATATAATTTAGAAAGTTATTCTTATATTTATAATACATTTCTTTTTTTAGTAATTTACCATGTAGATTTTTAGAGATAACAAATATAAGCTTTTCAGAGTTATTAAAAAGCATAGCTATTGTATTTCTATTTAATTTATTGATTACTTTTTCTATAGCAGATTTACAATTTATATAATCTGGTAAAAATGTTTTCATATTATTAATAGAAAAATAAGTTTCTTGATCTAAAAGAGTATTTATGTCATGTTTTAATATGTCTTGGGGAGCTATTCTTAAAGCATTTACATTGTTAATATGTAACGTAGCTAAGTTAATATACCTTGTATTGTTTTTACTGTAATGTTTAGAGTAATTTTTAATAATTAAAGAAAATTTGTTATTTATAGTACTACTAATCAAAATTAAACCTAAATCTAAAAATAGTTTATTATTTATATCTATATTTTTTTCGCAACAACCTATCATTCTAGCAATTCTTTTTTTAGATATCAGAGAAACAAATCCTTTGGAATTTGCATAATAATAAACTAGCATTTGTTTAATTTGTGTTAAAGAAAATTGAATATAAGTCTTATCAATATTTATCTTATTATAAATTTTATACTTTTTTATGATTTTTTTATATTTATTATTACAATAATTATGTATGTTTTTATCATGCATTTTTTTATGGAAAGAACAATAACAGCATTTATTAAATAAAATTGTTTTATAGTGATATAATGGTATTGGTTCTGTAATAAAGTGTATTAAGTTTTTACTTACATTAAAAAAGTTTTTCTATTGATAAAGCCATATGTAAAACACTGCTCCTTTCTATAATATATTAGCTCATTTTTTATTATTGCGAATAGTATAAATTTTGTCTAATGATAAAAGTGAAACACTTTTTGAAATTGTAATAAATTTCTTTATAAAAAATACTCCCACACTAGATAGGTAGGGGAGCACTTGTCAACTTTTTATATTACAGGAAGTATATCACTTGTATTTTTGCTAGAAAATAAATCGGAAATTTCAAATTGATTTATTTTATCATTATATATTGTATATACTTGATTTTTTAGTATTTTATCATATAAAATACTATCAACGTAAACTTTAACTTTGTTTTGAGATTTATCTAAATACTCGTAACTAGAAAAAATTCCATAAACAGCATCAGGGATACCAGAAGTGTTATCTATTCTGAAAAAATTAAATTTCAATAATGTCATCTTTGCAATTCTATTTCTTAAATCTTCATAAGAACGTATAATTTTAGAACAATAAATATTATTTATAATATCAATTAAATTAAAGACTATGGTCTTATTGGTTAGAAAATCTGCTTTTTTATATTTAAGAATATTAGATAATATATTAAGATCTTTATTGTCTATGAGTCTACTTTGTTTAGTATCAATATTAGATTCAGGAATTAATATTCTAGCTATTCTATCCTTAGGGACATAATCATTGTATTTATATTTAACATCTTTATTAGAGTGATTTTGCTGAATAATTGTTTGTTTTTGTACTTTAACTTTTTCGCTTCCATTCGCAACTAAAGAATGATCTAATAATAATCTTGGGTATTCCATATATATAAAGTTTAAATTATTATTCCATTTGTCAGAAATTATTGTACAAATATTGTATATAAAGTCTAAATTAAAAGTTATGTTAATCTGCTTATTTGTTTTACTTTTCAAACAAAGGAAATATGTAACAAATATAGAATTATACGTAAAATATTTCAATTGGGCTGCTCTAATTTTTTTTAATTCTTCAATATTTCTAACTTTTTATAAATAAAAAAATACTCCAGGACCATATAAACTTATATTATTAGCAATTTCAATTTCAAATGGATTTGTTTTTTTCTTTTTAAATAATGAATTATACCATCTTTTTTTAGTTTGTTTTATTTGTTGTAAATTATATCTCTTTAGTTTGTTTACTTTATTAGGAGCTATAAAAGTATGTTTCGTTTTATGTAAATCCATATCTGATATTTTGGTTAGCTCAGTTACTATAAATTCTCTTTGTATAATATCTTTTATTAATAATTTTAAATTTTCTTCTTTAGTATTCATATTAAATAAATTTTCATAAAAATTATAGAAATTTTGTTTTAGCCGTTGATCTATATTTTCAAATATAGTTTCAATTAAATACTCTGGTATATCTATAGACTTTACTTTTTACTCCTTTCAACGCCGTGGTTTTTAGTTTCTAATAAACTTGCAGATATATAGGTATCTTTTTATTATTAACATAATTTGTTCTTTTATCTACTTATATTTTTTATTAAAATTTTTTTATTTTCATTATAAACTTTTCTACTAAAATATACTGCTTATTATTATATTTTAGTATAGTTTAAAGAATAAATCCAATAAAAGAGTACGATTATTATTATATTAAATAATAAATATATATAAGTTACTATGGCATTATGATTAGAAAAACAAATAAATTAAGAATCTTACTTTATATAACAAAAAAAGTATGGATTTATTTCTATGCTTTTTTTGTGTTTAATTTTAGAAAAATTAGTATATATAATAATTGATTAAATATTTAAATGGGAAAAAGGGGGGAAGTTTTAAAAGTAAACAAAATAACAATAGTAGGTGAATTTATGCATTTTAAAATTTCGTATATAATTGCAACTAAGTTAGTTTATAATAGAAAATGTTAAGAAAGGTTAGAATGATTTATGAAAATAAAGCATACAAAAGTGAATGAATATTATAATTATTTAAAGGAATCTTTTGCAAATGTTAATTTAAGTGAAGAACATAGAATGGATATTTATAAAAGAATTGAGATAATTGAAGCTCTTGTAAGCTTGTATGAACAAAAATATGAATTTGATGATCAAATAATAGAAGATTTTAAATTAAAGTATAGGCCTGTGTTCTCGGAAAAACTTAAGAATATCCAAAAGAATTTAGAAAAAACTATTATAAAATAAATAATATAATAATAATCTTATAATTAATAAAATCAATTATAGGAGTTACAAAGTATATGTGATAAAAAATATATCATAGAATTTTTAATATATTTATCTATTGTTATATTAGTAATAATTATATCTGGTGAGGTTTGCATGTATATATTTAATTTTAAACAAATAATGATAAGACTTATTTAAGTAAAGTAATTTAAATTACTTTATTTTTTTATAAAAAATTAGTTATATATGCCTGTTTTTTTATTTATGAAATAATAATTCATTAAATAAATATTAAGAGGTGTATAGATTTGAATAAATTAAGTTTAATTAACAATATAAATTACTTTAATAAATTAGCTACAATAAATTCTATGAAATTATCAACTAATAAAAGAGTAAATGTTGCAGCAGATAGTCCTTCTGAAATAGGAAGGATAAGTAGAATTAATACAAGTGTTAGATCAAGAAATATAGTAGTAAAAAATATTCAAGAAGGAATATCTTTACTACAAGTAAAAGAAAATGCAGTAAATGATCTAAAAGAAATGGGAACTAGATTAAAAGAATTGTCTTTAATGTATAAAAATAATACTTTAAATAAAGATGATAAAAAGAATATAGAATATGAAGCAAAGTCATTACTAGAAAATATGTCTTTTACTATAAAAAATACTAAATTTAATAGAAAGAATTTATTTAATGGAGAAAAATTAAATATTCAAGGAAGCACATATAATACAGATATAAAACTAATGGATTTTAAAGTTTCTAAAGGAGATACCATTTTTATTGGAAATAACAAGTCCTCAAATGAATCACATACTATAAAAGTTAGCGATAATGAAATTGATACTATATTAAAAAAATATAACTTAGAAAAAGCAGATAAGATAGTCCTTTATGAATTAGAAATGGTAGAGGAGCACAATATAAAAACAGTTTTTACTAGTAAATATGGCTATAAAAATAATGCCAATACAGATATTGTCAATGTTAGTAATAATGCAAATAAAATGTTTTCTATTAATGGAACAATAAATGATAATTCAAAAGTAAAAGGATATTTACAAGAAAAAGATAATAAATTAATAGGAAATATTAATATTAATGATAAAGGGTATAATATTCAATTAGATGCCATTATGGAAGATGCATTAAAAACAAATTTAAATAGCATAAAAACAACTATAATTAATAAAAATGATCATACATTTAGGGGAAATACATCTATTATAGACATACGAGATAATTCAGGTATGACATATATTTTTAAAGAAATAACAGTAGATGAATTTAAAGAAATAATCGCTAATGATAAAAGCAATAACAAAAATAAGCAAATAGTATTCGAATTGACAAATAACAAAAAATGTGCTTTGGATATAAACAGTAAAGATGTTAATCTATATATATCTGATGAAGAATATAATTCATTTGATATATCAGATATATTAAATAGTCCTAATATAATAGGAGAGAAAGTATTAAGTGAACTAAAAAATTATCAAAATTATATAGGTATTAAAACTAATGAATTAGAATATAAATTAAATTTTGAGCAAAATAATCAAATATTAGAGGAAACAACTTTAGATAAGATTCAAAGTATAGATATTGCAAAAGAATTAGTAGAGAAAAGCAAAAATGAAATATTGGTTAATACTAATGCAGTATTATTACAAAGTAGTTTAGAAAATGATAAAAATTATATATTAACGTTACTTAGATAGTAAAGTTATAGAAGATAAGGGTAAATAATAGTAATGGAATGATCTTTATAACATAATTAGACTATTCTATACCTCTTTGTATAGAAAATTAATACCTTTTTTAGCTGCTCCTAATTTATCAGTAAAAAAAATAAATTTATTAGAAATATTGCTAATTTCTGATATTAAAGGTCTAATTAATAATATAAATTTAAAGCAAATATTTAAAATTCATAAACTAATAAGTTTTAATATTTAGATATTTAGTTATACTTATTTTGATTATACTACCATAATATGGTGTTGATGAAAAAGTGTGAGTTTAAAGTAAGCCAAAGTATGATTTCCTTGTTGGAAAAGTTATATACTATAGCCTTAATTTCAAATTATGAATAGCTTATATCTTCATTCTTAGGTGTATTAACTGTAATCATAATAATCTTATGTTATAACATATATTTTATATAAAAATTTAGGGAAAATATTTAAAATGTATAATACTTTATAAGTTCCTCCTTAAACGCTTCAATAGACTCAAATTCTTCGTATATATAACAACTTAAATTTTAGTAATTCAAAGAAGTTTTTCATTATTGAATTATCCAGGTAATCTCCTCTTATTGGAATATCAAAATATGCCGCAGTACTTCGAGCAGAACAGTTATGCATATGGTCTACAACATTTATCTTAAAATCTCCAGTGTAATAAGTACCGTTAACAGTAGAAAGTACTGCTTCACCATGCTCTCTATAGACAACAAAGCATTTCTGAATATCTTGTTTATTAATATTGCATTCTTGTGCTAACACTCCAAAGCTTACATTATCAGATAAGTACTTTTTTACAATCTCTAATTTCAATTCAGTTGAATATATTTTCTTTGCCACAAAAATGCACCTCCAAAAATTTAGATCTTTATCTAAACTTTGGAGTGCACTTCATAAGCTGGTGGACTCTTATTTAATAATAAATCGTAATATATTAATTAGTAATATCTATATGCAATCTTATATTATAGTTATTTAATTCTGTAACTTCTACTTTTAATATATAAATTGCACCATTTAATAAACGTATTGAATTGGTATTATTTAAGAGGTGTAAATTTTGTTGTATATTAATTAAATTATAGCCGTCAATAGTTTCAGTGACTCTAAATAAAGTACCTATTCCTTGGTTATAACTAGTATAAAGCCTAATGTTAGATGTATCTTTATTATTAAAGTTACCAGGTATTGTAAATTCATATGAAATATAGTCATGGACATCAGGGCTTTGTCTTGTATAGTAATGTGCACCTGTTGAATTAAGATTATCTATTATATTAACTGAAGAATTCATTAAATTTCGGAGATCCCCTTCTTCTCTCTTGAATTGTATTTGATTTTCTATATTAGAAGAAGTTTGTGGTACTCTAATGTAGTAATTTTTATCCTTATTAAGCAAAACAACTAAATAACTTTTAGCATTAGGACTGTCAAACCCAGTAATATAATTTATTGCTTTAATATCATCATCACATAAATTCCCAGATTGGAAATTTCTATTACCAGAACCTATCGCTTCATATATTTTTAATGATGGTAGATTATTTTGAGCATTAATTTTATAAATTCCTGTAGTATTTACTGTAAATAATATATAAAATGGATTATTATTTACAATACCTGGAATGTTATATGTGTAATTATCTGAAATAGCAGTATTTATTTCTTGTATATTTTCAGATGGGTCTATGACACCTACTACAATTTCTTCCTCGGGACCATTTTGTATAAATCCATCTTCAGCCACTTGCATTTTAACTACTTCAGATTCAGGTGAAGGAGCATTAGTTACTTCACAATATCCTAAGGAAGGAAGATAATACTCAGCTTTATTAACAATACTTCCATTTTGATAGTCTATTAATTCATATTTTTCATAGGTATTATAAGCCTTTATGCATATATTTTTATCTGAAGGAGCTTCTTCTACAAATTTAAATAACGATGTTGATGTATTAAATAATTGTACATTGAAAGCGTCTTTAAGTCTTTCTTCAGTATATTGTTGTGAGAATTTTGTATCATTACTTGTGGTGAATAATGGTCTAGTTGTATTTCTTAATCGAGGTTGTATAATACTTCCTGATGAACCTGCTTCGATTAATAATGTACCTATCAAATCTTTATCATTTGTTCTTATATATCCATCACCCTTATTAATAACATATAGCCCATTACTATAAGGCAATACTCGTTGTGTGCTACTAACTTTAGAATTAAAAATATTGTTAGTTGGTATATTTTTAGTAGTTTCTAAAATTTTTTTATATAGGAATTGTTCATTTAAAATGCACTTATCATTAGTTAGAAAGTAAAAATCTTTATTTATTTTTTCCCCTGGATTAAATTCTATAGACTTAACATATCCAAGAGATGGAACATATAAAACTGCTCTTTCTATAATTTCATGTTGTAAGACTTTTATTATTTCATATCTAATGTAGGTATATTGTAAATACATATATAAGTTTTTATTTGAGGGAGCGGTTTTACTAAATTCAAATCCTATTGGAATTTGATTAGCTTCAGTAAAGTTAGTAAATACAGTTTGTATATTATTTTTTATATATTCTTCATTGAAAGATGGTGTTGGATAATAATATGGTATCGCATTATCATTTACACGTAGGTCCCCAACTATTCCTGTTGATCCATTACTAATTACACTTCCACCTAATATTTGATTTTGTCTAGATAATATCCATCCATCCCCTCTTCTAACTACATAATTACCATCAGCTAAATCAATAGTATCACTATAGTTTATAACTTTTTCTTGTATATCATTATAAATTTTTTTTATAGATGAATTCATACACTTTTCTCCTTTATATTTTTTCAAGTTTGAACATTTGATTTGAATTGTATATATCAAAATTCGGTAATAGGAGTAGTGGTTGGCTTAAAATATTTTCATTAGTATCATAAATGTCCCAGGCATAATCTAATTCATTCACTTTATTTAAACTTAACATAATATAAGTATTTACAGCAATTTTAATAGGAAACCAGTAGCATCTATTGGATAATGAATCTAAAGAAATAAATCCAAAGTTATCGTAACTTAAATACTTATTTGGTTCTGCTACATTAGAGATTTTAAAGCATCTATTTTCAGCCATATATTCTACATTCCATTTTTGATTATTTGCAGAAGATTCATTTGAAAATGTTAATGATTTCGATACAGGATTTAAATATAAAGAACCAGAAAAGATAGATTTTATATTGTAATTACCATTAGGTAGAAAAGTTCTTTCAACTGACATATAATTCACCTCTTTATAAATTAGATGATAGTACTCATATTAAATCTTTGTTAATATTAATTTTATGGGTTACGAATATTCCATTTCTGATTATCATCTCCATGATAATTAAATACTTGAATAGCAGTTCCGTTTGCTGTTTGGCCGCCATATAAATCTAGAGCTTTAGTTGTATCGCGTAGATTAGTAATTGTATATGTTTCATCAGTATCTGAAACAGGATTTATAAGCCAATATTGGGCGTCATTATTTTGATCATTAGAAGAAGAAACCCTTACAGTATTACCATTTGAAAAAATCCATGTTAGAACTCCGTTTGAAAGTATTGTATTAAAAAACTGGTATGCTGCTTTTTCTTCATTATATCTAATTGTCCATTTTTGATTGCGACCATAGTCCCAAGTATATAAATTAACATTTAGATTTGTCACATCCACTTGTTGTACAACTTTATTAAGATCTAATATTGGACTTATTTTACATGTGAAATTGTTAAGATCTGATATTATATAATCTTCTATGATAAATTTTATATAATTTGAATTATTAAGTGTGCTAAGCTTCAAATTACGAGCTACGGTATCAGCATATAATACTAAGTTAGGGTTTTTATAACTTGCAATAATAAATGAATTGTTACCAATGTCTTTTAATAATAACCAATATTGATTATCTGCATTTGAATCTTGTTGCGTTGATATATTATGTGTTGGTGCATTCCATGTTAAAACTAAATTAGTATTATGGATATCCATACTTTTTATTTTATAAGCAGCTTTATTAGAATCATATATAAGTCTCCATCTTTCAAGGTAATTTCTAGTTTGTTGAAATAAGCTAACGTTACCGGCAACTTGATAAAAAAATAAATTAGTATCGGCCTTACAGGAGATGGTAACAATTTTGTCATTTAATGAATTTTGGATTACTGAATAGTGTTCCATTATGATTCCTCCTTTATTTAAGAATTAATCTTACATATAACATATAACATAATCAAATTATTTTTTGTAAACCTAAAATTTAAATATATCAAATTTTTATTAGTATGTTTACATAATTGATTATGGATATTTCGTAAAAATGGCTTATTAAAAATTTAAAGGCAATTAGTTTATTTATAGTATAATAAAAAAATAATATGTATATTATGGAAGGGTAGTGGTAAATATGAATAAATTGTTTTTACAAATTAAAATGTTAAAAAATGACAATAGGGAGTTTCAAGAAATTTTTAAGCATTTTGAAAAAACTATAAATATATTTACTAGAAAATATAATATATATGATAATTACAATGATATTTTGTACCATTTATGGTATACACTTAAAAAAGTTGATTTGAGCAATTTCAATACACAAAATGATTTAGAGAGATATATTAGTAGGACTTTAAAAAGATATTGCTTAGATATTTGCAATAAAAGAAAGATTGATAAGAAAATAATATATAATTCAGAAATTGTAGATAAGAAATTAAGCTTAATAGCAAATAGTTATTCAAGTTATTTAGAATTTGAATTTAATGATTTAATATCCATATTACCTGATGATCAAAAGAAAATTATATATATGAAATTTGTTGAAGATATTAAGGAGATAGATATAGCTAAAAAACTTAATATAAGTCGTCAATCTGTATATAAAAATAAAATAATGGCTTTAGAGAGATTAGAACCCATATTGAAAAAATTAATTAATATGTAGTTTATATTTTTAAAAAATTTTAGGTTTACAAAAAATAGTGTGGCTATGTTATATATAAATGATAAGAATATACTGAAAAATGTATCCAAAATTTAAGGGGGCGTGTATAGTAAATAATTAAAAGTATGTGCGTTGAAATAAATTTAGGAGGGTGGTTAGATATGAATATAAATGACAACTTAAGTATAAATTCCCCGGTAGATAATAAAAATGTTGTAGTAGTTAGAGCTAGAAAAACTGATACGGTTTTTAAGGCTTTTAAGGTTGCTCCCAATATTTGGGTGGCGCCAGAGAGATATTATGGCGAATCTTTGAGTATAGATGAAGAATATAAAGTTGATGGGGGAATATATGATTCTAATTTTCTTTCACAAGATAGTGAAAAAGATAAGTTCTTACAAGCCATTATTACTTTGTTAAAAAGAATTAATAGTACTAACGCTGGGGAAAAGTTATTATCTTTGATTTCTACAGCTATTCCATTTCCTTATGGATATATAGGTGGAGGGTATTATGCACCTAATATGATTACTTTTGGATCAGCACCAAAATCTAATAAAAAATTGAATTCTTTAATTTCAAGTACTATTCCATTTCCTTATGCAGGATATAGAGAAACAAATTATCTTTCATCTGAAGATAATAAAAGTTTCTATGCATCTAATATAGTTATTTTTGGTCCAGGAGCAAACATAGTAGAAAACAATACTGTTTTTTATAAAAAGGAAGATGCAGAAAATGGAATGGGAACAATGACTGAAATATGGTTCCAACCATTTCTAACCTATAAATATGACGAATTTTATATTGATCCTGCAATAGAATTAATAAAATGTTTAATAAAATCTCTTTATTTCTTATATGGTATAAAACCTAGTGATGATTTAGTTATTCCATATAGATTAAGAAGTGAATTAGAGAATATAGAATACTCACAATTGAATATAGTTGATTTACTAGTATCTGGAGGCATTGATCCTAAATTTATAAATACAGATCCATATTGGTTTACAGATAATTATTTCTCAAATGCAAAAAAAGTGTTTGAAGATCATAGGAATATTTATGAAACAGAAATTGAAGGAAATAATGCCATTGGTAATGATATAAAATTGAGATTAAAACAAAAGTTTCGAATCAATATCAATGATATATGGGAATTAAATTTAAATTATTTCTCTAAAGAGTTTAGCATTATGATGCCAGATAGATTTAATAATGCACTTAAACATTTTTATAGAAAACAATACTACAAAATAGATTATCCAGAAAATTATAGTATAAATGGTTTTGTTAATGGTCAAATTAATGCTCAATTATCTTTATCAGATAGAAATCAAGATATTATAAATAAACCTGAAGAAATAATTAATTTATTAAATGGAAATAATGTTTCATTAATGAGAAGTAATATTTATGGTGATGGATTAAAAAGCACTGTAGATGATTTTTACAGTAATTATAAAATCCCATATAATAGAGCCTATGAATATCATTTTAATAATTCAAATGATTCTTCTTTAGATAATGTTAACATTGGAGTAATAGACAATATTCCAGAGATTATAGATGTAAATCCTTATAAGGAAAATTGTGATAAGTTTTCACCGGTACAGAAAATTACAAGTACTAGAGAAATTAATACAAATATACCATGGCCTATAAATTATTTACAAGCTCAAAATACTAACAATGAAAAATTTAGTTTATCCTCAGATTTTGTAGAAGTAGTTTCTTCTAAAGATAAATCTTTAGTGTATTCTTTCTTATCTAATGTAATGTTTTATTTAGATTCCATAAAGGATAATAGTCCTATTGATACAGATAAAAAATATTATTTATGGTTAAGAGAGATTTTTAGAAATTATTCTTTTGATATTACTGCAACTCAAGAAATTAATACTAATTGTGGTATTAATAAAGTAGTAACTTGGTTTGGGAAAGCATTAAATATTTTAAATACATCTGATTCTTTTGTAGAAGAATTTCAAAATTTAGGGGCAATTTCACTTATTAATAAAAAAGAAAATTTAAGTATGCCAATAATTGAGAGTTATGAAATCCCTAACGATATGTTAGGATTACCACTAAATGATTTAAATGAAAAATTATTTAACATATATTCTAAAAACACAGCTTATTTTAAAAAAATCTACTATAATTTCCTAGATCAGTGGTGGACACAATATTATAGTCAATATTTTGATTTAATTTGTATGGCTAAAAGATCAGTGTTAGCTCAAGAAACTTTAATAAAAAGAATAATACAAAAAAAATTGAGTTATTTAATAGGAAATTCTAATATATCATCTGATAACTTAGCATTGATGAATCTTACAACAACAAATACATTAAGAGATATTTCAAACGAATCACAAATAGCAATGAATAATGTAGATAGTTTTTTAAATAATGCCGCTATATGTGTTTTTGAAAGTAATATATATCCTAAATTTATTTCTTTTATGGAACAATGTATTAATAATATAAATATTAAGACAAAAGAATTTATACAAAAATGTACTAATATTAATGAAGATGAAAAATTACAATTAATTAACCAGAATGTTTTTAATAGCTTAGATTTTGAATTCTTAAATATTCAAAATATGAAAAGTTTATTTAGTTCAGAGACAGCATTACTTATAAAGGAAGAAACTTGGCCTTATGAACTAGTGTTATATGCTTTTAAGGAACCAGGTAATAATGTTATCGGAGATGCATCTGGTAAAAATACATCAATAGAATATTCTAAGGACATAGGTTTAGTTTATGGAATAAATAGTGATGCATTATATTTAAATGGATCTAATCAAAGTATAAGTTTTTCTAATGATTTCTTTGAGAATGGATTAACTAACAGTTTTTCAATTTATTTTTGGTTGAGAAATTTGGGCAAAGATACTATTAAATCTAAGTTAATAGGTAGTAAGGAAGATAATTGTGGTTGGGAAATTTATTTTCAAGATACTGGGTTGGTTTTCAATATGATAGATTCTAATGGAAATGAGAAGAATATATATCTATCTGATGTTTCTAATAATAGTTGGCACTATATAACTATATCTGTAGATCGTTTAAAAGAACAATTATTAATATTTATTGATGATAATTTAGTGGCTAATGAAAGTATTAAGGAAATTTTAAATATCTATTCAAGTAATATAATTTCTTTATTAAGCGAGAATAATCCAAGTTATATTGAGGGATTAACTATTTTAAATAAACCCACTACAAGTCAGGAAGTTTTGAGTAATTATTTTGAAGTTCTAAATAATTCATATATAAGAGACAGTAATGAAGAACGATTAGAATACAATAAGACATATCAATTATATAATTAT
The DNA here is from genome assembly GCF_001276985.1 of Clostridium botulinum. Taxonomy (GTDB): domain Bacteria; phylum Bacillota; class Clostridia; order Clostridiales; family Clostridiaceae; genus Clostridium_F; species Clostridium_F botulinum. Next base: position 424,843 of record NZ_LHUL01000004.1, read on the forward strand.
GTATTTTCAGATAAGCCTATATGTGAAGTTAAACAAAATAATAATATATATTTAACAATTAATAATACAAACAATTTAAATCTACAAGCTTCTAAATTTAAATTATTAAGTATAAATCCAAATAAACAATATGTTCAAAAACTTGATGAGGTAATAATTTCTGTATTAGATAATATGGAAAAATATATAGATATATCTGAAGATAATAGATTGCAACTAATAGATAACAAAAATAACGCAAAGAAGATGATAATTAGTAATGATATATTTATTTCCAATTGTTTAACCCTATCTTATAACGGTAAATATATATGTTTATCTATGAAAGATGAAAACCATAATTGGATGATATGTAATAATGATATGTCAAAGTATTTGTATTTATGGTCATTTAAATAATTAATAATTTAATTAATTTTAAATATTATAAGAGGTGTTAAATATGCCATTTGTTAATAAACAATTTAATTATAAAGATCCTGTAAATGGTGTTGATATTGCTTATATAAAAATTCCAAATGCAGGACAAATGCAACCAGTAAAAGCTTTTAAAATTCATAATAAAATATGGGTTATTCCAGAAAGAGATACATTTACAAATCCTGAAGAAGGAGATTTAAATCCACCACCAGAAGCAAAACAAGTTCCAGTTTCATATTATGATTCAACATATTTAAGTACAGATAATGAAAAAGATAATTATTTAAAGGGAGTTACAAAATTATTTGAGAGAATTTATTCAACTGATCTTGGAAGAATGTTGTTAACATCAATAGTAAGGGGAATACCATTTTGGGGTGGAAGTACAATAGATACAGAATTAAAAGTTATTGATACTAATTGTATTAATGTGATACAACCAGATGGTAGTTATAGATCAGAAGAACTTAATCTAGTAATAATAGGACCCTCAGCTGATATTATACAGTTTGAATGTAAAAGCTTTGGACATGAAGTTTTGAATCTTACGCGAAATGGTTATGGCTCTACTCAATACATTAGATTTAGCCCAGATTTTACATTTGGTTTTGAGGAGTCACTTGAAGTTGATACAAATCCTCTTTTAGGTGCAGGCAAATTTGCTACAGATCCAGCAGTAACATTAGCACATGAACTTATACATGCTGGACATAGATTATATGGAATAGCAATTAATCCAAATAGGGTTTTTAAAGTAAATACTAATGCCTATTATGAAATGAGTGGGTTAGAAGTAAGCTTTGAGGAACTTAGAACATTTGGGGGACATGATGCAAAGTTTATAGATAGTTTACAGGAAAACGAATTTCGTCTATATTATTATAATAAGTTTAAAGATATAGCAAGTACACTTAATAAAGCTAAATCAATAGTAGGTACTACTGCTTCATTACAGTATATGAAAAATGTTTTTAAAGAGAAATATCTCCTATCTGAAGATACATCTGGAAAATTTTCGGTAGATAAATTAAAATTTGATAAGTTATACAAAATGTTAACAGAGATTTACACAGAGGATAATTTTGTTAAGTTTTTTAAAGTACTTAACAGAAAAACATATTTGAATTTTGATAAAGCCGTATTTAAGATAAATATAGTACCTAAGGTAAATTACACAATATATGATGGATTTAATTTAAGAAATACAAATTTAGCAGCAAACTTTAATGGTCAAAATACAGAAATTAATAATATGAATTTTACTAAACTAAAAAATTTTACTGGATTGTTTGAATTTTATAAGTTGCTATGTGTAAGAGGGATAATAACTTCTAAAACTAAATCATTAGATAAAGGATACAATAAGGCATTAAATGATTTATGTATCAAAGTTAATAATTGGGACTTGTTTTTTAGTCCTTCAGAAGATAATTTTACTAATGATCTAAATAAAGGAGAAGAAATTACATCTGATACTAATATAGAAGCAGCAGAAGAAAATATTAGTTTAGATTTAATACAACAATATTATTTAACCTTTAATTTTGATAATGAACCTGAAAATATTTCAATAGAAAATCTTTCAAGTGACATTATAGGCCAATTAGAACTTATGCCTAATATAGAAAGATTTCCTAATGGAAAAAAGTATGAGTTAGATAAATATACTATGTTCCATTATCTTCGTGCTCAAGAATTTGAACATGGTAAATCTAGGATTGCTTTAACAAATTCTGTTAACGAAGCATTATTAAATCCTAGTCGTGTTTATACATTTTTTTCTTCAGACTATGTAAAGAAAGTTAATAAAGCTACGGAGGCAGCTATGTTTTTAGGCTGGGTAGAACAATTAGTATATGATTTTACCGATGAAACTAGCGAAGTAAGTACTACGGATAAAATTGCGGATATAACTATAATTATTCCATATATAGGACCTGCTTTAAATATAGGTAATATGTTATATAAAGATGATTTTGTAGGTGCTTTAATATTTTCAGGAGCTGTTATTCTGTTAGAATTTATACCAGAGATTGCAATACCTGTATTAGGTACTTTTGCACTTGTATCATATATTGCGAATAAGGTTCTAACCGTTCAAACAATAGATAATGCTTTAAGTAAAAGAAATGAAAAATGGGATGAGGTCTATAAATATATAGTAACAAATTGGTTAGCAAAGGTTAATACACAGATTGATCTAATAAGAAAAAAAATGAAAGAAGCTTTAGAAAATCAAGCAGAAGCAACAAAGGCTATAATAAACTATCAGTATAATCAATATACTGAGGAAGAGAAAAATAATATTAATTTTAATATTGATGATTTAAGTTCGAAACTTAATGAGTCTATAAATAAAGCTATGATTAATATAAATAAATTTTTGAATCAATGCTCTGTTTCATATTTAATGAATTCTATGATCCCTTATGGTGTTAAACGGTTAGAAGATTTTGATGCTAGTCTTAAAGATGCATTATTAAAGTATATATATGATAATAGAGGAACTTTAATTGGTCAAGTAGATAGATTAAAAGATAAAGTTAATAATACACTTAGTACAGATATACCTTTTCAGCTTTCCAAATACGTAGATAATCAAAGATTATTATCTACATTTACTGAATATATTAAGAATATTATTAATACTTCTATATTGAATTTAAGATATGAAAGTAATCATTTAATAGACTTATCTAGGTATGCATCAAAAATAAATATTGGTAGTAAAGTAAATTTTGATCCAATAGATAAAAATCAAATTCAATTATTTAATTTAGAAAGTAGTAAAATTGAGGTAATTTTAAAAAATGCTATTGTATATAATAGTATGTATGAAAATTTTAGTACTAGCTTTTGGATAAGAATTCCTAAGTATTTTAACAGTATAAGTCTAAATAATGAATATACAATAATAAATTGTATGGAAAATAATTCAGGATGGAAAGTATCACTTAATTATGGTGAAATAATCTGGACTTTACAGGATACTCAGGAAATAAAACAAAGAGTAGTTTTTAAATACAGTCAAATGATTAATATATCAGATTATATAAACAGATGGATTTTTGTAACTATCACTAATAATAGATTAAATAACTCTAAAATTTATATAAATGGAAGATTAATAGATCAAAAACCAATTTCAAATTTAGGTAATATTCATGCTAGTAATAATATAATGTTTAAATTAGATGGTTGTAGAGATACACATAGATATATTTGGATAAAATATTTTAATCTTTTTGATAAGGAATTAAATGAAAAAGAAATCAAAGATTTATATGATAATCAATCAAATTCAGGTATTTTAAAAGACTTTTGGGGTGATTATTTACAATATGATAAACCATACTATATGTTAAATTTATATGATCCAAATAAATATGTCGATGTAAATAATGTAGGTATTAGAGGTTATATGTATCTTAAAGGGCCTAGAGGTAGCGTAATGACTACAAACATTTATTTAAATTCAAGTTTGTATAGGGGGACAAAATTTATTATAAAAAAATATGCTTCTGGAAATAAAGATAATATTGTTAGAAATAATGATCGTGTATATATTAATGTAGTAGTTAAAAATAAAGAATATAGGTTAGCTACTAATGCATCACAGGCAGGCGTAGAAAAAATACTAAGTGCATTAGAAATACCTGATGTAGGAAATCTAAGTCAAGTAGTAGTAATGAAGTCAAAAAATGATCAAGGAATAACAAATAAATGCAAAATGAATTTACAAGATAATAATGGGAATGATATAGGCTTTATAGGATTTCATCAGTTTAATAATATAGCTAAACTAGTAGCAAGTAATTGGTATAATAGACAAATAGAAAGATCTAGTAGGACTTTGGGTTGCTCATGGGAATTTATTCCTGTAGATGATGGATGGGGAGAAAGGCCACTGTAATTAATCTCAAACTACATGAGTCTGTCAAGAATTTTCTGTAAACATCCATAAAAATTTTAAAATTAATATGTTTAAGAATAACTAGATATGAGTATTGTTTGAACTGCCCCTGTCAAGTAGACAGGTAAAAAAATAAAAATTAAGATACTATGGTCTGATTTCGATATTCTATCGGAGTCAGACCTTTTAACTTTTCTTGTATCCTTTTTGTATTGTAAAACTCTATGTATTCATCAATTGCAAGTTCCAATTAGTCAAAATTATGAAACTTTCTAAGATAATACATTTCTGATTTTATAATTTCCCAAAATCCTTCCATAGGACCATTATCAATACATCTACCAACTCGAGACATACTTTGAGTTGCGCCTATCTCATTAAGTTTATTCTTGAAAGATTTACTTGTATATTGAAAACCGCTATCACTGTGAAAAAGTGGACTAGCATCAGGATTGGAGGTAACTGCTTTATCAAAGGTTTCAAAGACAAGGACGTTGTTATTTGATTTTCCAAGTACATAGGAAATAATGCTATTATCATGCAAATCAAGTATTTCACTCAAGTACGCCTTTGTTTCGTCTGTTAACTTAAATTCTGTTACATCAGTAAGCCATTTTTGATTTGGTTTATTAGCATAAAAATTTCTATCCAATATATTTTCAGCAGTAATTTGAGAAGTACTTGGAATATACTTCTTTCTCTTTCTACGTATAACAGACTTCATTAATCTGTAAATGCGTTTATGGTTGTATCTCTTTCTTAAGATTCTGTTTATATTCAACTTCATTCTTCGATTGGACATGGTACAATAAAGTAGACACAAAATTAAGAGAAAATAGTGAAAGGTGGTCTACTTATGAGAAGAAGTTATGATAAGCAGTTTAAAATTGCTGCTGTAAAATTAGTTCTTGAAGATGATATGTCAGTTTCTGATGTGGCAAAAGACTATCTATACATTATAACTTTTTGTATAGATGGATAAGTGAATATGAAGAATATGGAGAAGGTGCGTTCCCAGGTCATGAGACTGCAATTTATTCATGCCAGTATGAAATAAAGAAATTAAAGCAAGAAAATGCAGAACTAAAGAAAGAACTTGAACTATTAAAAAAGTACCAGGTCTTCTTGAAGCAAAAGAACAAATAAGATTCCAGTATTTAAAAGAAAACCAAGGTAAATATAACATCAAGAAGGCTTGTAAAACATTAAATATATCAAGATCTGGTTTTTATAAATTCTTAAATCATAAACCTTCTAACCGAGATATTGAAAATTAAGTGTTAAAGAAGGAAATCCAACAAATTTTTGTAGAAAACAAAGAACGTTATGGGTCTATTAGAATAGCAAAAGTATTAAACAATAGAGGAGTCCATATAAGTAGGAAACGTGTATCAAGGCTCATGGAAGAATTGAAATTATATCCAAAAGGAATACGATATAGATATAAACGATATAATCAAAAATCAAATGCTATAGAACGTCCAAACCTATTGAATCAAATGTTTCGTACAGATAAGAACAATAAAATATGGGTTGGCGATATAACATATATACCAAATAAAAAAGGAAGCTTATATTTAGCTGTTTTTCTTGACATTTATTCAAGGAAAGTAGTTGGTTGGTCTATGAGTAAGAAAATCAAAGATACTTTAGTTATTGATGCTTTCACTCAAGCTTATGGTAAAGAACATCCATCAGAAGGATTAATTGTACATACTGATCAAGGATCACAATTTACAGATGGAATATTTAGAGTCTTATTATCTAAATATAGTTCTGTACATAGTAATAGTAGAAAAGGAAATCCTTATGATAATGCAGTTATGGAATCCTTTTATAGAACTATAAAAAGAGAGCTTATTCAAGATGCCAAATACGAAACTCCCGAACAAGCTGAAAAAGAAATTTTTAAATATATCGAATTGTATTATAACACAAAGCGAATTCATTCTTCATTAGGTTATATTTCACCTGCCCAATTTGAAAATTTAAACTCATAAAATTAACTTAACTTTATGTCTACTTCTTGTTGACAGTTCCAAACAGCTTATTTTAAAAATGTCTACTTATTTGGATTCATACCAATTCAGGGACAGCCCATTACTTATTATATTGTGTTAAATTGATAATATAAAAATAAAATGTTAGAATTAAGTATAATTTGTGGAGAAGGGAGAATGGTTTATGCATTTTTGCAGAAAATGTGGCAGTAAGTTACAAAAAAATTCAAAACGTTGTAGTACCTGTGGAAGTGAATTAGAAAAAATACATAAGGAAGAAATAAGCAGTATAACAGATAGAGGGACGCTTTTACATAATGAAATTTTTAATGATGAACATATTTTAAAGCATAAGGAAGAACCCTTAGAAATAATAAAAAATTTTAATTTAAATAAAAAAATAAAAGAAAATAAAATTTTCTTAATTATTATTTTAATATTAATAATAGTAGGTATCCCACTTATGAAAAATCCTATAAAAAATTTTTTTATAAGAAAGGATGCAGCTAATTGGTTGGTATATGCTGTTGATAACTATAAAGAATCGGATACCCTAGATACTGTTAGTGATTTTAAAATAAAATCTAAACTACAACCACAAGAATCTATGGAGTATAAATATATAGAAAATATAATAGAACAATGTACTTTAAGAGTGAATAACAAAGTAGATAAAAAAACTAATGAAAGATATAGTAAGGTTAGTTTGATACACAAGAAAGGCAATATTTTAAATGGAGAAATTTATAGTAATAAAGAATACATAGCCATATCAATGCCTCAATTATATAAAGATATAATGTACATAAAATGGGAAGATATAAATAAATTAATAAATAATAAAGAAAATAATGATGTTTCAGAAACAATAGATTCAAAAAACTATGAGAATGTTTTAAACATAAAAAAATCTAAATATTATGATAAGGTTAATGAAGATTACAAGGAATTTTTTAATAAGGTTATGGATGACTATGTTGCAAAAGGAGATACTGTAGACATAAATATAAAAGATAAAGAAAATACTGTAAAATGTGATGAAATAGTAGTACACTTAGATAATGAAGGAATAATAAAAGTTTTAAATGCTTTCTTTGAAAAAGTATCAAAGGATGAAAATTTAAAATTATTAGTTAGGGAAAAGGTTTTTGAATTTTTAAGTATTGCCCAAAATAATGAAGACCTTAATAAATTTAATCTTAGTAAAGAAGATGTAGATAATATCAAAAGAGAGTTCAATTCAGAATATGATTCTTTTATGAGCGAGTTGAGTTATATTGAAAAAGCAGATAAAAAAGGCTTCAATGGAAAAATAAATAGTTTAACAAAAGTAAGAGTTGATTCTAAAAATTATATAAGAGGATTTAAATCTCAAGTTTCTATAGAGAATAAAAAGACTTCTTTTAATTTTATATCAGATACTGTGGTTAATTCTATTAATTCTAAATTACATATAAAAAAGATATCTAAAGAAGGGGCTAAGGATATAAGTAAACTTACCCCAGAGGATAGAGATAATGTAGTAAAAGAGGCAGGAAATAATATAGGAAAAATTATGTTTCCAAAACTAAATATAGAGTAATAAAACTTAAAAGGTAATTTTTAAATTAGATAAAGTATTTAAATTTAGGGTAATATTTTATATGATATAAATATTACCTTTTGATTTTAAATAAAGTATTACTTAAATAAAATAAATTTCAAATTGTTATTAAAAATAAAAAATATATTAAAGTTAATATATAGTTATTTAAACAAATTTACAAAATTAAATTGTAGTAATTTATGGAAAAGCATAAAAAATTAATAAATTTTTGTTAAAAAACATTAAATCTTCATTAGGTTAGAAATAAAAAACAATAGAAATTATATGTGTATTTATGAAAAATATCCAAAAAATGCTAGGGGGTATATTTGGTGTTATTAATAAAAAATGGGAAAGTTCTGACTATGACTGATAAAAAACATGTAAACGATTGTATACTAATTAACAATGGTAAAATAGAAAAAATAGCTAAAAAAATACAGACTGATAATGAGAGTATAGAAGTTATAGATGCTAAAGGTGGATGGGTAATGCCAGGTATCATTGATGCTCATTGTCATATAGGTATAATGGAGGAAGGAATAAAGTTTGAGGGCATGGATTTAAATGAGTATTCAAGTGCTATAACACCACATTTAAGAGCTATAGACGGAATAAATCCTAGGGACTTGGCATTTCAATCTGCTATAGAGGCTGGAATAACCACAGTTATGACAGGGATGGGAAGTTCAAATCCTATAGGTGGACAATTTGCTATAATAAAAACCTATGGTAAATCTGTAGATGAAATGGTGGTAAAAGCTCCAGCAGCTCTGAAAATAGCCTTTGGAGAAAATCCTAAAAGTATATTTGGAAAGAAGGGCTCTATGCCTATAACAAGGATGGGTACAGCAGCTTTAATAAGGGAGACTTTATATAAGGCTAAAAATTATATGAATAGAAAAGAAGAGGCTTTAAAGGAAGGGAAAATATTTGATATAGATATTAAAATGGAATCTATTATTCCTGTTTTAAAAAAAGAAATACCTTTAAAGGCTCATGCTCACAGAAGTGATGATATACTAACTGCCATAAGAATAGCTAAAGAATTTGACTTGAAACTTACTATAGATCATGGTACGGAAGCACATTTAGTAGCAGACTATATAAAAGAAAGTGGTTTCCCAGTAATAGCAGGACCAAATATGAATTTTAGAGGAAAGGTAGAAACAAAAAATAGAAGTTATAATACTACAAAAATTCTACAGGAAAAAGAAATTTTATATGCTATGATTACAGATCATCCTGTAGTTCCTATTGAATTTTTACCTATGTCAGCAGCTTTAGCTGTGAAAAATGGGTTAAAAGAGGAGGATGCTCTAAAGGCTATAACCATTAATCCGGCAAAAATATTAGGTATAGAACATAGAGTAGGAGCCTTAGATGTGGGAAAAGAGGCGGATATATGTATATATAATGATAATCCTCTTAATATGAATTCTAAAAATATGTATACTATAATTTCAGGGAATATAGTATATGATTTTAATAAAGATTTATAAATTAATTTTATTTAAAATAAATAAAGTACTTTACATTAAGATTTTTGTCATATATAATAAAAAATAATAATTTATTGTAAACACTTCACATAAAAAATGAGGTGTTTTTTATTTAATCTAAATATATAATAAAAATTCCAATTATCATTTATTATAAAAAATCCAATCTATATTTAATATCTAAAAATAAATTCTAAATGATTTTCAAAGGTAAGATATGAGAAAACATTATTATTTATTATAAAGAATAATAAAAAAACATTAATTTGGTTAAAATATTATCATAAATTTAAATGAAACAGGATAAGATAATACATATATCTAAAAATTCCAAAAATTTAATCAATATAATGAATTGCATAAAAAGTACGATAAAAATATAACAATATCTATTGATAAAAGGATAAAACAGTAGAAAATAGGATCTATATTGAATAAATGGATGCTAGGGTTAATAGATTAAGAATAAAATTAAAATTTCAGAATTCATTAAATTTTGAAAATAAAAATAATATGATATAATAACTAATAAAATTATATAAAATTTGAGTTAAGGGGGACTAAAATGAAGAAAACATCAGCAAAAGATTTCATAGTTATTGGTTTTGCACTTTTCGCAATGTTTTTTGGGGCAGGCAACTTAATCTTTCCACCTTTTATGGGAAAATTAGTAGGGGATCAGGCACCAGCAGCAATAATAGGTTTTTTAATTACCGGAGTAGGTTTACCATTAACTGGTATAATAGCCTGTGCTAAAATAAATGGGACATTTTCAGATATATCAGGAAGAGTAGGAAAGATATTTGCTATTATATCTACAACAGCATTAATATTAGCTATAGGACCTATGCTTGCTATACCAAGAACCGCAGCTACCACTTATGAATTAGCAATACATCCAATATTTCCGGGGGTAGCTCCAGTAGTAGCAGTTATAATTTATTTTCTTGTTTGTTTAGCATTTGTATTAAGACCATCAGGAATAGTAGATAGTATAGGTAAAGTTTTAACACCAGCTTTATTAGTTATGTTAGCAATTATAATAATTAAAGGATTAGTTTCTCCTCTAGGACCTACTATATCAACTGGATTTAAAGGGGCTTTTTCAAAATCTTTACTTGAAGGATACCAAACAATGGATGCTATGGCATCAGTAATATTTGCATCCATAATAATAACAGCTGTAAGAGCAAAGGGATATACAGAGAAAAAAGATATTGTAAGTCTTACTATAAAATCAGGTATTGTAGCTGCAGTAGGGTTGGCTTTTGTTTATGGAGGACTTATGATTCTAGGAAGTCATACTTCACAAATAATTCCTGGAGAAATAGGAAGATCAGCTCTAGTTGTTGAGATAGTTAAAAGACTTTTAGGTAATGCAGGTACAGTTATATTAGGATTAGCTGTTGGACTTGCATGTCTTACAACAGCAATTGGACTTATATCTACAGGAGCAGAATATTTCAGTAGTTTAACTAAGGGTAAAGTACCCTATAATGTTTTCGCAATTATTATAAGTGCAGTAAGTGCATTACTTGGAACAGGTGGAGTTGATAAAATAGTTAAATTCTCAGTTCCAATATTGCAAGTTTTATATCCAATAGTAATAGTTTTAATAGCAATAACTTTAGCAGGAAAACTTGTTAAAAATAATACTGTTGTAAGAATTACTGTTTACACTACATTAGTAGTAAGTTTCATAGATACAATAAATATATTAACAAATGGCAATGTAGCTTTTATAAAAAGTTTATTAGGAATTATACCACTTTCTAATGCTGGTTTTTCATGGTTAATTCCAGCAGTCATAGCATTTATAATAGGTACAGTAGCCTTTGGAAAGAAACAAGATATAGCAGATGCTTAATTTAATATAATAAAAAGCACCTTATTACAAAACAATAAGGTGTTTTTTTATTTTTCTATTAAAGTTTCAGAATTTAATCAATTTTCCCAACAATCTTAATATAATATAATGACTTAAAAAATTATATTGAATTAGGATTGAGGGGGTAAAATGAAAAAAACATCATCAAAAGATTTCATAGTTATTGGGTTTGCACTTTTCGCAATGTTCTTTGGGGCAGGAAACTTAATATTCCCGCCTTTTATTGGAAATTTAGTAGGGGACAAGGCCCCAATAGCCATTATTGGTTTTTTGATTACTGGAGTAGGTCTACCATTGAGCGCTATAATAGCCTGTGCTAAAATCAATGGTACATTTTCAGATATATCAGGAAGAGTAGGAAAATACTTTAGCGTTATATCTACAACAGCTTTGATATTAGCTATAGGACCTATGCTTTGTATACCAAGAACAGCAGCTACAACTTACGAATTAACAGTACAGCCATTATTTCCATCAATAGGTCCATTAGTATCAGCTATAATTTACTTTGCTATTTGTTTGGATTTTGTATTAAGACCATCAGGAATAGTTGACAGTATAGGTAAAGTTTTAACACCCTGTTTATTGCTTATGTTAGCAATTATAATAATAAAGGGATTAATTTCACCACTAGGTCCTGTTGTTAGTACTAATTTTAAAGGAGTATTTTCAACATCTTTACTTGAAGGTTATCAAACAATGGATACTATGGGTTCAGTAATATATGCATCAATAATTTTAGCATCTGTAAGAAGTAAGGGGTATACAGATGAAAAGGATGTAATAAGTGTTACTATAAAATCAGGCATAGTTGCTATAGCAGGTTTGGGATTGGTTTATGGTGGACTTATGGTTTTAGGAAGTCAAACTTCACAAATAATTTCTGGTGAAGAAATAGGAAGAACTGCTTTAGTTATTGAAATAGTTAAAAGAGATTTAGGTAATATAGGAATAGTTATATTAGGAATAGCTGTTGGACTTGCATGTCTTACTACAGCTATTGGACTTTTATCTACAGGAGCAGAATACCTTAGCAAATTAACTAAAGGTAAAGTATCCTATAATGCTTTTGCAATTATTATAAGTGTGGTAAGTGGAATACTTGGAATAGGTGGAGTTGATAAGATAATCAAATTTTCAGTTCCAATATTACAAATTTTATATCCAATAGTAATTGTATTAATAGTAATAACTTTATTAGGTAAAGTTGTTAAAAATGATAGTGTAGTAAAATTTACTGTTTATATCACATTAATAGTAAGTATGATAGATACAATGAATACATTAACAGGTGAGAAAGTAGCTTTTATAAAAAGTATTTTAGGAATCATACCTCTTTCTAGTGTTGGTTTTGCATGGCTAATTCCAGCAATTATAGCATTCATAATAGGGACAATAGCTTTTGGAAATAAACAAGAAAAAAATCCACAAGCAGCGGATTTTTAATATAATAAAACTAAAAGTTGTCTCAAAATTAAATCTATTTTGAGACAACCCTTTTCACAAGATAAAAATATGAGGTATCTAATTTTTTATTATATCTTCATATTTGAAAAGTCCTAAAGGATTAGCATTCAATCCAAGTATATTATTTTGTACTGCTATAGCTAGTTTAGGATGATATAAAAATATCCATGGAACATCCTCTACTATAATTTCCTGTATTTCTTCATATAATTTTTTCCTTTTTTCAGGATTAATTAAGTTTTTAGCTTTTTTTAATTTTTCATTTACTAGTTTATTGTCATACCTAGATATGTTAGATACATTTTCTATATTAAATATTGGTTCTAAGAAATTATCAGGATCTCCAGAATCAGCGCACCATCTGCTTATAGCCATGTCACATTTTAAAATATTATCTAAGTTTAAGTATTCAGAAGAATTTACTTCTTTTACAATACAATCTATTCCTATATTTTTTAAATCTTCTAATATATATTCTGTTATCTTAGAAAATAAAGAATCCTCGTCTTTTCGGATTAATATATTTAATTTATCTCGAGATCTATTAAAATCACTTCTAGAAAGAATTTCTTTGGCTTTAGATTTATTATGAGAAAAACCTCTTAACTTATTATTAGGTATTATGCTTGGAGGGAAAGGACCCTTTGCTTCAACTCCCAATCCACCTAATATATCCTTTATTATTCTATTCTTGTCTATGGCTAAGTTAAGAGCATATCTTACATCTTTATCCCTAGAAAAAATAGAGTTAGATTTCATGTTAAAACTAGCATAGTAAGTTGCTAGTAAATCTTGCTCTATAAGATTTATATTTTTATTAGAACATAAAGTTGTATATTCGTTTTTATCATTTATGGTTAATACATCTAAAGCTTTATTTAAGAAATCATCTATAGGAGATTCAGATTTAAAATTAATATTTATAATATCAATATAAGGGGCTCCATTAAAATATTCTTTGAAGGCCTCTAGTTTGCATCCTTCATCATTAAATTCAGATATTTTATAAGGACCACAGCCTACTACATCCCCCTGATTTATAGAATCCTTATTTATTATACCGCAAAGTTCTAATCCAAGATTTAATAAAAATCCACTGTAAGAATAGGATAAAGTTAAAGAAATTCTATGTTTATCCAATATCTTAATACCAGAAACATGCTTTGCTGCACCTTTTTTAAAATCTTCAGATCCTTCTATAATTTCTAGTAGCCACCCGTTGGGAGAGTCAAGTTTAGGATCTAAAAGTCTTTCTAATGAAAATTTTACATCTTCTGAGGTAACCTCTTTACCATTATGAAATTTTATTCCTTTTTTAAGATTAAAAACCCAAGTAAGATTGTCCTTTTCTAAATACCAACTTTTAGCTATTCCAGGAGATATTTCTCCATAGGAGTTTATGGTTAAAAGACCTATATGTATATTATTTAATAGAAGGCTACTATTAAGTTCATAGCTTAGAGCAGGGTCTAAATATAGAGGTCTACCATCAATATAAGTATTTAAAATTACATTATTTTCTTTAGAATCAACTTCTATTTCATTTAAAAGATTATTACTAATATATTTTAAGTTTTGGGAAACCTCGGATAAATCCTTTAAAGAAGTTTTTGTATATTGAGTATTTAAAGAAGCTAATTCTACTATAAACATTAACTTTTCAGAAGTAGTATTCATCTCTTCAGTAGAGTTAATTACGTTTTCTAAATGGCCAATTTGTTTTGTAATAGCATCATTAATTTCTTCAGATACAGAGGTACTAGTTTTTATAGAAGATATTATGCTGTTGAAGGTTTCCATAGTTTTATTAGCTATTTCGGTACCTTCTTTTACTTTATTCATAGTTTCATTTATAGCCTTTATAGCATTGTCTATGCTAATATTTATTTCTTTTATATTATTTCCTATAAAATCAACGGAATCCATACTTCTTTCTGCTAGTTTTTTTACTTCATGTGCAACTACTGCGAAGCCTTTACCAGCCTCGCCAGCTCTTGCAGCTTCAATAGAGGCATTTAAAGATAATAAATTAGTGTTGTTTGCAATATCTTTTATTACATCTAGCATATTGTTAATATCTAAAGCTTTAGTACTTAAATCCTTTACTACTGTTTTAGAATATAACATAGATCCTTCTATTTCTTTCATAGCCTCTATGGAATTTAAAGCAGCTTCATTGCCTTCTTTAGCAACTTCCATGGTGCTTTCTGATATTTGCTTTGAATTTTCTGTACTGGAGAAAACCTCCTCTGCTATGGCAGAATAGTTACTTATTTCTCCTGTAACTTTAGATATAGAATCCATTTCCATTTCTACATAATTAGATATATCCTTTGTCATTTTAATTAGTAATTCTGTAACAGAATCTGTTTCTATTATTTTTTTATCAAGTTTGTCTACTATTTTTCTTTGGTTATTAGTTAGAACTTTTAAGTTATCTTCATAGATTGCAATATTACAGGGCTTTTCTATATTTTTTTCATTTAAGCTATTAATATTTTTATCTATGGAAGATCTTTTTAATTTAAAATTAAACATTTCAATCCCCCTATAAAATAATAGTTACTACCAACATTTTAACTCATTTAAATAATTTGTTAAAGTATGAAAAATATTCATTTAAATATAATTTTTAAAACATTTAATAAAAATTGTATCACAAAAGATTAATAAAGAAAATTATTGTAGTAACTTTCAGTAACAATAATATTACAAATTTCATAGCATAAATACATAGAGTTATATATAGGAGATGGTAATGTGGCAGAAAGTTGTAAATTATCGGAGGTACCAGTAGGTAGAACTTGCAAAGTAAAAGAATTAAAAGTAAAAGAGCTATTAAAGCAAAGGATTTTAGATCTAGGTATGGTGCCTAATACAGAAGTTTATGTTTTAAGAAGAAGTCCTTGGGGAGATCCTACAGCTTATTTAATAAGAGATACCTGTATTGCTCTTAGAAAAGAAGAAGGTGACAAAATAATAGTTACTATGAATTAATGATTTTTAAAACTTAAAGTATTATAGTGAACAAGCTAGAAAACTTAAAGTTTAATTAAAAAATTAATAAACTTTACGGGTGTAAAGTTTATTTGATTTTAAATAAAAATAAAGTATTTAAAATCTTAGGAAAGGATGATATTTATGGGATTAACCTATACTTCAGGTAAAAAAGAAGCTTTAAAGGATCTCTTTAATGTAGAAAAGGATAATAAAGATGATATTGTGGTAGCTTTAGCTGGTAATCCTAATACGGGGAAAAGCACGGTTTTTAATGCATTAACAGGGCTACATCAACATACAGGAAATTGGCCAGGAAAGACAGTAACTAATGCTCAAGGGAAATATAATCATAAGGAAAAAAACTTTATAGTAGTTGACTTACCTGGAACCTATTCACTGCTTGCTAGTTCTATAGAGGAGCAGGTAGCTAGGGATTTTATTTGTTTTGGAAAACCGGATGTGGTGGTTGTGGTAGTAGATGCTACTTCCGTAGAAAGAAATTTAAATCTACTTCTTCAAATATTAGAAATTACTCCTAGGGTAGTGGTTTCCTTAAACTTAATGGATGAAGCCAAAAAGAGAGAAATTAAAATTGATATAAATAAACTAAGAAGTGAATTAGGAGTACCTGTTATACCAAGCATTGCAAGAAGTAATAAAGGTATATATGAATTAAAGGATACTGTCTATAACTTAGCTTTAGAAAATATAAAGACTAATCCAGTTAAAGTGGAATACAGTAATGAAATAGAGTGTGAAATAAAAAAAATAAGTTCTTTATTAGAAAAAGTATTTCCCGGGGAAATATCCTTACAATGGTTAGCTTTAAGATTATTAGATGGTGATGAGTCTATTTTAAATTCTATAAGTAAATATTTAAATTATGATATGAAAAGTGCTTTAATAAAGGGGGGATTAAGGTGAAAAAAATAGATAAGGATGAGAGTATAAAAAATACTAAAAATAAATTAAACATAAAATATTATGATAAGATAGATGACAAAAAACATAAGATAAAGATCCAAAATGTTAAGTTAAACATAGAAACTAAAGATTCTAATAAAGATAAAAATCTAAAGGAGATTTTTAAGAACATAGAGAATTTCAAAGAGAATTACAATGAGAAAATAAGAGATGAAATAGTAAAAAGTATATATAATAAGGCAGAAGATATTGCAGGTAATTCTGTTAAAAAGAATAGAGAAAAATTTTTATCACAACAAAAGATAGACGATATAGTAACTTCTAAAATTACGGGAATACCTATTATGCTTTTACTTTTAGCAGGGGTTTTATGGATAACCATAGAAGGAGCCAATGTACCTTCAGAACTTTTAGCTAAAATGCTTTTTTTTATAGAAGATAAGCTTACACAATTTTTTAATTATATAAATGCACCTTCCTGGCTTCATGGTATCCTAGTTTTGGGGATATATAGAACTTTAGCTTGGGTTATATCTGTAATGTTACCACCTATGGCAATCTTCTTTCCTATATTTACTCTATTAGAGGATGCAGGCTACCTTCCAAGAATAGCTTTTAATTTGGATCATGCTTTTAAGAAGGCTTGTGCCCATGGAAAACAAGCTTTAACTATGTGTATGGGATTTGGTTGTAATGCAGCTGGAGTTATTGCTTGTAGAATAATAGAATCACCAAGGGAAAGATTGATAGCTATTTTAACTAATAACTTTGTACCTTGTAATGGCAGGTTTCCTACGTTAATAGCACTTTCCATGATTTTTGTTGGATTAAAATTTGAAGGATCCGGGGGAAGTAGTTTTATAGCAACCCTTATGATAGTCCTTCTTGTACTTATAGGAATAGGAATAACCCTGTTGGTTTCTTATATATTATCAAAAACATTGCTAAAGGGGGTTCCATCATCCTTTACCTTGGAATTACCACCCTATAGAAAGCCCCAAATAGGGAGAGTGATATATACATCAATTATAGATAGAACTATCTTCGTATTAATGAGAGCTATAGTAGTGGCAGCACCAGCGGGAGCTATAATATATATTTTAGGAAATATAACTGTAGGAGATAGCACTATATTGGTTCAAGTAGCTAATGCTTTGGATCCTTTTAGTAAGGCTATTGGATTAGATGGATTTATACTTTTAGCCTTTATATTAGGACTTCCAGCCAATGAAATAGTGCTACCAATATTAATAATGTCTTATTTATCTAAGGGAGCTATGATAGATTTTGAAAGTTTAGAACAGCTAAGAAATATACTGATTTCAAATGGATGGACCTACTTAACTTTATTAAATACTATGTTATTTTCCCTTTTACATTTCCCTTGTGGAACCACCATATGGACTATAAAAAAAGAAACAGGAAGTACAAAGTGGACTATATTTTCAGTAATTATGCCTACGATAATGGCTATATCTGTATGCTTCTTAACAACTCAAGTTTACAATTTAATAGTATAAAACTTAAAAGTAAATATATAATTTATCTTTTTGTGGGAGTTACTTTAGATAAGTCCTTTTAGATTCTGCATTAGTAGAGGATTTATTTTTAAGTAAACTCCTATTTAACTTATAAATTTATTTCATAAATTTTTTTGCTTTATTTACATATAAAAAAATAAGACCTTTGTTTTAACAAATAATAAAATTTGTTAAAACAAAGGTCTTGCTCCAAGATTTCTATATATTCTTGCACCAAACCGGGTTATAAAAACCAGCATGTCGATTTGATGAACAAAGCTTAAAGCTTTGACGAGCTACTCCCCTTTATTTTTATAAAAGCAATTATTCATTTATATATTAATAGGTTATGATATACTTAGAAAAATGTTACAATTAAAAGAGATTTAATTGTGAATGCGCAAATATAAAAAATATATTCATAAACCATTCATTTTGCTAAGAAGTTCTAAATATGGCTCCATTAAAAATTTTTACCCGTTAGAGGCAACCTCCTCTGGCTTCACTACCGGCTCCTCACGTCCTGTGAGGAATTACAAAAATTTTTAACTACGCCAAATTAAGAACTACTAAAGCTTATTCATATGTTTATTACATATATTTTTTATATTTGCTATATTAAAGTTAAATCTATTTTGGGATACCTATTAGATATTTAATAATGTTTAAGTTAAAAAATATTTGCATCCAACTAAATTAGAGTAGGAGAGAAAGATGAATGTATATTTAGTAAGACACGGAGAAACGGAACACAACAAAAGAAAAAATTTTTATGGTAAGTTAGATGTAGGATTAAATGAAAAGGGAGAAAAGCAAAGCTATAAAGTAGGAGAACTTTTAAAAGATGTAAAGTTCAATAAAATTTATATAAGTGATAGAAAAAGAACTAGAGAAACTGCAGAAAGAATCTTAGAGAGAAACAGATTTTATGATAAAGAAAAAAATATTATTTATAAAGATGAGAAAATAAATGAAATAGATTTTGGACTTTTTGAAGGGAAATCCTATGAGGAAATAGGCTCTTTATATCCAAAGGAACAAGAGAAATGGGAAAAGGATTGGAAAAATTTTGCCCCGCCTAAAGGTGAAAGTGCAGTGGTATTTTATAATAGAGTAGAAAATTTTATGAAACATATACAAAAAGAAGAGGATGGGAACTATTTAATAGTTACTCATGGAGGAGTAATAAGAATGATATATAGTTATATACTTCAGAATAATATGGATTTTTACTGGAATTTTGCTTCAAGAAATGGAGATATAACATTAATTAAATATGAATATGGAAATTTGTTTATAGATTACATATTGCCTACAAAGTTAATTTGAGATTAGTACTATGTGAAAGTAGTTTCTTCTTTACAGGTCTTTTGAGTAAAGGTAAAATTATTTATGAGATAATACCGTTTTTCTTAATTTTTGTTTGTACCAAATCTAGGTAATTAATAAGTGTAAGTTGAAGAGGTGATGCTTATGGTAGAAAAAAGTAGTAAAAAATTTGACAAAAGGAAAATTATAATTAGTGTAATTATAACAGGTGTCATCTTATTAGGAGTTATAGCTATATGTACAAGTTATATGCAAAGGTATGTAAAAAAATATAGCACTTTATTTTATCCCGGAACCAGAATTGAAAATGTAAATGTATCAGGAAAAACATTAGAAGAAGCTAAAAAGCTTTTAAAAGAGCAGTATGTAGACAAACTACCTTCTAGAAAATTAGTAATAAAGGCAGAAGGTAAGAACTATCCATTTGAATTTTCTAAGTTAAATGTGAAGTACAATTTGGACAAAGCATTGGATGAAGCTTTTAACTATGGAAAAAAACTAAATATTCTTAGTCAGTATAAAATCATAGTAGATCCAGATGATAAATGCATCAGTACAGGATTTTCTTATGATAAAGAAGTGGTGAAAAATTTTATAGATGGTATAGCTAAGGATGTTAACAAAGATCCAATTAATGCAGCTGTAAGCAGTACAGATGGAAAAGTTAGCTTGGTTAAACATAGAGCTGGAAAGAAATTAGATAGTGATAAACTTCAAAAATACATAAACAATAGTATGAATGGGGACGCTAGTAAAGACGTTGAAGTCCAAGCTCCTATAGTAGAAGTTAAACCTAAAGTAACTACAGATAAAATTTCATCTATAAATACTTTAATATCTACATTCCATACAGAGTATGGCGGTATATCTTCACAAGAGAGAGCTAACAATATTGAAATATGTGCTAAGAGTATAAATGGTACTGTATTAATGCCGGGAGAAACCTTTAGTTTTAATCAAGTAGTAGGAGAAAGAACAGAGCAAAGAGGGTATCAATCTGGGCCAGTCATAGTAGGAAATCAAGTGGAATCAGGATTAGGTGGAGGAATTTGTCAGGTATCATCAACATTATATAATACTATTTTATTAAGCAACATAAAGTCTACGGAAAGAATGCATCATACGTTACCATCAAGTTATGTACCACTTGGAATGGATGCTACTGTAGATTGGGGAAATATAGATTATAAATTTAAAAATACTTTTTCATATCCTATTTATATTGAAGGAATTGCTGATGGAAGCAGCATAATATTTAATTTATATTCTAATTCAGAATTGAAGAAAAGAACTTATTCTATTTGGAATGAAGTTTACAATACTATAAATGCTAATATGAAAACTGAAGATGATCCTAATCTTCCAGAAGGAAAACAAGAGATTGTACAAAATGCATACACGGGATATAAAGTAAGAGTTTATAAAAATATCTTAGAAAACGGCAAAGTAATAGGTAAGGAGCTTGTTTCTGATGATTTTTATAGACCAATAGAAGGATTAGCAAAAGTAGGACCTAAAAAACCAGCGCCTAAACCGGTAGAACCGAAAAAAGATGATTCTAAACCAACTCCTAAACCAGAGGAACCGAAAAAAGATGATCCTAAAGCTAAGCCAAATGACACTAATGACAAAGATAAGGATAAAGAAAAAGATAAGGATAAGGATAAACCTACACAAGAAACTCCTAAAGAAGATACAAAAAAATAACACAATAAAAAAGTCTATAAATAGATAAGAATGTAGTGAGAATAGCTATATGTTGTTATTGTAAAATTACTATAGGATATTTTTGAACAAAAAATAGAAGAAGAGACACCCTTTTCATAATATGTTAAGCAATGAAATAGAACATAGAAAGGGTGTCTCTCATGAATATTATCCATTATTTATTTTTGGAAAACTATAATATGGAATTTAATAAATTTTTGTTTATACGAAATTTAGGTAATTAATAATAAATATAAAAGAGGGGGAAACATGAAGAGTATATTAAATGATTTTTTATTAATGATTCAATTTTTTACACGTATACCTGTAAATAAAGACTTACAATGTGAAAAAGTAAATTTTAGAAGGGGAGCTTTTTTTCTTCCTGTAGTAGCTTCTATTATAGGTGGAATAGAGTTTTTAGTATATTTAGGCCTTAAAAATTTTTTACCACCTAATGTAATAATAGTGTTATTGCTTTTATTTACAGCTATGATTACTGGGAGCCTTCATATGGATGGATTAGCAGATACCTGTGATGGATTTTTTTCTTTAAGAGATAAGGAAAGAATAATAGAAATTATGAAAGATAGCAGAATGGGGGCTTTTGGAACTATAGCAATGATAATTAATTTATTACTTAAATACCAGCTGCTTTATTCCTTAGTTTTAAAAGACTGTAGTATAGCTATAATTTTAGCACCTGTTATAGGAAGAATTAGTATTTTATTTTTATGCTTATCTAAAAGAACAGCAAAAAAGAATGGTTCAGGAAATATATTTATAGGAAATATGAGTAAACCTATAATATTTCTTATTACTATAATAGCATTAGCAATGAATACATATTTTTTAGGATTAAAAATTACAATAATTTCATTTATAGCAGTGTTAATAATAACATATTTATTTTATTTATTATGTTTAAATAAAATAAATGGACTTACAGGTGATACCTTGGGAGCTTGTAATGAACTAGGTGAAATAACATTTTTATTAATTTTATTAATGATGTAAAAACTTTAATAGATGGTGTTTCAAAATAAAATAGATTTAATTTTAAAGGCGCAAAGATAAAAAATACACTCATAAATCACTTCATTTCGCTAAGAAGTTCTAAATTTGGCTTCATTAAAAATTTTCTACCCAGTAGAGGTGCCATCCTTGGCTTCACTACTGGCTCCTCACGTCCTGTGAGGAATTACAAAAATTTTTAACTACGCCAAATTAAGAACTACTAAAGCTTATTCATATGTTTATTACGTGTATTTTTTATCTTTGCTATGCTAAAATTAAATCTATCTTGAAATCTCCTAATAAGAACAAGAGGGACATTAGAAAAATTCTTTTAACTTTTAATGAAAGTAGGATTTTCCATTAACTTTTAATGGAAGTAAGAATTTGAATAAATTGGAAATGATTCAATGGTTGTATAGTAATGCACACAAGATATAAAAGAAAGGGAGTTAGTTTTATGAATGTGAAAAAGGTAAGGGACTTAACATTAATTTCTCTAGATAAAGATAAAACCTTAGTTGTGGCTTGTGATAGTTCAGGAAGTATTGGTTCTAAAAAAAATGATATATTAAAAATACCAGCTTTTTATACAGGCAAATTTACTATTAGAGTAGGTATTTTAGAGGTTATGTGTACAGGAGCGGAAATTGTAACAGTTACTAATGCGTTATGTTGTGAAATGAATCCTACAGGGAGAGAAATAATAGATGGTATAAAAGGTGAATTAAAAAGAGCTGGTATTGATGAAGTTGTTTTAACAGGAAGCACTGAGGAAAACTTTCCCAGCTTCTCCACAGGTTTGGGGATAACTGTTTTAGGCATAGTGGATAATTCTGTAATAAAAGTTAACAATGTGAATAACTTTGGTGGAAATAATGAAAAACATAATAAGGATGATATTTTGCTAATATCTGTGGGAATACCTAAGGTAGGAGAAGAAATTAATATTTATGATGATAAAGAAATTGTTGATTATGAAGATATAAAAATATTATTGGAAAACCCTAAAGTATATGAAATTGTACCAGTAGGATCTAAGGGAATATTGTATGAGGGAGAAATTTTGGCTAGAAATAATAATTTAAAACTAAAATTAGAAGAAAATATATCTATAGATATTAAAAAATCTAATGGGCCAGCTACCACTATAATAGCAGCAATACATAAAGAAGAATATGAGAATATAAGGGCAAAAATAAATAATGTAAATATAATAGGAAAACTAGAAAGATAGATTTAATTTTAAAGTTACAAAAATAAAAAATACACTCATAAACCAATTCATTTCGCCAAGAAGTTCTAAATTCGGCTTCATTAAAAATTTTTTACCCAGTGGAGGCGCTATCCGTGGCTTCACCACGGGCTCCTCACGTCCTGTGAGGAATTACAAAAGTTTTTAACTACGCCAAATTAAGAACTACTAAAGCTTATTCATATGTTTATTACGTGTATTTTTTATTTTTCCTATATTAAAATTAAATATATTTTAGGATATTGTGTTTATGATTTCAAAATAGATCTACTGGAAGGAGAAATAATGTTATGAATTTTACAGGAATAATTATGGGGCTATTTATGTTATTTTTTACAGGGATAGGACATGTTATTGTAATAAAAGGAGAATATCATTTTGGAATTAAAATTTGGCCAAGTTTTTTAATATTAGGAGTAGGACTTATAGTTTTATCATTAATTATAGATAATGTTTATTTATCAGGGGGATTAGGTATAGGAGGACTTACTTTTTTATGGGGAATACTGGAGTTGTTTCAGCAAAAGGAAAGAGTGAAAAAAGGGTGGTTCCCTAAAAAACAAAAAAATTAAAAAATAAAGGTTGAAGCTATTGGAAAAATGTGTATCCACATGAAATTGTATGTATATGTGATTTTTAAGAATATATTTTTTTTAGAAGTTAAAACTACTATTGTAGTATTTGAAAAGGAGTTGTTTTAAAATGCAATTAACTGAATTAGAACTTCAAAATCTAAGAGAATTAATAAGTAAACATGAAACTGCATGTAACAAATTAAACGCTTATGGAGAGCAAGCACAGGATCAACAAATAAAACAAATGTTCCAAAAATCAGCACAGGATGCTCATAATACAAAACAAAAATTAATGACTTTTTTAGGATAGTTTAAGGAGGTATAATTATGCAAGATAAAGATATGATAAATGATACGCTATCAGCGTTAAAAGCTAGTTTAACAGGATATTCTACTGTAATTTCTGAGACAGATAATCAACAATTAAGACAAGAAATTCAACAAATGAGAAATAGTTGTGAAACAAGTCAATATGATTTTTATACTGTAGCAAAACAAAAAGGTTTCTACAAGCCAGCAGCACAAGCTTCACAACAGCAAATTCAAACAGTAAAAAGCCAAGTAAGTGGTTCATAAAATATAGTTAAAGTCAATAAGGAAAATAAATGATCATAAAATGTAGTTAAAGTCAATAAGAAAAATAAGTAAATCATAAAATTTAGTTAAAGCTAATAGGCCAAATAAATGGCTTATAATGTATAAGCGAAGGTAGTAGGGATGCTTACTTCTTTGCGATAGAATTAAAAAAGTATAGGCGAAGGTAGTAGGGATGCTTACTTCTTTGTAGTAAAATTAAAAAAAATATAGGTGAAGGTAATAGGGATGCTTATTTCTTTGCCATAAAATTAGAAAATCACTATCAAAATGAATAATGCTATTTTTAGTGTTATTTTAAATTTTGATAGTGATTTTGTATTTTAATTATTAAATGAAATTGTAAACTATTTGTAACTGAAAAAAGCCAGTAGTTTATTATAGAATAAAATTATGGAAAAATATAATATGTTATTTTGCTAAAGGGGGAAGGATATATTAGAGATGATTTTTTATACAAAGTTAAGTTTTACGTAAAAATTATATAATTATGAACTAAAAAATATATATTATAATTTTTTACTTTACAACATCTTAAGGAGAGTACAATATGAAAAAAACTAAAATTTTAATACTTATTTTGTTTTGTTTTTTGATAGGGATTACTAGTTATTTTTTTGTAGGAGCTAAAGAGAATGAGGCACAGGTTAAAGAAAATAGCAAAAAAGATGAGCAAAAGATGAAAGAAGAGAAATATTCCAAGTTTTCAGGGCTAAATTTAAGTAAGGTGGATATTAAATTAAAATATAAAGATAAAATATTAAATTTAAAGCTACCAATATATATGGATAAAAACAGATACTACGTTCCAGTTAATAATGTTTTAGACCAAATTGGTGTGAATTATATAATAAAAGAGGGTAAGGTCCACACAGAAATTAATAATAAAAAGATAGATATTCATAAAAATTTGGCTAATATCTCTGGGAAAAAATATAAACTTAGAAAAGATACAATTTTAAAAGAGGATATAATGTATATGTCTTTGTTTGATTTTAACAAGATAGTGGGATTAAAAGCAAGCTGGAATGAAACTGAAAAAATAATAAGTTTATATAAAAACAAAGAACAAGAAAAAATAGAAAATAATAATAAGGATTCTAAAAGAAAGCCAGCCTTTGTAAGGCTTGAGGATATAACATCTAATCAAAGATATAAAACTCCAGAGGAATTAGAAAAATTAAGAGTAATATCAGATTATCTGTACTCTAAAAATATACCTTTTCATGTAGCATGGGTTCCAAGATATTTAGATCCTAAGAATAATATAGATGACGATGCATCTAGAGATTTTAATATACATAATGCCAACTTTGTATATACTTTAGATTATTTTATCGATAGAGGAGGCATTATAGGACTTCATGGATATACTCATCAATCAGGGGCGGAAGTAAGTATAGATGGTATAGAATTTGATGAGACAAGAAATAACGATGAATCTATTATAAGAGAAAGAGTTCAAAAAGCTATTCAATGTGCAAAAGTTCTAGATATACCTGTAGGATTTTTTGAAAGTGCTCATTATTCAGCCACAAATGAAGAAACTAAGATAATAGAACAATATTTTAATTATATGTATGATCCACCTAAATTTGCATCTATGGGTAACATAGCTAAAAGAAAATCACAGGGTAGAACGGTTACTTATATACCAACTCCATTAGATTATGTTGATGGTGTAAAACATGCAGATAAGGTTATAGAAAAGATTAATAACTTAGATGAAGGTACATTAGGTAGTTTTTTCTATCATCCTAGCATAGAATCCAGTTTTATAAAATTTAAAACTAATAAAGATGGATCAGTAGAATATACTTATGAAGACAATTCACCCTTAAAGAAGATAATAAAAGCCTTTGAAAAAAATAATTATGAGTTTAAGAAAATAACAGAGTTTTAAAAAATATAGATATGTTATTAAAAATATTACTGAAAAGATTAATTTTTTCAGTAATATTTTTTTATAACAAATTTTATAAATAAAAAAGCTGATATCTATTACATAGAATCATAAAGTTTTTTACTTTATTAACTTTTTATGATTTAAAAAAATTGTAATTCCTTAAAAGGACAAATATAATTATATATAATGTTGTTTTATTAATATAATGTACTTTTGATATACTAATATATATCGAATGTATTTATATAGAGGAAAGGGAGTTATACTATGATACTTATTAAAAAATTCAAATTTGATGCAGCACATAATCTAATACATTACCATGGAAAATGTGAAAGACTTCATGGCCATACTTATGGACTAGTAATAAAGATCTCAGGTGAAAGAGACAAGGAAGATATGGTAATAGATTTTACAGAACTTAAAGCTATAGTAAAAGAAAATGTATTAGATATATTAGATCATGCTTATATAAATGACATAATAGAACAACCAACAGCAGAAAATATAGCAGTATGGATATGGGATAAACTTTATACAAAACTAAAAAGAGATAATTGTAGCTTATATGAAATAGAAGTTTGGGAAACAGAAACTAGTGGCGTGGTTTACAACGGATAATAATAAAGAATTTATGAGAAATAATTAAAGTAAATTTCAGTTTGAGATAGTTCAATGTTTATATAACTTAACAGAATGGTTATAAAGAAAAGGGGTGTTTAAAATAATTATAGAATTAAATAAAAATAGTTTCCCAGAAGAGTTCAATAAGATAGAAGTACATGAGGGTAGTATGAATATATTTATGAATAAAAATAATATTACCCCTTTAAAAATTTTTAATGTGCTAGCTCCTGCAGCCAATATAATAAAGCAAGAAATACTGGCTTTAGGTGGAGATTGTGCTGTAAATAAATATTGTATAAATTGCAAAGTGGAAACTTCAGATATAATTTTATTAGGAACCAAAAGACAGTACAAAAAATTATTGCAAAAGCTTAAATGCATGACTTTTTTTAGAATAGAAGAAATAGTAGGGGAATTAGAAAACTATATTAAAAATAATGGAGCTGTTAAAACAGTTCTAAAGGATGGAAGAGAAATAAACTATGAAAATTTAAAGGTTATGGGAATTATAAATTGTACTCCAGATTCTTTTTATGAGGGTTCTAGAAAAGATTCTACAGAAGAAGCCTTAAAAACTGCAGAAAAGATGTTAAAAGAAGGTGCAGAAATTTTAGATATAGGCGGAGAATCCACAAGACCAGGTTCTGACCCAGTAGATGAAGAGGAAGAAATAAAAAGAGTAGTTCCTGTTATAAGAGAGATAAAGAATAAATTTAAGGATGTCATAATTTCCATAGATACTTATAGAGCAAATACGGCAAAGTCTGCCATAGAGGCAGGTGCAGACATAGTAAATGATATAAGTGCTATGAAGTATGATGAAAATATGGTGAAAGTAGTTAAAGAATACAATGTACCTGTAATACTTATGCATGTAAAAGGAAAACCAAAGGATATGCAAATAGATCCAGTTTATGAGAATTTAATGAAAGAAATTCATCTTTATTTTAATGAGAGAATAGAGTACTGCAAATCTCATGGTATAACAGAGGATAAAATAATATTAGATCCAGGCATAGGTTTTGGAAAAACTGTAGAGCATAATCTAAAAATAATGAATAGAATAGAAGAATTAAAAAGCTTTAATCTTCCAGTACTTTTAGCAGCCTCAAGAAAAGCTACCATAGGAAAAGTTTTAGGAAACTTACCTACAGAAGAAAGATTAGAAGGAACCATAGCTTTATCCTGTTTAGCGGTAGATGTAGGAATTCAGATGGTGAGGGTACACGATGTAAAAGAAAATATAAGAGCCATAAGAATGTTAGAGGCAGTAAGAAAAATATAATTATATTATAAAAAATATAATCAAAATTAAATTATAATTTAAATTGTATCTTCTGATTTTTAGGGCTGTAAGATAAATTTATATAATAAAAGAAAAAATTAGAATTTGTAAAACGGAAAAGGAGAATAGCTATGCTTGAATATAGATTTGATACCCAGTTATTAATTGAAGGTGAAAATCTTTCAGAAGATAGAATAAATGAGTATATTACAAAAAACATTGAAGGCGACTGCTTACTTGCGGTTGGTGATGAGGAATTGATTAAAATTCATTTTCATACAAATACCCCATGGAAAGTGCTTGAGTATTGTGCTTCATTAGGTGATATTCATGATATCGTTGTAGAAAATATGGAGAGGCAATCCAATGGGCGTCAAGGATAATAAATATAAATTTCTATTTATTAAAGAGTTTTAAAAAGATGAGAGTATTATAAATAAAATATAAACATATATAGAAAATCCTTAAGGAAGTGATAATATATGCATACAGTTTATGTGGCCTTTGGGAGTAATATAGGTGAAAAAGAAAGTTACATAAAAAGGGCATTGGAAAAGATAGAAGAAAGAGGAATGGAAATAATTAAAGTATCCTCTATATATGAAACAGAACCCTATGGAGTATTAGATCAAGATAGTTTTTTAAATGGAGTAGTAAAAATAGAAACTAATTTAACTCCAGAAGATTTAATAGGGGAGCTTTTAAACATAGAAAAACAGTTAAATAGAGTAAGAGAAAGAAGATGGGGACCTAGAACTATAGATTTAGATATTATTTTTTATGATGATTTAATAATAAATGAAAAAGATTTAGTTATTCCTCATAAGGATATGGAAAACAGAGAGTTTGTATTAAAGCCTTTGTGTGATATAGATGAAAATTTTATACATCCGGTTTTAAAAAAATCAGTAAGAGAATTGTATGATGAGTTGAAGTAAATATTTCTAGTTTATTATTATTATATTCCTCTAATAATAATTATATAGCTTGATACTATATTAATGGTTAATATAAAAGGAACAAAACACCTAAATTAAACAAAGGAGGAATTTAATAATGTTTGAACTGATTCCTTTTAGAGAAGATGATTTAGCTAGACACGATGATTTTTTTTCACCATTTGTAAAGAATTTCTTTAATGATGATTACTTTAAAGAAATGAGTAATATCAATAAAAACTTTAATGTGGATTTAAAAGAAACAGATGAAAACTATTTAATAGAAGCGGATCTTCCAGGAACAAAAAAAGAGGATATATCTATAGATTTTCATAACAATTATTTAGTAATCAATGCAAAAAGGCAAGAATCAGTAGAAGATAAAAAAGAAAACTATGTTAGGCATGAAAGACATTATGGTGAATTTAAGAGAAATTTCTATATAGATAATGCTGATGAAAATAAAATAGATGCTTCATTTAATAATGGGGTTTTAAAGATTACTATTCCTAAAACAAATCAAGATAACAACAAAAGAAAAAAGATTGAGATACATTAAAAATGTAGATTTTAAAAATAACTATTGCTCATTACCTTACGTCATGTGTTAATATAATAATATAAATTAGTGTAGGATATATATCCTACACTAATTTATTATAAAATTTTGCACAGTTAGATTGCTGTTAGAGCTTTATAGACTATAAAATAGTTTATAAAAGTAATTAGAGCAGAAAAAAATTGCTTTTTTATTTAATTTTAATAAAAAACAATCAAATATACTTATCTAGGTGTGTAGCAAGGCTTAGCTTCTGTTTCGATAAAAAGATTGAAGCTAAGTAAACATGATATGATATATTATTGTAGAGGTGATTAATATGAAAAATACCTCAAAAAAATTATTTACCACAGGAGAATTTGCTAAAAAAGCTGGAGTAACCATAAGGACTTTAAGATATTATGACAAAATAGGGTTATTAGTTCCCAGTAGCCATAATGAATTAGGGCATAGATTGTACAGCAAAGAGGACTTTGGTAAACTACAAAAGATATTAACTCTTAAATTTATAGGGCTTTCCCTAGAGGATATAGCTAATATAATGAAGTATGATTTGAATCATAAAGATTTTAAAAAGTCTTTAGAAATTCAAAAGGAAATAATGAAGAAAAAAATAAAGCATATACAATCTATTATAAAAGCTATAGATGAAGCTGCGGATACCATAGATTTTAATAAAGAAATGGATTGGGATAAGTTTATAAATATAATAAGTGCCATAAATTCTGATAAAAATTGGACTCAGCAATATGAAAATGCATCAAACTTAAGGGCAAGAATAGCTATTCATGAACTTTTTAGTACAAATAAAGAAGGTTGGATGTCCTGGTTTTTTAAAGAACTAAAACATGAATTAAGTAGGATAAGTTCAAACTGTCAAAATTATAATGAGAAGATAAATAATACTAATATGTCAGGACTAAACAGCTTAGATTGTAAAAATAATAATGAGAAAATAGATAATTATAATGCATCAGAATTAAATAGCTTAGATTTAAAGGAAACTTCTAATATAAAGATATTAGAGCTAGGTTGTGGTGATGCTAGTCTTTGGAATAAAAATTTTAATCATATACCCTCAAATTGGGAAATAACATTAACAGATTTTTCAGAAGGCATGCTAAAGGACGCTAAAAAAAATTTAAGGGAAAAAAGAAGTAGATTTAATTTTAAAATTGTAAATGCAGAAAATATTCCTTTTGAAGAGGAAAGTTTCAATGTAGTTATAGCAAATCATATGCTTTATCATGTGCCTAATATAAATAAAGCTTTAAAAGAAATAAATAGAGTATTGAAAAGTGAGGGGATTTTATTTGCCTCCACTGTTGGTAAAAATCACATGAAAGAAATAAGAGAAATAATTTCTACATTTGATATATATAATTTAACCAGTGAAAGCTGGGAAATTACAGATAGTTTTCAATTAGAAAATGGATTAAAAATTGTATCAGAATATTTTAATATGGTAGAATTGAAAAGATATAAAGACAATTTAAAGGTGACAGATCCTGTATATATATTAGACTATATATTTTCTATGCCAGGAAATAATAAAGTAAATTTATCTTCAAAGGATTTAAAAAAGATTTATGATTATTTAGAAGATAATATAAAAGAAAAAGAAAATATTTACATAACAAAGGATACGGGATATTTTAAAGGTAAAAAATAAATAAAAATTATTTTAAAATAAAAAATCAATTGTTAAATGAAGGGAAGGATTATAATGAAAAAGATACCATTTTCACCACCAGATATTACAGAAAGAGAGATAGATGCAGTAGTAGAGGTGCTAAAATCTGGTTGGATAACTTCAGGTCCTAAAACACAACAATTTGAAAATAATTTAGCAGAGTATTGTGATACAAATAAATCTGTAGCAGTATCTAGTGCTTCAGCAGGATTAGAGCTTATATTAAAAGATTTTGATATAAAAGAAGGAGATGAGGTAATAACTACTCCTTATACTTATACAGCTACAGCAAGTGTATGTTTGCATAGAGGTATAAAACCAAAATTTGTAGATGTAGCAAAAGATAGTTTTTTAATAGATATAGAAAAATTAGCAGATGCAATAACACCAAAAACTAAAGCTATATATACAGTAGATTTTGGAGGAGTGCCTGTAGATTACGATGCAATTAAGGAAGTTTTAAAGGCTAAAGGTCGTGAAGATATAATTTTAGTATCTGATTCAGCCCATTCTTTAGGTGCTATTTATAAAGGGAAAAAAGTTGGAGGCCAAGTAGATTTCCATGTATTTTCTTTCCATGCAGTAAAAAACCTTACAACAGCAGAAGGTGGAGCAATAACTTTTGAAAATAACAACTTTAAAGGAAGAGAAGATTTACACAAAGATTTTAAATTACAATCTCTACATGGGCAATCAAAGGATGCTTTATCAAAGATGAAAGCCGGAGCGTGGGAATATGATATAGTAACAGATGGACATAAATGCAATATGACAGATATGGGGTCAGCTATAGGTTTAGTTCAGCTTACAAGATATGAAGAAATGCTAAGAAAAAGAGAAGCTATATTTGATACTTATACAAAGGTGTTAGCTGAAAAAGATTGGGCTATAATACCATTTAAAAAAGATGAAACTAAAGAAACTTCATATCATTTATATCCATTAAGAATAAAAGGATTTGGGGAAGCTGAAAGAAATGAAGTAATAAAAATATTAGCTGAAAAAGATATAGCAACAAATGTACATTTTAAACCATTACCAATGTTTACATTATATAAAAATTTAGGATACAATATAGAGGACTATCCAAATGCATATGCACAATATGCTAATGAGATTTCTCTACCAGTATATTCTACATTATCTTTAGAAGATGCAGAGTATGTAGCTAAAGAACTTGTAGCTGCAGTAGAAAAAGTTATGAAATAAGCAAAGCTAAAATAGAAAATTTTGATTATTAAATAAAAATAAAAAAGAAAGAGTGATATAAGTGAAGGTTAACTTTTATACATCTAAAAGAGAATATTTAGAAAAAAAAGCTGAATTTGATAAGGCTATATTTGATGTAGTAGAAAGTGGAAGTTTTATACTTGGACCACAAGTTAAAAATTTTGAAGAAGCTATAAAAGAATATACAGGAGCAAAACATGCTATAGGCGTAGCATCAGGTACAGATGCTTTAGTAATAGCTTCTCATATTTTAGGTTTTGAAAATGGAGCTGAAGTTATAACTTCACCATTTACATTCTTAGCATCTACATCTTGTATAGCTAAACATAGAGCTACACCTGTATTTGTAGATATAGACGAAGAAACTTTTGAAATGGACTTAAACCAAATAGAATCAAAAGTAAATTCTAAAACAAAGGGAATACTTCCAATTCATTTATTCTCACAAATGAATAACATGGATAAAATAATGGAAATAGCAAATAAAAATGATTTAAGAGTTTTAGAAGACGCAGCAGAAGCTTTTGGAATGAGATGGAAAGGTAATGGAGACAGCTATAGACATTCAGGAACTATAGGAGATATGGGTATTTTTTCATTCTTCCCAACTAAAACATTAGGTGGATATGGTGACGGAGGTATGATAGTTACTAATAGTGACGAATTAGCAGAAAGAACTAGAATGTTTAGAGTACATGGAGCATCTAAAAAATATCACTATGATTATATAGGATATAATTCAAGACTAGATAGTATGCAAGCTGCTGTACTTTCAGTAAAATTAAAATATATAAATGATGCTATTAAAAAGAGAGAAGAAATAGCTAATATGTATATGGAAAAATTACAGGATTGTGAATATATAAGATTCCCTAAAATAAAAGGAGATCAAAAACCAGTATATTATGTATTCAATATACGTGCTGAAAGAAGAGATGAACTGGTAGCTTACTTAAAAGAAAATGAAATAGGGAATAGTATTTACTATCCAATACCACTACACATGCAAAAATGTTTCAGCTACTTAGGACATAAAGAAGGAGACTTCCCAGTAGCAGAAAAAGTATCAAAAGAAATATTAGCATTACCAATATATCCAGAATTAAAAGAAGAAGAAGTAGATTTTGTTTGTGAAACAATAAAGAAATTCTACAAAAAATAAGGAATTTAAGACTTAAAAGGGTGTTATACTGCCCTTGGTTTAAAAATGGGATATGTGGCGAGATCGGCAACTCACTTTGATAAGAGATTCTAAATTGTTTTTTCTTAAAATATATGGTTCCAAATCATAACTCGCTGAACGCTCAAACAATAATTTGGAACATACATATATTTTGCAAAAACAACTAAGAATCTCTAATCTTGTTCAAATGCCTTTTACACCACATATCCCTATTTTTTAAGCCAAGAGAAGATAGTATAACTCTTTTAATACCTTTAAATGTTGTTGTAGTAATTTGGAACTGAGAAAAAACCTACAAATTTAAAGAAAAAGAAATAAATTCTTAAAATCATGTATTCCCTGGTAATCACAGTGCTGAATATATACAGTCAAATATTGAAAAATACCTAAAATTTTATAGATACTAATATATTAAGAATACCACTCAAGTGTAGTAGGTAACGGGTATATTTAATATGATACTCTTTGAAAGCAGCGTACAAAATATAAAAGAATAATTTTAAAACACCGCATTATTCATGAATTGAATTTTGGGGTGTTTTTATGTCACAGTATGATTAGATTGTGACTTAACTGATAACACTGAAAATATGAACGGTGCTCTTTGAAAATTGAATAATGCGATGAAAAAACAGAATCATTTAAGATATATTGGGAATTAAGTGAGTTTATTTATGAAAATTATGATACAATTACTATCGATAAAATCAAAATAGTTATAATATTGCGAAGTAAAGGATTGTATAGTATTATAGATAAATAGAAATTTGTACTGGAGATTATCGACATAATAGGGGGGATTGACTTGAACAATAATAAATATAATGGACTTACCCAATATCTTGTTATTGGAATGATAATTGGTTTATTTGTAGGTGTTGTTTTTTCCATAATTATGAGAAATAACACTTTTTTCGCAATAAGTTCTCCAGGTTTTGGTCTATCATTTGGTTTACTAATTGCAGATATTATATGGTGTGTAAAGAAGTGGGAAAAATAAGCATAATGTGAAGCACGATAAATTTCAATTTGTAGGTCAGATTAAATCAAATTAAAGTGAATAATTTTCTTATTTAACGTCACAACTGAAAAAACGAACAATTGCTCAAGCACCGCATTATTCATGAGTTGAATTTTGGGGTGTTTTTAAGTCGCACTTCAAATAAAATGCGAAGTAAAATGTTCTTTGAAAATTGGATAATACGGTATTTACAAAATATGTTATGATTAATCCATGATAGTAATATTTTACGAATTAAAAAAGCTGCTATAGCAGCTTTTTTTAAATTTCATAAAATTATACTTGTGTAAAATCTAAGTTACTATAGGAAATTAAAATATAAAATTTCAAAATAAATAAAACGAAAGTATAGTTTGAAATGTCTAATAGATAGCAGGTTATTATCAGTAATAATATTATATCTTACTTGGAGGATTACTATATGAATACAGAGGAGTTGGCTATTAAAGCAAAAAGTGGAGATGAAAACGCTTTTTGCGAACTTATAAAAATTAATAAAGAGGTTCTATATAAAACAGCGTTTTATTATACAAAGAACGAACATGATTCATTAGAAATATTAGATGATACTGTTTATAAAGCCTATAAATCAATAAAAAAATTAAAACAGGAAAAGTATTTTAATACTTGGCTAATGAGAATACTCATAAATAGCTGTATCACCTACATAAATAAAAGAAAAAGGTTGATATTCTTTAGCAAAAATATTGATATTACTGAAAAACATGAATCAGTTGATAACAGAGAAGGATTATTGGATTTATATAAAGCTATTGATACATTAGAGGACAAATTTAAGATGATAATAATACTTAGGTACTTTAATGATTTAACTGTTCCTCAGATAGCTGATATTATGGACTACCCTATCGGAACAGTAAAGACTTATATCCATAAGGCTTTAAAAAAACTAAGAATTGAATTGGAGGTATAGGAATATGGATTATGACAAGAAATCTTTTAGAGAAAAACTAGAATTAATAGAAGTTCCAGAGGAAGTTGATTTAGTTATAGATAAAGCTATTAAAAGAGCTAAAAATAGACATAAAAATAATTTCTTAAAAGCTACAGGGGTTCTAGCAGCTATGTTTGCTTTATGTGTATTTTTAAATAAAACTTCACCTGTTTTTGCTGAGTATGTAAGTGATACATCACAAGGAGTAAAAAACTTAATTAGTCATTTTAGAGATAAAGGAATTGACAATGCTATTGAAAATGGATATGTTCAAGGAACTGATAAAAATAAGAATGACTTTTCTAAGTCAGTTGAGGATAAGGGGCTTACAGTAACCATAGATCAGTTTGCTATAAGTGGAAATCAGATTATTATGGGATATACTGTAAAAGCTGATAGTAAATATAATGATTGGGAGGATATAAACTATTATTCATTTCAAATTATAGATAACAAAGGGAGAATATTGGTTGATAATAGAGACTGGGATGATATTGAAAAAGACCTAGCTAAAAAAAGTGTTACTTTTGAGGATCATGTTGTATATAATTCTTTATACTATATGGATGTTGATAAGGGAAGTTTCAAAAAATCAAGAGTAAAGAAAGGAATTTTTGAATTTACTGGGAACAAGACTAAAATAGCAGAAATACCTGACAGTATTACTATTAAATTTTATAATTTTTACGATAATACAATACAACCTGATATGTATAAAAGGATGAAATTTTTCGATAGATTATTTCACAAAGCTCCTAAAGTTATTAATGGAAATTGGATATTGAATATAAAAGTTGATGACAAATTTAAAAACGCTAAGGAAATTAATTATATAAAAGATACTGATGTAGATGAAAATTCCAGTATAAATATAGAATATGTAAATTTATATCCTACTGTTGCCAATGCTAAATTTTTAGTACCAATTAATATGAGTGTTAATGGTGTATATCTTGAAGATGATAATGGAAACAAATACAAATACAAATGCGGAATTAGTGGAAGTGGCGAGGTAGAGAATTCTAACTTTTGTGAAGAAACGGCTACTTTTGAGAGCCCTTATTTTGAAAAAATCTCAAAATTATATTTGGTGATCAAAGGTAAAGAAGATAACAAGGAAAAAGATTTTAAAATACCACTTAAGAAAAAATAGTTAAGTAAATACAAATAATTTAACTTTTAGTCGGAACATTCTTATTTAACGTCACAACTGAAAAAGCGAACAATTACTCAAGCACCGCATTATTCAAATTTGAATTTTGGGGTGTTTTTACGTTGTAATACAAAGATTATGTGTCACAATAGATGATGCTATAAAGTTATTGTTATATTACGGCTCTGTTAAAGAATATTGCTACTTTCTTAATGTGACATTATTATCCACATATATGATAACAAATATAAAAGTCAAAAGGACTACCTTATGAGGATAGTCCTTATTTAACTATTTAGGTAGTATTTCTAGACCTGTTTTAAATAAAGTACCTACGTCTTTGCCTAAATCATAATAATTTGAGCCCATCATCATTAGTGGGTTAATTTTTAATGGGTCAGGTTTGCCATCTGTCATACATTCCTCATTAACGTATACAGCTTCTATTTCTCCTAAAAACATTTGAAAATCAAAGACAGGAATGGTTTGGATAACTTTACATAGAAAATTCATCGTGCATTCTTCAGCCATTGGTGCTTTTCCAAGTTCATCATAAAATGATGTAAATAAATTAGACTTGTCTGTTTTATGACCCGATACTATACCACAATAATCGGTCTTTTGAACCAAGTCCGCAGAAGGTATGTTGACACTGAAATAACCATTTTCCTTAATACCTAAAGTTGTGTAGTGACTATCCTTAAGCGATACATATAGCACTGGCTTAAGGCTTACTACTCCGCATGCACCTACAGTGACATAATTAGGCTTTCCATTCACATTTGCTCCTACAAGTATAGTAGGAAACGGGCCAAAAGGTCTGTTTTGTAATTTAATCTTTTTCAATTCGACACCTCCATTTCTTAATTTGCATAATAAACAGCATTAATATTATAATAGTAATTCACAAAAAAGTATAGATTTTTCTTTTTAATGAGTTATGCTACTGTGATAGTATGCCCTCAAGTCAATATGCTTATTGTCTTGCTTTTAATGTGTATAGTTGATAATATGAAATAACTGCGACGTAAGTATTAAAAGTGAATATACGAACGATGTTCCTTGAAAATCTAATAGTAGGGTGTTTACAAAATATGTTATAAATTAATTCTTAAGTAAAAAATATTTTTATAAGGCATATAACATATAGATAAAGGAGAATTTGACTCTTTTATTTAGAAATGATATTATTAAAAATAAAAGAAGAATAAAAACTGCCACCGGGTAGGGATGCTATAAGCATTCATGTGGACATCATTAGGTCATAGAAGATGTACATATGGATGCTTGTTTTTTACAACAGCAATAAGTTTTATGAAGGAGAAAAATTATGTTTAGAGAAATGCGTAGAAAAAATCAGTTACTTACAGAGAACGAAACAATTAAGATATTCGAAAAAGGTACGTCAGGTGTATTAGCAGTATTAGGTGATGAAGATTATCCTTATGCAGTTCCAATTAGTTATATTTATTGCGATTGCAAAATATATTTTCATGGAGCTAAGTTTGGTCATAAGATAGATGCCATAACAAAATGTGAAAAAGCATCTTTCTGTGTAATAGATGAAGATAATGTCATATCAGAAGAATATACAACTTACTTTAGAAGTGCAATTGCATTTGGAAAGATAAGAGTTATTGAGAATGAAACAGAAAAAAGAAATGCAATTGAAAAGTTAGCAGCAAAGTATACTCCAGAAGATGAAGAAGGTCGTCTAAAAGAAATTGAAGGAACATACAAAGCACTTTGCATGATTGAACTAGATATTGAACATATGACAGGAAAAGAAGCAATTGAGTTAGTACGAGCAAATAGTAAATTTTAGCTTATATAATATAAATGTAGATTGTGAATTCCACTTAAGTATAAAGCAATATTTAAATAGATTAAAAATAAGCAATCTTAAACTGTGAGCTCTTAGATAAATTTCAATTTTAAAAATAAATATAAAATGATATATTAAAACACCGTATTATTCAAAAGTGAATATGCGGTATTTTTTATGTCGCAATACAAATATATTATTACATAGTTATTAAAGAAGTACAGCACATAGAGTTGTACCCATAATCCTTTCTTTTAAGCTCAGAAATCGTTATCCAGAGACGTAGCCGCTCTTTACTCCCACTTTGAAGAAGATGAGAGTATTAGAGCGGGTAGTCATCGGATAAAGTTCTGGATTTTGAAAAAACATTTTTGACAGTTCTTGATATCCGCCAAGTATTTGTAATTCTTTTAGAGAGCGCATATAATAATATAATAAGATTAATAGTAGATATTTAAATTAGTTTCTCAGGAACAAACTTAGAGGAAATCCTCTTTATTAACATATAATCAAGTACGAAGAGAACAGCACCCCCTATAAACATTACGACTTTGCTAAGTAAAAGTACACCTGTCATTTGAGCTACTAATATAAGAATCACTGGAATGACAAGAAGGCCACTTACTTGCTGTGCTTCTTGGAAGGTTTCTGATTTTGAAGATACCATCACAGTAAATATTAACGATAATAAATTGATCGCAGGGGAAATCCAAAGTATGATTATAAGCCATTTTACATCTGGAAAAATAAGTCTTCCAAAATAGAAAAAACCACCTATATTAAATATGATGCCAAATACTATAAATGAAATCAAAGTCACGATGTAAGAGGGCACAAAAACACCTAAAATCTTGGCTCTAAGCAGTTGTTCCATGGATATTGGTGTGTAAAGCAGAGACTCTAGGGTTTTATGTTCCTTTTCTCCCACAAAACTACTGGCTCCAATAACTCCTGAGCACATTATTGGAATTATAAGAAAGTATGATGGAAACATAAAGTTTATCGTTACTTTTATTAAAAGTTGGGCTGGAGTATATGCTTTATATTCAGAAGGTAATTTTTTTATAAGAGGAGCCATCTTTGTAAACATACTTGAATCATTTCCAATAAAGTTCGCACCTATCAATATTGCTAGGGGTATGATTACAATCAAAACAATGGGTACCATAGTCATAGGAATAATAACACGTTTTGAACTTATTATTTCATTTATATCTTTATGTATCAATGCTTTTTCATTTCTATTCATATTCTAACTACTCCTTAACTATAATTTCACATCATCAGATGTACCTTTTATATATTTAAAGTACAATTGTTCCAAAGACCATTTCTGCTGTACAGCCTCATAAATTTCTCCACCACTTGTCAGTATGTTTTGTATCAGAGTATTTGCCTCCCTGTCTCCTGAAATAGATTTGTTATATATATCATTACCTTCATGGACAAATCCAAATTCTTTAGAAATATTTTTTCCTCTAATTTTTAATTTAAGGGCTGCATTTTTCTTTGCAGCAAGTTCATCAAATGTACCTAAACCAAGGATATTACCGTTGTTTATAAAGCCATATAGTGTACAAATATCTTCAGCATATTTTAATTGATGGGTACGAAGAAAGATTGTAACCTGGTTTTCCTCTGCAAGTTCTTTTATAAGTCTTGTAACATTTAGTGCATTTTCTGGATCTAAGCCAGAAGTAGGTTCATCAAGAAATAAAATCTGAGGATCGTGAATTAATGCTATAGCTAAGGAGATTCTCTTTCTCATTCCTGTGCTGAAAGATTTTACCTTTTTATCCTTTACATCTAGCAGCTCTAACCTTTTCAATATAAAATTAGTACGTTCATTAAGCAATTTTTCCTCAATTCCATGCATTTTCCCAAAGAATATTAGATTTTCTTCAGCAGTAAGATTTTCATAGCAGGAGGAACTTTCGGTCATAACTCCACATAATCTATGGATCTCAAGATTATTTTTCCCCACAGGTATACCTAAAATTTCAGCATGCCCTGATGTTGCCGAAAGGACTCCATTAAGGATTCTAACCGTAGTGGTTTTTCCTGAACCATTAGGGCCAAGAAAGCCAAATATCTCACCCTTTGGTATACTTAGACTTATATTGCTTAGAGCATTAGTTTGCCCATCATAAGATTTTTTAAGATTTTCTATATTTATTGCATTCACTTTTTTTCACCTAACTTTTCTTTCAATTTTTTAACAAGCAAATTATATCGTTCATCTTCTCTTAAGGGTTCAAATGCAGGATTTTCAACCACTGCATTAACAAAATCTTTTTTTATTGTTATCTCATCCACAGGAGTGCTTATTCCAATAAAATTATTATCCTCAAGCCATTTACCTACGTGAGTAAAATATTCATTTCCTTTAAAAATCAATGGAAATTGGATACTGCAAACAGTGTTTATATATCGCTCTAATGCATCTATTGCCTTTTCTTTATTTTGCTCTATCAAATACCCTTGTGCAGCAATGATATGAATTGCAAAAACATCATTTGTCAAAATATCTTTTAACTGAAAAGAATCAATAATCTCAATGCCTTGAGAATAAATCTTTTCAAACAAAACTGGCTCCATCATGTTTAAGGAAAGATAATTGTTTAGAAGTGCTAATGTGTTTATTACATTGTTGTAAAGTAGTATTTGATTCACTTTATTTGCCTCGGCAGTTTTCCTCTGCATCTTATACGCATTAATCAGTATGACATCATCTCCCCTATATGGATCTAATTTATTATCCAATAAACGAATAACTTCTTCGCTATTTCCCAATGCTATCTCTGCCAATGTTTCCATAGTATTTGCATTTTTTATGTAAGAAATGTTCTCTGATTCCTCTTTTATTCTCCTACTTAGCAATATACATTGCTGAAAAATTTCTTTTTTTATTGCATCATTTTTTATCAAATTCGAATAGTTTAATAATAATTGAATAATAGAAAGCAAAAAAGGAAAACAAGAATAGTATTTTTTTATTAATTTATTACACTGTTCCATTGCTTCATCAAATGGCTTTACAGCAAATTCATGAGAGAGTTTACTATAAGTTTTTTTAATATCTTCCTTTGTAAGCTGTAGAGAATATCCCAATAATTCATCCACTGAAATATTAAAATAAGTTGCAAGCTCAGGAAGAAGAACAATATCGGGATAACTTAATCCAGATTCCCATTTGGAAACAGATGCTTTAGAAACTCCAATGTAATTTGCCAGCTGTTCCTGCGTTATTCCCTTCTCTTTTCTCTTATGAATAATGCATTTACCTATATTTAGGTCTCTCAAATTTATCACCTCTAATAATATTTTATGTATTGCCCTATTTCCTGTAAATAGATTTGTAGTTAATCTTAGTGGAAAAAGTTAACTTGCAGGAAACTCGTTTTTATAATTAAAGCCCTGCTTTTTTTATTAAGAAAGGCCAATGTAAATAATCTTTAATTCACAATTTCTAACGATCGTAACTCTATATAATGATTATTCTCAATTTAAATTAGACATATGTAGGGATTCTAATCTTTATATCTTTATTTATTTTATCGGTTAGAGTTATCGGTTGGTCAATATTAAAGGGTGCGATAGAATAATAAAAATTGATTATGGAGAAATTATTGAGGAAAAAGTTAACTATATAGAAGTCATATGAATGTCATAGAGCTTTTATATGTTATAATTTACTTAAAGTAGACAGATAAATTAGAATTTGGGGGTTAATCATGAAAAAATGGTATGATGAGGAGTACGAATTTGAAATTGAGGTAACTGGGTTTCTTCGCAGTGACCATACAGAGCGGTACTGCCGAAACGGCGAGGAAGTCGGGGATAAGTATACCTGCACCTATGGCTGTCCAATAAATTCGAATGGACAGGGTATCTGTTCCAAGGTCATGATGATTATGTTTCCAATCATGGAGTCGGTCAGAAGTGGCGGAGATTTAGAGAACATTGGCGGCAATGGCAAATATAGCAAGGACATTGTATGCCCAGATGGCTGCGTCATGTTCAGGCTGACGGCAAAGAAACTTGACAATGAGAATTTTTATAAGGGAAAGTTTTTTGATTAGTTTTGATTTTTATTGTGCTCAGTTTGAAGATAAGCCGAAATATATAAATTCCAATTTGTTGATAGACTTATTAGTTCATACATTATTAAGTTAAAAAGATAAATAGCATATTAGAATGTCGCATTATTCAGAGATGAAATTATGGAAGCAATTAAGATTGGTGTTATTGGTGGCGATGCTATCACTTATTCTAATGCAAGATTTGCTTTGAGGGTATTAGAAGAATTTACATCAGAAGAATAAAATATTTAGTTCAGAGTATTTTTAAAGTAAGCCAGATTGGTAAGATTTTGAATCACAACAATAAGGTATAGTAAATAAGAGGTGAGATATAAATCCCTTTCACATCATTGGAGGATTGGTATGTAATTTATCAATTAATCCCTAATAGAGAAGCGAAAGTAAAGGTAATAGAAAGTTACCTTCTATTGAATGGAATTAATAATTCATTTTTATTAGAAAGGGCATTGAAGGGGAATTTACCCATAGAAGTAAGAGAGAAAATTAAAAAGATATTAAGTTCGTAACATGAATTAACTGTGACGTAAGTATTAAAAGTGAATATACGACGATATTCCTTGAAAATGGAATAATACGGCATTTGAGAGTCGACTCAATCATTCACAAATTAGTGCTCTAGTAAATAACCTATTAATATAGCGATTTAATTATCGGAGGTTATCAATGGGATACTATATTAAAGTAGAACCTAATGTGAAAATTTATGTAGAGGATCTTAACCCTGAGGGCAATAGGACAATCGTGTTTCTACACGGGTGGCCTGGAAGCCATAAGCTGTTTGAATATCAATTTGATCAGCTTCCGAAGATGGGATATAGGTGCGTCGGAATAGATACAAGAGGATTCGGTAATTCAGATAAGCCTTGGACTGGTTACGGCTACGATAGATTGTCAGATGATGTTAGGTGTGTGGTTGAAGCACTCAAGCTACATGATTTTACACTCGTGGGACATTCAACTGGAGGAGCTATGGCTGTTCGATACATGGCCCGCCATAAAGGTCACGGAGTATCTAAACTTGCTCTTATTGATGCAGCAGCTCCTAGCCTTATCAAGCGTCCAAATTTCCCATATGGTTTAGAAAAAGAAGATGTAATCAAAATTATTCAGGGAACATATACTGATCGCCCTAAAATGCTGAGAGATTTCGGCGACACATTTTTCTTTCAGTATATAACTGGACCATTATCAGATTGGTTCTTCCAATTGGGATTGCAGGCAGCCGGCTGGGCAACTGCGGCCATTGCAAAGACTTGGATAAATGAAGTATTGTTTTGTGATCTGGAAACAATAAATGTCCCAACTTTAATTATTCATGGTATTCATGATAAGGTTGTTCCATTTGAGCTTGGTGAAATACAAAACGAAATGATTAAATATTCAAAACTTATACCATTTAAGTATAGCGGGCATGCGACATTCTATGATCAGCGTGATAAATTTAACAAAGAACTGGTGAAATTTATTGAAGAGTAAAGTTTTTGCAATGTAGAGCGTCTTAATAAAAATACTAAAAGCGAATAATTAATTTAAATACCGTATTATTCAGAAGAAGCGAATTTTACGGTGTTTTTATTTCGCAATACAAACATAAAGCCTCGCTGTTATATAAGTGCAATAGTTAGACTAATTAATATTATTGAAATAGCAGTACAACTATACTATAAGCTATTGCAACTTTACTTAAAAAATTTATTATAGATTTTGCATCTCTAAAAATTATATATAATCCTATAAAAGTAAAGATGATGGTCTTTGAAAAGTGAATAATA
Organism: Clostridium botulinum; assembly: GCF_001276985.1. GTDB lineage: Bacteria > Bacillota > Clostridia > Clostridiales > Clostridiaceae > Clostridium_F > Clostridium_F botulinum. The sequence continues at coordinate 469,786 of NZ_LHUL01000004.1, forward strand.
TGTTGGTAAATAGCAAATGTGATTCTATTTTCTATATTGATTGTAATAAATTAAATTGAATTATATGATATAATTACCATTATCTAAGTGGAAATAGTAAGGTTATATGCAATGATATATACATCTTGATTATGAAGGTATAGGTGATTTAAATTTGTCTTATTTTTGTTCACTAAATTATACATTATTATATATTCGGAGGTAAAAATAATGAATTCCAATGAAATAAATATTTCAACAGAAAGATTAACATTAAGAGGTATTAAAATCTCAGATGCAGAATCGATGTTTAAATATCGTTCAAATTCACAAATATATAAATTTCAAAGTTGGAAACCACAAACGCTCGAAGAAGTAAAAGAATTTATTTGTGAAAAAACCGCTAAAATTCCGAATATACCAGATACATGGTATCAACTTGGGATTTTGATTAAGGAAACTGATGAGTTAGTAGGGGATATAGGAATTCATTTTATAGACTCAGATAACTTGCAGGCAGAGATAGGATTTACCCTATCTTTAGAGCATCAATGCAAAGGATATGCTACTGAAGCTATTATTAGCACAATAAATTACTTATTTAATAATTTAAAAAAACATAGAATAATTGCTTCAGTTGATCCCAGAAATATAAAATCCATAGCATTGCTTGAAAGAATTCAAATGAGAAAAGAGGCACATTTTAAAAAAAGCTTTTGGTTTAATAATGAATGGGCAGATGATGTAGTATATGCAATTTTAAAAGAAGAATGGGGCAATGAGAAAGTAAAGAGCAACAATGGATAAAATGCGAGGTGAGTATATTATTTACATAATTGCTATTGAAAGGAAGGTAATAAAGCTATGAGTATCAGTAATCCACGAATTCCAGCGGATCTGATAATGGTAGACGATTTTTCATCATATGCGCAGGGATATTTATATGAGGAAATACCAATAACCCAGATAAAGATTTACGGAGAACATATTGAATATTTTGATTTTTCCAAAAGCGAAATCAATACAAGCATTTTCGAAAACTGTACATTCCTTGATTGCAGTTTTGAAGGAGCAAGCTTTGTTGACGTTGTGTTCCAAAATTGTAATCTATCAAACAGTAATTTTACAGATGCATATTTTGAAAGATGCCAGTTTATTGCCTGTAAATGCGTAGGAGTGAATATGATCGATACTATTTTTAAGCAGACATCTATGCAAAGATCAAATTTTCAGTATTCCTATTTCGATAAAGCTAAAATGACAGATATTGCTTTTGAGGATATAGATTTTACTGAGGTATCTATAACTGAGGCCAAATTGAAGAGGTTCAAAGCAAAAAACTCCCACTTCATTAAAAACAATTTTTTTAAGACAATGTTGACAGGTGTTGATTTTACAAAAAATGAGCTAGTTGCTCCGACGGTATCTTCACCTCCCATTGAATTTCAAGGAGCTAAAATTAGTATGGTTCAGGCGGCTGACTTAATTGGTCTTTGGGGAATCATTGTTGAGCAGTAATTAGATATAATTTTCAAATTAGATGGCCGCGCTCCAATTGAATATGAAAGTGCGGCTTAAAAATAGGCAGCTTTTTTAGAGTGTTTATTTTCATATTGATTATTCAAATAGAATGTATTGGTCTTCAAACTGGATTTTGGGGAAAGTATATTTCTACAAAATATTCATGTTCCATACTTTTATGAAGTAGCGCAAAGTTGTATTTTACTAATAGGGCAGAATCGTGTAAGTTAAAATGACAACATAATTTATATAGATATTCCATTAAATCCTTTTTTACACCCCAGAACATAATATTGGAATAATATCCTGTTACATGATGCTGTGCTACAATGTTATGTTCAGCTGCAAATATAAATTGCTTTTGAAGTATAGTTGTATTTATTGTACTGTCAGCAAATGAAAAACCAATTACCTCGTCATTCTCTACTATTGTTCCATTCGGCTCGCTATGATAGAAAGCCCACTGCTCCAAAGATTCTATCCCTTCTGTTTGCTGTGATTTGGTATCTTCCTGCAGTAATGTTTCTAAATCTATTCTATAGATGGTAATATCAATTTCTTTATAAACTGAAGCAGTAGAAAATGTGTAATCATTTTTAAACTTAGAAATAGTCGTAAGTAACTCTAGTATATCCTCAGCATATTGATCAAGTTGATTTAATAACTTTTTTTCTTCGTTTATACGTTCCTTTTGTTCTTTTACCATTGATAAATATCCATCGATACTTTCCGAATCTATTCTTTCTTTCATTTGATCTAGGGGAATTTTTATGTATTTCCCAACTAAAATCATTTCTAGGATATCTAGATGTTCTAAGGAGTAGTAACGATAATCATTTTGAGGATCAATAATTGGCTTTAATAATCCTTTCCGGTCGTAGTGACGTAAAGTATCAAGTGATATTCCATACAATTTACTTACTTGTCCAATCCGTAATAATCCCTGCATTTTATCCTCCTTAAAAAAATTTAACAACACCCATTGACTCTTGAGCAATTCAAGGGTTTATTTTAAGTATAGTACCTGAAAAAATCTAATTTGTAAAGGGGGCAATATGCTGATGGACAATATTTATATTGAGAAGTATCAAAATACCGATTTTAGAGATATAATTGCTTTATTAGTAGAATCTTTTAAGAGTAAATTTTCCCAACATCAAAAGCTAAGTAATAATGATATAGAGAATATTTTGTACGCTTCTTGGCATCTCAAAGCTGATGATCCTGCGTATCTTCATTTTGTAGCTAAGCAATATAAAAAGGTAGTTGGCGTAATTCTAATACGTTGCAGCAAAACAGAAAATACAAATGAAAACATTCCCATTATATGGCTATGTAGACGATATGGTATCTACAATGTTATAATGATGTACACCAAAATGATAATGTTAGAAGATCACAAACTAAATGAAGGAGAATGCTATATAGAACATATTGCAGTTGATGGAACATGTCGTGGAAAAGGAATTGGCATGCTACTTCTTCAACATGGAGAAAAGGCATTATTAGATAGAGGGTATACATCTTATACATTAGCAGTTGCTGGGGGTAATCCTGCAAAACACCTTTATTGCCGATTTGGCTTTGAGGATATAAAAAAGATAAAAAGTCCCTTTAAGGGATACTTTGTTGGAGAATCTCAATGGACTATAATGCAGAAGGCTTATAATCATGAGTAGCGGTAATACGGTGGTTTTGATTTTGATAAATCAAGCCACTTTAAACGAATGGCCTTACCCCAATATAAAAAGCTATGTATTTACACATCAAGCAATGAAAAATAATGAAAATGCAGAGCTCATCTCAAATTATATTAGTTTACAATAATTATAATTTGAGAATAATTAGGAAAATTATATTTTGAATAGAAGGGAGATTGTTTATATGAAAGTTCAAGTCGTAGAGTATAACAGTGAATGGCCAAATTTATATCTGGAGGAAGCTGAAAAGATTAAAAATATACTTGGAAATGAGTTAGTTGATATTTATCACATTGGAAGCACATCAGTGGTGAATTTAAAAGCCAAGCCAATTATAGATATTATGCCTGTAGTAAAGGACATTACAAAAGTTGATAAGTATAATAAAGAGTTTGAAGATCTGGGCTACGAGCCAAAGGGTGAATTTGGTATAGCCGGCAGAAGATATTTTAGAAAAGGGTTGGAAAACAGAACCCATCAAATTCATGTGTTTGAAAAAAGCAACTCCAATGATATTGAAAGACATTTAGCTGTTCGTGATTATTTAAGAACACATCCAGAGGAGGCATTTGAGTATGGAGAACTAAAGAGCAGATTAGCTACTATGTTTCCTGATGATATAGAGGCTTATTGTGATGGTAAAGATCACTTTGTTAAGGAATTAGAAAGAAAAGCATTAGAATGGAATTCATCATGCTAATAACTTGGTATAGTATGTATTAAAATCAAAGTTTAATTTTATTTGAAAGTGAGTTGATTATTTTGAACTATAGATTACTTGAAAGATCAGAACTTGCACTATTAGGTGAAATTGATAGAAAAGAAATTGTAAATGAAGTTTATTATTTTAGAGATAATAAACTTGAAATAGTAAATGAATTTTATAATATTGAGGGCTGGGACTTGAAAGAACTCCATGAATATATTGATAGATTAAAAGATATATATGGTAGAAATGGGACTATATATGGGGCTTTTGACAATAAAACACTTGTAGGTTTAGGGGCTTTAGAAAGTAAATTTATTGGCAGAAATAATGACCAACTTAAACTTGATATGTTATATATAAGTAATAATTATCGTAAAAAGGGTATAGGTAAAAATCTAGTAAATTTGCTATCTAAAAAAGCAAAAGAACTAAATGCTAAAAGTATGTATATATCTGCTACACCCTTTAGAAATACAGTAGAATTTTATTTTGCTATGGGTGCAAAATTAACAAATGAGATAAATAAAGATTTATATAAATTAGAACCATATGATATACATATGGTCTTACAATTATAATAAATATATACTTTTAAAAGTTTAAAACTGTTGAAAATTAAGTGGTGGGATTGGTCATACGAAAAAATCCAAGCAAATATTAAGTACATTCAATCAGGAAATATTAATAAATTAGTTTAATGTTTTGTGACTTATTTTTCTTATTTAGTGTAAAAACTAAAAAAACGAATAATTTACCTGAACAACGTATTATTCAAAGCTAAATCCAATGTTTCATAAGGATCTTTGGGAAAGACAAATAAAAAATACTTTTAGAAAATAGATAGCTATAAAAATAAAGTACTCTAGTTACTTTATAGTTATCTATTTTATTTAAAAGTATTTCTTGCTTTAATAACTTTAAATGCTGTCATAGTAATTTTAGAATAGAGAGTAGGAAAATAATCATTGCCTAACTTAAGATAGATAAGATATTGCGAAACCAAAATACAAAATAGTATAATTTTAATAAACAAGCGTAATATAAAATAATCCTATTTTTACGAGGAGGTTCACATGATGACCTATTTAGGGATGATTACCAATTGTTCTACTTATTATACATTTAGCACTTATGATTTTTTGCTTATCAAAACTTTTTAAGCAAGATTTCACTAATTACTTATCAAAACAGCTTTGGATATTTATAATTATGTTCTTTAGTATTATAGGTCCAATATCGTATTTACATTTTGAAAACTGGAGGGAATAAGAAATTTTATTAATTAATCTTGTTTATTCATTTCTAAAATTAAAATGTGGGAAGTTTCTTTTGTTTTTATTAAAATATCTTCCTCAACTATTTCCATAGCATCTCTATCGACTAATTCAATATTGTTTATTATTGAATTTCCTTCTATCTGAACTAAATATGCCTGTCTTCCTTCCTTTACTGGAAAATCAATTTCTTTTTCTTTTTCAAGCTCTAATGAATAAATATTTATATCCTGATTTATTTTTATTGGTGCATTTCCGTTTTTGTCTGAAACCATATGAAGCCATTTATTGTGTCTATCATCCCAATTAAATCTATAATCTCCATAGCTAGGTTTATATCCTTGTTTATCAGGGAAAATCCATATCTGTAGAAGCCTTAATATTTCTTTTCCGAAGTTATGCTCACTATGATATACCCCTGACCCTGCACTCATGAATTGAACATGACCACGAGTTATAGTATTTTTGTTTCCCATACTATCTTCATGTGTAAGATCACCATTAACTACATAGGATATTATCTCCATATCTTTATGAGGATGAGTATCGAATCCAGTACCAGCTTCAATTAAATCATCATTGATTACTCTTAAAACTCCAAAGTTTATATTATTTGGATTGTAATATTCAGCAAAAGAAAAATGAAATTTACTTCTTAGCCATCCAAGATTGCTACTTCCCATATTTTTGCTTTCTATCTTTTTTAACATTCTACATCTCTCCTTTTAATTGCCTTTCACCATTTTAATTTAAACTATAAATAAAATTTTCTATAAAAATGGTTTAGCCAACTTTAATATATATTAACATCATTTAATTTAGTTAGTTACATTTAGTAAGTTGATTTAAATTAATTATTGCATACAAATTACAATTAGTAAAGAAAATTTTTAATAATTATTTAAAGTTACTTTAGATTTATGTTTTATAGATGAAAAATAAAAAACTCCCTAAATCAATAGGAAGTTCTTTATGTAATCTTATTTAGTTCCATTTTTCTGCCCATTTTTGAATTTCATCCATAACAGCTTGTAAGTCTAAACCTTTTTCTGTAAGTTCGTACTCTATGCGCACAGGAGTTTCTGGATAAACTTTTCTAATAATAATCCCTTCCTCCTCTAGTTCTTTAAATCTTTCAGTGAGCATACGAGCACTCATATTGGGGATTGCTTCTGCTATATCAGAAAATCGCTTTTGTCCATTTAATAATGTTCTTATAATTAATCCAGTCCATCTCTTTCCTAATAGTTCAAAAGCATTTTCAAACTTTGGACACATGTGATATTTTTCCATATTCCATCACCACCTAGTACTAGTATATCATGTTTACTTGACAAAAGTAAGTTGCTTACTATATTATACCAATATAAGGATTTGTTGTCGTTTTATTTATAAAAATTCATAAATAGGGGGGAATGGATATGTCAGAATTAAAAAAAATTATTGAAGAAAGACGCTCTGCTAATAACTTTATAGAGGGAGTAAAAATTCCAGATAAAGATTTTACTGAAATATTTGAGCTCTTAAAACTTGCTCCTTCATGCTTTAATATTCAACATTCACATTATTTAGTTGTAACAGATGAAGGAAAAAAGGAGCAACTAAGAAAAGCTGCCTTTAATCAGTATAAGGTACACACTGCTTCCGCAGTTATATTAGTATTGGGAGATAAATTAGCATATAAAAATTCAGAAAACATTTATTCAGGAATGCTTAATTTAGGGATTATGAGTAAATTAGATTATGATAATACGATTCGTGATATAAATAATCTCTATGAGGGTAGGGGTGAAGATTTTCAACGTAGCGAAGCAATAAGAAATACTTCTTTATCTGCTATGATGTTTATGCTAATTGCTAAAGATAAAGGATGGGACACTTGTCCAATGATTGGCTTTAATCAAGACGAAGTTAGACAAATTTTCGATATTCCTGAAAACTATGAAATAGCTCTTATGATAACCATGGGGAAGGAAGATAGTTCTAAGAGAAGAATGAGGGGGTATAGAAAACCTGTAGGAGAGTTTGTAAGTTTCGATAGCTTTCAATAGGGATCTAAGAAATATATAAATATTTATTAAATATTAAAAACGAATAAATTTTTAAAATATCGTATTGTTCAGAAATGAATTTTACGATGTTTTTTTATTTTGTAATCTAAATATATCAAGTAACAAAATTAAAATTTAAAAGATGTTTATTGTTAATGCTCATATATTTTACTATATTTTCAATAATTTTTGCAAATTTCACAACAAAAAGAAAATTAAGAAATTGTTGAAAATTATGAAAAATTAATGTATAATTGTATATAATTATCAATTATACCAATAAAATGAGAGGGGGTTTAAGGGAAAAAATGATTTATTCAGTCATAATAGTTACTTAAAAATTGAATTAAGGGGAGATGTGAAATGAAAAAAAATTTAAACAAAATAGCAACTATTATTTTATTAGTGTTTTCTATGACACTAACAAATTTTTCAATGATTGTAAGAGCAGCTGAACCAAAGGCACAAGGAACACAGAAGGTGGAATCATCTACTACTAAAAAAGAAGTAAAAGATGCAGAGGAGACAATAAAAATACCTACATTAGAAGATATAGATAATTTGATAGATTCGGCAGAAGAAGTTAAAAGTGAAGAAGATATAAATAAAATGCCTCCATTAAAGTTTCCAGTGGAATTTCCAGAAGTTAATACTAGGAGTATTATAGGGGGAAATAATTATCCAATTGTTTTAGTTCATGGTTTTATGGGCTTTGGAAGAGATGAATTATTAGGATATAAATATTGGGGTGGAGTAGTTGATCTTCAAGAAAAGTTAAATGCCTCAGGACATGAGACTTATACAGCAACAGTAGGTCCAGTATCTAGTAACTGGGATAGAGCTTGTGAACTTTACGCTTATATAGTAGGTGGAACAGTAGATTATGGAGAAGCTCATGCAAAAAAATTTAAGCATAATAGATATGGAAGGACATATCCAGGTATATATAAAAATATAAGCAATGAAAATAAAATACATTTAATAGGTCATAGTATGGGTGGACAAACCATACGTACACTTACACAGTTGTTAAGTGAAGGAAGCGAAGAAGAAATAAATTGTGGACAAGAAAATATTTCACCATTATTTGAAGGAGGAAAACATTGGATTCATAGTGTTAGTACTATCTCTACACCTAATGATGGTACAACTTTATCAGATTTAATGCCAGCAAAAGATCTAATAAGTTATACATTTGGTGTATTAGGAACAATAACTGGTAAAAACAAGTTATTTAGCTCAATATATGATTTAAAATTAGATCAATGGGGATTAAAAAAGCAAAATGGAGAATCTCAACGTGATTATATTGAAAGGGTTTTAGACAGCAATATTTGGAATAGTACAAAGGATATAGCAACTTATGATTTATCCACGGAAGGTGCACAAGAGCTCAATACATGGGTAAAGGCTCAACCAGATGTATATTATTTTTCTTGGACAACCCAAGCAACTAAAGAATCTATACTTACAGGTCATTCTGTAGCACAAATTGGCCCAATGAATCCTATATTTTATCCAACAGCAAACTTAATGGGAAGATATTCACGTAATCAAAAAGATCTTCCTATCATTGATAAGAAATGGTTCCCAAATGATGGGGTTGTAAATTGTATTAGTCAAGATGGACCTAAGTTAGGTTCTAATGATGTTATTGAACAATACAATGGTGGAGTTAAAATAGGACAATGGAATGCAATGCCTAGAATCATAAATACAGATCATATGGACATAGTAGGCACATTTGGTAACGTTAAAGATTGGTATATGGATTATGCAAGCTTTTTAAGTAATTTGTCAAGATAAATAGATGAAATAATAAGATAAAACTGGCTTATCATACTTATGATAAGCTAGTTTTTTATACTAAAATTTACTAAGTTTTTCCTTTTTGGCAATCTCTAGCCTCCATTATCATCTGAATAGCTATTTATAAAATTTTTAAATATATATACATCTAATGAATAATTATAAAGTCCTTGAAGTTTTATACTACTTTGGCTCATATATACTAGGATTTATGTTTTACTTTGCCAAGCTTTAGTTTGAACATTCTGTCTGGTGGAAACATGGACCAACTGAGCATTGGAACTTACTCCTACTCAACGCATTTAAAAATCCAGGTCCCACATTCAAATTACTTGTAATAAGCTGCTTAGGTGTAATAGCCATCATTTGGCTTAGTGATATGCTCCTAAATCGATCGCTCCTAAATGCTTCTAAAAACCACACCGTTTCATTACCGATATTTTGAACATAATGCCCATAGCCAGTTGGTACATAACCCACATCACCAGCTCTATAATCAAATGTACGAGAAGCACCGGTATCCGCGAATACTGTCATGCGTGACTGTCCGGTAAGGAAATATTGAAACTCGTCGTTAGGATGCCAATGAATTTCTCTCATTCCACCGGGTTTAATCTCCACCAAAGCCGCAGCGGTGGTTTTGGCAACTGGAAAGTTAGAAGTATCTGCAATACGTACGCTCCCACCAGATGTTGTCATTGGTTTTTGCGCTAATAAGCTATGTTTGTAGCTTTGGGGAATAGTCCCATATGGGGATTCGATTGCTTCACTTTCCAAAGGACCCGGGATAGTATCCTGATAAATATATACTTGACCTTCTGGAAGACTGTTGAAGCAGTTCTTGGTCACACCAAAATTAGCCGCCAGCACATCCTTGGGATAATGGGCGAAAAATTCGGAGAGAGAGAATGTTCGCAGATCAGAAAAGTTTCCATCGTCGAAAAGAAGCAAAAATTCGCAGCCCTCTTCCAAACCTTGAATGGAATGTGGGAAAAGTGGGGGAAAGAACCAAAGATCACCAGGACCAATATCGGCAATAAAATTTCGCCCACGATCATCTACCGCTGTTATACGGGCACGCCCTTTCAGCATATAGGACCATTCTGACTGCTGATGCCAGTGAACCTCACGCACGCCACCTGGCGTCAATCGCATATTAACTCCTGCCATTGTGGTCGCTACTGGTAGTTCCCTAACAGTAATCTCTCGAGACCATCCACCCGGTCTTATTGTCATATTAGTATCAGAAAAAGAAAATTTTAGATTAGGAATCAAGCCGGTATCCGTGGAAGGCGGAACAAGCATGTCAGGATTTTCGAGATCTCGAAGAATATCGCGTGGTCCTATATCAGTGTCACCAGCTCCGTCTCTTATAGGCTGTGGTATACATCCGGACATAAGTAGATTGCATAAGTTTTGATATTGATTTTGAATATACATAAAAATTCCTCCAAATCATTATTAATGTATATAGTAGTGTTTCTAGGAGTTAGTTGAAATTACATTATATTTTATGAAAGGAGTAAATGTAATGTGATTAATAGGAATCAAAACATACTTTGGTAATATGGCTAAATAAATAACACATGTAGAAAGTATAAATTTTTATACTAATTCACGCCATTTATTTTCCATTAAAGGTGGCACATAGTTTTTCATTTGTTTGATTAATTCTGGAGGATTGTCTGAAACTGAAATAAGCTTAATATTTGATTCATTCATAAAACCTTCAGTACAAGTGTTTTTAATCATATGTAAAAGAGGGTCAAAGAAGTTTGATATATTTAATATGCCAATAGGCTTTTTATGAATACCAAGCTGAGCCCAACTAAGTATTTCAAATAGTTCCTCAAAAGTACCCAGTCCACCAGGAAGTGCTATAAATCCATCAGAAAGTTCAGCCATAGTTTGTTTCCTTTCATGCATGTTTTCAACTTCAATAAGTTTAGTCAAATCTTTATGAACCATTTCACCTGCGAAAAGACCTTTAGGCATAACCCCAATAACTTTTCCGTTATTTCTTAAAACTTCACTTGATATCTCTCCCATAAGACCTATTCTTGAACCACCATATACTAATTCAATTTTGTTTTCAGCCAATATTTTACCTAGTAGTTTAGCACTTTCTTTATATTCAGAACGTAAACCTAGATTAGAGCCAGAATAAACACAAATTCTTTTCATAAAAATTACCTCCTATAATGATATTTTATTGATTAAGATTTAAATATAAATCTCTAATTAATGAGTTTGAATAATATAAACGCCTAAGACTAAGAAAATAATTCCTAGTGTTCTTAGTGGAGTTAATAAATGAATTTGATTGCCTAATAATCCAAAATGGTCAAATATAATAGCAAGGAGTATTTGGCCGCATATTACAAGACTAAACATATTTGCAAATCCAATCTTAGGCGATGCAAATATGGTTGTAAATATATAAAATGCTCCTAATAATCCACCTAGAAACATCCACCAACTTGTATTTTTCATATGAATAGCAGTTGGCAATGTACTAGAATCATTTAATACAGTAAAGAAGAATACTAATGCAAGACCTAAAGTTCCTACACCGAAGCTAATAAGGGATGAAAGAATAGGACTTCCTATTTTAGAACGAAGTACCCCATTTATACCAACCTGTAAGGTTAAGGCAAATCCAGATATTAATGATAGTAAGTAATAAATAAATACCACACTATAACCTCCAATGCTTTTAATTGTTGAATAACTTTTATAAAGCAATTATAATTAATATAATGATATAAGTAAAATTAATATCTAGTATAGGAGGTATACTAAATTTTTATATGTATATTAATCTTGAACTTTACAGAATTTTTTATATTACTGCCAAATTAGGCAGTATATCTAAAGCAGCAAAAGAACTTTTTACATCACAGCCAGCAGTTAGCCAATCTATAAAATTATTAGAGGGAAAATTAGGTGGGAAATTATTTCATAGAACTCCAAGAGGAGTTTCACTTACCTTAGAAGGTGAGGTATTATTCAAATATATAGAGCAAGGCTATGGTCTTATGATGACAGCAGAAAGAAAATTTTCGGAATTAAAAAATCTTAATTCAGGTCAGATAAGAATAGCTGTATGCAGTGCAGTATGCAAATACTATCTAATAAAATACATAGAAACTTATAATCTAAATTATCCACATATAAAAATTTATGTTAAGGATAAGTCAAGCTATGAAATAGCAAAAGCATTAGATTCAGGTGAGATAGATATAGGAATTTTAAATATGAATATAGACACAAGCAATTCTTTAAATATCATTAAAACATTTAAAATACAAGATTGCTTTGTGGTAGGAGAGAAGTACAAGGAAATTTGTGAAAAACAGATAACATTGAAGGAGTTAGTGGATAAATATTCTATTATTCTACTAGAGAAAGGTGGCAATACAAGGGGGTATATAGATAATTATTTTAGTTCACATGGGTTGGACATAATACCGCAAATAGAGTTAAGTAATGTAGAACTAATGATAGAATTTGCAAAAAGAGGCTTAGGAGTTTCTTGTGTTATAAAAGATTATATCAAAAAGGAATTAGAGCAGAAACAATTATATGAAGTATCTATTAAAGAAAAAATCCCAGAGAGAATTATGGGCATAGCAACTAAAAAAGATATTCCTATGTCTACAGCAGCTGAGAGATTTATTGAGCTTATGGGAGATTAGATTATCTATTTGAATTTTATCTTTAGAATATGATATGCTAGTTTTTAATATTAATATAACTAAGATTAAAATTTAGCATTGCTATTAAATTGTTTAAGGTAGGTGTTATCATGTTTTGTAAAATTAGATTAATTGATTTAGCTCCAAGCAAAAACTGTAATAATATCAAGACATAGTTCTGCAAGGGACGATAAAAAAATATATTACCTAAAGATTACTTTTTATCTGAAAGTAGTATTAGAAGGATAATATATAGCTATAAAGATAAAAATAGATAAATTTTATTTATTCGATAATTATTTTTATTAAATTATTACAGAAATATTCTTGATAAACTCCAAAAATCCCATTTAACTTATAATATTAAGTATAAAATATACTTAGGAGGAATTATTAAATGATAAAGATAGAAAATCTAAATAATATTAATAAAGATGATATGGATAATATACTAAAGGTATGGGAGTCATCAGTAAGAGCAACTCATACATTCTTAAAGGAAGAAGATATAATATCAATAAAACCTCAAGTTAAAGAAGGTATTGATTATGTTAGTAAACTTCTATGTGTAAGAGATGAAAAGGGCACTATACAGGCATTTATGGGTGTACATGATAGTAAAATTGAAATGTTATTTGTAGATTCAAGCAGTAGAGGTAAGGGTATAGGTAAAAAACTTATTAATTACGCAATAAATGTTCTAAATGCAAAGTTTGTAGATGTGAATGAACAAAATACACAAGGGGTAGGATTTTATAAACATATGGGGTTTGATACATTCAAAAGATCAGAATTTGATGACCACGGAAATCCATTTCCTATTCTTCATATGAAATTTTTATAATTAGTAATTTTCTTATTTACAATAACAACTGAAAAACTAATAATTTAGTTGAAGCATCGTATTATTCAAAGCTGAATTTTACGGTGCTTTCATCTTGTAATACAAATAAAAAGAGCGGTGACATTAAAAATATTTTTTATTTTAAATGTATATCGTTTATGAATTAGACAGCTTATATCTATAATGAGAATTTGAATGAACATAGAAAAATATTTAAATAATGGAATAAAGTTTAGGATAATGAATAGTGAACCGTACCATAAGTAAATGAGGTTTATAGCCTTAGGCACTGATATAAGTAGCCTAAGGCTGTTTTTAATATAAAATGATTTATCATAAGTAATTATATTTAAATAGCTTTTTTATTAACAAAAGTTTAAAAACATAATAGATTTATAAATAAAATGTATTATATAGTATAATATGATATAATTTGTATTATTATATTTGAAATGGATGTGTTGAGAAAATGGTGGTAGATGCTAGTGTGTTTAGAGCTTTACATAAGCCTAATATAACAAGATTTTTAGAAAGTAAATCAATAAGTATACAGAATAAGATAGAGGAGTATAGACTGGATAATTCGAGTAAAGGTGTTTTGTTAGAATTAATAAATAAATTATTAGAACACAACTTTTTGATAGAGGAAGATGTGAATACATTTTTAATAGATGAACTTAATTATGGACGAGCTAAAAATCTTTATATGGAATTTATTACTGAGAATGATAAATTGAATTGTGAACAGTGGATTGAAAGAATTAATTTATTGGAAGCGAAGGGGTATATGATTAATGATAAAGTAACTAGCAAATATTATTTAAATAATATTCATAAATATATTGATACAGGAGAAAAAAAATTAATATATTCAGAAATAGAAGATAATGATGATGGAGATATACAATGTATAAGATTGTTATTGGGAGAAGGAATAACATTTAAAAATAACGATAAGTGTAATAATTGCTATTCCGTTGAGATTAATTTTAAATTAATGATAATAGCTATTAGAATAATTAATTGGGGTGATCAAACTATACCTAAGTACGCTCCAGATAATAAATTTAAAGAGATTTTTTTCGATATAAAAGATATTTTTCCAATAAAATCTCATGCACAATTAAGCTTTAATCAAAACTTAGTATATAAATTAGTAGATGATTTAACTGGAAGAGTTCTGAAATCAACAATAGAATATGTTAATAATATTATCAAGGATGATGTAAATAAAAATGTTATTTTGTGGGGTGAAAATATTTTAGGAAAAGGAAATAACATTTCTAAAAGTGATATAAAAGTAATAACTGAATTAATATTAAATAACTATTATAGAATTAAAATGTCAAAGGAATATAGAAGATTAACACCTAAGATATTGATGGAGATGTTTGGAGTTCAAGCATATCCAAGACAAGTAAAGTTTTTTGATGATACAGTAGGAGAAGGAAAAGCAAAGTCACCAACTCCTATGGAATCAGTATTAGATACAAGTGTATTTTATGATATAAAGGCAAGATTAGATAAGGAAAGGAATATTAAAAATACTATAATTTACTGGTTAGGATGCAAGGATGAAAGAGATTTTGGAAGTGCTATTCATGTAGACAATCATGATAGATTTAAGATAGTATTTTATCCTAAATATTATTTTAATAAGGAGAAGTGTGACTATGTATTGCAAGAAATTAAAAAGTATTGTTAGTAGGATTGAAAGCATAAGACTTAATATAAATAATGAATTTATACATAGATTTGATAAATGGATAAACGAGAATACTACTGATAGAGAAAGATTAAGATTAAGCCCAATAAAAATGGCAAATGAGATGGGAATTACTCAAGAGTTATCTATGAAGTTTTTTAATATTGGGAAGGAAGTAAAGCTATTTAAAGCTGTAGCATTTTATACTTGTCAATGCGGAGAGCATTTTCAAATATTTAGTTTTAGTGAAACTCAATGTATAAATGGTTGCGAAGTTGATATCATGAAAAATAAAGATAAAGTATTTATTTATTTTGAGTTATTAGATGAAGTCGAGGAGCTAGAAAACACATTTGGCAATATATATCCAATAGATTATATTACTTCAGAAGATTTGGGAAGTTTTAATGGAACATATGATGAATATGAACTAGTTATTGGAGAGGAAGGAGCTAAAAAATTACTAGATGATTCAGTGTATAATTTAGAATATAAAGAAATATCAATAATTCATATATCGGATTTACATTTTGGATCGAGTTATAATACAGGTATTGATAATAAAGCTGGGTTATCTGGGATAAATAATATGAAGCCAGATCTTTTTAATCAATTTTGTAAAAAAGTAAGAACGATTAGTCCTAATTACTTAATGATTAGTGGAGATGTAACTAGCAGAAATGAAGAAGAGGGATTCGAAGAGTTTAATAAGAAAGTAGCTAATTTAGGGATTGATAATGAGAAAATATATATAGTTCCTGGAAACCATGAGTGTGATAGAAGTAAAAAGAGTGAACAAGGTCAGTTTGCATTATTTTCATCATATACAACATTATATAAAACTAATTTTTCTAAGGAAAATTATATATTAGATGAAGGCAGTAAATTATTTATATATGGATTTAATTCTGTAAATTATAGAAATGATAATGGTTATGAATTATTCTATATAAAAAGTGAGGAATTTGAAAAATTAGAAAAAACATATGATATTTTAAATAAAGAATATACTGATTTTAATAAATATACTAAAATAGCTCTTCTTCATAATAATTTAATACCACATTCTAATGTAGAAGTTAAAGAGTATGCAGAAGTTTTAAATACATATTTTATTAAATATAAACTAGTTGATTTAGGATTTAACTTAGTATGTTCAGGACATAAACATGAAGAGGTTATTGAAAAGCATACTGTGTATAAAGAGAATGAAGAAAATGAAATTATATTAGCATCAGTACCATCATTATGTGGAAATGTATATAATGGTAAGAATGGATTTCATGTAATAAAAATATTAACAGATGATAAATTCAAAGTTAATAAAGTTATATTAGAGAAGTATGAAACAACAAATTTACATGAATTTCAATTAAAAGGTGAGATAAAAATTAATTTATAGACTAGATAAAAGACCTCACTTGATACTGATACGGTGAACCGTATCATAAGTAAGGGAGTGCGGTTTATCAAATATTTAAAAAGATATAGAATTAAATCTAATTCTATATCTTTTTACTATTATTTATAAATATTTTTACGAATTAAGTAGCAAAGACTTAAGCTCATCAAAATTAGAAATCTCATAGGTAGGTTTTATTGAAGTTTCATTTAGAATTTTGTTAGGGTTATACCAACAGGTATCTATACCAAAGTTTATCCCACCTTGTATATCAGAACTTAAACTATCCCCTACTATCAAAACTTTGTTTTTATCAAAGAAATTTATATTTTTTAAAGCATGTTCAAAAATCTCAGGATTTGGTTTTGATATTAATATTTCTTCAGATATTACTATAGTCTCGAAAAATTTTGCTATAATAGATTTTCTGATTCTTTTATCTTGAACTAAGGTAAGACCATTAGTTACTATAGCAAGTCTGTAAGACTTGTTTAGAGTTTCTATAAGCTCCATACTATTATCATATAAAAATGATGCATCAGCCAAATACTTCATATATAATTTTGCAAAGTTAGTTTTATCAAAATTTACCTCTAATTTATCCGATAATCTTTTAAATCTTTCTACTTTTAAATTTTCTTGTGTAATAAGTCCTTGTTCAAACTCCTTCCATAGAACTGTATTTATTTCTTGATAAATTTTTAAATGATAACTTTCATCATAGTTTATATTAAACTTAAGCATTGTGTTTTTAAATGCTTCTCTTTCGGATTTTTTAAAATCATATAATGTTTCATCTGCATCAAATAATATAACTTCATATTTCATAATATGTCCTCCAAAATTTATATAAGGCATTATCAAATAAATACTAGACCAGTCTTCTCGCCCATTTGCCACGAATACTGCGTCGTCAAAATTCACCCATAGGCTTGCTATGACTGGATTTTAACTCCTTGTCTCGTAGCAAATATGCTTCGAATCTTTGGTCTACTATTTATTTTCACATGCCTAAATAATTTAATTACTAAGTGATTTAAGTTGCTTTTGCTTATAGTTTTCATCAGATTTTGCATTAAGTATAATACCTATTAAAAATAGTACACATCCTACTACCTTTCCTATAGAAAAAATATTGAAGTATAAATAGTCTATAATTGCACTTGTAAGCATTTGACCTATAAAACGTAGTATAACTGTATACACTGTTGGTATTTTATGAACTATTACATTGAATATATAAGTAGTTAAAACACCTATAACTCCACCTAGAAAATAAACTAAAGAAGTATTAGCTATAGTAGGAGTATTTGATATAAAATTTAATGTAATATAATAAAAAATAATAGAAGCTAATGTAGCAGTTAAATAGTTTATAACTACACTATTTATAGTACCTATTCGCTTAGATAATTCTCCATTTAATATCATACTTGTAACAATTAATACTCCTGTCAAAAATGAAAAAAATATATACATTATATGCATCTCCTTATAATAAAATCATAAAAATTAAACCTGTTATGATTAGTGAAAAACTTAGTATTTTTTCTTTTCTCATTTTATTAACTTGAACACCAAATAATCCAAAATGGTCTATTAATGCAGATATTACAAGCTGTCCAAATAGCCCCATACCTGCGGTAAGTGTTATCCCTATTTTGGATGAAGATAGATTATTTAAGAATATGACTAAAACACTTAGTATGCCTGGTAGAAAAAGGATAACAGGTATTTTATTAAATTTAGGAAGTTTATTTTTTCTTACTATTGATACTAGTAAAATTAATAGAAGTCCTAAGACGTGGTAAATTAATGTACTAATATATAAACCTATCTTTTCTGATAGAACGCCATTTAAAAATATCATTATAGCAAGAAGAATACCGTTTAAAACAGCTAAATTTCTATATTTATTCAAATTCATTCACCCCTTTAAAAGTCGTTATAAATAAAATAATATATTTATAACAATTAGGACATGACATTAGTCATGTTAGGAGGTTTTATGAGAAGAATTTTAGATGTTAGGCTTATAAAGCAGTATATTAAAAGACATAATATAGAACAGAAGTTTGATTGTGAAATATTAAAATATGCACAACTTCATTTCTATGAAAAAGAAGAGTATATATTAGAATTAGGGGAAAATCTTGAATATTATTACTTACTTGTAGATGGTAAAATTAAAATTTATTATCCTTTTGAAAATGGGAAATCAATGCTTTTAAAATTCTATAAAGATTTTAATACTATAGGAGATTTAGAACTTTTAAAAGATATTCCTATCCTTTGCAATATTGATGCAGTAGAAGATACTTACTTGATAGCAATACCTGCAGCTATACTTAGAGAAAAGTATTTTGATAATATAAAGCTTTTGCATCATTTAGTAGATTCTTTGAGTGAGAAACTTTATGGAACTATTAATAATAGCTCATATAATTTTGTATATCCACTTATCAATAGATTAGCTAGTTATTTAGTTGAACAACATATAGACGAAAATTATATAATTTTAAATTCATCATATTTAGAAATTGCTCAATTTTTAGGGACAACATACAGACATCTAAATAGAACTCTTAAAGAAATGGAATCAAGGTCAATTATAAGATGTGATGATAAAAAAATACATATATTGGATATAGATCAACTTGGGGAATTGTCTAAAAATATTTATATAAAACCACTTTAGAATATAATAATGAATAATCCAAAGATATCTTAACTATCTTTGGATTATTCATTATTATACTATAAAGTTATTATATCACTTTGAGTGTAATCTAATGTAACAGTAGCTTGGTTAAAGTGAATTTCATAAAGAGATAATTGATTTCCAACCTCATTTATTGTGATTTCATAATCAGGAATTTTCTTGATAAAATCATTTTTTAAATCGAATATTGTTAAATTGCTTTTTCGAATTAGTGCCTTATTAACTCTAACATGTTGATTTCCATTAGATGGGATAGTGGTAAATGCCATTATGTTGTTTTTAGTAAACTCTTCAATTTTTGGATTATCTGAGAATGTTGAAAAGTATACTACTCCTTTCTTTGAAATATTGTAGTAAAAATTAACAATTCGAACATTTGGAATATTATCTACACTTGTTGCTAAAGCTAACTCCTTTTGAGATAGCATAATCCTATTAAATTCTTGTGAAAAATTCATTTGTAATCCTCCTATATATTAGGTATATTATTTCTAACAGATTAAATATATCACAGTAAATCTGACCCCATTATGTCAAGGTTATAAAATAAATGTATACATGATTTCAAGGAGGGATATTATTGAAAATAGATAGATTGATATCCATTATTATGGTGTTACTAAATAATGAAAGAATAAGTGCAATAAAATTAGCTGAGATGTTTGAAGTTACACCTAGAACCATTTATAGGGATATAGATACAATATCTTTAGCAGGGATACCAATAATTACTCATACTGGGGTAAATGGCGGTGTTAGTATAATGCCTGAATATAAAGTTGATAAAAAGTTTTTTACTGCTTCAGATATATCAACACTTTTAATGGGGCTTTCTAGTGTTTCAACAACATTATCCAATAAAGAAGTTATAGGCACTTTAGAAAAGGTAAAGAGTTTACTTCCGAAAGACCAATTTAAAGATATTGAATTAAAGTCAAATCAAATAACTATTGATCTTACTACGTGGATGGGGAATAAGAGTTTTCAACCAAATCTTGAGAAAGTAAAAAGCGCCTTAAATGATAGTAAGTATTTATCATTTGAATATTATGGTGGTAATAGAAAAAAAGATAAACGCTGTATAGAACCATATAAACTAATATTGAAAGAAAATAACTGGTATTTACAAGGATATTGTACTTTAAGAGAAGATTTTAGAGTATTTAAATTATCTCGAATTTCAAACCTTGAAATATTAGAATCAATATTTGTACCAAGGGAGTTTAAATCAAAACCATTAGATGGAAGTGGGTGGATAGATAAAAGGCTTATTACAATTAAGCTTCTAGTTGATTGGTCTTTGAGAGAACAAATGGTTGAAAGATGTGGAGAAGATAATGTAAAGGCTTATGGAGAGGATAAATTTATAGTTGAGTTTCCTTTTGTAGCTGATGATTTAGGCTATAATATATTAATGGGATTTGGAGATAAATGTGAATGTTTAGCTCCAGAGAATGTACGTGTAGAACTTATTA
This sequence comes from Clostridium botulinum, assembly GCF_001276985.1. Lineage (GTDB taxonomy): Bacteria > Bacillota > Clostridia > Clostridiales > Clostridiaceae > Clostridium_F > Clostridium_F botulinum. Next base: position 490,675 of record NZ_LHUL01000004.1, read on the forward strand.
AACGTATTAAAAAGTTGTTACATATTTATGAGAATTAATATTTACTTAGAAAAAACTCACTTGCAACTGATACGGAGAACCGTACCATAAGTAAGTGAGGTTTTTACTAAAGTTGGATGAAGATATGGTGGTAAGGTAAATCTCACCACAAAAATGTGGAGATTTAGCCAGGCTAATTGGATAAATTTCCACATTTTTGTGTTTAAGATATTGATGTAGATCCTCTAAGCATAAATTGATAACATTTAACATGTTAGTTTTGAATTTAAGTTCTCTTTATACTTTTTTAATAGTGTAAAAAAATAGACTAAAATAACAGATACTGCAACAATACCAGCGACAATTCCTACAGTTATCATTACTGTTTCTATTCCTTTTTGTACAAATACCTTCTTATTTCTTTGAAGCATTGCCTCCATAGTATAATAAAGGGTTCCTCCAGGAAGAAGTGGAATAATTCCTGGTATCATAAAAATATTTGTTGGTGCTTTTAATTTTCTTGCCATTAATTCAGACCAAAGGCATACTATCATTGATGCAATCATATTACCTAAAAATATACTTTCTGTAATGTGGTAGATAACAAGATAAATTGTCCAAGAAAGAAGTCCTCCAAAAGTTGCTGCGGCCACATGTTTTTTGGCTACAGAAAAAAATAGTGTAAATCCCAGGGTGCCAACTCCTGCCATTAGCACTTGTATTATATTTTTCCACATTAAAGTATACCTCCTAATAACATCATTGAACCTACAAATCCTATTGCAATTGAAAGAGCAATCATAAATGCTTCAATTAGTCTATATAATCCAGGCATTATATCTTGATAGAATATTTCTTTTACACCATTTATTAAAATTAATGCTGGTATAAATATCATTATATCTCCAATCATAACTTTATCCACATTCATACAAAGTCCAAAATGGCCACATAATTGAGCAAGGCAGCCTGATAAAAAACAGGCAATTACTGTATATATTACACGATTTAATTTACGAATTTGAAAAAAATGATCCATTCCAAATATCGCAATTGCAATAACTGCAGCTACCAGACCGTCTAGGAAGGTTCCTCCAAAAAATACAGCAAATCCACTGGCGGCTAGCATATATCCTATACACTTTTTAATATTACTCTCTTTACGCAACTTATTATTATCCAATGCAGAACCTATTTCAGAAATGGGGGGAACTTTACTGCATATTTCTCTAGCCATAGCATTTAATGCTTCTAACTGACCTAAATCCGTTGCTGTAGAATTAATTCTAACTGACTGTGTATAATGTCTTCCTTCACTATCTTTCATTGTCATAACAATCAAAGTTGTAATAGCGTATACATTACAGACTTTAATATCATATGCATTACAGATACGTATAATTGTATCTTCTACACGACGGACCTCAGCTCCACACATTACCATGCGTCGCCCAATTTCCAATACATACTCCTGAAATTTATCATATTTTGCCTGCATAATAAATAACCTCTCCATTAAAAATTGTTTTTTTCATATACATATTTCTTAATATAAATGTTAATTGTCAAACAAATTTAGACATATATAATTATATAATTATTTTTTATTTTATACTATAATTTGCTCTACATTTTTCCTTATTTTTTATAAATAAATAAATATTCATCTATCATAATTAATGCTAAATAGCCAAACAGTATGCAAAGTGATTTCTACTAAGTTTTACTATAATTCTTTTGTAAAGTGTTGACTCTAACATCACGTGATAGTGTAATATAAAAATATAGTTTGAATATATTACAAAAATTTCTAGCCAGCTCAGTATTAGATAATAGTGATAGCTATAAAATCAAACTTTGAGGTGTAGCAATGAGAACAGTAAAATAAGTTTCGGACTTGACAGGAATAAATGTGCGTACACTACATTACTATAATAACAAGTGAAAATATGGCAGTGGTTCATCTAAATTTATTGGAGAAGCTTTAAAATTTTATTCAGAAAATAGTAATTCATGAATTAAATAATATCTTAGATTTTATCAAAAGAGATAGACCGTGATAGATTATTCTATAACGGTCGTAGAATAGTGGTAGAGTTAAATCCAGTATTGTATTGGAATTAAAATGATACAAAGAGAGTGAAAGAGCAGACCTTATTAATAAGTTTATTGCAATTTAATAGCCACCCTTATTCTTGTTTATGCGGAATGATTTTAAATCTTTTGCACGTTGTACAGCCAAAATTCCGTCTAAATGATCATACTCGTGTTGAAATAGTTCTGATAGATCACCTTCGAGATACATTTCACAATCTTCCCAGTCTAAATTCTTATAAGTTACTTTGCACTTCTTATGTCTTTCTACATAGACTTCAAGACCTGGAAAACTCATGCAATCATCCCAGAGGGGAAAGGTATCCTCTCCAATAAATTCAAGAATTGGATTAATGAAATAATGAGTTTTATCGCCTAAATGCATGTAGATTATTCTGACAGATTCACCAATCTGTGGTGCGGCAATGGCTCTACCAAATCCATATTGATTTTTAAAAGAAACAATCGTATCATGTAAGTCATTGATTACTTGCTTGGCTTTATCTAAATTTGATTTTTGTATCTTCTCAGAAGTTCTGTAAAGTATTTCATCACCTAATAATAGAATTGGTTTTGCTGACATAATGTAACCTCCCTTTTTGGACTAAATTATTATAAATAGATACTAAACAACTGAGATTTTGTCATTAAGCTAAGCAACCCCACACCGACAGCTCCTGTTCACCAGATATTTCTTTTAGGCTCAAGATACGCTATGGATTGCATTGATAATCATCAGTTGATTTGCTATAATTATATAGCAGTATCATCCCTATAAAAAGGGATGGTTAGTGAATATTTTATGGGGTTGGTTTTGTGGAAATACAGATTACATTAAAAAGAAATACTAGTGTTCCATTATACATTCAAATATATGAAGCATATCGAAGTGCAATACTTAGTAATCATTTAGAGCCGAATTCAAAACTTGCTTCAATAATGCAACTAAAACAATCGCTTTGTGTAAGTCGCAATACAATTGAGATGGCGTACTTGCAACTTTTATCAGAAGGATTTATTTATAGTAAAAGTGGGAGCGGCTATTTCGTATCCGACTTGGATAATTATGAGTCATTAGATTATTCCAATAATCAATCTAGTTCCAAAGAAATTAGTATACGTCCAATAGAAAGTTTGCATTTAAGCAGATCTTATGCAAAGTACGATTTTAAGCCAGGGTCAGTTGAGCATAATCAGTTTCCATTCAAAAAATGGAATAGAGTCGCTGAAAACATAATGAGCTTAGAGAATGAAGAGATTTTAACATACTCAGATCCACGGGGAGAATCATTACTTCGTATTGAAATATCTAAATACCTTAAGTGCTCACGAGGAGTTAATTGCCATCCTGATCAGATTATTATAGGTGCAGGGACTCAAACTCTTATCAGTTTACTCTGTTTCATACTAGGTAAAAACAAGCCTTTAAAAGTAGCTGTAGAAGATCCAGGATTTACAGCTGTTAGAAAAGCATTTGAATGGAATGGTTGTGATATCATGCCAATTAGTTTAAATAACAATGTATTCGATATCTCAATGCTTAAAAGTAAATTAGATTGTCCTTCTGCTATATATCTAACACCTTCAAATCAACATCCTATGGGTGGCCTCCTAAACGTTTCTGAGAGACTGAGTCTATTAAACTGGTCTAAGAACAAAGATACTTATATTATTGAAGATGATTATGATAGTGAATTCCGATATAACATCCATCCTGTTCCAACGATATTTAGTCTCGATCAATTTGATAAAGTGATATACCTAGGTACATTTTCTAAAACATTGTTTCCAGCTATGCATGTTGGTTATATTGTTTTACCCAAGAATCTCGCAGAAGAATTTGCGGAAATAGGGTGCTATTATAATCAAACCGCATCAAAAATTCATCAGCTTACCATAGCTGAATTTATGAAAAGTGGATATTTTGAACAACATATAAGAAAAATGAGAACTTTATATGCAAAAAAACATAAGAAGATTGTTGATTCCATAAAGAAGGTTTTTGGCAGTCATGCTCATATCATTGGAGATCATGCTGGTGTGAATTTAGCTCTTCGAGTTAATAGACCTTACTCTGAAAGCGACCTTATCCAAAGAGCTAAAGAAGTTGGTGTTATTGTATATCCAATTTCCTTCTATCATTCAAATCAAAAAAGTACAAATAAACATAATGATATCTTCCTTGGCTATGGGCATATGAAACTTGAAGAGATTGAACATGGGATTACACTCTTGGGAGAAGCATGGTTATAAAGAAGCTGTCTCAAAATATATTTTATTATGAGGCAGCCTCTTGTTTTTTTATAGTAAGCATTTAATGAATTTTAATTTTAAAAATGATTATAGAAAACAGTTTGGGAAATATCTTTTCTTTTTTGGTGATTAGGATTTGGTTTTGCATCCTTACTTGGATAACCTACTGGCAAAAGGCATATTGGTTCAAGATTTGTTGGTATACTAAAAGCATTACGAATAGCACTTGGGTCAAAATGGCCAACCCATGTTGTACCCAAGCCAAGTTCAGTAGCTTGTAGCATCATATCATATGTGTAGCAACAATACTTCCATTAATATCAGTATGGCTTTTTCCATCATAACTGCGTTTCCAGGCTTCATCTTTATCCGCGCATATAAGTAAAGCCATAGGTGCATTGAAGTGATAAATTATACAAGTTTTTAGTTTTTCAAGAGCCTCAGTACTTTCAATTACTAAAATTCTTTGAGGTTGATAATTTACAGCAGTCGGAGCTAATTGTCCTGCTTTTAAAATTAAATCTAGTTTTTCTTGTTCAATCTTTTTGGTATCAAAATTTCTTACAGAATATCTTTCTTTAGCTAAGTCTATAAAGTTCATATAAACATCCCCATTTTATATATTTATTTTACTGTCTCTTTTTATTATAATGATTACAAAACAGAAAAAGAAGTATGCACTTTTTTGTATCATACTTACCATTAGGAGAGTGTAATTAAAATGGATACATTATGTCGTATGAAATAAGCACCTTACGAATATATGCTTCGGTTATTGGTGGAAAGTGGAATATAACAGATATTTAAATATGACATGTATGGTTAATTTTTTCAAATTATAATCAAGGTTTTCTATAAAAAAAGGTACATGGTGTATTTACTACGCACTTTCCACATACTTCACTACTTACACTGTTTGGATTATCACCAGATTTATTGGTGTAAGAGCTTCCGAATTCTGTATATAATTCTGCATTTTTTCTTAGTACGACATAACACCTATGTCTATCATATCCATCTAAAGCCAATGCACCTGATGGACAATGTTTTACACATATACCGCAGCTTTTATTCTTTTTATATAAGCAAAATTCATCTTCTAGAGGTGAATCCGGCTTAACATCTAGATTGGTTACAATGGTGCTATATCTTCCGCAGCATCCAATCTTAGTTATAAGCATATTATTGATACCAAAGGTTCCAAGACCAGCAACTTTTGCAAAATCTCGATGAGACTAATTGCTTTTTAATATCTTTTGGTCAAAGGTAGAAGCTTCTGGTGAAATACCTGCATGATATCCTATTTTGCGTAGTTCTGATATTATATATTCATTCAGCTTAACAAACATTGGATTGGTTTCTTCATAAGCCAGTGCCCACTCAGGAGAGGAAATATCTCCAGCAATTCGAGTTGTATTAGCCAATTCTTTAGTAAATGGAATAAAATACGCTATTACAATAGATGCATCGGAAAGTACATCAGTAGGTAATTTATGAGTTTGTGTAATAAGTTCTTTCAAATTTAAAATGTAAGGATGATTAGCATCAGCAAATCCCACTAAAGGCTCACCCCATTTGGTTGAAATATCATCCTTTTGCTCGTATTTCTTAACAAAGTTTCGTATCATTTCAGTGATTTTTTCTTTCATACTAAAGCATATCCTTTCTTTTTATAAGTTTATTGGATTAAAAAGTTATTATATTTTTCCAATAGCCATCTTTTGCCAATATATTATTAATGTAAGGGATTAATTGCTTAAAGAAAAAAAGACTATTTTAAACAGTCTTTTAAAATGTTATCTATATATTATTATATCTTTTAAATTAGATAAGTCTTTGCTAAATTATAGTTAGTTTTTAGTCTATTTTTTGATTTTTCTTCTAAATTCTACATGTGATATTTTTCTAAGTGTTTAAATACTTTAGTAGATGACGAATTATGTTTATAGCCTACCATTTTTTGTCGTAGCTGTTGTGAGACTCATTCTGTCATGTAAAAGGATGAGATAATCAATGAAAAAGAAAAAAAGTGGACAATCATTAGATTTATAAATAGTTTTTTAATTTGATTTATATTATTAAAGAAAATAGAAATAGTCATAATAATTAGGGAAGTGAATGAATAGATAAATAATCTTTGAAAACATATACAAAAATATTGACATACAAATTTCGATATATTATAATAAAAATATATTTAAGTTGGATTGTTACTGAGTATTCGGGCTATACCATCTTGTGTGTGAATTCTGTAATTGCGTTTAAAACACAAAGAGGGTATAGCCTTTTTGGATTAATAAAGATGGAGGATATTTACAAATAATGAAAGTTATTAAAGTAATTAATAATAATTTGATTAAATCCTTCGATGATAATAATAATGAAATATTAGTCATGGGATGTGGATTAGGTTATAAAAAGACTCCTGGGCATGAAGTTGATGAAAAATTAATTGAGAGAATTTACACTTGTAATGATAGAAAAGATTCTAATCAACTGACAAAATTACTAGAGAAAATACCTTTAGAACATATTCAATTAACTAATCAGATAGTAAGTTTTGCAAAAGCATCATTAGGTAAAAAATTAAATGAGAATGTTTATATAACCCTAGCAGATCATATTAACTTTGCAATAGAGAGACAAAAAGATGGCGTGGCTATAAAAAATGCTTTGCTATGGGAAATAAAGAAGTTTTATAATCATGAGTTTTTAGTAGGAAAAGAGGCATTAAGCATAATAAAAAACAAGCTTGGTGTTACTCTATCAGAAGATGAAGCAGGATTCATTGCATTACATATAGTAAATGCTTTGATGGATGATATATCTATAGAAAAGGCTACTAAAATGACTAAGATGATTGAAAAAATACTTAACATAATTAAGTATTATTTTAACTTAGAATTAGATGAATATTCAATTCATTATGAAAGATTCATAACTCATCTTAAGTTTTTTGCTCAAAGATTATTTACTGAAACAATTATTTCTGATGGAGATACGCAATTTATAGAAGTTTTAAAAAAACAATATAAAAAAGAATATGGATGTACACTAAAGGTAAGGGATTTTATTAAAAAAGAATATGGATGTGAATTGACAGAAGATGAAATGATTTATCTGACTATTCACATAAAAAGAATTACAAGTATTTAAAAGGATTGTTACTTTAAATAGGCTATACCTAAATAAAAATTTACTAGTTCTAGACTAATGAATTTTTATTTGGGTATTTTTTATTGCTTATTTTAGAAGATTAATAAAAGGAGGAAAAGTCAAAATGAATTATAAGAATTTAGCAGAAACTATTCTTAAGCATGTTGGCGAAGAAGAGAATATTGAATCATTAACACACTGCGCAACAAGATTAAGATTTAATTTAAAAGATGAAAAGAAGGCAGATACAAATACATTAAAAGCTACAGAGGGCGTAATGGGGGTAGTAAGTAGCGGAGGTCAATATCAAATTATAATTGGAAGTGACGTAGGGAATGTATATAAAGAAGTAATGGAGTTTACAAGTTTAGAAAATAATAATGCTCCAAGTAAAAATGAAAAGGATGATAGAAAACTATTATCAAAGGTAATAGATACAATATCAGGAATCTTTACACCAATAATACCAGCTATTACGGCTGCAGGTATGATGAAGGCCGTACTAGCAATATTAATGACTTTTAATGTAATATCAAAGGATTCCCAATCATATCAAGTAATTAACTTTATGGCAGATTCAGCATTCTATTTTTTACCTATACTACTTGCTAATTCTGCAGCTAAAAAGTTTAAATGTAACCCTTATATGGCAATGCTGATTGGGGGAATTTTACTTAATCCAACATTTGTAAGCATGGTAACTGCAGCAAAGGAAAAAGGAGGAGCAATTAGTATATTTGGATTACCTATAAGTTTAAATAGCTATAGCTCAAGTGTATTACCAATCATATTAGCAGTTTGGTTTATGTCTTATGTTGAACCAGTAGCAGATAAGATTTCACCAAAGGCTATAAAGTTTTTCTCAAAACCTTTAATTACAGCACTTATTACTGGTATTGTTACATTAGTAGTTATTGGACCAATAGGGTATATTGTTAGTGATAAGATAGGATTAGGAATTAAAACTCTTGAATTATATTGTAGTTGGTTAGTACCAACAATCCTTGGAGGATTAACTCCATTATTAGTTATGACTGGAACACACTATGGACTTATTCCAATAGGAATAAACAACCGTATGACAATGGGATATGATACAGTTATTTATCCAGGTATGTTAGCTTCTAACGTAGCACAAGGTGGAGCAGCTTTAGCTGTTGCATTTAAGAGTAAGAATGCTGAAATAAAGCAATTAGCTTCATCAGCTGGTATAACAGCAGTTTGTGGTATTACTGAGCCAGCATTATATGGTATTAACTTAAGATTTAGAAAAGCACTTTATTCATCTATGATTGGAGGAGCTGTAGGTGGATTATTTTTAGGGATTTTCCGTGTATCTAACTATTCAGGAGGATCACCAGGATTTTTAACATTACCAGGCTATATTGGTGGAAACACAATGATTAACTTTATATATGCAGTAATTGGAGCTGTGATAAGTGTAGTTGTATCATTTGTAGTTTGTTTAATACTTTATAAGGATCAAGTTGAAAAAAGTGATAGTGAAGTAGAAAATAAAATAGAGAATAAAAGTGTATCAGCAGGAAATATGATAACAGTAAAATCACCATTAAAAGGTGAAGCAGTATCTTTGAAGAATGTAAATGATCCTGTATTTGCAGATGAGATTATGGGTAAAGGTATAGCTATAATACCAACAGAAGGGAAAGTTGTTTCACCAGTTGAAGGAACAGTAGAGATGGTGTTTGATACAAAGCATGCAGTTGCTCTTAAAGATGAAAATGGAGTTGAAATGATAATTCATATAGGATTAGATACTGTAAAATTGGGTGGAAAATATTTCAATACACATGTTGAAAAAGGTGATAAAGTAAGTGTTGGTACATTATTAGTTGATTTTAATATGGAGAAGATTAAGGAAGAAGGTTATGATTGTATAACACCATTTGTTATAACTAATGGAAATGAGTTTGGTGAAATACTTTCTATTGATGATAAAATAGTAACTCAAGGTGAGGATATTATTAAAATAGTTAAATAATAAAGAATTTAGGAGGGAGTGTTTCAAAATTAAAGCTATTTTGAGGCATCACCTTCTTTAATGAAAGGAAGGTAAAATATGAGTGGATTAGCAAAGAATTTTTTATGGGGCGGAGCTACAGCTGCTAACCAGTGCGAAGGTGGATATTTAGAAGGTAATAGAGGATTAGGGACTGTGGATGTTATTCCAGCAGGAGTAAATCGTAGAGCTGTTATGCAAGGAAAGATGCATTATAATAATTTACAAGAGGATTCTTATTTCCCATCACATGAAGCAATAGATATGTATCATAACTACAAGGAGGATATAGCATTATTTGCAGAAATGGGATTTAAATGTTATCGTTTCTCACTTTCATGGTCAAGAATTTTCCCAACAGGAAAGGAACAAGAACCAAATGAAGAAGGCTTAGCATTTTATGAAAAATTTATTGATGAGCTATTAAAATATAATATTGAACCAGTAGTTACCATATGCCATTTTGATGTACCTCTTGTATTGGAGCAGGAATATGGTTCATGGAGAAGTAGAAAATTAATAGATGCATATCTTAGATATTGTGAAGCAATATTTAAAAGATTTAATGGGAAAGTAAAGTATTGGATAACTTTTAATGAAATAAATATGCTTATGCATTTACCCTTTATGGGAGCTGGAATAATGTTTAAGGAAGGGGAAAATGAGCTAGAAGTAAAATATCAAGCAGCTCATAATGAATTAGTGGCATCAGCTTTAGCTACAAAATTAGCAAAGGAAATTAATAAAGATAATAAAGTAGGATGTATGTTAGCGGCAGGGCAATTCTATCCATATACTTGTAAGCCAGAAGATGTTCTAGAAGCTATGGAGAAAGATAAAAATAATTATTTCTTCATAGATGTACAATCTAGGGGAGAATACCCGAGCTATGCTAAAAAATTCTTAGAGAGAAACAATATAAAAATAGAAATGCAGTCAGAAGATGAGAAGATTTTAAGGGAGAATACTGTTGATTTTATTGCATTTAGTTACTATACTTCAAGACTTGCAAGTAGTGACCCGAATGCAGGAGAAAAATCAGCTGGTAATGTAATAACATCATTAAAAAATCCACATTTAAAATCTAGTAAATGGGGATGGCAAATAGATCCAATAGGTCTTAGAATTACAATGAATTCACTTTATGATCGTTATCAAAAACCGCTATTCATTGTGGAAAATGGCTTAGGTGCTGTTGATATTTTAAATGAGGATGGGACTGTAGATGATGATTATAGAATTGCTTATCTTGAAACTCATATAAAAAATATGATTGATGCAGTTGAATTAGATGGTGTTGAACTATTAGGATATACAACTTGGGGATGCATTGATTTAGTTAGTGCATCAACAGGGGAAATGAAAAAGCGATATGGTTTTATATATGTAGATAAGGATAATGATGGTCATGGAACTTTAAAGAGATACAAGAAAAAATCTTTCTATTGGTACAAAAATGTTATTAAAAATAATGGACTATAAATAATTGAAAAAATATATAATATATAAATTTGTAATAGCAATAGGCCAAAAATAAGGGAAGATTAGTAATGTAAAATATTTTAGGATTTACTGAGGCATACTAATATTATAAAGGAGAATGATAGACATGAAAGTAAAGATAGTATGCCAAAGAGATTATGAAACAAAAGAAGTAGAGCTACCCATGAATGAAGAATCATTATTAAATATTCAAGGGAGTGTACTTGAAAGAGATACATTAGGATATATAGCAGGAGCAGATGTAAAATATTATGATAATGAGGGAAATGAAATAGAAAATGTATTTCTTCTCAATAAGCAGCTACAAAGTTAGAGGTTTAAGAAGTAATTTAGGTAACAGGTATAACTATAATTTAATGTAATAAAAAATAGTAGCATCCAATTGCGAATAGGGGCTACTATTTTTTTGAGATTTTTTCCATAGTAAGTATAATTTATTATTGTGACAGTATCTACAATTATTAGGCTTTAATCAGTGGAGTAAGCTTGTTATGTCAGAAGTAATACTGTTAATTACATAGATAGAAATCCAATAAGACATAAAATTGTTGTTATTATAGAAAATACTGAAACTATCTTGGTTTCATGCCAGCCATGTAATTCAAGTGAGTGATGAATAGGAGCCATTTTAAAAATACGTTTACCAAATAGTTTAAAAAATACTATTTGAATTAATGATGATAATGCTTCAATAACATAAATTCCTCCAACAATAATAACAATAAATGGGTTTTTGAGTATCATAGCTATTGTTGCAATAGCACCACCAAGGGCTAAAGAACCAGTATCCCCCATAATTATTTTAGCGGGATAACAATTATATCGTAAGAATCCTAATAAAGCCCCTGCTATACAACCGCAACTAATTGATAATGTATAATGCCCCATTCCAAAAGATAGAAAAATAAAAAATGTTACTACAAGTAGTGTTATAGAAGTAGCAAGTCCGTCCAAACCGTCTGTTAAGTTTAATGCATTAGTTGTTGATACATAATAAAAAATAATAAAGGGTATGTATAAAATTCTTAAGTCAAATAGTTTTTTAGTAAATGGAAACATAATTATTGAACCAATCGAAGGATTATAGTATGAGTAAATGGCAAAAATACTTGATACAAAAAGTAATAAAATCATTTTTCCTTTTGAAGTTAATCCTTCATTTTTTTTATGTATTTTCTTTAAAGTATCATCAATAAAACCTATCAGTCCAAAAGCAATAAGTGAAGATATTACAAGCAAGAGTTCTTTATTATAATTTTTTATGATAAATAACATTGTTATTATTGATGAAAAAATAAAAATAATACCACCAAATGTAGGAGTTCCAGCCTTCTTTTTATGGCTTATCGGAATTCCATTTTTAATGCTTTGTCCTAAATTTAATTTTTTAAATAATGGGATAAGAAACAAACTAGTAATTGTAGATAATAAAAAACTGAATAATACAGCATATATAATAGTACTCATAGTAAATCCTTTCTAACTTAATATTTCTTAAGGTCTATTAAGTTCTTAATAATGTTGTAATTTCTATAGTGTAATTTGTTATAAATATATAGCAATACTAAGATATTAATTCCAAGTTTCATTGCTGCAGCACAGTTTTTAATATAATCATCAATAAATATTGCTTTGATTTTATTTTCGTCAATAACCCTCCTATCAATATGGAATTTCAAAAATTGGATTTGTTTTAGCTAACGTTGATTTTTTATAAGAAAAGGAGAAAAAGTTATTTTAGCTTCATAATTATGGTAATATAGTGATTGAGTTGTAACAATAGATATATATTAGTATCAAAATAAATTGAAAAGTATAAAATACTAAATTGAATATTATTCAAGTAACTTGATTATGAATATAATTTGGAGGGATAATTTTGAAGAATGAGTTATGTAAAATTAGAGAAATAGATGAAAAGGTAAAAGGTAGGTTAGAGTATATAAAATCTAATAATGATAGTATGATATGTGATATTAATACAATAAAAGCTTTAAAAAATAACATATATGAAAAAACATCTAAAATATTTATATATAACTTAAAAAAGCTCATTCAGTTAGAAATAACACAAAAAAATCTTGCTAAGAAAATAGGTGTTTCAGAAGATTTACTTTCTAAATACAAATCAGCAGAAGCTTTTCCATCTATAGAAACCTTAATATATATTTGTGAAGTATATAATATAAGCATAGATAAACTTACTTCTATTCCACTAACAGCAGCTGATATGGAAAACTTAGAAAATAATATGGATATTAATACAGATATATTTGAAGATAGATATTATGTTTATTTTTTAGTTACTAATATAGCTAGAGAAGGAGCTATACATGAAGGTATTGTTGAATTTTTCAATGATAATGTAGTATTTAAAATTCTTTCTAATGGCCAAGTTGTTAAGTTATTTAAAGGAGACTACAATATTTTTGATAAGCTTATATTCTTCAATTTACAAAGTGCTAATGACGGTATTACATATATAAATATGATTAAACCTAATGTAAATAAAAATAAATATGTGGGAGGTATAGCTTTGCTTATGTTACCTTCAGATGCAAATAGTAAACCTTGTGCTCAAAAAATTCTCTTCAGTAAAATAAGGGTAGATAGGGAATTACATTACGAAAGATTAAAAAAACTTTTAAGCTTTTCTTGTCAAGAAACAACTTTTGGACATATAAAATTATCCTCAGTTGAAGATGAGGATGCTTATAATTTTATTAGAAAACTGATCTAATCCATCAATGGGATAAAGAATTAGTATTATTAAGGGAGAACCGTATCATAAGTAAATGCGATTTTTACTATTTTGAAGATGCGGTACTAAGACATACTTTGTTTCAATCAATAAAATTCATAAAAAAGTATACAATAAATTTTTTTATAATATTGTATATTCATAAGTATGATATAATATGAAAAGATTGGTTTTATAATCTCAGAGGAATATAAAAAATATAGAGTATAAAATAATTGAGTTTTCAATTTAATTATTTATGTATAAAATATGGATATACATCCACTTATATAAAACAAGGAATAATAAAATTAAAGGAAGTATATTAGAATGGCAAAGAGAATCAAAAAATTTAGGAATGTAGCAGTGTGAACTAAGTTAAGGGATATTTAAAAGTAAAACTTAGAAACTTAGGAGGACAAGATGAATAATACATTTAATCATTGGACAGAAATAAAATATTTAAAGGACTCAATAAAAAATCCCTTAATTGAAGTAGTAGAATACACATATTATTCAGGATATTATGCAGGTGGAGATTTTGAAGATGTTTGTGTGCGATATATATGGGGAGACCAAAAATCAAAAGAAATGTACAATCCTATAGAAGACTATGGATGGACTTTAGATAAAATAAAAATAGGTAAATATTGTTGTTTGCTAGCGGAGTAGTATTTATGATGGGAGGAAATCACAATCATAATCCTAATTGGATAACTGTATATCCATTTAAAAATAAGTTGCTAGATTCATATAAGCCTAAAGGAGATACAATTGTAGGTAATGATGTATGGATTGGTACAGAAGCAATGATTATGCCAGAAATTACAATTGGAGATGGGGCAATAATCGGAGCTAGGTCAATAGTTACAAAAAATGTAGAACCTTATACTGTTGTAGCAGGAAATCCAGCAAAACATATAAAAGAAAGATTTGATAAAGAAAAGATAGATATATTACTTAAAATAAAATGGTGGGATTGGGAAGAAGATCATATTAAAAAATGTATAGATATATTGTCTAGTTCAGATATAGATAAATTATATAAATATTATGAAATGAATATAAAATAATCTAGTATTTACTTTATTAAAGCATAATATAAGAATATAATTATAAAACAATAAATAATAAAAAAATTTAATTAAGAATAAAGCACTAATCTTTTAAAGATTGGTGCTTTTTGTTTTGTCATTAATTTCTATATAATTACAGAAAAATTATTTATACATTATAAATAGCAGAAAATATCAGGAATACATTTTCTAAAAATGATAACTTTATATTACAAAATAAAGTTAAGGAGAAAAGTATTTATGAAAAATTTAAAAGCTTGTTATTATGAATTAAAAGGTACAAATTATGAAGTGGGTAAATTATTAGGAGAAAAAATGAAAGCTATGCAACAGTGTCTAGAGATGCCAAAAATGAAAAAGTCTCCTTTCTCAAAAGAGGAAGAAATACAAATTATAAAAATGTTTGATGAATACTGCCCAGGAATTAATGAAGAAAATGATAAGCCTAATAATGAATTTGGTGAAAATGCATCATACAGTGAAATTGTTGGCACAGAAGGTACCTCTTTTGACTATATACCAGAAGGAATGGTAGCTAAAGTTATTCCACAGGGCAAATATGTAGTGTTTACTCATAAGGGAAGTGTAGAAAAATTACAGGAAACTTATGAATACATTTAGGGAACATGGATTCCTTTTTCTAAGGTAGAGCTTGATATGAGAGATGATTTTGAATTATATGATGAAGGCTTTAAAGGAGCAGATAATCATTTATCAAAGATTGATATTTATATTCCTATAAAATAGAGTATGATATTTAGAATAGAAGACCCCGGGGGATGTAAATAATAGATGATAGTTTATTTAGGACTAGATATAACTTTCTTCCTAATTTAATTATAACATACTAAAAATGCAAAATATAGACTATTCATTTCCATAGATTACCGCTAAAATATAATAATCATAATCTTTTGTTATTTTTTAATAATAGAGGGTATTTCATAATAATCAGATTTATAGGAGGAATAGTATGAAGTCTAGAGAATGCTACAATACTTTATTGGCACAGAAGTTAATAGAAGAATTAAAAAAGCGTAATATGGAAGGATTTTATTGCAAGACCAAAGATGAGGCACTACAAAAAGTCCTTGATATTATTCCTAAAGATAGTATGGTTTCTTGTGGAGGTTCTGCGACCCTTCATGAAATTGGTGTGAGGACAGCGCTAAAAAATGGAGACTACAATTTTATAGACCCAGATGATGCGCAAGGAGCTATAGCAAAGGATAAAGCTGCACATCAGGCATTAAGTGCAGATTACTATTTAATGAGTTCTAATGCTATATCTATTACAGGTGAATTGGTGAATATAGATGGATATGGCAATAGAGTAGCTTCGCTTATCTTTGGACCTAAAAATGTAATAGTAATAGCAGGATTGAATAAAGTTGAGCCAAGCCTAGATGCAGCAATACTTCGTGCAAAAAAATATGCTGCACCAAATACTATGTTGATATTTAAGCAGGACTACACTTCTTTTGATGAACTTTGCAGGGAAGCTGAATTGGCATGTAGTCAGACTGTGATTACTAGTATGTCTATGACTAAAGGTCGAATTAAAGTTATACTTGTTGGAGAATGTTTAGGTTTTTAGATATTATATGATGAAGTTAATTACTATATATTCATAAGTTAATGGCTATTATAAATTCTGAAAATGTACGAAGTGTTGCTTTAGCAAAACGTATAGGCATGGTACAAGAAGGCTATGTGCGTGAAGCAAGACTTGTGGATAGAAAATTAAAATAGAGTCAGTACACTGAGAATTATCCCCAGTGCACTGGCCATTTATTTGATACTATAAAATGCTTGCTTTTTTATAGTTCTTGTACTACTTAACATTATAGTTCATTGATACAATTCAGTTTATTATTTCTATCCAACAATTGGGCATAAAGGAACTCTAACTAAAACAAGTTCATCTGTTGTTCTGGTTTCAACGTCAAATACCAAAAATATATTTTCGCCAAATACAAATGCACAAATAAGATTTACTTCTCTTCCAGGTGCTGGAGTTGGAATTTCATCTGGACCTACTATTTCACAAAGGCCAACTTCTCTTATTAATGCTGCTGCTTGAACAGGTGTTAATCTTATTATAAGCACTTGTTCTATATCTTCACCAGGTACCTCTACTTCTATTTCAACAAGTAGTACAAAAACGTTAGGAGCTAATTCAGCAACGCATGTTGCTCCAATTGTAACAGGATCGTTTTGACATCTTATATCATTATCAGTTGAATTGTTAAATTCTTCCATACTCACTACATTCACCCTCCAATTTTATATTAGAGATAGAGAGCATGTCCCTACCTCTAATATAGAATATTCTATATTAAAAAAAATGTTACTACTTCTTATGCAAAAAATAAGATCTTTTTTATAAATTACTATGTTTAGAAGTTAATTAGAACTGTATAATATGAAATGATTGTGACTTAACTGATAACACTGAAAATATGGATGGTGCTCTTTGAAAATTGAATAATGCGGTGAAAAAACAGAATCATTTAAGATATATTGGGAATTAAGTTAGTTTATTTATGAAAATTATGATACAATTACTATCGATAAAATCAAAATAGCTATAATATTGCGAAGTAAAGGATTGTATAGTATTATAGATAAATAGAAATTTGTACTGTAGATTATCGAGATAATAGGGGGGATTGACTTGAACAATAATAAATATAATGGACTTACCCAATATCTTGTTATTGGAATGATAATTGGTTTATTTGTAGGTGTTGTTTTTTCCATAATTATGAGAAATAACACTTTTTTCGCAATAAGTTCTCCAGGTTTTGGTCTATCATTTGGTTTACTAATTGCAGATATTATATGGTGTGTAAAGAAGTGGGAAAAATAAGCATAATGTGAAGCACGATAAATTTCAATTTGTAGGTCAGATTAAATCAAATTAAAGTGAATAATTTTCTTATTTAACGTCATAACTAAAAAACTGAATAATTTACTTGAACACCGCAGTATTCAAATCTGAGTTTTGTGGTGTTTTTATGTCGCAATACAAAAATTATATGCAAACAGAATAAAGATGGCTATAAAATTTTATAAATAAGGTTTTTAAAATTTAAGAAACTTATTACTTTAGATAAAATAACATAGAAAATTTAGTTTAAAAATTATTTAATAGCAATAGTTTAAGAATAAGAGAAGATTAGTAATATAAGATATTTTAGGTTTCATTGAAGTATACTAATTGTATGCCCCATATAGGCTTTGAGACAAAAATTCATGTTAAATCATATGGACCATATTTTTAGGTAAATGCATTGGATTCATGTGGTGAGATAATTGGTAAATCACGAATCGTTTATGTTAAACAAGAAGAGGGTGAAGATTAAAAAGGAAGTTAAAGTTTTAGTGGTGTATATATAAGATAATGCTAACTTAAATGTGTGTTTAAATTATTATATCTCATTTTTCAGTCTGTTTTACAAAACAACTAGTAAGTGCATAAGCAGAATATAAAATATAGGTATAAGCAAAAGAGGGATAGTTTAATAAAAGATCCCTCTTCTAAATTATGGTTCTATTGGAATATTTCTTGTATGGCAATGAACTCCTCCACCGTATAGGTTAAGTGCTAATGTATTAACCTGTACAATACGATGATTTGGAAAAGCAGTTTTTAAAACATTTAGTGCTTTTTCATCTTTTTCTTTGATTAACTCTGACATTCCTTCTTCGTAATACTTTTGAGCAATAACTACATTATTTGCAATTAAGAAGTTACAATAGCTTAGTGCTGGTAATACGTTTATAGGATCATCTGGGAATGGTGTTCCGTTTAGCAACATACCATTCATATCTTCTTTTGCTTCACTCCAATGGTTATAGGCATCATCCTTTGGATATAGATCAACATATATTGGTTCAGGAACAGGCATTTTAAGGATTTTGAAAGGCTTTCCATCAGAGTTTTTGGCAGCTTTCACAGCTTCAAAGCCTTTGTCTAATCGTTTTTTGTTTAGTGCATGAAGTTTACTATTTAAAGCTTCTTCATCAGAAACATATGCCATTAAAATTGTATCCTGGCTAACAAACCTACAAATTTCATCAATGTGTCCATTGGCAGAGGCTGAACGAAAAGAGTTAAATGTATTATCAGAAGATGGGATTGGTCCACAATATGAGTATTCATCATCATAGGAGCATTGCGGAAGCCAGATAATTTGTTCTAAATTAAATACTTCTTTTAGTTCTTTTTCTACTTCAGCAACAGTTTTATTAGAATTACGTTTATCTACCTCAGTCTCTTTTATAGCCATCATAATGCCATCGCCATTAAACTCATGATCTCCACCTTCACTAATTAGATTACAGTATCTTGTATTTTTTATTCCAACACTTTCTGCATGGAATTTACTAAAGCCATATAAAAGCTGAGAAAGCTCATCTTCTTCAAAAGAGTATCCATACATGTTAAAACGAAAATCAACTCTAGCACGGTTCCCTTTGTTACTTATCATTATTTCAGCACCAAAATCACGAGGATATACAATGCTTGAGGGGAATATTACAAATTTGATTAAGTTTGTATCAATACCTTCACTAGTTAGTACTTTTTGTGCACGATTTTGTACATCCTTATCAAAGCAACAAATAATTACTTTTACTTCTTCAATGAGAGCTTGAACTATTTGAACACTTACAATATCATTATTTAGCTTGCTAGTTGCATAATCACTTAGAGGCCATATAATCATTACGGATTCTTGTTTTTCAAATTCTCCTACGGTTCTATATATCTCCATATTAACATCTCCTTTATAATTTTATTATTGCAATTTATCTAATTAAGATGCATTATAAGGTATAGAGTTACTCAATAGTCAAGGAGGGGATCTATATAGATAGAAAAAATTTTAGAACTTTTACAACTGGCGAATTTGCAAAGAGATTTGGAGTTAAAAAAGATACACTATTCTATTATGATAAAATAGGCTTATTTAAACCAGCAGGAATAAGTGATAATGGATACCGTTACTATACAATACCACAGTCTGATATTTTTTGGGTAATTCAGTCTTTAAGAGATCTTAATTTTCCTTTGAAATCATTAGACAATTATCTCAAAGCACCATCACCACAGGAGTTAATTGAATTATCAAAGAATCAGCTTAATAAGGTAGACCAGGAAATTGAAAAATTAATACAAATTCGTTCCATTCTTAATAGAATTGTTCTTCAATCAGAGGAAGCTTTAAATGCCCCCCTAGATAAAGTTATACTTATGGATCTTGAAGAAGAACCTATCTTATATAGTGATAAAAATACTTTGAAAGGTGATACTACTAATGAAGAATGGTCTAGTTATTATGAAGAATTTTTTAAGAAAACAGAACTAAGGGGACCTGCATTTATTGGTTCTGTTATTGATAAAAATGATCTGCTTTCAGGTAAGTTTGGTAGAATCGATAGGTTATTTGTTCGTATGGATAAGCCAGAGGCTACTATGAAACCAGCAGGGTTATATGCAGTAACTTATTATAAGGGTTCTTATGAAGCAATAGTAGATTTTTATGAAGTATTTATGAGAAAAATTAAGGAGCAAGGGCTTATCATATGTGGTGATGCCTATGAAGAATACTTACTTAATGTATTAGCGACACAAAATAGTATGGATTTTGTAACAAAAATTAGTGTTGCAGTAAAGTAACAAAAATAAATAGGAAGAAGGAAATTTTAATGTGGGTATTATTTGCATTTGCTTCAGCATTTTTTGCTGGGATTACAGCTATTTTAGCTAAGATCGGAATAAGAAATACAGATTCTAATTTAGCAACTGCAATCAGGACTATTATTATATTAATTTTTTCATGGCTCATGGTTTTTATTATTGGTTCTCAAAATTTCATTTATCAAATAAGTGGACAAAGCTTACTTTTTTTGATATTGTCAGGATTGGCAACAGGAGCTTCCTGGCTTTGTTATTTCAAGGCTCTCCAGGTTGGAGATGTAAATAAAGTAACTCCAATTGATAAATCAAGTATCGTATTGACCATGATTTTGGCTTTTATATTTTTAGATGAAAAGATTACTTGGATAAAATTCATTGGTATGTGTGCAATAGGTATAGGTACATATATGATGATAACAAAAAAAGAAGTGGAAATTAAGGAAGCAAGTGATAACAGATGGTTATTTTACGCTGCGTTGTCAGCAGTATTTGCGAGCCTTACTTCCATTCTTGGAAAAGTGGGAATCAGCGGAATTGAGTCAAATTTAGGAACTGCACTCAGAACCATTGTTGTATTGATTATGGCTTGGGTAGTAGTTTTTGTTTCGAAAAAACAAGGTGAAATTAAAAACATCGATAAAAAAAGTTGGTTATTTATTTGCCTTTCAGGCATTACAACAGGTTCTTCCTGGCTTTGTTATTATAGGGCTTTGCAGATAGGCCCAGCAAGTGTAGTTGTGCCAATAGATAAATTAAGCATTGTTGTTTCAATTGCATTTTCATATTTTATCTTGAAAGAAAAACTTACAAAAAAGTCATTTTCAGGCCTGGCGATAATTGTAATAGGCACTTTGTTACTTTTGGTAAAATAATTTTAGAAAATTACTAAGCTTAATATGTGAAGATAAGTATTTATTTAAGCGTCGCATTATTTATGAATTGAATTCTGGGGAGTTTTTATGCTGCACTTCAGCTATATTAATCAGTAAAATTATATATTTTTACGACTTTACGACAATTTAATATAAATTAACCTATTTCAATATGTTATATAATAACATTAAGTATCTATATATATATAGTAGTATAAGCATTTTTAAAATTTATAATTTAAGTAAAGGAATCTTAGCTATTAAAATTGAAAATTAATATTTTGAAAATGGAATAATAGAGTATTCCTATGTTATAATTTACAAAAAGATTAAGTATATTTTATTTCATAAAAGGAGAATTGAGTGGTGGGGAAAAGTTTATCAGAAATGTCACTTGAAGAATTATGGATGTTGTTTCCAATAATATTGGAAGAACATAATCCCCTGTGGAAAGAGTGGTATTTGGAAGAAAAAAAGTTAATTATGAGTATTATTGAAATTTATAATATAGAACGAATAAATCATATTGGAAGTACTTCTGTTAATAGATTGATTGCAAAACCAACAATAGATATATTGCTTGAAATAACAAGGGATTGTGATTTGAAGTTTTTAGTAAATGTGTTAGAGGAGAATGGATATATTTTTGAAAAGCAGCCACAAAAACCAGCACCACATATGATGTTTATGAAAGGCTATACGGAAAAAGGATTTGCTGAAAAGGTATTTCATCTTCATGTAAGATATTTAGGTGATTGGGATGAATTATATTTTAGAGATTATTTGCAATCACATACAGATATTTCTCAAGCATATGGAGATTTAAAAATTGCCCTTAAAGATAAATATGAACATAATAGAGATGGTTATACGGAGGCAAAAACGGAGTTTATTAGAAAATATACTACTATTGCAAAAATAGAGTTTAATAATAAATATAGTTCACGAGAATGAGAAATAAATAGTTACCCTCATCTAACTAGATTAATTTGTGTTAACTGAGGGTAGTGTGTAATACCGAAAAGTGTATAAGATTATACTATTGTAACTGTTGTACCTATAGGAACAAGGTTACTTAACTCAATAACTTGGTTATTGAACATTCTTATGCATCCATTAGAAACACTTTTCCCAATTGAAGAGGGATTATTTGTACCATGGATTCCATAGTCTCCATAAGGTATATTTAAGCCTAACCACCTTGCTCCAAAAGGACCACCTGGGTTTATAGCACGATTAATTATTTTAAAATTTCCTTTAGGAGTTGGTGTAGATGGTTTTCCAACGGCAACCTTATAAGTTCTGTAAACATTATTGCCTCTAAATAAAGTGAGGGTATGAGTTTGTGTATTTATGATTATATGATATATGGATCTGTAAGATTGATTGTATGGATATAGATAATAAAGCATTGATCATGCCTCCAAATATAACTATATAAACAGGATATTCCTAATTACGTTAATCTGTGAAAAGATTGAACAATAAATAGGATCAAAAATTGAAAAAAATAGATGCAACTACAATAATTTTATAAGAACTGTAGCAGCATCTATTTTTTTAATTAGCTAACATAATTTATATGTTTACCTCATCCACCATGGGCGCATAGAAGTATGGAAAAAATGATGGTGAATATGATGGTGGATGTGACGATGACGACGGCGACGACGACGAGCACGAGGAGAACGCATTAATTCATAATCATCAAATTCGTCATCAGGATCATCATAATCATCATTATCGTTATCATATTCTGCCATTGTAGGCATAGATTGAGGAGTACACATTAAAGGATCATACATCATTGGGGAAAAGTTCATGGTTGGATAATCATATGCTTCATCATAAAAGTTTTCATTAGAAGACTCAACCCCATCCGTATTAATGTTTTGTTCATCATTTCTGTAGTACATATATATACCTCCATAAATTTTAATTGCACTAATATAATATGAATGTACAAGAAAAAGGTTACAAAATTGAAAAAATATTAAGTAGAGCAGAAATATGTCAAAGAACTTGGGGGTTAGTCCAAGTACTTTTTATTAAAAAATGATGCTAGATAGACATTAACAAAAGGATATTACAAAATATAATTATATAAAAGCGATCTCATATAAAAACATATAAAGCTGCCGTATATTATGCTAAATTAGCATTCTTCAAATATAAGATCTTAGATTAGTGTTGCAAAAATAAACTCATGTCTATGACCATCGTTAAGAGTTGTAACACCAGATGCAAAGTGCACGTGTCTACCATTTCCTACAGGTATTGCAGGACCAGTAGTAACATTTATAATGTGAAAGTGATCGGAAAAATCTGTATTTGTATTTATATTGTGCACATGACTATTACCTCTTCTTATAGCTTCACCAGAAACACCAGCAAAACGATGATCATGAGGGTCAGTTTGAATTTCAGCTAATCGAGTGCTACCTAAAAATTCATGAACGTGGGTTTGTTTTTCTGCAAAGCGATACATATACTTACCTCCTTACCTTCAAATAGTATATAATATGCGGGGGGATTAACCCTTGATACTGTGTTATTATATTAGAAAATATTAAATATAAGCAGGAAAAATAATTTACAATATGTCATTTTGAAATAAATAGTCATTTAGCTTATGACGGATATCGATCATACCAATTAATTTATTATAAACAAGTCTTATTGCTAAATATGTAGATGATGGTACAATTCCATCCATTACAATTTCTTCTCTTGAGCTATCAATAACAATAGAAAGCCACTCATCAAAATTTTTAGATTTTTCTAATTCAGCAGTGCTATCCATGCTATCATCATTTATTTTAAATTCATTTTTGTAATCTAAGATTTGTTCTTTATATTCTTTTGTGGGAAATTAATTTTAATACCTCTCTAAAAAGTAGAATAATATGGATTAATATTAAATATGAGGAATAATATGTATTAAATTCATTAAGTTGCATAAAAAAATAACGAAAATAATGTCAAGAAGCTTAGTTATATTATAGATAATGTAAAGATATATTATAATTTAACACCTGAAATTTCATTTGAAAATATATATCCCGTATTACCTAAATAAACATTAAAAATTTTTAAGGTAATTAAAAAATATAACTAAGCTTTTTAACAATAAGTAAGGGGAATATTTACAAATAAAAGAGCGAAATAATGAGATTAAATAATTATATGAAAAATTATGCAGACCTGCTATTAAAATCAAATAGAAGTTTCTATTCTTCAGGACATAATAATTTAAATAATAGAAGGAATTCAAATATATATGCTGAAACTTCTGATTTTATAAAGAATGACATAGATTTTGATAGATCAAAAGAGTTTTTATCTAATAGAGAATTACTTTCAAGATTAAAAAGTATTAATGGAAAGGAAATTAAACCAGTAAAGGCTGTTGATAATGTTTTGAACTTTGAAAAGGGAGTATATAATAAAATGAAAACAAAGTCAGGAGTAACAGCTATATTTACTGCTGGGGATGCTGGTAATGTATATATGCCCTATGATGATATTAAAGACAATTTTTCTCTATGTCCTTCAGATTCTGGGGAAGTAGCTAGAGCAGGAAGATTATTTACATATCTTGCAAGTGATAAAACAGGATATTGTGCTCAGTCTTCATTTAGTAAAGAGGAGATAAAAGAAACTTTGGAGAGTGTTGGTATTAAACCAGGATGGTTTGAAGTTAAAAGTGGAAATTATTCAAATAAATTCTATATGCAGGATGATGGAATCATATCAGGTGAGTATGATATCGAAGCCACAAGAAATGGAATCAATGATCGTGATTGGTTTGGAGATGGATATACTAAAGACTCTAAATTTATTTTAGATGGTAAGGAGTATAAATTGGATGATGAAGGCCACTTACATATACCGAAAGGTGAGGTGTGTATCATGGAAAGACTAACAAGAATTAAATAGAAGCCAACTGGAAATGTAAAAAATATGAATGCGATTTGTTTTTTATTTAGTTATAATAATTTGTTTTAGACATGCCATTTTAGATAGAACTTATCATGTATCAGTATTTTAAAAAATTTATCCTGTAGAGTAATAACCTTAAAAAGTTTTCTCTATGGGTTTTTATTTTTATAGATATAATTTCTATATGAATAATTACCTAGATTTTGTACAAATATAAGGGACAGATTTTTTAATAAATGTAATAAGACAAATCACATTTTATTTCCACTAACGCCTTCGCTTATTTAAGTTTTACTATAAATAATTAATTAATTTTGGCACTTCTAATTTTAGGTGATTTGGTTTAATATGTAATCTGAATAATATATTTTTACATAAAAATTAGTTCTTATTAATTAAAGTTTAATTAATAAGTTGCGAAAATAATTTTTAATAAGATAAATATTAGGATAAAGATTTATGTTAATAAAAGACTTTTCAAAAAATAAATGTGAAGAGTTATATACATATTATTTAAAATTTTAGGAGGATTTTTATGAAGAAGAAAATATACTCGAGTTTTATAGTACTATCTTTAATTATTTCTATGGCACTAATTTATTTTTTAATGCCTGTTTTTTCTGTGAAATTTTATTCTTTTTATATTGTTTTTATAATAATTGCACTACTTTTAAGTATTAATGTAAGTTTAAACAAAGGTAAGGAAAGTTCCAAAATATATGGCATTCCTGTTATATTAATAGGGTTATTTATTGTAATGTTTATAATTAGTTTGCCTATATTTAGAGCTAGTAGCT
This sequence comes from Clostridium botulinum, assembly GCF_001276985.1. Lineage (GTDB taxonomy): Bacteria > Bacillota > Clostridia > Clostridiales > Clostridiaceae > Clostridium_F > Clostridium_F botulinum. The sequence continues at coordinate 516,814 of NZ_LHUL01000004.1, forward strand.
ATAAAAGTTTATTACCAACGCCTAAATATGAGGAGTTTTCAAAGAATATAACTCCAATTGATATAAAAGAAATTCCAACGGTAAATCAAAAATATGCAGAATTATTGGCAGATAAAAAACTAGGGGAAGAAACTTCTTTAGGTAGTAAGGTGGAACTTGGTACGTTAACATTGCAAAATGTGAACGGTAAGCTTTACTATGTTGCTCCTTTAGTACATTCTGGTTTTATGAAATGGCTTTTAAATGATAGCACACCAGGATATATAACAGTATCCGCAACGGATGATAAGGATGTAAAGTTAGTAACAAAATTAAATGGAAAAGATATAAAAATAAGATATCAACCAAAGGGTTTTTTAAATGATGATTTAAAAAGACATATATACTTGAAAGGAACAATGAATAGAGGTATAACAGATTTAACTTTTGAATTAGATGATAAGGGAAATCCATATTATACAGCTACCATATATGAAAATAAAGTGGGGATGTCAGGACAAAAAGCAGTAGGAACAGCCATAGTTAACCCAGAAACAGGAGAAGTTAAAAAATATACTGTGGAAAATACCCCTAAATGGGTAGATAGAATACAACCACAATCTTTTGTAGAGAATAATTTAAAAAAATGGGGAAAATACATCAAGGGATTCTTTAATTTTTCAGGACAAGATAAGTTAAAAACCACAGAAGGAACAGGGGTAATATATAATAATGGCAAATGTTATTATTACACAGGATTAACTTCTGTAGGTAAGGACGAATCAAGCATAGGTTTTGCTTTAGTAGATACAAGAACCCAACAAACAAGGATATTTAAAATAGCAGGAGCTACAGAAACAGCCTCTATGAAATCTGCAGAGGGTAAAGTGCAAAATTTAGGATATACATCTACTTTTCCTATATTAATAAATGTAGATAATGTACCTACTTATTTTACAACTTTAAATGATAAAAATGATCTAACAAAAATGTTTGCTATGATTTCTGTAACAGACTACAATATCATAGGAACAGGAGAAAACATTACAGAATGTAAATCAAATTACATTAAAAATCTAGCAAGTAAAGGAAATCTAATAAATGTAGGTTCTACAGGAAAAGAAGAAAATATAACAGATACTATAGAAAGAATAAATTCTTATGTGGTAGAAAATTCTACAATATACACATTTATATTAAAGGATCATAAAGATAAAATATTTAATGCTGGAATATCTATTTCCAATGAATTACCTATAACTAAGGAAGGGGACAAGGTAAATATAAGATATGTAGATACAAAGCAGGATACTATTAATATAACTAGCTTTGATAATATAGAATTTAAGCAGCAAAGTATTAAATAAAATATATTAGAAGAAATATGTAGAAAATAAATTTAAAAAGAGGATGTCTCAAAATAGCCTTAATTTTAAAACCGTAAATATAAATAATACATTCATAAAGCAATTCATTTTGCTAAGCAGTTCTAAATTTGACTCCATTAAAGATTTTTTACCCAGTAGAGGCGCCGTCCAGGGCTTCACTACTGGCTCCTCACGTCCTGTGAGGAATTACAAAAATTTTTAATTCCGTCAAATTAAGAACTACTAAAGCTCATTTATATGTTTATTACATGTATTATTTATATTTACTATATTAAAATTAGGCTATTTTTATTTTGAGACACACTCTTTTATTTTTAAAATATATTCTTGTTTTTTAAAAATTTACTCACTTCTAAGAGCAATAACAGGATCTTTTTTAGCTGCCATTTTTGATGGTATTGCACCACCTATCATTGTAAGAACAATACTAGTTATAACCAATGCAATTGCATGCAATGGATTTAATTGAGCAACATTATTCAAGTCAGTAAATTTATATAAAATTGAATTTACTGGAATAGTTAATAAATATGTGATGGCAATACCTATCCCACCTGAACAAAATCCGATTATAAAGGTTTCAGCATTAAATACTCGAGTTATATCTTTTTTTCTTGCTCCTAAAGCACGTAAAACACCTATCTCTTTGGTTCTTTCAAGTACAGAAATGTAGATAATAATACCTATCATAATCATAGAAACAACTAAAGAAATTCCAGCGAAAGCTACTAAAACAATGGTAATACCATCCATAATATTTCCAGTCAAACTAGTAATCATAGATGCCATATCAGTGTAGACAATTTGGTCATCTTCCTTTAAATCTTTATTCCAATCATCAAGATAAGTAGTAATATTATCTTTTGACTCGAAATTCACAGGATAAATTGAAATAGATGTTGGAGAAGACGTAGCACCTAAAGATGCAAGTACATCATCTTTAGTTTCAACATTAGATGCAATATTGGTTGTCATACCAGGTGTTGGACGAACTGCTGCAGTTGTTGTGTTAGCCTTTTCTGTTAGAAGGTTACCGTTCATAACATTATATTTTGCTTCTTTTTGTGCAAGAACAATTTGAGAGTTTTTAGCATTCTCTATAAAATCTTGGGCTAATTGGTCTGAATAAATTATACCTGTGGATAAATTAGACACATTAGCATCTTCCTTTATACGAATGATACCGCTAATTTTTAATGTAACTGCATTTTTATTGTTATAAAGATTTTCTAAATTTGTAGTATCTCCATTAACTGTAAAATACTTACCGGATTGAGTATAATAATCGTCATTATATATTAATTTATATTCTGTTCCTATCATAGAATCAAAATTTATATTTTTAGAATTTGCACTAAAACCTAATGCTTCAAGGATATTAGTATCAACTTGATTATATTTATCAACAACTAAAACTAATTCTTTTTCATTTTTTGGATAACTACCTGCTAATACATCATAGTATGATTTTAAATAATCTGTTTCAAAACTATCACCTTTTGAAGGATACGTAGAGAATGCAGCAGCTGAAGTATTCATGCTTACTACTTTGCCATCTTGCTTTTTCAATATATTCATATTTACATTTCTTGTGTAAGAAATTCCATTAATTAAACTAGAATCTATTTTTTTGATGTAATCTACATATTCAGTTGAAATTGCATTAGCATGAACAGCAGCATTTTCACTTGAATCATATGGATAAATCATTGATTTATTAGGAAATTCAGTTTTTTCCTTGTCCTTGGATTTGGAGGATGGAGACATTCCAAGGGACATTGAATTCTGCTCAATACTTATTGGATAGTTGGAAAGAGAATCTTTTTCAAATTCATTTATTTGTTTATTAAATCCATTTGATAGAGATAAAACAAGGGCAACACCAATAATTCCTATACTGGATGCAAAGGCAGTAAGTGCTGTTCGCCATTTTTTAGTAACAATATTATTTCCTGATAGCTTAAGTGCTGTAAGGAAATTCATACTTGTTTTTTTAGGTTTATAATCGTTTGAGTTATTTTCTGATACAAATGGATTGGTATCAGAAACAATTTTACCATCGGAAAAACTTACAATTCTATCAGCATATTCTTCTGCTAATTCAGGATTATGAGTTACCATAATCACAAGTTTATCTTTTGCGATTTCTTTAATTAAATCCATTATTTGTTCGCTTGTTTGAGTATCTAGAGCCCCTGTTGGTTCATCAGCAAGGATAATTTCAGGATCATTTGCTAATGCACGAGCAATGGCAACACGTTGCATTTGTCCCCCAGATAATTGATTAGGCTTTTTATGTATATGGTTGCCTAAACCAACTTTCTCTAAAACGTAAGTGGCCTTTTGTCTTTTTTCTGATTTTGGTACCCCAGATAAGGTCATACCCATTTCTACATTATCTACAATACTTAAATGTGGGATAAGATTATAACTTTGAAAGATAAATCCTACACTATTATTACGATATGTATCCCAATCAGATTCACCAAATTTTTTGGTGGATAAGCCATTAATAATCATATTTCCTGAATCATATTGGTCTAAGCCTCCAAGCATATTTAATAAAGTTGTTTTACCTGAACCGCTTGGACCTAAAATAGCAACAAATTCACTTTGTCTAAAGTCAATACTAACACCATCAAGTGCAGTTTGTTTAAATTCTCCTGTTGTATAAACTTTTTTTAAATCTTTTATTTGTAACATGCTTAATCTCCTTTCAATTTACTTTCATAGTATATATAAAGTTTTTAAACTGAATGTAAACTTATGAGTTTATATGCAGTTTATATTTATTTGATAAATTTTTTAATAAGAATAAAAATGTGTTATAATTTAAAACCTATTAAAAAGGAGGTCTAGATAATGTTTAAAGTATTAGTAGTAGAAGATGACCCAGCTTTGCGCAAACTTTTTTGTACAGTACTTAATAAAAATGGATATAAATCCATTGAAGCTAAAGATGGACACAGTGCATTAGATGTATTATATAAAGAATACATAGACTTAATTATTTCAGATATAATGATGCCGAATATGGATGGCTATACCCTCACAAAATTAATAAGAGAGTCAAATAATAATGTGCCTATATTAATGATTACTGCAAAAGAAACATTTTCTGATAAACAAGAAGGTTTTAGAGTAGGTACGGACGATTATATGGTGAAACCTATTGATGTGAATGAAATGATTTTACGTGTAGGTGCTTTGCTTAGACGATCCCAAATAATCAATGAACGAAGAATTGTAATAGGTGAAACAACATTTTTATACGACTTTCTAAGTGTTAAATATAATAATAAGGAATTGGTATTACCTCAAAAAGAGTTTTATTTAATTTATAAACTTGTATCCACACCTAATAAGATTTTCACACGACAGCAATTAATGGATGAGATATGGGGCATAGAATCTGAAACAGATCCAAGAACAGTTGACGTTCATATAAATAGATTACGGGATCGGTTTAAAGACAATAAAGACTTCAATATTATTACAATTAGAGGACTAGGTTATAAGGTGGTTAAACAGTGATGAATAATAAAATATCCGTTAAAATGGTAGTTGCTTTTTCTTTAATAGTTTTTTTTATTGTTACTTCGGCTGTTGTTATTAGTGGCTTAGTAGTGGTATTTCTTTCGCGTTTTAATGTATTTACTCAACCTAATCCTTTAATTTTATTAGGCTGGTTAGGTATTATCAGTATAATGGTAAGCACAGCGATTGCTCAAATTATAGGAAAAAAAGTACTATCCCCAATTTCTGATCTTAACAAAGCAACTAAAGAAGTTGCTAAGGGAAATTTTAATACTAGACTTTCAGAAAATAGCTGGACAGATGAAATAAGAGAAATGGCACATAGCTTTAATATAATGACTCATGAACTAGGTAATATTGAAACCTTAAGAGATGATTTCATTAGCAATGTTTCTCATGAATTTAAGACTCCTATTTCAGCTATTGAAGGCTATGCTACATTACTGCAAGATGATGAATTGTCTGATGAAGAACGTAGAGAATATATTCATAAAATACTTATAAGTACAAAAAGATTATCTTCTCTTTCAGGGAATATTTTGCAGATAACAGAACTTGAAAATCAAAAGATTTTACCTTTAGAACAAAAATATTATTTAGATGAACAAATCAGACAAACTATTTTATTATTTGAATATGAGTGGACAAAAAAAAATATAATTTTAGATATTAATCTAGACAATATTACTTACATTGGAAGTAAAGAGTTGTTAGCTCAAGTATGGCAAAATATTTTAGGGAATGCTATTAAATTTTCTCACCAGAATGGAACAATACAGGTAACATTAACACAAACAAATGAGGAAGTTTTAATTACAATAAAGGATAATGGTATAGGTATGTCTGAAGAGGTTAAGAACCGAGTGTTTGAAAAGTTTTATCAGGGAGATAGTTCACATTATTCAGATGGGAATGGATTAGGTTTAGCACTTGTGAAAAGGATTATAGATATTTGTGAAGGAACTATAGAAATCTCAAGTCATGAAGCAGTAGGTACAGAATTTACTGTTAAACTTCCTAAGTAGGATATTTAATTAAAATAAAAATCATTAATATCATAAGTTCCATTTATAAAATCAAATGTTGCCAAATTACTTTTGTATTTGTAAAGTAGGAGGATTCTTAAAACAGAGATTAATTAATGCTTTGTACTTAAAGAACAACAGCTTGCACTGTTAGTTTAGGTAAAAATTATATTATATCTATAAAGTTTATTTTAAATAGGTGCAAGGTTATAAGTTGAAATATAGGTAAGTTAAGAAAGAATAAAAAATTTACAGTTTTATTGTTAACATATACAAACAAAAAGGTTGACAATATTTTTTCCTCATAATATACTATTAATAACAAATTTAATAGATGAGGATATGAAAATTATGGATAAAAAATTTAAAGTAAGAGATATGATATATTCAGCATTATTTGCAACTATTATAGGTGTTTCAAGTTATATTATTATTCCATTACCTATAAGTCCTGTACCTATAACAGCTCAAAGTTTAGCGGTTATGTTAGCAGGGTGTGTTTTAACTCCAATTCAAGTAGTTCTTAGTATGATAACTTTTTTATTAATGGGAATTATAGGTATTCCAGTTTTTTCTGGAGGAACAGCGGGATTTGGGATTATTGTAGGTAAAACCGGAGGATATTTAATTGGATTCTTAGTTGGAGCCATTATAATAAGTCTTTTAGTACATAAAAACAAATCTTTAGTTAACATGCTGATAGCTTGTTTTATTGGAGGAATTATAGTAGTACATATTTTAGGTTCAGCATGGCTTGGACAAGTTACTTCTATAGGAATAAAGAAAGCTTTTTTATTAGGTTCAGCACCTTTTATACCTGGGGATTTAATAAAGGCTGTAGTAGCAGTTTTAATTGGAAGGAAATTAAGTAAGGAAATGAAAAGAATCGGAACACAATAAAAGTAATAAAAAATATATAAATGTAAAGCTATAAAAGTAGCTCTAAAAATCAAATGCAATGTAATTTTATAAACTATTAAGTGTCATGTATACTTAGTAGTTTTTTTATCCGATGACTACCGGCTCTAATACTCCCATCTTTTTAAAAGTGAGAGTAAAGAGCGGCTATGTCCCTGGATAACCATTTCTCCTAAAGGGTAACGACTTCTAAGGAGTAAAACTCCTAAGAATTCTGTTAATAAGCTTAAGAGGGAGTAAAAACCCCCTCTTAAGCCAAGAACTATGTTTATTGTAAAATATGACCTCATATAAATTTATTAATATCACAATTACTAAGTTATTAATATAATAATTTTAGAGGGAATATAATGATTTAATAGATAATATATTTAGAGGTGTTTAATTTGGATAGATTTAGTTTTCTAAAAATAGAATGGCCTGAAATATATCAAATTATATGTAATGTAGAAGAAAAATCAAAGGAAGATTCTAATATAACATTAATTGAATTAGCACAGATAGCAGAATTAATAACAAAATACATATTAAAGGAAAACCATATTGAAAAAAATACCGAACTATTAGATGAAATAAATTTATTAAAAGACTGTCACAATTTAAATGCTGATATAGTAGATTTTTTTTATAAGATAATAATTGTTTCAAATAAAGCTATTTATGAAGACTATTCTGATTCAATTATAGCAAAGTCATTTTTAGATAAAATGTTTGAAATATTGGTATGGTTTGCAATAGAGTACGGGAAAACAGACTATAGGAAAGTTGATTTGAGTAATATGATTCCAGAAGATAAGGATATATTTAATAAATATATTAAAAGTAAATCATATAATTATACAGAAAAAAATATTGAAAATGAAACTATGATACAGCCATTTACTATAGAAAATGAAGAATTTTTTAAAGAAGAAAATAACGATGACATTAATAGATATGAGCAGGACGTATTTGAAACAAAGGAAGAATTTCATAAAAGAATAAGGAATCATGAGATATTTACTTTAGGTAGGATATTTATAGAAAAATCTAATATTAATGAAACGGATGAGATTGTTGCATTCCCATTTTCTGTATATAAATCAATTCAAATTAAGATACCAATTATAGATATGTTATATATAGAAAGAGCTGAATTTGAAAATTTATCAATTGAAGAAGAGGAATATATACTATTTTCAAAATTAGATATTATAAATGATAAAATTTGCATTGACATTAATAATATTTATATTGAAGTGAGTAATAATAAATGCAAAGTTCATGCTGTAGTATTAGATATATCTTACTATGAAAGTTATGAAAAATATAGAAATATAATTTATTCTAAAAAACCTATTCCAATAGGAATGATTAAATTTAATAAAAATAAGTATGATATTAATAAAAATGAAATGCCCGTTACAATTAATTATTATGATTGGATACAAAAATATATTTTAAATACTAAGGCATACATAGAAATTCATAGATATGAAGCAAAAACCTTATGTAAAGAAAATTTGTATTATATTTTAAATGGGAAATTAGACATTTTTGATAAAAAACTTTTAATAAGAGAATATTACATTCAATCCAAAAGTTTAAATAAAAATTTCAGAATAAATCTTCATAGTTCAGATCCAATGAATAAATTGAGGTGTTTAGTAGACAAAGAAGAAATATTAGCAATGAATATTATAGGTGAAATGTATTGTAAGGAACAAAACTATAAAGAAGCAATGTATTGGTATAAAAAAGCAGCAGAGAAAGGTAATTCTACTTCTATGAATAAGATAGGTGTCATGTATTATGAAGGAAAAGGAGTAGAACAAGACTACCAAAAAGCAATGTATTGGTATAAAAAATCATCGCAGGAAGGAAACTTCACTGCTATGAGTAATATAGGGTTTATGTATTATAATGGACAGGGAGTAACGGAAGATTATAAAAAGGCAATGTATTGGTATAAAAAATCATACAAAGAAGGTAACTTTGGAGTTATGAGAGATATAGGAAGTATGTATTATGAAGGAAAAGGAGTAATAAAGGACTATAAAAAAGCAATGCAATGTTATAAAAAAGCATCACAGATAGATAATTTTATTAAGTAGATTATAATTGATATAGGTTACTAAGTATATTATTCTTGGTAGCCTATATTTTTATCTCATGACTATCTGCCATGATACTCCTATTTCTTCAAAAATAGAATATAATGTCATTTGCGTTCAGAGATAGGCTTTATGGTGATCTGCAGAAACTACTATTTGAGGACATTTTTATAATATTTAAAATTTATAATAACAAATGAATACTATTAAATCCTTTATAAGTGAGTTTAAAAAGAATTCTTATTTGGTATAATGTATATAAGATAATATTGTATTTAGTTGTTTTTGTGAATATAATTAGTATTAAACTAAAATATAAATTACGGGATAGGAGGATAAAAATGGGGAAAATAAAACAAGCTAAATATAATATCAATGGTAAAACAATTATTATAAGACATGCAGAAGTCCAAGATGCTGAGCAGTTGATTAATGTTACTAAAAAAGTAAATCAAGAAACAGATTTTTTGTTAAAGGATCCAGGAGAAGTTTGCTTAACTATTAAAGAAGAAAAAGAATTTATTCAAAGCCAAATAGATTCACAAGTAGATTTATTAATTGTACCAGAAGTTGATGGTAGAATAGTTGGAGTATGCAGCTTGAATGGAAATACCAACAAAAGAATAAGACATTCTGCTCAATTTGGACTAGCGGTTGAGAAAGAATATTGTGGAATGGGTATAGGTAAAAATTTAATGAAATCAGGAATTCAATGGGCAAAAGAAAATGGTATATTCCGAATTACACTTGAAGTTGATATAAATAATTACAGGGCAATAAGCTTATATCTAAAATTAGGTTTTGAAATAGAAGGTACATTAAGAAACGACAAGATGCTATCAGATGGTTCTTATACAAGTGGTTATGCAATGGCATTGCTATTATAATAATTAAAATTTTGGCTAAAGTATAATGTATTATATATAATGTTTTAGGGTAAAGAATTAGATAAGGAGGTGAAGAAAATGAAGCTAGAAAGTGGACAAAATAGAATAGCTAAAAGTAAACATTTAGGATACGGATTATTAAGAGGATCAAAAGGTACTGGAAAAACTACTGCAGCTATATATAGAGGTATTTATTTAAAAAATCAATATTGTATGTATGATAAAGATAAAGTATTAATACTATCAAAGAATGAAGAAAATTTAAACTATATTAAGAACATATATAATGATGCAGAAAAAACAGGGGTTCAATACATTACTTTATTTTCGTATAATGAGGACAAGCTACATTTTAGTAGTATATATAAAATTATAAACAAGTATTTTTGGGAGTACATAGAAAATAACAATTTACAATATGAGCTGGCAAGTGAAAAAGAAAAACTAGCTATAATTGAAGAATGTATAAATGATATAAAAAATGAATACAAAAATTTAAAATATATAGATATAAAATATAGTAAATTCTTTTTAGAAGAAATACAATGGATGAAAGACTGTATGTATTATGATTTAGAAGAATATAAAAAAGCAGATAGAATAGGTAGAAAAACAAAAAAAGGTGAAGGTCCTCAAAGAATTATAAAAAATTCAAAAATTAGAGAAGCAGTATTTAAAATTATGCTTTTATATAATGAAAAGTTAAAGTATAAAAATTTGGTAGACTACAGTGATGTAGTATCTATGTCCTTAAAAGAAGCTTCCAAAAATAAAGAAAATAAATTTAATCACATAATAGTAGATGAGGCACAAAATTTTACTAAACTAGAATTAAAATTTATAGAAGCTTTAGGAAGAAAAAATATATATTCAAGCATACTATTTATTGCAGATAAAGAGAAAAATTCAAATCCTAAAGGATGGATAACTAAGGGACGGAAATTAAATAATCTTCAATTAGGGTTTGAATTTAAAAGATTTAATTTGAATAAAAAAATAGGTATTAATGTAAAAGAAGAAGTAGAAACATATATAGATGATTGCAATCTTAAAAGAAAAGCTTCAAATATTAATACAAAAAATGAAGATGTTTCGAATGTAGATAACTCTAATTCAGAAGATAAGGGTTTAGATAAAAACATTAAAAATGAATGGCATAAAGATAAGGTAAATTATGATATGGATAAGTTTGAATATGTAGATATGAAACACAGAAGATCTTATGAATTTTCTAGAGGCTTAGGTAGCAATGAAGAAATTATTGTAGAAGATCAAGGGAGCAAAGAAGAGTACAAAGAGGATGAGTTAACAAAACTCCCAGTATTTAATGATATAGCGGCAGGAGAGCCTATACTTATGAATCCTTGTGTAGAAGGAGAATTTAATATACCTAAATATTGGGTAAGGGGTATGAAAAATTGCTTCATATTAAAGGTAAAAGGGGATAGTATGATAGGTGCTAACATAGAAGATGGAGATCATGTGGTAATAAAGAGGCAGCAAATGGCTGAAAATAAAGATATAGTAGCTGTTAACTTAGAGGGAAGCGCAACCCTTAAAAGGTTATTAATAAAAAAATCTGGAGCAGTACTTATGCCAGAAAATAAAAAATATAAACCGATTGAAATATTAGAAGAGGGAGCAAGCATTATAGGAATAGCAGTGGGAATAATAAAAGGGAAATAGCAATATATAATTATTGAACTGCCTTATATTTGTTATAATATAATAAATATAAGGCAGTTTTTTGTTAATATGCTTTTTAAAAAAGAGAAGATTATGCTTATTATATTGAAATAAGATATCTACAAGAGAAATCTCTAATAGACACATAATAAGGTGCTAAAAAATAAGAATAACAGAAAAAATAATTGATAAATATAATCAATAATTTCTCAAATAAGATAAAAATTAAAAAAACGCTAAAATATTTTTTATATAGTATTAGAATGGAGAATTAAATATGAGTAATAAAAATAAAGTTGTATTAATAACTGGTGGTGTAAGAAGTGGTAAAAGTGAATTTGCAGAAAGTCTACTCCAAAAAGAGAAAAGTGTTTTATACATAGCTACAGCAAAAATTACAGACAAGGAAATGGAACATAGAGTAGAAAAACATAAGGAAAGAAGAAATAGTGAATGGAAAACCTACGAAGGATATAAGGATTTAGGAAAAATAATAAAATATCATAATGAGAAAAATATTTTATTAGATTGTGTAACTATAATGACGACAAACTTAATGTTTCATAAAGAAATAGATTATGAAAATATTAAAGAGGAAGAATTAGATGAAATTTTAGAGGGGATAAAAAAAGAATTTCATGATCTAATAATATCAGTAAAGGAAGAAAATAAAAACATAATATTAGTTACTAATGAAGTAGGTTATAGCATTGTTCCAGCCTATAAATTAGGCAGAATATTTAGAGATTTTCAAGGTATTATAAATAAATTTATAGCTTCTTTGAGTGATGAAGTTTATTTAGTAACCTGTGGAATACCTTTAAAAATAAAATAAAATTAATTTTAGTAATTAATTAATCTAATTACAAGTAAAAGAATTTTCCAACCACATTTAATTTTAAAATCTATTCTAGGCATTGAAATATAAGACTTAAGATAAGTTTTATCTCTACCATTATAAAAAATGGCAAACGGTTGGAAAAATTTCTTTAAAACCTTGTAAAATTAAAGGCTGTATGCTATTCTTAGAATTAAGAAATGGCTATTTTACTATGGTTGAACAATAACATGAGATGTATTTAAATTTGCGTTTTGAATCTATTAACAAAGCTCCTTCAAGCTGAACATTAACATGAGATGTATTTAAATCAGCATGTAGAATAAGGTATTTCAAAATAGATTTAATTTATTTTGAAATACCTTATTTTGTATAGATGGTTAGTGATTTTAAAAAAGGCTTATATCTATTCTTTTATATTGTCACAATAAACATTAATAGCTTCCCTTAAAAATTTAGAAAGACCAGTTTTATATTTATCTATATTAGCAGTAAATCTTTCATCATTAACATAAAGTTCTCCAAGCCCTCTAAATATTTCAGGAGTACAATCATAAAAGTTTTTTGAAATATGCTCTCTAAATTGGTGTATATATTCTTGAACTTCTTTATCATCTGGATTTTTGTCCATAAGATTTGCTAGTTTTTTATAAATAATATCCCAATCTTTCATTATATTATTCCAATCTTCTTTTGTATATTTAGAAGTTTTTTCATTACTTTCCTTATAAGCAGAGGTGTTTCCATATTTATTTTTTACTTCCTCTGAATATTTCTTTTGATGTTCTTCTATTTCAGTCATATCAAATGCTCCAAGCACTTCTTTTTTATTCATTTTTATTCCTCCTTCAATACTACTTATAGTTTTATCCACAGATTGTATAATTTTTTCAAGTCTTATTTTTTTCTCTAAAAGCAATTGTTTATGAGTTTCTAAAGCTTCTTTTTTGTTAAAATTTGGACTGTCCAAGATAATTTTTATTTCTTGGAGGGGAAAATTCAGTTCTTTAAAAAACAGAATTTGTTGCAATCTATCAAGATTTTCATCTGAATAAAGTCTATAACCTGCATCACTTACAGACTCTGGATCAAGTAATCCTATCTTGTCATAATGATGAAGCATGCGTACACTTATGCCGGCCATGTCAGCAACTTCTTTTATTTTATAGTGCAATGTTTATCACCTCCATATTTATAGTAGCCTATAACACAGTGTCAGGGTCAATACTTATTTTAGTTTTTTATAATAACCTATAGCATAATATTAAAGACAATGCTTATTTTAAATTTTTATAATTGAATATAGTAAGTAATTATAAAAAAATTTATATTTAATATATTAATTTTAAATGAGTTCATAAAATTTATTGCATTATAATAGGTAAAATAATAAGTAAATTTAAATTAGTTTATAAAGATAAATTATATTATAAAAAAGCTATTTTAAAAGGCAATAACAATGTCTAATTATAAAAAAATATAATAATAAGGAAAAAGTCTATAAATAATTGTTTATTGACAGTAAGCTATATTTGTTATAACCTTAAATATGTTAATTTAATAAAAAGATTTAGGTGCCTTTACATAAAAGGTGAAAAGGGAATGTGGTAAAAGCCACAGCAGCCCCCGCTACTGTAATTGAGGACAAATCTTTCATAAACCACTCTTTAAAAAGGGGAAGGGAAAGATTAGGATGAATCATGAGCCAGGAGACCTGCCTAGATTTTTATTAGGGAAACTTTCGGAGGGAAAGATAACTGTGCAAAAGGAATATAATATAGGCGTAATATGCCTATTTTTAACAATGCATTGGCTATAAACTCTAAAGTTTATAGCCAATTTTTATATTGAAAAATAAATTGAAATTGGAGAGAATTTTATGGCTAAAATAATGATTCAGGGAACAGCCTCTTCAGTAGGAAAAAGTCTTATAGTGGCTGCCCTTTGTAGAATATTTAAACAGGATGGATATAGCGTTTGTCCTTTTAAATCACAAAATATGTCTTTAAATTCTTATATAACTTTAGATGGAAAAGAAATGGGCAGAGCTCAAGTACTTCAAGCTTATGCAGCTGGTTTAGAGCCAGAAGTTTATATGAATCCTATACTTTTAAAGCCTACTTCAGATAAAAAATCTCAAATAATAGTTAATGGTAAAGTATACGGAAATAGTACAGCTATGGAATATCATAATTTAAAGATAAAATTTAAAGGCATGTTAAAAGAGCAGTTTAAAAAATTAGAAGAAGATTTTGACATAGTTGTTATGGAGGGAGCTGGAAGTCCTGCAGAAATAAATTTAAGAGATAGAGATATAGTAAACATGGGCATGGCAGAAATTGTGGATGCTCCTGTACTTTTAGTTGGAGATATAGATAAAGGAGGGGTTTTTGCATCTTTAGCAGGAACTATGCTTCTTTTGAATGAAGGAGAAAAGGAAAGAGTAAAAGGAACTATAATAAACAAGTTTAGAGGAGATGTAGAAATACTAAAGCCAGGTTTAGATATGCTAGAAGATATAATACATATACCTTGTTTAGGGGTAGTACCTTATACTAGATTACAGTTAGAAGATGAAGATGGAGCAGTGGAATTTAATAAAAAAGCTTATGCACCAATCGATATAGCTGTAATAAAAATGCCTCATATATCAAATTTTACAGACTTAGATGCTTTAAAGTCAGAAGAAGATGTATCTATAAGATTTATAACTTCGAAAGAGGAATTTAAAGAGCCAGATTTATTAGTAATACCAGGAAGTAAAAATACTATAGAAGACTTACTTTATTTAAGAAAGTGTGGTTTAGAAGAAAGTATAAAAGAATATAGTAAGGATGGCAAAATAATAGGTATCTGTGGAGGATATCAAGTATTAGGCAGCAAAATTAAAGATCCACATAATGTAGAAACAGATTTAGGAGAGATTGATGGATTAAATCTTTTAGATATGGAAACTACCTTTGAAAAAGAAAAGGTTACTACACGAGTTTCTGCAAAACTTTTAAATGAAGAAACTAAAAATACTGTTTATGGTTATGAAATACATATGGGAATAAGTAAGTATGGCGAAAATATCAAACCATTATTTAAAATCTATGATAAAAATGGAGAAAAAGTAGATTATTTTGATGGAGCCATAAATGAAAAAGGAAATGTAATGGGAACTTATATCCATGGAGTTTTTGATGGAGTAGTTTTTAGGGAAAAAATAATAAATGAGTTAAGAGTTAAAAAAGGGTTAAAAAAGAAAAAATCACAAATGTATGAACATATGAGAGAAAAAGAGTTAGATAAGCTTGCGGATATAGTAAGGCAAAGCTTAGATATGGAAAAAATTTATTCTATTATAGGGATGAAATAAGATGTATTTAAATATAACTACAAATTTTATAGATATAATTATAGCGGTTTTTATAGATTGGATTATTGGAGATCCTTATTGGTTTCCCCATCCAGTTATATACATAGGAAAGCTTATTAGTTTTTTAGAAAAAAAATTTAGAACTAAAGTAAAAAATGAAGAAAATTTAAAAATTTATGGTGGAATAATTGTACTGATAGTTTGTCTTGCTAGTTTTTTAATTCCCTTTATGCTTTTACAAGCTTTTAAATTTAATTTTTATCTTTATCATGGGCTAAATATTTTAATAATATGGACAACTTTAGCGGCTAAATGTCTCCATGGGGAAGCTATAAAAATATATCATGCTTTATATAAAGAAAATATAGAGGAAGCAAGGTTAAAACTTTCTTATATAGTAGGAAGAGAAACTAAAGATTTAATTGGAAATGAAATAATGAGGGCAGATATAGAAACTGTAGCAGAAAATGCATCAGATGGGGTAATAGCACCACTTTTTTATGCAATAATTGGTGGAGCACCTTTAGCTATGATGTATAAAGGGATAAATACTATGGATTCTATGCTTGGATATTTAAATGATGAATATAGATATATAGGATTTTTTCCAGCTAAGGTAGATGATATTTTTAATTTTGTACCAGCAAGATTAACAGGAATATTAATGTGTATATCGGCACCGTTAGTAGGTGGGAATCCATTTAAAAGTTTTAAAATAATGATAAGAGATAGAAAAAATCATAAAAGTCCTAATTGTGCCTATCCAGAAGGAGCTACAGCAGCAGCCTTAAAGATACAATTGGGAGGAACGAATGTATATTTTGGCCAAGTGGTAGAAAAACCTACTATAGGAGATAAGATAAAGGAACTGGTTCCAATACATATAAAAGAAAGTATAAAACTTATGTATGCTAGCGAAGCGTTAATGATAGTAATGTGCACTATAATTTTTAAACTGTTTTAAACTATATAGCTAGTTTTTTTATATTTTAAATTAATGATAAGCAATAATTAATTTAATTATTGGGACGGTTCTTTAATTTTAGTAATTAAATTAAAGTGAAAAGTGGGTAATTGATAGGAAAACTTTAGAAGTTAAAAATTTATATAAGTTTTTAAGGTAATGAAAAATTATAACCTTAATTCTTAATTCGCAATTGTTTAAAATAAGGTGGTGTTTATATGCATGGTGGAGATATTTATACAGAGGGAATTTTAAAGGGAAAAGAACTTATAGATTTTAGTTCTAATATAAATCCTCTAGGGTTGCCAGACAGTTTTAAAGATAATTTACAGGAAGCCCTAAATTGGGTACAAGTTTATCCAGATATTCAGTATAGAAACCTAAAAAGAAATTTAATAGACTATTTAAGTTTTTCTCTAGGCTATTTTTATAAAGAAAAAGTAGAGAAACCTAATATAAAGGAAGAAAATTTGGTTCTAGGTAATGGAGCAGTAGAAATAATCGATTTAGCCATAAGCAATTTAAAGAGTATATCTATTTTAGTACCTTCCTTTGTGGAATATGAATTATGTGCTAAAAAATGGAATGTACAAATAGATTATTGCAATTTAAATGAGGATATGACATATAACTATGAAAATATAAAAAAATCCTTAGAAAAAACAGAAGGAATAATATTGGGAAATCCTAATAATCCTAATGGATCAGTAATAGATAAGGAAGAGTTTATATACATACTAGATTACTGCGACAAAAATAATAAAATTATAATTTTAGATGAAGCTTTTATAGAGTTTACAGGAAAGAATTCCTTTAGTTTTTTAAACTTATGCGAAAGATACAAGTGTATTTTTATAATAAGAGCTTTAACTAAGTTTTTTTCTATGCCAGGCATAAGATTTGGTTATGGAATAAGTTTTAATAATGAATTTTTAAATAAAATAAGGGAAAAGCAAAACCCCTGGAATATAAATTGCTTTGCAGAAATTGCAGTTAAATATGTTTTAAAGGATGAAGATTTCATAGAAAAGTCCATAAATTATATAGAAAAAGAAAAAATATTTATGCATGAGAATCTAAAAAAATGTGATTTGTTTCATAGTGTATATAGTACTTACAGCAATTTTGTACTTTGTAAGTTAAAGGATATTACAGGAGATGAGCTTAAAAATAGGCTTTTAGAGAAAGGATTTGCTCTAAGGGTTTGCAAGGATTTTAAAAATTTAAATAATAATTATGTAAGATTTGCAATAAAAACTAGAGAACTTAATCAGGCTTTAGTAAATATTTTAAAGGAAATAAAGTAAAAGAAAATTTCATTTAAAGTGAAGAATTATTTCATAAAATGAGTAGTTAGTTTTAAAACTAAGAATCGTTGTATAAAATATATAACTGTTTTTAAAGCAAAGAATCATTTTATAAAAGAGATACATATTTTTAAAGTTTAAGAATTTTAATATTTCCCAGTTTCATAGAAGAGGGAGTATTGGCAATGGTAGCAGTGAGATAAAACAGATAACTATATTTTTAATATTATAAAAATACTATAGTTTAATTAATAAAAAATAGGAGGGGAAAAAATGAAAAAGAAGTACTTATTTTTATTAACGACCGCACTTGTACTAGCTTTATCACAAAGTGCATATGCCATGCATATTGCAGAAGGTTTTTTGCCACCTAAGTGGGCAGCACTATATTTTGTTTTAAGTGCACCTTTTATAGTAATAGGTGTAAAACACATAAGACAAAAAACTAAAAAGAACAAGGATTTAAAGATGTTATTAGCAGTAGTTGCAGCCTATGCCTTCATATTATCTGCTATGAAAATACCATCAGTTACAGGAAGCTGTTCACATCCAACGGGAACAGGTCTTGCAGCCATAATATTTGGACCATTTGTAGCATCAGTGGTAGGAGTAATAGTGCTTTTGTTCCAAGCTATATTATTAGCCCATGGTGGAATAACAACTCTTGGAGCTAATACTTTTTCTATGGGAATAGTAGGACCAATAGTATCTTATTTAATATATAAAGGATTGAAAAACAAAAATCAAAAATTAGCTGTATTTTTAGCAGCAAGCTTAGGAGATTTAGCTACATATACTGTTACATCATTACAGTTAGCACTATCTTTCCCAGCAAAAACAGGGGGAGTTATGGCGGCATTCGCTAAATTTGCTACCATATTTTCTTTAACTCAAATACCACTAGCTATTATAGAAGGCTTAATAACTATAATGATTTTTGAGTTTATGATGAAATACTCAAAAGAAGAATTAAAAACTTTAAGTGAGGTATAGTATATGAAAAAACAAAATATTATTATAACAATAGTATCTGTAGTAGTTATACTTGCTTCTTTATTTATAGGAGGAGCAAGAGGTGGAGAATTTGCAGGAGCAGATGATCAAGCAGAAGGTATTATAGAAGAAATGAATAAAGATTATGAGCCTTGGTTTGAAAGTATTTGGGAACCACCATCAGGAGAAATAGAAAGTTTATTATTTGCATCACAAGCAGCATTAGGAGCTGGAGTTATAGGATATTATATAGGTAAAAAGAAGAATGCTAAGAACAATAATGCTTCTATCAAAAACCAGTAAACTTTCTAATATACATCCTTTAGAAAAAGTAATTTTGAGTATAATCCCAATTGTAATTTTGGGATTTACTCAAAACTACATAATTGTTTTTTGTAATATTTTATTTTTCCTATTTATGAATCTCATTTCTAAAAATAATAAAAAAATATTTGCAAAAATAACTCTAGAGGTAACAGCTTTTGCAGCAATATCTTCTATAACCTTTGTTTTTGATTATGGAATTGTATATACATTAACACTTATACTTAAAAGTGTAAGTGCAGGATTATGTCTTTCATTTTTTTCTCTTACAACACCTATAGATGATATGCTTTATTGCCTGGGCAAGAAAGAATATTTGAAAGATATCTGTGATATTGCCAAGGGAATGGAAAGATTTTTAGTAGTTATAAATGATGAATATAATATTTTATATAGTTCTATAAAATCTAGAGGTGGATTTGACAGCTTTAAACTTAAAATTAGAAATACAGGAAAAATGGCAGCTCTTCTTTTTATAAATACATTAAGTCGATGGAAAATAATAAAAGAAGGATTAGACAGTAGAGGATATATAGGATATATGCCTTATTTAGATAGAAATTTTGATTTTTCTTATATAAGATTTTTAAGTATACTTATCTATATTATTTTAATACTATTATTAGTAATATTTTTTAAATAAAAACAACAATTTAAGAATTATAAAGAATTAAAGGCCGATTATATAAATTTAAATAGTTAGAATTTAATTGTCATAAATAATAAGGCTTGTTATTTAAAAACTATTTAGAAAGATTAAGTTTTTGTTAGTTAAAGGCTACTTATATAAAGAATTAAGGTTTCTTTTAATATTAAAAGAAATTTATCCCTATATAAAAGGCTGACGATATGAAAGGTTTTTAATTTATAAATTTAGTAAATTATTAAAATAATAAAAATTAATAGTATATATAAGTAAAAAGTTATATTGTATATAAAAACATAATATTTTTAATTATATTTATAGAAGTATATAATTAGAATTAAGGAAAAACAATGGTTTAAGATTACTATAAATACTTTATATTATGATTCTTTAGTATATTAAATTTAAATTATAGAAGATGAAATTTTGGAGTGGATAAATTTGCAGGAAAAATATAATTTTATTGCTTTAAAGTCTAAAAGAATAAGGATATTAATAATAGGAGGAGGAAGGGCAGCCTTTATAAAAGGAAAAGCTTTTTTAGATAGGGGATGTAGTTTATATATATTAGCTCCTAAGTTTTCAAAAGACGTATTAGATTTAAAAACCTATGATAATGTAGAATTTATAAAAAATAATTACGATGAAAAATACATATTAGATAAGCATTTAGTTGTTATAGCCACAGAAGATGAAGAAGTAAATAATGAAATAAGAAATAATTGTGACGCATTGAGTAAACTATACATAGATTGTTCTGATAAAGATAAAAGCCTATGCTTTAACAGTTTTCAAAGGGAAAGTAAAACAATGGTGTTAGCTTTAAATAACAAAATAGGTTGTCCAAAAGCTACTTATTTTATAGGAGAAAAAATAAAAAAAGACTTAGAAAGATATGATAATTATATAGAATATGTAACATATATAAGAAGCATCACAAAAAATAATCCTATGAAAGAGGAAATTATAGATTTTATCTGCAGCAATGATTTTCACTTCTTTTTTGAAAAGGGGTATGGTAATCTAATCTTATCAATGTTTTATGGAGGTATGGATTTTGAATTTTGTAATAGCCACACGAAGAAGTAAGCTTGCTCAGGTGCAAACAGAAATAATAATAGATTTATTAAATAAAAAGCATGATATAGAATGTGAAAAATTATTAATAGAAACTGTAGGAGATAAAATATTAGAAGTATCTTTAGATAAGATAGGTGGAAAAGGGCTATTTGTTAAAGACATAGAAGTAGCTATGTTAGAACAAAGGGCAGATGCAGCAGTACATAGTATGAAGGATGTGCCCTATGAAATGCCAAAAGGTTTTGAGATAATAGCTATTCCAGAGCGAGAAGATGTAAGAGATGCCTTTATATCCTTAGACAATATAAAATTTAAGGATTTAAGAAAGGGAGCTAAAATTGGTACAAGTAGTAGGAGAAGGGCAGCCCAATTAAAACTTCTAAGGCCAGATTTAGATATTGTACCCATAAGAGGAAATGTTCAAACTAGAATAGAAAAAATAAAAAAAGAAAATCTAGATGGAATAATATTAGCAGTAGCAGGCCTTAAAAGGGTAAATTTAGATCATTTAATTACAGACTATTTTGATACAAAAGAAATGGTACCCGCAATTGGTCAAGGTGCCTTAGGTATAGAAGTTATGGAGGAGCATCCTAAAAAGGATTTATTTAAGGATTTAGATCATTATAATTCAAAAATATGTGTTTTGGCAGAAAGAGCTTTTATGAGGGAACTAGATGGAGATTGCCACTCAACTATAGGAGCTTATGCATCTATAAAGGATAATATAATGCATATAATAGGCATATTTGAAAGAAAAAATAAAATTATTAAAAAAGAAATCACAGGAACAAAAGATCAGTATGAAAAATTAGGCATATCCCTAGCAGAACATATACTAAAAGACTAAAAATTTATTGTTAAAGGTTAAGAATCCTAATAATACTCATCTTAATAGAAGATGTGAGTATTATAAGTGGTATTAGTGGGAAATAGTAATTTTGAATAAAAAGGTATCCCACACTTTTATGTTTAGGAGGAAAGTATGAGTAAAGTATATTTAATTGGTGCAGGGCCAGGTGATGAAGAATTAATAACTTTAAAAGCCATAAGAGCCCTAAAAAAATGTACTGCAGTTATGTATGATAGATTAGCAAATGGAGAATTGTTAAAATATTTAGCACCAAATTGTGAAATTTATTATTGTGGAAAAGAACCGGGCTGTCATTATAAAAGCCAGGATGAAATAAATAAAATGCTAGTTAAATTAGCAAAAGAAGGTCATATTGTAGGAAGAATAAAAGGTGGAGATCCCTATGTATTTGGAAGAGGGGGAGAAGAAGCCTTGGATATTTTAGAAGAAAATATAGAATTTGAAGTTATACCAGGTGTAACTTCTCCAGTATCTGTACTGAATTATGCAGGAATTCCTATAACCCATAGAGGAATATCAAGAGGGTTTCATATTTTTACAGCTATGACTAAGGATAAATTAGATATAGATTGGAAGTCTGTAGTTAATATAGGAGGAACCTTAGTATTTTTAATGGGGCTTGGAAGATTAGAATTAATAACTAAAGGTCTTATAGAAAATGGAATGGACAAAGAAGGTAAAGTAGCAGTGGTTATGAAAGGAACTACCTCAAAGCAAAAAAAAGTTATAGGTAACTTAGAAAATATAGTAGAAAAAGTAAAAGAAGCTAAACTAGAGTCACCAGTAATAATAGTAGTAGGAGAAGTAGTTAGTTTTTCAGATAAATTAAATTGGTATGAAAAAAAGCCTTTATTCGGAAGAAATATATGCATAACCCGTACAAAAGAGCAAGCTAAGGAATTAAAAGTTCAACTTTTAGATTTAGGGGCTGAAGTTACAGAAATAAATTCTATAGAAATAAAAAATACAGAAGATAATTTAAAGTCTTATTTAAGTAAATTAAAGGAATATGATTATATAGCTTTAACCAGTGTAAATGCAGTTAAAATATTTTTTGATTATTTAATTAAAGAAAATATAGATATTAGAAATATTAATGCTAAATTTGCAGCTATAGGACCAGCTACTAGTGAGGCAATAAGGATAAGAGGAATAATGCCAAGCATTAAGTCAAAGCATTTTGTAGCAGAGAGTCTTTTTGAAGAAATGAGAAAGCATATACAAAAGGGAGATAAAATACTTGTGCCTCGTTCTAAAGATGCAAGACCATTTCTTGTGGATGCATTAAGAAAAGAAGGTTGTACTGTGGATGAAGTACATATATATGGAACCCTATGCGGACAATGTACATATACTGAAAGATTTGAAAATGCAGATACAGTATTATTTACAAGTCCATCTACTGTTAAAAATATGATTTCCATGGTGGGGATAGATAGTATAAAAGAAAAAAGTATTATAGCAATAGGTCCTATTACAGCAGCAGAATTAGATAAAAATAATATAGAATGTAGTATTTGTGATGAATATTCTATAAATGGCATAATAGATAAACTTTTAGACCTTAACTAGATGCTGAGAATAATGGTAAATTAATCAACCATATTATAAAAATTAAATCCATCCATTAGGGATAAGAAAGCATATGGGTATAGATAAAGAGTACTATGTTAGAAAAATATAATTATTAATTATATTGTGGGGATATGAAGTTTTATGGAGAACAACAAAAAGTGTCCAATTTGTGGGTGTGAAGAGATAGGTGAAGGAAAACTTGAAAGTTATATGGCGCCAACTGATGGAAGCTGGCTTAGCTCTAAAGTTATAGCAGATATTTGTACAAAATGCGGATATATATTAGCTATGAGAGTAAAAAATCCAGAAAAGTTTAAAGACTAAAAAATAATAATGATGCATTATCTTTAGAACTTTGAGTTTTCATAAGAGCATAAGTTAAGGGAGTCTATGAACTTAAATAAGTTTTTATGTTTATATGAAAAAATGATTATTGCGAAAAACTTAGTTTAAATATAAGAATTCTTTGATAATGCATATTAAATAATAATAATTAAGCTATTAAACTATAAAATCTTTGTAGTTTATATATAAATAAATTTAATTTGATTAGCTTAGGCTAGATATTAAAAGGAGACGAGAGTTATGTTTAGAAGACACAGAAGATTAAGAGAGAATGAAGCAATAAGAGCTATGGTAAGAGAAACAGTGATTAGAGAAGAGGATTTTATATATCCAATGTTTGTGGTAGAAGGAGAAAATATTAAAGAAGAAATATCTTCACTACCAGGAAATTATCATTATTCTATAGATAGATTAGAAGAATTAGTAGAGGAAGTAAAAAAATCAGGAATAAAAGGTATAATGATATTTGGAGTACCAGATCATAAAGATGAATGTGGTTCCGCAGCCTTTGATGATAATGGAATAGTTCAAAAGGGTATAAGAAGATTAAGAGAATTAATGCCAGAACTATATATAGTTGCAGATGTATGCATGTGCCAATATACAAGTCATGGACATTGTGGAATAATCCATGGTCATAATGTGGACAATGATGAATCATTGAAATATTTAGCAAAAATATCTTTATCTTATGCAAAAGCCGGCGCAGATATGATAGCACCTTCAGATATGATGGATGGAAGAGTTTATGCTATAAGAAAAATATTAGATGAAAATAATCTTAAACATGTAGGCATAATGGCATATAGTGCAAAATATTGTTCAGCTTTCTATGGTCCTTTCAGAGAAGCAGCTAATTCAGCACCACAATTTGGAGACAGAAAAACTTATCAAATGGATCCAGCAAACGGAAGAGAAGCAATGCTTGAAATAGAAGACGATATAAATGAAGGTGCAGATATAGTAATGGTAAAACCGGCTTTACCATACTTAGATGTTATAAGAATGGCAAAAGATAGATTTGAATTCCCGTTAGCAGCTTACAATGTAAGTGGAGAATATGCTATGGTAAAAGCAGCAGCTAAACAAGGATTAATAGATGAAAGAAGAGTAGCCCTAGAAATGCTAACATCAATAAAAAGAGCAGGAGCAGATATAATAATAACTTATTATGCATTTGAAGCAAGTGCTTGGCTAAAAGAAGACAGAAAATAGTACATAAAATGAATTAGTTTAAAGTTGAGGGTAGAATTTTTTCATTTTATGAAAAAATTCCACTCTGTACTATGTACTCTGTACTATGTACTCTGTACTATGTACTCTGTACTATGTACTCTGTACTATGTACTCTGTATCAAAGGGGTGTTTTTATGAGAAGTATAATAATATCTTCCAATAGTAGTGGTGGAGGAAAAACTACAGTAACTTTAGGGCTTATGAAGGCTTTAATTAAAAAAGATTATAAAGTTCAAGGCTATAAAGTTGGTCCTGATTATATAGATCCTGCCTTTCATTCTTATGTAACAGAAAATAGTTCTAGAAATTTAGATTTGTTTTTAATGGGAGAGGATGGTGTTAAAGCATCCTATAGTAGAGGCAAAGGTGATTTAGGAGTAATAGAAGGGGTAATGGGATTGTATGATGGAAAAGGGATAGATACAAAATATTCTACAGCACATCTATCAAAGGTTTTAAATTTACCAGTGGTTTTAGTATTAACTCCAAAGGCTCAAAGTGCTACCTTATGTGCAGAAATTATGGGAATATTAAATTATGAAAAGATAAATATAGTTGGAGTAATCTTTAATAAAGTAAGTGAAAGCTATTATAAATTGCTTAAGAAATTAGTTGAAGAAAATTGTGGATTAAAGGTCTTTGGATATGTACCAAAGGAAGAAAAATTAGAATTGAAAAGTAGACATTTAGGTCTTATACAAAGTAGTGAAATAAAAGATTTAGAAGAAAAAATAGATATATGTAGTGAATTAATTTTAAAATATGTAGATATAGAAAATTTAATAAATCACTTTGAAAAAACAGAAAAATATAAAGATAATTTTTACTTAGAAAACAAAAATCTAAATATAGGCATACCTTATGATAAAGCTTTTAGTTTTTATTATAAAGAGAATATAGAACTATTAGAAAATGTAGGTAACATAAAATATTTTAGTCCTATGAAGGATGAAAAATTGCCAGAGTATTTAGATTTTTTATATATAGGTGGGGGATACCCAGAGGTTTTTATAAAGGAATTAAGAGAAAACAAATCCATGCTAAGTAGCATAAATAAAGAATTAAATAATGGACTCACATGCTATGCGGAATGTGGAGGACTTATGTATTTAACAGAAGGCATAGAAGATTTAGAGGGATATTATAAAGAAGCAGTAGGATTTTTAAACGGTCAATGTCATATGACTAAAAGACTTCAAAACTTTGGGTATGCTGAAATAGAAGTGGAAAAGGAAAATAAAATATTATCTAAAGGGTTAAAAATTAATTGTCATGAATTTCATAAATCCTATGTGGATTTAAAAGAGGATAAAATATATGAACTTACTAAAAATCTCTATGATGATTCTACAAAAAAATGGAGTTGTGGATATATAAAAAATAATACGTTGGCAGCATATGCTCATGTACATTTCTTCGGAAATATGGATTTTGTAAGAAATTTATTTAATAGATAAAAAGAAAATTAGAGAGGTAAGGGTATGAAAGATTATATAAAAAAACCAATGGATATAGAAAAAAGAAGTTTTGAAATAATAGAAGAAGAGATGGGTAAGCACAATTTTTCAAAGGAAGAATTAAAGATAGTGAAAAGAGTAATACATACTACGGCAGATTTTGAATATAAGGATTTAATCTATATAAAGGAAGGTGCCATAGAGGTAGCAAAAGAAATTCTTACAAAGGGTACAAAGATTTATACAGATACCAACATGGCTTTATCAGGTATAAATAAAAAGGCCTTAAAGGATTTAAACTCTACAGTTCAGTGTTTTGTATCTAGAGAAGATGTAGTTTCAATTGCAAAAGATAGAGGAATAACAAGATCCATGTCAGCGGTAGAGCTAGCCGCAGAGGAAGGAATAGAATTTTTTGTCTTTGGAAATGCTCCAACAGCATTATACAAGCTTATGGAACTTATGAAAGAAGGAAAAGCAAAGCCTAAATTTATAATAGGAGTACCAGTAGGATTTGTAGGAGCAGCAGAATCCAAAAAAGAATTAGAAAAATTAGATGTACCTTTTATAACTATAAGAGGAAGAAAAGGTGGCAGCAATGTAGCAGCTTCTATAGTAAATGCACTAATGTATATGTTAGTAAAAAGATAAAATTATTTTAAAGTTAGCTTAAATTTTGAAAATGTTATTTGAAAATTTAATAAGACGGTGTTTTAAAACTATTCTGTTTCTGTATATATATAAATTTATGGAAAGTATGGTATAATTTTAGTGTTGATAAATCGTAGTTATATTTTATGTTTGAATGATGATATTTTTATTAGGTCAGGAGGAAACATAGAGAATGAAAAATGGAATAACAACATTCAAAGCAATAAGTGCTATATTTGGGGGAATTTTTGTTTTGGTAATCTGCCAATCGCTAAGCCATCTAGCTTATATACTTCCATTGCCGAAGGTAATTACGAGTATGGTTTTTGGAATAACTTATATACTGCTTTCTTATCTTTTTCTATCAAATTTATGTAAAAAATTTTTTTGTCATAGTTTATTAGAATGTGGTATTGGAAAACCAAAGATTAATTTTACATGGCTAGTAATTGGAATAATTTTACCAATCATGGTATCTGTATTATTAATTCTTACTCCAGGATACTTTGTTAATAATGGAAAATCAACAACTGAAATAATAAGTAAAATTATAATTTCTATTTTTACTGTAGGTTGTGCTGCAGTTGTTGAAGAAATGATTTTCAGAGGGTTTATTATGTATATATTGAAACAGCGATGGGGTAAAATGATATCTATATTTGTACCATCAATTGTTTTTGGATTACTTCATACAATGGGAGGAATGAATTTTAGTGATATTTTAATGTTATTTATCGCTGGGACAAGTGTTGGTATAATGTTTTCACTTATTACTTATGAAAGTAAAACAATTTGGCCAAGTGCTATAGTACATGCTATTTGGAATATCATTATTATTGGAGGCATATTAGACATAGGTGTCAAGCATAACGCTGAATGCATTTATTCATATGTTCTTAATTCAAAATCAATATTGTTAACTGGGGGACACTTTGGAATAGAAGCATCAGTAATTTCTATAATTGGATATATTGCAGTAATTAGTTTTACAATGTTTAGAGTTTATAAAAAGAAAGATATTGCCATAGATATTTAAGTAATAGCTGAGAAAACGAACAATTTACTAAAACACCGCATTATTCAAATATGAATTTTGGGGTGTTTTTCTATAATGCATCCCCTGGTGCATATAAATACACATTAATTAAATAATAATCCTAAGTTAATACTAATTAAAATCTATTATTATATTGAATAAGGGAGTAGAGGAGATGAAAATATCCGTAATACATGGCAGTCAAAGGAATGGCAATACAGAAAAGACTATTCAGATAGTTAAATCAAAGTTGAATTCTCTTGAAAATAATGATTTTTTTGATTTTTATTTACCAAAAGACTTACCATTATTTTGTTGTGGATGTTTTCAATGTCTTGACAAAGGAAGTTTTGGTGGGGAATTTTGTCCTCATGCTAAATATACTCATCCTATTTTTGAAAGGATGAAACTTTCAGATGGTATCATTATAGCTTCCCCTGTTTATTCACTTGCTGAGAGTGGACAACTTAAAGTTTTTCTTGACCATTTTGGATGTATTTTTATGAGTCATAGGCCATTACAAGAAATGTTTTCTAAGACTGCTTTTGTAATATCCACAACTGCTGGTGCAGGCACAAAACATGTAATAAAACCAATAGAAAGAAGTTTGAAATACTGGGGAATTCCAAAGGTATATAAATGTGGTTTAACTCTTTGGGCAAAAAATTGGAGTGATATGCCACTGAAAAAGCAAAATAAATATGAGAAACGTTTGGTCAAGAAATCATATGCTTTTTATAATTCAATAAAAAATAAAAAAGTATATATCCCTCTAAAAACAAAAATATTGTTTAGTATATTTAGAAATCTTATGAATAGATATGTAGACGGTCATAAAGACAAAGAATATTGGAGAGATAAAGGTTGGTTACAAGGGAAAAGACCTTGGTCATCCCCGGGGCATGTAAATAAATTATGAACACAATTTGGTTTAATAAAAATATTACAATCTACTGAAAGATAAATAGTAAATTTGAGGGGAGGACTTTAAATGAGCATCGCTCTTTGGATTGCAATAGGTGCTGCTATTTTCTGTAGTATTGTTGCCATAAATAAAAAAATAACAAGAAATAAAATATATTGATTGTAATTAATTAAAGTGGACATATAAGTAATAATTACCCATAATTAATTAACGTGGATATATAAGTGATCATTGCCCATAGTTAATATGGCCAACGATGGTGAAGATTGATTATATTTGTATTAAGAGGAGTGATGTTATGTGTGGGAAGTATCCTAATAAAAATACAGCAATAAAAGTTCTTGAACAGGCAGAAAAATTAAATCCAGGACCTTGGAAACAACATTCTGAATTTGTAGCTTTAGCTTGTAAAAATATTGCAAAGCATTGTACAGATATGGATAGTGATAAAGCATATGTTTTAGGATTGCTACATGATATAGGTAGACGAGTAGGAGTAGTTTCAGAACGACATATGGTTGCTGGATATCAATATTGCATAGAACAAGGTTGGGATGAGGTTGCCAAAATTTGCGTTACACATTCATTTATAATACAAGATATTGATTCAGCAATAGGAAAATGGGATGTTACAAAAGAAGAATATGAGCTTACGAAAAATATTATAAATTCTGCTGTTTATGATGACTATGACCTATTAGTACAATTAAGCGATGCGTTAGCTTTATCCACAGGATTTTGTTTGCTTGAGAAAAGGTTTGTTGATGTTGCTTGTAGATATGGTGTAAATGAGTATACTATTGCAAGGTGGAAGAAAACAATAGAAATAAAAGATTATTTTGAAGAAAAAATAAAGTGTTCAATTTACGATGTACTTCCTAATGTTAAAGAAACTACTTTTGCATAGTATCTTAAATTATCTATTGGAGTGCTAGAAAGCTAATGAAAGGACTTAGTGATAAATGTTTGAAGATGAATATATTATAAGACTTATAAAAACTGGAGTAAAAGCAGCTGTTGCTCTTTTTGCAGGAAAAGATGCTATAAAAAGTGCTATTGATATAGAGAATTATAATATGACCATTTCAGGAGATGAATTGCTAGAGTTTATGATAAAAAAATATATAAGTGAAGGTAAAATTAACGAAGCAGAAAATATTTTGTTTGAAGTTATAGAATCTCAGAAAACTAAAAAAAATTTAGAAACTGCATTATCTTTCTATAAAGAACTTAGTAAGTGGCATGAGGCTAGACTTCTAAAATGTAATTTTTCAAAACTTGAGATTGAACAAGGATTAAAAGATGTAAGAAAGCTATATGAAAAAGATTAGTTAATAAAACTAAAAGTAATGGATTACTAAAAAAATAATAAGTTTTAAACAAATTATTGACATTCTAGTAACTGTAAGATGTTTAATATATGTAAAATTAATCGTATAAGGGAGACTAGGAATGAAAATAAAAGATGCAGAAAGGTTAACAGGATTATCCCAAAAAACAATTCGTTATTATGAAAGTGAGGGATTAATTTCTGTTAAGAGAAATTCAAATTCATATCGAGAATATGATGAGAACAATATCAATAAATTAAGAAGAATAAAAGTACTTAGAAAACTAGATGTACCAATTTCTACAATAAAGAAACTTAATCTTAAAGAAGCTTAACTGCCAGAGATTTTAGAAGGTAAAATTAAGGAATTAGATGGAAATGAATTAAATCTAGAACGTAAAAAAGGTATTATAGAAGCAATATTAAAAGAGATAAATAAAAATCCTAATATTGATTTAGCTGAGTACTGTAAAGATTTTGAATACATTGAAAGTGATGAGTTTACTGAGTTTTTAGGGGAAATTAAGGAACTTAGAGAAGTTTCATTAGCGTATCAGATTTTAATTACTTTAATGTTAAGTGGGCCACTTTTATGGCTTTTTATTAATATTAAGAATAGTAATTATGAATTTATTGGTATAAATAGTATTTTGGCAATAATAAGTACAGTATTACTTACATTGATATGGAGAGGATTTTTAAAACAAAAAAATAAAAAAGTCAGGGGTACGGGTTTAGTTTTATTAAGTGTTATTCTTATAATAGTCTTATCTCTGGTGGTTTTTGTTGGGATATTAAAATTGCAACAATTTATATTTGTCCCAGAAGATTACTTAATGTTTATGTTTAAACCACCATATAGCTATTTAATTTTCTTTTTTGAACTAGAAATTATTATTGTTTTTGTTTCTATATTATATAAAAGAATAAAAAATGCAGAATGGAAGTGGGGAGCTAAGTTATTTCAATTTGTTAAGAAAAATATTGTCGGAACTATTGTTTTAAACATTGTTTTATTATATGTGTGTCTTACTGGTATTACTGTAGTAACCAAAAATAAAATTATGGACTACAATTTTTATAGTCCAACAGGAACTACATATTCCTATAGTGATATTACTAAAGTTCAAGCTGGATTTAAAGGTAAAAAGTTTAAGATTTTTAAAAGTCATGCAGGGGATTTTTATTATATTGTAAATTTTAAAGATGGTAAAAAAATAAACTTTTATCAAGCCAATAGTGCATTGGAGGACACTTATTTAGAACTGGAAATATTTGATAAATTAATTATGAAGGCTAGCAAAGTACAAAAAGAATCTTCAAAAGAAAATTATCAATTTTGCGATTTTGACAAAAGGTACGTGGATAGATTTTTAAGAATAATTGAAAATAGGTAAAGGAAGATAAAAATTCACCTTGGTTAATTGATAAAGTCGAAGAAGGTCAAATATTTATAAATTTGGGGGTAAAAATATGAATAATTATATTATTAGAGAAAGTAATAGTGAGGAGGAAGCAGACTTAGTTGTAGATAGACTAGTTAAATACAACTTATCAAAGG
Organism: Clostridium botulinum; assembly: GCF_001276985.1. Lineage (GTDB taxonomy): Bacteria > Bacillota > Clostridia > Clostridiales > Clostridiaceae > Clostridium_F > Clostridium_F botulinum. The sequence goes on from NZ_LHUL01000004.1 coordinate 548,830, forward strand.
TTCCTGGTAAACAAGAAGTTCCTCTTTTATGGATAAATAGAGTTATTGAAGATACAAATGGAGAGATTATTGCAGGGATACTTACCGAAATGTATTGTTGGAATTGCATATACATAGATGCTTTATGGGTTAAAGAAGAATATAGAAAAGATAGGTTAGGTACAAAACTCTTAAAAGAAATAGAAAAAATAGCTAAAGAAAAAGATTGCCACTTAATTCATTTAGATACTTTTGATTTTCAAGCAAAGGATTTTTACATTAGGCATGGCTATGAAATCTTCGGCGTATTAGATCAGTGTCCAGAAAATCATAAAAGATATTTTATGAAAAAATATATATAGTTCATAAAATTGTAATGGTTAATTTATGATATATTTAGAGTAACGTTTAGAAAATAATATATTCTAATATTGTTAATATTATATAATAAGGTTAAGCATGGGAAGGTATGAAATTTCAAAACCTATTAAAAAAGGTTATGGAATTATTAATATGATAAGCAGACTCATTCATGAAAGAGGAAGTATTTATAGAAAATGAGGTAATGTAGAGGGATATATTAAAAACAATAAATACGAGGAGTGGATTTAATTGGATAAATTCATAGGAAATATAAAGACAGCTAAGGATATAAAAAATTCAATTTATTATAAACTTAGGCATGAATTTTTATATCATTCAAATAAAATAGAGGGAAGTACATTTACTACAGAATCCCTTGCATTATTACTTGATAAGAATATTGTTGAAGGTAAGCATACATTAGATGATGTTCAGGAAACTGTGAATTCATCCTACGTGTTTGATTATATTATAGATACCATTGACGAAGAGGTTGATATGAGATATATAAAATATTTACATAGTATGTTAAAGCATAATACAACAGATTATGAAAGAGGATTTTCAGGAGTATTTAAGAAAATACCTAACACTATTTTAGGTACAGATGTGCAATTGGCTCAACCTTATGAAGTCGAGTATAAATTAGAAGAACTTATATCATGGTACTACCAAAATAAAATTATAGATTTAGATATAATAGCAGAATTCCATTTTAGATTTGAAATGATTCATCCATTTCAAGATGGTAATGGTAGAATAGGTAGATTTCTAATGCTAAAACAATTGTTAGAGAATAATCTACCTTTATTTGTAATATCTTGGGATACAGAGGATTTATATAGAAAAGCATTATCAAAATGTTCTATAGGAAATTATACACCATTAGTAGAATATTTAAGATCTCTCAAGGACTTTAAAGAAGTAAATAAAGCTTTATGGGATTTTTAAATTTAATAAAATTGGAGGTAAATAAAATTATGTTAGACTTATTAAAACAAAGAAGAAGTATAAGAAAATTTCAACAAAAGCCAATAGAAGAGGAAAAAGTAGAGGCTCTAAAAAAGGCATTACTTTTAGCCCCATCCTCTAGAAATATAAAACCTTTAGAGTTTATATTTTTAGAAGATAAGGAAGTTTTGAGTGATATTTCAAAATGTAAACCTCATGGAGGAACTTTTATAAAAGATGCAGCCTTAGCAGTAGTTATATTAGGAAATGAAGATAAAAGCGATGTATGGGTAGAGGATGCATCTATAGCCTCTATAATATTACAGCTTGAAGCAGAATCTTTAGGTTTAGGATCTTGTTGGTCACAAATAAGAAATAGAAGCTATGATGAAAATAAAATGGCAGAGGATTATATAAAGGAAAAGCTAAATATAAAAGAAAATTATAAGGTGGAATCTATAATAGCTATAGGTTATAAAGATGAGATTAAAGAACCTATAAGTGAAGAAAAATTAGATTTTAATAAAATTCATACTAATAAATTTATTTAAGAAAAATAAAAATTAATATGTTAAAAGGGATGTAATAAAATCAATAATGAATCTTCTATAGATAAAGGAGTTTTAAAATATGAGTGAGGAAAAACAACTTAGAATAATAGAAGTAGTTCCACGCAACCCTAAATGGAAAATAGAATATGAAAAAGAAGCAGAAAAAATATATAACATAATGAAGGATGAAATAGTTCGAATACATCATATTGGGAGTACATCTATAAAAGGGATATATGCAAAACCTATAATAGATATTTTGGTTGAAGTAGGAAATATTAACAATGTGGATAATTATAATGAAGAAATGAAGTCTTTAGGATATATTCCTAAGGGAGAATACGGAATAAAAGGACGTAGATTTTTCTTAAAGGGATTATATGATAGAACTCACCATGTTCATATATTTGAAAAAGGTGATTCTGAAATAGAAAGGCATATAAATTTTAGAGATTACATGATAGAACATAAAGAAGAAGCTAAACAATATGGAGAGCTAAAAAAAGAATTAGCCTTAAAATTTAGATATGATATAGACTCTTATTGCATTGGTAAAGATAGTTTTATTAAAAAAATAGATGAAAAAGCTAAGATTTGGATAAAGGAAAAATAAAGATATTATATAAACACTCTTATTAATTTATATAAATATTATATAACATATAAAATTAATATATATAAAACATTGATTATAGGGAGTGGATAAAATGGGCGATTATAAAAAAGATCAAAAAATGGTTTATATTATTACAACAGTATATTTTATATTAGCTATAATATCTAACCTTTTCTTGGATATAAAGGTTCCAAATGGAGATTTTACTAATGCTATATTAAAATTTAATTTTAAAGTATTTACTATAGCATCAGTAGTGAGTATATTTGTGACTTTAGTTATATGTTATTTTTTATGTATAGGAAATAATATCGTTAAAAATATAATGACAGCATTGCTATGTCTTGAAATGTTTTTTATGTTATTAGAAGTATTAAATGGTATAGAATATAAAAGTTTTAAGGTAGGTAATTGGTTTGCTTTAGTTGAGTTTTTAATATCTTTAATTATAGTAATACTGTTAAATAAAAATAAGAATGTAAAATGTTTTTTCAGTGAAAAGAAAAAAGCAACTCATAGTATTAACAAAATATAATTTGGAGGATTTATGCTAGATTTATATGTAAATTGTGATGGAAAAAAATTAAGATGCGGATATACTACAGGTTCCTGTGCAGCTGCAGCGGCTAAGGCAGCTGCCATAGCTCTTTTTTATAATAAAAAATTAGAAGAAATAAATATAGATACTCCTAAAGGTATAGAACTCGCCATTCCCATTGAAAAAATAGTAGAAGATGAGAACTTTGTAGAATGTGCAGTTATAAAGGATGGTGGGGATGATGTGGACATAACCCACGGAATAGAAATATGGGCCAGAGCAGAAAAAAAATCTAGTGGATATACTTTAAAAGGTGGAAAAGGTGTTGGAGTAGTTTGTGGTGAGGGATTATATGTAAAAAAAGGAGAACCAGCAATAAACCCGGTTCCACGTTCCATGATAGAAAAAGAGGTAAGATCGGTAATGCCAAAGGATTCTGGTGTGGAAATAACTATATTTGTTCCAAAGGGAGAGGAGATAGCTAAAAAAACCTTCAATCCAAGATTAAATATTATAGGGGGCATATCCATATTAGGAACAACAGGAATAGTAATGCCTATGTCTGAAGATGCTCTAAAAGTCTCCATAGAATTAGAAATAAATCAAAAAACCTGCCATGGTGAAAAAGAATTAATACTTTTATTTGGTAACATGGGAGAAAAAATGGCAAAAGAGCTTAATTTAAAGGAAGACAATATGGTTATAATGTCCAACTATGTGGGGTTTGCCCTCAATTGCTGTATGGCAAGAAAACTAGAGAAAGTAACTATAGTAGGGCATATAGGAAAAATATCTAAAATAGCTTCCGGTTGTTTTAATACCCATAGTAGAGTATGTGACACTAGGTTAGAAACTTTAGCTTTAGAATTAGCACTTATGGGATATGATAAGGATTTAGTAACTAAAATATATAATGAAAAAACCACAGAAGGTGCAGTAAATTTATTAGGAGAAGGCTATGAGAAACTCTATAAAAATTTAGGAGAAAAAATAATAAGAAAAATAGAGCAATACACCTATGATTCTATAAAAGCAGATATTGTAATGTATTCTATGGAAAAAGGAATACTATACTCTTCTATAGAATAAGTGAGGCTAATACAATTCTTAGATTTTAGCACATATTATTTAATTTAGGAGAGGTTTTATATAAGCTTAAATCATAATCCTTTAAATAAATATAAAAAATTAAAAGCGTTGTAGAAAGAAAATTTATATAGAACTATCTACCGTTCAATGTTCAATATGGACGAGGGGGGATTTTGATGAATACTATACATAAGAATCTACAATTTAAAAAGATTTACATAGTAGGCTTAGGGCCAGGACATAAAGATTATATGTTAAGTGGTGCTGTAAACAATTTAGAAAAAGTAGATATAATAATAGGATTTAAAAGAGCGATAGAAAGCTTAGATTTCATAAAAAATAATAAAAAAGTAGTAAATAAAATAAGTGGAATATTAGATTATATAAAAGAAAATAAGGATAAAAACATATCTATAGTAGCCTCTGGAGATCCTTGTTTTTATGGTATAAGCAATTATATTAAAAACAATTATGAAGGCAAAATAGAGGTAATTCCAGGCATAAGTTCTTACCAATATATGATGGCAAAAATCAATGAAAGCTGGCAAAATAGTTTTTTAGGAAGTCTTCATGGTAGAGAAGAAGAGTTCATAGAAAAAGTTAAAAGTTATGAAAAAACCATTTGGCTTACAGATAAAAAGAATAGTCCAGATAAATTATGTAAAAGATTAATAGAAAATAACATAGAAGCAGAGGTAATAGTGGGAGAAAATCTATCTTATAAGGATGAAAGGATAATTAAAGGAAATCCACAAGAATTAGAAAATATGAGATTTTCAGATTTAACAGTGGTGTATATAAGAGTTAATTCTGAAATGAATGTTTAAGATTTAATTGAAGATGTACAATAGCAGATTAATGCGTAATAAACATCATTTATATTGATTGTAAAGAATACTTTAATGAATGGAGAAGAAAATGAAACAATATATAAAAGAATTATAGATACCAATTTTATGGCAAGTTTTATTTATTATATCATGTATTTTTCTATCAAAAGATTATTTTATTTATACAAATTTTATATTCTATTTAGGAATTATTATCTTTTTTGTGCAAAAAGGATATTTCAGTATAAAGGAGTTAAAAGCAAATGTAGCTAAGGGGAAAAAATTTTGGGTACCTGTAGCATTGACAATTTTAGGCTTAATTTTAGCATATGTAGTAAGTTATTTGCCAAAAATGCTTTTCCCTAATTTAAATGACGGAATGATTGGATTAAAGAGAGACAATTGGATTAAATTAATTTTGTTTGCAATATCGACTATAGTTTTTCCATCTTTGGCAGAAGAATTATTTTACCGAAAGGCATTAATAAATTTTCAAAGTAAAACAATATTGTTTGTTTCTACTATTATAGGACTGTTTTTATTTGCATTAGAGCATTCGCTTAGTTGGTATGGAATTTTGATGGCAATGATATGGGGAATTCCTTTTAGTATTTCGTACATAAAAACAAAAAATATTTATATTCCTATGATGGCACATTTTATTGTGGATTTGCTTGGGAATGGTAGTTCTGTGATTATTACGGCCATTTATTTTTTAAATAAATAGAAAAGCTGTTTTGCTATAAATTCATAAATAATCAAATTATGTTAGTTTACAATATTCTTATATTATAAAGAAATTTTTGAAATTAATTTAAAATAAAATTTATACTAAATAAGTAAAATTTGAGAAGTAAATGTCTATTATAATATAAAACAAATTACTTTTAGTGGCTAAATATATAATAGGGGGAGTAGGATGAGATATATAAAGGATGAAGAATTTATAAGGGGAAGTTGTCCTATGACTAAAGAGGACATAAGAATTTTATCCATATCAAAGATGAACTTAGAAGAAAATTCAAAGGTTTTAGATGTGGGTGCAGGTACAGGAAGTGTAAGTATACAAGCAGCTACAATATGTGCAAAAGGACAAGTTTTTGCCATAGAAAAAGATGAGGAAGCCTTAGACATTATAAAAAAAAATAAAGAAAAATTTAATTGTAAAAATCTAAAGATAATAGAGGGAGAAGCCTTAAAAGTAGAAGAAAGTATAAAGGATAGTTTTGATAGTATATTTATAGGTGGTAGCGGTGGAGGTCTGGAAGAAATAATAAGTAGATATGGGAACAAGCTTTTAGACCAAGGCACAATGGTTTTAAATTTTATAACCATAAACAATTTAAATACGGCGTTAGAAACCTTAAAAAATTTAAATTATAAAACAGAATGTATTCAAGTTTCTATAAGTAAAGCTAGAGGAAAGTCAAATATGCTTATTGCTAATAATCCTATATTTATAATAACAGCTATTAAAAATGGAGGGAATTTATAATGAATAAAATAAAAAAAATTATAGTTTCAAGTGTGGTTATCTGTTTGTTAGGTGGTATTGGGATTTATAAATATATAGATACAAGCCATAAAAAAGACCTTAGTATAAGTGATGTGGAGTTGAACGCTAACGCAAAATGGTGGACTGATAATAGCAGTGGTAATAAGTATGATGTTAGATTTAAATCATTTGATGGAAAAAGTGTAAAGAAAATAGCATCTAAAAAACCCAATTATGCTATAAAAATTGATAGCAAAATTAAATCTGGAAATTTAAATATAAAGATATATGATGGTAAAAAAGCACTATTTAATAAAAATGGTACATTAGATGAAACTATAACAATCTCTAATACTGATAATAAAGAGGTGGAAATTGAAATTACAGGTAAAGAAGCTAAAGACGGTTATGTTAAACTTAAAGCAATGTAGTTTTTAAAACTATTACAACTAAGGAGGATACCAATATGAATTTGGAAGAATTAAGACTAGACTGTTCAATTAAGCAGAAAAAGGGACTACATTTTATTCTAGCTTCTATTATAATTTGGTGTGCGGTATGGGTAATTCACTTAACATCATTACCCATACCTACAAAAAATTTATTTACATTTTGTTGTACTGCACCTCTTATGCCATTAGCTTATATGATTTCTAAAGTTATTAAAGTTGATTTTACTAATAAAGAAAATCCTTTGACAAATTTAGGGGTACTTTTTTCTTTAAATCAAATGTTATACTTACTTATTGCTATGTGGATTTATCAAGAGGTTCCAGAAAAAATGTTGATGGTTTTAGCAATGATTTTTGGTGCTCATCTAATGCCTTATGGATGGCTATATAAATCCAGAACTTATATAGGTATGTCTGTTTTTATTCCAATTGTTGTCTTGATAATTGGTCTAAATTTTAAACCACATATAATAGCAGTAATTATGATACTATTCGAAATTGTATTTAGTTTATTGTTAATTGTTGAGATAAAAAAATTAACTAATATAATAAATCATATTAGTTAATTATTTAGTATTTAGAAGTTATAAAAATATAAGGTCGGTGTAATTGCATGAAAAATAAATCATCTATTAAAATTATTGGAAAAATACTTGGTATTGTTTCCTTGAGTATAGCTCTAGTTATACTTTTTCTAATATTAAATCATTTTTTAAAAACAACATCATATCAAATATTAGAATGGCTACCTTTATTGGTAATATTTTTTATAATCCCCATAGGGTTTAGTCTTGGATTTCTATCAATAAAAATATATTTTAATAAATTTGCAAGATGGGGAGTTATTCTTAATGGAATACTATTTTTAGTATTATACATATTCTTTTTGATTAAAATTTTTACATTATTGTTTCATGTCATAGTTTAATATATTAAACATAAAATTTTTATCATGAAAAAGGAAGTAAAAGAGAACGATTCAATTGTGAAAGGAAACAAGTAACTGCTTGGATAAATTCACAGCATTCTTGTAATGTTCATTAACTTTGTTCGGGGGAGTTGTATGAAAAAATCAAAAATATATAATTTTTTAATGTGGATTATTGGATTTAGTTTAGCTGAATTATGGAGACGCTTATTAAAGGATATCTATATTCATGAGTTTTTTAAATGGCTTATTGGGTTAGCAATAATAATTCTTATATTTTTTATTATTAACAAAGTTATAAGTCTATTAACTAAGGTTAAAAATTGAGAATGTTATGATAGGCTTGGTTTAAAGGGGGAAATGCTTTATATGATAGATTGGATTCTTCTTGCTTTGCTTGGGGGTATTATTTTTAAAGAATTTAGGATTGTGAAGCAATTAGTAATAAAAACAGAGAAACGAACTATTGATACAATATTCTTAATAATAGGTATTGTTGTGTTATTCTATATAATTTATGCCTATGCTACTACTTCTAGACATTATTTATTAGGATTATTAGGCACAATTGCATATATAGTTTCTTATTTGAAAAATGGCATAACTTCCAAGGGATTCGTGTCTTCTTATAGATGTTTGCACTTTGTTCCTTGGAACAAAGTGAAAGAAGTTCATATAAAGCAAGGAAAAAGTATGAAAATTTCCTATTTAGGAAATGGAAGCAGTAATAGACTTTATTTTAAAGAGAAAGACTATGATAAAATAATAGAAATTTTAAGTAAAAACCTAGTTAACGATTTAATTATTATCGATCATAATTAATGATATATCAACAATAGTAATTTTGTATTAATTATTGAAACTTTTAGGAGGAATATATGATGAAATCAAAATCATGGTTAATATGGATTATTGGTGGAATTTGCTTTATGCTGGCAGGAATATTAAGAATTATTAAAAATAGATATTTAAATGGAATTATATTTATAGTTTTAGGATTTTTATATGTTGCCCTTAGCATAATTAACTATAAATTTGCCAATAAACCTAATAGAAATACATTATCTGATGAAGAATTAAAAAATATGGATAATGAATTAAGAGAGCTAGTTTCAGAAGGAGAAAGAATCAAAGCAATTAAAAAATATAGAATGGCTACTGGTGCTGGATTAGTTGAAGCCAAAGAATATGTTGATTCTTTAAGTAAAGGAGAAACAAAATAGGTGAAGATTCATTAACTTCAAGGGGCTTGTATTTATAATTAGAAGTGTTAATTTCTACACATTTGTAAAGTATTATAAATTAAAGATTAATTATATTTTTAATGAAAGGGAGTAAGTATATGAGTAATATTGCTTTACTAGTAGTGGATGTTCAAAATGCATTGATTAATGTACATCCTCATAATGAACAAAGAGTAATTGAAAATATTAAAAAACTTATTTTAACTGCAAGAGATAATAAAAAAGAAGTTGTGTATGTACGTCACGATGATGGAAAGGGTACAGAGCTTGAAAATGGCACATATGGATGGCAGATTTATGATAAAATATCACCTAATAGTAATAAATTAATCTTTGAAAAACAGTATAATAGTGCTTTTCATAAAACTGATTTAAAGGAATATTTAGATATCAAGAATATAGATACAATAATATTGGTTGGGCTTCAAACAGAATATTGTATTGATGCTACTTGTAAAAGTGCTTTCGATTATGGTTATAAAATAATTATTCCAGAAGAAACAAATACAACTTTTGCTAATGATTATCTATCTGGTGAAAAACTTTATGAGTTTTATAACTATAAGATTTGGAATAAACGTTTTGCCGATGTTATATCAGTTGAGGAAGTTATAAAAATTCTAGAAAATGATTTTTGATACATATAATTACTTTTAAAAATATATCATATGGCACGTATAAACTAATGAGTTAAGTAAAATTGATAATTTCCCATCAGAAGAAATTAATCTATATGTTGAGAGGTTAAGTGTTAGGATTAGTAGTGGATATTTTGAAAAACATCATATTGATGAATGTATTTTTAATGAAGAATTACAAAACCCATATTATAAGGTGGATTAAGAGTTTAAGACACACTTTTTATAGATGATAAATACTTAAAATTAATTTATATAAAGAAATATAAATCATTGATATTAAGGAGTTAACACATGAAAGATATATATAATAATATAGAATTTGAAAATAGGGATTTAAATAAAAAATACGGAACCCTATATGGAATTGGGGTAGGTCCAGGAAATGAAGAATTATTAACTATAAAAGCTGTAAAAATTTTAGAAAGCTGTGATGTGGTTATAGCTCCAACAGCAAGAGAGAATGGGGAGAGCATAGCTCTAAATACAGCTAAGAATTTTATAAACCCTAAAGCAGAAATATATCTAAAATATTTTCCTATGAAAAAGGAAAAGGAAGCAGAGATATATGAAAACTATAGATTTATGAAAAAGTTATTATCAGAAGGTAAAAATGTAGTATTTCTAACTATAGGAGACCCTTTTGTATATAGCACTTATATATATTTATTACAATACATGAAAAATCATAATTTAAATATAGAAACAGTACCAGGTATAACTTCTTTCTGTGCAGCAGCAAGTTTGGCGGGGGAAACTTTAGTTATAGGAGATGAACCACTTTTAATATTGCCAGGGAATAGGTTAGATTCCATAAAGGATGAAAAATACTTAGTAATAATGAAATACTACAAAAATACAGAAGAAGTTTTGGACAAGCTAGAAGAAGAAGGTTTTAAATATGTATGCGTAAAAAGAGCTTATAGGGAAGGACAAGAAATATTAAGAACAAGAGAAGAAATCTTAAATTCTAAAGATTATATGTCAATTATAATAGCCAATAGGGAATAGAAAAATTGGAGGTGCAATGTGGAAAGTAAGGTTTATTTTATAGGAGCAGGTCCTGGGAACCCGGATTTAATAACAGTAAAGGGAAGAGATATTTTAACTAAAGCAGATGTAGTTATATATGCAGGTTCCTTAGTAAGCAAAGAACATTTAGATTATTGCAAGGAAGGTGTAGAGGTTTATAATTCAGCTTCCATGACGTTAAAAGAAGTTATAAACGTTATACAAAAAGCCCATAATGAAAATAAATCCATAGTAAGACTTCATACGGGAGATCCATCTATATATGGAGCTATAAAGGAACAAATGGATGAATTAGATAAGCTAGATATATGCTATGAGGTTGTACCAGGAGTAAGCTCCTTTGCAGCAGCTGCAGCATCCATTAAAAAAGAATTTACCCTACCAGGGGTAAGCCAAACTGTAATACTTACAAGAGTAGAAGGAAGAACACCAGTACCAGAAAAAGAAGATTTAGAGGTATTAGCAAGTAGAGGAGCATCTATGGCATTATTTTTATCAGTAGGTATGATTGATAAAGTAGTTACAAAATTAAGAAAGGGATACGGAAGAAATGTTCCAATAGCAGTAATTCAAAGAGCCACTTGGCAGGATGAAAAAGTAGTTATAGGAACTTTAGATGACATAGCAAAAAGGGTTAAAGATGCTAATATAACAAAAACAGCTCAAATATTAGTAGGGGACTTTATAGATTGTAAATATGACAAAAGCCTACTATACGATGAAAAATTTACTCATGAATTCAGAAAAGGAATTAATGAATAATATTATTGTTAATAGATTTTTAGAATATTTTTATTCAAAAATGCCTATCTAATACAATGTAAATATTTATTTCCTATTTTATAAAATTAAATAGTTGAAATTTTAGGTAGAGAATTAAAATCTTAATAAGATAATTTAGAACATGATTTTATGATTGTAATTTTCATATAGGTAGTATAAACGTGGCAGAAATAATTAAAAAAGATGGGAGGTGAAAAAATATAGGAGTTAATACTGAAAATTTTGAAACAAATGAAGTAGAAAAAATATCTATAATTAATGTAACTAAAATGGGTAATGATATAGCCTATAAAATTAAAGAACATATGGATGCAGATTTATATTCAAAATATGTTACAAAAGAGTTAATAGCGGAAGCTAGCTTGGAATATAAACATTCACATTGTAAAGATAGTAATTTAAATTTATTAAATGACAAACATTATTTTAAAAAAGAAGATTTTAATTTTAAAGAAATAGTAAAAAAATCTTTTCAAGATTATGATGCAATAATATTTATAAGTTCTACCGGTATAGCAGTAAGAGCTATTGCACCTTTTATACAAAGCAAAGATAAGGATCCAGCAGTTATTGTAATAGATAGTACAGGTAGATATGTCATAAGCCTTTTAAGTGGACATCTAGGTGGAGCCAATGAATTAACAGAAAAAATAGCTAAAGTGCTAGAGGCAGAACCTATAATAACCACAGCTACAGATAATTTAAATATAAAAGCACCGGACATTATAGCTAAAGAGAATAATTTAGTAATAGAGGATTTGAAAAAGGCAAAGGATATAGCAGCATTACTTGTAAATGGACAAAAAGTAGCCTTCATAGATGAAGAAGATTTGGTTAATTTTCCTAAAGGCTATACTTATGATATAGAAAGCGCTAAAGGAATAGTTTTTGTAACAAATAAATTACATGTAGATGAAACTTTCTTAAATAATAAATGTATTTTAAAATTAATAAGAAAAGATATAGTTTTAGGCATTGGTTGTAGAAAAAATTATGATGAAGGTATTATGAAAGAAAATGTAATAAAGGTTTTAAAAGAAGAAAATATAGATTTAAAAAGCATAAATTCTATAGTTTCCGTGGAAATAAAAAAAGATGAGAAGTCAATAAAGGAGCTTTCAAGGTTTTTAGAATGCCCCTTTATAACTTATAGTGTAGATGAAATAAAAAAAGTAGAATATAAATTTAAAGGTAGTGAGTTTGTAAGAAAAACTATAGGTGTGGGATCAGTATGTGAGCCATCTATAGAATTGAAAGGTGCTAAAATAATTAAAGAAAAACAAAAATTAAATGGAATGACGTTGGCTATAGGGAAACTATAACTTTTAAATTTATTTTACAACTAAAAATTTTAAAACTTATTAAATTAAACAATAATTTAATAAGTGTCAACATTCGCAATGAAATAAATCAGATAAAAATAATAGAGGGGAGGATTTTAGTGAGAGGTTGTTAGTTTAAATCTCACTAAATATAAACATGGGAAAACTTTATGTAGTTGGTATAGGACCAGGAAGTTTAGAGCATATAACAGTAAAAGCTAAAAAGGTATTAGAAGAAAGTGATATAATAATAGGCTATTCAAAATACATAGATTATGTAAAACCTCTTATAGAAGGAAAAGAAGTACATACTACAGGAATGAAAAAAGAAGAAGAAAGATGCCAAAGGGCATTAGATCTAAGTAAGGATAAGGTTGTTTCAGTAATAAGTACAGGTGATGCTGGAATCTATGGTATGGCAGGGCTTATATTAGAAATGAATAAGAATAAGAACTTAGAAATCCAAATAATTCCAGGGGTAACAGCCTCCACATCAGCAGCATCTATAATAGGGGCACCTCTTATGCATGATAATTGTAACATAAGTTTAAGTGATTTAATGACACCTTATGAACTTATAAAAAAGAGAGTTAAGTTAGCAGCAGAAGGAGATTTTGTTATATCCTTATACAATCCTAAAAGTAAAGGAAGACCTTATTATTTAAAGGAATGCATGGATATAATAAAGGAATATAGAAGCAATGATACTCCTATTGCAGTAGTAAAAAATGCCCTAAGAGAAGGGGAAGAAATACGCCTGTATACTTTAGAAAATTTCACAGATGATTTTGCAGATATGTTATCTACAGTAATAATAGGGAACAGTAGTAGTTTTATAAAAGAGGGTAAGTTTATAACTAGAAGAGGATATAAAGTTAATAAAGACTAGAAATTCACCTAAATTTAAGAATTATTTCATTATGGAAATAGGATTATATTTATCTTATTATAATGGAAATATTGAGAATCAAGTAATTTTGGCTAGCTTATAGTAACAATATATAAGATGCAGGAGAGATAAAATGATAGCTTTAATATTAGGTACTTCAGAAGGAAGAGAGATACTTTCTCTACTAAATAAGTTTACAGATAATATATTAATATCTACAGCAACAGCTTATGGCGGAGAAATTTTAAAGGATTATAAATATAAAAAATTAAATACCAAACCTTTAAATAAAGAACAGCTTTTAAATATGCTAAAAGAAAATCAAGTAAATATATTAATTGATGCTTCTCATCCCTATGCTTTAGAAGTAACTAAAAATGCTAGAGAAGTATCAAAAGATTTAAATATAGAATATGTAAGATATGAAAGACCATCCTCAGCAGAGGAATTTAAGGAAAATAAAAAAGTAGTATTTTTAGAGGATTATAAAGATTTAAATGAGGCTTTAAAAAATATAAAAGGTAATATATTAAATACTTCTGGTAGTAGAAATATGGATAAAATTTTAGATTTAAAACTAGAAAATAGAATTATCCATAGAGTGCTTCCATCTGTAAAAGTTTTAGAAGATTGCTTTAATTTAGGGGTAAAAGTAGAGGATCTTATGGCTATAAAGGGACCTATAAGTAAAGAGTTAAATAAAGCCTTTATAAAGGATTATGATGCCAAGGCATTAATATTAAAAGATAGTGGACCACAAGGTGGTACAGAGGAAAAAATATTAGCCTGTCTAGAGTGTGATATATATGCTTTGGTAATAAAAAGAAAGAAAATAAATTATGAAAGAGAATTTAATAATATAGAGATTTTAGTTGAATACATAAGTTCAATGATCAATTAACAATGATTAAGTATTAATATTGTTTAACTTGAAAATAATTTAATAGATTAAAAACTTAATATTGGGGGAAGAAAACAAGATGAAAACTAAAAGATTAGTTATTATGGGATTATTTATAGCTTTAAGTTTTGTAGGTGCAAATATAAAAATAATGGGAAGTATAGCCTTTGATTCTATGCCAGCATTTTTAGGAACATTAATATTAGGACCTATTATGGGGGCCATTATAGGGGCAGTAGCTCACTTTTTAAGTGCCTTAACTAGTGGATTCCCATTAAGTTTACCAGTACATATGATAGTTATGGTAGATATGGCAGTAACAATGATATTATTTGGAATAGTTTATAATAAATTTAAAAATAAAAATAATATTTTAGCAGCTATAGTTGCAACAGTAGTGGCAGTTATTATAAATGGACCAGTATCTGTGTTTGCTATAATTCCTATAGCAGGTAAAGGAGTACTAGCCCTATTACCAATACTTTCTTTAGCAGCTTTAGCAAATGTAATAATAGCTATTATAATATATAGATTTATACCTGAAAAATATTTTCAGAGAGACAAATAAAGTATTATAGATATTTAGGCATTAAAACTTTAAGATTATAAAAATATATAAAGTATATACTTAAGATATGGTGAACAAAAAAATTATAAATTTAAATTTACGCATATATTTAATGAAATATTTAAAAAACATGTTAATTGAATAATATTATTAGTATAGATCAGGAGGAGAAACATGGATAAAAACAAAAGAGCTATATTAGTGGTGAGCTTTGGTACTAGTTATGAACAATCATTAAAGGACTGTATAGAAAGCACAGAAAATTTTATAAAAGAAAGTTTTAAAGATTATGATATAAAAAGAGCTTTTACTTCTTACATGATAATAAATAAAATATTAAAAAGAGATAGTATAAAGATAAATAATCCTATAGAAGCATTAGAAGAACTTAAGAAGGAAGGTTATGAAGAAGTTATAGTTCAACCTCTACATATAATGTTTGGAGAAGAGTATGAAAAAATAGAAAAAGCTGTTTTAGAATTTAAAGATAAATTTAAGGTATTAAAATTAGGAAAGCCTTTATTATTTAAAAATGAAGACTACAAAATAGCAACAGAAGCTTTAAAGACTCAACTTCCTAAATTAAATAAAGAGGAAGCTATAATACTTATGGGACATGGAACAGAACATCCAGCTAATGCTGCTTATTTTCAATTTGATTATTATTTAAGAGAACACATAAATCCTAATATATATCTTTGTAGTGTGGAAAGCGATCCTTCTATAAAATCAATAATACCAAAATTAAAGAAATCTGGAGTAAAAAATGTTTTACTAATGCCTTTTATGTTAGTGGCTGGAGATCATGCTAACAATGACATGGCAGGAGAGGATGAAGAATCCTGGAAAAATGTTTTGGAAAAGGAAGGCTTTAAAGTTGATTTATATTTAAAGGGTCTAGGAGCAAATAGAGAATTTCAAAAAATATATAGAGATCATATAAAAGAAGAAATCTAAGGAGAGTATTTCATGGAAGTTACAGCCAAATATCCAGGAAGTTTTGGGGAAATACTTCAAGGAAATTTAGGGGAAAAGCCTGTGTTGGTTTCTTCCCCTATAAATTTATATACATGCGTTAGATTATTTGAAAGCAAAAAAGAAAAAAATTTCTATAAAAATATTAAAGCAAATAAATTTATAAAAAATATACTTACAGATTGGAAATATGAAGATTACATAAATACTATTCATATGGAAATAAATAGTAAAATTCCAAGAGGAAAAGGTTTAGCTAGTAGTACCGCAGATTTATGTGCTACTTATAAGTGTTTAATCCAATTATTTAAAAAAAATTATTCCATAGAAGAATTACAAAAAAATTGTTTAACCATAGAACCTACAGATAGCATAATATTTAATGAATTTATATTGTTTGATTATAAAAATGGAAGTCTTAAAGAAAAACTGGGACCCTATATAAAATTTTATATATTAGTTTTTGAGGGAGATAGAATAATAAATACCTTAGATTTTAATAATAAAAATTTAAAAGAGATGAACTCAATAGAAGATCTAATACCGGATTTAAAAGAAAGTATAGAAAAAAGAAATATTAAAAATATATCACAGATTTCAGAGGAAAGTATAAAAAGAAATTTTCATAGATTGACTTATGATTATTTTAATACAGTAGAAAAATATAAAAACCAAACTGGAGGATTGGGCATAATAGGATGCCATAGTGGTGATGCTTTAGGAATAGTATATGATAATAAAGAAGATTTACTGAAAGCAGAAAAAAATATTATAGATACAGGTAATTTAAAGAAATATACTCTAGAAACGGTTTTAAATGTTGAGGAGATATAAATATATATTTATTTTAATACTGCAAATATAAAAAATATGCTTATAAACTAATTCATTTCGCTAAAAAGTTCTAAATATATATAGTTAGCAATAATAAGGGAAGAGCTACATTGTATAAGGAAGATAACGAAAAAGGCAGGTGTAATTATGAAAGAAGAAAAAGGATACATACAAGTTTATACAGGAAACGGTAAAGGCAAAACCACAGCAGCTTTAGGAATTTCTTTAAGAGCAATTTGTTCTGGAAAAAAAGTTTTTTTCGGACAATTTACAAAGGGGATGAAATATAGCGAATTAAAAGCTCCAACAATATTACCTAATTTTACGATGGAACAGTTTGGACGAGATAAGTTTATATTTGGGAACCCAGAAGAAGAAGATATAAAATTAGCGAAAGAAGGATTAAAAAAGATAGAAAAAATATTAACTTCTGGTGATTATGATTTAGTTGTTATGGATGAAATTAATATAGCTTTATATTATGGCTTATTTACAGTAGAAGAAGTAATAGAAGTAATAGATAAAAGAAATCCAAAGATAGAGGTTATATTAACGGGAAGATATGCAAAAG
The DNA here is from genome assembly GCF_001276985.1 of Clostridium botulinum. Taxonomy (GTDB): domain Bacteria; phylum Bacillota; class Clostridia; order Clostridiales; family Clostridiaceae; genus Clostridium_F; species Clostridium_F botulinum. The sequence continues at coordinate 566,379 of NZ_LHUL01000004.1, forward strand.
AAGAGATAATGGAAAAAGCAGATTTAGTAACAGAAATGAAAGAAATAAAACATTACTACGAAAAAGGAGTTCCTGCAAGAGTAGGAATAGAAAGTTAGAAAATATGCAAACTTATATTTTAGCACAAGGAGACACCTTTAAAATAATAACGGATATAGGTAGTGGAATTAACCATAATAAAAGGAATTAATTGAAGAAGATGATTAAAGATATTAAAGTTATGCTTATTCTAAATAATAAGCAGAGAAGTAATTTGTTTTAATGTGCAGGAATAGGAATACCAAGGTTCGCTTATAATTGAAAGCTTGCAAAACAATAAGAGAATTATATAAATGGGGGTATTAATTCTCATGAACAGTTCAATAAAATATAAATTAAAGGATTTAGAGATATTTTCTAGTCTTAAAAATGATGAATTAGATATGTTAGCTAATAAATCTAGAGTAATAAATTTAAAAAAAGGAGAAATCTTATTTTATGAAAGAGACTCTGTAGATAATGTATATATAGTATTAGAAGGAAAAGTTACTTTGTATAGAATTTCAGAAAATGGACAAAAAAGAGTAGTATTTATAATAGATAAGGGGAAATTTATAAATGAAATTATACTAGATAAGAAGCCAGCGTCTATATGCTGTGAGGGATTTGAAAACAGTAAAGTTTTATCAATTAAAAGAAATGATTTATTATATATAATGGGTGGAAATTTTGAATTTACCCAAGAAGTGATGTTTTCAATGACTAATAAAATAAGAAGGATGTATAGACAATTAAAAAATACAGTACCTCTTAAAGTAGAAAAAAGAGTAGCGGCTAAGCTTTGGAAATTGGCTAAAGATTATGGTGAGTATGGAAAAAATGGAGAAGTCATAAAGCTAAATATAACAGTTACTTATCTCTCAGAAATGTTAGGAAGTTCAAGGGAAACTATATCTAGAGCACTGAAAGAGTTAAAAAATAAAGAACTTATATATTATGAAGGTAAAAAAATAATAATTAAAGATAGGAATAAATTGTCAAAGTTTTTTAAGGGTATGTGATTTTCATCACATACTTTTTTTTGTATGCACTATAGAATAGAGTATAAGAAATAATGGAGTTATTAAAAAAAGAAAGGAGATGCTGGATCATGTATAGTGAAGAAATTAACAAGATTAGTAATGTAGCAGAAAACAAAAGGGACTTATTAAGAAATAATAGAGTAGGCTATTTAGTATCTTCTGCTCTTGCGGGAATATATGTAGGCATAGGTACTATACTCATATTTACATTAGGCGGAAATTTAGAAGCTGTTAATTCTTCTTATGTAAAGCTTATCATGGGTTTGTCTTTTGGCATAGCTTTAAGCCTTGTTATTATGGCTGGATCAGAACTTTTTACAGGAAATAATATGGTTATGGCCATAGGAACATTAAATAAGAAAACTATATGGAGGGATGCCTTAAGCATATGGGGGAATAGCTTTGTAGGAAATTTAATAGGATCAATGCTTTTAGCTTTAATATTTGTTAATGCAGGATTAGCAAAAGGATCTGTAGGTAAATTTATTTTAAAAACAGCAGAAACAAAGATGACGCTATCCCCTATGGAATTATTTTTAAGAGGCTTGCTGTGTAATATTTTAGTTTGTTTAGCTGTATGGTGTAGTTTAAAGATGAAGGAAGAGGCGGGAAAACTTATAATGATATTTTGGTGCTTATTTGCCTTTATATCATCAGGATTTGAACACAGTGTGGCAAATATGACTTTGTTTTCTATAGCTTTATTTATACCACATGGAGTTGGAATATCCGTAAATGGAATGGCATATAATTTAATTTTTGTTTCTTTAGGAAATATTATAGGCGGAGCATTATTTGTAGGAGCAGCCTATTATAAAATATCAAAAAAATAGTTTTAAGAGGTGAAACATAATGGGTTTTAAGATTAGAAAAGAAAATTTTAATAGTGCTTTAAAAAATTTAAGAAAAGATTTTAAAGTTTATGGACCTACTACATTAGAAGGAAAGGGCACATTTTCAGATACGGATTCTATAAGATATAAAGAAATCTCATCTGTGGAAGAAATAAATTTTAAAGAAAAGTCTAATTTTTCATTTAAGGAAGTTATACTACCAATAACTCAAACATTATTTTATTTTACAGAAGACAACTGGATTGAACCTAAAACAGATAAAGAAAATATACTTATATTTTTAAGAAGTTGTGATTTACATGGATTAAAACGTATAGACAATATATATTTAAAAAATGGATCTGAAGATCCTTATTATAAAGCTATAAGAGAAAGAGTTAAATTTGTTGTTATGGGATGTAGTGAAAGCTTTGAAAATTGTTTTTGTGTTTCTATGGGAACTAATAAATCAGAAAATTATAATTTGGGAATAAATATAGATGAAGAAAATGTATATGTAGATATCAAAGATAATTCTTTAGAAAAATATTTTAATGAAGTACAAATAGAAGAAAAGCTTGAGATAGAGCCAAGGTCTGTTAAAGAGAACAAAGTTAAAGTAAATATATCAGATAAAATAAACTTAGCTAAAATAGTAAATCTAGATTTTTGGAATGAATATTCTAAGAGATGTATAGCCTGTGGAAGATGTAATTTTGTATGTCCAACCTGTACTTGTTTTAATATGCAGGATATATTCTATAAAGATAATGTTAAATCAGGAGAGAGAAGAAGAGTATGGGCTTCTTGTCAGATAGACGGATATACTAATATGGCTGGAGGGCATGGATTTAGAATAGACAAAGGACAAAGAATGAGATTTAAAGTTATGCACAAGGTAAATGACTACAAAAAGAGATTTGGATATCATATGTGTGTAGGATGTGGAAGATGTGATGATATTTGTCCCGAATATATATCTTTCTCAAATTGTATAAATAAGCTTTCAAATTTAGTAGAAGAGGTGAATTCTAATGGCTGCAGATAATGTATATATGCCTTTCAAATCTGAAATATTAGATATAAAAAAACATACAGATATAGAATATACTTTTAGAATGTCTTATGAAGGAGAAGTAAAACCTGGACAATTTTTTGAAGTATCCTTGCCTAAATATGGAGAATCCCCTATATCCGTGTGCGAAATAGGAGAAGGATATGTAGATTTAACGATAAGAAGAGTAGGGGTAGTTACAGATGAAATTTATAATTATAATATTGGACAAAGTTTATTTTTAAGAGGTCCTTATGGTAACGGATTTAACTTAGATAATTATAAAAATAAAGAAATAGTTGTAGTAGCAGGCGGTACAGGAGTAGCTCCAGTTAAAGGAATAGTGGATTATTTCTCAAAAAATCCAAAGGAATGCAAAGAGTTTAATCTTATAGTGGGATTTAAAACTATAAACAATATACTATTTAAAGAAGATATAGAAAAATGGAAAGAAAACATTAATGTAACTGTTACATTAGATGTAGCAGAAGAAGGCTATAAAGGCAATACAGGCCTTGTAACTAAATATATTCCAGAATTAAATATAAAAGATAAGGAAAATGTACAGGTTGTAGTAGTAGGACCACCTATAATGATGAAATTTGCAGTAGCAGAGTTTTTAAAATTAGGAATAAAAGAAGAAAATATTTGGATATCCCAAGAAAGAAAAATGTGTTGTGGACTTGGGAAATGTGGTCATTGTAAAATAGATGACACCTATATTTGCTTGGAAGGTCCAGTTTTTAATTATGTAAAGGGAAAAACTCTTATAGATTAAGGAGGATTTTAAATGGATATTAATACTAAAGCTATAAAAAAGAATGCATTTAGAGTTACAAAACATAGAGGTAAAACAGCTTTAAGAGTGAGGGTTCCTGGAGGAAACCTGCCGGTAAAGTATTTTGCTATATTAGCTAAAATAGCTGAAGAATATGGTAATGGAAAAGTTCATGTAACTACAAGGCAAGGATTTGAAATTCCAGATTTAGATTTTAATAAAATGGATGAAATAAATAAATTGATACAACCGGTTATAGAGGGGCTAAATATAAGCCAAGATGAAGTGGGAAAAGGATATTCAGCAGCTGGAACTAGGAACGTAACTTCTTGTATAGGAAATGAAGTCTGTCCTTTTGCTAATTATAATACTACAAAGTTTGCTAAAAGAATAGAAAAGGCTATATTCCCTAATGATTATCATGTTAAAGTAGCTCTTACAGGATGTCCAAATGACTGCATTAAAGCTAGAATGCACGACTTTGGAATATTAGGAATGACAGAACCACAATATGATAAGTACAGATGTGTAGGATGTCAAGCCTGCGTTAATAATTGTAAAAAAAGAGCCACAGGAGCTTTAAGATTTGAAAACTTTAAAGTTATAAGGGATCATGAAAAGTGTATAGGATGTGGAGAGTGTATAGGTAAATGTCCAACGGGAGCATGGACTCGTAGCAAAGAAAAATATTATAAATTAGCCATAATGGGAAGAACAGGCAAGAAAAATCCTAGACTGGCAGAAGATTTTATAAAGTGGGTAGATGAAGATAGCATAGTAAAAATAATAATAAATACCTATGATTATATACATGAATATATAGATAAAGATGCTCCGGGTGGAAAGGAACATATAGGATATATAGTAGATAGAACAGGATATCAAGAATTTAAAAAATGGGCATTAAAAGATGTAAATCTAAAAGAAAAAGCAGAGTTAGCTGAAAATATAAATTGGAGTGGAATAAAGTACAAATAGTATTAGAAATATTAGAAACCAAATGACTATTATTTTATAATTAAATGTAAAAAGCAGTGTATTTTGATAGAGATTCGAAATACATTGTTTTTTGTTTTGAAATATATTATTTTTTAGTATATTCATCATTTAATCCAAGAAGTATTCCTAATCCGTAAACACGCTATCTAATATGTATTATGCTAGAAATCTATTATTTTGAAATTTAACATAATATAGGATAGATTATATGTTAAAATATGTAGTTTAGTAGTATAATATAAGAAGGAATTTACAAAAAATTATAAAATATAGATAGATTTACAATATTGTGAAAGAATATAATGATAAAAGTTAAAAATGGGGGATTTTATATGAAAAAAGTACCTGTAAAAGAAGCAATAGGCTATGTATTATGTCATGATATAACACAGATAATTCCAGGGAAAATCAAAGATCGGGCTTTTAAAAAGGGTCATATAATTAGAGAAGAAGACGTGCCTGTATTACTATCTTTAGGAAAAGACAATATATATATATGGGAGAAAAAAGAAGGATATTTACATGAAAATGAGGCAGCAGAAAGACTTAAAAATTTATCAGCAGGGGATGGACTAGCCTTTTCAGAAGTAAAAGAGGGAAAAATAAATTTTATTGCAAATAGAGATGGGATTTTAAAAATAGATAAAGAATTGTTAATGCAATTAAATCTAATAGATGAAGTTATGTTAGCTACAAGGCATAACAATATGCCAGTTGAAAAAGGGGAAAAAGTAGCTGGCACAAGAGTGATTCCACTTGTTATTGATGAAAAGAAAATATTAGAAGCAGAAAAGTTGACTAAAGGTAAAAAAATAGTAAGTGTTAAGCCATATAAAAAATTAAAAGTAGGATTAATTGTTACAGGAAATGAGGTCTATTATGGAAGGATAAAAGATGCTTTTTCACCAGTAATAGAAGAAAAGCTATCTAAATTTGACTGCCAAATAATAGACAAGGTGATATTATCAGATAATCCAAAAATCATAACTGAAACTATAGAAAATTATATAGATAAAGGAGCAGACCTTATACTTTGCACAGGTGGTATGTCCGTAGATCCAGATGATACTACTCCAACAGCTATTAAAAATACTGGTGGAGAAATAATATCATATGGAGCACCAGTGCTTCCAGGGGCAATGTTTTTAGTTGCATATAAGGATGATATCCCTATTTTGGGGCTACCTGGTTGTGTAATGTATGCTAAAACAACTATTTTTGATTTAGTTCTTCCAAGGGTAATCGCTGGAGAAAGGGTAACTCGAGAAGAATTAGCTGCATATGGACATGGAGGATTTTGTGCAGGGTGTGAAGTCTGTAGATACCCTAACTGCGGTTTCGGTAAGGGATGGTAGTGTAGTTATTTTAAAATATAGAAAATATCTGTTTAACGGGATGAGAATCTTTAGTACATAAAGATATTCCAGATACTATAAAAGGTGCTAAAAATGTACCAGCATAAGAAAGGTTGGTCTAACAACAAATGGAATACTCCTCACAAATTGTGCAGGTAAGTTAGTACAAGCTGGGTTAGATAGAATAAATTTATAGGAATAAAAAATGATTTAGTAAAATCAATTATAGAAAAGGAAATATAGCTGGAGCCTTTTAGTGAAGTTAGAGGTTTTGGACTTGCTTTTCAATCATATTAAGAAGGGGGATAACTATGAAAAATATTAAAAAAATATCTTCAATTTTTATTGTATTTTCTTTATTTACATCTATACTAGTGGGATGTGCTAACAGCAAGAGTACCGAAGCTGTAAAAAAGGAAGAAACTAAAGTAGAATCTTTAGTAGTTTTTTCGGGGGCAGGGCTTAAAAGACCTATGGAAGAGATAGGAAAAATGTTTGAAAAAGAAAATAATATAAAAATAGAATATATATTTGCAGGCTCAACTCAATTAATATCTCAAATGGAATTAGGGAATAAAGGAGATGTTTTTATAGTAGGATCTGTAAAGACTTATGATATAGCTAAAGATAAAAATCTTGTAAATCAGTATAAAAAGGTTGCTCATCATACCCCAGCAATAGCAGTCCAAAAAGGAAATCCAAAGAATATAAAATCTCTTGAAGATATGGCTAATCCTGGGATGAAAATTATATTAGGAGATGAAAAAGCTAATGCAATAGGTATAACTGCTCAAAAAATTATAAAGAAAAATGATCTCCCTAATATAAATAAAAATGTTATATCTAAGGCAGCCACTGTTAATGAAATTGTTGCTCAGCTAACTACAGGTAAAGCGGATGCTGCCATAGTAACAGCAGATTCAATTTTTGAAAATAAAGATGTTGAGGCAATCCAAATTCCTAAGGATAAAAATATAGACCAAATCATACCTGTATGCTCTTTGAAAAACTCTAAAAATAAAGAACTTGCAGAAAAATTTGTTGATTTGGTAGCTTCTGATAAAGGTAAAAAAATATTTGCAAAACATGGATTCCATCCTGTTGAAAAATAATTTATAAAGGAAGATTCCTTTGAATAATAAATCATTTAATTGTTTGCTATATGTTTTTTTTATAATAACTATATTGTTTTTAATTGCTCCTCTTTTTTTACTCATAAATAGAGGAGTAGTTTATATTATTCCTTGTTTAAGATCAGAAGAAGTGCTCTTTTCTATAAAATTAAGTTTAAAAACAGCCATAATATCAACTTTTATTTGTTTAATTTTTTCTATACCTACTAGTTATATACTGGTAAGGCATGAATTTAAATATAAGAAACTAATATCTTCTATAATATATTTGCCAATGTCTTTACCACATATAGTATCTGGCATAGCTCTATTATTGTTATTTGGGAAAAGTTCCTTTGGAAACTTTTTATACAATAAATTAAATTTAGATTTTATATTTACTGTAAAAGGTATAATATTGGCTCAGGTATTTGTTAACTTATCTTTTACTATAAAAATTTTGGCTACTTCCCTAGAAGAATCAAATACCAGAATGGAATTTATAGCTAGAACTCTAGGTTGTAATGAGTTTGAAGCTTTTAGATATATTACTATTCCTAAATTAAAAAAAGGGACCATAACAGCTATTATAATGACTTGGTCAAGAGCTCTAGGGGAATTTGGTGCAGTTATGATGGTAGCAGGTTCCACAAGAATGAAAACAGAAATAATACCTACTTCTATATTTTTAAATATGTCCACTGGAGACTTAGATACTGCAATAGGAGTAGCTACTATATTAATTATTATATCTTTAATCTCTATTATAACTTTTCAAATAATAGATAAAAAAAAGAGTTAAGGGAATGATGTTATATGTTGGATATTTCCAATTTATCCATTAAAAATTCTAAATTTTCATTAAAATCTATAAATATAACATTAAGAAATGGTGAGTACTTTGTATTATTAGGGAAAAGTGGAGTGGGTAAAACAGTTTTTTTAGAAACTATAGCAGGTAGATATTCTATAAATAGTGGATCAATAAGTTTTAATGGAAAAGAACTATCTATATTGCCACCTGAAAAAAGAGATATAGGTTTTGTATATCAAAATTATGAACTTTTTCCCTATATGAAAGTTTGGGAGAATATAGGTTTTGCCCTTAAAATCAGAAATTTACCTAAAAAACATATAAGATATAAGGTAGATGAAATAATGGAGATTTTATCAATTTCCCAAATTAAAGATAGGTACCCTGAAAATTTAAGTGGAGGAGAAAAACAAAGAGTAGCTATAGGAAGGGCGTTAATTCTTTCACCTAAATTATTACTATTAGATGAACCTATGAGTGCTTTAGATTACTCAACAAAGGATAGGCTAAAATGGATGTTAAAAGATATATATATGAAATTTAATCCAACTGTGATTCATGTAACCCATGATATAGATGAGGCATTATTTTTTTCGGATAAAATAGGAATCATGAAAAATAAGACTATAAGTAATGTGTTTGACATAAATGATGGGATAAAAAATAAAGGGAAGGAGTTTTTTTATGAATATATACAATGAGCTTAAAGAAAGATTAAAGAATATTGTATTAGAAAATAATCTATTTGAAGATCAGGTCTTTATAACTACAAAATCTTTAAATCCTAAAGAGGCCATAGGGGAAACCAAAAGAAAAGATTTTCCTATCTTAAATGGAAAGGAAAATATGATAGAAGCTAAATTTAAAGGCTCTACAGGACAAGCATTTACATCTTCACCTTCTATTTTTCAAGGCTCCTTATCTGAAGTTTTAACTTTAGATCTTAATGATGATTATAATAAAGCAATATTTATAGCAACTTCAAATGCTATTTTAAAATATTTAGGATTAATTGAATCTACTGTTCATTGTAAAAATGAAGAACCAGAACTATGTGGAGAGAAGCATTTAAATTATTTAAAAGAATTTTATAGCGACAGTAAAATTGCTCTCGTAGGATTTCAACCATCTATATTGGAACACATAAAAGATAATTTTCATGTTAGAGTACTTGATTTAAATGCTGATAATATAGGAAAAATAAAATATGGTACTTTGATAGAGGATGGAAAAAAGGACTATCAATCTGTAATAGATTGGGCAGATATTGTACTTTGTACGGGAAGCACTATTTGTAATGGGTCTATAGTTAATTTTTTAAATCTAAATAAAAAAGTTATTTTTTATGGTACAACTATTGCAAGTGCTGCTTATCTTCTTGGATTAAAAAGGGTTTGTTTCTATGGAAAATGATTTAAAGTTTCTTATAAATTATTTTTTACCCAAATTAATTCTATAATTAAATAATTAAGAATAACTAGGTAAAAGAAATTATTGATTTAATACCTAGTTATTTTAATTTATTTATACATTAAGTAGTTAAATTTTTTATTAATAGTACCGCAATTATATTTAAAAAAATATAAAAGGGTGTATAAATTAATGCTGAAACATTAAGAAAAAATAACATTACAAAAAATAAACTTAAAAATAATAATATTAATTCGACTAATAAATTAACTTTTAATATTCCAGATATAAAACCTAGAATAAGACATATTATTGGATATCCCAAAAAAAGTAGCGATAAAAGTGAAGGATCATCTGGTTTATTATTTGAATTTAATATAATAGTTATTGGTAAAGTTAGAGAAACAAATGAAAGAATTAAAAATATACCATTCTTAGTTAAATCTTTTTTATTGATTTCAAAGCTCATTTAATGATTCCCCCTCTGAAGTAAATGTTTTCATATAATAATTATACCATTTAATACATAATAGGGTAAGTAATAAGAAATATGGTGGAATTTTATTGTGATTCAGCTGCAAAATAATATAGAAAAAAAGCATAAATAAATTAGAATCTCTTATCAAGTTGAGTTGTCTTTCCAATCACATATCCCTTTTTTAAACCAAGAATTGGATAAACCTCTTTAAAATCTTAATTTTTTATTTGTAAGGTTTATTTAAGATTACATTTAATAAGTTGTAAGTTAGTGAAACTATAATAATAATTGTTCTGAGGGAAAGAGATAAAAAATTATAAAATATAATGAACTTAATAAATTAGGAGGAAAAAGTATGATTGGTTGGGAGATAAAAAAAATAGCAAAATCAAAAACTACTTTAATCGCAATGGCAATCTTTATTCTTTTAACATCTATAATGGCAATAATAAAACCAACTTTGGAGGATGAAATAAAGCATGTAAATGAACAATATGAAACAGTTGTAGATAAAAGATCACCTATTGTAATTGGAAAAGAAAATTTTAATAAGAAAATTGATGGGTTAGTAGAAGCCTCTAAGTCTAAGGGAAAAGACTCTATGGAAAAAGGGATAGCAGAGGATTCTAAAAAGAAAATAGAAAATATAAAAGATAATGAATATAAAGAGGTTAATTTTTGGAAGGTGTTTAGTTACAGAAGTACTCATCCAGTTGCTAGTTTCTTTATGTTAATAATGATTATGTTGATTGTTAGTAATATTTATATTAATGAAAAGATATCATCCGTAGATAATTTGATTTTATCATCTAAAAATAAATTTAAATGTTTATATTCAAAAATGTTTTTAGCTATATTAATACCTGTTATATTTTATTCAGCATATTTAGGATTGGAATTTTTAATAAGCATAATCCAGTATGGTAAACCAGTAAATGGAGATCTACAAGCTTTTAGAATAATTGATAATTTTGTTCTTCTAAAGGGTGATCCAACAATAATAAATTATGTTTCATCAAAAATTTTTGTAATGTATTTAGTATTAATAAGTATATCTTTAGTTATATTCTTATTTTCATCTACATTAAGTAATTCTTTAGCAGTAATAAGTGGTGGAGCTATATTTATTGTATTAGGTAAAGTATGCATGCTTCTAAAATTCTTACCTAAAAAGCTATTAATAATACTAGATAAAGTTAACTATATTGATATGCTTAGTTATTTTGATATAAATATAGGAATGAATTGGGGACAGATATCTATATTTGGCAATAATTTTGATCTTATAAATTTTTCAATAGGAATAGTTGCTTCAATAATAATACTTAGTACTTTATTAATAACAATAAACTTTAAAAAATTTATAACTAATTAAATTGTATGGAGGAATGGAAAATGAATAAATTAGAAATAAAAAATTTAAATAAAAGATTTGGAGTAAAAAAGGCTACTAATGATATAACAATAACTTTAGAAAATGGAGTTTATGGATTATTAGGACCTAATGGAGCAGGAAAAACTACTTTGATGAAACAAATAACAACTTTATTAACACCAGATAGCGGAGAAATAATTTTCAATGGGAAAAATGTTAAAGAAAATGAAGATGAATATAGAGGATATATAGGATACCTACCACAGGATTTCGAAGCATATAAGAATTTTTCAGCTAAAGAATTTTTAAGTTATATGGCTGCATTAAAAGGATTAGATAAAGGACAAGCTAAGGACAAAATTGATGAACTTTTACACTTAGTTGGATTATATGATGTTAGAAATAAAAAAGTAGGAAAATTCTCAGGAGGTATGAAAAGAAGAGTTGGAATTGCACAGGTTTTATTAAATGATCCCAAAATAATGGTATTAGATGAACCTACAGCAGGGTTGGATCCACAAGAAAGAAGCAGATTTAGAAATCTTATAGCAGATATATCAAGAGATAAAATAATAATTTTATCTACTCACATAATTTCAGATATTGAATCTGTAGCTAAAGAAACAATAATGATAAAAAATGGTGCACTTTTAATGCAAGGAACTCATGAAGATATATTAGGAGGTATGAAAAATAGGGTATATTTAATAAGAACTAAAGATGAAAGAGAAATTGCACAAATACAACAAAAATATAAAATAGTTAATTTCCAAAGGGGAATAGACCATACTGAAGTTAGAGTTGTGTCAGAAACAATACCTAGTTTTAAGGATGTAGATATTGCTACTCCAAAATTTGAGGATGTATATATGTTCTACTTTGATTTAGAAGATACTAAGGAGGTTTAAACAATGGGGAGAATTATAAAATTTGAAATGAAAAAAATGTTATTAAGATTAGGAGTTATAATTCCCTGGATTTTAGTAGCCATGCTTTCAACAATTCTATTAAATACTGCAGGAAATGATGTTGTTGAAATTTATGCAAGTGTATTTGATAAAAGTTATGGTATAGCTCCATTAATAGGATTATTGACTTTTACAATTGTTTCAGGATCATATACTAAAGAATATGATAACAATATGGTAGGACTTATAAATAGTACAAAGAATGGTAAGAGGAATATAGTAAAAGCTAAAGCAATAGCAGCTGGAATAGCTGTTTCTATAGTTAATTTATCCATTGTTTTAATAATATATTTAAGTGCATTAAGAAAAACTGGTGGAAAGGGATTAGATCTTCCATTAAAATCATTATGGTATTTTGAGAAGAGCGGGTCAAATATTAAAGTTTATCAAATGATGATAATTATGATTGTAACTGTAATAATAGGATCTTTTATATTTGCACAAATTGGATTGCTTTTATCATCAATAAGTAAATCAGCAGTTATACCATTTATATTCGGTGGATTAATAATGGGCATACCTTACTTATTAGAAGGATTTCTTGTACGCGCAGGTAACAAGGGAAGTTTTTTACCTTATACACCACTTTGGGGAATGTATTCTTCTCAAATTGTAAGACATAAGGCTTCTATGGGTATGGCATTAGGAACTTTAGCAGTAATATTTATAATTGCTATGACAGTATTATCAAAAGCAAGTAATAAGGCTTTTTCAAAATAAAAAATTAAAAGGGTATGTTTCAGAAAAGATCTAATTTTAACACAGCAAAGATTAAAAATACACTAATAAACAGAATCATTTTGCTAAGCAGTTCTAAATCTGGTTTCATTAAAAATTTTTTACCTAGCCAATGTCAAGGCGCTATTCGTGGCTTTACTCCTGGCTCCTAACATCCTGTAAGAAATTACAAAAATTTTTAATGCTCTCCAGATTTATAGCCACTAAAGCTTATTTACATGTTTATTACGTGTATTTTTTTATCTTTTCTTATATTAAAATTAAATCTATTTTAGTGTCACAGAGATTTACAATTTTTATAATGTGTATAAGAACTGCTATGAATCGCAGTAAATTCTTAGCCTAAAAATAAGGATTTCGCTTAAATAATAAGAGCTCTAATAAAAAGAAGAAAAATTCCTAAAAACTTTGTTTATAAGATTCACATGGGGATAAGCAATCATTTTAAACAAATTCCAATTCAGCATAGGGATTACTTGTTGCAGATTTTATAAAAATATGTTGTTAGGGTTTAATATAATTGATATAATGTTTTAAATTTTGTTATACTAAAAATAAATTTGTTATAATAAATTTATAAGTAAATCTAAATTTATACTAAAATTAAAAGAAAAAGAGGGATTAATATGGATGCAATATCTTTAAATAATAAAAAAATATTAATAATCGATGATGAAGAAGATATAGTTAGATTAATAAGAACAGTACTTAAAAAAGAAGGATTTCAAAATATATATTATGCTACTAACTTAGAAGATGGATTTAAAGAATTTAATAAGGTGGAGCCAGATATTATAATTTTAGATATTATGTTACCAGATGGGGAAGGGTATGAATTATGTAAAACAATAAGAGCTAAATCTAAGGTACCCATACTATTTTTATCTGCTAAGGGTGAAGAAATAGATAAAATATTAGGATTTGCTATAGGTGGAGATGATTATATAACTAAACCTTTTAGTACAAAGGAGTTAGCCTATAGGGTAAAGGCTCATTTAAGAAGGTATTCCTACGTGGAAAATGCTAACGAGGAAAAAAATATTTTATCCTTTGGGCCCTTTGAGCTAAATATAAGTAAGGCAGAATTTAAAAAAGATAGGGAAATTATAGAATTAAAACCTAAAGAACTAGCATTAATAACTTTTTTTGCAAAGCATCCAAATCAAATAATAAGTAAAGAAAAAATTTGTGATAATGTTTGGGGAGAAGACTATTATGGATTTGACAATACTATAATGGTCCACATTAGAAGACTTAGAGAAAAAATTGAAAAGGAACCATCAAGACCAGAGTATTTAATAAATGTTAAAGGTTTAGGATACAAATTGGTGATAAAAAATGAAAAATAATATGAAGTGGAGAATTACAGGCAGATTTTTAGTAACAGTTATTTGCGTAGTTATAACTGTAGTCATAATAAATATTGTATCTTTAATTGGACTCGCAATTTATAGAAATGCTAATGAGATTAGTTCTAAAAAGTATAAAATTGAAGATTCAGTTAGAAATTTTTCTTCGAATATTAAAGAAGCAGATAATAAAATATATATTGATGATAAAGGCAAAGCTATATTAGATAGTAACAATGGTTGGATACAGATTATAGATGCTAACAATAATGAAGTTTATAGCTATAAAAAACCTTCTTATATAAAAAATAAACCTACCGCTGCAGAAATAGTAAATTTACATAAATATAAAACTTCTGATAAGGGAAGTGAATTATCTACTAATTTTGTAGCTGAAAAAAATATAGGAAATAAAAGATTAACTTATATTATGGGACTTCAGAATAATGATATAAATAAATACGTAGTCACTACTAAAAACTCAGAAGTAATCCAACTTATAAAATCTGCCACAATAATAATTATTATAGTAGACGGGATTATAGCTTTAATTTTTGGATATCTTTTTATTAGAAAATTAACTAATCCTTTAGGAGAGATATTATTAGGCATAAAAAAATTAGAAAATGAGGAATATGATTTATACTATGAAGCTAAAGGAATGTATAATGATTTATATTATAGCTTAAATAATTTATCAGATAGATTACAAGAAAATAAAAGGAATAGAAAAAAGCTAGATAATATGAGAGAAGAATGGATTTCAAACATTTCTCATGATATAAAAACTCCATTAGCTTCTATCCAAGGTTATGCAGAAATAATAAAAGATGAAGACTATGATTTTACAAAAGAGGAAATAGGAGAGTACGCTGAAATCATAGAAAATAAATCTAAATATATTAAGGAATTAGTAGAAGATTTAAATTTATCTACTAGATTAAAAAATAATACTTTAACTTTAAATAAGGAAAAGATTAATCTAGTTAATTTAATAAAGGACATTATAATAGATATATTAAATGATACCAGATATGAAAATAGGGAAATAGATTTTCACTGTGAGAATGACAATATTGAAATAAATGGAGACAGAATTCTTATAAGAAGAGCTATAATTAATATTTTATTTAATGCCATTGTGCACAATAGTGAAGATGTAAAGATAAATGTTACACTAAAAAAACAGGATAAGATAAGTATAATTATTGAAGACAATGGTAGGGGAATAAAAGGAGAAGAGTTAAATAGAATTTTTGATAGATATTATAGAGGAACTAATACAGGAGAGAGACATAAAGGTTCTGGATTAGGAATGGCTATATCAAAAGAAACAATTGTTGCCCATGGAGGGGATATAACTATTGAAAGTGAACTAGGCAAAGGAACCAAAGTAAATATATTAATATAATTAAGAAAATAAATATCTATAAAAATAAATAGAATACTTTATTTGTGGACTAATATTTAAACGTGAAGTAAACATAGTATTTACTTAGGACTGCTCCACAGGACGTGTCATCAGGACACTAGATTAAAACTATTAAAATGGGATACAAACTTCCCTTGGTTAAAAAAATACGGATATGTGGTGTAAAAGGCATCCGAGAAAGATTAGAGATTCTTAGTTGTTTTTTCAAAATATATGTATCTTCTAAATTATTGCTTGAGCGTTCAGCGAGTTATAATTTAGAAGTATATATTTTAAGAAAAAACAAATTAGA
Organism: Clostridium botulinum; assembly: GCF_001276985.1. Classification (GTDB taxonomy): domain Bacteria; phylum Bacillota; class Clostridia; order Clostridiales; family Clostridiaceae; genus Clostridium_F; species Clostridium_F botulinum. The sequence continues at coordinate 582,427 of NZ_LHUL01000004.1, forward strand.
ATCTCTTATCACAGCGAGCGCCTTTCTAACCACATATCCTTTTTTTAAAACCAAGGGTGGACCATTATTTACAACAAGTTAAATAACTTACATTTAATTTGTTATTATATGGATTTCTATAGATATGAGCTTCTACTTCAAAAACTTCTCTAAACATTTCCTCTGTAAATACTTTTTCTACAGGGCCATGGGTAACTATTTTACCTTTCTTCATTACATATATATAGTCACAGAATGTAGCGGCTATATTCATATCATGAAGGGTTGTAAAAGTTGTAATATCCAAATGCCTTAACATGTGAATTATTTGAAGTTGATATTTTATATCTAAGTGGTTAGTAGGTTCATCTAAAACTATAAGCTCTGTATTTTGGCATAGAGCCATAGCTATCATAACCCTTTGTTTTTCACCACCAGATAAACTTAAAAAACTTCTATCTTCGCATTTTTCAAGACCTACATTTTTTAGAGATTTTTCTATAAATTTTTCATCTTCCTCATCTACACTTGCAAATCGGTTGTTGGAAGAAAATCTTCCCATAGCTACTATTTCTTTTACACTAAAATCAAATTCTAATGAATGTTCTTGCATAACTACAGCCATAAGTCTAGAAAGTTCTTTATTTTTCATTCCATAGATATTTTTATCATCTATATACACAGATCCTTCTTTAGGAGTTAAATATTTGTATATATTTTTTAATAATGTAGTTTTTCCGCAGCCATTTGGGCCTATTAATCCAACAAAATGGTTTTTCTCTACATTTAAATCTATTCCACGTAAAAGTTTTTTGGAACCTATATCATATTTTATACCTTCTAATTTTAATTTCATTTACTTACCTCCAAATCTATAGGTGCTTTTTTGCATTAAATATAGGAAGAAAGGACCTCCTAAAAATGCAGTTATTACTCCTATAGGAACTTCCTGTGGAGATAATATAGTTCTAGCTATAGTATCTGTAATTACCATTAATATTGATCCAATAACAATACCAAAGGGTATTAATTTTTTATGAGAAGAGCCTACCATTTGCCTTGCTATATGAGGAACTATGAGGCCTACAAATCCAATTATGCCTGTAAAAGCCACTATAGTACCTGTTAAAAGCGTAGAAGCTATCATTATAAATCTAATTATAAATTTAGTATTTATACCTATATTTTTTGCTACGGCCTCACCTAACAGCATAGCATCTAAATCTTTATATAATAACATGCTTAAAATGGCGGTTATAACCATTATTACAAGAGAAAACTTTACTTGATTATAATTTGCTCCTGCTAAACTACCAATAGTCCAAAATACTGCACTTTTAACTAAGCTATCATTTCTGGCAAATGTTATTATAAAATTTGTTACTGCAGTAAATATAGAGGATACAGCAACTCCAGTTAGTATTAATTTAGTTTTAGAATACACTTTACTTACTCCGGATATTTTAAATACCATAATAGATGCAATCATAGCACCTAAAAATGCTCCCAAGGCTATTCCAAAATGTCCAAAAGAACTTAAAACACCTAATACTATGGATAGGGTAGCCCCTGCAGATGCACCAGAGGATATGCCTAATATGTATGGGTCTGCTAATGAGTTTCTAGTTAAAGTTTGCATTAAAATTCCCACAAGGGCTAAAGCACCACCAGAAACTATGGCTAAAAGCAATCTTGGAAGTCTTAATTTAAAAACTATATTATCAATATTATTTGGCCAATCTTTAGCAAAAATTTCTTTGTTTAATATGTTATTTATAAGGGATTTAAAGGTTACACCTACATCTATTTTTACAGAACCAAAGGTTATGCAAACCGTAGTTATTACAAACAAGGCTATAATTAATAGAATAAATTTTAAAGTGCAATTATTTTTGCACTTTAAAATTTGTTTATTATTATTCATTCTTATCACCAACTAAAATTTATCTGGGTAGAATTCTTTAGCTAATTTATTTACAGTTTTAGGAACTCTTACACCAGGATATAATTCAGTTAATTCAACTTTTATAAACTTGTTGTTTTTTATAGCATTTACATCCTTTAAAGCAGGATTTGCTTTAAGAGCCTTAACCTTGTTTTCAAAGGTATCTCCGCCGTTTCCAACGGAATACTCTAAAACCATTATTACATCTGGATTTCTTTTTATTATTTCTTCCATAGATACTTCAGGATAATCTTTTTTCATATCGCCGAAGACATTTTCACCCTGCGCAAGTTTAATTATTTCGTTGTTTATACCTTTTCCAACAACTACAGCTTTGTCTTTTCCAGAGTCATATCCTAGAACTTTTACTTTTTTATCAACGTTTTTAATTTTATCTGTAGTTTCTTTTAGTTCTGATTTCATTTTTTCTGTTAATTCTTTAGCTTTATCTTCCTTGTCAAAGATAATTCCAAGATTTTTAAAATCTTCGTAGATTGAATCAACTGTTGCATCTGGATTTACAGATCTTGGAATGTAAGCTTTTATCTTATTTTCATTTAACCAGTCTATACTACCTACACCTTTATCATTGAAGTCGCCGCCCCAACCTATTATAAAGTCAACTCCATTTGATAGTATTTGTTCTTTAGATGGATAAGTTTTACTCATAACAGGTACCTTATCATAGGCAGGTTTTAAATCTGGTAGTATATTGTTTTCTGCGTATGCAGTACCAGCCATTTTGTCTTGCAGACCCATAGATAACATCATTTCGATCATGCAATTTGTTATAGCTAAAGATTTTTCTGGTTTTTTATCATAAACCATTGAAAATTTGTTTGCACTATCATCATGTCTACTCGTTTGTACAAAATCTAGTTTTAGTGGCTTATCAGCAGATTGTTCAGTTTTAGTACTGTCACTACTTGTGCTAGTACTTTTATTAGAGCAACCAGTAATACCTCCTACCAATACTAATGTAGATAATGTGATAGCAATTAATTTTTTGTTCATAAAAATTCCTCCCAAAACGTTTACTTTGTTTTTTGATTAACAATCAATCATAAAATGTGTGCATAAAATATAATTAATCGTCAATAAATGACAGGAATTTTACATTGCCAAAAATAATTTTATCATAGCAGATAAGAAGTATCAACCCATTGCTTTATCATAGGAAAGCAATAGGTTATTAAAATAATTTAATAAGATATCTTAACTTATTTTTAACTTTAATTTATTATAGTGAGAGTAAATAAAATATGAAATATTTTCAAATTAATTTGTAGAGTTATTTTTGAAAAGTAACACTTTGAAATAGTATAAATAAATAGATTTTTAAGTTTCAGAGAGAAGTTTTACTCCCAGTAAAGCTTAGAAAATGCTAATCCACACTTTTACTTGTACTTTTAAGAAGATGGGAGTATTAGAGTGAGTAGTTATAGGATAAATAAAAATATTTTTAAAAAGGGTAAAAATAAAAACCCCAGTAAAAAATAAGATGTTTACTGGAGTTTTTAGGTTAAATTTTAAATTATAATATTGTATGAGCTATTATAATATTAGAAGGCTTATTTTAATGAATTTGATATTTCTGTAAATATAACTCCTAATCCATAAGCGCCTGCATCTGGGTAACCAATGCTTCTTTCACCAACTGTACCTGCTCTACCCATACGAGCTACTATTTCTTCAGTCATTTTTGCACCTTTAACTGCTGCAGCGGCACCTTTTTGGAAGGCTTCATGTATAGAAGTATTGTTATTAGCACTCTCACTCCACAAATCAGCACAAGGAACTAATGCGTCAATTAAAGTTTTATCTCCAACTACTGCTCCTCTTCCAAAAGAACGTTCTCCTGTAGCTTGAATTCCTTTTACAGCTGCCTGCATCATTTGAGCAAAATCTGAAACTGATAATTCTTTTTTATCTCCAACTTGTTTTCCAGCGGATCTAAATGCTGATCCCCATATTGGGCCTGATGCTCCACCACAATGTTCCATAATTATTAAAGAGCATTCGTTTAAGAATTTACCAATATTCATATTATCTTCTTTAAGAATATGTTTCCATTCTCTTTTTAATTGTTTAAAGCCTTTTGCTACACTCATACCGAAATCACCATCACCAGCATGAGAATCCAATTCACAGAAGTGAACTTCATTTGCTATTATTACTTCACTCATCTTATCTATAATATAAATCATATTATCTAAAGTGATTTTTTTATCTTTTATTTCGCTATGACACTCACAAGTTTCCAAATCAAAACTAACTTCATTTTCAATATCATTATTATCTTCTAAGCTGATATATTCAACTGATTCAACTGGTCCTGAAACTTTAAATGCAGGAGTATCACTTTCTTTTGATAGTAATTCTTTAAGCTCATCATCTAATTTCATGATAGATACTGAAGCTCCCTCCATATCTATACTCGTCATATAGTTTCCTACAAATGTTCTATTTATTTTTATATTTTTCTTTGCTAGCTCAGCAGTAACTGAATTATTAAATAGATATAATTCTTGTAGAGGGGTAGCACCAAAACCATTAATTAATAACGCTACTTCTTCATTATTTGATCCATCTATTTTCATGTCTTTTAATATGGAATCAACAATTTTTTTAGCTAATTCATCTGCTGTAGCAACTTTTTCTCTTACTATTCCAGGTTCGCCATGAATTCCAACACCAAATTCCATTTCATCCTCAGCTAATTGAAAAGTTGGAGTTCTCTTAGCTGGAACTGTACAAGAAGAGAAAGCAAAACCTAAGCTTCTAACATTAGAAACAGCTTTTTCAGCAATTGATTTAACTTTTTCTAATGAAAAGCCTAATTCTGCAGCTGCACCTGCTATTTTATGAACTAGTACAGTACCTGCAACTCCTCTACGTCCTACAGTATATAAGCTATCTTCAACAGCTATATCGTCATCAACTTTAACATAGTCAACTTTAATACCATCCTCACTTGCTAAATGGGCAGCATTTTTAAAATTCATTATATCTCCACTATAGTTTTTTATAATTAATAATGTTCCTTTTTCGCTAGCTGTAGCTTTTATAGCTTTATATACTTGAATTTGAGAGGGAGAAGCGAATATGTCTCCGCATACTGCTGCATCTAACATTCCTTTTCCAATAAATCCGGCATGAGCTGGTTCGTGACCACTTCCACCACCACTAATTAAGCTAACTTTATTTTTGTTTATATTCTTTTTTTTCATTACTTTATATTTTCTAACAAACTCTAGTTCAGGATGTGCCATAGCTATTCCATTACACATCTCCATAACTACAGTCTCAGGTCTATTTATTATCTTTTTCATGTTTACACCTCTATTTATTTGATTTATATTTTTTACCTAAAGTATCTGCTGTTATTATTGCTGCTGCTACTGCTTCTGGAGTTACCTTAAATGGCATAGAGTGTATTGATTCTTCTTCTATACAAGATTTTTTAGCTACTTCCATAAGTTCTTCATCAGTAATGCTGTCTACACCAATATCTTCTAAGCAAACTGGAAGTCCAATTTCTAGGCAGAAGTTTATTACTTCATCAATTTCTTCTTTTGGTGCATTTTCAAGAACTAATTGGGCAATTGTTCCGAAGGCAACTTTTTCTCCATGGAAGTATTTGTGAGTTCCTTCTAGTATTGTTAATCCATCATGGATTGCATGAGCAGCTGCTAAACCAGCACTTTCAAAACCTAGTCCTGATAAAAGAATATTTGTTTCTATTATGTTTTCTAATGCTTGTGTTACTAAATTACAATCTGATGCTATTTTTGCTTTTACACCATCTTCTAGTAATGTTTTATAACAAGCTTTTGCAAGTGTTAATGCTGTGTTAGTTCCTTTTGCTGGTGGACATAATCCTTCTCTAACTCCGCAAGGTAAACCTGCATTAACATTTGAAAAAGAATTTGAAGTTGCTCTTGCTTCGAAATATGTTGATAATGCATCACCCATTCCTGAAACTAAGAATCTTGTTGGAGCATTTGCAATAACTGTAGTATCTATTAAAATTACAGTTGGACTTTGCCAGAAGTAAGCGTAATCATCAAATGCACCGTCTGGTGTGTAAAGTACAGCAGAGTGGCTAGTTGGAGCATCTGTAGCTGCTATTGTTGGAACAATTATTAATGAATTACCCTTAGCAACGCATTTTGCTGTATCTATAGCTTTACCACCACCAAGTCCTATAGTGCATGCACATTTATTATTTTTTGCGATTTCTTGTAATCTTGCAACTTCTTCTCTTGAACATTCTCCACAGAATGAACTTTCTACAAAAGTAATTCCGAATTTTTTAGCAGTTGAATCTAATTTATCTTTAACACGTTTTATGTCATCTTTGTGAGCTATTAATAGAGCTGATTCCCCAAAACTCTTTACAAAATATCCTAAGTTTAATAATTCATCTTCACCTTGAACATATTTAGTTGGACAAATAAATGCTTTTCTCATTATAATCTCCCCTTAATTTGTAAAAATATTTTTATTTTTTAGCTTGTCTCTATTGTAATATCGTTTACATAAATATGCATTGGATTTCCATGACAAAAAATTATGATTAAAAATCGTATTTTTTTGTTGTTGAGTAAATTTGTTGTAATTTTATATCTTTTCATTGCTTAAAATGGGATATATGTAAAAATATTAAAGGGTAAATATGGAAAAAATTACAATTATCAATATATAAAGAGGAAAATAAAAAAAGATTTAATTTTAATATATAAAATTAAATCTTTTTAGAGACAATGTATAAAGGATATTCTTTAATTTTTTTTACAGTACTTTCTATATACAAAAGGGGTTACACTTTCATATTTTTTAAATATTTTTATAAAATAACCTGTCTCATTAAAACCAAGTTCATCACTGATTTCATTTATAGGCATATCTGTTTCTTCTAATAAGCTTTTCGCCCAATCTACCTTTAGATTAGAAATAAAACTTGAAAAGCTTTTTCCCGTTTCTTTTGCAAATAGCCTACTAAAATAACTAGGACTTATATGACAAACCTCTGCTAATTTTTTTGCAGTAATATTTTCGCTTTTATGGTTATAAATATACTCAATAGCAGGCTTTAGTGTATTACTTACTGAAACATCTAAGTTATCACTTGAAAGATTTTCTTTTACATAAGAATTTAATAAAACATTAGACATTTCCTTTTTTGCATTTTCAATATTTTTCATTGTATATCCTGTTAAGGTGTTTGAATCTATTTCTGATTTAGGTGTTACAGTTTTTTTGTATATTTCTGAAATTAAATTTTTATCTAAAGCTTCTTCTACTAAATAATTGCATAAAGAAAATAACATATTAGCTATTTCCTGCACTTCCTTTAGCGATAAAACAGGAATTTCATCGTAATACTCTTTAAATTCTTTTAAGGCGTGTCTAGCCGTGGAATTTTTAGGTGTTATAACTATTTGTTCTAAGAAATCAGAATCCTTATTATCAGATAGTTTTATTTGTCCAGCCATAATTGCACCAATATATTTGCCATCTATAATTATTGGAATAGCTATATCCACTATATTATAATGACATAAGTATATATATGGTTTATTTAAACGAACTGCTTCTAATCCACCTCTTGAATCGCATTTATGACAATACTTAACAAGATCTGGATTTGATCTTACTGCCTTGCAGAACCTATTACACCTACTATGTTCTGTAACTGGATTTCCTTTATAATCAACGACTATAATAGCTGCTTTAGTAACTAATGCTAAAGATTCCTGTAATTTGATCCATTTTTTAAAATCTATGACCTTATCTAAATTTAAATTTTCCTTAATCAATTTTATTTGCTCCTATAAAATCATTATATATTGATAAAATAACTCTTTTAAATATATAAAGCAATTGTTCATAATGTATCATTATATTATATTTTATCATAACATCTTAAATTTTAACATTGAATTTACATGGAAGGTATTAGAATATGTATATGAACTATAACAATAAGTTATATTTTCATATATAATATTAAATCATAACTCAAAATGTTTTTAAGTTATAATTTGCTTATTAAAAAAATCTATATACATTATATTGAAATTAATATTTATAGTGTATACAATTAAGCTATGATTTAGTATAAATTTGTAAGATATGGTGGACTAAAGTTAATAATCCTAGATATAAAAAACCTTTTAAAGTAGATTTTAAATTAATGGAGGATTCCCAAAAGAAAATAAATGATATAGTTTATGTAAAAATGAATTATTCAGTTGAAATAACAGATTCACAAAATAAATCAATAGGAGGCTCTAGGAATATACCAATAACTCTTACTGTTAAAATTACAGGAGATAGTTGGTATATCATTGAAGAAGAAGAACCTGCATAAGCTTTAACTTTTAAAAGGCGAGGAGGAACTTACAATGAACATAAGAATATATCAATCAGAAGATTGTAGAGAAATTGTAGAACTGTTTTATAACACTGTCCATTCAATAAATTCAAGGGATTATAACAGTGCACAACTTGATGTGTGGGCACCTAAAGAAATTGATATTGTTTCATGGGATAAATCTTTTTCACAACATTGTTCTATTGTGGCTGAGGAAAGTGATGTTATCATAGGATTTGGAGATTTAGATGCAACTGGATATCTTGATAGACTATATGTTCATAAAGATTATCAAGGTATTGGTGTAGCAACTACAATTGTTAGTGAGTTAGAAAATTATGCACAGGAAAATCATATTAGTATTGTAACAACTAATGCCTCTATTACAGCCAAACCTTTTTTCAAGAAACGAGGTTATGAGGTTGTAAAAGAACAATTTGTTGAACGAAATGGACAATTTTTAAAAAATTTTATTATGAAGAAGGTCTTAAGATAATGATCATAGTATAATAGGGGGATATCATGGAAATCAAAATAATAGAAGAGAATAAAAGAAGTTTTTTAGATTTATTACTTTTAGCAGATGAACAAGAAAGTATGATTGATAAATATCTAAACCGTGGAGAAATGTTTGCTCTATATGATGGAGATTTAAAAAGTATTTGTGTAGTAACCAATGAAGAGGAAGGCATATATGAGATAAAGAATTTAGCAACATATGAAAAATATCAGGGACAAGGGTATGGAAGCCGATTAATTAAGTTTATATTTGAATATTATAAGGATAATTGTAAAACAATGCTTGTAGGTACTGGTGATAGTCCATTGACGATTCCCTTTTATAAGCATTGTGGATTTAAAATTTCTCATAGAATCAAAAACTTTTTTATCGATAATTATGACCATCCTATTTATGAAAGTGGAGTTCAACTAATTGATATGGTTTATTTAAAAAAAGATTTCTAAAGATTTTGAGAATAATCCTTATTAAATTTGTGTTCATTGTTCTTATTTTTATAATTATGGATGGGCTACATATAAAATAGTACAAAAAGAAAGGAAGTGAGTATTTAGTAGGGTTGTGTAATTGTAATACACTCTCTTGCTAAAGATAAATTATGTTTAGATTTAATACGAAAGAAGGCAAATGGTTTTTTCAACCTAAGAATTATTTAATTGAAGAGGATAAGGTTGAAATAATAACAGAGCCTAACACTGATTTTTGGCAAAGAACTTATTATGGATTTAGAAATGATAATGCTCATGTTCTTTATGTTACAACAGATGAAAAATATTTTTCCTTTACGGTAAAGACAGATTTTAATAGCACAGCATTATTTGATCAATGTGGACTTGCCATTTATCAAAATAGTGAAAATTGGGCAAAGGCATGTATTGAATTTCATGATAATAATACTTCATGGCTTGGAAGTGTTGTAACTAATCATGGGTATTCTGATTGGGCAACTATGGATATTGGATCATCTGTAAAATCTATGTGGTATAGGTTGAGTAGGAGAGGAAGTGATTACTGTTTTGAAAATTCCTTTGATGGTATAAACTTTAAACAGATGAGGATTTTCCACTTATTTGAAGGAGCAAAAGAAATTAATTTTGGTTTGCTTGCATGTTCACCAAGCAAAAATTCTTTTAAGGCTACATTTACTGAAATGAAAATAACAGATTGTCTATGGGAAGAGCATAAAGCATAATTTTGTGAAGGGATGATATGAACATATAAATTTCCAGAAAAAATAGTTTTTCTTGTGTTCTTGTGTATGGTAAAAAAGAGATCGAACAATTTGAAAGTAGAAGAGATGAATTTAGTGATTATATGAAGGAAATTTTTAATGAGACTAAGCATTATCATGATGGGAAATGGTTATTGATAAGGATTCAAGATGATAAATATATAAATGAATTAATAGAAATGATAAAAATTAAGAAAAAATCAAAGAAAAACATATTGCATAAGTAAGAGTACGCTTCTTGAAATAGAGTTGTAGTGTACAAACTAACTTATACAAGCCGCTAAGTTGTGTTAAGTAATTATGAAAAGATAGCTTTAAAAATCATACTTATAAGGAGTGATTTAATGCAAGATATAAAGAGTTATACAATTTTAAATAACGGAGTAAAGATGCCTTGGCTTGGATTTGGTACTTATAAGGTGGAAAATGGGGACACGGTTATTCAATCAGTAAAGGAAGCCCTTAAAATTGGATATGGTCATATAGATACTGCTTCTTATTATGGAAACGAAGAAGGAGTTGGCACTGCAATAAAAGAAAGCAGAATTCCTAGAAAAGATATATTTTTAGTAAGCAAAGTTTGGAATTCAGAGCAGGGTTATGATAAAACTTTAAAATCCTTTGAAGATTCTATAAAAAAACTTGGCACAGATTATCTTGATTTATATTTAATTCATTGGCCTCAACCTTTAAGCAAAGAAACGTGGAAGGCCTTAGAAAAACTTTATAAAGAAGGACGTGTAAAAGCTATTGGAGTAAGCAATTTTTTAGTTGATCACTTAAAGTGGTTATTAGAAGATGCCGAAATCATGCCAATAGTAAATCAGGTGGAATTTCATCCTCAACTTATTCAAAAGGACTTAATAGAGTTCTGCAGCAAAAATAATATACAATTAGAAGCATGGTCTCCATTAATGAGAGGTAAAGTATTCGAAATCGAACTTTTACAGGATATTGCTCGAAAATACGGAAAAACAATATCTCAAATCGTTTTAAGATGGGATCTACAAATGGGTGTGGTTACTATTCCTAAATCAATAAACCCATCAAGAATAAAAGAAAATGCAGATATATTCGACTTTGAAATAAGTAAAGAAGATATGGATAAAATTCAGCAACTAGATAAAGGTTTAAGGGTGGGCTCAGACCCTAATAAAGTTTATCCATGTCAAAGTATATCTAATAAATAGTATTATTAAGATTAATGTTCCTATTTTATATAGTGAACAGAAGGTATTTTATAAAAGGGTTTTAAATAATGACAAGTATTCATATAATGAGGGAATTAATATGGCTTCAAATATAGAATTTGTAGAATATGTTTGTGATCAAATAAGTGGCGCTGGTGATATAACTTATAAAAAAATGTTTGGTGATTATGGAGTCTACTGTAATGAAAAAATAATAGGATTAATATGTGATAATCAATTTTTCTTAAAAATAACAAAGGCTGGTAAAGACTTATTGCATGAAGCAATAGAAGCTCCCGCTTATAAAGGTGCAAAGCCATCATTTCTCATTGAATCTTTGGATAATAGGGAATACTTAGCTAAAATTGTGTCTGCGACTTATAAAGAGCTTCCTATGCCAAAACCTAAAAAAACTAAAAAATAGTTGAAATTGGAATACAAAATATATTTAGTTAGGAGAGAATAAAGGATGTTTATTTATGATACATTAGAAAATATAGGTATTGAAACATTACATGAAACGTTTTTAAATGCATTTTCTGATTATCAAGTAAAAATGGATTTACCTCTTTTCAAATTTCAGCATATGCTTCAACGAAGAGGTTATGTTTCTAAAGTTTCCATAGGGGCATTTAATAATGAGACATTAGTTGGATTTGTTTTAAATGGAGTTAGAAATTGGGACGGGAAATTAACTGCTTATGATACAGGAACAGGTATTATAGAAGCTTATAGAAAACAAGGCATAACAAGTAATATGCTGCTAAATGTCAGACGATTATTCCAACAAATGGGGGTAGAGCAGTATTTACTTGAAGTAATTCAATCAAATACATCTGCACTTCAGCTTTATAAAAAACAAGGTTTTAAGATTTTAAGGGATTTTCAATGCTTTCATCTAGATAAAAATAAATATAATCCTATAACAACTTATAAGGTTGAACATGTTGATATGATTAATCCAAATGATTGGAGAGAACTAACAGAGTTTTGGGATTTTGCACCATCTTGGCAGAACTCTATTGATTCCATTAACGCTGTATCAGATTCATTCATATATTCCATTGTACATTTGGATGATAATATTGTTGGCTACGGAGTTATTGATAAGAAAACGGGAGATATTCCTCAAATAGCAGTAAATAAAAATTACAGACGTAAAGGAATTGCAAAGAGTATCATTACAGATTTAATGAAAAATACAGAATCCTATAATATTAATGTTATAAATGTAGATGGGAGATCTAAATCCATGAAAGATTTTTTACTAAAATTAGGATTTGAATGTGGGGTTAGTCAATATGAAATGATTTTAAAATTATAACTTTTAAATTTAAAGTTTTTATTGAAAAGCTAAAAATAGCCTTTCCAAGTGTACCGAGATTTATATAAAACAGAATAATAATATTTATATTAGCTTTATGATTAAAAAATCATAAAGCTTTTTTAATATTGACATATACAGTTAAACTGTATATAGTAAAAATGTATAGTTTAACTGTATACTTGAAAAATGTATAATTGGAGGAATTTATGAATATAAATAAAAATTTACCATTAACAGAAACAACTTATTATATTCTTTTAGCATTATTAGAACCTGGTTATGGATATATTATAATGGAAAAAGTTGAAGAATTAAGTAATTATCAAGTTAAGATAGCAGCGGGAACACTTTATGGAGCCATTGAAAATTTATTGAAACAAAAATTGATAAAATTTGTGGGTACAGAAGATAACAGGCGAAAAGTTTATGTGATTACTGAAAAGGGAAAAGAAGTTTTGCTTTTGGACATTGAAAGAATGCGTCATATGATTAACATAGCAGAAAGTAACTTTAAATTATGATTTAGGAGGAATTAACATGAGGAAATTTAGGCTTTTTACTGATTATAATAAAGAAGAAAAATGGTTAAATGAAATGTATAAAAAGGGTTATGAATTGAAAAATATATCTTTTGGATATAAATTTTATTCTATAGAACCGGAAAATGCTACAGTTAGAATTGATTATAGAATTTTTAAGAATAAAGAAGATTTTATTGACTATTGTACTTTATTTGAAGATAGTGGTTGGAAGCATCTAGCTGGCAATAAAAATTCAGGAGTTCAATATTTCAAAGAAATTCACAAAAACAGCCAAGAAGATATATTTTCAGATGATATATCTAAAGCAGCAAGATATAAAAGATTATCTAATAAATCCATCATATCAGCAGTGTGTTTTTTATCTATGTCTGTAGCTTACATATCCAACGGGAGTATTAATATCAATTTAATACTTAATCCTAAATTACTGTATTATACACCAGGATTGTGGGAAAGGACTGGTGAAGCATTTTGGGGAGGCTTGCTATTTGAAACACCCTTTGCACTTGGAAGAAGTGCTGTATTCTTAATTCCTATAATAGCGGTTTTCTATGCTTTTTTAGCAATTAAAGCTAGGATATTATATAACAAAGGGAAAAATCTAATTAAAGATTAGAAAATTAATCATTTAGTAATATCTTTCATAATATTTTTATTAGTAAACATATAGATTGCATTGAAATTAAAGGTAAAAATGTATATAATTAAGCTGTTAATTACAAGATATTACAATGTTAGGGAGAATAGAAAATGAAAAAAAGAAATAATTTAATTATTGTCTGTTTAGTAGTTATAATAATTGCAGGATCAGGAATATTGTATAAAAATTATTTTACTAATATTGATTCAAATAACTATTTATCAAGCAAAAATGAGTCTGAGAAAAGTTTTTTCTATTATAGTAGTAGTGGTGATAGTGACAAAAATGCGGAAAGTTTTGATTTTAAAAGATTCAATGGCAAGTGGTCCTTAATGGAATTTACATCAAGCAAAGGTAATAAAATAAATATTAAAGATAATACAAAGATAGCTAAGGGTAAACTTTTTATTGTAGTTCTAGATTCAGAATGCAATATTATAACCAAGAAAGATGAAACAAAGCAAAAAGGAGATATAAATTTTACTACACCTAAAGATGGAAAATATTTTATTAGAATCGTAGGTGCAAAGGCAAGCGGTAAATTTGATATAAGTGTAAATGCTACTAAAAATATAGATATTTCTCATATAGATTTTTTTAGTTAATTTAACTTGTTGTATTATTTAAATTTTATTAATAATCAAAAGTAAAAATAATATATTACATAATGACCTCAGTAAGTTTATATAAAATAAAACTTGCTGAGGTTATTGGATGTATTGTATTAAATTTGTTTGCTAACGCAAATAGATTTAAGTGTAAATTTAATTTATATAAATATTAAGAACAATATAGTTTTTCACATGCTTCGCATTAATTTTCTATCGAAATTTTTTTGAGACCCTTACTGAAAAGAAAATAATTAACTAAAAATTTTTAATATACATATAAAGATCTTAGGAGAGGGAAAATAATTGTGGATTTTACAAAACAAAGTGGAGTAAAATCTTCCTTTTGTACTGCCTTTGCCCACAGAAAATTATCTTTAAAGAGTTATTCTAGTTTTCCGTGGTTTAAAAAATAAGGATATGTGGTGTAAAAGGCATTAAAGCAAGATTAGAGATTCTTATTTATTTTTGCAAAATATATGTATATTCAGAATTATTGTCCGAGCATTCAGCGAGTTATAATTTTGAATCATATATTTTAAGAAAAAATAAATTAGAAGCTCTTATCGAAGTGAGCTGCCTTTCTAACCATATATCCTTTTTTTAACCAAGGTAGGTATAACTCCCTTTTAAGCCGTAATTTCATTAGCATATGATTTAAGTATTTCTTTTGTTTCAGGAGATGCAAAAGATGCCTCTACTGCATTTAGATATAGTATTTTATAATCTTCTATAGATAAACCGCAAAACTTATTAAGCATTTCTAGTTCTTTTGTTATGGTAGTATTAGATACTGTCATATTATCAGTATTAATAGTAACCTTAATACCATCTTTTAGAAAATCCATAAAAGGATGGGTTTCATAGCTTTCGAAAGCTTTAGTATGCAGATTACTTGTTGGACACACCTCTAGTGGAATATTTTTTTCTTTTACAAGTTTATAAGCTTCGGCACAATTTTTAATATATATTCCATGGCCTATTCTTTCAGCATTTAAAAGATTTATAGCTTCTAAAACATTTTCGCCTACGCCAGCTTCTCCAGCATGTATAGTTATTCTATAACCACATTCTTTGGCTAATTTTAAAACTTCTATATATTTTCCTGGAAAATGGGGTTCTTCACCAGCACAAAGGTCTATAGCAACAACACCTTTTCCAATAAATTTGGCTCCTTTTTTTACAACTTCAAAGGCTGAAGGAATATCCATATTTCTCATACAACCTAATATTAAATTACCTTTTATATCATAAAGCTTTTCGGCTTCTTTAATTCCTGCTAATACACTTTCTATAATTTCTTCAATATTTAATCCTTTTTCAACATGTAAAAGAGGGGCAAATCTTACTTCTATATATTTTACATTATCTGCTGCAACATCTTCTAATAATTCAAATGCTATTCTTTTTAAATTTTCCTTTGTTTGCATAACTTTGTTAGGTATAAAAAACTTATTTAAGTATTCATCTAGGGAATTACAGTCATCCATTATGGAAACATAATTTATAAGCTCCTTTTTATTATAGCTAGGAAGAGGAATATTATCTTTTTTAGCTATATCTAATATTGTGTCTATTCTCAATGAACCATCTAAATGGCAATGTAACTCTATTTTAGGAAGTTTTTTAAAATCCAAATTAGTCACTCCTTGCTATTACCGGTTAAGGTAATTCTTATAGTAAATCTATTAAAAATGTTAAACTTAATTATAATTTATTATTTAATTTGTGTAAAGAATAGCTTCTCAAAATAAAATATATTTAATTTTATGCCTAATAGTATAAAAAATATACTTAATTAAATAATTCAGTTTTATAAGAAGTTTTAAAATTATCCATGTTAAGAAACTAAATACTATTTATTATAATTTACTAAGAATAAATAATCCATAAATAGTTACAATTTACAGATAAGTAAGCTATAATATAAAAAATATATAATTACAGGCATTTATTTTGAATTTAATCATATAAGTTAACAATAGGATGTTGAATAAAGAAAAAATATGTAATATTATAAAAAGATGATGTTATTGAAGCTAATATTTTATTAAAAAGAATAAGATATTATTTATTGTTTTAGAAAGCTTCAAGTGTAATAATACATGAATTAAAAAAAATACCAGCTACTAGGGTGTGATTAATAGTTTAATCAATTATACCATATTTCTGATATAATAATGAGTATTGAAGCCATCAAAAATAAAGTAAAGGTAATAATTTAAGAATTATAGTTTAGCACATACAAAATGGATGTGTAAGTATCATAAATTATTCTAAACATATAAATAAAGTATTGGATACTATAAGCTAAGAAATGATAGAATATTTATGTAAGTACAGTAAGATTAAATCAAGGAACAATAATTAATTATATAAGGAAAAAGATTATCTTAAGATTAAGATTAATTAATCTTAAAATAAATGTGTGAACAAGCTGTCCGTTTCACGGTTGTTTATGACTTAAATATAAAATTTGTTAGTTATGATATATTCATCTACTTTGGTTTTTATAAAGAATTAGGAGGAAATAATTTGGAATGAATAGATTTAAAAACATAATTAAGGTATATAAGAGAGATATTAAAAGCTTAAATAAGAATTTCATTGCAATAATCATAATATTAGGGGTTTGTGTATTACCCTCACTTTATGCTTGGGTCAATATTAAAGCTTGTTGGGATCCTTATGAAAACACAAGTACAGTACCTATAGCTGTAATTAATAATGATAAAGGTACAGATTTTGGAGGTAAAGAGCTCAATGTAGGAAATGAGATGGTGAAAAAACTTAAGAGTAATGATAAAATTGGATGGAAGTTTACTAATAAAAAGGAAGCGGATATGGGTGTTATAGATGGTACATATTATGCAAGTATAGAAATACCAAAGGATTTTTCAGCAGATATAGTTAGTGTTTTATCAGACAATCCTAAACATCCAGAAATAATTTACAAAGTTGATACAAAAGAAAATCCTGTTGCAGCGAAAATAACTGGAATGGCTAAAAATACACTAATAAATGAGATAACTACTACTTTTATTACTACTGTAAATAAAACTGTATTTTCTTCTATAAATGAAATAGGTAGAAATCTTGAAAAAAATAAGAATGAAATAATAAAACTTAAAGAATCTATTATTTCAATGAATCGAAACATGGATTTAATTTTAGCAGGATTGGAAAGCGTAAATACTAATTCTAAAAATCTAAATGAATATTTAAGTGTAGTTAGAACTACTTTCCCAGAAATAACCAAGGGGTTAGAAAATATTAATTCTAAATCCTCAAATACAAATGAAACAATAAATCAAACTAATAATATATTTAATAATTCCTTAAATAATATAAATGTTATATTAAAGCAAGCTATATCTACTAATAATCGTGTTCAATCAGTATTAGATAATTTAATAGTTTTAAATAATGAATCTTCAAGTAACGAAGCAAATAGCTCTATAGCAAATTTAATTATGGATATAGATAGTGCAAATAAAAATATTGATTCTATGGTAGAATTCCTTGAAAAAATAAATAACACAAAGCCAAATACTGAAGTGTCAAAATTTATAGTATCCCTTAATAATGTTAAAGGAGCTTTAAATGAAGAAAAACAAAAATTATTAAAGATACAAGAAATTGCTTCAAATTCTAGTAAAGTAAATGAAAATTCAATAAATGAATTAAAAAGAAACATATCTAATACAAATAAGCAAATTGAAAGTGTAATGAATGTTTTTAATTCAAATACAAGACAGGAATTAAGCACTATAATTAATAATTTTAAAAATTCTATTCAAGATGCTAGTAAACTTATAAAGGCAGGTAATGGATTAAATACACAAATAGAAAATTTATTAGCAACATCTACAAAGGGAGCTGATTTATCAGCAAAGCTAAGTAAAGAATTAATTGATAAGTTAACAGAATATAAAGGGATAATAGGTCAACTAAGTAAAAAATTAGAGCTGGTTAGTAATGATGATTTAATACAAATAATAAGTGTACTTCAAAATAATCCTATGCTAATGTCACAGACCGCAGCATATCCTTTTAATATTAAGGAAGAAGCAGTATATACTATACCTAATTATGGTTCTGCAATGACTCCAGTATATAGTGTGTTAGCCCTTTGGGTTGGAACTTTAATACTGGTATCTTTGCTAAAAACAGAGGTGGTGGATTTTGAAGGCAGTGAGAATATAACTATAAGACAAAAATACTTTGGTAAAATGCTTACATTTATAACTTTAGCTGCTATGCAAGGGTTTATAGTAGCTGTTGGAAATAAGGCTATACTAGGAGTTTATACAGTTAGTTTTCCCCTTATGCTTGCGTTTTCTGTAGTATCATCTATTGTATTTGCTATAATAACTTATACTTTGGTGGCCATATTTGGTAAGTTTGGTAATGCCATAGCAATAGTATTTATGATATTACAATTAGCAGGTAGTGGTGGAACTTATCCAATACAGGTGGATCCATTAATATTTAGAATACTACAACCATTTTTCCCATTTACCTATAGTATAGGGGGTTTTAGAGAGGCAATAGGAGGACCTCTTGTATCTAGTGTAATATTAGATTTTATAATGCTTATATTAATGGGAGGCATATTTGTTTTAATAGGATTTTTCTTAAAATCTCCGTTACATCATAAAATTAGTAAGTTTGACGAAGACTTTAAGGCTTCAGGAATATCAGAATAAATAGAGAAAATAAAGAGGTGAGCATATGAAAAAGGTATTTAGAATATTTTCAAGAGATTTAAAAAATATAGTTAAACATCCTGCAGCCATTATAGTAGTATTAGGATTATGCTTTATCCCTTCTTTGTATGCATGGATTAATATAGAGGCTTGTTGGGATCCCTATGCTAATACGGGAAATTTGCCTATAGCCATAGTTAATAAGGATGAAGGTATGATGATTAGGGGGAAATATACAAATGTAGGAAATGGCATTATTGAAAGTTTAAAGGGAAATAAAAAAATGGGCTGGGTTTTTGTAGATGAGTGGCAAGCAAATTATGGACTTAATGAAGGTAAATATTATGCTCTTATAGAAATACCTTCTAATTTTACTAGTGGACTAGCAAGTTTAAAAACTACAGATCCCCAAAAGCCTAATATTATATATAGAGTTAATGAAAAATCAAATGCCATAGCAACTAAAATAACCAATGCAGCAAAAGGAAGTTTGGCTAAAGAAATTCAAACCAATTTTGTTTATACAGTAAACAAAGAAGCTTTTAAGTTATTAAATAATACAGGTGGTCAATTAGAAAAGAATAAATCTAAGATACTTGGCATAAAATCTACTTTAGAGCTTGGAAATAAAAGTATTGGAGAAGTAAAAAATATAATAGATGATGCTAGTAAAGATTCAGAAAGCTTAAAGCAGTATTTTAACGATACAAAGGACAAGCTACCACTTATAACAGATCAAATAAATAATCTACAGAAGGCAACAGAAGCTAGCAAAAATCTAGTAAATGAAACGGAACGAGATTTAAATGGCATAGCAAAAAATATTAATAATGATATGATATATAGAGAAAGCACAAATAGTAAAATTAATAGCATATTAACAAATTTAAAAGAGTATAACAATGTTAGTAATAATTCAGAAATGGTTAAACTTGTAGATGAAGCATCAAAATTATGTGATTCTATAAATAGTAATATAGATGGGACTATAAAATCATTAGAAATAGTAAATATTTTAAAACCTAATAAAATAATTGAGGAATTAATAAATAGTTTAAAAAATTTACAAGAAAAAGTTAATGGTGAAAAAAATAAATTAACTGAACTAAAGAATAAGATTTCTACTTCAAACAATAATAAACAAAATATAAATCAGGTTGTAGAATCTATATTGCTATTAAATGATGAGATAAATAAAAATATGAAAAATACATCTAATATTTTTTATAATCAAACAACTATGATAATAGAAAATACTGCTAAAGGATTAAACAATAGATTAGATACAGCTAATGACATATTAGATACTACCAAATTAGTAATACCTCAATTAAAGGCTTTGGGGGATTTTGGAGTAGGAACTAGTGATGCAGCTTTAAAAGATGGAAAAAAAATAAATAATAAATTAGCAGAATTTAAAAAAACAATAAATAAACTAGAGGAAAAAACGTCTTCTTTAACTGAGGATAATTTAGATAAAATAATAAATTTAACTCAAAAAAATCCAGAACAAATGGCTTCATTTATATCTTCTCCAATAAATATTAAAGAAGAGGAGATATATAATACAGGAATATTTGGAGTAGGATTAACTCCATTTTATACAGTTTTAGCTATATGGGTAGGAGTTCTATTAATGAGTTCATTGATATCTGTAGAAGCAGAAGAATTTGAGGGAGAGAAAAAGCTTACTCATCTTCAAGTATATTTTGGAAAATTGCTTTTATTTTTATCAATAGCTATAATACAAGGAATTATTGTAACCTTAGGTGATGTATTTATTTTGGGAATTAAACCAGCAAGTATGGGATTGTTGATGGTATTTACTATAGTAACAGCTATAACTTTCACTTTTATAATATATACCCTAGTATCTATTTTCGGAAACCTTGGAAAGGCTATTGCAGTAGTTATAATGGTATTCCAAATAGCTGGTGCAGGGGGAATATATCCAATACAAACTAATCCTAAAATATTTGGTGTATTGCAGCCTTTATGGCCTTTTACTTATGCTATAGCAGGATTTAGAGAAGCTATAGCAGGGCCTGTACGAGCCGCTGTAATTAAAAATTTAGGAGCTTTATTTATATTTTCTATAGGCTCATTATTATTAGTTGTTCTTAAAAAGCCGTTACATAAGGTTACTGAATATATGAACGATAAATTTATAGAAACAGGATTATAAGGAAATTACAACTTCAGCCTTTAAAGGTTGAAAATTAAAACAAGAAATACTTTTAGTCAATAGATAGCTATAAAAATAAAGAATACTAATATTAGTTCACAAACAAAGTATTCTAATTATTTTTCTAGATATCTATTTTTCCTAAAAGTATTTCTTGTTTTAATACCTTTAAAGGTTGTTATAATAATTCCTTACTGAAAGAAAAACCTACAAAAAGATGATTTTGTTCCGAATCTGTTTCTTTGTTCATTATACTCTGTACTCTAAATAAGGAAAGTGCGTGGCACTTTCCTTATAATATGTAAAAATAGATTAGAGTTGGAAAATCAAGATAGAAAAGTTTTAAGTTTTAATTATATATTAAGGTCCGAAAATTAAAACCCCTAAAGTCATATAGATAAAAGGTAGTAAGAATAGTAAAGTATTAATAATAACACCTATTTTGCCTAATTTATTAGATTGAATCTTTATTGATAATATTCCCAAAAGAAAACCAAAAGGACTTATTAATAGTCCGAAAAACAAGGGAAGTCCCTCTAATTTTTGCCATGGCGTTATTTTAAAAAGCCAATTTAATATTGGTAAAATAACAATTATAGACATAATTAAAGAAACAATTGCAAGTAGATTAGCAGAACTTTTAACTGAAGGCTCTTTTCCCATATAATTATACTCCTTATATTTATTAATTTACATTTGAATTATACATTATATATGGTTTGAAAGTCCAGATTTTATCTTTATATTTTAACACATTATATTTTTATAATGTGTTAAAATAGACTATATTTATAAAAGTTAAAAAATTAATTGACTTAATAATAATTATATAAATTTTAGGAGGACAGGAATAATGCCCTTTACTTTTTCACACCCAGCAATAGTTTTACCCTTAGAAGAGAAATGGAATAAATATTTTAATTTTACTGCCTTAATATTAGGTAGTATGAGTCCTGATTTTGAATATTTTATAAGATTTAAAGCTATGGCTACCATAGGACATGGATTAATAGGTTTCTTTTTATATAATTTACCCTTATGTTTTATTTTGGCTTATTTATTTCATAGAATAATAAAAAAACCATTAATAGCTCATGGGCCTAAACCAATAGATAGTTGGTACTATAATACTGCATTAAAACCATGGAGAATAAATTCTTTAGCACAAGTTCTAGTATTTAGTTACTCCGCTATTATAGGTATGATTACTCATGTGTTTTGGGATAGCTTTACCCACAAAGGTGGAAAATTTGTTATACTATTTGAAGGATTAAGAAAAAATATAGAAATTTTAAATTATGATATACCAGTATACAAAATACTTCAGCATGGAAGTACACTTTTAGGAGTAATATTTATAATTTTATATATTTATTCTAAAAGGAATAAGCGTATAAATTGGAAAAGGATTAATAGAATTCCTGCCACAAATAATAAAGAAAAGATATCTTATTTTACAACTATTTTTTGTACAGCCTTAATAGTTTTATTTGTATATATTTCTTTATTAAAGGTTAACTTTTCTATAAAGAACGTAGGATCTTTTGTAGTAACTTTTATAAATGGTTTGTTTATAGGAACCATAATTGCATCTGTAAAGTATAGGTAAAAATTTAAAAATACTTTTTTAGAGAAATATTAAAAAAAAGTTGGGTATAATTTTAGACAAGTAAATGAGTATAAATTTATACTAAAATTATATTTTAGAAGAAGAACTTATCTATGTTGAGGCAGTGATTATATACAGTATAAGAATTTTAAATAATTGAAATTCAGCATTTATAATACTATTAGTTTTATAGAAGATGTAAGTACTATAATTGTAATAAATATATGAAATGGAAGTGAATTTATGTTAGAGGACGCTAAAAATTTACTAAAAAAACATTTTGGATATAATGAATTTAGAAAAGCTCAAGAAAAGGTAATAGAAAGTATTCTAAAAAAAGAAGATACAGTAGCTATTATGCCTACAGGAGCAGGAAAATCAATATGTTATCAAATACCTGCATTGATCTTTGAAGGGGTAACGGTAGTAATATCTCCTCTTATTTCTCTTATGAAAGACCAAGTAGATTCTTTAAAAGAAGTTGGAATAGAGGCTACATACATAAATAGTTCTCTAAATAATTTAGAAATAGAGGAAAGAATATTTAATGCAAGGGAAGGGCTTTATAAGCTTATTTATATAGCTCCAGAAAGATTAGAATCTGATAGTTTTGTAAGAAGTTTAAATAATTTAAATATAGCTTTAGTAGCGGTAGATGAGGCACATTGTGTATCTCAGTGGGGACATGACTTTAGACCCAGTTATACAAAAATAAGTAATTTTATAAGAAAATTATCTAAAAGACCTATTGTAACAGCATTTACAGCTACAGCCACAGAAACTGTTAGAAGGGATATATTAAATAGTTTAGAACTTCAAAACCCTAAGGTATTTGTAACAGGCTTTGATAGAGAAAATTTAAGCTTTTCTGTTATAAAGGGAGAAGACAAAGAAAAATTTATATTTGGTTATTTGGAAAGTAATATAGGTAAGGTAGGTATAATATATACATCTACAAGAAAAGAAGCGGAAAGTTTATATAACAAGATAAACAAAAAAGGTTATAAAGTAGGAGTATATCATGCAGGGCTAAATGACGAGGAAAGAAAGAAAACACAAGAAGATTTTTCTTTTGATAATATAGAAATAATAGTAGCCACTAATGCATTTGGCATGGGAATAGATAAATCTAATGTAAGATTTGTTATACATCATAACATACCTAAAAATATGGAAGCTTACTATCAAGAAGCAGGACGTGCTGGAAGGGATGGAGAAGAAAGTGAATGTATATTATTATTCTCTCCTAATGATATTCGTCTTCAAAAATATTTTATAGATGAAAGCTTTTTATCACCGGAAAGAAAAAATAATGAATATAACAAATTAAGAGCTATGGTAGATTATTGCTATACCTCAAAATGTTTAAGATCTTATATATTAGAATATTTTGGGGAAGATGCTTTAGAAGAAAAATGTAATAATTGTAGTACTTGTAATGACAATAGAGAAGAGAAGGATATAACCTTAGAAGCACAAAAGATATTTTCCTGTGTTTATAGAATGAAGGAACGTTTTGGTGTAAACATGGTAGCAGATGTGCTTAGAGGATCAAAAAATAAAAAGCTTTTATCCTTAGATTTAGATGGATTATCTACTTATGGCATTATGGAGGAATCTACTCAAAAGGATATAGTAGCTTTGATGAATAAACTAATAGCAGATGATTACATGGTAACTACAGATGATAAATTTCCCGTTGTAAGATTAAGGCAAAAATCCTATGATGTGTTAAAAGGGAAAGAAATTGTATCTATAAAGGTTAGCAAAATAGAGAAAAAAGTAAAAGCAGATAATGAATTATTTGAGATTTTAAAACAGTTAAGAAAAACAATATCTCAAGAGGAGTCTGTACCACCATTTATGATATTCCCAGATGCTACTTTAAAGGAGCTTAGTGAATATATGCCTACAAAAGAGGAAGATTTATTAAAAATTAAAGGTATAGGTGAAAGAAAAGCTAAGGTTTATGGAGAAAGGTTTATAGAAGCTATTACAGAATATATGAATGAAAAGGGAATAGATATTAATAATATGGATAGTTATGGAAGTGCAAAAAGTAATAAGGAGTCTAAAATAAAGACCCATGTATTAAGCTATAACCTATACAAAGAAGGAAAAACAATAAAAGAAATTTCAGAGGAGCGAAACCTAAAAGCTATAACTATACAGGAGCATTTATTTAAGTGTTTGTCAGAAGGCATGGAAGTTGACTTAGATAATTTTATAAAAAAAGATTATGAGAAGCTCATATTAGATACTATAAAAAAAGTTGGCGGAACAAAGCTAAAGCCAGTAAAGGATGAATTACCACCAGAAGTGGATTATATGTGTATAAAATCCGTATGGTATAAATATAAAGATATAATTTAAAGGCAAATACTTTAAAGTAGATTAAATTTTAACACCGCAAATATAAAAAATATATTCATAAACTATAGAATAATTTTAGTCTCTTTTTCAAAAACTAGTAAAAGATTCGCTAATTAATATTTGATTATAAAGTAATTAGTGAATAAAGTTAGATGAGAAAGGGGTATTTTCATGGATGAACTAGATATAATAAATGAAAACCAATTAGGTATAGCCGCTAACAATGAAAAGATTAAAACTGATTTAGAAGGTCAATTTAGGGCTGAAACTGGGGAAGTTGGTTTATATATAGCAATGGCAAGAGTAGCTCAAAGACAAGGTTTCCCAGAAATAGCAGAGGTATTAAAGGTAATTGCTACTGAAGAGGCAGAACATGCAGCTAGGTATGCAGAATTAAATGGAAAAGTTTCTGACTGTACAAAAGAAAACCTACAAAAAATGCTGCAGGGCGAGATAGGATCAAATAAGATGAAAAAATCTTTAGCAGTAAAGGCTAAAGAAGAAAATATAGATGAAGTACATGATTTTATAGATGAAGCTTCTAGAGATGAAGCAAGACATGCAAAAATGCTAAAGGGACTACTGGATAGATATTTTGGATAAACCAAGGATATAAAAATAAATGAATAATTTATAAATATTTACTAAAAGAGGGTGTATGAAAATAAATTTATTTTTGATGCACCCTCTAAATTTTATCCGATGACTAACCGCTCTAATACTACCACTTTCTTAAAGTTAAGAGTAAAGAGCGGCTAAGCCATCGGATAACCATTTCTCCTAAAGGATAACGACTTCTAAGGAGTAAAACTCCTAAGAATTCTGTTAATAAGCTTTAGTGGGAGTAAAAAATCCCTCTGAAGCTTAGAAATCTGTTTATAAAATTTATATTAGAGAAATCTCTTTAAAGGTATTCCCTTCTAAGGTTTTTATTTTGAATAGGTTGTCACTAAGTATTCCATAACAATGAGGTGTATTTTCCTTCGGAAATGTAATGGAGCCAGGATTAATTACAAATATATTGTTTGTTTTTTCTGCTAAAGGTATATGAGTATGACCATATATTAAAGCATCTCCATCACTTATATTAGGCATATTGTCTTTATTAAAAATATGCCCGTGAGTTAAAAATAATCTTTTACCATTATATAAAACTATAGAATAATCACTCATAATAGGATAATTAAGAACCATTTGATCTACTTCACTTTCGCAATTTCCTCTTACAGCTATAATTTTATCTTTATAGGAATTTAGAATTTCTGTTACCTTTTTAGGATCATATCCTTTAGGGAGAGGATTCCTAGCACCATGATAAAGTTCATCACCTAAAATAATTAGATAATCTGCTTTTTCTTCTTCAAATATATGTAAAGCTTTTTCCAGATAATAAGCTGAACCATGAATATCAGACATAAAAAATAACTTCATATAAATATCTCCTTTCCTAATAACAAAGTATAAATATAATTATATATTTTTTTTATTTTTATTAAAAGTAATTATTTCATAATTTACATAATAAGAAAAAGGTAACAATTAATAATAAATAGTTTAGATTTAAAAATTATTATATAGAATAAGATAAAAACTTAATTTATTATATTTTTTAAATATACGATAAATAATATTATAGCCCATTCTTTGTCTGTTGAAAAATATAATAAAGTGGTTTATAATTAGGGTGTTATTTATTGCATTAAAATCTAATAAAAGTCATAAAAATACAATTTATTACAAAATATATAAATAAAATTTAAAGAATATCTTATAATAAAAAGAAAATAATTATATCAATATTAAATAAAAGTTTACTTTAGTATGATTTTAAATTATGCTAATATTATAGGTATAAAGATATTAATAAGTTGCTATTTATATTGCTAAATAATTTTTGTTTGTATTAAAATATTATATTTATTGCAAATAAAAAGGCGATTATTGTAACTTATTATCTAAGCTATAATTATTAATATTTAGTACAATTTTAATCTAATATTGGTATCTTTATTTTATTAATTTGCAATGGGAGATGCTTATTAATAAGTGAGGGGGAGGTTATAAAAAATGAGTAGCTCACAAAAGAATATATTAGTTATTGATGATTCTGCAAGTATTAGAAGCTTTGTAAGAAATATCTTAGAGAAAGCAAATTACAAGGTTTATGAAGCTTGTGACGGTGAAGAAGGTATTGAGGTATATAAAAAATGTGGGAACATTGATTTAGTAATGACAGATATATATATGCCTAAAAAAAGTGGTTTAGAAGTGGTAGTAGAATTACAAAACAAATATAAAGGCACTCAAATAATTGTTTTTTCTGATGGGGGAAAGGAGAATTTTACTAATGATTCAGGAGTATGTGAAGCTCTTGGAGCGGCTTATTTTATTAGGAAGGATCTAATCAAAGATAAGTTACTAGATTTAGTAAATATAATATTTTCAAAATAATTATTATTAAAGTTATAACTAGAATTATAGTATAATAAGGTTATTTTAAGTAACCTATAATATACACCTTTCATATAATGCTGTTAAAAGCACTATAATGAAAGGTGTATTATTTTGATTGAAAGAAATTTGTTTAATATTATCAATAAGTATTTACCCATGGGCTCTCAAATAATAGTTGAAGAAGATAATAACAATGAACCTTTAATAATAAGAGCTAATTTAAATGGATATGGATTAGGCGAAATAATTGTAGCTTATAGATGGCAAGAAGAAAACTATATTATGGTGCTAGAAAGGTACTGTAATCAGTGGAGTGTAATAGATAATATAAGAGGAAAAGGCTATGATATTTCTTATTTAAAAGTGGCACCTATAACAGATAATGCAATGGATAATTTAATTATAGGATGGAGAAGAGGTGCTATATGGTCTGAGTTAGATATACTTCAATGGACACCCTATGGTTTTAAAAGAGTAATAGATGAGGGCATATATTATAGTAAAATTGAAGTGGAAAATATGAAAAGTGTAAAAGCTATGAATGATAAAAATGAAATAGCCTTATGGTTACATGATACAGCAGAGGCTTACAAAGTAGAAATATATAGATGGAGCTTAGGAAAATTAGTAAAAGCTGAAGATGTGTATCCTTATTATTTTAAGAAAGTAATTGATTTTTATAAAACAAAACTGCAGGAAGAACCAGACCTTCCAGTATATTGGTATTACTTAGCAGATGCTCAGATTAAAGGGGAAATGTATGAAGATGCTTTGAAATCTATAGATAAAGCTTTAGAGCTTCCTAAAGCTTATCCTTCTAAGAAAGAGTTAATAAAATTAAGAGATTATATATTATACTATAAAAAATGTAAAAATATAAATTTATATTCGGCACCGATGAATACTATTAAAGGAGTTAGATGGGGATATATAAATGAAAAGGGAGAATTTCTAATTAAGCCTTTATATAATTTAGCTTTAGAATTTCAGTGTAATGGACTTGCAGTTGTGGAAATAGATAATCTTTATGGAATTATAGATGAGAATCAGAATTATATAGTAAAGCATAAGTATGGCTTTATAAGTGATTTCTCAGAAGAAAGAGCTATAGTTATCGATAATGAAAGATTTAATATAATCAATGAAGAGGGAGAAGAATTGATCCCTAAAACTGAAAATTATAGTTATATAGGAAACTTTAAAGAAGGAAGAGCTCAATATGGTGTTATAGACTCTAATAAGGGATATCTTTATGGATACTTAGATAGAGAAGGAAGGGTAATCATACCAGCACAATATGAGTATGGAAATGATTTTTATGAAGGAAAAGCTGTGGTTAGAATAAAAGAAAATGAATATGCTCTAGTAAATATAAAGGGAGAAATACTAAATAAATATGAGTATGCTTCTGTAGGAAATTTAAGAGAGGGTCTTTTATCTTTTAAAAAGGATATGGGTGAAAAATATGGCTTCATAGATGAAGATGGAAATGTGGTTATAAAGCCACAATTCACCTATGCTCATGATTTTAGTGAAGGAAGATCTGTAGTAAATGTTTCAGGGAATATTATGAATAACTATGGTGTAATAGATAAAGAAGGGAATTATATAATAACACCTAAGTATAATGACATAATTCTATTAGGTGAGAATAGAGTGGCTGTAGGAGTAGCTATAGATAAAACATCGCCTTTTATAGGATCCAAATATGCTATTGCAGATACAGAGGGAAACATATTAACAGATTTCATTTATTATGAAGTTTCAAATTATAAAAACGGAATAGCTTTTGCTTATGATGATAAAAATACATTCTTTATAGATAAAGAGGGTAACAAAATTGAGAACTTACCTATAGTAGAAGGTAGTGGAACTTTAACTGTAGAAAATGAATTAATAAAAGCCTATGTGGATTATAAAATTTCTTATTTCGATAAAGAAGGAAATTTAATATGGGAAGAAAATTCAGTTATTTCTTTAAATAATCAGTATAAAGTTATAGAAGAAAAATACAAACCTAATAAGGATTATTTAGTGTATTATCCAAAGGTTCAGGGAATGGGAGATAAGGATTTAGAAGATGAGGTTAATAATAGGCTCAAAAGTTTATCTGAAGTGAAACCTATAGAAGAAAATGTTCAATTAGAATATAGTTATTTAGGAGATTTTAAAATAGAGTTTTTTGACAATAACTTATTAGAATTAGAGCTTGATGGATATAACTTTCACTTTGGAGCAGCTCACGGTATTCCAAGTAAAATATATACAAAAATAGATTTAACTACGGGAGAATTTTACGAACTAAAGGATTTATTTAAAGAAGATAGTGATTATGTGAAAGTTTTAAGTGATATAATAGGAGAACAAATAAAAAATAATCCAGAATACTCCTATATATTCCCCGATAGTTATAATGGAATAAAAGAAGATCAACCTTTTTATGTATCAGAGGATACATTGTATATTAACTTTTATCCCTATGAAATTGCACCTTATGCTGCAGGATTTCCTACCTTTAAAATACCTTATAAGGATATAATAGATATAATCAATGAAGCAGGTGCATTTTGGATGTCCTTTAATTAAAAATAAGAAAATTTATTTTAGATAAAAATAAAAATGACTATAAAACAAACTACACAAATAAAATTATACTTGCTGGATATGGATCGGTAAGCGAAATAATAAAAGGTAGGATAGCATTTTATTAGAAGTGTTATTCTATCTTTTTTGTTTTAGAGGTCAATTTATATAATAATACGGAAAACAAGAAAAGGAACTACGGAACAAGTACAATGTTTTCTAGAGCTTTTATATCGTTGACTTTGTTAATTTCAACTAGCATTCCCATTATATCTACAATTTTATCTAAAATATATTAAATTTCTTTAAATATATTATATAATTTATTACCAAAATAGTGTAACTTATAGATACTATGTAAGTTATGTAGAGGAATTTTGAGTAAATTGTTGAATATAACAATATGGAACTAAATTTAATTATTAACAATTGACATAGGAGGGAGAATTTTGACAAAACAAATAAAGCTTAGAATATATCCAGATGGAATTATTCAGGCAGAAGTAGAGGGTGTAAAGGGGAAGAAATGTACTAATTATATAAGTATAATCGAAAATCTCTTAGAGGCTAAGGTTGCTGATTCAGAATATACACCTGAATATTATGAAGAAGAAATTGTTGAAAGCTATGAAGAAGAAAATATAACACTAAAGGAGGGCAGATAGAATGGCTGCAACTCGAAAAGGAAGTAAATGGGAAATACAAAAATCACTATGGATACTATGTAGTTTTGTTGTCTTAGTAAATGGAATGGGCATGTATTTTGCGGGAAAAAAGGCAAAAGTAAAAAGATGGTATAATTATGGATTAATATATACAGCAATAGCATGGATAGGTTTAATTATGGGGGGAGAATTGACAGGCTTTGTACAAAGTATAGGCTGTATTATATTTTTCTTAGATTATATAGTTTGTATTGTACATTCTTTTAAAATAAGAAAAGAATATTTAATTAGGTGTGAGGTTTTAGAAGATAAACATGTAGAGCAAAATGAAATGAATTTTATGAGAAGCAAAATTGCTAAAGAATATGGTATAGATAATAGAAATTCAAATGATAAAATTAAAAGTAATATATCACAAAAGGATTTAATGAGAGAAAGATTTAATAGCAATGCAGAAGCTAAAACAGAAAGTTTTCATATGAAAAACAAAGAAGAAAATATAAATAATACTCCATCATCAATGCCAAAAGTAGAAAGTACAGTAAACAATACTAGATATAATTTAAATAATGAGGAACTTTTAGATATTAATTCGTGTAATGAGCTAGAACTTTCAAGGCTTCCAGGTATGGGGCTTATATTAGCTAAAAAAGCAGTTAATTTGAGAAATAGTAAAAATGGTTTCGATTCAGTAGATGAATTTATTGAGATGGTAGGTGTTAAACCACATTTTGTAGATACAGTAAAGAGTATGATATGTTGCAACCCAGTTAAAACTGTTGAAACTGTGAAAATGTCTGGAAGAAGGGTAGACTTTTAATGGAAATTAGAATACATAGAATTTTACCTAAAACTGAAGTAGAAGGTCCGGGCACCCGATGCTGTATATGGGTACAGGGGTGCCCTATTCATTGTAAAGGGTGCGGTGCTAAAGAGACCTGGGACTTCAAAGGAGGAGAACTTTTAGATACCAATGAGGTATTTGATATTATAAAAAATTCTAAGGAAATAGAAGGAGTAACCTTTTTAGGAGGAGAACCTTTTGTCCAAGCTTCAGCAGTATATGATATAGCATTAAGAGCTAAAAGTATAGGTTTAACGGTTTTAACTTTTACGGGATATACCTATGATCATATTTTAAAATCTAATAAAAAAGAGTGGAATGATCTTTTATCTGTTACAGATTTGCTCATAGATGGCCCTTTCGATGAGGATAAATTTGATATTTCAAGGCCTTGGGTAGGTTCTTCTAATCAAAATTATAGGTTTTTAACACCTTCTTATAAACATCTAGAAAATAACTTAACTTCTATAAAAAATAAAATAGAAGTTAGATTACATAAAGATGGAGCAATTTTTCTAAATGGTATGGGTGATTTCAATAGTATAAAAAGTAAGCTTAAAAATTTGTAGGATGGTGAATAAAATGAGTATAGAAAATAGCAATAACACAGAAAGAACAAAAAAATACTTGGGAAATATGTTTAAAGCGAGATTTCCCTATGTTTATATATCTACATGGGAAGAGGAAAGAGCTATATCAGTTATAAGCTCGGTTGCAAAGGATGCTTCACTTATAAAGACGCCTAGAACAACTTATATATGGAGTCAAACAAATGGAATGGCTTTAGAAAACCTTAAAGGAAAAGAAGAAACTAAACAACCATTAAAGGCACTGGAATTTATAGAAAAATGTGAAGAGCCAGCAGTTTTTATTTTAAAGGATTTTCATGTGTTTTTTGGAGTGCAAGGAAAAAATATAGACTATAATCTAATAAGAAAAGTTAGAGATTTGGTAACAGTACTTAAGGCAAGCCCTAATCCTAAAAGTGTAGTATTTATTTCACCTACAGTAATATTACCTAATGAACTTCAAAAAGATGTTACTATTTTAGATTTTGATTTGCCAACCATAGATGAAATTAAGGGTATGCTGGATGAAATGATTTATGTAAATGAGCAAAGTGGAAGAATTGAGATGGATCTTAATGAATCAGAAAAGGAAAAAATTTGTAAAGCTGCATTGGGACTTACTCTCCAGGAAGCGGAAAATGCCTTTGCAAGAGCCATGGTTGAGGATGGAAAGCTTAATATTGATGATATTGAAGTGGTTTTAGAAGAAAAATGTCAAGTAATTAAGAAGACAGGAATACTTGAATTTATGAAAAGTGACTTAAAAATGGAGGATGTAGGAGGACTTGAAAATCTAAAAAGATGGATTTCAAAGAGGAACAAGTCTTGGCTTGATTCTGCTCAAAAATATAATTTACCTGCACCTAAAGGAGTATTAATAACAGGGGTGCCAGGCTGTGGTAAGAGTTTAACAGCAAAAGCTATAAGTGCAATGTGGCAACTGCCACTTTTAAGATTGGACATGGGGAAAATATTTAGTGGTGTTGTAGGAAGTTCTGAAGAAAATATGAGAAAAGCAATAAAAACAGCGGAAGCAGTATCTCCATCTATACTTTGGATAGATGAAATAGAAAAAGGATTTGGTGGGGCTAGTTCCTCAGGAGATAGCGGAACTTCTATGAGAATTTTTGGAACATTTCTTACATGGATGCAAGAAAAGATTAAACCTGTATTTGTTGTTGCAACAGCTAATAATATAAGTAATCTTCCTTCAGAACTCTTAAGAAAAGGAAGATTTGACGAGATATTTTTTGTAGACTTGCCTACAAAAAATGAAAGAAAGGATATATTTAGACTACATTTGAAAAAAAGACTTACTAATGAAGAAGTTTGTGAAGAAATTAGTGTTACCGATGAATTATTATCTAATCTTGCAGATATAACAGAAGGATTTGTAGGAGCAGAAATAGAGCAAGCTGTAATAGCTGCACTTTTTGAGGCATTTTCAGAAGATAGAGCTTTAAAAGTAACTGATTTGGAAAGAGTAATAAAAAATACAGTTCCACTTTCAGTAACACAAAGAGAGCAAATTATAAAGATTAGAGAATGGGCAAATGTAAGAGCAGTTGCCGCTACAGCAAAAGAGGATAGAAGCGAGTATTTAGAAGTAAATGAAGAAAAAAAAGATGAAAAAAAGGGAGAAGATGACATAAGAATATCTAGAGGTGGTAGAACTATAGATTTTTAAAGGAGGTATAAGCTATGTCTATATCATTAGCATTAGTTCCTGCAGTTTTAACTCTTAAAGTTGTTATGAATGTAAAAGACCTTGATAATTGGGTAGAAAATTCTAAAATAAATATGCCAACAACATTAAAGAATGAGGAAGAGATTATTAAAACTTTGAAGCAGGCAGAATATAAAATAAATAAATATGGAAATTTATTTAAGACAGAGATAAAAGGGGAAAATGAATTTATTATTTGGAAAAAGAAAAAAGGAATATGGAATGTTGTATTTTCAAAATATGATTCAAAAGAAATGATAGTTGATTTCATAATGAATTTAAATAACAAAGCAGGTAGAAAGGTTATATATAAGTCAATTGAAGAGATGGAAAATAGAAATGACAACTCAACAACAGTAGAAGAAATATTAGAACTTCCTAAGGTAGAGAAAGAAATCTTTCCTACTAATTTTCGAGATAAGGATTTGCTTTTAAAAACTCTTAAAGAATGCGGATCTTATCCTAAAGAGATATCTAACGAAGATATTCAGTGTAATACTAAAGAGTGCCAATTAATTTTTCATAAAGGAGAGGACGGAAGTTATAATGTTGAAATTGAAGATACATCTTCATTAAAAAATGTTTATCATCATCTTAGTATAATAGATGAAGAATATAAACATAATGTGCAAGAGTACACCTATAAAAAAGTAGTTGAAAAATTAAATGGAACAGATATGTATATAGATAATGAAGAAGTACTTGAAGATAATTCTATACTTTTAACTGTTAATATAGGAGACTAAAAAGTGCAATAGGAGAATATATGACGAAATATATAATAAATTGAATATTATTTTTTATAAAAAGATATACAAAAAATAAATTTATGTATATCTTTTTTGCTATTGTTAAAATAAAGTAATACAGTTATATAAGAATAATTAATGTATATATTTTAAGAAATTACAAATTAATTAATAATACTAAAAACTGTCAATTTGATAGGTTTATATATAAATAAAGATGAGGTAGTACTATATTACAAATAGTAAAATATGAAAGTTAATAAAATAACTTATTTCATTAATTTCGAAAAGTGAGGAGTAAAAATAAAAAAAATTTTTATATATAGCATTTTTGAAAACGTTATAATAGAAGGAAAAGGTCGTATTTCAGGAAATTTTAACTAAAGTTAAGAAAATAACTATTATAGAAATCTTATGAAAAGTGGAGTAAAATGAAAACAATAAGAGGTCGTACCATATTACCGTAAGGGGGAAACCTATATGAATATGTATCTAACGTGTTTCATTGCTTTGGTGCCTATAGCTTGGTTAATGGTTTCATTAGGAATTTTAAAAATGCCAGGTTATAAAACTTGTCCTGCAACATTGGTATTAACTGTAATTTTAGCAGTTATAGTATGGAAAATGCCAATTTTAGATGCAGCTTCTGCTGCTTTAGAAGGAATGGCATTGGCTTTATGGCCTATAATACTTGTAATCGTTGCTGCAGTATTTACCTATAATTTATCAATTCATACTAAAAGTATGGATACTATAAAAAAGATGATGACTTCAATAACTACAGATAAGAGAATTTTGGTTTTAATACTTGCTTGGGGATTTGGCGGATTTTTGGAGGCCATAGCAGGGTTTGGTACCGCAGTTGCTATTCCTGCAAGTATAATGGCAGCACTTGGATTTGACCCTATTTTTGCGGCTATAATATGTCTTATAGCAAACACTACACCTACAGCTTTTGGAGGTATAGGAATTCCAGTAACAACTCTTGCTAAGGTAACTAACATAGATGTAATTCAACTTAGTTATGCAGTAGGATTACAGTTATCAGTTCTAATAGTCATAATTCCAATAGTTTTAGTAATGTTAACAGGAAAAAGTGTGAAATCTATTAAGGGTGTCTTTGGAATAGCCCTAGCTTCAGGTCTTTCATTTGCAATACCAGAATTATTAATGGCTAAGTATATGGGGGCAGAATTACCTGCTATATTAGGGTCAATAACATGTATGGTAGTAACTATAGCTATGGCAAAGATATTTTATAAAGATACTGCTTCTAAAAATGTAGAAAAAATACCTTTTAAAAAGGCAGTTATAGCATGGTTACCCTTTATATTAGTTTTTGTTTTCATAATTTTAACTAGTCCATTGTTCCCAGCAATAAATAAAGGACTATCTCAAATACAAACAACTCTTTACATTTATACAGGTGCCCATGCTAAGCCATTTACATTCTTGTGGCTTGCTACACCAGGAACATTAATTATAATAGCTACTTTTATAGGGGGATTAATACAAGGGGCTAAGTTTTCTGAAATAGTTTCAGTATTAGTAAAAACTATAAAGCAAATGAGTAAATCTGCAATAACAATAATAGCCATAGTAGCTATGGCAAAGATTATGGGATATAGCGGAATGATAAAATCAATAGCAGTTGTATTAGTAGCGGTTACAGGTAGTTACTATCCTTTAATATCACCTATAATCGGAGCTTTAGGAACTTTTGTAACAGGCAGTGATACTTCATCTAATGTATTATTTGGAGGACTTCAAGTTGAAGTAGCTAAAACTTTAGGATTAAATCCGTACTGGCTTGCAGCAGCTAATACTGGTGGTGCTACTGCGGGTAAGATGATATCACCACAAAGTATAGCAGTGGCTACAGCAGCTACTGGACTTGTTGGAGCAGAAGGTAAAATATTAAATGCGACTATAAAATTTTGTATAGTTTACGTAATTGTTTTAGGAATCATGGCTTATTTTATGGCACCTGTGTTTGGATTCTAATTGCTTAAACTAATGAGGAGGATGAAATATGGCAAAGATAAAAATACCATATCACAAGAAAATGATTGAAATAGGGATAGAAGATAAAAATTTAGTAGGAATTTTAGAATCAAAGGCGGATGAATATAAAAGAAATTTAAGTCAAGAAGAAATTGTTGAGGCTGCATTGGACAATCCTATACAATGCGAAAAATTAGAAGATTTAGTAAAGGGAAAGAAGAACATGGTTATAATAACCAGTGATCATACAAGACCAGTACCAAGTAAGATAACAATGCCTATACTTTTAAGAAGAATAAGAGAGGTTAATCCTGATATAGATATAAAAATATTGATTGCTACAGGTTTTCATAGAGAATCAACAAAAGAAGAGCTTATAAATAAATTTGGCGAAGAAATAGTTGAAAATGAAAATATAGTTATGCATGTATCAACTGATGATAGCACTTTAGTGAAGGTTGGAACATTACCATCTGGTGGTGATCTTATATTAAATAAATTAGCAATGGAAACAGAACTTTTAATAGCAGAGGGATTTATAGAATCACATTTCTTTGCAGGATTTTCAGGTGGAAGAAAGAGTATACTACCTGGAATAGCTTCTGCAAAAACTATAATGGCAAATCATTGTGGTGAATTTATTGCTAGTCCCAATGCTAGAACTGGAATATTAAAAGATAATCCAGTACACAAAGACATGATTTATGCCGCTGAAAAAGCTAGTTTAGCTTTTATATTAAATGTGGTAATAGATAGTGAAAAGAAAGTTATAAATGCTTTTGCAGGACATAGACAATATGCCCATGAAACAGGATGTAAATTTGTACTTGAACTTTCAAAAGTTGAAAAGGTAAAAGCAGATATAGTGGTTTCAAGTAATGGAGGATATCCATTAGATCAAAATATATATCAATCAGTAAAAGGTATGACAGCTGCTGAGTCTACCTGCAAGGAAGGCGGAGTAATAATAATGGTAGCAGCTTGTAATGACGGGCATGGAGGCCAATCATTTTATGATAATTTAGCTAATAGTAAATCACCAAGAGAACTTTTAGATAGAATAGCCAAAGTTCCTAGATGTGAAACAGTTCCAGATCAATGGGAATTTCAGATATTAGCTAGGATGTTAGATAAATTTACAGTCATTTTGGTTACAGATATGTGTGACCCAAATATGATTAAAGCTATGCATATGGAGCATGCATATAATTTTGAAGAAGCTTTAAATAGAGCTTATAAGCTAAAGGGAAAAGACGCTAAAGTAGCGGTAATACCTGATGGTGTGTCTGTAATTGTAGGATAAAAATTTATTATTAAACATAAATAGATTTTGGAGGTAATTTATATGGATATTTTAGTATGTATAAAACAAGTTCCGGGAACATCAAAAGTAGAGGTGGATCCAGTAACAGGAGTATTAAAAAGAGATGGTGTAGATTCAAAGATGAACCCATACGATCTATATGCTTTAGAAACAGCATTAAGACTTAAAGAAAAATTTGGAGGAGTTGTAAAGGTAATAAGTATGGGACCTCCTCAAGCAGCAGAGGTTATAAAAGAAGCTTATATGATGGGAGCCGATGAAGGGGTACTTCTTTCAGATAGAAAATTTGCAGGAGCGGATGTTTTATCAACAGCTTATACCATATCTCAAGGTGTAAGAGAAATGGGTAAATTTGATCTAATACTTTGTGGAAAGCAAACCACGGATGGTGATACGGCTCAGGTTGGACCAGAGATGGCAGAATATCTAGATATAGCTCATATAGCAAATGTAATAAAAATAGAAGAAGTTAAAAATGATTCTGTAGTAGTGGAGATGGATATGCCAAACACAATAGAAGTAGCAGAGATAAAATATCCTTGTCTTTTAACAGTAGAAAAAGATATATGTGAGCCAAGACTTCCATCCTACAGAAAGAAACTAGAAACAAAGGATAAAGAAGTTAAAATGTTAAGTTTAAAAGATTTTGAAGATAAAAATGAAAATATGTATGGATTAAATGGATCACCAACACAGGTAGAGAGAATATTTCCACCAGCAGTAAATACAGATAAAGAAATGTGGACAGGGAGCGGAGAAGAATTAGGAAATAAGTTAACAGCAAAACTTAAAGAATTGAAATTTGTATAAAATAAAGTAATACTAATGGGAGGCTTTTAATATGGGAAAATTAGTAGTAAATGAAGAAAAATTAACTCCTTCAATTATAGGGGAATTAGTTAAAATATGTCCTTTTGGAGCACTAGGAGAAAACAGCGGAAAAATAGAAATTTCAGCAGCCTGTAAAATGTGTAAGCTATGTGTTAAAACAGGGCCAGCTGGTGTTATGGAATTTGTAGAAGAAGAAAAATCACATATAGATAAGAGTCTTTGGAAAGGCATAGCTGTATATGTAGATCACGTAGATGGAGATATTCATCCAGTAACTTACGAGCTTATAGGCAAAGCAAGAGAATTAGCGAATAAAATCAATCACCCAGTATATGCAGTATTTATTGGCCATGATATAAAGGAAAAAGCAGAAGAAATTCTTCACTATGGAGTAGATGAAGTATTTGTATATGATAATGAAGAATTGAAAGATTTTAGAATAGAACCATACACTAAAGCTATGGAAGATTTCATAAGCAAAAATAAACCATCTGCATTATTAGTAGGTGCAACAACAATAGGAAGATCTCTTGCACCAAGAGTGGCAGCTAGATTTAGAACAGGACTTACAGCAGATTGTACAATATTAGATATAAAGGAAAATACAGATTTAGTACAAATAAGACCAGCCTTTGGTGGAAATATAATGGCACAAATAATAAATCCTAATAATAGACCTCAACTTGCAACAGTAAGATATAAGGTTATGGATGCACCAGAGCGAAGTGAAGAAAAAAGTGGAAAAGTAACTCTTTGTAGCATAGACAAAAGTCAGTTAGATTCACAAATAAAAGTATTAAAGGTAACAAAGAAACAAGTAGAAGAAAGCATATCAGATGCGGATATAATAATTGCAGTTGGAAGAGGTCTTAAAAAAGAAAAAGATTTAGATATGATAAATGAACTAGCAGAATTAATAGGTGCTCAAATAGCTACAACAAGACCATTAATAGAAGCAGGATGGACAGATGCAAAACGTCAAATAGGTTTGAGTGGAAGGACAGTAAAGCCTAAACTTATAATTACTTGTGGTATATCAGGCGCTGTACAATTTACAGCAGGAATGAATAATGCAGAGTGTATAGTAGCTATAAATAAAGATCCGAAGGCATCTATATTTAATGTAGCTCATTATGGAATAATAGGAGATATTTATGAGGTAATACCAACACTTATAAATAATATAAAAGAAGGTAAAGGATTAACTGTATAATTGCTAGAGTATTTAAGGACCAATTAACTAACTGATAATTCAATTTTGGAGGTAATTATTATGGAATATAAAAAATTAGATGTTAAAGATATAGAGTTTTTAAAAAGTATAGCAGGACAGGAAAGAGTATATACAGGTGAAGATATAAATGAAGACTATAGTCATGATGAACTTGGTGGAATAAGTAAAATGCCTGATGCTATGGTAGAAGTTTTAAGTACAGAAGAAGTATCAAAAATAATGGCCTATGCTTATAAGAATAATATTCCAGTGGTTGCAAGAGGATCAGGAACTGGACTTGTAGGGGCATCCGTTCCAATTCATGGTGGAATAATGATAAACATGACAAAGATGAATAGGATATTAGAGATAGATGAAGAAAATTTAACTCTTACTGTAGAGCCAGGGGTTCTTCTTATGGAGATTGGAAAATTTGTAGAAGAACATGATCTTTTTTATCCACCAGATCCAGGTGAAAAATCAGCAACTATAGGTGGAAATATAAGTACTAATGCTGGTGGAATGAGAGCAGTAAAATATGGGGTTACAAGAGATTATATAAGAGGATTAGAAATAGTTCTTCCAGATGGCAAAGTTATTCAAGTTGGTGGAAAGGTAGTTAAGAATAGTTCAGGATACAGCATAAAGGATTTAGTTTGTGGCGCAGAAGGAACTTTAGCTATAGTTACAAAAGCTATATTAAAACTATTACCACTACCAAAGAAGGCTATAAGTTTGCTTATACCATTTCCAAACTTAGAAATGGCAATAAATACTGTGCCAAAAATAATAAAATCAAAGGCAATACCAACTGCTATAGAATTCATGCAAAGGGAAGTTATATTAGCAGCAGAAAAATTTTTAGGAAAGAAGTTCCCAGACAATTCTTCAGATGCGTATTTACTATTAACTTTTGATGGAAATACTAAAGAAGACATAGAAAAAGATTATGAAAAGGTGGCAGATATTTGTTTAGAAGAAGGAGCTCTTGACGTATATATTTCAGATACGGATGAAAGAAAAGAAGCAGTATGGTCAGCCAGAGGTGCATTCCTTGAAGCAGTTAAAGCATCTACTACAGAAATGGATGAATGTGATGTTGTAGTTCCAAGAAATAAAGTGGCAAGTTTTGTAAAATATACAGATGAACTTCAAGAACAATTTGATGTAAGGATAAGAAGTTTTGGTCATGCAGGAGATGGAAATTTACATGTATATGTATTAAGAGATAATTTAAATAAAGAACAATGGGACAAAAAATTAAAGGATGTATTTGAATGTATGTACAAAAAATCTGTAGAATTAAATGGGCTAGTTTCTGGGGAGCATGGTATAGGCTTTGCTAAAAAACCTTATTTATTTGAGCAATATGGTGAAGAATACATGGAGCTTATGAAAAATATTAAGTTAGCATTTGATCCTAAAAATATATTAAACCCAGGTAAAGTTTGTCAGTAAAATAATAAAGCTTTTTAGAGTGAAAAATGGAGAAGCACATGAATATTTTTTTAATTCATGTGTTTTTTCATTTTTTATTTGCATGAAACATTAGTATTAGAATATATAATAGTTAAATTTTTTTAATAAATATTTGGATTATAGTGGAAAATATTTGGAAAATGTAGTAAAATTTACGATGGTGAATAGTAAATTTTATCATAAAATTGAAGAGTAAAATTGTTCACATTAATTTTACATCAACTAGGAGTATGAGGAGAGTGCGATTATGCTTAAAGTAGCAATTTGCGATGATGAGCCCGTCATTTGTGGGGATATTGAGAATATTTTATTGAATTATAAAAAATATAATTTTGAAGAAATAGAAATTCAAGTGTTTTATTCAGGGTAAGAATTGTTAGAATTCAAACTAGTTATATTTTTGTTTCGAAGACAAATTTTTTGAGTATAGAGCTAACTACAGCATCTTTACAATTAAGAAAATATAAATTGATATAAAAAGTTTAGGGGGATTGACTATGTTAATGAGAAAATTAGTAAATTTATTGCTGATTGGGATAATTGGAATGTTATTAGGCGCCTGTTCTACAAATAGAACTTTAAATGATTTTAAAAATGGGAAAGATAAAGACACACTTCAAATTCCTATTGTCCATGATGTTTATAATTATAATGGAAAACCAAATGCTGATGTTTTGTCTATTTTTAACTCTAACGGTGATGTTAGAATTAGCAAATCAGAGACCAATGATTTAAAGGTTAAGACAAAATTGGTACAAACTAAATCAATAAAAGATATAGATAAAAAGCTAAATAATCTTGCCATTAAACCTAAAATTGAAAAAGGTGTAATTTTTTATGAACCTTTATATACAAATAATAAAAATCAAAATTATTGGGAGTGGATTAAATCGAGCTTAAATGCAAATGGAATACAAGTAAATTTTGATGTTCAAATCCCACAAACAATTAAAGAAGTACGCATTTATAGTGAATTAGGAAATATAAATTTACAAAATATTTCAGCAAAAATTCATGCTCAAACTAATATTGGTACTATCACTAGTGCAAATATAAATCCCTTGGACAGTGCAGTGTTTAAGGCTAATATACCTTCAAGAGGGGAAAATGCATTAGATATTTCATTATCTAGTATTGATAACGTAAGTTCTATAACAGCAGGAGTAACATCAGGTAATATAGTTTTCAATTTACCATCAGGCTCAGAGTACATTTATAACCAAATGGATCCAAAACAAATGCCTGTTACTTATCCTTATGATATGTATTCAAAAGAGCAATTTGAATATTGCAAAGAACATAGCTTAGAAATATTTAAACCAATAGAAATTAAACAAGGAAAAACAGTTATAAAAACAGTTACAAATAAAGAAAGTTTTCGTAAAATTTCAATTAGACAACAATAATATTTATTTATAAAAAGCTATTTGAATTATTATTCTTATAGCTTTTTTCTATTACATAAAAAAAAGTGACCTTGTAATTGAATTATAAAATAAATTTAATTCTATAAAATTATTGACAAGGAAACAAAAATGTATTAATATTATATCCAAGGAAACAAAAATCTGTGTTGGCGTTTTACTAAAAATAGTAGGTAGGTGTTTGAAGTGGATAATATCAATAGTATTGTGGAAGGTTTTAAAGAAATATATGAGAAAGAAGAAATCTTAGGAAAGATAGCATTTAGAGGGGAATATGAAAAGTATGGTGTTTCAGAAATACATTGTATAGATTTTATAGGCAAAATAGAAAATCCCAATGTTACTAAAATATCTGAGAACATGAATATGACTAGAGGTGCCATAAGTAAAATTTGCAAAAAACTTTTAAATAATAAACTTATAGATAAATATAAAAAGCCTGAGAATGATAAAGAAATATATTTTAAATTAACAAAATCAGGTGAAGAATTATATAAATGTCATGAAATAAAACATAAGAAGTGGGAAGAAAGAAATAATAATTTTTTTAAAAATGTAGATAGAGAAGAACAAGAAATTGTAGTCAGTTTCTTAAAAAAATTTAATAATTTTTTAGATAAAATAATAGAGTCAGAAGGAGATGTATAATATGAATTTACATTTAAAGGAATTCAATATTCCAGAGAAAATACTGAAATGGGGAGATTCTCAACCAGCACATCAAAGACAACATATAGGAACCCATATAGATTGCTATAATCTATCAAAAATAGAGTTACCATCAGAAATGGATGTTAAGGTAATCGATGTAAGAAACTTAGATATTATAGACATTGATATACTAGATAATATATCAATTAAAGAAGATTCTTTTGTAATATTTAGAACTGGATATTTGGAGAACTATGGATACGGAAGTGAGGAGTATTTTAATTCAAAATCAAGTCCATATTTAACTAATGAGCTTGTAGATAAATTATTAAATTTCAATGTAAAATTAATAGGTATTGATTTAAGTGGAATACAGCATGGGAAACATCATGTAGCCATAGATAAATATGTTGAGAATAAAGGAGCTTATGTGGTAGAAAATATATGTAATTTAGATAAAATTGATTCAGAATTTAAGGCAGATTTAAAGTGGTTCCAACTAGAAGGTGCTACAGCCATAAAAGTTCAGATTGAAACTTTATAAATTCATTGTAATTTACTAAGATATTAGTTAGTGATGACATGAGAGAGTAACATAATAAGAAAATAATTAGATTAGATTTGAGTAAATATAGATATTCTAAAGCTAATATGAAGTTTCAAATTGTGTAAAATCTACCAAATGTGACTTATTATAGATGGTAAAATAGGAACTATATATATTCCAACTGGATAGAAAATTTAATAAGTATAGTGCATGATTTAAATTAATAATATTAAAAACCGCTAATTAAATATTAATAGTTAATTAGCGGTTGTACTATTTTTATATAATTCTT
The DNA here is from genome assembly GCF_001276985.1 of Clostridium botulinum. Taxonomy (GTDB): domain Bacteria; phylum Bacillota; class Clostridia; order Clostridiales; family Clostridiaceae; genus Clostridium_F; species Clostridium_F botulinum. The sequence goes on from NZ_LHUL01000004.1 coordinate 627,019, forward strand.
ATTTACTATTTATACTCTTTTGCAAGTTTTTCAAAAGCAGGCATAGAGTTCTCTATTTGTTCAGTTGTAACACAATAAGAGATTCTTACATAGCCTGGAGCTCCAAAATCATCAGCAGGAACTATTAATAATTCGTGTTTTTTAGCTTTTTCATAGAAAGCATAAGCATCTGGTTCCATTGATTTAACAAATAGATAAAATGCACCGTCTGGTTTTACACATGTATAACCTAGTTTAGTTAGTCCATTATATAATATATCTCTATTTTTCTTATAAACTGAGATATCAGCAGTTTGGCCAATACATTTTGCAATTACTCTTTGGAATAAACTTGGAGCACATACATATCCTAATGATCTACCTGCTCCACATACTGCAGCATATACGTCTTGCCAATTTTCCATTTCATTAGATACAACTATATATCCTATTCTTTCTCCTGGTAATGAAAGAGATTTACTAAATGAATAGCAAACAAATGTATTAGCATAGTATTTTGTTAAATAAGGAACTTCAATATCATCATAAACTAATTCTCTATAAGGTTCATCTGCAATTAAATATATTGGATGACCATATTCATCTGATTTTTCTTCAAGTACCTTACAAAGTGATTTAATACTTTCCTCAGATATAATAACCCCAGAAGGATTATTAGGAGAATTAATAAGAACAGCTTTAGTTTTAGGTGTTATTGCTTCAATTAAATTATTTATATCAATTTGAAAATTATCTTCATTGGACTTAACTACAACAGGTGTTCCACCAGCATTTTGAATAAATACACGGTATTCAGGAAAAAATGGAGTGAAAACAATAAATTCATCTCCTGGAACAGCTAATGCCTTTAAAGATATACTAAGTGAAGCTGCTGCTCCAACTGTCATATATATGTTATCAGGGCTCAAGTTTGTAGAATATTTATTATTAATAGAATCTGAAATTGTTTTTCTAACACTAAGATCTCCTTGCGCTGATGTGTAGCTGTGCAAACGTATAGAATCTTCTTTTTCTAACAACTCTTTAATAGCTTCATTTACACAATCCGGTGCTGGAATACTAGGATTTCCTAAGCTAAAATCGTATACATTTTCTGCGCCTATTTCTTTTTTTCTAGTTGCTCCGTATTCAAAGATATCACGTATTATAGAGCGTTTTTTTCCAAGATTAAGCATTTCATTTGAAATCATTTTAATTTCCCCCTAAAAACAATATAGTTTGAACTTATTATCTTTAACATCTTTTATAAGATATTAGTTCCTTAAATTTTTAAATATTTTTCATCATCTATTTATTTTACTTTATAACACTTTCCCCTGGTATAGAATTTTTGAATTTTCTGACATTTAACAAAATATTCATACCTCTTCATATTTATAAAAGCTCTGTCTATTTTAAATATAATTTTTTATATTTAAAATAGACTTTGCTTTCATGTGTAGATATATATTGAGAAAGAGATAGATGATTTTTATACAAATTCTACATTTCTACATGTTTGTTATTATTATAACATATAAAATTGATTTTGACTAACTTTTTATTAGTTTTATGTTGAAATTTAACAATATATATATAAATATAATGCTAATAATTTAATTATAGATAAAAAAAGCTTTTTCTTTAGTAAATTTCAATGATTAGAAAACAAATTAAATGAGAGATTTTTTACAATTAAAGAAATATTAAAATTATTTAATATTAATATATGCGTACTAATATTAAATAATGAAAGTGGCTTATTTAAGCCCATTTTTGTAGGCAGACATAATAGTTATGAATAGAAGTTAATAGAGAAATTTTAGCAATTTAATATAATAAATTATTCATAAATTTTTTAATTTAATTAAAAAATGGGTGATTGCAATTAAAAAAATAAATATTCATAATATTATTGAATATTTATTTTATTTTTGTTAAAAGATTATTACAATAAACTATAAAATTATGTTTTTAGGAGGAAGATTAACAAATTTATTATATATAATGAAATTTATAGGAAGAAATTTTATATTTATATTAATTAGGTAGCAAGCTGTTAAGTTTGCTACCTAGTCCAATTATGAATAAATAAAATATTTAGTTCGTACAAAATTATTTATAAAGCGGTATATGTTTTTATAGTTCAGCTATAACTCTAGATGTAAGCCCTGTTACACCTTTTATATTAAGAGGAAAAGTATACATGGTGAAAGAATTATTTTTAGCTTCTGCCCATAATAGATCAAGATTATTCATATTTTCAATGATAAACACATTCCTATCTGCACAATATTGATCTATATGTCTATGTTCAGAACTTTTTTTTATTCCAGTCGTATCTATACCTATCATGCTAATTTTTTTATTTATTAGATAGTCAATTAATTCTCTAGAAAGCTCAGGATGATCTTTTAAGTATTCACCTGTTCCATATCCTGTTTCTTTTAAGTATCCAGTGTAAAAGAGAATAAAGTCATTTTCTTCAATTTCATTTAAGTTTATATCATTTAAAGAAATCTCATTATTTCTTATGTGGCATACATTAAATATTTTCCCTCTTGTTTTTATATAATCAAGAGGAAATTCTTTATCCATAACATCAAAATGAGTTCCTAAATGGCCTATAGAACCAAATGCTTTATCTTCATTTATTGCTTTTTTTAGAGTCGAAGAAAGTAATTCCTTTCCAATTTCTAATGTTAAATCAATTTTCATATTAAAACCTCCATTAAATTCAAAGTAGTTTCCCAGGAAACTACTTAATAGTATCACAAGATAGTTTCCTTGTAAACTATTTAGATATAATTGAATAAAAATTTTTTTCAATTATAATATATATTAGCAATCAAGAAACTAAAAGAGGAGCGTACTTTATGATAATAGAAGAGCAGGATAACAAATCAGTAAAATTATTTGAAAAAGTTATTTCTTTTATAAACCATTTAAGTGAAATAGACAAAAATCAAGAGAAAAATTTAATTGAATCAATTTTAAATATAAAAGAAGGCAAAGAATGGGGAGATAAGGAGCTTAACAAAATAACAGATAATGATATAAAGGGGATATCTTTATCTGAGTTCCACGTTATAGAATGTATAGGTAAAAATAATATGTCTAATAATATATTCATAGCAAAAGAGCTTAATATGACTAAAGGTGGTATATCAAAAATAAATTCAAAACTTCTTTCAAAAGATATTATTAAAGCAGATAAGATTGAAAATGATAAAAGAGAAATTTATTATAGCTTAACAGAAAAAGGTATAGCCTTGTTTAAATTACATGAGCATCTTCATGAAAAGGAACGAGAAAAGCTAATGAAAATTTTAAGTAACTATAAACTAGAAGAAATAACTACTATTTTAAAATTTTTAGAGGATTTAGAGAAAGTTATATAATCTAAATTATTTATCTAGATAAGGAATGTTTGTTGTTGATAGATTTTAAAAAGTACAATAAAAAATATAAGTAAAATATACAAGAGTATACTTATAAATATAAAAAAGTATAAAAGTATTGTAAAAAACTATGAATAGCTAATTAGGTAATAAATTTCATAGTTTTTTCAATTTATAAAATATACTAAAGGACAAGCTATGTAAAAATATTAAATTAACTAAATGAATTTGATATAATCTAAATATGCATAAATCATCTATTAATATAAAATTTATTTTTTTATAATTAGGAGATAAACTAAATGAAAGATTTATTTACAATTGGAGAAATATCAAAATTATTTAATATTAATATAAGGACATTAAGATATTATGATGAAATTGACTTATTTAAGCCAATATTTATAGATAAAGCTAATAGTTATAGATATTATTCAACAGATCAATTTGAACAATTAAATACAATAAAGTATTTAAAAGCCCTTGGGATGTCATTAGACACAATAAGTTATCATTTAAAGAAACGTAGTGTTGATAATATTATTGAGTTATTTGAAAAACAGAAAAAAATTACGGAAGAAAAGATAAAAGAACTAGAACTTACAAAGCAAAAAATTCAAAATAGAATAAATCAAATTAACTACGCAAGACAATATCATAATTTGGATGTAGTTCAAGAGATTAGACTTCAAGAGAGAAGGATTGTTTTATTAAAAGAAAAAATAAAATCAAACAATGATTTGGAATTATCCATTAGACATTTAGAAAATAAGGCTAATAAAAATGCTTCTATTTTTAATGGAAAAATAGGAGTATCAATTTCTATAGATAAATTGAAGAATAAAGAATTTGGTGAATATGATTCTATTTTTTTATTCACAGAGGGAGAAAGATATAACAAAAATCTGATAAAAGTGTTGCCAGAAGGGACTTATGCTAGTATTCGCTTTACTGGAACTCACAAAAATTCTCCAATATATTATGATGAGCTTTTAAAATACATTGAAGAAAAAGGATACACAATTATTGATGATTCAATAGAAATAACACTAATTGATTTTGGGTTAACTACTGAAAAATCAGAATTTGTAACTGAAATTCAAATATTAATAAATAAATCTTGACACTCTAGTAACTAGAGACTTTATAATTTATAAAATAGATAAATTGTTAATCTATAATAACAATAGTGAAATCCATTTAATTATTATACTTAGTGTTTTAGTTGTAGTTTTCAAAGGATAATTAAACTTAAAAGATAATTATGCATATTGATATTATTTTGTTTTTGCTAAATGTCATTACAATGAACTAAATTATATTTTAAGGGGGATGATTATGAAGTTTATAGTAGCAAAAGAAGTTTTTGAGAATCTGGATAATGTATGTTTCGGTATTGTGGTAGCCAAGGGGATTAATAATAAAGAAAATATTGAAGCTACTCAGCTTTTAAAAGACAGTATAGAATTAATTGAAACAAAATTTAAAGATAAAAATGTAAAAGAAGTAGAAGATATGGTGTATTATAGAGAAGCATTTTTAAAATTAGGTATTAATCCTAATAAATTTAAAAGCTCCATTGAAGCAATAACTACAAGAGTAGCAAAAAAGAAAGGATTCCCTAATATAAATCCAGTTGTGGATATAGGAAATGCAGTTTCATTAAAATATCTAGTTCCGCTAGGTGCCCATGATATAGATAGTGCCGAAGAAGATATTTGTCTTAGATTTTCAAAAGAAGGAGATACATTTCTTCCTTTTGGTGAAAATGAATTGGAACTTTTAGGAGAGGATGAACTTATTTACTCTGTAGGTAACAAAGTAAAAACAAGAAGATGGATATGGAGACAAAGTGAACAAGGTAAAATTACTGAAGAAAGCAAAAATATATTTTTCCCTATAGATGGATTTAAAGACAAAAACTATGATAATGTAATTAATGCAAGAGATGAACTAGCAGAAATATTAAAAAAGAATTTTAATTGTGAAATAAAAGTGGGATTTGTAGATATAAATAATACTGAATTTGAATTTTAAATAATAAATGCAAGGACTTAATTTTTAAATTTACAGCTGTTTTAAATTTATAGATATAGGTACAAGCATAAAGAGATTAGGGTAGATAATCCTAATCTCTTTATGCTATATTGGAGATGCATTTTATTACTAAATTTTATAACTTTTATATTTATAATTCCTTAGGGAGTAAATTATTAATGTTCCTCCCTAAGATACTTATGAATAAATAAGATATTGAAATTTATGAAGAGCTAGGAAGACAATTGTGATAATAGAGTAACTTTAAGGAAGTAAACGAGTTCTATCTCTTGTAATTAATGCAGCTTCTCTAACATTTTCTAATCCTAGAAGTCTTGATGTTAGTCGTTCTAATCCAATGGCAAGGCCTCCATGCTTAGGCATTCCATACTTAAAAGCAGATAAATAACTCTCATAGTCCTTAGGATTAAATCCTTTAAATTCCATATTATCTACTAGCATATTATAGTCGTGAATTCTTTGCCCACCTGTAGTAATCTCTATACCTCTAAATAACAGATCGAAACTATGAGTTCCATCTTTACCTAGGGGCATGGTATACATTGGTCTCTTTTCTCTAGGATAGTTAGTTAAAAATATGAAATCACTATCTAGCTTTTCCTTTGCATACTTACATATGAGTTTTTCTCCTTCTGGATCTAAGTCACAAGTTAAATTATTTTTATTATATTCCTTAATTAATATATCTAATGCTTCCTTAAATGTAATCTTAGGTATTTCGGATTCTATTTTTGGTAATTCTGAATCCAGTAGGTCAAAGTATTCCTTACATTCTTTATTAAGTTTTTCTAATATGAACTTTAGTAACCTTTCCTCAACTTCCATAATATCTTTTTCATCCTCTATAAATCCAATTTCCAAGTCCATACTAATATATTCATTTAGATGTCTATTAGTATTATGCTCTTCTGCCCTATAGGCATGACCTATTTCAAATACTCTTTCAAATCCAGCACCTACCATCATCTGTTTGTAGAATTGAGGGCTTTGGGCTAAATAAGCAGTATTTTCAAAGTATTTTACCTTAAATACTTCTGTACCACCTTCAGCTCCTTCCCATACAATCTTTGGAGTATAAATTTCAGTAAATCCTTCTTTATTTAAAAATTCTCTAAATCCATTTACTATTGAGTTTTGAACTTTAAATATTGAATTTACCTTAGGGTGCCTTAAGCTTAATATCCTATTATTAAGCATAGTATCTAAATTAATCTCTAGATTTTCTTTATTTATTTCTATTGGAAGTTTATCTAAAGCAGCATTTATAATTTCTAAATTTTCTACTTGTATTTCAAAAGGATTTAAAGCATTAGTACTTTCTTTAACAACTCCTGTCAATGACACTATAGATTCTATCTTTACCTGCGATAAATCCAATTTATCATTATCTACAATACATTGAATCAATCCTGATCTATCTCTTATTATTAAAAATGTTATATTCCTCAATTTTCTAATTTTATGAATCCATCCTTGAAGATTTATTTTTTCATTCATAAAATTTTTCAATTCACTTATTAATGTTCTTTTCATATTTATTACCTCCTAAATAAAATAAGCCCCTTGAGTAAAAACCCAAGGGGCAAAATAATTTGCGGTACCACCCTTTTTAACAATGTTTATACAAAATTAGAATAGGTATCACATATAGAAGGAGCTCAAATTTCTATATAAAAAAGCCTTCACCCCATATAGGAGTGAAAGCTTACATTCACGGTACCATCTTAATTTAACAACGTATTAATACTTTGTTATCTCTAGTCCCTTTAACGGAGGAAAACCGGCTTATTCTACTTAATATTTCTATTCAAATAAGCATCTCCGGGATGTCTTTCAATATTATTTTTCTCATAGGCTTACACCAACCCTACTCGCTGCGGATACTTAATAATATCTACTCTTCCCATCAAAGATTTTAATTGTTATATTACTCTTTAATATTTGTTTTGTCAATAGAAGTTATTCACAATATTAATTAATTTTATTGACAAATAAGTATAAATAATTATAAAATAATATTAAACAGAGTTTAATTACATTACAGCGTTTAATTATATTTGTAAATGAGAGGTGGAAAATGAAAAAAGGCTTTAAAATCATGAAAAGAATTTTTCTTAGCTTTATAGTGTTGTTAATTTTAGTAATGTTATTATTTTCTTGGTTTATAAAAGGAAATAGCAAGGATTATGGTGAGAATTCTAAAGTATTGAAGTCAGATAAGGTAAGTAATAAAAAGGCCTTAGTAGTATATCAACCATCTAAAAGTAAGTTAACTGAAAAAATTGCCGAGCAAATTGCCCAGGGAATACAAGACGAAGGCTATGAAGTTACTATTAATTATCCCGGAAAGCATATGATAGAGGATATTTCACAATATTCTATTATAGTCTTTGGATCGCCAGTTTATGTTGGAGAAACATCATCTACTTTAGCTGATTATATGAAATCTATTGGATGAAATTATTAGATGAGCAAGTCATTTATACAAAATTTTGGGTTGATGTAAAATACTTATGTAGAGTGATAATTTGGTGTGAGTAAATGGCTCACATAAATTAGGATTGAAGTATTGGAAATAGTAGCAATGAGGAAAATAATTATAAAGAAGGATGAGTTTATGGGTATTACTGAAAGAAGAAAATTAGAAAAAGAAATTATAAGAAAAAAAATAATAGACACAGCAAACCAAATATTAGTTGAGGAAGGGTACGAAAATTTATCAATTAGAAAAATAGCAAATAAAATAGAGTATTCTCCAGGTATTATTTATCATTATTTTAAAGATAAATCTGAAATAGTAACTTTTGTTGTAGAACAGGGGTATGGCAGAATATTAAAAAGCATAAATGAAGTTCCAGTAGATACTGAAAATCCAGAAAAGACCATAGAGCAGGGATTAAGAAAATATATTGAGCTTATGTTACAGTACCCGGAGCAATTTAGAACAGTTTTAATGAATGATATTAAATCTATACAAGAAAAAGTAAATATGCTTCATGAAGGTGTTTCAAAGGATAGAAAGAGTATACAACAGCTTTGTAGATTAGTAGAGCTAGGTATTCAAAAAGGCAAGTTTAGAGATATGGATATAGAGCTTACTGCACAAATAATATGGACTTCGACCCATGGACTTTTGTCTAGGTTAATATTAGAAAAAAATATATCAAAGCAGCAAAGGGAAAGACTTATAGATCATCATTTTCAGATTCTTATAAGTGGATTGTTAAAATAAAGGGGAGAATAAAAAATGAAAACACTTATTGTTTATGGAACTAAACATGGCACTACGGAAAAATGTAGTAAGTTTTTAAAGGATAAGCTTTCAGGAGAAGTTGTAATTATAAATATAAAGAAGGAAAATATGCCAGATATAACTACATTTAATAACATAATTATTGGTGGATCAATTTATATGGGACAGATTCAAAAGGAAGTAAAAAATTTTTGTATAGAAAATATTAATGTATTAAAAGAAAAAAGAGTTGGGATTTTTATATGTGGACTCAATGAGAAAGATATAGAGGCACAGTTAAACAATGCCTTTCCAAAAGAATTACTAACTAATGCCGTTGCAAAAGAATGTTTTGGTGGTGAATGTATACTTAAGAATATGAATTTCTTTGAAAGATTTATAATGAAGAAGGTTAGTAAGATCGATAAGGACACATCAAAAATTTCAGAAGAAAATATTAATAAGTTCACTCAGTTAATAAATGATAATTATAGCAGTAGGTAAGTATATTTTAAATATTCAGTTGATAATGTTAATAAAAATAATATAAAGATAGGGCTGTTTCAAAATAGCTTTAATCGTATTTTGAAACAGCACCATTAATTTATATCTATTTTTCAAGCATATCCTTAAGTTCCATTATATTAGAGATTTCATAAGTAGGTTTTATTTCTGTTTTATTTATAATTTTATTAGAATTAAACCAGCAGGTGTCTATACCAAAATTTATACCACCTTGTATATCAGAGGTTAAGCTATCGCCCACCATCAAAACATTTCTCTTATCTGTATGATTCATATTATTTAGAGCATGTTCAAATATTTTAGAGCTTGGTTTTGATACTTTGACCTCTTCAGATATCACTATATCTTCAAAGTATTTTGCTATAATAGATTTTCTGATTCTATTATTTTGAACATCCTTAAGACCATTAGTAACTATAGAAAGTCTATAATTTTTATGTAAACTTTCTACAAGATTTATACTGTCATCATATAAAAAAGATGCATGGGATAAATGTTTCATATATGATTTTGCAAAATCATATTCATTAAATTTAATATTTAATTTATGAGATAATCTTTTAAATCTTTCAATTTTTAATTCTTCTTGAGTGATAAGTCCATTTTCAAGCTCTTTCCATATAATTGTATTTATATCCTTGTACGCCTTTAGATGATAGTTTTCATCATATTTTATATTAAATTCCAGCATAGCATTTTTAAAAGCATCTCTTTCAGATTTTTTAAAATCAAATAAGGTTTCATCTGCATCAAATATTATAATCTTGTACTTCATAATAATCCTCCTTCTGATATGTCTAACTTTTAAATTATAGCATACAAATTTTTTATAAAAATCTTAGATCGTTGAATAAATTAGTGCACTTGAACATTTTCATATAATTTAAGATTTTTTGCTTATACTTATATAAGGACTTGTTATTCTTACTAAATCTCTTTAAAAAAATAATTATGATAAGTATAATGTCATTTATAAGAGATAAGTTTATATAAATTACTCCTATGTTTAGTTTACAATAGGTTATAAATAAATTACAATAATTATATAAATTTTAATATGACATATGTCATGTTATGGAGGACTTATGAAAAAAATTTTGAATAAAGAGCTTTTAAACAATTATATTGATAAGCATAATATAGAAAGCATATTTGACAAGGATATATTAAAATATGCACAACTTCATTTTTATGAAAAAGAGGAATACATATTAAAAGCAGAGTCTAATCTTGAATACTATTATTTGATTGTAGATGGGAAAATCAAAATTTCATATCCCTTTGAAAACGGTAAACCAATGCTTTTAAAGTTTTACAAAGACTTTAATACTATAGGAGATTTAGAGTTTTTAAAAAACATTCCAATACTCTGCGACGTTGATGCAGTAGGAGATACTTATTTAATAGCAATACCTTCAGATATACTCAGAAAAAAGTATTTAGATAATGTAAAGTTTTTACACCATTTAATAGACTCTTTAAGTGAAAAACTTTATGCAACAATTAATAATAGCTCATATAATTTTGTATATCCGCTCATAAATAGGTTATCTAGTTATCTAGTTGAACATATAGAAGACAAAAACTATATAATTTTAAATTCATCATTCTTAGAAATTGCTCAATTCCTCGGAACAACCTATAGGCATTTAAATAGAACCTTTAAAGAACTTGAATCAAAATCAATTATAAAATGTGAGAATAAAACAATATATATATTAGATGAAAATAGACTTAGGGCCCTATCTAAAAACTTTTATATAAAATCCTTATAATATTAGGATATTATAATTAATAAAATAGGACCTACCATAAAAAAGTAAGTCCTTGTTACGTCTCTTAAGAATATTGCTTTTGTTCTAATATAGTAAATTTGGTACTTTATTATTTTGCTAAAACCCCATTAGTCTCTTAACATTAACACAGTTTTCTTTAGAGGTGAGCAGCTCTAAAAGTTTGAAAGCTACATGGAAAGCAGTTGAAGGATTGTAGGAAGTGATTATATTTTTATCTACAACAACAGGTTCATCACGAAGAACATTTGCACCAAATTCAGATAATTGTTTTTGCCTTCTACCATTTCCTAAATTGTAAGTTGTGGCATTTCTATTAACTAGTACTCCACTTTTCCCAATAGGCAGCGCACCAACGCAAATAGAAGCTATTGTTTTTCTTGCTTTGTCAAATTCTCTGATTATGTTTAAAAAATCTTCGCTATAAGCATCTTCATAAAATCCTGCTTCTTCAAATCCACCTGGTATTGCAAGTGCATCAAATTCATCAATATTAACTTCACTGACATGCATTTCAGGAGTTACTGTGAAGTTAAAAGTACATTTTAATTTTTCTCTTATTCCAACAGTTATTAATTCTGTGGTACCATCACCTTCTAATTTGTTCCATCCTATAACATCTGTAAAAACACTTGCTTCTACAGCCTCAAAACCATTGGCAAGAAGTAATAATACTTTTTTCATACTTTGATATCTCCTTTTAATTATATATTTTAGATTTGTTTTTCTTAAGTATAATGCTATATGTGCTATCAGTAAAATTGAAATAAATGAAATTAATAATCGAAATATATGATATCATAATATTTGTATATTTAAAGTATAAAGGAGTGAGATTAATGGAGATTAGGCACTTGCAGACATTTATAACCATAGTTGAACTTGAAGGATTTACAAAAGCAGCAGAATATTTAGGATATGCTCAGTCCACTATAACATCTCACATTCAAATTTTAGAAAATGAATTAGGGGAAGTTTTATTTGATCGTTTAGGTAAAAAAATAGTTTTAACTAATGTAGGTCAAAAGCTAGTTCCATATGCCAAACAAATGCTGCATGTATATAAAGAAATTAAGAACATAACATCAGAAGAGAAAGACGTATATGGTGATTTAATTATTGGAGCAGGGGAATCACTATCAATATATCGTTTAGGTAAAATTTTGAAGGAATACAAAAAGAAATTCCCAAAGGTAAACATTATTTTAAAGAATTCAATTTGTAGTGATTTAAGGAGTAAATTACATAGTGGAGAGTTAGACATTATATTCACTATTGAACCGGAAATTATAGATAAAGACTTAATTGTCAAAAATTTAAAAAATGAAAATATGGTTATTATTGGTGCACCGGATGCAGACTTAGAATTTTTATCAACAAATTATAAAGGTGGAATGGCAAGAGAAAGTATCATATTTAGTGAAAAAGGATGTAGTTTTAGAATAGCTTTTGAAAAATACCTAAAACAGAAAAAAATAAAATATGTAAATCCTTTAGAATTTTCAAGTATAGAAGCTGCTAAAAAGTGTGTAATGAATGGTTTAGGCATTTCACTCTTGCCTTTTTATGCAGTTAAAAATGAGATAAAGGAAGGAACTCTTAAGACTATAGAACTAAAAGAACCATTTGATAAGTTTAGAACTCAACTTGCATATCATAAAAATAAAAGTATATCTCTACCAATGAGTAAATTAATAGAAATTACATTAAAAAATTCTGCTAATTGGAAATAAAGTATAGGATAGATCCATAAATTTTATCTAAATATTATAGAATTAGGATTCTACTTTCTTTATTTGCTAATATGACATAATGGTGTCATATTTTATATTATATAATTTATTAAAAAGATATAAGGAGTATGCTATGGAGATTATTAAGATAACTGAGGATAACATTGACAAAGAACATATATGTTGTGTAATTACTGAAAAGAAAGGAGAAAGTTGCATTAAATCTAAAAAAGATTGGCTGAAAGAGCGATTAAAAGATGGATTAATTTTTAAAAAGTTAAATGTTAGAGGAAAGGTATTTATAGAGTACATACCTGCTGAGAAGGCCTGGTATCCATTTAATGCTAATGGATATATGGTGATAAATTGTTTTTGGGTATCAGGTAGATATAAAGGTAAAGGTATATCAAATTTATTATTAAATGAATGTATTAAAGATAGCAAATTACAAGGTAAAAAAGGCATAGTTGTACTATCATCTAAAAAGAAAATACCTTATTTAAGTGACGGGAATCATTTAAAGTATAAAGGATTTAAGGTAGCAGATACTTTAGACTCACAATATGAGCTTTTATATCTTCCATTTAAAGAAGATGAAAAAGTGCCTACAATTAAATCTTGCGCTAAAGAATGCGAAATATTAGGAAAGGGTTTAAAGTTATACTATTCTAATCAATGCCCTTATACAGATAAATATGTAAAAATAATAAAGAAAATAGCAGATAGTAGAGGGTTGAATTTAGAAATAAATAAGTACGAAAATGCAAAACAGGCTCAAAATGCTCCATCACCTTTTACAACCTACAGTTTTTTCTTTAATGGAAACTTTGTAACTAATGAAATTTTAACTGAAAAAAAATTTATTAAATTTCTTGACGAGAATAATTTATAAACAGAGTTCTTGGCTTCAGAGGGAGTTTTTACTCCCACTGAAGCTTATTAACAGACTTCTTAGGAGTTTTACTCCTTAGAAGTCGTTATCCTTTAGGGGAAATCGTTATCCAGGGACGTAACCGTTCTTTACTCCCACTTTGAAGAAGATGGGAGTATTAGAGCTGGTAGTCAGCGGATAAATTGGAAACTTAAATAACACTACAATTAAGATTTTAAAAGAATGGAGGGTGTCTTAAAATAAAATTAAAGCTATTTTGTTTAAGTACTAAAAGATAAGATAAAATATTTTATTATTTTGATAAAGATTTTCAATACCTATTGAAATAGTTCATCAGTGATGGTATAATAACATTGCATTAGAGTTAACAAAGTATCGGAGTTAACTTATTTATTTTGTACAAGGGTTAGCTTAAGCTAACATAGAAAAAATCTAATAATATAATACTCTAGGTAAATAATTTAATATGTTAACTTTTAAAATATTATGTTTTATAAAATATTTAAGATAAAATATTGATTCTGAATAATTGCCTTAAGAGGAGGTGAGTGTTATGACACTATCTATGGCAAGAGAGGGTGAAATAAATCAAATAAAGAAAATAACAGGGCGAGATAACATTCGGCAGTTTCTTGCAAAGTTAGGTTTTGTAGAGGGAGAAAGTGTTACTGTCATATCAGAGATATCAGGAAATATGATAATAAACGTAAAAGATTCAAGAATAGCTATTGGTAAAAGCATGGCTAATAGAATAATTATTTAGAGAGGAGAAATTATTTATGATGACGTTAAAAGATGTTGAATGTGGACAAAAAGTAACTGTAGTAAAACTCCATGGAAAAGGAGTTGTAAAGAGAAGAATTATGGATATGGGAATAACCAAAGGTGTTGAAATTTTTGTTCGTAAATTGGCACCGTTAGGAGACCCAATAGAAGTAAATATTAGAAATTATGAATTAACACTTCGTAAAGCCGATGCAGAAATGATAGAAGTAAAATAAAAAAATTATAGACCTTTTAGGAGGGAATTAAATGGAAAATATAAGAATTGCTCTTGTAGGAAATCCTAATTGTGGTAAAACTACAATGTTTAATTATTTAACTGGTAGTTCACAGTATGTAGGTAACTGGCCAGGAGTAACTGTAGAAAAAAAAGAAGGTAAATTAAAGCAACATAAAGATGTAAAAGTTATAGATTTACCTGGAATATATTCACTTTCACCGTATACTTTAGAAGAAGTTATAACAAGAAACTACCTTATTACAGAAAAGCCAGAGGTTATCATAAATATAGTAGATGGTACAAACCTTGAAAGAAACTTATATTTATCAACTCAGGTAATGGAGCTTGGAATTCCTGTTATAATAGCCTTAAATATGATGGATATTGTTAGAAAAAATGGAGATATTATAGATAAGGACAAGTTAAGCAAATCTATGGGTTGTACTGTAGTTGAAACATCTGCTTTAAAAGGTGATGGGTGCAAAGAATTAATTGATAAAGCAATAGAATTAGCTAAATCACATAAAAATAATGTAATTGAGCATACTTTTTCAAATGATGTGGAGAAAGTATTGTCTGATATTGAGAATGAAATTTATAATCAGGTTCAAAAAGAACATTTACGTTGGTTTGCTATAAAATTGTTTGAAAATGATGAAAAAGCAATTGAACAAGGAAATATTTCAAAGGTCTCAAAAGATAAAGTTAAAGCCATTGTGTCTAGTTGTGAAGATGAATTAGATGATGATGGTGAAAGTATCATAACTAATGAACGTTATAATTACATAAGCAAAATAATTAGTAAATGTGTAGTTAAGAAAAATAAATCCAAGTTAACTACTTCAGATAAAATAGATAAAATAGTTACTAATAGAGTTTTAGGATTGCCTATATTTGCAGCTGTTATGTTCCTTGTTTATTATTTATCTATTTCGACAATAGGAACTGGAGCTACGGATTGGGTAAATGACGTGTTGTTTGGTGATATTATACCTCCAGCAGTAGAGGGATTTCTTACATCTATAGGAACTGCTGCTTGGTTAAACTCTTTAATACTTGATGGTATTATTGCCGGTGTAGGAGCTGTACTCGGATTCTTACCTCAAATGATGGTATTATTTTTATGTCTTTCAATTTTAGAAGATTGCGGTTATATGTCACGTATAGCTTTCATAATGGATAGAATATTCCGCAAGTTTGGTCTTTCAGGTAAGTCATTTATTCCTATGCTTATAGGAACAGGTTGTGGAGTTCCAGGAATTATGGCATCAAGAACTATTGAAAATGAATCAGATAG
Source organism: Clostridium botulinum (assembly GCF_001276985.1). Lineage (GTDB taxonomy): Bacteria > Bacillota > Clostridia > Clostridiales > Clostridiaceae > Clostridium_F > Clostridium_F botulinum. The sequence goes on from NZ_LHUL01000004.1 coordinate 642,932, forward strand.
AAAAATGACTATTATTACTACTACATTTATGCCTTGTTCTGCTAAACTACCAATAATAGCTTTAATTGCAGGGGCATTATTCCCTGGGTCAGTTTGGATAGCACCTTCAGCATATTTTATTGGAATTGCAGCTATTATATGTTCTGGAATAATTTTAAAGAAAACAAAAGCCTTTGCAGGTGAGCCTGCTCCATTTGTTATGGAATTGCCAAAATATCATGTGCCTGGTGTGAAAGGCGTACTTATTCATATGTGGGATAGAGCAAAATCTTTCGTTAAAAAAGCAGGTACTATAATATTCCTTGCTTGTGGATTAATATGGTTCTTAAGTACTTTTAATTGGTCATTAGCAATGGTAGAGACTCCTGATTCAATGTTGGCTTCAATGGGTAAAGTAATAGCCCCTATATTTAAGCCATTAGGATGGGGAGATTGGAAATCTGCAGTAGCTACCATTACAGGATTAATTGCAAAAGAAAATGTAGTTGGTACATTTGGTATTTTATATGGAGCTGGAGAAGTAGCAGAAGATGGTGTAGAAATTTGGAAGACTTTACAAGGATCATTTACACAACTATCTGCATATTCATTCTTAGTATTTAACTTATTATGTGCTCCATGTTTTGCAGCAATTGGTGCAATTAAACGTGAAATGGGTAATGCTAAATGGACTTGGTTAGCTGTTGGCTATCAAACTGGATTAGCTTATGCAGTTGCACTTGTAGTTTATCAATTAGGATCACTTTTCACAGGAAAAGGATTTGGAATTGGAACCCTAGTTGCTTTAGTATTATTAGTAGGATTCTTGTATATGTTATTTAGACCATATAAGGATTTAACTAGTTCAACTAATCATAAAAGCAATAAAGTAGAAAATATTAGCGTATAGCGCATAAGGAGATAATAATTATGGCTACATTTATAATTGGTACATTAGTAATAGGATCCTTTGTTGTTGTTGGACACAAAGTTTATAAAGACAAGAAAAATGGAAATTGTTGTAGCGGAAATTGTTGTGACTGCCATAGTTCATGTAAATCTACTAAATCAAAATAAAAAATAAAAAAGAATCTATTTTCTAAACACTTGGGAAATAGATTCTTTTTTATTGTTCTTAGATAAAGATAGCGATGGTGAATTTAATGTGATTTTATTCAAATTGATCATATTTGCCTAACAGTTATATAAGAGAACCCAAAAGGAGTAAATGAATATTTTTTAAGGGGAAGGTGAATATATTTCAGCCATTGTTGTTACTATATTGGTTATTATTACAGACTATTTAAATATTAAAAGTATTAATTTTAGAAAATTAATTGATGGTGATCCCATTGTATTGATGATGTATTTCAACAAAAACAAAACAATAAGAATCACGAAAGAGGAATAGTGGCATTTCAATTTATGATGATTCTTATGTTTTGATTGATGTATAATTTAAGCTATGTAATCAAATCTGTTTACCCATAAAAACCATTTCATTATATGATCGCAAGCCTTTTTTCTTATAAAATCCTTCTGTACGGTCGTCTCTTGATGTAAGTAAGATAATTTCAGTTATTCCCCTATTTTTTAAACGATTTTCAAATTCTTCAAAAATTTTTGTACCAAAACCTTTGCTACGTACATCATTTCTTACACAAAATTCTTTAATATTGAACATTACACTATTATAATACTGTTCTTCACTTCCTAAAATCATTCCACAAATTAATTTATCTTCATATGCTACAAGTCCATAGGAAGATTCACAATTTATCATTTGATATAAGCGTTTTGAGGCAGTTTCAATTGTCCATTCATCATTCCAAGGTGAAGAATTAAATGTAGTAACATACATATCTGCAATTTCTTTTATATCTGATATTGTTATTTCCTTAAAATTCATAGCTAGTCCTCCTTTAGGTCACATTTATATTATATTGTTTTTTATTTTCTCATTATGTTAATTTAACTAATGGTAATTATATCATATTTATATGAGTACAGATGATTATTTTCAGAAAAACAGTTTGCATTCACAAATTCTTAATATACCTTTGTTTATTATTTATATTTAATAGCACAGGAGTAGTTATTATTAAAAAATATATAGCTAAAATACTTAGATATTTATCCCAAATTAAAGATTAGGAAAAAGTGAAAAATAAATATTTGATATTACTTTAGAATGATGTTTAAAAGTAGTTATTAGTAATAAATAAAAAATTAACCCTTCAAAATTTTACCAATTAGTTTTATTATATTAATAAGACATTGTTTTTTATGGTAATAAATTTAATAACTATAAAAAAGTAATAAAATTTTTTTAGCCTTTTTTCTAATAAAATTAATTAGGATATAGGAGGATATACATGAGAAATAGAAGACAGAAAAAACAAATATTAAGAAGAGTTAATTTTATAATAACTATAGTTATAATTTTATGTACTATACAGATATTATCAAATAAATATAACAGAAGTATACAATCTAAAAGAGTACAAGCTATTAAAGAAAAGGAAACTATTAGTGAAAATAATAAACAACAAACTATTAAAAAAAAGGAGACTAATAGTAAAAATAATAAACAGCAAGCTTTAAAACAAAGCTTATTATTAGTAAATAGAGATAATAAGCTAGATGAACATTATCTACCTAATGATCTTACTGTACCTAATATAAGATTTTTAGGAAATAGTAATTTTGAAGTAAGAAGACTAAGGAGAGTGGCTAGTGGAGCTTTAGAAAATCTTTTCCAGGAAGCTAAAAATGAGAATATAATATTATTAGGGGTATCAGGATATAGAAACTATCATTATCAGGTAAATGTTTATAATAATTCGGTTTATAGAAATGGACAACAGCATGCGGATAAGTATGTTGCACAACCAGGAACAAGTGAACATCAAACAGGTTTAGCTATGGATATAGTTTCAACTGAGTATACTAATTTAGATGAGAATTTTGTTAATACTAGGGCGTATAAATGGCTTAAAGAAAATTGTTATAAGTATGGATTTATAATTAGATACCCAAAGGAAAAAGAAGATATTACTGGTTATAATTTTGAGCCTTGGCATATAAGGTATGTAGGAATAGAGGTAGCTACAGAGATTATGAATAAGGGTATTACTTTAGAGGAATATTTACAGGAAGGTAATTGTAATAAATGAAAAAGTTAGTATTTATAAAGAAAATTTAATAGTTTTATTTTTATAATAGTTATTATTAGAACTTTATGTTTTATAGAGGGCTCAGCAGATAAAAATAGCAATATAGAGTATGTAAATATCATAACAAAATCTGAAAAATAGACATGCTGTTCAGCTAAAAAAAGGTTGGAATTGTAGATAAAAAAAGAAAGTTTATTAGTAAATAGATTAGATGAAACTTATTAATCTTATTGCATAACAAAATATATTTCTAGCCATAATAAAAAATAGGCACAATAAAATAAAGGAGATAGATGTTATGAAAAATAAACCAGATGATAGAAGAGATAATGTAGATAAAATTCAATATAATATTACTAAGACTATTCAAAATTGTGAGCTTGCAGATGAAATGATTGCAAAAACAGATGATGAAAAAACGAAAAAAACTCTAATAGAAAAAAATGAAAGAAGAAGAGAAGCTCTTGATGGTATGAGAGAAGAAATTAAAGATGAAGCAAGAGATAAGAAAAATGGATATATGTAATTTTTTATAATAAAAATTAGTAGCTTTTTACTTACAGTAGGGCTACTATTTTTTATTTTTAATTAAATTAGTATAAAACAACTATTTTAAATATATTATTACAAGTCTTCATATTATCTTCAAATTAAATTGATATAATAATTTCAAAATAAACAGTAAATCAATAAATTTACTATTATTTTTAGATAATAATTATGTTAGATAGAAGGTGAAATAAATGAGTAACATTTTAATAATTGAAGATGAAAAAAGAGTTTCTGAAGTTTTAAAAGCTTATCTAGAGAAAGAAGGATATAAAGTATATTGCACTACAAAAGGATTAGAAAGTATAGAAATATTTAAATCAATTGATATACAATTAATAATTCTAGATTTAATGCTGCCGGATATCAGCGGAGAAGAAGTGTGTAGAATAATACGACAAAGTTCAGATGTGCATATTTTTATGTTAACAGCGAAAGGAGCTTTAAATGATAGAATAGAGGGCTTGAATATTGGTGCAGATGAATATTTGATTAAGCCATTTAGCCCTAGAGAACTTACAGCGAGGGTTAATGCTCTTTTTAGAAGATTAAGTACATATAATAGTACTTCAAATTTAATTTTTGATGATGGAAGGTTAGGTATTGATTATGATAAAAGAGTTGTAAAAGTTAATGGAAAAGAAGTTTCAATTACTCCAAATGAGTTTGATATACTATATACCCTTGTTTCAAACAAGGGTAAAGTTTTATCAAGAGAACAACTTATAAATAAAATATTTGGTATAGATTTTAATGGGTATGATAGAACTATTGATGTTCATATAAAGAATATTCGTAAAAAGATAGAAGAAGATACTAAGAATCCTAAATATATTGTTACAGTTATGAAGGTAGGTTATAAATTTGGTGGTGAAAATTAAGTGCATACAATAAGAAAAAGATTAAGTATTTTATTTGTTATTTGCTCAGTAGCAGGAATATTGCTTGTTACATTGTTTGTAAATGCAACTATAAATAACAAATTTGATGCATATATAGTGGATGTCCAAGATAAAAGATATCAAAGAATAGTATCTTACTTTGAAGAAGTATATAAAGCACAAGGAAAGTGGACTAAAAATTCTGGTGTTGAGTTGATGCATGAAGCTCATATGGGAAATTATTGTTTAACACTTCTAGATATTAATAAAAAAACTATATGGGGTATGAACCCAAATGATATAAGATTAAATACAATGCCTGTAAAGGATAGAGGTGTTTATAATACTAAGACTTTTGAAATTAAATCAGAAGGTAAAGTAGTTGGATATGTGGGGATTGGACAGTATTCCTCTTTACTATTATCTGAAGAAGATATAAGTTTTAAAACATCTATAAATAAAAGTATTGTTGCTAGTGGAATTCTAACTCTTGTTATTATAATTACCATAAGTCTTTACTTTTCCAAACAATTCTCAATTCCAATTAAGGAGGTTGCTAATTTGTCTGTAAATTTATCAAAAGGAGATTTTGATGGGAAATCAAGCGTTGAAAGTAATATTGAAGAACTAGAGAATTTAAGAAAAAGTGTTAATATATTAGCTGAAAAATTAAAGCATCAAGATTCTATAAGAAGAAGATTAGTTTCTGACATATCCCATGAGATCAGAACTCCATTAAATGTATTGCAAAATAACCTAGAGGCAATGATAGATGGAGTTTTACCTGTTACAGAAGAAAGATTAAATTGTCTGAATGAAGAAGTAGTTAGATTTGGTAGATTATTAAATAACTTAAATGTATTAAAAGAGTTTGAATCTGAGAGTATTAAGCTTAATTTCCAAAAAATATTTTTAGATGAATTAATTGCAGATATATGTAGTGATTTTTATGCAATAGCGGAAAACAAGAATATTAAACTGCAATACCATATAGAAAATCATGAGGATTATAGTATAACTGGAGATAGAGATAGATTAAAACAAGTATTTATAAATTTACTTTCTAATGCTCTTAAATTTACAGAAGATGGCGGAGAAGTACTAATTAAAATATATAAAAGTGATAAAAACATTGTTGTAGAAGTTAAGGATAATGGTGTAGGAATTAAGAAGGAAGATTTGCCTTTTATATTTGAGAGACTTTATAGGGGAGATAAGAGTAGACACCAATTTAAAGGGAATGGTATAGGGTTAACTATTGTGAAAAATATATTGCAGCTCCATTATGCAAGTATAGATCTTGAAAGTGAAGAAGGTGAAGGAACTACTTTTAAGGTCTATTTTCATAGAATGTAAATAACTAATAAAAGTATAAATAAATTTTAGAAGTATTATGGAGGAATGAGAGATCCTTAAATTATAAAGTATTATTCAAAAACACGTTTGGGGGAAGTATCATATGTTTAAGTTTTTAAAAAATTTTCTAAAAAAATTAGAACAGCAAAATAGTAAATCTTTTGGTAATAATAAGCTTGACTGTTGTGATTTAAATAAGTCAAATAATAATAGAAAGACTGATAATAAGAGCAAGTAGAGAAAAAGTTAGAAAAGAATCTTAAGATAGAAGTCATTACTTGTGCAACCTGGAATAAGATAATTGAAAAAGTTTATTATTTTAGCAAAATTTACACTGTGAATAATTTTTTAGCATGGTGGGGAATGTAAAATATGAAATAGATTTTATTAAGTGTGAAGACTTCACAAAAATGAAAAGATTGCTATTTTTATTTTTGTTGAGGTACCTATTCTTATATATAAAAAAGATACATTTTATTAATGCATATAGTATACGTTAATTTTACAATAAGAAAAGAAGGAGAAGATAAGTGTATGTTAATAGAGGAACATATTCCAAAGGATAAAGGCATTGACAACACTTTCGCTTTGTTACAGGAGAGATATTTATTTATCAGAAACAGGGTCGACAGGTATCAGTCTAACTTGTTTGAAACTCACTTATTTGGACAAAAGGTAATATGCATGACTGGTGAGGAAGCTGCAAAGTTATTTTACAATGAGGAACTGTTTCAACGAAATGGTGCAGCACCTAAACGGGTGCAAAAAACCTTATTTGGTGAAAATGCAATCCAAACTATGGATGATGAAGAACATATTCATAGAAAGCACCTTTTTATGTCATTGATGACTCCACTATCTCAAAAGATATTAGCTGAACTTGTAATGGAGAAATGGAAATCTTCTATTGATAAATGGGAGCATGACAAGGAGATTGTACTTTTTAATGAGGCAAAAGAAACTTTATGCCAGATATCATGTAAGTGGGCAGGAGTTCCATTACATAAATCAGAAATAAAAAATCGGGCAGAGGATTTTAATTTAATGGTTAATGCTTTAGGGGCAGTTGGACCACAGTATTGGAAAGGGAAAATGGCTAGATCCAGAGCGGAAAAGTGGATAAGTGGGATAATCCAAGATGTTCGTTCTAGTAGGCTGGACGCAGAAGAAAGTACACCACTATATGCTATGGCTTTTCATAGGGATCTTGATGGCAATCAAATGGATACTTCAATGGCAGCCATAGAACTTATTAATGTACTGCGTCCTATTGTTGCTATTTCAACCTTCATTACCTTTGCAGCCTTAGGTCTATATGAACATCCAGAATGTAAAGAAAAATTAATTTCAGGTGGCGACAGCTATGTTGAAATGTTTGCACAGGAAGTTCGACGATACTATCCTTTCGCTCCTTTTCTTGGTGCAAGAGTGCGAAAGGATTTTATATTGAATGAATGTGAATTAAAGAAAGGAATGCTAGTGTTACTTGATATGTATGGTACAAATCATGATTTACAGATATGGGAAAAGCCTAACGAATTCTATCCAGAGAGGTTTAAAGAATGGAAAGGAAGCTTATTTGATTTTATCCCTCAAGGCGGAGGTGACCCTGTTAAGACACACCGTTGTCCAGGAGAGGGTATTACTATGGAAATTATGAAAGGAAGTTTAGATTTTCTTGTTAACAAGATTGAGTTTCAGGTTCCAAAGCAGGATTTAAGTTATAGTCTAATAAAAATACCTACATTACCTAAAAGCGGATTTATTATGACTAATATTAAAAGAAAGTTTTAAAGTGATAATAATTTAGGAGAAATTAATTTGGTATAAAAATAAATTGAAATAGTTATAGTAAGGTAGATAAGAAAAAAAGAGAAGGATAATATTAAATTTATCATACACTTCTCTTTTTTTATTTTAAGAATATTCTTGTTTACTCATCAACATGTTTTTCTCGTATTTTTTCCATATCAGCAGACTCTAAATCATCAACCACTTCAATTATCCCTAAAATTACATTATCTTTTAATATTCCATAACTACCAGCTTTTTTAGGACTAAACTCTACTTCATTTACACCTTTTTTTGCGGTAAATGAAAAGATATCATTACGAGTTTCTAAATCTAAGATTATATATTTACCTTCAGCATTATCGAAATCATTTAAATTAAAGGTTAATTTAGTTTTTGAACCATTACCTGTAACAGCTATTAATGGCTGTAATTCAGAACCAATACCTTTAAACGTTGCACTTTGGTATTCACCAGATGGCAGAGCTTTATTAATTAACTTTTCAGTTGGCACTAGAGCCATATTGTTGCCATAAATGCTAGATTGTTCTGATTGATCAGATTCATCTACTGGTACAGCACAACAGCTAGGACCTGTGCTCGCAGGAGGTAATGATGGATCAGTTTTTGATGTATCTACGGCATCAAGGTTATCTACAACCTTAATTACGCCACTTATCATTCCCATCCAACAGCTAAAATTTATATCTTTGTCACCAGGGGTAAAGTTTATAATATTTTCTCCTTTTTTTATCTTAAATTCTTTTTCCATTATAGATTGAGCTATAATGGAATTATTACATGAATTAAGTTGTTCTCCATTAATTATCCACTTAACAGGTATTCCCTTTTGCACATAAAAAGCATTAGGTGTGTAACCATTGTTATTAGCAGTCATTTTAATAACCTGAACACCATTTTCTAAAGTTGCTTTAGCAACATTTGTATTAGAAAAATCATCTGAACTTTTAGTATTGCTAGCAAGAGCAGTTATAGGATTAATATTTATACCAGCAAGAGTAAGACCTCTGTTACCCATTATAAGTCCAAGAACTATAATAAGGACTCCACTAAATTTAAGTAATTTTTTAGTATGACCTTTACTTAAAAGACCTGATAATGCACCAAAGGTTAGCATAAGTGGCACTGTTCCTAAAGAAAACATAAACATTGATAAAGAACCTTGAACTCCACTTCCTGTACCTAGAGCGAAAAGCTGCATAGTTTGAAGAGGTCCACAGGGCATAAATCCGTTTAAAAGACCAACGATAAATGGTGAACCAGATTTGTTTTTAACTGTACATGCAAAGTGGGGTAACTTAATATGGAATTTTCTAAATATATTAAATCCAGCCATATTAAAACCCATCATAATCATAAATAGACCAGCAAATATTTGAAGGGCTGCTTTTGTAGTAATAGAAAGCGAAAATACTGAACCTAGGGTACCAACTATTCCACCAAGTAGTGTGTAAGATAAAACTCTTCCTAAATTATATAAAACTGCTGGTTTCATAGCTTCAAACTTATTATTACTTTCACTAGATAAACTTTGTGAAAGCATAATTCCACCGCACATGCCTACACAGTGAATTGATGTGAGGACTCCTACTACAAAAAGAACTATATAGGAAGCATTAGTAAGTTTTTCTTCCATATCAAAACCACTAGTCTTTAAGCCTAAGAGTATAATAACTGCAGCTATTATAAGAACTCCCATAAAATTATAGTCATTAGAACTTTGTGTGCTGTATCCAGCATTTTTTATAGCGGATTTAATTTTATTTTGGTTGCATAATTTATCATCATATTCAATTTCAACAAACTCTCCCATGTAAGAAGCCTTTGCATGTAATACTCCTTCTAATTTTTTAATAGCTTTTTCAACTCGATTTTCACAAGAGGTACATGTCATATCATATACTTTAATTCTTTCTTTTTTAATACTCATAGAATTCCTCCTAATATGTACTTATAAGATGAAGTAATTTTATACTTTACCTATCATAATAAAAAGTTAGATGATTCTTATTTTCTTAAGTAAAATACTAATAATAAATTTGTATTTTTAGAAACTAAACTTTTATTACAAATAAAAGTATATAAAAAAGATATGTTGATTATATGAAGAAAATTAAGTGGAAAGTAAATAATATAATTATAAGTAATATATACGTAGATATTTTATATTCTTTAGGTGATTTATATTCTAATGTTTAATGTAGTCTTTAGTACTCATATCTTCAATGAATACATTATTTGTTAGAAAATCTTCATAATTATAAGAAACAAATTGTACTCCTCTATCAAAAAGAAATATTACTAATATACTATTAAATCATTCATAATTGCTCCATAATTTCATCTTATAATAAATACATACACAAGGATAAAAAATATAATTAAAAATTAAATTAATAATATTAATAGAAAATAATGATGTTTTCTATAAGATATTACAAATATATTATAGGAGGATAAGAAAAAATGTTTGGATGTGGATTTGGTAGATCAGCATTTACAGGTGGATGGTCAACATGGATGATTGTACCTATGATATTTAGGCTTTTAATAATTATAGGTATAATATATGCAGTAGTAAAACTATTTAAGAGTCATATGGTTAATAATAATAATGCTGTAAAAATACTTAATGAAAAATACGCTACAGGAGAAATTAGCGAAGAAGAATATTTAAAAAGAAAAAATATAATGTCTAAATAGTAAAATTATATACTTAAATAGCTAGAGATTAATCTCTAGCTATTTTGATATAATAAAGGTGAGAGTTAACTAATGTTTTGTGTGCTAAAAATCATTATTATTTAGTTAAATAATTTATTGAATTGTGCGATAGTTCTTGTACATAGTATAAGAATTCTGAAGCTCTGAAGCTGAAGAGTTCTAATACATACTAAGTTTATAAACATTAAGAACATTATCAATAATGGTAATGGGATGGAATTTAAATATAAATGGTTGGGAGAGAAGATATGAAGAAACTCTTTAAAATATTAGTTGTAGATGATGAAGAAAGGATATTAGATGTGGTAAAAGCTTATTTAGAAAAAGAAGATTATGAAGTGATAACTGCAATGGATGGTGAAGAAGCAATTAAGTTATTTAAAGAAATATCATTTCATTTAGTTATATTGGATTTAATGCTACCAAAGATATCTGGTGAAGAGGTATGTTCAAAAATAAGAGAATTTTCTAATGTTCTAATTATTATGCTTACAGCAAAGGTAGAGGAAGAGGATAAGCTAGAAGGTCTTTCTATAGGAGCAGATGATTATCTTACAAAACCTTTTAGTGTAAGGGAGCTTGTGGCAAGAGTAAAGGCTCTTATTAGAAGAGCCTATAGAGGAAAGTATCCATTGGCAGAGCATTTAATACTTAATAATGGAGACTTAGAAGTTGACATAAGAAAAATGAAAGTATTAAAAAACGGAAAGGTGGTTACATTAACACCTTATGAGTTTAAAGTGCTTGTTTCACTATTAACTAATCCAGGGCAGGTTTTTACTAGAGAACAGTTAGTTGAACAAGCTTTTGGATATGATTATGAAAGTTTTGATAGGACTGTAGATACTTATATAAAAAATATAAGACAAAAGATAGAAGATAATCCTAAAGCCCCTAACTATATTACTACTGTATATGGAGTTGGATACAGATTTGGAGGAAAAAATTAATGAAAATGTCTTTAAAGAAAAAACTTTCTTTAGGATTTTTAATTGCGGTTATAGGTTCAATAATAATTGCTAGTTCCATATCTAATTATATGATAAATAACAGATTCAATGAATATTTGGTTCAAGAACATAAAAATAAAATAAACCAAATTATAGTGGCAATTGAAGATATGTATAAAGAGGATAAAGGCTTTCAAGCATTAAAGTATGATGAAATAAAAAGATATGCAGTTTTAAATGAACTTTATATAGAGATAAAAGATAAAAAGGGGAGCAAGATATTTACCTCTGGGGATGACCATCTTAAACATAGAAGTATGATGAATTCTATGATGGGGCATGGAATGGGTAATATGATGGGGAAAATGAAAAATTTAGATTTAGGGGATTATAAAGAAGAAGAACAATGGCTTAAAAAGAACAATGTGACTTTTGGAAAGATAACTATTGGATATTTTGGTACTTCATATTTAAACAATGGAGCATTAACATTTAAAAGAACCTTAAATCATTCCTTTATTGTATCTATGGTCATAACCTTTATTTTAGGGCTTATACTGAGCTGGATTTTATCAAAACAACTTTCAAAACCTTTGGTTAAAATAAAAGAAATAGCTAATACAATGAGAATGGGCAATTTAAATATAAGGTCTAATATAAAAAGTAATACGACAGAAATTCAGGAATTATCAAATTCTATAAATTATTTAGCAGAAACACTACAACAACAGGAGGCTCTTCGTAAAAGATTGACTTCAGATATGGCTCATGAAATAAGAACTCCAATTACAACTTTAAAAACTCATGTTGAGGCAATAATAGATGGCATATGGGAGCCTACAGAGGAAAGATTGCAGGTCTTTTATGAGGAATTAGAGCGATTAACAAATCTTGTGAATAATTTAAGAAATATTTCTAAATTAGAAAAAGCCGAAACAGTTGTAAATAAAACTAACTTAAATATTACAAAGGAAATAGAAAAAGTTGTAGAAACATTTAATCCTTTATATGAAAAAAGCGGTTTTAAAATAGTTACTAAACTGGAGAAGGATGTATATGGTTTTATAGATAAGGATAAATTAAAGCAAATTATGCATAATCTTTTATCTAATTCACATAAATATTTAAATGAAGATGGATTAGTAAAGGTTTCATTATCAAAGGGAAAAGATAAAATATTTATAAAGGTTGAAGATAATGGAGAGGGTATTCCAGAGGAGGATTTACCTCATATATTTGAAAGATTTTATAGAAGTGATGTATCAAGGAATAAAACCACAGGAGGTACAGGTCTTGGTCTTACCATAACAAAAACTTTAGTAGAAGCTCATGGTGGGCATATTAGAGTAGAAAGTAAGATGGGAGTTGGAACCAAGTTTATTATAGAGATAAAAACTACTCTTTAGATTTAAGTTTATTGTAAAAATATTTTTATTATTTTGTCCTATAATTTTATAAAGGTTTTATCTTTTTTGTTGCTTTGCTTTTGTTTAAGCATGAATTTTAACATAAAATAAGGATAAAACATTGTAACATCAAATCTTAATAGCTTTATTTGACAAATTTATATTAAAGATACTTATTTTAAAATATTAAATAAAAAACCTAATATATTGAAAGATTTATAAGCTGAAAATAACATAAGTTATAAATAAAAGCATATTTAAGAGGGAGTTTCAAAATTAGATTTATTTTGAGACTTCCTCTTAATTTTATGGTCTAGTTTTGATGCAACAAATATTAAGTTATAGTTTTCTTTTCATACTTTTAATAATTGTTTTTGTTTCTTTATCTATTCGTAAAGATTCAGTAATTTTTTGTAGTGCTTTGTTATAAGTGAAGTTATCTAAGGTATTGTTTTTCAAATACTCCATAGTTTGTTTTGGAAATTTTATATAACATATAGAAATTGTCCAAGCAACTGCCATTTTTGCATAATAGCCAGGATGTTTTATAGTATCTAGGGATTTAATTACATGATCTATGTATTCATCATTAATGTAAAAATCTAGCAACATTACAACACCAAAGCGAACTTCAAATTCTTTATTAGAATATAAAAATGGTTGTATAAAATTCCAAACACGGTCTATGTTATCTTTAGTAAATTTCAAACCAGTACAAAAGCTATCACATACAGACCAGTTATCTATTTTGGGTACAAAGTCAGCAACATATTTAAGAATTTCTTCAATGTCTGCTTTTGCATAACCTAGCACCAGTCCTTGAAGCATAATTTCTTCGAAATATTTAACATCAGAGTTGACTAGGAATTTACGCCAATCCTCCTTTGCAATTACTTTTGCTAGTTTGCGAAGTTGAGGTAATCTAACTCCTAAAATATTATTTGTAGTAGGTAAAAGTTTCGATGAAAACTTTTGATAATCTTCATCTGCTAATTGAAAAATTTGTTCTCTAATTGTTTTATTCAAAGCTCTGCTCCTTTTTAAAAATTTAAATTCGTATTGCTTTATTGCTTTTTAACATTCTTGATATAGACTGCTCCGGCAATTATCATATCTTGACTTGAATATTATAAATATACATGTTATTAATTGGTGTTACCTTTAGTAATATTTTATAATAGTTCTGTAAATTACACAAATCTCCAGCTTGTATTTGAATAGATCACTTTTTATTTTATTAACATAAGTGTTAAAACTATTTCTATTGAAGTATGAGGTTTTCATTTCTAAATTCAATTGGAGTTTTATTATTAAATTTTTTAAAAGTTGAACTGAAATAATTTTGATTATTAAATCCAACAGAAAGAGCAATTTCTAATATAGATAAATCATTTTTTGTTAAAAGTTCTTTACTTTTTTCTATTCTAATTTCATTTACAAGCTGAGAAAAAGTTTTCCCAGTTTCTTTTTTTAAGATAGAACAAAAATAAGATTTATTTATTTTTAAATGTCGAGATATATCGTCTAAAGATATATCATCACTATAATTGGCATCTAAAAGATCTATAGCCTTTCTAATATGGAGACTATTTGGCATTCTACGTGTAAGAACTTTTTCTTTAATGTATCTACTATCTAGAGCTATATTTCTTAAAAGAGAAATCAAATGAGGAATACAACAAAGAGGCTTATAGGGTATACCCTTGTTATTTCCTTTATATGAAGAATATGGTCCCATGATATATACACCTTTATGAACAGTTTTAGGGCAAATATAAAAAGCTGTAAAATTAATTTTATTTAAAGCATTAATATTTATAGTGTAGTAGCCATTTTTAGTTATAGAATCCTTATCTAATTTTTCATAGATATTATTATCATCAAATAAATCTTGAAACATGTAATTATATCCCCTGGAATCTATTAAGTCACCTTTGTAGCTAAAAGACTTTATTGGAATATTAGTACATAAAAAGAACTTTTCAGCAATAGAACATATATGTTTATTTGCATCAGACAATTATATCTCACTCCTTTAAAATTATCTAAATATAGTTATAAAAATCTAAATATAATTAAAGTTAAACAATAAATAAGATTGTACAATGTGATTGATAATGAATATCAAAAACAATTATATATGTGAATGATTATATCAATGAGCATTGGAGGTGTCAAATATAATGTTGTTTGCATATAAGGCAGGTTAAGAATGGCAAATTATACTATCAGATGTTTTTTGAATGTTCCTAAAGGAGATGAAGAATGAAAAAGAGATATTTAATTTTAGCATTAATTATTTTATCTATTTGTTCAATATTTATTGGAGTAAAAGATATTAGCTTTATAGATATATTTAATTCAGATGATGTGAAGCTTAAGGTATTATTAATTAGTAGAATCCCAAGACTTATAAGTATTATTGTAGTAGGGGTTAGTATGAGTATAGCAGGACTTATTATGCAACAAATAAGTCGAAATAAATTTGTATCTCCAGATACAGCTTCAACTATAGATAGTGCAAAGCTTGGGGTTTTAGTTGCTTTAATGATATTTCCTTCAGCAACTCTTACTGAAAAAATGATAGTTTCCTTTATATTTTCTTTATTAGGTACATTCTTATTTATGAAAATTTTAAAGAAAATAAAAGTTAAAAATTCTATCTTCATACCACTCGTAGGTATAATGCTTGGAAATATAATAGATTCAATAACTACGTTTTTTGCATATAAATATGATCTTATTCAAAGTATTGCCTCTTGGCTTCAAGGTGATTTTTCTTTAATTATTAAAGGAAATTATGAACTTATATATTTTAGTCTACCACTTGTAGTCATAGCCTTTATTTATGCTAACAAATTCACAGTAGCAGGTATGGGAGAGGATTTTTCTAAGAATTTAGGTGTTAATTATAACAGAATCATAAATATAGGACTTGTAATAGTAGCATTAATATCTTCACTAGTAGTTATTACTGTAGGAAAAATACCATTCCTAGGTCTTATAGTACCTAATATAGTTACTCTTTATAAAGGGGATAATTTAAAAAATAGTCTTTGTAGTACAGCATTGCTTGGAGCAGTATTTCTCTTAGGCTGTGACATATTAGGTAGGTTAGTTATTTATCCCTATGAGATATCTATAGGACTTGTAGTTGGAGTTATAGGAAGTATGGTATTCCTTTATCTCTTGTTTAGGAGGAATGGCAATGAAGTGTAGAAGACGAGTAGTTTTATTGGGTGTTTTTTCTATAGCTCTTATAATACTATTTATATTTACAGGAATAAGTAAAGGCAATTATGACTATGTCCTGCCAAGAAGACTTCTAAAGGTATTAGCTATATCTTTAACGGCAGGTTCTATAGCTTTTTCTTCAATGATATTTCAAACTATAGCTAATAACAGAATATTAACTCCTAGTGTATTAGGATTAGATTCCTTATATATGTTTATACAAACTTTTGTAGTATTCATCCTTGGAGCTAATAATAAAGCTGTTATGAATAGTAATTTTAATTTTCTTATATCCATCAGTCTTATGGTGATGTTTTCAATGATTTTGTACAGGTTTTTATTTAAAAGAGAGGATAAAAATATTTTCTTTTTACTTTTAACAGGATTGATATTTGGAACATTATTTCAAAGCTTAGCAGCTTTTATGCAGACGATAATCGACCCTAATGCATTTTTAGTAATTCAAGATAAGATGTTTGCAAGTTTTAATAAGGTAAATACTGATGTTCTTCTCATATCTATTATAGGAATTTTACTTGTTTTAGCCTATGTATATGATTATGTGAAAGTATTAGATGTAATGCTTTTAGGAAGGGAGCAGGCAATAAATTTAGGTGTTTCCTACGATAAAGTTGTTAAAAAAATGCTTATAGTTGTTTCAATATTAGTATCTATATCTACAGCATTAGTAGGACCTATAACTTTTTTAGGGTTACTTTCTGTAAATCTTACATATGAGTTTATAAATAGTTATAAACATAAGTATTTAATTATAGGTTCTGTATTTATAAGTATTATAGCTTTAGTTGGAGGACAATTTCTTGTTGAAAGATTTTTAAACTTTGGTACAACCTTAAGTGTGATTATAAACTTCATTGGAGGAATCTATTTCATGTATTTACTGTTAAAGGAGAGCAAACTATGATAGAAATAAAAAATGTAACAAAGAAGTATGGAGATAAGAAAGTTATAGATGATGTGTCTTTAAAAATAGAAAAAGGGAAGATAACTTCTTTTATTGGTCCTAATGGAGCAGGAAAGAGCACTTTGCTTTCTATAATAAGCCGTCTTATCACTAAAGATGGAGGAGAGGTGTTTATAGATGGAACAGAAGTTTCTAAATGGGATAATAAAAGCTTAGCGAAGAAAATTTCTATATTAAAGCAATCTAATCATACAAATATAAGGCTAACAATTAAAGAATTAGTGAGTTTTGGAAGGTTTCCTTATTGTAATGGCAATCTTTCATCAGAGGACTTAAAATATGTTAACGATGCAATAGCTTATTTAGAACTTAAGGATATAGAAAATAAATATTTAGATGAACTAAGTGGAGGTCAAAAGCAAAGAGCTTATATAGCTATGATAGTTGCTCAAAACACAGAATATATCCTTTTGGATGAGCCTTTAAACAATTTAGATATGAAACATTCAGTGCAGATTATGAAAATCTTAAGGAGGTTGGTTAAGGAGCGAAACAAAACAGTTATTTTAGTAATACATGATATTAACTTTGCCTCTTGCTATTCAGATTATATAGTTGCTCTAAAAAATGGAGTTGTAGCAAGTGAAGGCAATACTCACGATATTATAGATAAAGATATTTTAAGCAATATATATGAAATGGATTTTAATATAAAAGATATAGAGGACCAAAAAATTTGTATATATTTCTAATTTAGCTATCTATATATTATCTTAATTAGTTAGAACTAATAATTAAACTAAATAAATTATTGAGGTGAATTAAATGAATAAAAAAGTATGGACAATAGTAGGAATTTTAATAGTATTTATCGTAGGTGGAACTTTGTTTCTTAAACCTAAGGAAAATAAAAAAGAGGAAGCAAGTAGTGTAGATATTAAGATCACTCATAAGTTAGGAGAGGCAACTCTAAAAAAGAACCCTAAAAAGGTAGTAGTTTTTGATTATGGTACTCTAGATTCTTTAGATAAAATGGGAATAGAAATAAAAGGACTTCCAAAGTCAAATATCCCGAGTTATTTATCAAAATATAAAGATGATAAGTATATAGATGTAGGTACTTTATTTGAACCTAATTTTGAAAAGCTAAATGAGATTAAGCCAGATGTAATATTTATATCAGCAAGACAGTCTAAGGCATATGAAGAACTTAATAAAATAGCTCCTACAATACATCTTAATACAGAGAATGGGAAATATATGGAGTCAGTTAAAAGTAATTTAGAAAAGTTAGGAAAAGTATTTGATAAAGAAGATTTTGTAAGAGATGAAATTAAGAAACTTGATGATTCAGTAAAAGATATAAATAAGAAGGCTAGTGAAGGTGGGAAAAAGGCTTTAGTGATTTTAGCTAACGATGGAGCATTAAGTGCTTATGGAAAAGGATCAAGATTTGGGATTATACATGAAGAACTTGGATTCCCACTTTCAGATGAACATATAGACACTGCAGTTCATGGTCAAAAGATATCCTTTGAATATGTTGTAGAAAAAAATCCGGATTATATTTTTGTTGTGGATAGAGGTGCTGTTGTTCAAGGCGGACATAAGTCAGTGAATAAAATATTAGAAAATGATCTAATAAAAACTACAAAGGCATATAAAAATAACAAAATTATTTCATTAAATCCAGAACTTTGGTATATATCATCAGGTGGTATAGTATCTACTACTGAAATGTTAAAGGAAATAAAAGACTCTATCAAGTAGTGAAAGCTTATAGATATAAGTGTAATAGATTAGAAGTATTTTATATAAAATAGAGATTGACAAATAACCCTTATGGACCTATAATTGAAAATAAATTTCAGTATCATAGTTACTTAGATAAAATATTAGTAGAAAACTTTATTTTAATATTTTATCTAGTAAAGAAATTTAGGTATATCAATTAAGAAGGGAGTAATGGGGATGGAATTGTGTACAGCTAAACAATATGAAATAAAAAGTTCAAAAGCTAATGATTGTTGCATTTGTGATGGCTTTAATAAAATCTACAACAAAGGCTGTGGGCAATATAGTTACCCAATTCCCCAGGAGCTAGGAAGTGGACATTTAAAACAATTATTAAGTTGTGAAAATGCTCGTATTATGGAATTTGATATTAATTTGTTGAAACAAGTGGAACTTAATGGAACTTCAAGAATACCTCACATAGACATGCTTTTTTGTCTTGGTGATGATTTGCAATGGGATTTACCCCAAACAGGTAAAAAATTTGAGATGCTGTCTGGTGAAAGCTATATGGGTACTAGTGAAGAAACTATAAAAAGATGCATTTATCCTGCAAAGTGTGATATTAGGTTAATTGAAATTAAAATGCCTTTGAAGAAAATGAAAGATACTATTGATAAAATTTGTGAAGAATGCAGTTCTTGTAGACATTTTTCAAATGAAGTATGGGCTGATAATTTAAAAATAACACCTTCTATTAATGTAATTTTGAATCAGATGCTAAAATGTCCCTATGAAGAATCCTTAAGATATTTATATATGGAAGGAAAGCTTATGGAACTTGTGGCTGTATATTTAAATGAGGTTATGTATCAGAGTAAAGGAATTTCAAAGAGTATAAGTTTATCTAAAGATGATGTTAAAAGTATTTATAAAGCAAAGGACATACTAGATAAAAGCATTACTCAGAAAATCACATTAAGTTATCTTTCAAAGGAAGTTTGTCTTAATGAATTTAAACTAAAAAAAGGATTCAAAGAAGTGTTCGGGATGCCTGTATACACTTACCTTTTAGATAAACGATTGGAACTTGCTAAGTTTTTTTTAGAGGAGAAACAACTACGTGTTAGTGATGTGGCTAACCTTGTTGGTTATGGAAATATGAGCCATTTTGCAGCAGCTTTCAGAAAAAAATATGGAGTAAATCCTAGTGAATATATCAAAGATATTTCAAAATAAATTATTAAATTTTACTGCATACATGCTATTGTATTGCAGTATTTTTTTGTGTGAAAATCCTAATTTGAGCGAATATAATACCGATTTGAGTAGAGATGAGATAAGTGAAGCTCTATAATTGATAATGGGAATCAATTATAGAGCTCTATTTTTTTATAAATTATAAATTGGAGGTATTATTATGGAAACACAGGTAAAAACAGTAACAGATTAATCCTACAAATTGTTTTCGCGTATGTTAGGTAATTGAGTGATTTTTAGTTTTAGTTAGAATTTGTTTAGAGAAATATTTTATTCTACCTGAAGATAATTAAGAGATTTTTTAGTAACTTTACTTCTTAGAGATTCTTAGCCTTCAGATCATTATCTAGTAACCTTTTATACACAGTATAAGAATTTTAAAGTGGTAAAGCTGAAGAATTCTTATATATATAACTTTTTATAAGATAGGAGTATTAGGTTAGATAGTAACGGGATAAGTGAATAATTAATTTATAGAAAAGAGGAATCGCAAATGAACAAGAAAAAGAAAGGTATTCCAAGGCTATTGGAAATAGCTGGAGAAAAGCAAGGGCTACTTATTTGCTCATCCATATTTTCAGCTATCAGTGCAATTTTAATGTTATTACCATATATAGCGGTTTATTTTATAATAGCAGAGCTTTTAAAAAATGCTGCAAACCCTATAAATGTTAATTCTACACAAATGCTACACTGGGGTACTGCTGCTCTTGTAGGATTGGTAGGAGGAATTGTTTTCATGTATATATCGGGGTTAATGTCTCATACAGCAGCATACAGGATATTATATAGCTTAAGGGTTCGTATGTCAGAGCATATTGGTAAATTACCTCTAGGCTATTTAAGTAATACATCAACTGGTATAGTAAAGAAAACCTTTGAACAAAATGTAGAAAAGATTGAAGCCTTTGTTGCTCACCAGTTGCCAGATATGATAAATGTATTTGTGACAATGATTATTACAATAATTATGATGTTAACTTTAAATCCATGGCTTACATTGGCTGCTATGGTACCACTTGTTTTGGGATTCTTAATACAGATGAAAAAAAGAAGTGGTAAGGCTGCAGAGGAAAGTGCAAACAAATACTATAATGCCTTAGAAAGAATCAACTCATCAACTATTCAATATGTAAAGGGAGTGCCTGCTGTAAAGATATTTGGTAGAAACGTATATTCTTTTCGCAAATTTTATGATGATATGATATCTTACAGGGATTATTGTGTAAAGTATACAGATCAGTATCAAAATACCTATATAACTTCAAAGGTATTATTAAATTCAACTTTAACATTTATATTACCAGTGGGTATTCTTTTAATGGGAGGAAGATCAGGAGATCTTTCCTTTGCACAAACTCTTTTATTTTTTATTATTTTAGCACCAGGAGTTGCGTCACCTATGTTGCGTTTTATGACTTTTGCATCTTCATTAGGAGATATTTCTGAGGGAGTTCAGCGTATTGATAAGATCTTTGCTGAGAAAACTATTTGTGAGGCAAATAATCCTAGGATACCTTCCTCTTATGATATTGAGTTTGATAATGTGTCCTTTTCTTATGAGTCTGAGGACACATCCACTAGGAAAGAAGCATTATCAAAAGTAAGTTTTAAGGCGAAAAAAGGTTCATGTACAGCACTTGTAGGACCTTCAGGTTCTGGAAAATCTACAGTGGCTAACCTTATTCCACGTTTTTGGGATATTCAAAAAGGTCATATTAGAATCGGTGGGATAGATATTAAAGAAATTTCTACAGAGAATTTGATGGATTTAGTTTCCTTTGTTTTTCAAGATACATTTTTATTTCATGATACCTTATATGAAAATATCCGTGTAGGCAGATCAGATGCCACAAAGGAAGAAATATTTAAGGCTGCAAAAGCTGCTCAGTGTCATGAGTTTATTACAGGACTTGAAAAAGGTTATGACACTATCGTTGGTGAAGGAGGCACTCATCTTTCAGGTGGTGAAGAACAAAGAGTATGTGTGGCAAGAGCAATTTTAAAAAATTCTCCTATACTAGTTCTAGATGAAGCTACTGCTTTTTCAGATTCAGAAAATGAGTATCATATGCAGCTGGCTCTAAGAGAGCTTATGAAGAATAAAACTGTTATTATGATTGCACATAGGCTAACAACTATTAAAGATGCTGAAAATATAGTGGTTATGAAAGATGGAACTATTGTAGAGGCGGATACTCATGATGTACTTATAAATAAAGATGGATTGTATAAAAAGCTTTGGAACTCATATACAGTGGCCTCTAATTGGGGTATAAGTAAAGGAGGGATTTAGAATGAAAATTTTCAGAAATATTACAGCAGGACATCCAGAAAAACTCGTAAAACCTGGTGCTTATACAATTTTAGCAAATATCATAGGTATGTTGCCTTTTGGCCTTGCAATAGCTGCTATTCAAATAATTTTTAAGCCCTTTGTAACACCAGGAACAACTCTTGATATAGCAAAGCTGTGGATGGTCGTAGGAGCTCTTATTTTATCTATGCTAATTATGTTTTTAGCAGAAATTCCTGCTTATAGACATGCTTATAGAGATGCATACATGACAGCTGCTGAGGGGAGAGCAAATCTTGCAGAGCATATGAGAAAGTTACCACTAGGATATCTATTTTGTAAGGATGCTGGAATGCTTGGAAACATGATGATGGGGGATTTTACTATGGTAGAGAGTGGTATGAGTCATGTTGTTCCAAAATTAATGGGTGCCTTAGTGACACCAGTATTAGCCTTTATAGGACTTGCTTTTATGGATTGGCGTATGTCTCTTTCTATGTTTGCTGCAATGCCAGTAGCATTGCTTATTATCATAGGTACTTCCAAATTGCAGAAAGTATTAGGAAGAGAACTAACAGAGGCAAAAGTAGATGCATCTAATCGTCTACAGGAATATTTAACAGGGATTCGTGTCATTAAGTCTTGTAACATGACTGGAGAACACTTTCAGCATCTAGAGGGTTCTTTTTACAACTTAATGAAGAAGAGTATCAAAATGGAGGGGCTTTTACAATCTATTGTGCTAACAGTAACCCCTTTACTTAGGGCAGGACTTACAGTGATGATCTACGTAGGTAGTTATCTTTTAATGGGTGGTACTCTAACTATTATGACACTAGCAACCTTTTTAGTTATAGGTACAAGAATATTTGAACCTCTTTCCGAAGCTATTATAAATTTAGCTGAGCTTCGCTATGATGCTCAAGCTGGTGAGAGAATTATAAAATTTATGGAAGAGCCTGTTATGTCAGGAGAAAAAAGTCCACCAGCTTCCAATGATATCGAGTTACAGCATGTTGATTTTAGTTATGATAATGTAAAGGTACTAAAAAATGTATCGACTAAGATGAAAGAGGGTACATTAACAGCTTTAGTAGGACCCTCTGGTAGTGGAAAAAGTACGGTGCTAAAATTGGTTGCTAGATTCTATGATCCACAACAGGGAAAAGTACTTTTGGGTAAAGAGGATATGAAAGAGATGAATCCAGAAAGTTTACTTAAAAGGATTTCCATGGTTTTTCAGGATGTATATTTGTTTCAGGATACCATAGGAAATAATATTCGCTTTGGACGCGAAGATGCAACCCAAAAAGAAGTAGAAGAAGCTGCAAAAAAAGCTTGTTGTCATGATTTCATTATGAAATTGCCACAGGGATATGATACAGCAGTGGGAGAGGGTGGCTGTACTTTATCTGGTGGTGAAAAGCAGCGTGTTTCTATTGCAAGAGCCATGCTTAAAGATGCCCCAGTGGTATTGCTAGATGAGGCCACTGCATCCTTAGATCCGGAAAATGAAATGGATGTACAAAAGGCTATAAATCAATTAATTAAAGGAAGAACTGTAATTGTTATTGCTCATAAATTAAAGACTATACGCTCTGCAGATAACATTATTGTATTAGATGATGGCAGAGTAGTAGAGCAGGGGAAACATGAAGAGCTAATTAAATTAAAGGGACTTTATGCTCGTTTGTGGAAACTTCAACAGGTATCCTAAGAGTAAAATAAATTTATTTTGAAATTTTATAAGTATATAAAATTAAATAGTGCTATAAAATAAAAGTCCATTGAAAGACAAACATTAAATTTAGTCTTTTAATGAACTTTTATTTTTTATGTAGCTTTTTATATAAAAGAGATAATTATTATATGATTTTTAAGGAATATATATGAATTTTATATAAGTCATTATATGTTATTGTTATTTTATTTTAAGCATAATATTAATAATAAATTTATGTTTTTCTTCTAGTATATCAACTATGCCATTATATTTTTTGGCAACAGTTTTTATGTTAGAAATTCCTATACCATGGTTATTTTTATCAGTTTTTGTGCTGATAATTTTATTTTCGGCATATTGAATTTTATCTGTAGCACTGTTGGAAATTTCAATTATTAAATACATATTTTTTATGTAAGATTTTATACATATTTTTTTTTGAAGATTACTATCTGTAATTCTCATGCACGCTTCAAGGGCATTGTCCAATGCGTTACTTAAAATAATGCATAAATCTACAGGCTCTAATAGGGTTTCTTTGGGTAATAGGAAATCGCATATAAACTCTATTTTATTAGTTTTAGCAATGTTATATTTTTCATTTATCACTGCATCAGATATAGAATTACCCGTTTTTATTTTAAAATCAAGTTTGCTTATGGTTTCATCAATATTTATAAGATACTTTTTTATATCTTCAATGTTATTAGTAGCAGCTAAATTTTTCAAACAGGAAACATGATTATTCATATCGTGGATTATGCCTCTTATCCCTTTATAAAGCATTTCTATGTTGTTGCTATGAGTAAGCTGTAGCTTAAATTGTTGTTCCATGAGAAGGTTTTTATTCTCTTCTAATTGGCCTTCAAGCATTTTTTTAAAGGTATAGGCCATAATTAATAATGATACTAATAAAGCAAAACTTATAAAGGGGAGGGTATAATAAATTCTAGGAAAAATATAAGGTAAATAGTATCTTTTATTATTAATATTAATAGGCTGAATGATATAAAAAATAAGTCCTAAACTATAAATTGATAAACAAGGAATGAGCAAAAATAAGTTTTCATATAATTTTATTGATTTTTCTTTTAAATTTAGAAATTTACAAATGTTTTTTAAAAATACAAATAATATAGTATAACGTATAAGATCATTAATAATGTTAGTGATAAAACTAATAATTATATGTTTATTAAAAGATACATTAATGTTATGAATAGTAGGCAAAATTGTAAAATCAAAGGTTAAAAAAGTTAGATTAATAAGTAGTAATGCTGCTTCTTCAAGAATAACAGCATAAAATTTCATTAAGAAATTACCATTACATAAAAAACATATAATTAGTAGCCAAATTATATTATTTATAATTATACTCCATAGTAGGGATATTGTTTTCATCATATAAAAATCAATAACTGTTACTAATAATGCACATAAAGTAAAATGCCAAACTTTATTTTTAAATCCTAAAAAATTTTTATAGAAATAGTATTTGATTGTATATAGAAAAATCATTGTTGAGTATCCTGATAAAAATCGAGAAATCTGTAATATTTGTTGTTTTTCCATAATTACTGAACCTCATTTTTTAAATAATACATAAAGGCCTTTGAAAAATCATCTAATCTATATTTTGAAACATATATTTTTTCTGAGTTTATTAAGGTTATAAATACATTATCATAGCTTTCAACATACTTTAAATTTACAATATAACTTTTATGACATCTAAAAAAATTACATCCATAAAGTTCTTTTTCAATATCAGATATTTTATGGTAATATTCAATAATATTATTTTTAGTATGGATTTTTAGTTTCCTATGTTGTGATTCTATGTACATTATATCTTTAAGAAAAATTTTAGTAGCTTGGCTAATTGTTTTAGCAATAATAAACTTATCTTTTTTATCAAACTGCAGTAAAGCTGAACATAAAACATCTTTAAGTTTACTTTCATCAATGGGTTTTAAAATATAGTGAAAAGCCTTTACGTCAAATGCGTCAAAAACATAATCTTTAAGTCCTGTTATAAATACAATAACTGCTTCTTCATTTATAAGTCTAATTTTTTTTGCAACTTCTAGGCCCGTTAATTTATCCATTTTTATATCTAAAAAATATATATCAAAGTCATCTGTTGAGGATATTAAATCTTCTCCATTATTAAATTCAGATATTTTATACTGTTTGTTTTTTAATCGTAAAGCTTCAACAATAATACCTACTATTTCTTCTCTTTGGGTTTTTTCATCATCACAAATAGCTAACTTTAGCATTGAATCACCTCCAAAGTAAGTATACCATCTAACTAAGTCTATAAATAAAATTTTATAGGCTAAAACTAGATGGTAATAAAATGAGTTTTAAGCGATTATATTAATTTGTTCTTTATTATCTTTAGCTTTATTAGGAAGGTTGTCCTCATAATGCTTAATATTTTGTACAATTTGTTGTCGCCTTATAGCTAATTCATTTGAGCTTTTTGAGACTGAACTCGAATTTACATCTTTACTTTGTTCATTATTATTAACCATATTATTAGAAGTGTTATTTTCTGTATTATTATTGTTTATATTTTTTAAGTTTTTACCTAGTTCTTTATCAATATTTTCAAGCCCATTTTTTATTTTATCAAGTTGCTCTTTTTTATTAACAGGGTCTAGTCCTCTTTTTTCATCTGTTTTTATTTCGCAGTCTAAAACTCTTGCCCTACCGGATATTAAAGTTTTTTGAGAGGATAATGATTTAGCTTGTGATAGATTGGTAGAAAGACTTAAAAGATTGTCCATAGATTCATCTGTTTTCATATCCTTTTCTGAATATGTATTTGATGTTTTCTTAGAGTTTTGGTTTTTCTTATTTTTATCTTTATCTTTACTTTCAATGCCCATTGAATTACGTTGTTCTTCTAATTGAAGATCATTAATTTGTTTATCAATTTCTTTAATTTGTTTATCAATACTTTCAAGCTTTTCTTTTATAGTTAAAGGATCATTATCTTTTTTTAATCCTCTTTCCATAATAGAATTTTTCATTTCCATCAAATTAGATTTTTGTTCCATTAGATTTTTTAATACATTATTTTTCCCTGAATTTCCTTTAAAGCAGGTGATCTTATTTCCTCTATTAATAAGATCCTGTTTTTGAGAGTTTCTATTGTTAACAAAAGTTTTAGCATTAGATGGATAATTTAAATTTATTGAACCCATCTGATGTTTGGGTGAAAAAGATATATTCATAAATATGCCTCCTTTAATAGAATTTTTGAAGTTTTGTATGGTTTTTACACTTATTATATCGTAGAATATGGAATTAATTTCATTAGTTTGTAGCAACAAGTCTTTAAAATGTATTGAATAGATCTCAATTTAGTTTTATTAGGATTATTGTTTAATTTTAGGATATTTTTATAAAGAGAGAAAATATGGTATTTGAAAAAATAAGATAACTTAAAATTTTATAGTTCTTTGTTATTCATCATTTATAAATATTTATTATATCATCTAAAGAACTCCATACATATTTTTCTGGATACACTTCTTTAGCTCCTACAAAATTATGAATAAGGGGCCTGATTCCTTTTGACATAGCCTCCATAATCCCAAGACCTTGACTTTCTAGTACACTGGTACAAACGAGATAATTTTTATCTTCTAACCATTTATTTATATCCTTTTGCCAGCCGTAAAATATAATATTTTTTTCTAATCCCAATTCTTTAATCATTTGATTAAAATATAATCTATATCGATCTTCATCAAAGGTTCCAGCAATATGAAGTTTATATCTATTGTCTGTATCAAAAATCTTTTTAAAGGCATGCAAAAGTAACATAGGTCCTTTTTTAAAATTTATATATCCAACATAGGCTATATTAAATCCTTTTTTTCTTAGCTTCCAATATATCAACTCCTTTTAAGCTATTAAAAAACATATAGGAAATCAATTTTTAATTTAAAATTAGATCCATATTTATATAATATGATTATGTTCTTGTAATGCTTTTAAAAGAAGATAAAAGTTAAAAAATAGTTTACTTTCAAAATGGAGAATGACAAAATGTTAATAAATATTATTACGGTATTTATCATAAATTTAAACTTTATTTAAGTAGTGCAAATTCCATTAGTATCACCCAGATAAGTAAAATGAATACTATATAATCAGGTACATTTTTTAGACTACTAATGTATGTTGTAATTAAAGAATTAGGAATTTATAGTAGTAGAAAATGTAACTAATGAAATTGGGATATCTAAGTAATATGATATGAGTAGCTATTACTTATTAAAGTAGTTATTATTTAAAATAATTATAAGGAGTGAGCATATATGGCAACAATATCAGGTAGAGTTGTATTCGACCGAGATAGAAGTGCTACAATTAATGCTGGGGATTCAGGTATAGCTAATGTACCCGTGGTATTACAAAATACCGCTACAGATGTTAGACTTGTAGTTCTTACAGATACTAATGGAAATTATTCATTTATAAATGTCCCAAATGGTGATTATAGAATTGTACAATTCTTTGGAACACCTGGGGGCGTTCCAACACCAGGAGATTTCAATAACGCAGTAGTTGGACCTGTCCCAGTTGGAACAAATCCTCCAATAAGCTTTGCGAGCGATCCTCCACCAGGTTCAACTAATTTAGATTCTTTAACTCCAGATACACTTCTAGTAACTGTTACAGGAGTAGATTTAACGAATGAAAATTTCCTTGATGGCCCAGTTATATATACACCTATACAAAATATACTAGATCCATGTGTGTCAGTTTCAAATGTAAATCTTATTAATGTTGCTGATAATGGAACATTTGGGCTTTTCCCTCCAGGTACTCCTGCTAATACGGGTGCTCCAGTTGAACCTTACCCAGGTGTAACCTCAGATTTTACCTATGTATTACCGGATCCAACTAAGTTTACACCTATTGGTGGTGAATATACAGTACAAAACATTATGACTAATGCAATGAGTAATGAAATAGGTGCTTGGTGGCGTATTGCAGACCATACTACAGGTAATGAAACAGGAAGAATGATGGTGGTAAATGGTTTTAATCCAGGGGCTATTTTTTTTAGAGATGTAGTTTCAGTACAGCCTAATACAAACTATTTATTTAGTTCTTGGATTCTAAATTTATTTAAAGTAATAGGATATCCAAATCCTGAGCTGGGCGTACGAATACTTGCTTCAAATGGTGATGTACTATATAGTGCAACATTGTGGGCTCAGATTCCCGTTAATACAAATGCTCCAGAATGGAAACAAATAGGTACTGTAATCAATTCACAAAATAACACAAGCTTAACGGTAGAATTTTTAAGTGAAGGTCCAGAGGTTATTGGAAATGATTATGCTATAGATGATGTAGCATTAAACGAAGTTCAGGTTCCTCTATTTACACCTGTAAAAACTATTAGTACCCCTGTTGCAAATGTTGGGGAAACGGTAACCTATACAGTGACATTAGAAAATACTTGTACTAGTCCTTTAACAAATGTATTTTTTAAAGATAACATACCAAATGGATTATTATTTGTGGCTGGTAGCGTAATAGTTAATGGAGTATCAGAGGGATCATTCGATCCTAATGTTGGATTCACTATACCGAATATTCCAGGAGGCTCTACTGCTACTATAACTTTTGATGCTGTAGTTAACGCTGTTCCAACCCCTAATCCAGCTCTTAATACAGCAACAATAAACTATTCTTATACACCTGTAGAAGGAGGAATAGAAAATAATTTTACTGTTGATTCCAATACTGTACCACTTGAAGTTAGGGCTGTAGTAGCAGATGTTGGAGTTATAAAAACAGGAAGTCCAAACCCAGTAATGTCAGGAGAGACTTTGACATATACAATTGATGTATCAAATCTTGGACCAGGAGATGCCCAAAATGTTGTTTTAACAGATACTATTCCACCTGAAATAACAGGAGCAGAATTCTCAACGGATGGAGGAGTAACCTTTAGTCCATGGCCAGGAAGTTTTAATATAGGAACATTGTTAAATCAGGAAACAAGAACTATTTTAATAAGAGGAACAGTAGCCTCAGTAGCTCCAGGTTTCATAACTAATACTGCAGAGGTAACATCAACAACACCAGATCCTAATCTAAGTAATAACACATCAACATCAGTTATAGAAGTTAACGAATCTACAGAAGAAGCAGATGTTGGAGTTTTTAAATCAGTAGGACTGAATCCGGTACCTGCAGGAGAGGTGGTAGTTTTTCCGATTAGAGTATCAAATTTTGGACCAGCAGATGCCCAAAATATTGTTTTAACGGATACTATCCCACCTGAAATAACAGGAGCAGAATTCTCAGAAGATGGAGGATCAACCTTTAGTCCATGGACAGGAAGTCTTGTTATAGAAACATTATTAAATGGTGAAACAAGAGATATTTTAATAAGAGGAACAGTGTCACCAACAGCTGCAGGGATTATAAGCAATACTGCAACTGTAACATCAACAACACCAGATCCTAATCCAAGCAATAACACATCAACAGTAGATGTAGAAGTTCTCGCTCCTGTAGTAGCAGATGTTTCAGTTGTAAAAACAGCAAGCCCAAACCCAGTAATGGCTGGAGAGCTTTTGACCTATACAATTAATGTAACAAACTTTGGGCCATCCTCTGCTGAAAATGTTGTTTTAACGGATGTTATTTCACCTGAAATAACAGGAGCAGAATTCTCAACAAATGGAGGAGAAACCTTTAGTCCATGGCCAGGAAGTCTTAATATAGGAACATTACCAGCTAGTAAAACAAAAACTATTTTAATAAGAGGAATAGTTTCACCAACAGCTACAGGGATTATAAGTAATACTGCAACTGTAACATCAACAACACCAGATCCTAATCCAAATAATAACACATCCACAGTAGAGGTAGAAGTTATCCCGGTTGTTTTAGGAGAAGCAGATGTTTCAGTTGTAAAGACAGCAAGTCCAAATCCAGTAGCGCCAGGAGAAGCAGATGTTTCAGTTGTAAAGACAGCAAGTCCAAATCCAGTAGCGCCAGAAGAAGCAGATGTTTCAGTTGTAAAAACAGCAATCACAAAGCGAGTAAGGCCAGGAGATACGGTAGTTTATACAATTGTAGTGTCCAATGCAGGACCAGCAGCTGCCCAAAATGCTGTGGTAACGGATACTATTCCACCTGAAATTATAAGACCAGAAGTTTCAATAAATGGAGGATTAACATTTAGTCCATGGCCAGGAAGTTTTGATATAGGAACATTACCAGCCGGAGCTTCAATAACTATAATAATAAGAGGTAAAGTAGTATCATCAAGCACAAAATGTAAATGTATAACTACTATAACTAATACCGCAAAAGTAACTTCGACAACACCAGATCCAAATCTAAATAATAACACATCAACTGTTACTATAAAGGTCTGCAGATGTTTTAAAGTTTGTTGTAAATGTTGTTGCTGTAATAAATGTAAATGTGATTGTAAGAACGAATATTAAAAATTGTTAATATAAAATAAAGGGACTGCCTCACAATGTATAAAAATACAATGTGAGAAGTCCCTCATCTGCTTTATAGCCAAATTTTGTTTAAAAATTTAGTCATTATAATATATTTGGAATAATTTAATGGATAAAGTCCTATGTATTAGTATGAAAGTATTAATAATGAAAGGATATTAGAAAAATGAAAAAAGTGTTTAAAAGAATATTTCCAATCTCTTTAGTATTAGTTATGGTATTTTTGTTTATGCCTATAACTAATGTATTTGCTAGCTCAAATTCTTCTGACAAAATATTGGTAGGATATTGGCATAATTTTGACAATGGCACTGGAATTATTAGACTAAAAGATGTATCTACTAAGTGGGATGTTATAAATGTAGCATTTGGAGAATCTATAGGAGATAGGGCTACTATAAAATTTTCACCGGAAATAGGAACCGATCAAGAATTTAAAGAAGACATTGCATATCTTAATAGCATAGGAAAAAAAGTTGTTCTTTCTATTGGAGGACAAAATGGGGTAGTATTATTACCCGATGAAAATGCAAAAAAGAATTTTATAGATTCTATGATATCTTTGATTAATAAGTATGGATTTAATGGCATAGATATTGATTTGGAATCTGGGATAAATTTAATAAATAATGATAAAGATTTTAAGAATCCTAAGACTCCACAGATTGTAAACCTTATTTCTGCTGTTAGAGCTATATGTGATCATTATGGTCCAGATTTTGTATTAAGTATGGCTCCTGAAACAGCATATGTACAAGGTGGATATGTGGCTTATGCAGGAATTTGGGGAGCTTATTTACCAATAATACATGGATTAAGGGATAAACTTACTTATATCCATGTACAGCATTATAATGCGGGAGGAAATACAGCACTTGATGGAAATAATTATACACAGGGAACAGCAGATTATGAGGTGGCAATGGCAGAAATGTTATTACAAGGTTTTCCTGTAGCAGGGAATGCAGATAATATATTTACACCATTAAAGCAAGAACAGGTGGTAATAGGTTTACCAGCTTGTCCGTCAGCTGCTCCTAGTGGAGGATATATTAAACCTAGCGAAAT
Organism: Clostridium botulinum; assembly: GCF_001276985.1. Lineage (GTDB taxonomy): Bacteria > Bacillota > Clostridia > Clostridiales > Clostridiaceae > Clostridium_F > Clostridium_F botulinum. Next base: position 675,525 of record NZ_LHUL01000004.1, read on the forward strand.
GAAAAAGGCATTGAACTATCTTATGAGAGGAATTCCTTATGGAGGAAAGTATAAGCTTGTAAATAGTAATGGATATCCAGCTTTCAAAGGATTAATGACATGGTCAATTAATTGGGATGCAAAAAGTAATTATGAATTTTCAACAAGTTATAGAGAATATTTTGATAATTTTAAGCAACCACCAGTAACTGAGAAACCATCTATACCAATAGGTTTAAAGGGAGAAGCTATAAGTAAGACACAAATAAATATAGCATGGAATTTAGCACTTGGAGCAACTAGCTATGATTTAAAGGTTGATGGAAACATAATAAATAATGTGAATAATCCATACAAACATATTAATCTCAAACCAGGCTCTATGCATAGCTATGAGGTAAGGGCTGTGAATTCAGTAGGGAATAGCGAATGGAGTAAAGCTATAATAGTACAGACTAAATCTGAATCTGATGTAGAAAAATGGGGAACAAATATTTTATATAAAGTTGGAGACATTGTAAATTATGAAGGAATTAATTACAGATGCATACAGACACATACTTCTCTAATAGGATGGGAACCTATAAATACTCCTACCCTTTGGGAAAAAACAAACTAGATATATTGAATTTTAATTATATCTATGATTGAGATAGTCATAAATAAAATTTAACTATAAACAGAGAAGGGCCTTCTCATAATGAATTTTATGCATTATGGGACAGCCCCTTTATTTGTTTAAAAAGAATTTCAATGCCTATGGGTTTAATTTATATTAGCAATTTATGAGTAATCAGGCTTGTATAGTGAGAAACTATACAAAAATAATAAGAGCATAGGGGTAACTCATCCATTCTTTTTTTGTTGCTTTTTTATTTTAAGGGGAGTTAAAGAAATTTTACTGGGTATACTAATTTTATTAATAAATTTTAAGAAGGTGTTTTTATGAACCTAACAAGTACGAATAGATTAATAAATGAGAAATCCCCTTATTTACTTCAACATGCTCATAATCCAGTAGATTGGTATCCTTGGGGAGAAGAAGCTTTTGAAAAAGCAAAGATAGAGGATAAGCCTGTATTTTTAAGTATAGGTTATTCTACCTGTCATTGGTGCCATGTTATGGAAAGAGAGTCCTTTGAGGATGAGGAAGTTGCGGAAGTTTTAAATAAGAACTTTATTTCTATAAAGGTAGATAGAGAAGAAAGACCAGATATAGATAGTATATATATGAATTTTTGTCAGGCTTATACTGGTAGTGGTGGATGGCCTTTAACTATAATTATGACTCCAGATAAAAAGCCCTTTTTTGCAGGTACTTATTTCCCAAAATGGGGAAAGTACAATGTACCTGGAATTATGGATATTTTAAGATCTATAAGTAATCTTTGGAGAGAAGATAAAAATAAAATATTAGAATCCAGTAATAGAATATTAGAGCAAATAGAAAGATTTCAAGATAATCATAGACAAGGTGAACTTGAAGAATATATTATTGAAGAAGCCGCTCAGACTCTACTAGATAATTTTGATAGCAAATATGGTGGCTTTGGTACAAAACCTAAATTTCCTACAGCTCATTACATATTATTTTTATTAAGGTACTATTATTTTAAAAAGGATGAAAAAGTGTTAGATGTTATAAATAAAACCTTAACTAGTATGTATAAAGGTGGCATATTTGATCATATAGGTTTTGGATTTTCAAGATATTCTACAGATAATAAGTGGCTTGTACCTCACTTTGAAAAGATGCTTTATGATAATGCACTCTTATCTATGGCTTATACAGAAGCTTATGAAGCTACAAAGAATCCATTATTTAAAGATATAACAGAAAAAGTATTAAACTATGTAAAAAAATCCATGACTTCTGAAAAGGGAGGGTTTTATTCTGCGGAGGATGCAGATTCTGAAGGGGTAGAAGGGAAATTTTATTTATGGACTAAAGAAGAAATAATGGATATTTTAGGTGAGGAAGAAGGGGAACTTTACTGTAAGATTTATGATATAACATCTAAAGGAAATTTTGAGAATAAAAATATAGCTAATCTTATAAATACAGACTTAAAGATTGTAGATAATAATAAAGATAAATTAGAAAAAATTAGAGAAAAGTTATTTGAATACAGAGAAAAAAGAATACATCCCTATAAAGATGATAAAATACTAACCTCATGGAATGCTTTAATGATAGTAGCTTTTTCTAAGGCTGGGAGAAGTCTAAAAAATGATAATTATATAGAGATAGCAAAAAAATCAGCAAATTTTATAATAGAAAACCTAATGGATGAAAAAGGTACATTATATGCAAGAATTAGAGAGGGAGAAAGAGGTAATGAAGGGTTTATAGATGATTACGCTTTCTTTTTATGGGCACTTATAGAATTATATGAAGCAAGTTTTGATATTTATTATTTAGAAAAATCTATAGAAGTTGCTAATAGTATGATAGATTTATTTTGGCATAAAGAGGATGGTGGATTTTATCTATACAGTAAAAATAGTGAAAAACTTTTAGTAAGACCAAAGGAAATCTATGATGGGGCTACGCCATCAGGAAATGCTGTAGCATCTTTAACATTGAATTTACTTTACTATATTACAGGAGAGGATAGATATAAAGATTTGGTGGATAAGCAATTTAAGTTTTTTGCAACAAATATAAAAAGTGGACCAATGTATCACTTATTTTCTGTAATAGCTTATATGTATAATATATCACCTGTAAAGGAAATAACATTAGCTTATAATAAAAAAGATGAAGATTTCTATAAGTTTATAAATGAAGTAAATAATAGATATATACCTTTTTCAATAGTAACCTTAAATGATAAAAGTAATGAAATAGAGAAAATAAATAAAAATATTAAAGATAAAATTGCTATAAAAGATAAAACTACAGTTTATATATGCCAAAATTACGCCTGCAGAGAACCTATAACAGATTTGGAAGAATTTAAATCTTTACTATCTACTGATTCTTAGGAATAGTAAAGAAACACTTACAGAGTATATATTTGAATCATTGAGGTATATGGTTATGATATAAATAAATATAAAAAACATACGGGAAGTTATGGTAGAAAAGAGTAATATGTTTATATATTATTTTTTATGAAAAATAAATAAAATATAAAATATTTAATATAAGCCTTCGCTATAATTTAATAGCGAAGGCTTAAAAATTTAAGATAACTAATAAAATTTATTATTTTTTAATTTTAATATTTATAATATAATAAATTAAATGAGAGGAATTTTCAAATATCTAAGGGTTAATTAATAAATAAAAGGAGTAAATATGAAATATGAAGTTTATTGGTTATAGAACATTAAAAACAGCAATTGGAGCTACAATTGCTATGAGTATTGCAGGCGCTTTAGGATTGAAATATTCAGTATCTGCAGGAATAATTACTATTTTAAGTATTCAAAATACAAAAAGAAAATCATTAAGTGTAGCTATTCAAAGGATGATAGCTTGTTTATTAGCTTTAACTATATCCTCAGTTTTATTTACTATGCTAGGTCATAATGCTATAGTTTTTGGATTGTTTTTACTTGTGTTTATACCTTTAGCAGTTAAATTTAATTTACAGGAAGGAATTGTAGTAAATTCTGTATTAGCAACCCACATATTAGCAGAAAAACATATAAGTATAAACTTATTTATAAATGAAATTTTATTAATGTTTATAGGAGCAGGCATTGCGCTATTACTTAATTTGTATATGCCAAGTATAGAAAAAGAAATATGGGAAGATCAATTTTATATAGAAGAAAAGATGAAAGAAATACTTATTCAAATGTCAATAGCATTAAGAGAGCTTTCTGTTTCACTTAAGGAGGATAAATTATTTAATGACTTAGAAGAAAGGCTTTTTAAGGCAAAAAAAAGAGCCTATATTAATTTAAATAATTATTTCCTTTTAGATGTAAGTTATTATGCAGATTATATGGAAATGAGAATACAACAGTTTGAAACTTTAAAGAAAATGAGGCAACACTTTCACAAATTCTTTATGACCTATGAACAAACAGAAATGATAGCAGATTTTACAAAAAAAGTAGCAGACTCTCTGCATGAAGAAAATACGGGAGATGATTTACTTTTAGATTTAGAAGATTTAAGAGGAAGTTTTAAAAAGATGAATTTGCCAAGCACTAGAGAAGAATTTGAAAATAGAGCTTTGCTTTTTCAATTTTTAAATGATATGGAACAATTTTTAATTATTAAAAATGAATTTAAAAAGACCATAGACAAATTAGATTACGAAAGGAAGGATTATAAAATCAAAAATTAAACTTATTATCTATGTTAAAAGAACTTAAAGAATATCATATTAAAATAATTTTTAAAGTTATAAATAATAACACAGTAGTGCTAAAGGTCAAATAGGAACTTTAGCACTATTTTATATTATACTCATATAATGACTATAAAGAGATTAATATATAAGAGGGAGTTATGGAGAAACAAGAATATTATATAGACCTGAATAATAAAGCAGAAAAGATGCTTAGAAAAGGTGAATTTTTAGGTAGTGGCCACAATGGCATAGTATATTTATTACCAGACAAAAAAGTAATCAAAATCTTTAAAGAAAAAAAGGTATGTAAAAAAGAAAGAGAAATTTTACAAAAAACTAATAATAGCAAATATTTTCCCAAGGTATATGATTATGGGGAATACTTTATATTAAGGGAGTACATAAGGGGAGAAAGATTAGATCACTATATAAAACAAAATGGGATTAACAAAAGATTAACTCACAATATAATTAAGCTTATAAAAGAGTTTGAAAGATTAAAGTTCAAAAAATTAGATATAAGATGCAAAGATATTTATGTAGATAAGAAATACAAATTAAGAATAATAGATCCTAAAAATAATTATTCTAAAACTGTTGTATATCCAAGACATTTAATGAAAGGCTTAAATAAGCTTAAAGTATTAGATGATTTTTTAATTCATGTTGAAAAGGAAGAGCCTAAATATTATGATTTATGGAGTACTAGAATGAAAGAGTACTTAGAAAAAGGAATAAAATAAGGAAATTACAACTTAAAAGGTAGTTTACCTGCGGCCTATTAAAAAGGGATATGTGGCGAGAGCGGCAAATCAATTTGCTAAGAGACTCTAATTTGATTTTTCTTAAAATATATTGAAAGAAATGAGAACTGGCTAACCGCTCAAACAATCATTTTTTTCTTAAATATATTTAAAAAAAACAAATAAGAATCTCTAAGCTTTTTCCAATGCCTTTTACGCCACATACCTCTATTTTTTAAACCAAGGGAAGCTAGTATAAATCTTTAAATTAATTAATTTAGTTAATAACTTACAAATTACAGTTGTTATAAATCAAAATATTCCAAATAAAATAAATCCTATTACATTAATTGCAAAGTTAGCAAACATATGTACCATCCAGGAGGAGTATATATCCTCATTTTTCTCATTTAAAAAGTTAAATATAATTCCACCTACTACTAGTCCCATCATTACCAACACAAAAGTAACTATAGAGAACCATCCAAGCATCATTGCAATGTGATATAAGGCAAAAGCTATGGAACTGATACTGTATGCCAAAGATCGTGAAGTAAATTTTTTCAGCGACAAAAAAGCGAAACCGCGAAAAAAGAATTCTTCAAGGAGCGAATTAACAAAGGAGATATATAAGGAGACAAACACGAAGTTATTTTTACTAACACCTATATTACTTTGCAGAGCAATTGTAATTCCAGACAAATCCAATACATTTCTTAAGGAAAAATATGTACCCATTATAACAATAAAAACTCCCATGCCAAGGAACAATGACATAAAAAAGCTTTGTTTTTTAAAACAAAACAATTTTTTTAAGGATAACTGCTTGGTCAGATGGGAATATACCAAGGGACACCCTAAAAATAAAATGATTTTAATTGCAGATTTCACAGCATAGCTGGGTTTAATTATAGCATCCACGATACCCATAATGGTACAGCACATCAGGACAATAGAAGTAATTATAATTAATTGTACAGATTTGTTTTTTATTATTGGTATATCTATATTCATACCATTTTATCCTCCATAAAATATAAATAATTTCTATTTTATTATATCTCCAATTAAGAAGTAAGATCCATTTCTTCCTTTGTTTCAGCTGCTTTTTTTAATTGATATCATGATATTACCAATTCAGTTCTAATCCTACTCCAACTTCTTTTAAAGGCAAAGTTTTGTGTATTTCTGCTCTAACAGAAAATGAAGTACAATGGCAAGGATATAATTCTTTTACATTGTTTTGTTTTAAATAATCTATAGTTTTATTAACTTGTTCATTCACTTCAAATAGATGAAATCCTCCTATAACTCCTAGTACTCTATTATCTTTGCATACTTTTTTTGCATATTCTATTATATTGCATATCCCACTGTGAGAACATCCTGTAATAATATAAATGCCATTTTCACTTTTATATACAAGGGCTGTATCATCTATTACGTAATCATCAATTGAATTTTTACCAATAATCTGTTTACCAATAGGTTTTATATTTTCAAAATCATTTACTTTTGGTATCTCTCCTAAAAAAGTTATGTTCTCACTAACTTTTATTGGATCCTTAGAAAGAATTAGGTTGCATTTTTCTTTTAGTTCATGTTTTAAAATAGGAGAGCAAATTTTTAAACCTCCTATGATTTTTTCATTAAATGCGTCTGGATGAGCAATAATAGAAATATTATTTTTATGGTTTTGTCCAAAATAGTATTTTAATCCTCCTGTGTGATCATCATGACCATGTGAAATAACAATAGAACTTATATTTTGTAAATCTATCCCTAGTGAATTTGAGTTTCTAATAAATAAATCAGAATACCCTACATCAAATAGAAAACTAGTATCTTCATCTTCAATGTAGTATGAAACAGCAGGTTCACCACAATAATATTGGTCAATGTATGTATTATTATCTACTAAGACTTTTAATTTCATATTTTTAACTCCTTTATGTAATGCAAATAAATTTTCCCATAAATTAAAAATTTATACTAAATCATAGTCTAATTGTATACATTAATAATATTAATTTCAACATAATGTATACAGCAACTGATGGAAATTATCTTTAAAAAGTATGCTATTTTCCCGTGGTTTAAAAATAAGGATATGTGCTGTAAAAGGCATTTGAACAAGATTAGAGATTCTTAGCTGTTTTTTCAAAATATATGTATGTTTAAAATTATTGTTTGAGCGGATTAGCGAGTTATAATTTTCAGCCATATATTTTAAGAAAAAACAAATTAGAATCTCTTATTGAAGTGAGTTGCCTTTATAAGCACATATCCGTTTTTTAAACCACGGGTAGCATAACTTACTTACACAGTTTTTTTATTTTCCTCTATTTCTTTTGCTAGATTTTCTAAGTATTCTTGTCTTTCCATTTTAAATAATAGTTCTTCCTCAACTTTATCCTTCTCCTTTAAAAGATCTTCAAGTCTCATAAAGTCAGAGGCATTTATTTCTACTTCTTCTTCTAGTTTAGATAATTTTTCTTCTAGTTTTTCTATTTCTTTATCTATATTTTCATATTCAAGTTTTTCTTTATAAGAGAATTTTAATTTTGATGTTTTTTCCTTTTGACTATTATTTTCTTTTAAAGCTTTATTTGTTTTTTCTTCTTTTGAAGTTATATTTGAGATCTCTTTTTTCCTATATATAAAGTCTGAATAGTTTCCTATGTACTCAGAAATTTTTCCGTTGCCTTCAAAGTGAAGGATTTTATTACAGGTTCTATCTAAAAAGTATCTATCATGGGATACGGATATAACTGGACCATTAAATTCATCAATATAGTTTTCTAAAACTTTTAATGTATCAATATCTAGATCATTAGTTGGTTCATCCAATATAAGTACATTAGGTGCAGTCATTAAGATTTTTAAAAGATATAGTCTTCTTTTTTCTCCACCGGATAGTTTTGAAATATAGCACCATTGCATATCATCTGTGAAAAGAAATCTTTCCATCATTTGAGATGCACTTATTTTAGTTCCATCTGCTGTGGTTATAAATTCTGCTGTTTCTCTTATATATTCTATAGCTCTTAAATTTGGATCCATATCCTCTGAATGCTGCGAGAAATATGCAATATTTACTGTAGTACCTATATCAATAGAACCACTATCTGAATTTATTTTATTTGTAATAATATTTAAAAGGGTAGACTTACCCATTCCATTGTTTCCCACTATACCAATGCGATCATTCCTAAGTAAAATGTAATTAAAGTCTTTTATTAAAGTTTTTTCTTCAAATTTTTTAGTTAGGTTTTCTATATTAATTATTTTTTTACCTAATCTTGAATGAGCTACAGATATATCTATATCATTACTATTATGGTTAAAACTGCTTTCTCCTAATTCTTCAAATCTTTTTATTCTTGCTTTTTGTTTAGTGCCTCTTGCTTGAACGCCAGCTCTAATCCATTCTAATTCTTTTTTATAAAGACTTTGCCTTTTTTCTTCTAAGGAATTTTCTAATGTTTTTCTTTCTGCTTTCTTTTCTACAAATTGTGAATAATTACAATTGTAAGTGTACATAGTTCCGTAGTCTAATTCTAAAGTTTTATTAACAACTCTATCTAGAAAATATCTGTCATGGGTTACCATTAAAAGGGCACCTTTTCTAGTTTGCAGATAATTTTCAAGCCAATCTATAGTGTCATTATCCATGTGGTTTGTTGGTTCATCTAATACAAGCAAATCGCAAGGAGATATTAAAGCGCTGCACAAGGCGACTCTTTTCTTTTGTCCACCAGAAAGCTCTTTTATTTTTTTATCAAAGTCTGTTACATTAAGTTTAGTAAGAACGGTTTTAATTTTGCTTTCAAGATCCCAGGCATCTAAGGAATCCATTTCACTAGTTAATGTTAATAAATGATTTTGCAGTTTTTCATCCTCAGGATTTTTAGAAATTAGGTCTAAAGCTTTTTCATATTCACCTATTACAGACATTATTTTAGAATTACCTTTAAATACTTGTTCTAATATTGTAGCATTAGGATCTAAATCTGGATTTTGATCTAAATATTCAATGGTAGCTCCCTTAGGAATAGTAATGGTACCACCATCAGGGCTATCTTCACCGGTAACAATTTTTAAAAGAGAAGACTTTCCTGTACCGTTAACTCCTATTAAACCTATTTTATCTTCATCACTTATGGTAAAAGAAACATCTTTAAATAAAGTTTTTTCACCATAACTTTTACATATATTTTCAACAGTTACTATAATCATTAAAATCATCCTTTTGTTAATTTAATTTATACTCTATGATGTATATTCTATTATAAAAAACATTTATAGTAAAACATAAATATTGCAAAATAGATTGTATAAATATTTATGGATTTATTTTATTCCATTTGAAGAAAGTAAACTTGCAAAATTTTGCTAATTTAATTTTTTTTATTTAAATAGTTTGGTAAACTACTTTAAGATGTAAATATAATTGTATAAAAAATAACAAGATAATATAAAGAAATAATAAGGATGTTTTTTGTAAATATATAAAATATAAGCTTAAAAAACACTATACTTATTGTATATTATATATGTATTATGTGATTTGTATAAATAATTTGTAAAATTATGAATTATGTGTTAATATATATGTGTGGAAAATCCAACTAAAAATAGTTAAAACTTTATCATATTTACATTGGGCAGATTATATATATGATTGGATGTACTATTGAAATTTTCTGAAAATTGAATTATATCTTTAAAAACGAATTTTATGTTAAAATATAAAAAACAACTATTAAGTTCATTGTTTTATTTGAAACTGATTAATATACTTAAAAATTTTATAAAAATACTTAAAATTTTATAAAAATTTAAACTTTATATAAAATCAAGGAGGAACGATTTTATGTCAGATTTAAGTACTATAACAGAACAAGAAATTGAAATTAAGGAGGTGACAAAAAAGAATCTTAGACCCGTAATTGGAAAAGAAGGATTTATATGTTTAGCTTTGTTCTTAGGATTCTTCATTATTTTGGGTACTAAAATGGGAACAGTTAATATGTTTAATACTTTAATGAAAACTGGATACCAACTACTTATGGAAACAGTTTTTTATATTATGGCTATAGCTGTTTTAGCTGGAGCTATATCAGGACTATTATCTGAATTTGGAGTTATTTCTTTAATAAATAAAGGCTTATCTCCATTAATGAAACCTTTATATAAATTGCCAGGGGCTTCAGCGTTAGGAGTGGTTACAACTTATTTATCAGATAACCCTGCAATTATAAGTTTGGCAAAGGATAAAGGATTTTTAAAGTATTTTAAAAAGTTTCAAGTGCCAGCATTAACTAATTTAGGAACTTCCTTTGGAATGGGATTGATTTTAACTACATTTATGATTGCACAAAAATCTCCTACAGGTGAAAATTTTGTACAGGCTGCTATAATAGGAGATATAGGTGCTGTTATTGGTAGTATTGTAAGTGTTAGATTAATGATTAGACATACTAGAAAGTATTATGGAGAACATGCGGATGAGATGGTTTATGAAAGTGATGATGATGGCTATGATTCCTTAAAATATAGAGAAGTTAGAGAAGGTGGAGTAGGAGCAAGATTGCTTGAATCTTTATTAGAAGGTGGTAAATCAGGAGTTGAACTTGGACTAGCTATAATTCCTGGAGTAGTTATAATATGTACTTTAGTATTAATGTTAACTAATGGGCCATCACCAAAAGGATACACAGGAGCAGCTTATGAAGGTATAGCATTTTTCCCTTGGGTAGGAGATAAATTAAGTTTTATTTTGAACCCATTATTTGGATTCAAACATCCAGAGGCAATAGCCTTCCCAATAACTTCCTTAGGAGCTGTTGGTGCAGCTATGAGCTTAGTTCCTCAATTTTTATCAAAAAATTTAATTGGAGCTAATGAAATAGCAGTATTTACAGCTATGGGTATGTGCTGGAGTGGATACTTAAGTACTCATATAGCTATGATGGATAGCTTAAACTGCAGAAAATTAACAGGTAAAGCTATATTAAGTCATACTGTGGGAGGATTAGTAGCAGGAGTGTCAGCTCATATAATTTATATGTTAGTTACACTGATTTAGTGTTATAATAGAAGATGTAAAAATAGAGATATGGAATTTTAAAATTCTATATCTCTATTTTTGTTGAAAAGTAAATGTGAATCTATAAATCAGATCTTAATTTATAGGATTTAAAATTAAAATATTAACTTATACATCAATATATATCAGCATGCTCGATCATGTTAAATATACCATTATCCATTATATATAAGTTAAATATTAAAGGCATAAACCCTATGATAATTCTAATATATAATAGTATTAATAAATAAAAATATAAAATTATGTTATGAAGATATATTAAAAATTGTTTATAATAATATATGTATAAAATATAAAATATAAGTTCTATATCATATAATATAGTATAGATTTAAGGGAGATAAGCAAAAATGAATATTCAAATATTTGGAGTGAAAAAATGTTTTGATACAAAAAAAGCTGAGAGATATTTTAAGGAAAGAAAAATAAAATATCAATTTATAGATTTAAATATAAAGGGATTAAGTAAGGGAGAACTCCAAAGCATAAAGTCTGCTGTAGGACTAAATGAGTTAATAAATAAAGATAGCAGAGAATATAAAAAAACTAATATAGGAAGTATTAGAACAGATAGTGTAAAAGAAGATTTGCTTTTAAATAATCCTAAATTATATAAAACTCCTATAGTACGTAATGGAAAAAAAGCAACAGTAGGATATGAACCAGAAATTTGGAAAGAATGGCAATCAACTGATTCTTAATGGTTGAAGTTCAAGAATTTTAATGGCTGCCATTTTAATAGAATGTGGGAATATTAGCAAAGTTAGTAATGAGATAAACTTGAATTCTTTATATGTAATATGTATTATAAGTAGTAATGTAAAGATATCAGGTGATTTTTAGATTTTGGTGGAGTTTACTTAGAATGATTACTTTTGTGATATAAGCATTATTAACAATGAGATGTAGTATATAAGATTGGAGTACAGATTAGTGAAAAGATTTAAAAAGTTTTATATTGAGATTACAAATGTATGTAATCTTGCCTGTGATTTTTGTCCTGAGACAAGAAGGAAACCGCAATTTATGTCAATAGAAATTTTTGATAAAATATTAGACCAAATAAAGCCTTATACAGATTATATATATTTTCATGTAAAGGGAGAGCCTCTTCTTCACCCAGATATAGATAAATTTTTAGATTTAAGCTACAAAAAAGGTTTTAAGGTTAATATAACTACAAACGGAACTTTAATAAATAAGGCTAAGGATAAAATTATAATGAAGAAAGCCTTACGACAGGTTAACTTTTCCCTACATAGCTTTGATGGAAATGAAAATTCTAAAAACAAGGACAAATATATTAATGATATTCTTTCCTTTGTAAGAGATACAATTGAAAATAATAATATTTTTATATCTTTAAGGTTATGGAATCTAGATGAGGATAATAAAACAAATCTTAAAAAGAAGAGAAATGCTGAATTGCTTCATATAATAGAAAAGGAATTTAAATTACCTTATAAAATTGAAGAAAAAATAACTCCAGGTAAGGGTATTAAAATCTATAATAGAATATATATAAATCAGGACCATGAATTCGAGTGGCCAGATCTAAAGGCAGAAGAGGATGATGGAAAAGGTTTTTGTTATGGGCTTAGAAATCAAGTGGCCATATTAGTAGATGGAACAGTAGTACCTTGTTGTTTGGATGGGGAAGGTATAATTAGTCTTGGAAGTATAAATGAGATTGATTTTTCTAAGATAATAGATAGTGAAAGAGCTAACAATATTTTGGATGGCTTTTCAAGGAGAGAAGCAGTAGAAGAGTTATGTAAAAAATGTGGATATAGAAAGAAATTTAGTATTTAAGTAATAATATATATAGTGATTATTGTTAAAAAATTAATTATATAAAAAAACTTGAAAAAATGAAAACGATATGATATTATATGAATATAATTTAGTTATAAAATTTAATTATTTCAGGCAGAGATATTGAGAGCCTTAATTTAAAACGGGATTATTATACCCATTTTAAATTAAGGCTCTTTTAATTTATAAGGAGGAGTAAGTAATATGTTTGATGTTACAATTATAGGTTCAGGGGTTACAGGAGCTGCTGTGGCTAGAGAATTATCTAAATATAATTTAAAAACTTGTGTAGTGGAAAAGGCAATAGATGTAGCTAATGGTACAAGTAAAGCTAATAGTGGTATTGTACATGCTGGTGAAGATCCAATTCCAGGAACCCTAAAGGCTAAGATGAATGTTAGAGGAAATGAAATGTTCGACAAATTACAAGAAGAAATAGATTTCCCATTTAAAAGAAATGAATCCTTTGTTTTATGCTTTGATGAAAAGGATATTGAAAAACTAGAAGAACTAAGACAAAGAGGTTTAAAAAATGGTCTTCCAGATACAATGGAAATACTAAATAGAGAAGAAGCTTTAAAGTTAGAACCTAACTTATCAGAATATGTAGTGGCTGCTCTTAGACTTCCTACAGGAGGGATAGTATCTCCTTATGAATTTAATATAGCTCTTGCAGAATCAGCAGCTATGAACGGTGTAGAGTTTAAACTTGAAACAGAAATAATTGATATAGAGAAAAAAGAAGATGGATATATATTAAAAACTAATAAAGGTGATATAGAAACTAAAGTTGTAGTTAATGCAGCTGGAGTTTTTGGAGATAAAATAAACAACATGGTAAGTGAAAAGAAATACCATATAACTGCAAGAAAAGGTGAATATTTATTATTTGACAAAACCGTGGGTGACATGGTTCAAAGGACAATATTCCAGCTTCCAACGAAGATGGGTAAAGGGGTATTAGTTACTCCAACAGCAGATGGAAACTTACTTTTAGGACCAACTTCTGTAGATGTAGAAGAAAAGGATGACTTTGGAACTACAAGAGAAGGACTAGATACTGTAGCAGAAAAAGCTAAATTAAGTATAAAAGAAATACCAATGAGACAGGTTATAACATCCTTTGCAGGACTTAGAGCTCATGAAGAAAATAGTGACTTTATAATAGAGGAGGCAGAAGATGCTAAAAACTTTATAAACGCTATAGGAATAGAATCACCAGGTTTAACTAGTGCGCCAGCTATAGGTGAGTATATAAGAGAGATGATAGTTGAAAAATTAAAACCAGAAGAAAATAAAGAGTTTAATCCAATTAGAAAAGATATACCTAAATTTAGAGAAATGACAAATGAAGAAAGAAAAGAAATGATAAAAGAAAATTCTGCTTACGGAAAAATAGTTTGTAGATGTGAAGTAGTAACTGAAGGAGAAATAAGAGATGCTATAAGAAGACCTTTAGGAGCTAAAACTGTGGACGGAATAAAAAGAAGAACAAGAGCAGGAATGGGAAGATGTCAATCAGGATTTTGCTCAAACAGAATAGTTGAAATACTAGCAGAAGAGTTAGGTATAAAAAGGAATGAAGTTACTAAGTTTGGTGGAAATTCAAAAATATTATATTAGAAAAACTAATTTAAATTAATGAGGTAATTTTAAGTAAATGCATTGGAGGGCGTAGTATGCAACAATATGATGTAGTTATAATTGGTGGAGGCCCAGCAGGTCTTGCCGCTGCTATAAAAGCTAAAGAAGAAGGCGTAGACAGTATATTAATATTAGAGAGAGATAAAAGATTAGGTGGAATATTAAATCAATGTATTCATAATGGATTCGGACTTCACACTTTTAAAGAAGAACTTACAGGACCAGAATATGCTCAAAGATTTGTAGATAAAGTAGAAGAAATGAAAATACCATACAAATTAAATACTATGGTAATTGATATGAACAAAGATAAAATAATAACAGCAGTTAATGAGGAAGATGGATTAATAGAAGTGCAAGCTAAATCTATAGTACTAGCTATGGGTTGTAGAGAAAGATCAAGAGGAGCTATAAATATTCCAGGCACAAGATGTTCAGGGATATATTCAGCAGGAACAGCACAAAAATTTGTAAATATAGAGGGTGAAATGCCAGGAAAGGAAGTAGTTATTTTAGGTTCTGGAGATATAGGACTTATAATGGCTAGAAGAATGACTTTAGAAGGATCTAAAGTAAAGGCAGTAGTAGAACTTATGCCTTATTCTGGAGGATTAAAAAGAAATATAGTTCAATGTTTAGATGATTTTGGTATTCCTTTAAAGCTAGCTCATACTATAACTAAAATAGAAGGAAAAGAAAGATTAGAAGCTGTTACTATAGCAAAGGTAGATGAAAAACTAAAACCTATAAAAGGAACAGAAGAATATATAAAATGTGATACATTACTTTTATCAGTTGGATTGCTTCCAGAAAATGATCTATCAAGAAAAGCAGATGTTAAGTTAGGAGTAACTGGTGGTCCAGAAGTAGATGAAACAATGCAAACTAATATAGATGGAGTGTTTGCTTGTGGTAATGTTCTTCACGTACATGATTTAGTAGACTTTGTAACAGAGGAAAGTTATAATGCAGGTAAAAATGCTGCAGATTATGTAAAGGGTAAAAAAGTAGAAGGTGAAAAAATAGAACTAGTTGCAGAAAATGGTGTAGGGTATACTGTACCAAAATCAATACACAAAAGCAATATAGAAAATACAGTGGATGTTAGATTTAGAGTAAGAAATGTGTTTAAAGATAGTTTCATATCTGTATATTTTGATAATGAAAGAGTAATTCATAGAAAGAAAAAAGTTATAGCTCCAGGTGAGATGGAAACAGTAAAATTAACTAAAGATATGTTTGAAAAACATTTAGATTGCAAAAAAATTACTGTTAAAGTGGAAGGTGAATAATTATGGCTGTAAGAGAATTAATATGTATAGGATGTCCATTGGGATGTAATCTAGAAGTAGAAATTGAAGATAAAGAAGTAAAGTCAGTTAAGGGAAATACTTGCCCTAGAGGAAAAATATATGCAGAGAAAGAATGTACAAATCCTACAAGAATCTTAACTATATCTGTTAATGTAGAAAATGGAGAAGAAGATGTGGTTTGTGTTAAAACAGAAAAAGATATTCCAAAGGAAAAACTAATGGAATGTGTAAAAATATTAAAGGATACAACTGTACAAGCACCTATAAAAATAGGTGATGTAATAGTAGAAAATATAGCAGATACAGGAGTAAATGTTATAGCTACAAAATGTCTAGGTTGTAAAAATTAAATATCAATAAGGATAGCTAATATAATATTAGCTATCCTTATTGACGGTTAATAAATATTGACAATAAAAGGAAAGAGGGAATGACATAATGTTAAAGGACTTATTTAAACCGGCTTCTCACATAGAAAGAATGCCAAAGGAAAAAATTGATTCGGCTTATAGGCGGTATCGTATACAGGTATTTATAAGTATTTATGTAGGATATCTAACTTATTATTTTGTAAGAAGTAATTTTTCTTTGGCAAAGGTTTACTTAATACAAGAAGGTTTTACTAAGACTCAATTAGGTTTTGTAGCTTCAGCTCTTGGTCTTGCTTATGGAGTAAGTAAATTTGTAATGGGAAACTTATCAGATAGATCTAATCCTAGATATTTTTTAGCAGCAGGATTAATTCTATCTGGTATTGTAAACCTATTCTTTCCTATGACTAAAAGTATCACAGCAATGTTTGCATTAATGCTTTTAAATGGATGGTTTCAAGGTATGGGATGGCCACCTTGTGGAAGAACTATGACTCATTGGTTCTCAGACAAAGAGCGTGGAGTAAAAATGTCAATATGGAATACAGCTCATAACGTAGGTGGAGGTTTTATTGCCACAGTAGTTTTAATAGGAGTATCTATATTTGGAAGTTGGAAGGGAGCTTTTTATCTACCAGCCGTAATAGCTATTGTAGTAGGAATTTTATTTATATTATTTGCAAAGGATACACCTCAATCAGTGGGGCTTCCACCAATAGAAGAATACAAAAATGATTATCCAGAAATTCAAGTAGAGGATAGAGAAAAAGAATTATCAGGAAAAGAAATATTATTTAAATATGTTTTAAATAATAAATATTTATGGTATATAGCTATAGCAAATATTTTTGTATATCTTGTTAGATATGGGGTTATAAATTGGGTACCTACATACTTAAAAGAAGTTAAACATTTTAATCCTAAAGATTCATCTTTAGCTTTTGCTTTGTTTGAATATGCAGCAATACCAGGAACCATATTTGTTGGATGGTTAAGTGATAAAGTCTTTAACGGAAGACGTGCACCTGTCGGAGTATTTTGTATGATAGGTGTAACTATAGCAACTTATGTATATTGGAAAAGCAATAGTATATTAGCAATAAATTGTGCCCTATCTTCTATAGGAGCTTTAATATATGGACCAGTTATGTTAATAGGCGTAAGTGCTTTAGATTTAGTTCCTAAAAAAGCAGCAGGTACGGCAGCAGGCTTTACAGGTTTATTTGGATATATGGGGGGACAAGTATTAGCAGAAGTAGCAATGGGAGCAGTTGTTGATAAATTTAGTTGGAATGGAGGGTTTATTTTATTAATGATATCCTCTGTATTAGCTATAGTATTTTTATCTTTTACTTGGAATACCCATGATAGATCAGAAAAAGGGCCTGATAAAGTAGCAGTTTAAAAATAGAATATATTTTTAAAACTTGACAAAAATAATAAATAAAGCATATAATAGATTATAAATTTTAAAGTAAAATATTTATATTCATTGATGAGAAGAGTACTTTTTAATAAAGTTTAAAGCGAGCAGGGTTGGTGTAAGCCTGTAACTATTTAAAAGGGAAGAGAGTCTCGGAGAAGCTTACTAAGAAAGGTATATTTATATAAAAGTAATAAGCATATATTCCATAAGTAAGCCGTTAACTGCGTTAAAGTTTTAAGAGGACTTAATAGTATCAATATATAATACTTAATATAATTAGAAGTAGGATTAAAAAAATACTTCATAATCATATTAAAGATATTTGTATTATTATTTAGTCAACTAGAGTGGTACCGCGGATAATCCGTCTCTGTTTTTACAGAGACGGTTTTTTTATATATAATAACAATAACTAATAGTTACAATTTAAGATATGTTTTATAGATTAAAGTAAATAATTATATAAAAAATTAAAAATGCTGTTAAATGAATAAATTAATTTTAAATATTAAAATCCTATAATAAAACTTAAATATAAAAACTTGGAGGTAGATTAAACTATGGATTACAAAAATCTAGTAGCTGAAAGAATAAAAGAAAATACAGAATTAGAAGTTGATTTAATAGAAAAACTTATAGAGATTCCACCAAAGAAAGAAATGGGAGATTATGCTTTCCCATGCTTCCAATTAGCTAAAACTTTTAGAAAAGCACCAAATTTAATAGCAGAAGAATTAAAAGAAAAAATAAATAAAGAAGGTTTTGAAAAGGTAGTAACTGTAGGACCTTATTTAAATTTCTTTGTAGATAAAACTATACTCATAAAAGACGTATTAGAAAAAGTTTTAAGTGAAAAAGAAAAATACGGTTCTTCTAAAGTAGGAGAAGGAAAAAATGTAGTAGTTGAATATTCATCACCAAACATTGCGAAACCATTCCATATAGGGCATTTATTTACCACAGCTATAGGTAATGCACTATATAAAATACTATCCTTTGAAGGTTATAATTGTATAGGAATTAACCATCTAGGAGATTGGGGAACACAATTTGGTAAACTTATTTCTGCATATAGAAGATGGGTAGATGAAGAAGCACTAGAAAAGGATGCTATAGGAGAACTCTTAAGAATATATGTTAAATTTCATGGAGAAGCAGAAAAAGACCCTGAACTTGAAAAAGAAGCTAGATTAAACTTTAAAAGATTAGAGGAAGGTTCTGAGGAAGAAACTGAATTATGGAATAGATTTAAAGATCTAAGCTTAAAAGAATTCAACAAGGTTTATGACATGCTAGGAATAAAATTTGACTCTCTTGCAGGAGAAAGTTTCTATAGTGATAAAATGGATGCAGTAGTTCAAGAAATAGATGATAAAGGATTATTAGTAGATAGCAATGGTGCAAAGGTAGTTATGCTTGATGAATACAATATGCCACCTTGCATGATTAAAAAATCTGATGGAGCAACTATTTATGCTACTCGTGATTTAGCAGCAGCTATATACAGAAAGAAAACTTATGATTTCCACAAATGTATATATGTAGTCGGAACTCCTCAAGCACTACACTTTAAACAAGTATTTACTACTTTAAAACTTATGGGACACGATTGGGCAGATGATTGCAAACATGTAGGCTTTGGCCTTGTTAAATTAGCAAATAAAAAGCTATCTACAAGAAATGGAGATGTTGTATTCTTAGAAGACTTGTTAAATCAATCTGTAGAAGAAACATTAAAAATTATAAATGAGAAAAATCCTAATTTGAAAAACAAAGGAGATGTGGCTAAAAAACTTGGTATAGGTGCAGTTGTATTCACATATCTAAAAAACAATAGAGAAAGAGATATTGTATTTGATTGGAAGGAAATTCTATCATTTGATGGAGAAACAGGACCTTATGTAGAATATAGCTATGCAAGAGGAAAGAGTATATTAAGAAAAGCAGGAGAATTAACTGGAGAAGCAGATTATTCTAAATTATCATCTAAAGAAGAGTTTGAATTAGCAAAACTTCTTGGAGGCTTTAATGATGCTATAATGAATGCTATAGATAAATTAGAACCAGCTATGGTAACTAGATATGTAATTGAAGTAGCAAAAGCTTTCAACAAATTCTATAATGCTCATGGTATATTAAATGCAGAAGATAATGATGTAAAATTAGCAAGGGTAAAACTTGTAGAAGCTACTTGTCAAGTAATAAAGAATGCTCTTAACCTATTAGGTATAGATGTAGTTGAAGAAATGTAAAAAATAAAGTAAATAATTTTATTTATTGAAGAGGGTGTCTTAAAAATTAAATCTATTTCTAAGGCATCCTTTTTAATTTAATTAATATAATTGGATATACAAAATTGCTTTATTTATTAAATAATAAATAAGACATTTCAAGTAATTTTAAGTTAGATTATAAATTATAGAATAGGTTTTTATCCGATGACTCCCCGCTCTAACACTCCCATCTTCTTAAAGTTAAAAGTAAAGAGCGGCTATGTCTCTGGTAACCATTTTCTCCTAAAGGATAACGACTTCTAAGGAGTAAAACTCCTAAGAATTCTGTTAATAAGCTTTAGTGGGAGTAGAAACTCCCTATGAAGCCAAGAACTATGTTTATATATAATTTAGATGTAAATGACCATGACAAGGGGGCTAGTATACCTTGTAAACTATATATTGGGGAAAGGAAGATGTTAAATGAAAATTAAAACTTTTAAAGTAGAGCAGTGGATGAATCAATATGAGAATGATGCAATATATAATTTGGCAGAAACCTGTATAGATTCATTAACATTGAGAGAATTATTAAATTTAGCTGGAAAGAATTTTGAGGAATATATGGCAAGCCTTGGGGATATTCGTATGACATACAGCCATATCTATGGCTCTCCTAGTCTTCTAAAAGGAATAGCTTCTCTTTTTCAGCATGTAAAGGAAGAACAAATTATACCAACTCATGGAGCTATTGGCGCTAATCATCAGGTACTTATAACTCTTTTAGAACCAGGAGATCGTATGGTATCTGTAGCTCCCACTTATCAGCAACATTATTCTATTCCAGAATCTATAAATGCAGAGGTTAAGATTCTTAATCTCTTACCTGAAAATAATTTTTTACCAGATTTACAAGAGCTAAAGAAAATGGTGAATTCAAATACAAAGCTTATCACGATCAATAATCCTAATAATCCATCAGGATCTTTAATTCCAGTAGAGTTACTTAAGCAAATCGCTGATATTGCAAAGAGTGTTGACGCTTATGTGCTTAGCGATGAGGTCTATAGGGGTATTAGTGAGGATGGAAGTTATATGCCTTCAATAGTTGATTTTTATGAAAAAGGTATTAGTGTAGGAAGTATGTCAAAAACATTTTCTCTTGCAGGACTTCGTCTTGGGTGGATCGTTTCAAAAGACGAGAAAATAATTAATTTGTGCAAGGGGAGAAGAGATTACGATACTATAAGTTGTGGTGTTTTGGATGATATTTTTGCTTCTTTGGCATTAGAAAATAAGGATGCAATTTTAGAGAGAAATCGCAAAATTGTTATGACAAATAGAGATTTACTACATCAGTGGGTAAGCTCAGAACCAAGAGTATCATATGTAAAGCCAGTTGCCGGGAATACAGCATTAATTTATTACGATGTGGACATGCATTCCTATGAATTTTGTGAGAAGCTTTTAAAGGAAACGGGAGTGTTTTATACCCCAGGAGAATGTTTTGACTTAGATTATTGTTTCCGTATTGGTTATGCCTTTGACTCTAAAACTTTAATGAAGGGGTTAAAGAAAACTAGTGAATTCATATCTAGTCTTCCTAGTAGATAATAGGAAGAGAAAATGAGTAAAATTTTAAATATATAATATATAGCAAATATGTGTTATTATTAGACTATGATGATTAATTATAGAATTTTCATAAAACTATTTTCATATGTAAATATATGATTTATGGAGGGAATTAATATGCTTTGTGATATTATGAATACACATGTTATTGTTCTTAATCCTAAGGATAGTATAAAAAAGGCATTAAACCTTATGAATGAAAACAATATAAATGGAGCACCTGTAGCTGATGAAGAGGGCAATTTAATAGGAATGATAGTAAAGGCAGATATTTATAGATTTTTGATGGAAGAGGGTCACTATGATACTTGCCCTGTAGAGTGGGTTATGACTAAAGAGGTTTTTACTGCTTCAGAGGAAGAGGATGTTATATCTATAGCTAAGAAAATTTTAGATAAAGATATAATAGCTATGCCAATAGTAGATTCTTCAAAAAAACTTTTAGGAATAGTATCCGTTGAGGACATATTAAAAAGTTTAATATATAAATTAAAATAAGTAAAAGGTATTTAACTTTAATGACGCTAGGATAAAAATACACTTAATGAACTAATTCATTTTGCTAAGAAGTTCATTAAGTGTTTTTTTATCTTTGCTATATTAAAATTAAATATATTTTGAGTCAGCATTTTTAAAATTCGAGAATTAAATTTATGCTTTATAAAGTTTGATTCTCGAATTTTAAAAATATTATTTTTGGTTATTTTAAATTTTGTTTTTATTTGTTTTTTCTTCTTTATTGCTACAAGAACAGCCTGGTGGGCATGATGAACAATCACATTGCCCAGAGGTTTTCTTTTTTATATTTTTAGCTAATATATATATGGCTAAAAGTATTATAACTGTAGCTATGATTATTTCCATGGTATTTAATCACCTTCTTTTTAAATTATATGATTAAAGCACCTACGTTGTATATTAAGAAAGATATAATCCATGCTAGTATAATCTGATAAGTAACAGAGAATAAAGCCATTCGAGATCCATATTCTTTTCTCATAGTAGCTACTACAGATACACAAGGAGTATATAATAAAACAAAAACCAAGAAAGAATAAGCAGATAATGGAGTAAAATGATTTAAAAGAGTAACTTTTAAATCTCCACCATATATAACGCCCATAGTTCCAACAATAACTTCTTTAGCCATAAGACCTGTTAACAAGGATACGGAAGTCTGCCATCCTGAAAAACCTAATGGTTTAAAGATAGGTGATAATACTCTACCTAGTGAAGCTAAGAAGCTTTCATTTATGTCCACCATTCCAGAAAAATTAAAATTAGAAAGCAACCAAACAATAACTGAAATTGAGAATATTATCGTTCCAGCTTTCTTCAAAAATCCTTTACCCTTATCCCAAGTATGAAGCATTAAATTTTTAAATTCAGGCATTTTATATTCAGGCAGTTCTATTATAAAAGGTTCTTCATCTTTTTTAAATAGAGTATTCTTAAATAGAAGGCCTATTATAAACGCTAATAGTATTCCCAAAATATATAAAGAAAAAACTATAGAAGTTTCATGTCCTGAGAAAAATACAGAAGCAAATAGAGCATAAACTGGCAATCTAGCATTACAGGACATTAAAGGAACTAATAATGCGGTAAGTTTTCTATCTCTTTCACTTTCTAAAGTCCTAGCAGACATTATTCCAGGAACAGAACAACCAAAACCAACTACCATAGGTATAAAGGCTTTACCAGAAAGTCCCATTTTTCTCATTAACTTGTCCATTATAAAGGCTGCTCTTGCCATATATCCACTATCTTCTAAAAAGGATATACCCAAAAACAAAGTAAGTATTACAGGTAGAAATACTATTACAGAGCCAACCCCAGCTACTATACCATCTAATAATAAAGATTTAAACCAAGGGGCTGTACTTTCTAATAAAGTACCTAGGTAAGGTATTAAACTATCATTTAATAAGGTGTCTATATAGTCTGCTAAAGGTGTACCTACCCAGTTAAAGGTAAATTTAAATATAATATATAATATTCCTAGAAATAAGGGATAGGCAAGTACTGGATTAAGAACTATTTTATCAATTTTATCTGTATTAGAAATAGACTTTTTGTATTCTAAAGTAACTGCTTTTTCAATGATATTACCAATGAATTTATAAGCATCTCTCTCACTTTCAAAATTATAATCATTGTCATCTTTGTAATTTAAAAAAGTTTTATTTTCTAAAGTTTCTATTAGTTTATCTATACCTATACCCTTTGAGGCTATTATAGGTATAACTTTAACATTAAGTTCTTTAGATAAAATATCATAATTTATTTTTATGCCTTTATTTTCGGCTACATCTATCATGTTAAGCACTAGAATAATAGGTTTATTAAATTGTTTTAATTGGGTAGTTAAATATAAATTTCTATCTAAATTTGAAGCATCTACAATATCAATTATTACATCAACATTTCCATTGATGAGAAAATTTTTAGATACTTTTTCCTCATTAGAAAAGGTATCCATGGCATATATGCCAGGTAAATCCACAATTTTAATAGAATCATTAACAAAACCTTCTTTTTTTTCTACTGTTACACCTGCCCAGTTTCCAACATATTGATTGGATCCGGTAAGTTGATTAAAAAGAGAGGTTTTACCTACATTAGGATTACCAAGTAATGCGGTTGTTATCATATTTGTCCTCCAGTCTATTCATATACAGATATAAATTTAGCATCTTTTTTTCTTATAGCTAAATCAAATCCTCTTAAATTTATTAGTATGGGGTCTCCTAAAGGGGCCCTTTTTTTTAAGGATATTTCTGTGCCCTCGATACAGCCCAATGCCATCAGTCTTTTGACTAATTTTTCGTTACCAGAAATACTAGAGATCTTAGCAGTTTGGCCAGGTAATAATTCACAGATACTCATAATATTCACTCCTTGTTGAAAATAGTTATCAATATTTATAATAATATTTTAGCATCAACAATAATGAAAGTCAATTTAATTTATAACAATAATATTAGGTTTTGAGTAGAATAAATATTGGATATTTATAGGAAAAACATTAAACTATATATGAAAATAAAATTCATGTTGGATTTTCGCAAAAACTGAAAATTCTGTAAAAAACAACAAATAGATGTTTTGTTTCATTAAATGATATAATAATTATATAACATGTTTAATGTAATTTTAATTATTTTAGTTCTATGCTAGAGTTTAAGGGGCTAAATTATAGAGGTGAAATAAATTGAGAAAAAAACAAAATATATATAAAAGTAGTGAATATATTTATGTAAAAGATGATGAAAAAAGAAAAGCTAAAAGAAAAGAATGTAATATATATATACACTATCCTAGAGTAAATAATAAAAGTATATATGAAAATTATGGTGAAGATTTAGCCAAAATGGAAGTTATAGATATATCTAAATTTGGAGTTAAATTAAGAACTAAAATAAAGCTAAAGGAAGATGATTTTATAAATTTTTCTTTAAGATTATCAGAAAAACCTTCCTTTTGGTGTATGGCTATAGTAAGAAGAGTAGAAAAATATGAAGATTATTTTATAATAGGATGCGAGTTTTTATCTTTAACATTAGAACAAATGAGAGATATAGAAAAATATGTATTGTCTATCAGGTGATTTTTAGATTCGGGTGTAGTTTCATTGGAAGAATTCCTTTGTTTTAACTAGGAGTTTTGCTAATGGAAATGATCGGATAAGTTAATTAAAATAAAAGAAAAAGGGTTAACCCCTTTTTCTTTTGTTATATAAAGCATATAATAGATAAAAACTAATAATTGTATTTGATAGTATTTAAAGCAAATTTTTATTGATTATTAAGGAGGGTTATTATGAACATTGCAGCATTTTTTGATATTGATGGAACTCTATACAGAGAAGGACTTATAACAGAGGTCTTTAAAAAGTTGGTAAAGTATGACATTATCGAATCAGAGAGATGGTATAATGAAGTAAGACCAGAATATGTTAAATGGGATAAAAGACAAGGTAATTATGATAATTATCTTTTAAAAATGGCAGGTATATATATAGAAGCTATCAAAGGATTGCATAAATCACAAATAGAATTTATTGCAAAAAAAGTAGTGGAACAAAAGGGTGATAGAGTATATACCTTTACTAGAGATAGTATTAAATGGCATAAGGAGCAAGGACATAAAATAATAACTATATCAGGAAGTCCTTATGAACTAGTAAAAGAAATGGCATCTAAATATGGATTTGATGATTTTAGAGGAGCTCAATATGTGCTTGATAAAGAAAGTATTTATACAGGAGATGTTATTCCTATGTGGGATAGTGACAGTAAGAGAAAGGCTATAAATGAACTAGTAGAAAAATATAATATAGATTTAAAGAAAAGTTATGCTTATGGAGATACTTCAGGAGATTTTTCTATGTTTAAAATGGTGGAAAATCCCATTTGTGTAAACCCTACAAAGGAATTAGTTCAGAAGGTAGTGGAGGATGAAGAGGTAAAAGAAAAGACAAAAATAATAGTAGAAAGAAAAGATATGGTATATAAATTAACACCAGACTGTATTAATTTATGGTAATAAAGAGGAAGTAACAAAAGGATAAGTGAATTAAGAGATTTTTAAAATTTATAAAAAAATATATATGTTAAAAAATGCACAATTTTAATTTTGAAATTGTGCATAAATTTTTGTCGTTTTTTATTAATCACTTTAATTTTTAAATTCTTTTCATAAATAATACTGTATTATGTATATATTTCTTCCTTATAAAATAAATTTTTTAATTTTTTACTTTAACTTGTAAATATCATATAGATATTAATGAATGAGTAAAATGTTAATATTTTATGAAAAGTTGAAATTAATTATAAAAAGCATTAAAGTTTGTATAATTATTAACGAGCTTAGTGGTGTAAATGTAATTTCTCAAATGATAAATAATACTCCAAATAGTAGTTAAAAAATTACTAAGGTTTTACTATTTATCTTATTAAAATATTAATGATGTGGAGGTATATATTATGAAATCCAAAAAACTTACTGCACTTGTTTTATCAGTATTAGTAGCTTCAGGAGCTACTTCGGCAATTCTTACAGAAAAAAATATAGTACAAGCTAAAGAGGTAAAAATTAGTAGTGTACAGTCTAAAATAGCTACTAATATAGGAATAGGAGAAGAATCTTGGGGATCTACTGTTTTTGCACCATATGTAGATGCTTGTTCATACCCTGTGTTCTCCCTTACTGAATACGCAAAGGAAACAGGAACTAAACATTTTATATTAGGATTTATAGTTGATAAAAATGGACAACCTTCCTGGGGAACTTATTATGATATGGAAGAAGGGCCTACAGATTATCAAGGTGGTGGATTATTAAAAGAAATTAAAGCTTTAAGACAAATGGGCGGAGATGTAATGGTATCTTTTGGGGGTGAAGCAAATACTCCATTAGCAGCATCAATTAAAGATGTTAATAAATTAAAAGATGCATATAAAAAAGTAATTAAAGACTATGGATTAACTCATATAGATTTTGATATTGAAGGAGCTTGGACAGCTGATGCCGCTTCTATAGAAAGACGTTCACAAGCTATTGCATTACTTCAAAAGGAACTTAAAGCTGAAAATCATCCACTTAAAATATGGTATACATTACCCGTATTGCCTTCAGGAATGACTAATGGGGTAGATGTAGTAAAGAGTGCTGTTAAAAATGGTGTTGAGCTAAGTGGAGTAAATGTAATGACTATGTGTTTTGGACAGAAGGCTCCAGATGGAACTATGGGAGATTTAGTTGTTGAGTCAGCTAAAAGTGTTCATAAACAATTAAAGGATATATATACACAAGCTAATATACAAAAGTCTGATAAAGAAATTTGGAAAATGATAGGAGTAACTCCTATGAATGGTTTAGATTATAGTGGAAGTATACTTGATCAAAATGGAGCAAGAAAGGTTGCAAGCTTTGGTAAAACAGTAGGAATGGGACTTATAGGTATGTGGTCAGTAAATAGAGATTATCAAAATCCTAAGGGTTCAACAAATTACGTATCTATAACGGATAGTTCTATATTACAAGAAAAATTTGAGTTTGGTAAAATACTTTCAAATTATGATTCAAATGATGGTTCAGGTATAATAGAAAAACCAGGTACAACTGACCCAGAGAATCCAGGCGATGGTGAAGGTGGAGGAGAAGTAGAAGGTGTTCCTGCATATAAGCCACAACAAGAATATTCGGCAGGAGATAAAGTTAGCTATAAAGGGAAGATTTATCAAGCCAAATGGTGGACAAAAGGGTTTGCACCAGATACGGCAGTACAAAATTCCTGGGATACACCGTGGGAACTAATAGGGAATTCAGATGATGGTAAAGATGTTGAAGACGGTAAAGATGTTGAAGATGGTAAAGATGTCGAAGATGGTAAAGATATTGAAGATGGAGGAGAAGTAGGAAGCGCTCCTGCATATAATCTACAACAAGAATATTGGGGAGGAGATAAAGTTAGTTACAAAGGAAAGGTTTATCAAGCCAAATGGTGGACAAAAGGGTTTGCGCCAGATACAGTAGTAGAAAATACATGGGATACACCTTGGGCGCTAATAGGATAAGATATAGTATTGATAAAATTAAATATATAAATTTTTCAAGAGTATTGGGTTAGAGGTATATTTCTCTCTAATCCAATACTTTATTTTAACCAATAAACATAGTTACTTTTACCTTATAATTTATGGTACAAAAGTAATATTAGCTAAATATATAGTTTTATGATTTTAGTGTTATTAATACTTTTTTCTCAGTTTTTAAAGTACTTAAAATACTTAATATTTTATATTATAATATAAAAATAGATAAGATTACTTATCAATTTTGGAGGGAATTTTATGAGAAAAATGAATATAACAATTAGAAAGGCAGAATTACAGGAAGTAGACAGTTTAGCTAAACTTATTTATAGTACTGAGGTACATCCTCAAGAAGTTTGAGGAGGTAAAAATAAAGAAGAGTGCTTAGAGGTATTGAAAGAGTTATTTATAGTTGAAAAATCTAGGTACAATTTAAAGTATATTTCAGTAGCAGAAAAAGAGGGAAATGTATTAGGTGTAATTATACTAATACCATATAATGAACTTGATTCATTAAGTTTTAAAACTTATAAGAAAGTAATTCATTATTATGAAAGTGTGTATGATAAGTTTAATTATATTTTATATAATTTTAAGTATACAATTTTTAGAGAATGTAGAAAAGGTAACTTGTATATAGCTAATGTGGCAACAGTAAAAGAGAGTAGAGGATTAGGTATAGGTAAATTGCTTATGAAATACGCGGAAGAAACAGCAAAGAAAAAAGGATTTAAAGGAATATCTCTTGTTGCTAAAAATGAGAATGTAAGTAATTTTTATAAAAAGCTTAAATATAAAAAAACACTTGATATAAGGATTTTTGGCGGAAAAATTATAAAAATGAGTAAATTTATTTTATAATTTCTATTGACAAATTGTTAAATATGGTTTATTATGCTAAATAATAAGTTAATAAAACTGAATATATTCGTTCTTATCAAGAGCGGTGGAGGGACTGGCCCTATGAAACCCGGCAACCAGTATATATTTTATACATGGTGCTAAATCCTGCAGATTTAACTGAAAGATGAGAAAATTTCGCTTATTAAAGCTAGAGATTTTTCTCTAGCTTATTTTTTTATTTTATTCTATTTGGCCAAATAGATATAGATATGTACTTTTACTGGAGGGATAAAAATTGATAGAGGTTTCTAATTTAAAGAAAATAATAAAAGACAAAGTAATATTAGAAGATATAAATTTATCTATAGAAAAAGGAGAAGTCTTTGGGATAGTAGGACATAGTGGTGCTGGAAAATCTACATTGTTAAGATGCCTAAATGTATTAGAATCCTATGATAAAGGAAGCGTAAAAATAAATGGAGAAAAAATAGATGAATTAAGTAAAAAACAATTAAGAATTCTAAGAAAAGATTTAGGTATGATTTTTCAAAGCTTTAACTTATTAAAAAGAAAAAATGTTTTTCAAAATATTGCGTTACCTTTAGAAATATGGGGAATGAGCAAAAATGAAATAAACAATAAAGTTAAGAAGCTTTTAAAACTTGTAGATCTTGAGGACAAAGCCTATGCAAAACTTCATAATTTAAGTGGTGGACAAAAGCAAAGAGTAGCTATAGCTAGAGCATTAGCTTTAGAACCTAAAATACTTTTGTGTGATGAAGCTACATCTGCTCTAGATCCTAAAACAACTAAAGATATACTAAATTTATTAAAAGATATAAATGAAAAGCTAGGTATAACAATAGTTATAGTAACTCATCAAATGGAAGTTATAAAGGAAATATGTGAAAGAGTAGCCATTATGGATAAAGGAAAAATAAAAAGTTTAGGATTTTCAGAGGAATTGTTTTTAAGCCCCGACAAACATCTAAAAAAATTATTAGGAGAAAACGAAGTATTGCCTAAAGAAGGAGTAAATATAAAAATATTTTTTACAAAGGAATTAAGCAATGAAAGTATTATTACTACTATGGCAAGAGAATTAGATATAGACATATCTATAGTTTGGGGTAAGCTAGAAAAGTTTAGAGAAAATGTTCTTGGAAATTTAGTAATTAATGTATCAAAGGAAAATAAAGAAAAAATTTGTGATTATTTATCTTTAAAATCTATAGTTTGGGAGGTGCAATAAAATGTTACAAGATATGTTATTTAAGGCTCTAAAGGAAACTCTATATATGGTTTCTATATCTACTATTTTATCTATATCATTAGGATTTATACCATCTATAATTCTTATAATTACAGACGAAAAAGGATTAAAACCTAATAAAGTAATATATAAATCTTTAGACTTTGTTGTTAATTTATTAAGATCCTTTCCTTTTATAATTCTTATGGTGGCGATCCTTCCTTTTACAAAGGCTATAGTAGGGAAAACCATTGGAACTACAGCAGCTATAGTGCCTCTTACAATAGCCGCAATACCTTTTGCAACTAGAGTATTGGAATCTGCCATGAAGGAAGTAGATGAAGGAGTAATTGAAGCAGCTAAGTCTTTGGGTGCTAGTGATATTCAAATAATATTCAAAGTAATAATAAAAGAATCTATGCCTTCTATGATTGTGGCTATAACTTTAACTATAATTTCAGTGGTAGCATATTCAGCTATGGCAGGGGCTATAGGTGGAGGTGGACTAGGAGATGTAGCTATTAAGTACGGATATTATAGATTTAAAACAGATATCATGATATATACAGTAGTTATATTAATAATTTTGGTTCAGGTAATACAAAGTTTAGGAAATATACTTTACAAGAGATTAGATAAATAAGCATCATATAGAAATTTAAAAAAATATTATTTTAAATTTTAGGAGGAACTAATTATGAATAAAAAAAGATTATTAGGAATAACATTATCAGTTTTCTTAACATTAGGAGTGGTAGGTTGCTCTTCAAAAGAAAGTAAAGAAACAGTTAATGATAAAAAAACTATTGTAGTTGGTGCAACTCCAGTACCAGCAGGAGAAATTTTAAAAGTGGCTCAGCCTTTATTAGAGAAAAAAGGCTATAAATTAGAAATAAAAGAGTTTACTGATTATGTTACTCCAAATACTGCTTTAAATGATAGAGAAATAGATGCAAACTTTTTTCAACATACACCTTATTTAGATAACTTTAATGTAGAAAAGAAAACAGAGTTAGAGGCTGTAAAAAAGATTTATATATCACCTTTAGCTTTATATTCAAATAAAACAAAAAAATTAGAGGGGTTAAAAGATGGAGCTACTATTGCAGTTCCTAATGATCCTACTAATGAAACAAGAGCACTGAGATTATTAGAAAAATCAGGACTTATAAAACTTAAAAAAGGAGATACTTTAACTAAGGGTGATATAGCTGAAAATAAAAAGAATATAAAAATCGAGGAAATAGATGCACCACAATTACCAAGAATATTAAATGATGTAGATGCTGTGGTAATAAATACAAACTATGCTATAGAGGCAAAATTAAATCCTTTAAAGGATTCTATATTAATTGAAGATAAAGATTCTCCTTATGCAAATGTAATAGCTGTTAAAAAAGAAGATAAGGACAAAGCTCACATAAAAGCACTTTCAGAGGCTTTAACATCTAAAGAAGTAAAGGACTTTATAAATGAAAAATACAAAGGTGTTGTAATTCCAACATTTTAGTATTTAATTGTATTAAAATATTTTGAGATATCTAAGAAAATTTTAGTTTAATTATTTGATATTATTAGCGTTCAGTGATTAGAAAATATTTTATATTGACATTAAAAAAAATATTAGGCTATTAAGAAATATTTCAAATATAGGATTAATCTTAACAGAACTTATAAAATAATAGGGAGGAATTATTAATGAAAAAGAAAATATTATCTATTGCTATAGCAACAACTTTAATTTTAGGATTAGTAGCATTAACAGGGTGTGGAAGTAGTAAAGAAGAGGCAAAAGAAAAGAAAACAATTGTAGTTGGAGCAACGCCGGAACCTCATGCAGAAATTTTAAAAAAAGTTAAACCTATTTTAGAGAAAAAAGGATACACTTTAGAAATAAAAGAGTTTACGGATTATGTTACTCCAAACACTGCATTGCAAGATGGTGAAATAGATGCTAACTTTTATCAACACATACCATATTTAGAAGAGTTTAATAAAGAGAAGAAAACTGATTTATCATACACAGTTAAAGTTCATTTAGAACCTATGGGTGTATATTCTAAGACTATAAAGGATTTAAAAGAGCTAAAAAATGGAGCAACTATATCAATACCAAGTGATCCAACTAACGGATCAAGGGCATTAAAATTATTAGAAAAAGAAGGCATTATTAAACTAAAAGAAGGAGAACTTGTATCAAAGATGGATATTACAAAAAACCCTAAAAATATAAAAATAGAAGAATTAGATGCAGCTCAACTTCCAAGAACTTTAGGTGATGTGGATGCAGCAGTTATAAATACTAATTATGCTGTTCCAGCAAATTTAAATCCATTAAAAGACGCTCTTGCCATTGAATCAAAGGATTCACCATATGCCAATGTTATTGTAGTTAAGACTGAAAATAAAAATGCAGAGTATATAAAAGCTTTAGACGAGGCTATTAATTCAGAAGAAATAAAAAAATATATTGAAGAACAATATAAAGGAGCTATACTTCCAGCTTTTTAAAAATTAGATTATAAAACATAAATAATAACTTGAGCAAATTGCATAATTAATAAGTTTCAAATTCACATACAACATTGTGTTTTAAAAAATATATTAGAGCAATATATTGATTAATTATATTTCAAAATAAATTATGCAATTTTCTCACTTAAATGAATAAAGTTTTTATAATAAAATAAGTCTACTTAGCTATAAGCTACATAAGACATAGATAATAGGTGATAATTATGGATATTATAAATAAAATAGCAGATGAATATGAGAATTATGTAATAGATTTAAGAAGGTACTTTCATTCTTGTCCAGAATGCAGCTGGGATGAAAAGAATACATCTAAAAAAATTAAGAGTGAATTAAATAAATTTGATATACCTTTTCAAAGTATAGCTAATACAGGGATTTTAGTAAATATAAAAGGAAAAGAGACAGGTAAAACTGTTTTATTAAGAGCAGATATGGATGCTATTCAGATTAATGAATGTAATAATTTTGATTATGTATCTAAAAATAAAGGTATAATGCATGCTTGTGGTCATGATGGTCACATGGCAATGCTTTTGGGAGCTGCAATAGGTTTAAATAATATAAAGGATAAAATTAAAGGAAATATAAAGTTATTATTTCAACCTGCAGAAGAAGTTGGAGAAGGAGCAGCAATGTGTATAAAAGAAGGTGTATTAGATTCAGTAGATAATGCTTTTTCTATTCATCTTTGGAGTAATGTTCCCTATGGTATGGTAGCTATTGAAGAAGGGCCAATTATGCCTTCGGCAGATGTGTTTAAAATAAAAATAAAAGGTAAGGGTGGCCATGGAGCAATGCCTCATGAGACCATAGATTCTGTATTAGCAGCTTCTTCCTTTGTAATGAGTTTGCAAAGTATAGTAAGCAGAGAAGTAGATCCTACAGAACCTTTAGTAATTTCTATAGGGAAATTACAGGCAGGGAGTAGATTTAATGTTATAGCTAATGAGGCTATTATTGAAGGAACATCTAGGTATTTTAATATGTCATTTAGGGAAAAACTACCTAATATAATTGAAAGAATATTAAAAAATTCTACTGGTGTTTATAATGCTAAGGGAGAGTTAAGCTATAAATTTGCAACTCCTGTAACTATAAATGATGAAAGATCTGTTTATAGGGCAAAACAGGTTATAAATAAAATTTTAGGGGAAGATAAAATATATAAAATGAATAAAAATATGGTTACAGAGGACTTTGGATATTATCTAGAGAAAGTGCCTGGAGCCTTAGCATTTTTAGGCGTGGGAAATGAAACTTTAGGATCTAATTATCCTCAGCATCATGAAAAATATAACATAGATGAAAGGGCCTTAAAAATAGGGGTAAAACTTTATTGTGAATATGCATTAGATTTTTTAAATTGTTAAGTATATTAAAAATCAAGTAATTTTAATAAAGTATAATAAGAGATTGTTACAAACAGAGTTAATTCTAATATAGAAAATATAAAAAATACATGTAATAAACACATGAATAATCATTAAGAGTTTTTAATTTTGAAAATTAAAAATTTTTATAACTTCTTACAGGAACGGAGGATGGAAGTTATGAATTCAAGGAGAGTACCTTTTTGAATAGAAAATTTTTGATTAGGCTAATAAGTTAAGGTTAAAACTTCTTATTGAAATGATTTGGTTTATGAGGTGTATTTTTTTATATTTGCTCCTTTGAAATTAAATCTATTCAAAGAGTATTTTCATATGCACGAAATAGCTTTTAAAAAAATAACAAAAGATGAGATAATTTAATAAGAAAGATGTTATAATTAAAAGATATAATATATTAAAGGAAAAAAATATTATAATTAGTATACTTATTTTTAAAGCAAGTATATAAATTATTAAAACTTCATAAATGACATATAGATTTTATGGAAATAATATATACTAATTTACGCTAAATAGAAAGAGTGATAAGGTGATAACACGACGAAATGAAATGAAGTTATGTAATTTTTCAGATGAGAATGAATTAATTTTTAATGAGAACAAAGAATTGTATAAAAAATCTATATTTTTTGATTTAGAACACTATGTATATAGAAAACCTGTATGTGTAGGTGTCTTTGGCTGTTGTTATTATGATAGCATAAAAAATGCTATAGAGGTTACTCAGTATATGATAGAAGGAAAAAAGGATGTAAAAAACATATTAAAATTAGCCAAAGAATATTTTGAAAATGCATATAGAACTGGAGAAAAAAAATATATAATTACTTTTTCAGGAAACAATGATTTTACAGTTATAAATTATCTCTTTGAAAAGTATGATGTAGATTTTGATATAAAGGAATATTTTCAATCTATAGATTTACAAAGAGAATATGAA
The DNA here is from genome assembly GCF_001276985.1 of Clostridium botulinum. GTDB lineage: Bacteria > Bacillota > Clostridia > Clostridiales > Clostridiaceae > Clostridium_F > Clostridium_F botulinum. The sequence goes on from NZ_LHUL01000004.1 coordinate 710,655, forward strand.
AAAGAGAAGAAATCTTCCATAGGTCTTAAAAATTTGGAAAAAGAATTCAATATAATAAGGGAAGAAAAGGAACTAATAAGTGGTCAGAATCTAGCTAAAACATTCAGTAAAATAATAAAAGATGATGACTATATAAATAGAATGCCAGAATATAAAAAGAAAAAAATATTATTATATAATGAGCAGGATGTAGTAAGTTTATTTCATATATACACAACCTGGAACAAATTTATAAACTAAGGAAAGTGTAGATTAACTTTCCTTAGTTTATAAATTTAGAATTTGATATAGCTCTTCAAAAGACATATAATTACTTTGGTTTAAACAGACAAAATTATAAATCTTTTCTTTTAAAGTGGTATCAGACAATTTTATTTTTTCAATAATTTTAATGAATTTTTCTCAATCTGATACAAAGATTTCACGAACTAGATGATCTTTACTTGAAAAATAATTATAGAATGTACTAATAGCAATATTACAATTTTTACACACACCTTTTATGTTTAATTCCTCATAGTTTTTTCTAATAAAATTTTTTTACCCTCTATCAAAAGCTTTTCTTTAATATTTTTTAATATTTTAGGCATAACATAAACCCCTCCTAAAGGTCATGATTATATTATAAGGTTCATCATATTTAAAATCCATAATTTTTATTTGATTTTTCATATGTTGTAAATAATGTGGTATACTAAAGTTATATATTTAACTATATAATTTTTATAAAGAAAGGGATTATATAATGTTTATGCCAATAAAAAATGCTAAAGTATATGAGCAAGTAATAGAACAAATAAAAACAATGATTATATCTGGAAACTTACAAAAAGGAGATAAGCTACCTTCTGAGAGAGAACTGGTAGATCAACTAAAGGTTAGTAGAACATCTATAAGAGAGGCTTTAAGAGCTTTAGAAATAGTTGGACTAATTAAATGTAAGCAGGGAGAAGGAAATTTTATTAGAGATAATTTTGATAACAGCTTATTTGAACCTTTGTCTTTAGTTTTTATGCTAGAAAGGAGCAATAAAGAGGACATAATTGAGGTAAGAAGAATAATAGAAGTTGAGGCAGCAGCATTAGCAGCTAAAAGAATTACTAAAGACCAGTTAAAAAAGTTAGAATACATAATATATGAATTTAAAAATAGTGAAGATGAAAAGATTCTTGTAAATTTAGATAAGAATTTTCACTATGAAATAGCCCAAGCATCTAATAATTTTATACTTTTAAATATAATCAATTCTTGTTCAACTCTTATAGATTCTTTAATAAAAAATGCTAGGTATAAAATTATGAAAAATGTTGAAAACAAAAAAGAACTAGTAGATCAACATGAAAAAATATATTTAGCTTTAAAGGAAAAGGATAGTGAATTAGCTTCCAAATTAATGAAAGAACATTTGGAGTTTAGTGGTAAATTTTTAGAAGTATAAAAAATAAAATTATATAAAATATAGGAGAAGTTAATATTAGTTTTTAAGTTTAAAATAAAATTAATATTAACTTTTTATAAGTTATTATTAATATGGGTTAATTGAGTTAATTATTACTGATATAATAATTTTAACAATATAAATGGTATGGTGCATAGTATTTATATTAAAAAACGTAGTTACATTTATATAGCATATACAATAAAATAAATCTTTAATATATGAAAGCAGGAGGAGTAAAATTATGGGGTTTAAAGCATTAGATAAGTATATTATTAAAGATATAGTAATGGTTATTATAGGATCACTCATAGCAGCTTTAGGTATTAATATGTTTCTAATTCATGCTAATTTATTAAGTGGTGGACTTTCAGGTATAACTTTAATTATTCAATATGTGACAGGTTTTCCTGCGGCTTACTCACTTTTAATTTTAAATATACCTTTATTCTTTTTAAGTTATAAGAAAGTAAATAAAAAATTCACATTTTTATCCTTAATTGGAACTATAGCTCTTTCAGTAGGACTTATACTAACGGAACCTTTGAAGAATACAATACAAGTAAATGATATACTTTTATTGGGATTATATGGAGGTGTTTTAAATGGTATAGGTGTTGGAATTGTATTTAGCAATCACGGTTCTACTGGTGGTTTAGATATAGTATCTGCACTTATAAAAAAGAAATACGGAAATTTCGATATAGGAACTATAACATTTATAGTTAACTTTATAATAGTTTCTATATCTGCATGTATATTTGGATTAACTAGCGCGTTGTATACTTTGGTATCTATGTATATAGCTTCTTATTTAGTAGATAAAGTTATAAAAGGATTTAATAGACAAAAGCTTATACTTATAATAACTGAAAAAGAAGAGGATGTAAGTAAAGTTTTAATGAATGAATTAAATAGAGGAGTAACTTTTTTATATGCTAAGGGAGCTTATACAAAAAAGGATAAAAAGGTTTTATATTGTGTAGTATCTTTATCTCAATTACCAAAATTAAAACTAATAGTTAAAGATATAGATGAAGGTGCCTTTATATCTATATTGGATGCTTCAGAAGTAGAGGGTAGAGGATTTAAAAAAGCTTCTTTATAATATTTTGAAATATTTGTATAGAATTACATTGTTTTCTTATTATAATAAATTAATATTACAAATGATTAAAGAAAACCTTAACTATTAATACACATATATTGATTAAAAGTTAATAGTTAATTACTAGTACAATTTTTAACTAGCTTTCACCTAGTTACATAATATAATATGCTTTAAAAGAGCCATAATAAACTTAAGAGGTGATATTATGGGCTCACTAAAACTTATAAGTTCATTTTTAATAACTATTATGTTATTAATACCCTTCACGAATAAAGGTCTAAATGAAAATAAAATAGTTAAAAATATAAATAATTTAGTATTAATAGAAGAAAAAGAAGATGACTCAAACAAAATTAAAAAAAGAGTAAAATTAAGACCAGAAAAAGAAGTTAATAATATATATATAAACAAAATTTAAAAAGAAACATTTTTTAATATTATATAGTATTTCAAATTTAGATATATATAAACAAAATTTCAAAAATAATATTCTTAATATTATATAGTATTTCAAATTTAAATTTAAATATTTATAAAAAATGAAAAAAATAAAAAAAATAAAAAAAATAAAAAAATAAAAAAAATAAAAAAATAAAAAAATAAAATCTCAGCTATAATTAGCTGAGATTTTTCTTAGTGTATATTTATTACAATTTTTAAGTGTAAAATATAATTTTATTGTAAAGCTTTAAGTTTGTCTATTCCTATTTTTATTCTTTCTAGAGTTTCTTCCTTACCTAATATATCAGCTATTTCAAAAGCTCCACCAGGAGTAAATTGTTTTCCAGAAACTGCTGTCCTTATAGGCCATAAAACTACACCGTTTTTAACTTCAAGTTCTTTAACTAAATTCATACATACTTCTTTAATATTTTCAAAAGTCCAATTTTCTAGAGCTTCTAGTTTAGGAAGAACTTCTTCTAAGCTTTTTAATGAATTTTCATAAGTTGTTTTCATTTTTTTATGAATATACATTTCCGGAGAGTATTCAAGAAGATTATTAAAGAAATCTAATTGTTCAGGAATTTCATTTAAAACCTCTACTCTAGTGTGTAAAAGTTCACTTATTTTTTTAGTATCTAAATCTCTAGTCAAAGCTTCTTCATAATAAGGAAGAGCCATTTCATGGAATTTATCTAAAGATAAAGCTCTTATATATTCTCCGTTCATCCATTTTAATTTTTTTGTATCAAAAACTGCTGGAGCCTTATTTATATTTCTATAATTAAAGGCTTCTATTAATTCTTCCATAGAAAATACTTCTTTTTCTCCACCTGGGTTCCATCCCAGTAAAGCTATATAGTTTAGGATAGCTTCTTTTAAGTAACCTTTAGCCATTAAATCTTCGAAAGAAGCATCTCCATTTCTCTTACTTAATTTGTGATGCTCATCTTTCATTATTGGTGGGCAATGAACGTATATCGGAACATCCCAGCCAAAAGCTTCATATAGTCTATTATATTTAGGAGAAGATGACAAATATTCACTTCCACGTACTACGTGAGTTATTCCCATAAGATGGTCATCTACTACATTAGCAAAATTATATGTTGGAAGTCCATCGGATTTTATTAAAATCATATCATCTAATTCTGAATTATCTACGGAAATATCTCCATATATTTCATCATGGAAAGAAGTTGATCCAGTAGTTGGATTTTTTTGTCTTATAACGTATGGAACACCTTCAGCTATTTTTTTATCGATTTCTTCTTTAGAAAGATCTATGCAGTGTTTGTCATATCTGAAAGGTCTTTTTAAAGCCTCTGAATTAGCTCTTAGCATATCTAATCTTTCTTTTGAACAAAAACAGTAGTATGCTTCTCCTTTTTCTATTAGCTTTTCAGCATATTCTATGTATATATTTCTTCTTTCACTTTGAACATATGGACCAACAGGTCCGCCAATATCTGGACCTTCATCATGACTAAGACCAGTAATTTTTAGAGTATTATATATAACATCTAAAGCACCTTCCACTAATCTTTCTTGATCTGTATCCTCAATTCTTAATATAAAATCACCATTATCATGCTTTGCTATTAAATAAGCATATAAAGCAGTTCTTAAGTTACCAACATGCATATAACCTGTTGGACTTGGTGCGAATCTAGTTCTGACTTTGTTTGTCATTGTTTTCACTCCCATTTAAAAAATATTTATAAATAAAACCTTTCATCACTTGGACGAAAGGTAAAAATTCATTTTATAAGTAAATTTTATAACAAGGCCTATTTAATGTCAAGAATTATGTACATTATATACATTTAATATGCATTTATGAAAAGATATATTTGTGGGATTTATAAAAAATAAAGAGAAATAAAGAAAAAAAGAGATATTATAAAATATATTAAGGATACATTGTATAGGTTTTCATATTAATGTGTTGACTTATATCTTCAAAATTGTTATAAATAATATAGCACATATAATTAAATAATACATATAAATAATATATAATAAGGAATCATACAACACATATATTAATTTAATGAATTATAAATAAAGTATTTTAAAGATTATTTAAATAATATATTAATAGGGGGAAAAAACAATGGGTATAAAAGTTGGACTAAATGGTTTTGGAAGAATAGGAAGAGCAGTATTAAGAATAGCACAGGACAAGTTCCCAGAAGATGTAGAAATAGTAGCATTAAATGCGAGAGCCACTACTGAAACATTAGTACATCTATTTAAATACGACTCCTGCTACGGAAGATTTAATGGACAAGTGGAAATAATCTCTAATGATAATATGAAAGTAAATGGAAAAGAAATAAAAATATTTAGAGAAAATGATCCTCAAAATTTACCGTGGAAAGAACTTGGAGTAGATATAGTTATAGAATCTACAGGGATATTTAAAGATAGAGAAAAAGCTATGAAGCATATAGAAGCTGGAGCTAAAAAAGTTATAATAACAGCACCAGGAAAAAATGAAGATATAACTATAGTTTTAGGAGTAAATGAAAATGAATATAATCCAGAAGAGCATAATATAATTTCAAATGCATCTTGTACTACAAATTGTTTAGCTCCTTTTGCTAAAGTACTTGACGATAATTTTGGTATAGTTAGAGGTTTAATGACAACAGTACATTCTTATACAAATGACCAAAGAATATTAGATAAAACTCATAAAGATTTAAGAAGGGCAAGAGCTGCAGGAGAGTCAATAATACCAACTACTACAGGAGCTGCAAAGGCAGTAGCTAAAGTATTACCTAGTCTTAAAGGTAAATTAAATGGATTTGCTTTAAGAGTTCCGACCCCAACAGTATCTTTAACAGATTTAGTTTGTGAATTAAAAACTAAAGTAACTGCTGAAGAAATTAATGCAGCGTTTAAAAAAGCAGCAGATGGCGAAATGAAGGGTGTTTTAGGATATTCAGAAGAACCACTAGTTTCAGTAGATTACAAGGGAGATCCAAGATCCTCTATAGTGGATGGATTATCTACTATGGTTTTAGAAGACGATATGGTTAAAGTTGTGTCTTGGTATGATAATGAATGGGGATACTCATGTAGAACTGTAGATTTAGTTAATTATGTAGCTAAATTTATGAAATAAAAATAATTAATTAGCTTATATAAATTAATTATATATGAATTAATTTTATATATAAGTACCTCTTTTATAAAATAATTATTTATATTTATAATAACTTTAGGTTATTTAACTTTTTATATTTATATAATATAAAATAAGATTAAAAGAGACTATCTCAGAACAAATTTAAATCTATTTTGAGACAGCCTCTTTCTTTTTAATATATAGATAGTTTTAAAATTTAATAGATAAAATGGTTTTGTTTTTAATATATTTCTTTTTTAATCAAGTTTAATAAATCTTCTTTATTTAATGAGTCTATATCCTCTAAGGAATTCAATAAATTAGTTATTTTATTTTTAACTACACTTTTTCTTTGACCTTTAAATTCACTTGAATATATATCACCTATATTAGGACAAAAGGTATTATAGTTTTTTTCAGTTAACAGATTTTTAAAATAATCTCTAGAAGCTTTTTCACCATGGATCAATATAACTTCCTTAGGTTTTTCTTTAAAATTTTCTAGCCAATTCAATAGGCCATTTTTGTCAGCATGACCAGATAATGATGGTAGATTATATATTTCAGCATTTACAGCAATCTCTTCACCAAATAATTTTATTTTTTTAGCACCGCTTAATATTTTTTGACCTAAAGTTCCCTCGGCTTGATAACCTACAAATACTATAGAACATTCTTTTCTCCAAAGATTATGTTTCAGATGATGACGAATTCTACCAGCTTCACACATTCCACTAGCAGATATTATAATAGCACCAGTTTTTATTTTATTTAATTCCATAGATTCTTGAGGAGAATTAGTAAAGTAAAGACCATTAAATTCTAGAGGATTATCACCTTCCTTTAATAACTTTTGAGCATCTTCATCAAAGTCAGTAGTGTATTCATTAAATATTTTAGTAGCTTCTGAAGCTAAAGGGCTATCTACGTAGACTTTGATATTTTTTAATATATTACTTTCCACATATTTATTTAATGCGTATATTACTTCTTGAGTTCTACCCACTGCAAAGGAAGGAATAATAACATTACCTCTTCTTTTAAAGGTATCCTTTACGATATGAATCAATTGCTTTAATTGGGAATTTATGTTATCATGAAGTCTATTTCCATAGGTTGTTTCCATTAGCACATAATCTGCATAATCTACTTGAACAGGATCTTTTAGTATAGGCAAATTTGTATTGCCAAGATCTCCAGAATAAACAATTTTAAATTCTTTATCATTTTCAGTTATATATAATTCAGTTATAGCAGAGCCTAAGAGATGACCAGAATCTAAAAATCTTATTTTGAGATTAGAAAATATTTCTATATATTCATCGTAATTGTAACCTTCAAAAAGGGATGTACTCATTTGAGCTGTTTTTAAATTATATAAAGGTTCTATAGGAGGTAGACCACTACGAATTCTTTTTCTGTTTTTCCATTCAACTTCTGATTCTAATATATGACCGCTGTCAGGAAGCATAATGGAGCATAGGTCTGCAGTAGCTTTAGTAGAGATAACTTTTCCTCTATAGCCTAGTTTATATAAAAAAGGAATTCGTCCACTGTGATCTATATGAGCGTGAGAGAGTATTACACAATCTATATCTTTAATATCGAATTTAAAAGAAAAATTTCTATCTCCTTCATCGTCTTTGCCTTGATAAGCACCACAGTCTAAAAGAATATTTTTATCTTTTATTTTTAATAAGTGGCAGGAACCTGTTACACAAGAAGCTGCTCCTAAGAATTTTATTTCCATATGATCCCTCCTGTTCTAATGATTAATTAATACTTGTAAGAATATTTTAATATTATTTTATTGAAAAATATATATGTATTTAAAAATAATATAAATAATTATTCATATTATTTTATTTCATAGCATATATATATTGGGTTAAAGAAAATTTTTTTATTTAATACTATCTTTATATAAACATAACAATAATGAGATTCTTATCCATGAATTAAATATTTTTAACTGATTCGCTTATGATTAATATACCTCTTCAATTCATTTTTTATAAAATATTGTAAGAGTATTAGAAGAGCAATGGTAGTAATCGGATAAAATATATGTTTTTACAGATAGTAAAATATATAGGGTTTAAGGGAGTGATTAATATGTTTCAATTTATAAAGCATAAATTAAGGAAGGCTTTAGATGAAAAATTTGTTTTAAGTGCCTACCTGCTAGCTATAGTATTTTTATTTATAGTTAGTTTGGTATACGATTTAGGAAAAAAAATAGGACTGTTTATAATGATGCTCTAAATAAATTAAATGAATGTATTATAAAATATAAGGGGAAAATAGTTAATGTAATTTAAAATAGAAGTTATAAATTAATTAATATGATATGATATGAAATTTTAATGAAAAACTTAAAGAATAAGTGTGAGTATAGGAGGACTTTATGAATACTAGAGATGAAATTAATAAAGATATACAAAAAGTGTTTAAAGATATAGATGAGCATATTTTAAAGGATGAGAAACCTTCTAATTATATAAATAAATTATATGAAGAAGGAAAATTAGAGGAATATCCTTTTGATATGCTTACAATCTTAAGAAGAATAGATCAGTCACCTAAATATCATCCAGAGGGAAGCGTTTGGAATCATATTATGATGGTTTTAGATAATGGAGCCAAGGAAAGAGATAAAAGTGAAAATGAAAGAATATTTATGTGGGCATGTCTTTTGCATGATATAGGTAAGGGAACTACTACAAAAATTAGAAAAGGGAGAATAACTTCCTATAATCATGATAAAGAAGGGGAGAGATTAAGCATAAAATTTTTAAAATGCTTTACGGAGGATGAGGAATTTATAAAGGAAGTTTCTAAATTAGTAAGATGGCATATGCAACCTCTTTTTGTTAATAAAAATTTGCCTTTTAAAGATATAGAATCTATGGTGAAAGAAGTTTCTATTAAAGAAATAGCTCTAATTTCTTTATGTGATAGATTGGGAAGGGGAGGCATGTCAGAAGGAAAAAAAGAAGAGGAAATTAAAGCAATAGATTTATTTATAGAGAAATGCTCCAATTATATGTAATAATATTTTCATTTGCATTATAATAGTATATATAATGTAAAGAAGGGAAATAAATATGGAGAATATAAGAAATATATTGGAAAAACAGAAGAGTTTTTTTGATAAGGGATATACAAAGGATATTAACTTTAGAATAGAGGCTTTAAAAAAATTAAAACATAATATAAAAATCAATGAAAACAATATATTTAAAGCTTTAAAGATAGATTTAAATAAATCAGAATTTGAAACATTTATAACAGAAATAGGTATTGTATATGATGAAATAAATGGAGCGATTAAAAATATAAAAAAATGGTCAAAGCCTAAAAAAGTAAAAACTCCAATTACTAATTTTTTAGCTAGTAGTTATATATACAATGAGCCTTACGGTGTAGCTTTAATAATGTCTCCCTGGAATTATCCATTTCAACTTATTATGGCTCCTTTAGTAGGAGCTATAAGTGCTGGTAATTGTGTTTTGTTAAAGCCCTCCGAATTAGCAATAGAAACGGAAAAAATAATAGTTAAAATAATAAAAGATACATTTTCTGATGAATATATAGGGGTTATCACTGGAGGAATAGAAGAGAGTACGGCTTTGCTTAAAGAAAAGTTTGACTATATATTTTATACGGGTGGAATAAATGTAGGTAAAATAGTTATGAGAGCAGCTGCAGAGCATTTAACCCCCATAACCTTAGAATTAGGAGGGAAAAGTCCCTGCATTGTTGACAAGGATGCTAACATAGATTTGGCTGCCAGAAGAATAGCTTGGGGAAAATTTTTAAATGCTGGACAAACCTGTGTAGCACCAGATTATTTAGTAGTGCATAGAAATATAAAAGAAAAATTAATAAGTTCAATAGAAAATTATATAATTGAGTTTTTTGGAGAAAATACCTTTGAAAGTGAAGATTATCCTAGAATAATAAATGAAAGACACTTTAAAAGATTAGAAGGATATTTAAAGGAAGGAAAAATAGTTTCTGGAGGAAATACAGATATAAATAATTTATATATAGAACCAACTATTATAGAAGGAATAAATTTTGAAAATAGAATAATGGAGGAAGAAATATTTGGCCCTGTTTTCCCAGTTATAGAATTTGAAAACATAGATAAAGTTATAGAAATAGTAAAAAATAATCCTAAACCACTAGCACTATATTATTTTTCTGAGAATAAAGAGAAACAGGAATTTATTATTAAAAATATATCCTTTGGCGGGGGATGTATAAATGATACTATAATGCATTTGTCTACTTCTACATTACCCTTTGGTGGTGTAGGTAATAGTGGGATAGGAGGCTATCATGGCAGAGCAAGTTTTGACACATTTTCTCATAAAAAAAGTATACTTAAAAAGAGTAATTTAATAGATGTAAAAATAAGATATGCACCTTTTAAAGGAAAAATAAATTTAGCAAAAAGATTATTTAAGTAAAAAATAAGAGAATATAAATAAAAAAGAGTATAAATAAAAAAGTCAGGAAATCCTGACTTTTTTATTTGGTGTATATTACAAATTAGCAAGCTTTTTCATTATTTTTATTGTTCATTTTTTTCCCTGCTGGTGGATAATATTTTGGATCAGAGAAGAATGCTATTTTTAATTCTTTAACTTCTTTTCGCATAGCAAGTACACCAATCATGTTTGGTATAACAACTAGAGCTAAAAGGAAATCAAGTATTGCAAATAAACTTTCTAAGTTTCCAAAGGATCCATATATTATAGCACCTAAACAAATAAATCTTATAATTTTACCGAAAGTTGGGTTAAATAAAGCTTCTGCTTGTTTTTCACAGTAAAAAACTATAACTATTATAGTTGATAAAACAAATAGTAATAAACTGAAAGAAACTATTGCACCACCAGCACTTTTACCAAATACTGATTGGAATGCCAATGCAGGCATAGAAGCTGCTTGAGAAGCAGGGAGTTTTTCCCATATTCCACTAGTTAAAATAACAAGGGCTGTCATAGTACAAATTAATATAGTATCAACTATAACCTCAAATACTCCCCAGAAACCTTGACGAACAGGGTGATCTGTAACTGCAGCAGAGTGAGCTATAGGAGCACTTCCCATACCAGCTTCGTTTGAGTAAGCACCCCTTGCTATACCCCATCTAACACTTTGTGCTAAAACAGAACCACCAAAACCACCTGCAGCTGCCATAGGAGTAAATGCTCCTTTGAATATTAATCCAAAAGCGTGTGGTAATTCTTTGATATTAATAAATACTATTACAAGAGAGCAACATATAAACGCTAAAGCCATCAAAGGAACTAATTTTTCAGTAACTTGTCCTATTCTTTGAATACCACCATATACAACTAGAGCTACAAGAATTGTAACTATAATACCAGTTGCTAATTTTGGTATTCCTATAGTTTCAGCAGATTCACATAGGGAAAGGGATTGTGTTGCAATTGAAGGAATAATTTCTAACATAAATGCGAAAGAACACATTGTAGCTAGAAAAGGAGACTTTAAACCTTTTTTTAAGTAATAAACAGGTCCTCCAACAAATTCTCCCTTTTCATTTTTTTCTCTATATTTTATTCCTAATACTACTTCAGAGAATTTAGTAGCTTGTCCTATAATTGCTGTTACCCACATCCAGAATATAGCACCTGGACCACCAAAAGCAATGGCAACAGGAACACCTATGATGTTAGCAGCACCAACTGATGAAGCTAGAGCAGAGCTAACAGCTTGGAAGGGTGTTATTGTACCTTCACCTTCAGGTTTATCAAATATTCTTCCAAAGGTTTGCTTTAATATGAAGGGCAAGTATCTAAATTGAATAAAACCTAATGTTAAAGTTAGTATGATTCCGCCACCTACAAGTAAAATCATCATAGGTGGGCCCCAAATCCAACCAGAGATCTTTGAGATAATGTCTAAAAACGTTTGCATGATTAACCTCCTTAAAATATAAGTAGTTAGTTTTATGTTATAATTATGAATTTTATGTATATTTAAACGATAACATAAAAAAAAATGTTTTTCAATAGAAGATGGTTAATTTATTATTTAAAATGATATTAAAAACAGGATTAAAAACTTAAAAGTATTATTTTTAATATACAAAAAAATACATAAAAAGATATGACAAAGTATATATAGGAATAAATATTATCTTTTATTATCTTAATGATTTGATGTTTTACTCCTTTTTAAATATATGTGTAATTTAATGTAATATTATATATAAAATTTAATAAAAACCATATTGAAACAAAAATATCAATATATAATCTAATAAATCTTTGTTAAATAATAAATATTTAGAAAAACAAATGTATAAATATTTATAGTTTTTATACATTAATTAATATAAATACATAGATTTATTTGTTTGTTAATAAGGAATATATATTTTGTATTAATGAATTGGAAAACATACATAAAAAAACTCCCCAGAGGGAGTTTTTTATGATTATATTGATGCCCCCCTTATGTAAATTCATAAGGGGGGCTATTATTAAAGATTAGATATTTAAATTTTTGCTCTAAGATTTTGAAGTTTTTGCCCCTGGGTAATATTTTGGGTCTGAGAAGAATTCTTCTTTCAATTCTTTTATTTCATTTCTCATAGCTATTAAACCAATCATATTTGGTATAACAACTAGGGCTAAAAGAATATCAAGTAATGCGAATAGGAATTCTAACTTACCAACGGCACCATATATTATAGCTGCTAGACAAACAACTCTTATAATTCTTGAGAATGAGAGTCCAAATAAAGCTTCAGCTTGTTTTTCACAATAGTAAACTATAACTATAATAGTTGATAGAACAAATAATAATAAGCTGATTGATACTATAGCACCTCCTAAAGCTTTACCAAACACATTTTGGAAAGCCATTGAAGGCATAGAAGCTGCTTGAGAACCTGGAACAGTATTCCACATTCCTGTAGTTATAACAACAAGAGCTGTTAAAGTACAAATTATTATTGTATCTACCATTATTTCAAATATACCCCAGAAAGCTTGGCGAACAGGATGATCTGTAACTGCAGCAGAGTGAGCTATAGGAGCGCTTCCCATACCTGCTTCATTTGAGTAAGTACCTCTAGCAGTACCCCATCTTAATGCTTGAGCAAGTGTAGCTCCACCAAATCCACCAACAGCAGCTTGAGGTGTAAAAGCACCTTTAAATATCAATGCAAAAGCATTTGGTAATTTTGTGATATTGAATAATAATATTATTACTGAACAAATAATGAATATTAAAGCCATTATAGGAACCATCTTTTCAGTAACTTGCCCTATTCTTTGAATACCACCATAAACAACTAGAGCAACTAAAACGGTTACAATTATAGCAGTAACTATCTTTGGTAATCCTATAGTTTCAGCAGTTTGACAAACTGATAATGATTGTGTAGAAATAGATGGTATAATTTCAATCATAAAGCAGAAAGAACACATTGTAGCAAGGAACGGTGATTTCAAACCTTTTTTTAAGTAGTAAACAGGTCCTCCTACATAGTTTCCTTCTTCATTCTTTTCTCTGTATTTTATACCAAGAATTATTTCGGAAAATTTAGTAGCTTGTCCTAAAATTGCAACTACCCACATCCAGAAAACAGCACCAGGACCCCCAAAAGCTATTGCAACAGGAACTCCTATGATATTGGCAGCACCAACAGTAGAGGCTAATGCTGAACAAGCGGCTTGAAATGGCGTAATTGTACCTTCTCCTTCAGCAGGTTTACTGAACATTTTACCAAAAGTTTCTTTCATTATATAAGGAAAATATCTAATTTGGAAAAAATTCAATGTAAAAGTTAAAATAATTCCACCACCAACTAATAATATTAACATAGGTGGACCCCATATCCAGTTGGAGATTTTGCTAATAAAATTCATAAAGGCCTCCATAATACCCCTCCTAATATATTAATAAAAATAAGATCTATGTTAAAATTGTATCATTTATTGTCAAAACTTTCAACCTATAAAAATAAATATATAATATTATTAAGATAATAATAAATACATAGTTAAAATCCTGAAAAATAAGGGGCTTGTTAAGAAAAACGGACTTGAGATATATGTATATTTTATCAAATAATTTGCATAAATAATAATATATTATTAAAACAGAGGGTATTATTAACTGTTTTAAAAGTTTAAATATAACTTTTATTGTTATATATTTAACAATATTTCATGATATGTAAATATAAATTTAAGGTTATTTATTAAATTTAAAAGGGATAAAGGAAAATATTTGAATAATAGTTGCAAGTACAACTAATTTGTGATATATTAAGTTGTATTTGCAACTATTATAAATTTAATGGAGGAGTACAAGATTGGGGAAAAACACACAGTGCGTAGGTAGATATATATCAATGTTATATAGAGCAAGTAATTGCTATATAAATAAGGAACTTTGTAAATATGGTATAGGAAGTGGTCAATATATCTTTTTATTGTATGTATTTAATAATAATGGATGCAATCAAGAAGAAATAAGTACTGTTTTAAATATAGACAAAGGTACTACAGCTAGAGCATTACAAAAATTAGAAAAAGAAGGATACATAAATAAAGAGATTGATAAAAATGATAGAAGAATTAATCATATAATTATTACTAAAAAGGGTTCTGAAATAAAAAATATTATAATAAAAATTTTAAATTCTTGGGAAAAAATGTTGTATTCAGATTTTACGGAAAAAGAAAAAAAGGAACTTTTGAAATTATTAGAAAAAGCTTCCTTGAATTGTCACAATTATAAAGCTAAATAATAGATTGGAGGAATAAAATGGATAGACAAAAACAATTAGGAGAAGAAAGTGTAAAAAAATTATTATTAAAATTTTCTGCACCAGCCATTATGGGAATGATAGTTAATGCTTTATATAATATTATAGATAGAATGTATATAGGGCATATAAAGGATGTAGGATCCTTAGCAATTACAGGAGTAGGATTAACATTGCCTATAATGACAGTGTTAATGGCTTTTAGTATGCTAATAGGTATAGGATCAGCTTCTATTATATCTATAAGATTAGGACAGAAAAGAAAAAAAGATGCAGAAAAAATATTAGGAAATGCGTTTACTTTACTTTGTATTATTATGATTTCCATAACTATAATAGGATTAATATTTGTGGATCCTCTTTTAAATATTTTTGGAGCTAGCGCTAAAACCTTTTATTATGCTAAAGAATATGTAGTTATTATTTTAATAGGTTCTATAACCAATGCTCTGGGATTCGGTTTAAATAATTCAATTAGAGCTGAGGGGAATCCTAAAATGGCAATGGTAACCATGCTTTTAGGAGCTGTATTAAACTTAATTTTAGATCCTATATTTATATTTGGCTTTAATATGGGAATAAAAGGAGCGGCTATAGCTACTGTTATATCTCAGACAGCTAATACTATATGGGTACTTAGATATTTTACTGGTAAAAAAAGTACTTTAAAGCTTAAAAGAGAAAATTTTAAGGTTGAAAAAACTATATTTTTAGAAATAATATCTATAGGCATGGCTCCTTTTGCATTACAATTGGCAGCTAGTATAATAACAGTTATTTCAAACAATGCATTGAAAAATACAGGAGGAGATTTAGCAATAGGGGCAATGACTGTTATAAATAGTGTGTCTTTAATGGTTTTAATGCCTATATTTGGTATAAACCAAGGTGCTCAACCTATAATAGGTTATAATTATGGAGCAGAGCAATATAAAAGAGTTAAAGATACTTTAAAAATAGCAATATTTTCTGCCACTATGGTAGTTACAGTAGGGTTTTTACTTGTACAGATATTCCCACAATATATTATAAAAATATTTAATAATGATCCTAAACTTATGGAAATAGGAATTAGTGGCTTAAGAATAGTTTTATGTATGTTACCTGTAATTGGATTCCAAATTGTTAGTTCAAATTATTTCCAAGCTATAGGGAAAGCTAAAGTATCTGTGTTTTTAAGTTTGTTAAGACAAGTAATAATTTTAATACCATTACTTTTGATATTACCAAATCATTTTGGTCTTACAGGAGTCTGGATGTGTGCACCTATATCAGATGGGATTTCTTCCATAGTTACTGCTATATTTATTTACAGGGAAATAAATAAGTTAGGTAGGGAAAAATCTTATAAAGTAAAATTTAATTAATAATTATTTTATATTAGTGTTATAGATTTTTAAATCCTATTTAGAACTTATAATTAAAGCTTAGAGATAATTTTGATTAGTTATTTCTAAGCTTTTTATAAGGTTCTAGGAAATATATTAATAAGAATTTGAGGTAATATAATATACAAGAATGAATATGGAACAAAAAATATAGCGTATAATATAGGTTTTATAATTTTAAGATACTTCCCTATCTAACTAGAAAACTTTTAGTAAAACTAAGTTTATATTTATTAATAAAATGAATTAATTTATGGAATATGTTTGATTATATTTGAGATGTTAAAATTAAATCTAATTTATTTTAATACATCATCAACAAATTTATTTGGAACTGTAGTATAATTAAAATGTGTACATTTTGTAAATATATTTTGACCATATATGGAGGTAAGCGATGAATTCTCATAGGAAAAAATATTTTTTAATATTTTTTATTTCAGGATTGGTTTTGATATTTGTATCATTTATTAGTTATAACTATGGTAAAAATGTTGTAATAAAGAATTTTATTAAATCAGGAGACGTGTATATAAATAAAAAAGAATATATTAAAGCTATAGCAATATATGAGGAAGTAGTAAAATATGATAGAAATGATACGGATAAAAATATGTTAAAATTAGCGATGTCCATGCAAAATTCTAGAAAATCCTATCATGATGGGATGATATATTACAATAGAAAGCAATACTTAAAAGCTTTAAAATGCTTTAGACAAGTTATGGAAAATGATACTATAGCCTTTAATAAAGCGCAGGAAAAAATTAAAGAATGTACAGAAAAATATATAGAAGATAATTTAAAAAATGCAGAGAAATCTATACATAATTTAAAATATAAGGAGGCTAACGAATATCTAAATAATATTTTTAAATTAGATAAAGATAATGAAGAGGCTAAAAAATTAAAAGACATATTAAATAAAAAATATTTTAATTAATGTAAATAAAATATTTTCTAAAGGATAAGAATAATAAGTAAAAGCTATGATAGAAATCATAGCTTTTATAAATTTACGTTAAATGAGGTATTGATATTATGAGCAAACCTATTATAGATACATATATAAGTAGATTTGAAAATAAAGAAAAAATATTTAAATATAATTTAGACCTATATCAATGTAAAAATATAAATAAATTATATTATTACACTAGCATAAGTACTTTAGAAAATATAATAAGTAAGAAAAATATTTGGCTATCTAATAGTAAGTATCTTAATGATAGTACAGAAATAAATTATACCAACAATTTGATTTATGATATATGTGAAGAATATTTGGATGGGAATGAAGAATTTGATAAATTTTTCAAAGAAAATATAGAAATTTTGCTGCATACTATAGATATGGAATTAGGGGATACTTACATATTGTCTCTTACGGAAAATAAAGATTCCTTAGCTCTTTGGTCTAATTATTCTAATTATGATGGATATAATTTAGCATTTAATTGTGATTATTTTCAGAATATATTTACAGAAGAAAATTATAGGTTTATAGATAAAAATAAAAATTCTATTTTCTTAAATGAGGGGGAAGATTTTGTATGGTATTTTGGAGAGGTTATATATAACAAGGAACACCAGGGAAATATAATAAAGGAAAGAGTAGAATTTTTATATAATTTATATAAAAATTTTTATGAATTTAAAGAAGATGATGATTTTAAATCTTTAATAGTGTATGTGCTCTATAATATAGCTTATATAGCTACTTTTTTTAAAGATGAGAGTTTTAAAGAGGAACAAGAACATAGGTTAGTGTTTAGAGTTATTAATAAAAATATAAAAAAGCAAATAGTAAAACATAGAATTTCAAATAGAGTTTTTATTCCTTATATAGAATTAGGTCTTAATCAAAATACAAAAGAAGGTAATTTACCTGTAGAGAAGATAACTATAGGTCCTAAAAATAATTTAGATATTGCAGAAATGGGCTTGAGATCTTTTTTAGAAAGTGAAGGATATTACAAAATAACTATAAAGAAATCTAAGATACCTTTAAGATATTAAAATTTATAAAGATGTAAGTAAGTATAAGTTAGAAATGGGAATATAATAAGTGTAGAATTATAAGTTTGAAGTTGTAGATGGAAGATTGTAATTGATAAGTAAACTCATAAAAAGTAAATAGATTAAAAGTAAATAGCTGATTTAAATTATTGTAATTTAAATCAGCTATTTAAGTAGATTTTAAAAGAAATGAAGTTTCATCTAATTGTATTATTTGAATTTTTTTAGCCGCCTTTCATTTAAAACTAAGAATTAATTTTAGTAAAGAATATTCTGTAACCAAATTTAAAATAATTTTGATTCAGAATCTATCCTTACTAAAAAATATTATATAATAGATTTTTACTAAAGTCCTAATAACTAATTTAGCTATTAAGGTACCTTGTATAGAAGGTGTAAAATTTACCATTAATTTATAATATCTAATTTAGAGATATTATAACTGCTCATTAATTAAATGGTGTTTTTACCTTTCATTATATGATCTATTATGATTAAATTATACAATATTCAGATAATTTTGTCAAATGTAATTTATATAATATTAGATATTTCATTATTATGTTAAATATTATTAAAGTTAGATTGCTATAAATAGCCTTATATATAATTTATTAATATAATCTTCAATATTAGGTCATTTGTTATAAATCATAATATGCAAAAAGCTAGAAATATGATATGAAATATTAAAAAAGAGCAGTAGGGATTTATAAACTTTAAATAGGTAAATTTATGGGGGAATAAGGCTAAATATGCTATAATGTGTATTGGTATATATAGTTATTTTTAAAAGGAGGATAAAAATGAAAAAGTTTATAAGTATTATAGTTACTTTTGCAATGATTTTTTCTTTAGTAGCTTGTGGTAATAAAAAAGAAAACAAAAATGAAGTAGATCTAAAGAATAAAGACTGGAATTCCATAGTAGAAAAAAGTAAAGGAACTACTGTAACATTTTACGGATGGGGTGGTAGTGAACTTACAAACAAATGGATAGATAACCATCTAGCAAAAGAATTAAAAGAAAAATATAATATAACATTAAAAAGAGTACCAATGGATATTGATGACATATTAAATAAAATGCTTGGTGAAAAACAAGCAGGGAGTGATAAAGGAACCATAGATGTAGTTTGGATAAATGGAGAAAATTTTTATACAGCAAAGAAAAATAATCTTCTTTATGGACCTTTTTCAGAGAACCTTCCTAATTATAAAAAATACATAGATAAGGATTCAAATGATGTAAAATACGACTTTGGAAAGCCAGTAGAGGCTTTTGAAGCTCCTTATGGAAAAGCACAATTTGTTATGGTATATGATGAAGAAAAAGTAACAAAAGTACCAAAAGATCATAGAGAGCTATTAGAATTTGTGAAAGCTAATCCAGGCAAATTTACATATGCTGCACCACCGGATTTTACAGGAAGTGCTTTTGTAAGAAATATAATATATGATATAGTAGGTTACGAAAAACTTATGAAGATAAAGCCAGAAAAAGAATTAATAGAAAAAGAAATAAAACCAGCTATAGATTATTTAAAAGAAATAAAACCTTACCTTTGGAATAAAGGTAAAACTTATCCTGCTAATATAGCTATGCTTGATAATATGTATGCAGACAAACAAGTTATAAATACTATGAGTTATAATCCAAACTCAGTAACAGAGAAAATAGATAATGGAACTTTTCCTAAAAAAACACAAGTTTCATTATTTAAAAATGGAACTATAGGTAATACACATTTTGTAGCAATACCATTTAATTCACCTAATAAAGAGGGGGCTATGGTTACTATTAATAGCATATTAAGTTTTGAAATGCAAAAATCTAAATATGATCCTAAAGTATGGGGGGATCTGCCAGTATTTGATAATAAGAAATTAAGTGAAGAGGAAAAGGAAGAAATAGAAAAAATCAAAGTAGGTTCTGGTTCACTTCCGCAAAGTGAATTATTACCACACAGACTACCAGAGTTGCCAGCAGAATTAGTACCAATTATAGAAAAAATATGGCAGGAAAATATACCAGGAGATAAATAAAGTGAAAGAAAAAATGAAACCTTATATATTATTATTGCCAGTTACAATAATAGTAGTTTCTATATTAGGAGTAGGAATAATAAATTGCCTAAGTCAAAGCTTAGGCTATTTCCCTACAGTGGGCTTGAATGAAATTACACTTAAATACTATAAAGAAGTATTAACTTCTAGGGAATTTGTAGAAGCTTTAAAATTTAGTTTATTTACCTGCACTCTATCTTCTTTGATAGCTGAATTTATTGGTGTTGTTTTAGCTTATATTATATTTACTCATAAGAAGAGGAGTAAAATTTTAGATATCATATATAAGATACCTATAATAATACCTCATACTGTTGCAGTCTTACTTATTATAAATATGCTATCACAAAATGGAATATTGGCTAGAATATTATATAATTTAGGATTAATAAGTTCTAGAAATATTTTTCCTAATCTTATAATGGATAAATGGGGCATAGGTATAATCATAACTTATGTATGGAAGGAGATACCTTTTATTATACTGGTTATCTATGCTGTATTAACTAATATAGATGAAAGAATGTGGCATCTTTCAAAAACACTGGGGGCTAGCAAAACGCAAACTTTTTTTTATGTTATATTTCCTATGCTTGTGCCCTCTATTTTATCTTCTTTTATAATAATCTTTGCTTTTTCTTTTGGAGCTTTTGAGGTACCTTATTTGTTAGGACCAACTACTCCAAAATCACTCTCAGTTAAGGCATATATAGAATATTCTAATCCAGATTTAACCAATAGGCCTTATGCTATGGTAATAAACACTATACTTATAGTTATATCAACCTTCTTAATAATTTTGTATAGAAAATCTTTGGATATTTTTAAAAAAGAATCTAAACAATAAATAGGAAAGGAAAATATTATAAATGAGAAATAAAAAAATAATTTCCAATATAATAATATATAGCTTCGCATTTTTCTTCCTATTTCCTATAATAATATTATGTCTATGGAGTTTTGCAAAAAATTGGAGTTGGCCACTAGTTATACCAAAGGAATTTGGATTAAGAGGATTAAAATATGCATTAGATACTAAATCTAAGAATTTAAGTATCTTATTTAAAAGTATAGGAATATCAACAATAGTAACTTTTATAACTATAATTATAAGTATTCCAGCAGCTAAGGCTTTGGGAATATATAATTTTAAGGGTAAAAATTTTATAAAGATATTAATATTTTCTCCTATAATAGTACCTGGCATTTCTGTGGCATTAGGAACTCATGTATCCTTTTTAAAACTAGGGTTAGCTAACACTATATTAGGGGTAATAATAATACATTTGATACCGTGTATTCCTTATGCAGTTTTTATGCTTACGGATGTTTTTGAAATAATTGGAGATAAAATGGAGAAGCAAGCTAAGGTTTTAGGAGCCAATAGGTATCAATGCTTTTTTTATGTAACATTACCGTTAATTTCTTCAGGTATAATGTCTGCTGCATTTATGACTTTTATAATATCCTTTAGTCAATATTTTTTAACTTTTTTGATAGGGGGAGGACAGGTTATTACATATCCTATAGTAATGTTTCCATTCATACAAAGTGGAGATAGAACCATAGCTTCTAGTTTTAGTCTTATTTTTATTATTACATCTTTAATTTATTTATTAATTATAAATAAATGTATTAAGTCTTATTACAAAACAGATAAATTTTTAAATGTATAGAGGTATATATAATGAAGGAAATAGAAGTAAAAGGAATAAAGAAAATATTTAATAATAAAAATGTATTGGATAATATAAGCTTTTCAGTGGAAAAGGGAGAATTAATGTGTCTTTTAGGACCTTCTGGTTGTGGTAAAAGCACTACATTAAATATAATAGCAGGATTGTTGCAAGAAGATGGAGGAGAAATCTTAATAAGTGGTAAAAATATAAAAAATATACCTGTAGAAAAAAGAGAAATAGTAATAGTATTTCAAGAATATATGTTGTTTCCACATCTAAATGTATATAATAATATAGCCTTTGGACTTAATATGAGAAAAGAAAATAAAAACAGAATAAAAGAAAAGGTAAATAAAATATTAGAAATGCTAAGCTTACAAGGATTAGAATATAAATATCCAAAGGAACTTTCAGGTGGACAAAAGCAAAGAGTAGCCATAGGAAGGGCACTGGCAATAGAACCTAGAGTTTTGCTTTTAGATGAACCTTTTACCAGTTTAGATATTAATATTAGAAACTCTATAAGGGAATTAGTTTTAAAGATACAAAAAAAATTAGGAATAACTACTATACTAGTTACTCATGATAAAGAAGAAGCTTTAATGATGTCAGATCATATATCTTTAATGATTAATGGTGAAATAATACAACATGGAACTCCAAAAGAGATCTATGAAAATCCAAATTCTAAAGAAGTAGCTAATTTTTTTGGGGAAAGAAACTATTTTAAAGGAAAAATTATTGAAAATAAGTTTTATTGTGAGTTCGGAAAGTTTAGAGTAAAGGGTAAAAAACGAGATTATTCAGAAATAATGATAAACCCAGAAAATATAAAAATATATAAGGATTTAGAGAATAAAAATTGTATAGGGGAAGTAGTGTCCTCTAAGTACGCTGGAGATAGAATCTATTATGTTGTAAAATATAAGGATAAAGATATAAAAATAATAGATTATAGTAATAATCTATTGGAAATGGGAGAAAAAGTATCCTTTAGTATAGATTTTTCCAAGGGGGTATTAATTTAGCTATTGTATTAACATTATTTGATTTAAAGTATAACAGTTAGTATAATTAAAAAAAATAATTTATACTTCATTTTGTAATTAAGTTAAAAGTAAGGAGTTATTAATTAAGTTTTATTTTAACCTCATTAATTTTAAAAGAATATAAATTCATATAGATGAGGTTGCAAAAAATTAGTAATGAAAGTATAATATAAATAGATAACTCTTCTTAATCAATAATCAATATTCGAAGGGTTATTTTTTTAATATTAAAGTAGAGTAAGTTACTAGGAAATAAATATATTATTAAAAGAGGGGATAATGTGTTAAATTTTAAAAGGCTAACTATTAATGACAAAAAATTATTTGAAAGTTATATAAAACCATATAATTTTTTAAATTGCGAGTATTCTTTTACAACTTTATATATTTGGAGAAAGGCTTTAGATATAAAGTACGCTATATATAAAGGAGCTCTTATTATTAAAAAGAAGGATTTTAACGATGAATATCATTTTATGCAACCTTTAGGATATAAGAAAGAAAATTTAAAGGATATAATAGAAACTTTAATGGGGTATAAAAAAGAAAAATGCATTAAATATCTCTTTAAAGATTTAAGATATGATTTTGTTAAAGAGTTAAAAAATCTATACAAAGATGAAGAAATTTATAGTAATATAATGGTAGAAGAGGATAGGGATAACTTTGATTATTTATATGAGAGTAAAAAACTTATAACTTTGTCAGGTAAAAAACTTCATGGCAAAAAGAATCACTATAACTATTTTATAAAAAATTATAACTATGATATAAGGGATTTTACAGAAGAAGGAGTTATAGAAGATAGCTTAAGAATTGCTGAGTTATGGTATGAAAAAAATGATACAAAGGATAAGCATTTACTTTATGAGCTTCAAAGCATAAGAGATATGTGTTATAACATGGATGTTTTAGGATTAGAAGGCATGGGATTATATATAGACGGGGAAATTGCAGGCTTTAGTATAGGAGAAAAATTTAGTGATAATATGGCTATTGTGCACATAGAAAAAGCTAATAAAGATCTTAGAGGAGCTTATACCTTTGTAAATAAAGCTTTCGTTGAAAATTATTTTAGTGATATACCTATAATAAATAGGGAACAAGATTTAGGAATAGAAGGACTAAGAAAAGCTAAATTGTCCTATTCACCCCTAGATTTTGAAAAAAAATATATGGTGGATATATGTTATAACTGCGGATGTAGTGATAGGGAAGAAAGACAAAGACAGATTATATAAAAAATACTACAGTTATTTTGATTATAGGTAGTGTATATAAAAGATTTAAAAGAAAACTATGCATCAGGTAATTTATAAAATATTAAGGAAAGGAATGAGGTTTATGCCTATAGATTCTCTTTTAGTAGGAAAAAACTTAAAGCTTACAGCTGTTGAAAAAGAAGATGTAGAAACTATAGCTTCCTGGTATAGAGATATAAGTTTTTTAAGGCATTACGATATAATATCAGCATTCCCTAAAAATAAAGAGCAAGTAGAGGAAATTATAAATAGCTCCTATAAATCACAGTATGGATATGTATTTGCTATAAGAAATATAAAAGATAACAAGATTATAGGTCTAACAGGTCTTGAAGATATAGTATGGAATAATGGAACAGCTCTTTTTTATATAGGTTTTGGAGAGGAAGAAGCTAGGGGCAAAGGTTATGGGACACAGGTTACAGAGTTAGTTTTAAACTTTGCATTTAAAGAGCTAAATCTTCACAGAATTCATTTAACAGTTTTAGAGTATAACCATAGAGCTATAAAACTTTATGAAAAAGTAGGGTTTAGAAGGGAAGGAACCTATAGAGAATTTATTCATAGAGATGGAAAAAGATATGATCTTTATATGTATGGAATTCTAAGAGGAGAATGGGAAAGTTTGAGGTAGCAGATTATTATGGAAGAAATAAAGAATATAAATTATATAGAAAATACAATAAGAGATAGTTCTATGGTATTAATATATTTTTCATCAAATGAAAAATGTAATGTCTGTACTACCCTTAAAGATAAAGTAAATGCTATTGGGAAAAAATACAATATAAAAGTTTTCAATGTAAATATAGATAATTTTAAAGAGGCGTCAGGTAGATATAATATATTTACTGTTCCAACTACTTTATTTTATATAGAGGGAAAAGAAATATTAAGAGAAGGTAGATACACAAGTCTTATAGAATTTGAAAAAAAAATAAAAAGATATTGTGATTTATACGGGGATATTTCAAAATAAAATAGATTTAATTTTAATAGCATAAATATAAAAATTAAATTTATTTTGAAATATCCCCTTTTAGGGGGGATTTTTATGTGGGCTATATTATTGTTTTTATTTTTAGGAATGTTAATAGGATACTTTAAAGAGTTTTCTAAAAGAGGTAAAAAGATAAATGGAATTTTACAGCAAACAGGGGTATTTGTATTATTATTTTTTATGGGAGCCTCTATAGGAGCTAATAAATCGGTAATAAAAGATATAAAAAATATAGGACAGGTTTCTATAGCATTTGCAATAACTACAACTATATTTAGTATAATAATCCTTTATATAGTTTCTAAGAGATTTTTGCAAAAGGGGGAGGAATAATTGACTTTATTTATGGTTTTATCTGTATTTATAGGAGCTTTATGTGGATATTTTTTTATTCCAGAAAGCTTTATTCCTAATATAGAATTTATAAGCACTATAGCTTTAAATTTACTTATCCTATTTGTGGGAATTGATGTTGGAAGTAATAAAAATCTAATAAAGGATTTAAAAAGAAATGGGTTGAAAGTACTTTTAATACCACTCTCAATAATAATAGGCAGTCTTACCGGTGGAATAATAACTGCAATATTTTTTAAATTATCTATAAAATCAGCCTTATCCATAGCAGCAGGATTTGGATGGTATAGTTTATCTGCAGTTATGCTTACTAGCTTGGAAAGCGCCAAAATAGGAACCATAGCATTTTTGACGAATGTATTTAGAGAAATAATAGCAGTAATTACAATACCATTTTTAGCAAAAAAATTAAATCATTTTACAGCTATAGCCCCAGCAGGAGCCACATCTATGGACACAACCCTACCTATAATATCAAAAAATACATCTCCAGAGGTAGCCATAGCATCCTTCATAAATGGAGTAATACTAAGTTCTTTAGTGCCAATGCTAATATCCTTCATATACACCATGTAAGAAAATTATGACTTAACAATTTTTAAAAATTTAGAGTATACTAATATGCTTTTATTAGATAATAATTAGTAGAGTACAAATTACATAAAGTAGTTATTGTTTATTAATTTTTCATTATATTTAGTAATATAAAATAGAGTTTTATAATATATGGTTACTGGGTAAAATTGGAATTAGGGATTAAAGAATTTATTATACAATTGATTGGGTAGAATATGTTCTGAGTTTTTGGAATTAAATGAGACAATGTTAGTTTAACTAAGTTAATCTTTGAAAGGGGTACATAAATGAAGAAAAAGACTGAAAAAGACAAAATGTTAGCAGGAGAACTGTATTATGCTATGGATGAGGAGCTCGTAAAAGAGCATATTAGATCACAACAACTGCTTGCAGAATTTAATAATTCATTAGGCGAAGATAAAAGTGAACTTTTGAAACCCTTATTTGGAAAAGTTGGAGATAATTTTTCTATAAAACCAACTTTTCATTGTGATTATGGCAGCAACATATATGTAGGAGAGAATTTTTTTGCAAATTATGATTGTATTATATTAGATGTTTGTAAAGTTACTATAGGAGATAACTGTATGTTAGCTCCAAGAGTGTGTATATATACTGCAACCCATCCATTAGACGCAGAAACAAGAATATCAGGCTTAGAGTATGGTAAACCTGTAGTCATTGGTGATAATGTTTGGATTGGAGGGAACTCCGTTATAGTACCAGGGGTCACTATTGGGAACAATGTAGTAGTAGCTGCTGGATCCATAGTTGTGAATGATATTCCAGATAATGTAGTGGTAGGTGGGAATCCAGCAAAAATTATAAAGCATTTAACATAGAATGCTAATTTAAATATAATGAAATTACGACTTAAAAGGAAGTTATACTACCTGTGGTTTAAAAAAGGGATATGTGGCTAGAAAGGCAACTCACTTCAATAAGAGATTCTAACTTGTTTTTTCTTAAAATATATGGTTCCAAATCATAACTCGCTGAACGCTCAGACAATAATTTGGAACATACATATATTTTGCAAAAACAACTAAGAATCTCTAATCTTGTTCAAATGCCTTTTACACCACATATCTCTATTTTTTAAACCACGGAAAGCTAGAATAACTCTTTAAAATAATTTTCTATGAGACAAAAGCAGTACAAAAGGAAGATTTTACTCCACGACCTTCTGTAAAATACACAATTATATTTTCCTTTTTAGGATATTTATACATTATACGTATATAGAAAATTTTTAGTTATTTATACTCTTTCCAATGAGGACTTTAAAAAAATTTTCGATAGAAAATTAATGCGGTAGCATGTCAAAAGACTATATTTCTCATAATAAAAAATTCTCATAAACTTTTTGCTAAGGAACTCCCGGCTACGCCAATTATTTTTGAATAAAATTAAAGTCTTTTATATAAACCTAAATATTAATTTTTATAGAAAGCCTCCGGCGGCGCTATCGCTTTTTTGAAGTCATCTATATATTAAATCTAAAATTGATTTTATAATCTTTAAATTTAATAACTAGCTTAGCATAAATATTATAATTAAAGATTTTGTGTAGAATAGCGGAATCAAATCATCCTTTTGTAGGTTTTTCTTTCAGTAGGAAATTATTATAACAATCTTTAAAGGTATTAAAACAAGAAATACTTTTAGAGAAAATAGATATCTAGAAAAATAATCAGAATACTTTATTTGTGAACTAATATTTAAGCGTGAAGTAAACAGGACGTTTACTTAGCTCTGTTGCCACAGGACGTGGCATTAGAGCGTTAGCTTAAATATTAGAACACAAATATTAGTATTCTTTATTTTTATAGCTATCTATTGACTAAAAGTATTTCTTGTTTTAATTTCCAACCTTTAAAGGCTGTTAAGTCGCAATTTCCTTATACGTATCCATTCATTCCTCTTACAGATATTTCTCCAGAAATTAGTGGTTTTATTTCTCCATTTTCAAATTGAACTAAAAGTTCACCATTAGAGTTTAAACCTACAGCTTTTCCAAAGCTTTCTCTAGTTCTGTTTATTATTCTAACTTCTTTTCCAATTAGTATAGAATTTTCTTTGCATATTTCTATAGAAGTATCTATATTATTACATTCTATAAGTTCTGTATATAGGTTTTCAAAATTATTTAGTATATCTGCAACTAGAATATTTCTTTTAAATTCTCTGTCTTTTTCTATTTTTAAAGATGTTGCCTTTGAAAGTAAATCCTTTGGTATATCTTCTTCTTCACAATTTACATTTATGCCCATACCCACTACTACATAATTTACTTTGTTTATCTCTCCGCTCATTTCTGTTAAAATACCACATACTTTTTTATTATTTACTATAATATCATTAGGCCATTTTATATAAGCTTTAATATTATTATTAAGTAAAGCTGTTAATACAGCAGCAGCGGCTATTTGAGTTATTTTAGGGACATCCATAGTGTTTATGTCTGGCTTTAATATAATGGACATATAGATACCTTTAAATTTGGAAGAGAACCAAGTTCTACCTAAGCGCCCCTTCCCTAGAGTTTGTTCTTCAGATATTATTATTGTACCATCATTTTCAGAAGAGGCTATTTTTTTCGCTTTGTCATTAGTAGAATTAATAGAGTCAAAATGAATAATATTTTGACCTATAACTTTAGTTTTTAATAGACTTATAATTTCTTCAAAGGTCAAAATATCAGGACAAGAAATTAATCTATATCCTTTTTTTGATGCAGATTCTATATTATAACCTTCTTTTTTTAGTCCATTTATATATTTCCAAATGGCTGTTCTTGAAACACCTAACTTATCACTAATATATTGTCCAGATATAAATGTATGGGAACTATTTTTTAATATATTTACTATAGCTTCTTTCAAACTATTTGCCTCCTTAGTTTATAACTAAAAGTTTCTTTATTATATTATACTACATAAAAATATTTATAATATAATATTTTAAACTTAAATTGTTTTATCATAAATATTTTCAATAATAAAGAAAATAATAAACATATAGAATTAAAAAGAAAGGAGAATTTTTATGAATAACTTACATCTAAATGTATCAGGGATGGCAAATAATGAAAGCAAAACTAGATTATTAAATGCTTTAGACAGGGTTAAGGGTGTTCAAGAAGTTGCTATAGATTTAGCTAGAGGTACTGTGGAGGTAGGCTATAATAAACCTGCAAATGAAATGGATATAAAAAATTGTATAGAACATACTGGGTATAAAGTAATATAGAGTAGGCTGTCCTAGAGTTGAATGTGTTTTAAAGGATAATCACTTAAAATTATTATATGTTATATAACAAAGGTAAAACATTAAGCTACTATAATTTAGTACGAAGTATATAAATGTAAATAATAAATATATATTTATTAAATTTTAATGAATATAGCATTATCATATAGGATTTTTTTATTTTATATAGAAATATATATAATGGCTTGATTTTTACAAGTTTAAAGGGGGGATATATTTCTTATATAAAACTAAATTATAGGAAGGAATATATATGAATATAGCGTTTTTTCTTACACCTAAGTTAGAAGTGATTTATGAAAATGAAAATAGTACAATGAGGCAGGCACTAGAGAGAATGGAATATCATAGGTATACAGCTATTCCACTTATAGATGATAATGGTAAATATGTAGGTACTTTAACTGAAGGAGATATGTTATGGAAAATTAAAAACACTCCATATATAAGTTTTAATGATACAAATAAAATAAGCTTAAATGATGTTCCAAGGCATACATATAATAAGCCTGTTCATATTAATGCTGAAATAGAGGATTTAATATCTTTATCAATAAATCAAAATTTTGTTCCTGTTGTAGATGATAATCACATATTCATAGGAATAATAAAAAGAAGTCAAATTATAAATTATTGTTATGATTGTATTAAAGAAAAAAAAGATATTATAATAAAAGAGGGCAAGAGTTAAAATACTCTTGCCCTTCTTTATTTTTAGATAATAAATAAATTAGAAACAAAATGTTAATTTATTTTAAATTTTAAAACCAATAAAAGGAAAATAATAGAAAATGTTGAATTATTTATATATAAAGTAAAATTATGCATATATTAAAAGGGGAGTGGGGAAATGGAAAATATAAGTACTGTAATTATTAAAGAACGACAGGAAGTTATAAAGAAATTTTTACCCATAAGATTTATATTAATTAACGCAGTAATTGGTTTTATTTATGTAAGTTATGTTAAATCAGATTTAAAATCGTTTTGTATTTTTAATATTGCAATGGTAGAGGGAATAATATTCAATAATATGTTGTGTGGATTTTCTAGTAGAGATATGAAAACTTTTAAAAACAAGTTTAATAGTAAGTATAATAATAAAACAAAAATATATAAAAATTTTATTAATAATATTATTTCACCTATAATAATATTAAAAGATGAAAAAATTTATTTTATGAATGATGAAGCTAAAAAATATATAAAAATTAAAAAGAATATAAATTTTAATAATATAAATATATATGATTATTTAGAAGAAAAATTTTATAAAGAAGGATTATTAAAAATAGATAATATCAAAAATTCTACAGGAATTACCTATTTAAATGAAAAAATTATTTTAAAAAATGGAGAAATATTAAAGGTAGATTTAAGATGCTTTGTTTTAGACTTAAATGGCGAAGAGTTTGTAAGTATATCTATTAAGAACAATGTCTTATTACAAGAAAATAAAAAATTATATGAAGAGCTAGAAAAAAACAAAGTAGAACATAGACAAAGAGCTGAATTTTATGCTAATATATCACATGATTTAAAAACACCTATAAATATTATATATTCTGCTATTCAGGTTATGAATATGGCTTTAGACAATAAAAAAATAGATACTATTGAAAAATATATTGGAGTAATAAAACAAAATTGTTACAGACTTTTAAGACTTGTAAATAATATAGTTAACACCAATAAGATTGAATCCGGATGTTGTAAAATTAAATTAAATAATAATAATATAGTTAGTTTAGTTGAAGACATAGTTACATCTGTTTCTACATATGTTGAGAATAATGATATGGATATAATATTTGATACAGATACAGAAGAAAAAATTATAGCTTGTGATAAAGATATGATAGAAAGAGTTGTATTAAATCTTATATCAAATTCTGTTAAATATAAACAAAAGGGAAAAGGAAGTATACAAGTTACTGTACAAGATAAAGAGGATAGAGTTATTGTTTCTGTTAAAGATAATGGTATAGGAATACCTGAAAATATACAAAAGAATGTGTTTAATAGATTTGTACAATCAAATAGAAAAGAATATGATTTAACAACTTGTAGTAGTGGTATAGGACTTGCTCTAGTTAAATCTATAATTGATATGCATGATGGAAATATTCAAATAAACAGTAGAGAAAATAAAGGCACAGAGATAATCTTTGAACTTCCTTCTAGGAAGGTTAAAGAAAATGAGAAATGTAAGGAAATATATACTAAAAATATAGGAAAGAATGTAAAAATTGAATTTCCAGAAATATATGATAGTGCTATTTGAATAAAGACTTTAAAAGAGTTGTTTTTAGTGATAAAGAGGGCGTTTCAAAATTAAATATATTTTGAAACACCTTCCTTTTATTATCTTATCATATAAATTGATATTAAAAATTTATTTGTTTTTATTTTTGCTCTTATCAGTTATTTTATTTTTTCCTTCTTCGGAAATTATAGGGGTTTGATAATTACATTTTTCCATTCTAGCTTTTTTATTATCAGGTTGACTGTCTTTAGGCATGAAACATCTCTCCTTATTGTAAATTATTAAGTTCTTTTAGAATAAGAGTTAATTTATTAAAAAAATTTTTAGTTTTTTTATATTTAAAGAACTTATATATGTGATAAACTTATTTTTTACATAATTTCTGTTTTATATTACTTAAAATATTAAAATTTTGTACGAAAAAGTATATAAATCAATATAATATATCTTTTGAGTGTAATAATAAAAATTAATTTATTTATTGATTTTTATAGGAGGATAAAAATGGTGAAAAAGAATAATAGATTTAATATTGTATTTTTGATTATGAGCTTAATTATAGTGTTTTTTACTATGTTAAAAGTACATATAAATATAAGATAAAATTATACCATTAAAACAAAATCTGTCTCCAAATAAAATAAATTTAAAATTATTTTATTTGGAGACAGATCTTATTCAATGTTAAAAGATAAACATAAAACAATAAAAATTTATTAATATTTAAATGAATATTAAGGTAAATAAGATATAATTAAGTTAAACGATGTTATTTTTATAACAATTTTTATTTTTATATTTCAAGATTTGTGGTAATATATATTTATAGATTATTTATTTAAAGGTTTACAATAGAGGATAGTATAAATTTGAGGTGAATTATATGGAAAAAGATTTTGCAATAGCTTTTATAGGAAATAATATTTTTTATCATCTAGGAGTAATTAAAGCTGTAGATGAATATAATATGTATAATAAATTTAAGGCAGTATCAGGAACTGGGTTAGGATCATTAAGTGCTATAATGTTTGGAAAAAAAGATTGTAATTCATTTAAAAATCTATGTACTTTAATGAGTGATATAAAAAGAATACATATTAAAGAAGATGAGGTTTATGAGATTTTAAATATGCATACTATAAATAAGAGTTTAAATCAAAAAATATATATGTGGAGTAGAAAGATTTCTAAAGAAGGCATGATAAACTGGAGTGATATGTTAAAAATTATAAATAATAAATATATAAGTGTAGGAAAGAATAATTTTAAAATGGATTGTTATTTAGGGTGCTATGAGTTGCCTTTTATGAGAAAATCAGTTTTTAAATTAAACAATTATGATAGTAATTATATAGAGAAAGTTATATTAAATTCGGTAGCAAAGCCTAGTATATTTAATAATAGAGTTAAGAGTAAATCTTTTATTACAGGAGATATAAATTGTGAATTGCCCATAGAAATATTAAAAGATAATAATTATAAAAACATAATAATTATTGATTCAGATAATATGAAAATAGAATATAGATATGAAGAGGTAGAAAAATTTAATATGAAAAGTTTAGAGAATGAGATTAAATATGATGAATCGGAAAAATATATACAAAAAGCATATGAGGACACAATAAATATTATAAAAAACAATTTAAAAAATATAGCTTAAACAAAAATTTTATTAGGTTTAAGAAGAGTTGCTAATGATTATTAAAGTATCTTTAGCAACTTTTTTATTTTTACATATTGTTAACCAAAATATAAATGAAACATAAGAATAGATTAAGGGAGTTTTACTATATTTAAAATAAAAAATATTCTTAAATTATAGAATATAAGATTTTTGTGTTATAATGTATAAGTTAAAGAAATAAGGGGTAGACATATAATATTTTGATAAGAAAGGTTGGTGGTAGTTGTGGAATCTGGACCTTATGAACCCAAATCGGAACTTAATACAATAAATAGAAAGTACCACAGTTACAAAGCCTTTCTATTTAGTTTAGGCCTAAATTTCATAAGTAAACTATAAATTCATGATAAGTATTATATTTATATTTGAAATCTTGCTTTAATTATATAATGCTTATTAATGAAAACTGTGATTTAAAAACTAAAATTAATTTAATATAAAAGGTTTTGTTTGTGGTGCCTAAAGGAGGAGCCACAATGGAAATAATACTAGAACTTATAAATGAGAAAAAATATTCAGAAGCTAGAGAAGAACTTTTAAAACTAAATAGTGTAGATATAGCTACTTTATTAGAAGAAGTAGATAATAAAAAAAATATGTTAGTTTTATTTAGATTACTACCTAAAGATATAGAAATAGATGTATTTTCTTATATGTCCAATGACATGCAACAATATATAATACAATCTATAACTCATGAAGAAATGACTACTATAATAGATCAATTATATTTTGATGATGTTATTGATTTATTAGAAGAAATGCCTGCTAATATAGTTAAAAAGATCTTATTAAATACAGATGAGAAAAAAAGAAAGCTTATAAACCAGTTCTTGAAATATGAAGAAGATTCAGCTGGAAGCATAATGACTATAGAGTTTGTAGATTTGAAAAAAGAAATGACTGTAGAACAGGCTATAGAACGTATAAGAAAAATCGGTGTAGATAAGCAAACTATAAATACTTGTTATGTTATTGATAGAAACAGAAAATTAGAGGGAATTATTTCCATAAGAAGACTTATATTAAGCAATAAAGACGTATTAATAAAAGATATTATGAAAGAAAATTATGTTTCTATAAATACTTTTGATGATCAAGAATATGTTGCTAGTCAATTTAAAAAATATGATTTAGTTTCTATGCCAGTAGTTGATAAGGAGCATAGATTAGTTGGTATTATAACCATAGATGATATAGTTGATATAATAGATCAAGAAAACACAGAAGATTTTCATAAGATGGCAGCTATGGAACCTTCAGAAGAAGAATATTTAAAAACAGGAGTTTTTGAATTAGCAAAACATAGGATAATTTGGCTTTTAGTACTTATGATATCAGCCACATTTACAGGAAATATTATTAGAAAATCTGAAGATGTACTTCAATCTGTAGTTATACTTGCATCCTTCATACCAATGTTGATGGATACCGGTGGAAACTCAGGCTCACAATCTTCAACTTTAGTTATAAGAGGTTTAGCATTAGGAGAAATAAAGCTTAAAGATATATTTAAAGTTATGTGGAAAGAGTTTAGGGTGAGTGTAGTTGTAGGTATAGCTTTATCAGTAGTTAATTTTTTTAGAGTATACTTTATAGAAAAAGTAAGTTTTATGGTATCTATGACAGTATGCATAAGTTTATTTTTCACAGTAGTATTGGCAAAAGTTGTAGGTGGAATATTACCTATAGTTGCTAAGAAATTAAGGTTAGATCCAGCTATAATGGCTAGCCCATTAATTACAACTATAGTAGATGCAGTAGCACTTTTAATTTACTTTGGTATAGCTAAAATATTACTTGGAATATAATAAAAGAAATTAATAATAATTTTACTAAAAAAGTAATTATATATATAAATAATTAGAAGAAATAAGCATAGGTATATTTAAGGCACTTAAACATACCTATGCTTATTTAAATATATTTTTAATAATAATTTATAATTTATGTAGAAGTTTTATAAAATTTTTTCTGTAAAGTCGTATAATATTTTAAAATTTAGTAATAAGGATATTACTTAAAAGTAATAAGGGATTAGGCAGGTAAATTGGCATTTGCAGCAGTATATGATTTTGTTATCTAAGAATAATTTTATATAGTATATTATATGAAATTATAATATATTATAGATTTATAAAATTCTATAAATAATTATAAAATCTTGTCGTTGACAGTTTATAAAATTAAATTTATAATAGAAAAAAATGAAGGTTTATTATATTTAAAAATTCATATTAGCCCATGATGAGAATAGTAGCTTGAATATAGGTTAAAGAGAGTCAGTGGTTGGTGTAAACTGATACTATGTATTTTAGCGAATCCACCTCGGAGGTAATTGCGATGAGCAATACGGTTAAAACCGTTATATTTTTGAGAGAATCATATAATCTTTTATATGATTAATAAGGGTGGCAACGCGAGTCAATCGTCCCTACCAAGGGATGGTGGACTCTTTTTGTATTACAAAAAAATAAGATATATACTATGCTTATCAGAACTAGAACCTTCATTATATGAGTTAATATAATTATATTTACAGAATAAAAAATTAAATTAAAAACCAATAATTAATTTATAAATTAATCAAATAAAAATGAAGATGAAATAACTTTTGTATATATTTTTCTAAAGACTTTGGTCTAGTAATGTATAACTTTAAAGTAGTATTTAAGAAAAATAAATGGAGTAATACAAAGTATATTAGTAAGTAAATACCTTGTTGGTAAAATATATAAATAGCATAAATTCATATTTCAGAATATTGAAAAAATATTTAAAATTATAGTGAAATTAAGAGGAGGATATTTATTATGCATAAAAGATTATTTATTCCAGGACCGGTAGAAGTAGAAAGAGATGTATTAGAAAAAATGAGTGCAGCTATGATAGGTCATAGAAGCAAAGAAGCATCAGTTCTTCAGAAAGATATTAGTGATAAATTAAGAAAAGTTTTTAATACAAAAGAGGAAATTTTGTTATCTACATCTTCTGGTAGTGGACTTATGGAAGGTGCTATAAGATGTACTACAGTTAAAAGAGCAGCAGTATTTGCTATAGGTGCTTTCGGTAAGAGATGGTATGACATGGCTGTAGCAAATAATGTTCCAGCAGATTTATATGAAGTACCATGGGGTGAAGCTATAAAACCAGAATTAGTAGAGGAAGTATTAGCCACAGGAAAATATGATTCTATTTTTATAACTCATAATGAAACTTCTACAGGTATTATGAATCCAGTAGAAGAAATAAGTAAAGTCATAAGAAAATATCCGGAGGTAATCTGGTCATTAGATTGTGTTAGTTCTATGGCAGGAACAAAAATAGATGTAGATAAACTAGGGATAGATGTATGTATAACCTCTACTCAAAAGGCATTAGCATTACCACCAGGAATGGCTATCTGCTCATTCTCTCAAAGAGCTGTAGAAAGAGCAGAAAAAGTTACTAACAGAGGATATTATTTAGATTTACTTTCTCTTTATAAATATATACAAAAGAAAAACTATCAATATCCATCAACACCTTCTTTATCTCATATGTTTGCTATGGACTATAGACTAGATAAAATTTTAGAGGAAGGTCTTGAAAACAGATATGAAAGACATATAGAAATGGCAGAGTATGTAAGAGATTGGGCTAGAAAATACTTTAAAATTTATGGAGATGAAAAATATTTATCAAATACTTTAACTAATATAGAAAATACAAGAAATATAGATATTAAAAAATTAAATGAAGAATTAGGTAAAAGAGGCTTCCAAATATCTAATGGCTATGGAAAACTAAAAGACAAAGGATTTAGAATAGCTCATATGGGACAATGCACTTTAAAAGATATAAAGGAATTATTAGAAAATATAAACAATATTTTGGATTTAAAATAGGTTGCTAATTTATAACTTGAAAAATAGTGAAATTATAACTTTGGATAAAAGCAATTATAATAGGATTTTCGGTTTATGAATTTAAGAGCAATTATAATAAATTTTCAGATTATAAATTAAAGAAAAACCGAATTGTAATTGGAAATAAGAATAATTAAAAATAGATTAATTATATTTACAAAGAAAATTAATGGGATTACCCATATATATTTGAAAGGGTGAAATTTATGATAAAAATATTAGTTTCTGATGGAATGGAGCAGAATGCTTTAAATAAATTAAACGAGCAAGGATTTGTAGTATTAGATAAACATTTTGAAAAAGAGGAGCTTAAAGATAAAATAAAAGATTTTGATGCTATTATAATAAGATCAGCTACTAAGGTAGATAAGGAAATAATAGATGCAGGTATAAAAGGAAATTTAAAATTAGTTGTAAGAGCAGGAGTTGGACTTGATAATGTGGATTTAGAATATGCGAAAGAAAAAGAAGTTAAGGTTTTTAATACACCTAAAGCTAGTAGTGTATCTGTGGCAGAGTTAACTTTAGGACACATGCTTTGTATAAGTAGATTTATAAATACGGCAAATGTTACTATGCTTCAAGGAAAATGGGAAAAGAAAAAGTATAACGGAACAGAAATATATGGCAAAACATTGGGCCTAATAGGATTTGGAAGAATAGCTAGAGAGGTAGCTAAAAGAGCTAATGCTTTAGGTATGAATGTAATTTATTATGATATAGCAGGTAAATGTGAAGAATATGAAGAATTTAAATGCTGTACCTTAGATTATTTATTAAATAATTCAGATTTTATATCTGTCCATATACCTTTCAGTAAAGATAGAGGAGCTTTGTTAAAGGAAGAAGAATTTAATAAAATGAAAGATGGAGTTTATATAATAAATTGTGCTAGAGGTGGAGTAATAGAAGAAGAAGCTCTTTTAAAAGCTCTTAATAACGGAAAAGTAACAGCAGCAGCCTTAGATGTATTTGAAAATGAGCCAAAACCAAAGAAAGAACTTATAAATCATGAAAGAGTAAGTATAACACCTCATATAGGGGCATCTACTAAAGAAGCGCAGATGAGAATAGGAGAAGAAATAGTAGATATATTAGATAATTTTTTCAATATAGGAGGAGAAGAACATGACCATATTAAAGTCATTTAGAGCAATAAGACCTAATAAAGGATTTGAATGTAAAATAGCAGCCTTACCTTATGATGTAGTAAATACTGATGAAGCTAGAGAAATAGGGGGCAAAAACCCCTATTCTTTCCTACATATAGATAGAGCAGAAATAGATTTAAATAAAGACATTAACCCTTATGACCTAAAAGTTTATGATAAGGCAAGAGAGAACTTAAATAACATGATAAACAAAGAACTATTTATAAAAGAAGAAAAACCAATGTTATATATTTATAGTCTTAATATGAATGGAAATGTCCAAACAGGTATAGTAGGTTGTTTATCTATTGATGATTATATGAATAATGTAATAAAAAAACACGAGCACACTAGAGAAGAAAAAGAATTAGATAGAATAAAACATGTAGATACTTGCAGTGCTCATACAGGACCTATATTTTTAACCTATAAACATGAAGAAAAATTGAATACTATAATAGAAAACTGCACTAAAAATAAGGCTTTATATGATTTTGTAGCAGAGGATGGGGTTAGACATACAGTATGGCAAATAGATGATGAAAATACAATAGAAGAAATATGCCATATATTTAAAGCTATACCTTCTGTTTATATAGCAGATGGCCATCATAGAGCAGCTTCAGCAGTAAAAGTAGGATTAAAAAGAAGGGAAGAAAATGAGAACTACACAGGAAAAGAAGAATTCAATTATTTTTTAGGTGTACTTTTTCCACATAAGGAATTAAAAATAATGGACTACAATAGAGTGGTAAAGGATACATTAGGCTATACAGAAGAAGAATTTATAAATAAAATAGAAGAAAAATTTATAGTAAAACCATATAATCCTAAATTAGAAAATAAAAAAACTATAAAAAATTGTGAAGCGGAGCATAAGTTACAAAGTGAACAACTAGAAAAAGCAGAAGAGCTACAATATAGACCTAAAGAGAAATATAATTTTGGTATGTATTATAAAAAGAAATGGTATGAACTAAAGGCAAAACCAAATACATTTAATGTTGAAGATGAGGTGGAATCCTTAGACGCAGCTATATTACAAAATAATTTATTACAACCAATACTTAAAATACAAGATCC
Organism: Clostridium botulinum; assembly: GCF_001276985.1. Classification (GTDB taxonomy): domain Bacteria; phylum Bacillota; class Clostridia; order Clostridiales; family Clostridiaceae; genus Clostridium_F; species Clostridium_F botulinum. Next base: position 750,366 of record NZ_LHUL01000004.1, read on the forward strand.
AAGAAAGGATAATAGAATAGATTTTGTAGGTGGTATAAGAGGCTTAAAAATATTAGAAGAATTAGTGGATAAAACAGAAAATGGGGTAGCCTTTTCTATGTATCCTACAGCCATAGAAGAGATAATAAAAATAGCAGACAATAATAAGGTTATGCCACCAAAATCCACCTGGTTTGAACCCAAATTAAGAAGCGGACTATTTATACATGAAATATAATGAAATGCTAAAGGTAAAGTATTAGGGTGTTAAAATATAAATATCAAGGGGAGTTCATTAATAAATAAAAAATTTCAAATAAGAATAAAAGACAGTGAATAAGTTAGAGAAAGAGGAGTGAAAAGGCCAAGATAAAATTAAAGTAAAGCAATAAAAAGGGAGCTTTATAGATAGAAAAACGGGGTAGAAGGAATAAGGTGAAGTATTCATTTTCAATACTTTAGGTAGTATTGAAGAACAATATTGAAAAACCTTATCCTTTTTTTTATTTTAAAGTCTTCACCTTTCTATGTCTACGATATTATACTAACATCACAGTTATAGCATAAATTGCATGAGTTTGTATTATTTCCCATTAAGTCTTTTAATAGAGTTGTACAATGTATATCATGTGTTTTAAATCACATAATATAAAGTAAATATTTCTATAATTAAAGAACTAAGAGAAATAACAGACAATTATATTGTTCCTAAAGATGTTTATAAAACTTTTGAATTAACTTATAGAAAACTAATGTAGTTATAACAGGGTATATTCAATATATACATATTGAAAATAATATACTATTTAAAAATATATAATAGAAAGGATGATTATTATGGCATTTAAAATTAATGATATGGTTACTTGGGTTGGGAAAATAGATTGGGAATTAAGAAGTTTCCATGGTAAAGAATACTCTACATATAAAGGGTCATCTTATAATTCATATTTAATAAAAGATGAAAAAAATGTACTTATAGATACTGTTTGGCAACCATTTGCAAAGGAGTTTGTTTCTAATTTAAAAAAGGAAATAGATTTAGATAAAATCGATTATATTATTGTAAATCATTCAGAAAGTGATCATAGTGGAGCGTTACCTGAACTCATGAAGGAAATTCCAAGCACTCCTATATATTGCACTAAAAATGGAGCAAAGTTACTAAAGGCTCATTATCATGAAGATTGGAATTTTGTTGAGGTTAAAACAGGAGATACTTTAGAAATAGGAGAAAATAAATTGATATTTGTTGAAGCAAGAATGCTCCATTGGCCAGATAGCATGTTTACTTATTTAAGCGGTAAAAATATGTTATTTAGTAATGATGCTTTTGGACAGCATTATGCATCAGAACTTATGTACAATGATAAAGTTGATAGTGGAGAACTATTACAAGAGGCAATAAAATATTATGCAAATATTTTAACACCCTATAGTCCATTAGTAATAAAAAAAATAGAAGAAATATTAAGCTTTAATTTAGCAGTTGATATGATTTGTCCTAGTCATGGTATTATTTGGAGGGAAAATCCTCTTCAAATTGTAGATAAATATATGGAATGGGCTAAAAATTATAGAGAAAATCAAGCTACTATAATTTATGACACCATGTGGAATAGTACAAGAAGAATGGCGGAGACTATAGCAGAAGGTATAAAGAAAATAAATAAAGATGTTGCAATAAAAATTTTTAATTCCTCAAAGAATGATAAAAACGATATCATAACAGAGGTATTCAAATCAAAAGTAATCCTTGTTGGATCTTCAACAATAAACAGAGGCATGTTATCATCCACAGCATTAATATTAGAAATGATAAAAGGACTTGGATTTAAAGAAAAAAAAGCTGCAGCATTTGGAAGTTATGGATGGGGTGGAGAATCTGTTAAACTCATTACAGAAGAATTAAGTAAAGCAGGATTTGAAATAATGAATGATGGAATAAGAGAGATGTGGAATCCTGATGATGAAGCACTAGATAGATGTAGAAGCTTTGGAGAGAACATAGGAAAAAGTATTAAATAAATATCTATGAAAAGGAGTAGGTTAAGATTAAATATTCATAACCTCTCTTTTTTTTATGCTTTAAAATAAGTATATTATGCATTAAAAAGGGAAGAATTACAAAATGGTGTTCACATATTAATTATGTCAATAATAGTTGGTATCGAGGTGAAAAGTTTATGAAAGAAATACTACATTTAGGAATTGATATAGGATCAACTACCATTAAGCTTGTATTATTGGATATGAATGACAATATTATTTATAGTAAGTATGAAAGACACTACTCTAATATAAAAGAAGCTGTAGTTTTTTCTATAAAAGAAGTTTTTAAGAAATATAAAAATTATGATATTACAGTAATGATGACAGGGTCTAGTGGATTATCATTATCAAAGCTTTTAGGATTATCCTTTATTCAAGAAGTTATTGCTTGCACAGAAGCGGTGGAGACATTTATGAATAATGCAGATGTAGCAATAGAATTAGGTGGAGAAGATGCAAAAATAACATATTTTGAAGATAGTTTAGAGCAACGTATGAATGGAGTATGTGCTGGCGGCACAGGGGCTTTTATAGATCAGATGGCTACATTACTTGAAACAGATGCTAAAGGATTAAATGAATTAGCTAAAAATTATAAAATAATCTATCCAATCGCTGCAAGGTGTGGAGTTTTTGCGAAAACTGATATACAATCTCTTATAAATGAAGGAGCTACCAAGGAAGATATATCTGCATCTATATTTCAGGCTGTTGTAAACCAAACTATAAGTGGGCTTGCTTGTGGAAAGCCAATAAAGGGAAATGTTGCATTTCTAGGAGGGCCTTTGTACTTTTTATCAGAGCTTAGAGAAAGGTTTATTGATACTTTAAAATTAAGAGAGGAAGAAATATTATTTCCACAAAATCCTCAATTGTTTGTAGCTATTGGTGCAGCTATTGAATCTAAAAAAGAAAAAGTTATAACTTTTGAAGAACTGTTAAAAGCTGTTGACAGTTTAAATAACAGTAATAATATGGCTACTTCATATACATTAGAGCCATTATTTAAAAATGAACAGGAATTACAAGATTTTAGACAAAGACATTACAATTACAAAGCAAAGAGAAGAGATATAACTACATATGAAGGAAAAGCTTTTTTAGGTATAGATGCTGGTTCCACAACCACTAAAGCTATATTAATAGATAATGAAGGTGCTATTTTATACTCTTTTTATGGTAGTAACAAAGGTAATCCTATGGAAATTACTATAAATATATTAAAAGATATATATAGTAAAATTAATGAAAAAATAAAAATTGCTAAGGTCACTGTTACTGGGTATGGAGAAGCACTTATGAAGTCAGCTTTAAATATAGATATTGGAGAAGTTGAAACTGTTGCACACTATAGAGCAGCAAAGCATTTTTTAAAAGACGTGGACTTTATTCTTGATATAGGAGGTCAAGATATGAAGTGTATCAAGATAAAAGACGGAACAATAAATTCTATTCAATTAAATGAGGCTTGTTCATCGGGCTGTGGTTCTTTTCTTGATATGTTTGCACAATCCTTAAATATGAACATTAAAGAGTTTTCAAAAAAAGGGTTGTTATCAAAAAATCCAGTAGATTTAGGATCAAGATGTACTGTATTTATGAATTCTAAAGTTAAGCAAGTTCAAAAAGAAGGTGCTGATATTGGAGCTATATCTTCTGGATTATCCTACTCTGTGATAAAAAATGCCCTTTATAAAGTTATAAAAATAAAAAAACCAGAGGACCTTGGAGAAAAAATTATAGTCCAAGGAGGAACTTTTTATAATGAATCTGTTTTGAGAGCCTTTGAAAAAATTACTGGTAAAGAAGTTACAAGGCCTGATATTGCTGGCCTTATGGGAGCCTTCGGAGCTGCTCTTATTGCAAAAGATAAATATAATAAAAATGAGACTTCTAATGTATTAGGAGAATCTGAGCTTAAGAATTTTAAAATGTCAAATGAATTTAGGCATTGTGGATTATGTAGTAATAATTGTTTGCTTACTGTAAGCAAATTTTCTGATGGCAGAAAGTTTATTTCTGGAAATAGATGCGAAAGATGTACAGGAGCTACTAAAAGTGGAAAGAAAGCAGCAAATTTATTTGATTACAAATATAAAAGAATTTTTGGATATAAACCTCTTTCTGTAGAAAAAGCAACAAGAGGGGAAGTAGGCATACCAAGGGTTTTAAATATGTATGAAAATTATCCGTTTTGGTATACTTTTTTTACAGAACTAGGCTTTAGAGTAATATTATCTCCTAATTCTACAAAGAAAATTTATAATGAAGGCATTGATACTATACCATCAGAGTCCATTTGTTACCCTGCCAAAATTGCTCATGGACACATAGCAAGCCTTATAAAAAAAGGCTTAAAATTTATATTTTATCCATGTATTTCTTATGAGAGATTAGAGGATAAAAGAGCAGATAATCACTATAATTGTGCTATAGTAATTTCTTATCCAGAGGTTGTTAAAAATAATATTACATCATTGAGAAGTAAAAATATAATATATAAAAATCCATTTTTAAATTTTAATGATAGAAAGTCAATGAAGAAAAATTTATATGAGGAGCTAGAAGTATTTGATATAAGTCAAAAGGAAATAAGCTTTGCAATTGATAAAGCTTATGAAGAAATTGATAAGGTCAAAGAGGATATAAAAAATAAAGCATTAGAAATACTAGAAGATTTAGATAAAAGCGGTGGGAAGGGCATTGTATTAAGTGGCAGACCTTATCATTTAGATTTAGAAATAAATCATGGTATAGCAAATATGATATCAGAAGAAGGATTGGCAGTTTTTACAGAGGATTCTGTAGCTGATTTAGTTGAAATTCCAAGACCATTAAGAGTGCTGGATCAATGGACTTATCATTCAAGAGCATATAGGGCAGCGCAGTTCGTAGGCACTAGAGAAAACTTAGAGTTAATTCAATTAAATTCTTTTGGATGTGGATTAGATGCAATTGCTACAGATCAAGTACAAGAGATATTAGAAAGCTTTGGTAAAATATATACACTGCTTAAAATAGATGAGGTTAATAATTTAGGAGCGGCTAGAATTAGAGTTCGATCTCTTAAAGCTGCTATGGATAATATAAATAGGTCACAAACCTCCAATTTAAAAAATATTAAATCAATTAAACCCTATGATAAAACTATATTTACAAAAGAAATGAGAGAAAAACATACAATACTTTGTCCTCAATTTTCACCAATACATTTTGAACTATTAGAAGTTGCTTTTAAAAGCTCTGGATATAATTTAAAAGTATTACCTACAGTTAATCCACATACTATAGAAGAAGGATTAAAATATGTAAACAATGATACTTGTTATCCTGCTATTGTAATAGTAGGTCAAATTATAAGTGCACTTAAGTCCGGGGAGTATGATTTAAATAATATTTCTGTAGTGATTTCTCAAACAGGAGGTACTTGTAGAGCATCAAACTATATTGCTCTTATAAGAAAAGCATTAAAAGATTCAGGATATGAAAAAATACCAGTTATATCTTTAAGTGCTCAAGGAATAGAGAATAATCCAGGATTTAAAATAACATTACCAATGATTAATAGAGCATTAATGGCATTAGCTTATGGAGATATGCTTTTAAAAATGACAAATAGAGTGAGACCCTATGAAAAAATAAAAAATTCAACAAAGTTACTTTATTTGAAATGGTTATATAGATGTAAAAATAATATATATAATGGAAGTGTCAAGGAGTTTAAAAATATTACAAAAGAAATGGTAAATGAATTTGATAGTTTGGAAATTAAAAATATAATTAAGCCAAAGATAGCAGTAGTCGGAGAAATTTTCTTGAAGTATAACAGTTTAGCAAATAACAATATTATAGGAATATTAGAGAAAGAGGGAGCAGAAGTAATAATACCAGATTTAATGTATTTTTTATTATATTGCTCCTATAATCAGAAATTTAAATATGAGAAGTTAGGCGGAAACTTAAAAGATTTTTTAGTTGGCAGATTGGCTATTAAATATATAAAACTTTATTCAATAGAAATGAAGAGAGCACTAAGGAATAGTAAAAGATTTATGGCACCACAAAGAATTGAAAAATTAGCTAAAGGAACGGATGATATTTTATCTCTTGGGAATCAAGCTGGAGAAGGATGGTTATTGACAGCAGAGATTGTTAAATTATTGGAATCTGGAATCAGCAATATGATTTGCATACAGCCTTTTGCATGTTTACCAAACCATGTAATAGGCAAAGGCATGATTAGGGAAATTAAAAGAAGATATCCTTATTTAAATATTACTCCAATAGATTATGATCCTGGAGCTAGTGAAGTAAATCAATTAAATAGGATAAAACTTATGCTTTCCACTGCGATTAAAAATCTAGAAAAATTAGAAAAGAACAAAAATGATAAAGTGGAAATAAAAAATAAGGGATTTAGCTAATAAAATTTGAAATAAGTAAATTAAATATTAAGGGAGGACACTAAAATAAGAGAATCCTCCCTTAATATATTAATTATATAACTTTTTCAATTTTTTTATTATTGGAAAGTGAAGATATTTCAAGAGATTCATTTTTTAAACTTTTCCTTAGAGAAATCATTGCAATTATCATTATAAAAGCAAATGGAAAGGCTGCTATTATAGAAACTGTCTGTATCATATCTAAGCCTCCGGCTATTAGAAAAACAACAGTTAAAGAAGCCTGAAGAACTCCCCAAATAAACTTTTTAGAAGTTTTAGGATTTAAGTCTCCATTAGAGGAAAGCATACCCAATACAAAAGTTGCAGAGTCCGCTGAAGTTACAAAGAAAGTTCCTAGAAGCATTATAGCTATTAAGGAGATGATATATCCAAAATGATATTCATTCATAACAACAAAGAAAGCTGTTTCAGCTCTTGTAATTGCAGTAAGTGCAACAGTATGACTTACATTAAAGCCCATAGTTCCAAATACTGCAAACCATATAAAACATATTATTGATGGAACAAATAATACTCCTAGTAAAAACTCTTTTATAGTCCTCCCTTTAGAGATTCTAGCTATAAATATTCCCACAGGAGGAGCCCAAGCTATCCACCAACCCCAATAAAATATAGTCCATTTTTTATACCAATCACCAGTAACAAATATGTTATTATTATCTATTAGAAGTTCTTTTGCATAAACACCTAATCCTTTAAATAAATTTTTATTCATTTCTAAAGAAGGACCTGTTAATATTACAAATATTAACAAAACTGCTGCCAATAGCATATTTAAATTAGATAAAGTTTGAATTCCTTTATTAAGACCTGAAGATGCGGAAGCTATAAAGCATATAGTAACTAAAATTATTATAATAAGTTGAACTTTAATGTTCTCAGGAATATTAAGCAAGTAATTTAAACCTGCATTAATTTGAAGTGCACCAAGTCCAAGAGAAGTAATTACTCCCGCTACAGTTGCAAATATAGTAAAAATATCTATTGTATTTCCAATCCATCCGGAAGCTTTTTTTTCACCAATTAGAGGTATTAATAAACTACTCATTAAAGCTGGTTTACCTTTTCTAAACTGAAAATAAGTTAATGCTAGAGCTAGAATAGCATAACAAGACCAGGCTGAAATACCCCAATGTAGAAATGATTTTGTCATAGCAAAGGTTTTTGCTTCTTCTGTAAATCCTTGTAAATTAAATGGGTGAATATAATGATTCAAAGGTTCTGCAACTCCCCAGAAGATTAAGCCTATACCCATACCAGCACTAAAAAGCATTGTAAACCAAGAAATTAAACTATATTCGGGATCTTCATTATCTTTTCCTAATTTTAGTTTTCCATATTTACTGAAAGCTGCCCACATACAAAAAATAAAAAAAGATAGCATAACCAGTATATAAAACCAAGAAAACCTATCCAATAAGAAATTTAATATATTTTTAGTGGATTTTGCAAAAGCATCAATATTAAAGAAGGCCAATAACAATAGAAATAATAAGCTTATAATTGATACATAAAAAACCTTTTCTTTTTTTAATTTTTTAATCATACAAACCCTCCCATAACTGACAACTTACAAAATATATAAGAGTGTCAGATTGTGATTCTAATTATAGCATATAAGCATAAAATTGTAAAATTTACTAAAATTCTTTTTAATGTATTTAAAATTTTGAGTTTATTTAAAATCAATGTATAATTGTAGTATCATCTGTTATTTATCAAGTTATTATTAACTTCAGCTAGAGTCTGATTAAGGGGAATAATTAAATTGTCCTTGACGAAGGTTAGAGGAGTCTAGCTAGGATCATGCTGACTTTTACTCTATTCTATAGAAGATGGAGCTTATAGATAGCAGGTGAATTTTTTAATATAATTTAAATAATAAGAACATAAGGAGAAGGACTATGGAAAATATAGATACTCCCAAATACATAAAAATAGCAATAGATATAGCTCAAAGAATTTATAATAATGAATTTAAGGTAGGGGAAAAAGTTAGGGGAAGATCCACACTTTCTAGTAAATATAATGTATCTCCAGAAACTATAAGAAGAGCTGTTTCATTGCTTAAAGATATGCAGGTAGTAGAGGTTACAGAAAAAAGTGGAATATATATTAAATCTGTTGAAAATGCATATTTGTTTATACATAGATTTAATGCTAAAAACAATGTTAAAGAACTTAGACAAAAAATAAAATCTCTCCAAAAGGAAAAGATTAAAATTGAAAAGCAAATAGATAAATATATAGACTTAATCTTGGAAAATTCTATTCAATTTGAGAATATAAATTTAGAGGATTCTTACGAAATGGTAATATATCCAAATTCTTATATAGTAAATAAAACTATTTCTGATACAGAGTTTTGGAAGCATACTAATGGTACCATAATATCTGTAAAGAGAAAGGATAAGATGTATATATCCCCAGGACCTCATTTTCGATTTGAAACAGGGGATATTGTAAGAATCATATGTAGTGAAGATGATTTAAATAGAGCTCAAAATTATATACAGCAGGGAGTAAATTAAGACTATTTTTAAGTATTCAATTTGACTTTTAAGTATAAATTGGTTTTATAGTAATATATAATATAAAATAGTAAGTAAAAAATATTTATAGAATTTTTAGGAGGTATTTTATGTCAGTAAATTTTACATTAAATTTAGAAGAGGCTATGGAACATTTATATAAAAAAGGTGCTTTTTTAACTGGGAGTATAGATGATAAAGTAAATACAATGACAATATCTTGGGGGAACATAGGATTTCAGTGGAGAAAACCTGTATTTATAGCTTTAGTTAGAGAAAGTAGATACACTAAAGAATTTATAGATAAAAGTAATGAATTTACAGTAACAATCCCCTTTGGTGATACCATGAAGGAAGGATTAGCCTTTTGTGGATCAAAGTCAGGAAGAGCATTTGATAAGATAAAGGAATGTAATTTTAAACTAAGAGATGGTGATAAAGTAGATACTCCAGTTATAGAAAGTAATGGAATGCATTATGAATGTAAGGTTATTTATAAACAACCATTAGACTTAAAAGCTATGGATAAAGAATTAGTAGATGCATTCTATAATGATGGAAATAATCATGTTTTATATTATGGCGAAATTTTAAATTGCTATAAATTATAGTATATAAAATTAGTGATGTATTATTTTTTTAGGCTGTTGATAAACATATTTTGTCAACGGCTTTTGTATTTTTTATTTAAAAAGTTAAAAATAATTTTACACTATATAATAAAACATATTAGAATTTTTAAATTTTGGTTAATTTATATATATAATATTTAAATAGGTATAATAATTATTATATAATTATTATTAATCAACATATATTTTTAAGAATTCATTAAAGTATAAGGGTTATATAATATTTTAAAGATAATTATATGAAAATTAAAATTTTAGCTAAAGAAAGGGAATAGTTATGTTTAAGTCAATACTTATAATAGACTGCCAAAATGATTTCATATCAGGTTCACTGGCTTGTGATAATGGAGAGATAGCTGTTAAAAACATTATAAATTTATTAAATATAAATAAAGATTTAAAAGTATTTTACTCTTTAGATTGGCATAGTGAAAATAATAAATCTTTTAAAATAAATGGTGGTATATGGCCAGTACATTGTGTAGCCAATAGATTTGGTGCTAAACTAGAGGAGAGTTTTTATAAAGAATTACAACATAAAAATCATTCACCTAATAATAAAAAAATATTGTTTTCAAAAGGAAAAAATGATCATATAGAAGAATATTCAGCCTATGAAGGAGAAAATATTTTAGGTAATAAGATTAATGAAGTATTAGATAAGGATGTAATTGTATGTGGTATAGCTTCTGAGTTTTGTGTTAAAGAAACGGTAGAGGACTTAATTAGAAATGGATTTAATGTGGAATTATATATAGATGGGGTAGCATATGTAAATAAAAAAGAACATGAAAAAACTTTAAATAATTTAAGAGAGCAGGGGGCTAAATTTATTTAAAGTATAATTTTTAAAATTTAGGCTAAAAATTTGATTGAGGGTATATTATAAAATTATCATTAATATTTGTAGAGCTTTTCCCAATTTAGTTTAAATTAATATAATAGCAGTATATAAATACAAAAAAATAATAATATAGAAAGAAGATGAATTTTAAATGTATATTAATACAATAACGCCAGAAGAAGCTAAGGAAATGCTAGATGAAAGAGAAGATATAACAATTTTAGATGTAAGAGGCGAAAATGAATATAGGGAAGGTCATATAAAAGGTAGTAAATCAATACCACTAGAATTTTTAGAGACAAATATTGAAGATGAAGTGCCAGATAAAAATTCTACAATTTTTATATATTGTCAAAGTGGAAAAAAAGCTAAAGTTGGCTATGAATATTTAAAGGAGTTAGGTTATGACAATGTATATGATATGGGTGGAATAATGGATTGGCCTTATGAAATAGAAAGTTAGTTTTTTAGATTTATTTATAATGAGTAGTCGGTATATACAAAAATATATACTAAAGTTTAGGGAGGACATAATCTAATGGCATACACAATAATAGATATAATAAATAATTTGATAGATATTGAGAAAAAGGGCTTTAGTATATTTAGAGAAATAAGTAATAATTGTGAAGATCTTAGGATTTCTATAGTTTCTAAAACTATTGCTAATCAAGAAAGGAAGTATACACAATATTATGAAAATCTCAAAAAAGATATAGATGTATTAGACAAAGAAGATATAGATTTTTCTATATATGATAGAATATCCTCTAGAATGCAACAATTTAAAATTTCTATAACTATGCCTGTAGTAACGGATATAAAAAAGTTAATAAATTTTGCTAGAGAACTTTCAAAAGAAAATTTAGCTTTATTAATATATATACAAGGACAACTAATAAGAAAAGAAACAGATACTAATATGTTAGCTTATAATGTTATGGGGAAAATAATAGAGGAACAGGAAAAGTATTCAGAATCATTAAAGGCGCTTTATAAGTAGTTTTAAAATATACTTGTGATACAATATTATTTATATATTTTTAATTTAAATATATGTTATAAACAATAGATAGTAACTAAAAAAGGAAGGCCTCTAAAAGTAGGATAATTATTTTTCGACCTATGATTAGAGGTTATTTTTTTTAATATAGAATCTAGCTTATTAATAGTGTTTGTAATTATCGGAAAAAATGTTTAATATTAATAACAATAGCCATAATTATTAATAAATAGTTTATAAAATCTATTAAAAAGATAGCATGAGAGGAGTTTGTTTATGATTATTGATAAAGATCAAATAAGGAATATGAACCCATATATATTATTGAGCTTAGTGAACACTAAACTAAGAGATGAATTTGAAAATTTGAAGGATTTTTGTAAAACCTATGATCTTAAAGAAGATGAAATTATAATTAAAATGAAAACTATAGACTATAAATATGATAGTGAAATAAACCAGTTTACAAGTATTTAAAATAAAAAATTAAATTTTAATAGCTTCTTTCTTAAATAAGTTCATCGAAAGATTAAAAATTAAATTTTTAGCTTTTATAAAATCATATAAGATTTAATATTATTAGAATTTCTTTTGATTTTATATATTTCATACTATAAAATATAGTTAATCTATGTTTTAGAAGGAGTAAAAATATGCAGTTGTACAAAATAAATAATTACAAAGTAATAGCTAAAAATTTTTATAGAGAAAGAAATATAATTAAAACCTTAGAATTTTATAATAAAGCTTATAATACTCCAATGGGTTCAAAAGATGTAGAACTATTATTGGATATGGCTTTAGTATATGATGAATTAGAGGAGTATGAAAAAGCTGAGAAAAAATATAAAGAAATATTAAAAGTTAATCCAAAGGATTCTAGGGCTTTCTATGGATTAGCTATAATCTATGATAATAAAGAACAATACAAGAAAGCTATAAAACTATATGAGAAGGCTATAGAATATGATAAAAATTATAATAGAGCCTACTTTTTTTTAGCAGGAGCTTATGATAATGTAGGAGAAAAAGAAAAGGCTATAAAATGTTATGAAAAAGTAATATCTTTGGATGAAAAGGATTTTTGGAGTTATGTAAATTTAAGCTCCATATATGAAGAAGTAGGTTTCTTAGAAAAAGCTTTGTGCTTGGCGGATAAAGCTTTGGAATTGTATCCTAATCATTATATGCCTTTATTTAATAAGGGAGTTGTATATAAAAAACTAAATAAATTAGAAGAAGCTATATCAAATTATAAATTATCTATAGAAGATAATGAAAATTACTCTTATAGTTATTTGAATTTAGCTGTTATATATAAAGAATTAAAGGATTATAAAAAAGCTATAAATATAATAAGTGAAGGTATATTAAATAATACAGAGGAAGGATTTTTATATTATAATAGAGCTTGTTATTATACTTATTTAAAAGAATATGAAAAAGCTATGAAGGATTTATATAAGGCAGTAGAATTATATCCTGGATTTGTTAAATACATAAAAGAGGACGAAGAATTACATATATTAAAAGATAGAAAAGATTTTATGAATTTAATTAAATAAAATTAATTTACTAAAGTGTATTTAAAAACTAGCAAAGCTAAAGAAAACATTCACATAAACTAAGAGAGACAAGTTTAATGTACTATAACTGGAATTACAATTTATAACAATTATATTTAATACAGTATACTTTATGTGGAAAGGGAAGGAATAAATATTTATGAAATTACTAGAAGATAAAATATTAAAAGAGGGTATATTATTAGAAGGAAATATACTTAAAGTAGATAGCTTTTTAAATCATCAAATGGATGTAAAGCTATTTAATGAAATTGGAAAAGAATTTAAAAGAAGATTTGAAGGATGTAGCATAAATAAAATATTAACTATTGAAGCTTCGGGTATAGGTATTGCTACTATAGTATCTCAATACTTTGATTTTTGTCCTGTGGTTTTTGCTAAAAAGGTAGATGCAGCAAATATGGACAAAGATACTTATGAATCAAAGGTGCACTCTTTTACTAAAAATAAAACTTATAATGTAAGGGTATCTAAAAAATACATAAATAAAGGGGATAAAATACTTTTAATAGATGATTTTTTGGCTAATGGCTGTGCAGCTTTAGGATTGATAGATATAATAAAGCAAGGAGGAGCAGAACTTATAGGAGTAGGAATTGCTATAGAAAAAGGATTTCAAAAAGGTAGAAAAGAATTAGAAAAAGTAGGTGCTAAAGTGGAATCTTTAGCTATATTAGATAAAATAGAAAATGATAAAGTATATTTTAAATAAATATTAATTTATTGTATCTTAAAAAGCATATTTAGATATTATCAAAAATAAATATAAATTTTAATTGATATGTTAAGAAAATGATAAATATGCTCTAATATTATTTAATATAAGCTTTGTTAGTGATAGAATATATTTATATGTATATATTATTATAGTAAGATAAAAATTTAAAGTTATAGTTATTATTAAATAATTATAACTTTAAATTATAACTGGAAATTAGCATAAAGTCTAAATTAAGAGCTGAAATTTTAAAATAAATGTAATTTATATATTCTAGAAAGGAAGAAAAAAATGAGTGAAATTATAAATTTTAATGATTTAAAAAATAAAGCAACAGACAAAGACCTAGATAAATTTGAGCAATATATGTATAGTCTTTATAGTTCAGTAGTTCAGGGAACTTTAACTATGTCTGACTTTATGGAAAAAATACAAGAATATATGGAAAAAAACAATATATCTCAGGAAAAGTTTGTAAATATACAAAAAAAATTAATGGAAAAATATACAGACGCTTATGGGATAGATTTTAAAGATGTGGAAAAACAAATGAAAGATTTGGGAGTGGATGTAAAAGGCTTAGGATTAAATGCGGAGAGTTTTAGTTATGAAAATGTTAAAAAAAACATAAGTTTCCACGAAAAATACAATGCAAAGCCAGTAGTGAAACAAGTTACAGAATATCATATTAAAAATGATAAGAATGATGTTAAAGTGGAATTAATAGGAGAGAATATATTTCTTAAAAGTAGGAAAAAAATAGATTTAAAGGATACTGAGTTAAATGAATTCTTATGTTCTTATAAAAAACTTTTTGATAATAAACAATTATCTATAACTGTTTGTGAAAGTATAACTAGTTATAATTATTAGTATAAAAAATATATTATTATTTTGGTATAATAATGACTATATAAGCAATAAATAGAAAGCTAATAGTTTTATAATATTAAAAACAAGTTTAATATTATAAAAGTAACACTATGAATTTCATTGATTTGATGAATTTTCATAGTGTTTTTAATTAAATAAATTAAAATATATTTCAACCTATAAGCTTTAGTTATAGTTGATGATTTAACTATAATTATTTTTTATTTTAAAATATAAATTAAATATCGTAAAATGTAAAATATAATAAATACAAAATTGAAAATTATACATGAAAAAGGGGTGTAAAAGTGAAAAAAAATTTTAAAGGAATAGTGCTATTGATATTCGGTATTATGATGTTTACATTAATAGGTTGTACTAGTAATGAAAAAACAGAGAAGAAGGAAGAGAGTACTTCTTTAGTAAAGGAAATTAAAACAGATGAATTAAGAAAAAATATAACATCCAAGGAATGGGTAGTATTAGATACTAGATCTAATGATGCTTTTAATGGCTGGAAATTAGATGGAGTAAAAAGAGGTGGACATATAAAAGGTGCTACTGATTTTTCAGCAAATTGGCTAAAAGTAGAAGATACTGAAAAGAATAAAGAAAAAAGATTAGAAGAGGCTTTAAAAAATAAAGGTATCACAAAGGATAAAAATGTAGTTTTATATGATGCTAATGGAAAAGATGCAGAAGAAGTAGCAAAATATTTAAATAAAAAAGGAATAACTAAGTTATATAAATATGATGTTAAAGAATGGGCAGAAGATGATAAACTTGCAATGGAAAGTTATTCTAATTATCAAATGTTAGTACCAGCTAGTTGGGTTAATGATTTAATAAATAATAAAAAGCCAGAAACTTTTAAAGGAGATAAATATAAGGTTTTTGAAGTGAGCTGGGGAGATGAATCTAAAGCAGAAGATTACAAAAAAGGACATATTAAAGGTGCTGTACATATAAATACAGATGAAGTTGAAAAAGGACCAGTATGGAATCGTCTACCAGATAAGGATTTAGAAAAGTTTGCTAAAAATAATGGTATTACAGCAGATACAACAGTAGTGTTATATGGAGCAGATTCTATGCCTTCATTTAGAGTAGCAGCAATATTAAAATATATGGGTGTTAAAGATGTAAGAGTTTTAAATGGTGGTACAGCTGCTTGGACTAGTGCTGGATACGAGCTAGATACAACATCAAATAAGAAAACTCCAGTAGATTCTTTTGGAGTAAAGGTACCTCTAAATAAAGGCTATATAGTAGATTTACCTGAAGCTAAAGAAATATTAAAAGATAAAGAAGGAAGTAAACTTGTTGATATAAGAAGTTGGGATGAATTTATTGGAAAAACTTCAGGATATGATTATATAAAAGCTAAAGGTCGTCCAACTGGAGCCGTATGGGGACACGCAGGATCAGATAATTCACATTTAGAAGATTTTAGAAATGTAGATAATACTATGAGAAATTCATCAGAAATATTATCTATGTGGGAAAAAGAAGGTATAAAACCAGATCAAAGATTATCTTTTTATTGTGGAACTGGTTGGAGAGCAGCTGAAGTTTTAATTTACGCTGATGTTATGGGATTAAAAAATATATCTTTATATGACGGTGGATGGAATGAATGGAGTTTAGATAAAAACAATCCAATAGAGGTTGGAGACCCTTCTAAAAAATAGTAAATATGTAGTTACAATAATTTTAATAAATAAAAGAGTGTGTCTTAAAATAAAATAGATTTAATTTTTGTGTAATATATTCTATAGAGCAATTTATTTTAATAAGAATTTCTAATCTATCTCAATTAAATTAAATCTATTTTTAGACACTCTCTTTTGTTATATTTATAAAATATAAATCAGGAGATATAAAGAATGAAGAGAACGCATAATATTTTAAATATAATTTTAAGTATAATTCAAATTATATTTATTTTACCAGCTTTAATTTTAGAAAACTTAGCTAAAAAGAAAATGGGAGTTATAAGATATCTTATTTTTAAAAAAGAAGAGTTTTCATCAGGAATTTTTAATGCAAATAATTTAATAATATCCATTTATATATTATTGTTTATTTCAATAATTATAATTATAATTTTTATAGTAAATATGAAAAAGAAATTGAAATGCAAAATCAACTTTTTTATAATAATATTACTTAATATAATTTTATTTTTACTTGTAAGTTATAAC
>NZ_LHUL01000005.1 GCF_001276985.1 Clostridium botulinum
TAAAATCATCTAAATTTTCTTTACTATACTTATCTTTTACATGTATTCCTATCAGATACTTTCCAGCCTTTGTTGGTGTGTAATTAAAACTATTTGTTTCTCCATAATCTCTTATCATTGTCCAACTATTTGTGGATAGATCTTTTACCCAAAATTGATACAGTACCCCATTTTCAGAATTTCCATATCCTTTTATAACGTAACTTTTTCCAACTCCTATTTCTCCATTGGTTATCACATTACCATTGTATGAAACTTCTACTTTTTCTAGCTTAGCTTCATTAGATACAGTGGTTAATGCTTTTTCTACACTATCCATCTTTACAGTAGCATCTACCAAATTATTCTCTATAATATTTTTATCAGTTTCTAATTTTTCTTGGTTCCTTTTTATATTCATACTAATTTCTTTTTCTTCTTTGTTATTCTGTTCATCTATAGCTAAAATTTTTAAATTATGTATTCCATTTTTCAGAGAAGAAATATCTTTAGTATATTTTAATGTAGTTCTGTATGTATTTTCCTTAAATTCTAATTTATTTAAGTTAGCTTTCCCTATGAATTCATTATCAATATATATATATATTGATTTTAATTTTAAAGCAGATTCTATTTCTCCATCAATTTTTAACTCATCACTATTTATTATGCTTTGATCTGTTGGTGTTTTCAAATTAATACTTAAGTTCGATACAGCTTGTACTTTTATAAAAAATAAAAATAACATAAAAAATATTGAAATAATCTTAGGTACTAAATAATGTTTTTTATTCCTCATCTCCCTCATCCTTTCAATAATTATATTTATAAGTTTATTTATCGTAATTCCTATAAATATTTTTATACTTAAAGTAAAAAAATATTTATTATTTTTATTAAACTTGTAATAACTAAAGAATTTTGTAGATAAAATATAGAGGCTACTTTCTTAGCCTCTATATTTAAAGAATATTTTTTATTTCTATTTATAAACTGGAACATCAAAATTAAATACAACACTTTGTAATTGATCTATTACTTTTTTTATATTACCTACTTGATTATATGCCCACATTACGTCTGTGGCATATTGGTGAACTGTTGGATTACTTGGATTCCATCTCATTTTGTATAATGTATCTTGTTTATATGTTGCGTTATTTATATATCCTGCTGAAATCCATTTAGCTCCCCCTTTAATAGCTAAATCTACAGAAAACCATCCCTGTTCATAAGCATACTTAGATCCTTGACCTATAGGATCACTGTCCACAGCCCCTATTCCAAAAAGATTATAAACAGTCTTACCATTTACAACTACACCTTTAGCTAAAGTTGAGGTACCATTTCCTGTTTCTAACAGAGCATGGGCTACTAAATATATAGGACTTACATTACTTTCTTTTCCTGCATCAATAAATGCTTGTCCTTTTCCTTCTAGCACACCTTTTCCTTTAAGTGCGCTATTTAATTGCTGAGCCGTAGTACATTCATAATAACTTAACTGTAAAAATTGATACTGACCAATAGGATCATATATCTGATTAGTTGGATTCATATATTCTTTAACCTTTGATTTTATATAATCATATTGCTGATCGCTCTGTACCCAATTTACACCATTTATATCTGTAGAATATCCTTTTTTACCATTCTTTATAATAGCATATCTCCATTCATAAGTATTTTTTTCTGGTATATACGTATGATAAGCCGGTCTATTTTCCATTTGCTTATTTACTATTTCATCTAATGTTATATTATAATTTGTTTCTTTATAATTTGTATTTGATCCTATAACATTATATTCTACATATTTAAAGTCATCTAAGCTTTCCTTACTATTCTTATCTTTTACATGTATTCCTATTAAATATTTTCCACCCTTTGTTGGTGTATATGCTATATTGTTTGATTCTCCATAATCCCTTAACATTGCCCAGCTATTTATAGATAAGTCTTTTACCCAAAATTGATATAGTACTCCATTTTTAGATATAGCATTTCCTTCTATTGTATATGTCTTTCCTATATTTAAATCATTACTTGTTAAGTTTCCATCTAATTTAACTTCTACCTTTTCTAACCTTGCTTTATCGCTCAATATTGTATAATTTTCATATATGTGATCATCTAATGTATCAGCACTATATTTATCCTTTACATGTATTCCTATTAAATATTTTCCACCAATAGTAGGTTGCCAATTTATACTATTCTCTTCTCCATAATCTTTTATCATTGTCCAACTATTTGTATATAAATCCTTTACCCAGAATTGATACAGTATCCCATTTTTAGAATTTCCATATCCTTTTATAGTATAATTTTTTCCAGTCTCTATTTCACTATTGGTTATTGCATTCCCATTGTATGAGACTTCTACTTTTTCCAACTTAGCTTTACTTATAGACACATCATAATTCTCATATATAAAATCATCTAGATTCTCTTTACTATACTTATCTTTTACGTGTATTCCTATCAGATACTTTCCAGTTTTTGTTGGTGTATAATTAAAACTATTTGTTTCTCCATAATCTCTTATCATTGTCCAACTGTTTGTAGATAGATCCTTTACCCAGAATTGATACAATACTCCATTTTCAGAATTTCCATATCCTTTTATAACATAGTTTTTTTCAACTCCTATTTCTCCATTAGTTATTACATTGCCATTATATGAAACCTCTACTTTTTCTAATTTAGCTTTACTTATAGACACATCATAATTCTCATATATAAAATCATCTAGATTCTCTTTACTATACTTATCTTTTACATGTATTCCTATCAGATACTTTCCAGTTTTTGTTGGTGTATAATTAAAACTATTTGTTTCTCCATAATCTCTTATCATTGTCCAACTGTTTGTAGATAGATCCTTTACCCAGAATTGATACAGTACTA
>NZ_LHUL01000006.1 GCF_001276985.1 Clostridium botulinum
CTTCCAAGCTAGTTACGAGGGTTCGATTCCCTTCACCCGCTCCATAATATGCGTCTTTAGCTCAGATGGATAGAGCAACGCCCTTCTAAGGCGTGGGCCAGGGGTTCGAATCCCTTAAGACGCACCAAATAAGTGCCATTAGCTCAGTTGGTAGAGCACCTGACTCTTAATCAGGGTGCCCAGGGTTCGAATCCCTGATGGCGCACCATTTAAACCTAATATGGTGGGCATAGTTCAGTTGGTAGAGCGCCAGATTGTGGTTCTGGTTGTCAAGGGTTCGAGTCCCTTTGTTCACCCCATTATTGGGATGTCGCCAAGCGGTAAGGCATAGCACTTTGACTGCTACACGCGTAGGTTCGAATCCTGCCATCCCAGCCATTTGATTCACTAGCTCAGTTGGTAGAGCACATGACTTTTAATCATGTTGTCCGGGGTTCGATTCCCCGGTGGATCACCAAAAATTATATAACGTGCAGGTGTGGCGGAATTGGCAGACGCACTAGACTTAGGATCTAGCGCCTATGGCGTGGGGGTTCGACTCCCTTCATCTGCACCATTAAATGAATTTTTAAACAGAATTCGGAAGGATTAAAATATAACGAAACTAAATGTTTTGATATTTGCGGGAGTGGCTCAGTGGTAGAGCGTCACCTTGCCAAGGTGAACGTCGCGAGTTCGAATCTCGTCTTCCGCTCCAATAAATATGCGGGTGTAACTCAATGGTAGAGTGCTAGCCTTCCAAGCTAGTTACGAGGGTTCGATTCCCTTCACCCGCTCCATAATATGCGTCTTTAGCTCAGATGGATAGAGCAACGCCCTTCTAAGGCGTGGGCCAGGGGTTCGAATCCCTTAAGACGCACCAAATAAGTGCCATTAGCTCAGCTGGTAGAGCACCTGACTCTTAATCAGGGTGCCCGGGGTTCGAACCCCCGATGGCGCACCAGCTTGATGGCGATTTAAAAAATATATCGGGGTGTGGCGCAGATGGGAGCGCGCGTGGTTTGGGACCATGAGGTCGCAGGTTCGAGCCCTGTCACCCCGACCACTATTAAACTGACGAGAAATGTGTAATATGCGGGTGTAACTCAATGGTAGAGTGCTAGCCTTCCAAGCTAGTTACGAGGGTTCGATTCCCTTCACCCGCTCCATTTTTTTGGTCTTTTTTTATTTAGGGCGCCCATAGCTCAGCTGGATAGAGTGACGGACTTCGAATCCGGAGGCCGCAGGTTCGACTCCTGCTGGGCGCACCATAAGATAATGAAACAGATAATATAAATATTTGAAATCAAGAACTTAAAGTATTAGGTTCTTGATTTTTTTATTTTCATAAATTTATAATGCTAAACATTATGAGAGTAATACAAACTAATTAAATTCCATAAATTTCTTTGAAAAATTTTGGAGTAAATAAATCTGTAGCTAGTTTTACTATACCTCTAGGTGCAACAGTTACTATAGATGGTACGGCTATAATCCAAGGGGTTGCAGCTTAAAGAGGGGATGTTAGATCATATCTTTTTTCTTATTTATAAATAAAAAAAGTAATCTATAAATTTTATTTATAGATTACATGATTCGTATATTTATTACAAATAACTACATAAGTGGAAATATGTTATCATAAAAATGAATTAAATTTTAGGAGGAATTTTTATGAAAAAAATTTTAGTAGAATTCGTAAACACTTGTCCATGTTGTGATGAGTATTCAGAATTTATAAAGGAGGTGTGTTTAAAACATTCTAGTGAAGTAGAGTGTAAAATTTATTATGCAGGAAAGGATATAGATTATATTAAAAAGTATGGAATGATACTAAAAGGAACTTTGATACTTAATGAAAAGAAAAAAATAGACAAGTTATCTAAAGAAATAATAGAAAGTGAAATAGAAAAAGCTATTGGTGATAATAAGTAATGTTTATCTATTACATAAAAAAAATAGTGTTAACCTCAATAAATTTATTAAATGGTGCATCTACCTGGCTTATATTTAGTTTTATATTAGCTGGGTTATTACATAATATTTTAGCACCAGATAAGTTTCAAAAAATGTTAGGTAATAAAAAAATTTCATCTCTAATTAAAGCAACTTTATCTGGAATGTTGCTCCCTATATGTAGTTGTGGTGTTATACCTTTAGGATTAAGTCTTTATTATTCTGGTGCCTATTTAGGACCTACATTAGCATTTATAGCATCTACACCTATAATAAATCCTATTGCTGTTTTTTTATCCTATGGTCTTTTAGGACCTAAAATAGCTACTATATACTTAGTAGTAGGTTTTACAGTACCATTAATAATTGGAGCAATAGGGAATAAATTAGGGGGCCCTGAACTAAAAGCCCCTGGAGTAGAAGAACAAATTCAAAAAAGAATGGAAGAAATAGAATTAGAAGAAGACCAAACATCAATATTTGAAAAAATAAAAATGGGAATTGTGTGGTCTTTTAATGATGTGGCTGTAGCTGTATCAAAATATGTAATTCCAGGTATGCTATTAGCGGGAATACTTTTAGTTCTTGTACCACAAGAATTCATACAACAATACTTAGGATTACCAAATGCAGTGTCTATTTTTGGAATAGCAGTAATCGGTTGCATTATGTATGTGTGTGCGGTAGGACATATACCTTTTATTGCTGCATTGGTAGCTAGTGGAGCAGCTCCTGGTGCAGCAATAACTTTTTTAATGGCGGGAACTGCATCAAATTTACCTGAACTTATAAGTATTGGAAAGTTAATAGGTAAGAGGACAGTAGCCATATATACTACTACATTAATAACTTTATCTTTTATTGTAGGGTATTTTACAAATATTATATTACCTAACTTTGAACCTGTTATTAGTTTTGATAGAACTCAAAATACTATAAAGGCTGCTAATAAATTTATATTTGCAGCACCAGAACCTATGAAGTATGTTTGTTCATTAATTATGTTTATACTATTTTTAAAAGCTATGCTTCCTAAAATAAAAAAGATAAGTAAAGCAATATCAGCTTAATAAAGGTGAAGATAAATGAGAAATATTAAAATATTTTTTGTGTTTGCAATAGTATTTTTGTTATTTGGTTGTTCTAGTAATATTAATGAACTCAAAGAAAGCAAAAATATGGGAGTAAAAAGTGATAATGAAAGATTACTTTATTTTCAACACAAATACAAAGATAAAGAAGTTTTAAAATGTGCGGAGAAAGATTTAAATAATGATAATAAATTAGATTTAATTGTTATTTATAAAGAAAATAATGATAAAAATTCTATGGTAGTTGTATTAAGTGATAAAGAAAAATATAAGATTACAAATGAAGTTTCAGCACCTATAGAAAATCAAAAAATAGAGTTTAAGGATATAGATAAAAAACCACCAATAGAGTTTGTAGTATCAGGATCTAAAAATGGAAGTTTTGGATATGCAATTTATAGAATAGAAAAAGGTAAAATAATAAATCTATTTGGAGAAGACA
Organism: Clostridium botulinum; assembly: GCF_001276985.1. Lineage (GTDB taxonomy): Bacteria > Bacillota > Clostridia > Clostridiales > Clostridiaceae > Clostridium_F > Clostridium_F botulinum. The sequence continues at coordinate 3,469 of NZ_LHUL01000006.1, forward strand.
TGAAAGATTGTTGCTAATTTAAGGGGGATTAAAAATGAAAAAAAGAAAAATAATAGGCTTATTATGTACATTAGTTTTAGGAACAGCATTAATTGCTACAGGTTGTTCTAAAGGAAGTAAAGAAACTTCAGCTGAAAAGGATAAGGATTATACAGTAAACCTAGGCTATTATAATTGTGATCATATGACCTCTGCTTGTGTTGCTAAAGATGCGGGTATATTTGATAAAATGGGATTAAAAGTTAATGTATCAGGAAATGGAAAAGTTCCTCAGGCCATGGCAGCAGGAAAAATGGATGTAGGATATATAGGATATGCAGGATTAATAAGAGGATTAGCAAAGGGATCACCTATAACTGTTGCAGCTAATAATCATTTAGGTGGATCAATGTATTTAGTTGTTTCTAATAAAATAAAAGATCCTAAAGATTTAAAAGGTAAAAAATTAGGAATAGGAACAAAGCCTGAAGAAAGTGAAACCTGGTTAATGTGTGCTAAGAAGTTAGGAATTCCTACGGAAGGCAAAAATTATGATTGTGTTGAATTTGGATCAGACAAAGATGCATATTTAGCATTAAAAGCAGGTAAAATAGATGGATTTACTTGTTGCGATCCATGGGGATCAATGGCGGAATATGAAAAGACAGGTCACATTATTGCAACAGCAGATAAAATTGTTGGAGAAGATAAATGGGGTGAATGTTGTGTTTATTCTATGAATACAAAATTTCAAAAAGAACATCCAGAGCTAGCTAAAAAAATGATACAAGCTCATGTAGAAGCTATGAAATATTGTTATGAACATCCAATAAAAGCAGCAAAAATATTTGCTAAAAATTATCAAGTCCCAGAAGAAGTAGCTATTATGACAATTTACAAAAAAACTGTAGGTGAGGGAAGAACTATAACTTGGAAAATGAATGATGATTATTTTAAAACAGAAATAGATACTTTAATGAAATATAAATTAATAGAAGAAGAACCTGACTATGATAAATTAATATCTAAAAAAATATATGAAGAAGCTAAAGTAGCTGATTTTGATAAATTTATAAAAGAAAATGTAGATTCAGTTTTCCCAGTAGGAATGAAATATGAAGAGTGGAAAGTTAAAGCTATGGAAATAGATAAATAGGAGTTCAGGTAGAAAAGGAAGTAATATATGTTAACCTTAGAGAAAAATAATCTATTGGATAAAGAAATAGATTTAAATGTTATTAAGCATTATGAAAAGGAAAGATTGATTATAAACAGTATAGATTCAAAATTATCTTATTTAGAAAAAAAAGTAAGAATATATATAATGGACTATATTATAGAAGAAAAAAGACCTTATAATTTAAAAAATCTAGATTATAACTTTATTTGTAATATTGGAGTAGCAAAGGATGAATTTATAAATATAGTATTATCGTTAAAAGATAAAAAAGTGTTAGTTATGGATGAAAAAGAAAATATAAATTTTATTTATCCAGTTAGTGCCTTTGATACTAATTATAAAGTTAAATTAGAAGATGGTAGAGAAATAAATGCTATGTGTGCAGTTGATTCTATAGGAACAGCTTTTACATTTAAACAGAATATAAAAATAGAATCTAGTTGTATTATGTGCAATGATTCTATAGAAATTATTATTGAAAATGGTGAAATTAAAAAATGTATACCTGAAAATTTAAGAGTACTACATGTAGATTTAAATAAAAATGATAGTTGGGCCTCTAGTTGTTGAAATATAATGTATTTCTTCTGTAGTGAAGAACATTATAGAAACTGGGTTAAAGAATCAAATATTAATGAAGACAATATATTTTGTTTAGATACCCAAGAAGCTGTATGTGTAGCGAAAATGTTATTTAGTGTTACTGATTTAAAATAGGGATGTATATGAAATATTTAAAAAAAATTATTATAACTTTAACTATATTAATAATATTTATTTTAGTACTAAATAAATTACCAGATGAATCTTTGAATTCCAAAATAAAAATTGGAGTTTCAGATGATTCATCTGGACTTGTTATAAATTATATGATTAATAATAATAGATTAAAGAATGCAGATTTAGATGAAAATTTTGAACCATATTTTATAAAGGACTGCTGAGGTAATACTTCTCAATGGGCTTTAAGCTCAGATGTTTTAGATATAGCAATAATGTGTCCAGAAGCAGCTAAAAATTTAATTGAAAATGATGATAGATTTGAAATAATATGTCCTTTAGTTAGTAATTCAGACATATTTGTTTTAAAGGATGAAAATAAAATTAAAAAAATAGCCATGACACAAAATAGATTTTATCAAGAAAAAATTATTAAAGATGAATATGGAGAAAAAGTACAAGCATATCCGATGATATATTCATCTTTGCCTTATGCATTGGAAAAAGGTAGGGTTGATGGGATTATAATAGATTCAATAAAAGCATTAAAGTTAAATGGAGAAAAAAAAGCTTTAAGTATAAATAAAAATTATACAAGCTATGTATTAGTTACTAAGAAAAAATTTAAAAAGGATAAAAAATTTAAAGAGTTTATAAATAATTATAATAAGTCTGTTATGGAATTAAAAAGAAAAGATAGAATTAAAAACTCTATAGAAGATTATAAAAAAATCAACTTATCTAATGAGGAGGTGGAACAATGGCTGAAATTGAAAGTAAAGTTCTTTCTAATACCTCAACAGGAATATTAAAAGAAACCAGTAAAAATAAGATTAAAGAATTAATGTACAAATTAATTATGATGGTTATTTTAATAATAGTTTGGTATTTGTTAGCAGAACATTATGGTAATGAACTAATATTACCAACACCTAAAAGAACAGGAAAAGCTTTTATAAAGTGTTTGACTAGTAGTGAAATTATGACCAATTTACTTATTACATTAAATAGGGTTTTAAAAGGTTTTATGTATGCCATGATAATAGGCGTTCCATTAGGTCTTTTTATGGGAGCTTTTAAAATGGCTAATAATCTTATAGGAGGATTTATAGATTCCATAAGGCAAGTTCCTATAATGGCATGGGTTCCTCTTACAATTGTATGGTTCGGAATAGGGGACGGACCTACCATATTTTTAATTACGTTTTCAGGAATATTCCCAGTAATATTAAATACTATAGCTGGAGTAAAAAATATTTCTAAAGATTATTATAATGCAGCTAGAAGTATGGGAGCAGGCCCTTGGAGTATATTTAGTAATATAATATTACCAGCTTCTATACCTGATATATTAACAGGAGCTAGAATAGCTATAAGTGGAGGATGGATGTCTGTAATCTGAGCGGAGTTTATAGCAACGAGTGCCGGTCTCGGTTTCTCTATGGTAGAAGCTCAAACAAAAATGCAAACAGATATGTTAGTTGCATTAATGATATTAGCAGCTTTAATTGGATTCTTTATAGATAGGGGACTACTTCAATTAAATAAGTTACTTACTAAGTGGAGGTATGCTCAATAATGAGGTTAGAAATAAAGGATGTTAGTAAATCTTACATAAATAATAAGAAAAAAAATAAAGTTTTAGATAATGTAAGTTTTAATATAGAAGAAGGAGAATTTGTAACATTACTAGGTCCATCCGGTTGTGGAAAAACAACACTTTTAACGATGATTGCAGGTTTTCATAATTCAGATTCTGGTGAAATAATTTTAAATGATAATAGGGTAATAAAACCTGGTCCAGACAGAGGCTTTGTTTTTCAAAATTATGCATTATTCCCATGGATGACTGTAAAAGATAATATAATGTACCCTATGAAACAACAAAAAATTCCTAAAAAGGAATCTATAGATAGGTTAAATTATTTATTAGAGATGTCTAAGCTAAAAGGAAAAGAAAATTTATACCCTAATCAATTATCAGGTGGTATGAAACAAAGAACTGCAGTAGTAAGAGCACTAGCTAGTAAACCAGAGGTATTACTTATGGATGAGCCTTTGGGTGCTATAGATTTTCAAATGAGGCAAATGATGCAAGAAGAGTTAGAAAGTTTATGGTTAAAGGATAAAACTACAGTTATAATGGTAACTCATGATGTCGACGAAGCAGTATACCTAAGTGATAGGATAATTGTTTTTGCAGCTAAGGGAGGAAAAATTATAAAAGATATGAAAATTAGTTTACCAAGACCAAGAAATAGGGATAACCATAAATATCTAGAATTAAAAAAGGAATTAACTAGCATATTAAAGGATTCATTAAGTTCAAATTTATAAATATATTAAATTAAAAGTAATTAGGAGGATTTTAAGATGAAAGTAGCTTATGTATTAGAGTCACCACATGCTCAAAATATTTTAACCAATATGATTATTCCACAAATGGAAAAGGAAATGCATGGTGCAGATGTAGTTGGAATGTTTTTTATAATGGATAATACATATTTTTTAATAGAGGGTACCGAAACAGCGGAAAGATTAAAAAAATTAAGTGAAAAAACTGGGCTTGTTTTATTAGCTTGTGATAAATGTGCTAAAGAAAGAAAAATTGAGGACAAGTTAATTAAAGAAGCGGCAATAGGTTGTTTCCCAGTATGTTATGCAGCATTAGATTCTGCAGGAGTAGACCATATAATAACAATATAATAAAAGAAAAGAATGGGTGTCTCAAAATGAAATAGATTTAATTTTAAAATCGCAAATATAAAATTAAGCCTATTTTGAGGCATCCCATTTTTATCTAGAGGGGGATATTATATGAATAAATTACCAGATTTTATTAAGGATTTTAGTGAAGCTAAAAGAAATGCATTTGTAAAAATGAAAGAAATTAAAGATGAAGGTGGAAAAATAGTGGGAGTTTATTGCGGATTTGCTCCCTGGGAAGTGATAGCTGCATCAGGAGCAGTGGGGGCTTGGCTTTGTGGAATGGATGAGGAACCTATAGAGGATGCAGAAAAACATTTGCCAAGAAATTTATGCCCACTAATAAAATCAAGTTATGGTTTTGCATTAACGGAAAAGTGCCCATTTTATTATTTTTCAGATATGCTTTTAGGAGAAACTACTTGTGATGGAAAAAAGAAAATGTATGAAGCATTAAGTAAAATGAAACCTATGCATGTTATGAATATACCCCAAACTCCTTATGGAAAGGATTCTTATAATTATTACAAGAAAGCAATTATAAAGCTTAAAGAGGAATTAGAAAAGAATTTGAATGTAGAAATTACGGAAGAAAAGCTAAAAGAAAAAATTAAATTAAGAAATAGAGAAAGAATGGCATTAAGAGATTATTATAGCTTATCTAAGCTTTGTCCACCACCTATGACAGGTTATAATTTGAGGAGGGTAATACAGGGAACTTTATATTTATCAGATAAGGAAAAGGAAATAGAGGATATAAATAATATAATAAGAGAAACAATGAAAAAATATAATGAAGGTGAAAGGCCTGTTTCTAAAGAGGCTAAAAGAATACTTGTAACAGGTTGTCCTCTAGGAGAGTCTACTGAAAAAGTAATTGAGGCTATAGAAGCTAATGGGGGAGTAGTAGTTTGTTATGAAAATTGTAGTGGTGCAAAAGATGAAAGTTTATTAGTAGATGAAGAAAAAAATCCAATAGATGCATTAACAGAAAGATATTTAAGAACAGCCTGTGCTTGTATGAGTCCTAATGATAATAGGATAGAATATTTAGATTATTTAATAGATGAATATAGGGTGGAGGGTGTAGTAGAAGTTATATTACAAGCATGCCATACCTATAATGTAGAATCTCATAGAATAAAAACTTTTGTTACAAATAATAAAAAGGTATCTTATTTAAAAATAGAAACAGATTATTCTAAAAGGGATTTAGGCCAACTAAAAACTAGAGTGGAGGCTTTTATAGAAATGTTATAATATGAAAATTAAATTTGTATAAAAAAATATAATAAGTATAACTGTAACCATTACATATTCAAATAACTTGCTATATATTAACTATGGTAAAATTGATATGAAGTAATTGATTTGGAGGGATTTTATTAATGGGAGATTATAGAAAACTATGGACGGATTTAGGGGTAAATCTAGAAAAGCATGATCAATTATGTGCTGTTTTACCAGAACTATATGGCTCTACATATTTGACACAAGAAAATAGACCAGAGGGAATGAATTATTTTAATTTTGTTGTGTCAGAAGTTCATGGACTTAGAATTCAAGAATTAGACGAACATAGAAAAAAAGGTGGAAAAGTAGTAGGAACTTTTTGTGTATTTGTTCCTGAAGAAATTATTGTAGCAGCAAAAGCAATAAGTGTTGGTTTATGTGCAGGATCTCAGTTTTGGATTGAAGATGGAGAAAAGGTTTTACCAAGAAATATGTGTCCTCTTATAAAGGCTTTTATGGGTGCTAAAATAGGTGGTACATGCCCTTATTTCCAATCCTGTGATATGGTTATAGGAGAAACTACCTGTGATGGAAAGAAAAAAGCATGGGAAATATTAGATGAATATGTACCAGTACATGTAATGGATCTTCCTCAAATGAAAAGAGATAAAGACTTCAAAAAATGGGGAGAAGAAATTAATGACCTTATTAAAAAAGTCGAAGAAATTACAGGCAATAAAATAACAGTAGAAGCACTAAAAGAAGGTATAAGAGTAACTAATGCTAAAAGAAGAGCCTTAAAAAGATTATATGATTTAAGAAAATATAAACCATCACCAATAAGTGGATTAGACTGTTTATTAATAACTCAAATAGCTTTTTATGATGATCCAAAAAGATTTACAGAAAAAGTTCATGAATTATGTGATGAATTAGAAGAAAGAATTAAAAACTCTCAAGAAAGCAATAAAAAGAGAATATTAATAACAGGAACTCCAATGGCACTACCAAACTGGAAGCTTCATTCAATAATAGAGAGTTTAGATGCTGAGGTTGTAGTAGAAGAAACTTGTACAGGAACTAGATATTTTGAAGGAGAAGTTTCAGAAGAGGGAGAAACTTTAGAAGAATTAATTAAAAATTTGGCCGATAGATACTTAAATATAAATTGTGCCTGTTTTACGCCAAACACAGGCAGAATAGATGATATAATAAAATATACCAAAGAATACGAAGCGGATGGAGTTATAGATACTAATTTATCTTTCTGTCATACTTATGCAGCTGAACATAGGGATGTAGAAGCAAAATTAAAGGAAGAAAATATTTCAATAATGCATATAGAAACAGATTATTCAACAGAAGATTCAGGACAGATAAAGACAAGAGTAGAAGCATTCCTTGAAATGATATAGAATAAAAAGCTATTTTAAAATAGGGCTAATTTTAAAAACATATATTTTATAAATCAATGAATTTTATTTAAAAGTTCTAAATTAGGTTATATTAAAAAATTTTATCCAGGAGAGGCGCCATTTTTAGCTCTACTCCTGGTTTCTTATGTTCTGTGACAAATTGTGAAAATTTTAAATTTGTCTAATTAGAATTACTAAAGTTTATTCATATGTTTATTAAGCGTATTTTTTATATTTGTTATATTAAAATTAAAGCTATTTTGACATATACACTTAATTAGATAGTGTGAAAGGAAGTGTATAAAATGGAGAAAACAAATTACTATATTCTCTTTCCTTCGCATACAGAAGGTATGAAAATGGACAGTTTACTTAGCAAAAATAAAATAAAGCATACTATTGTTCCTACACCAAGAGAATTATCTAAATCCTGTGGTATATGTATAGTGTATAATAAAAATGATGAAGATTTTATAAAAAAATTAATAGAAGATAATGAAATAAAAACTTCGGGATTACATTCATTAACTAAAATTATAAAAAATTTTTATGCTTAATTTATGGAAAAGGTGGGGTTAAATGTTTTACATAGGTATAGATATAGGATCTACTGCATCTAAGATTTGTGTCTTTGAAAATGACAATATAAAGGATGTATTTGTATTGCCAACGGGTTGGAGTAGTGTTAAAACTGCAGAGGAAATTAAATATAAGTTAAAAGAAATAGGAGCAGATAAAGAAAATTCTAAAATAGTTGCTACAGGTTATGGACGAGTTTCTGTTCCTTATGCGGATAAAACTATAACAGAGATAACCTGCCATGGCAAAGGAGCTTATTATTTATTTAAGAAGGATTGCACAGTTATAGATATAGGAGGTCAAGATACAAAAGTCATAACAGTGGAAGATGGCAATGTTACTAATTTTACTATGAATGATAAATGTGCGGCAGGAACAGGAAGGTTTTTAGAACTAATGGCAAATACATTGGGTTTTGATATAGAAGAAATGTGTGAAAGAGCAAAAAATGGAGAAAATGTAACTATAAGCTCTATGTGCACAGTATTTGCAGAATCTGAAGTTATAAGCTTAATAGGCAGTGGTAAGAAAAGAGAAGATATAGCTTACGGAGTATTAGATTCTATAACTGGAAAAGTAAAATCTTTATGTCAAAAACATTCAGATAATGGACAATATTTTTTAACTGGAGGGTTAAGTGAAAATAATTACATATTAGAGAGATTATCAGAAAAATTAGGCTCAGAAGTAAAGGCTCATGAACTTGGAAGATATGCTGGAGCTATAGGAGCAGCCCTAATGTCACAAAGATTAAAATAATAGTTGACTTAGTTTAATTTCTGTGCTAATATTACCAATAAAGATTAATAAAATTTTTATAAGACCTTTAAAATTAGTCCTGTGAGACTAAAAAGGAAGAGAAAAGCATATTTTATAAAAAGAGTATAATTATAAATATTATATGAAAATATAATATTTTAAGCTAGAGTATAATTGTGCCTTCCTTTAAAAAAGGAAGGCATTTTTTATACCTTTAAATTTAATCCAGAGAGATTAAAAAGGAGGAATTGTATATGTTAAAAGGAAGAAATTTATTAGACCCAATGGATTTTTCATTAGAGGAACTAGAAGAGGTATTTAAATTAGCAGATGAAATAATTGAGGAGCCAGAAAAATTTTTACATGTATGTGATGGGAAAATATTAGCTACATTATTTTATGAACCAAGTACAAGAACAAGATTTAGTTTTGAAGCTGCTATGCTTAGATTAGGTGGACAGGTAATAGGATTCTCAGAGCCTAATTCAAGTTCAGTAGCAAAAGGAGAAAGTGTGGCAGACACTATAAGAACTGTAGGTTGTTATGCAGATATAGCAGCCATGAGACATCCTAAAGAAGGTGCACCAGCAATAGCTGCAATGTATTCAGATATACCAGTTATAAATGCTGGAGATGGCAGTCATCAACATCCAACTCAAACATTAACAGATCTATTAACTATAAGATCCTTAAAAGGGGATTTATCTAACTTAACTATAGGTTGCTGTGGAGATTTAAAATTTGGAAGAACAGTACACTCATTAGTAAAGGCCCTATCAAGGTATAAGAACAACAAATTTGTTTTTATGTCACCAGAAGAATTAAAAATTCCTGATTATATAAGAAAAGAAATATTAGAAAAAAATAATATAGAATATAAAGAAATATCAAAAATGGAAGATGCAATGGCAGAACTAGATATACTTTATATGACAAGAGTTCAAAGAGAAAGATTCTTTAATGAAGATGATTATGTAAGATTAAAGGATAGCTATATATTAGATGGTGAAAAGATGAAATATGCTAAAAAAGATATGATGGTTCTTCATCCATTACCAAGAGTTAATGAAATAGCTTATGAAATAGATCAAGACCCAAGAGGATGTTATTTTAAACAAGCTAAATATGGAATGTATGTAAGAATGGCTTTAATAGCAAAATTATTGGGGGTGAGATAATATGTTAACAATAAATAGTATAAAAAATGGTATAGTAATAGATCATATACAAGCAGGTCACGGTATAAAAATATTTAAATACTTAGGATTAGAAGAAGCTGATTATAGAGTTGCTCTTATAATGAATGCTGAAAGTTCAAAATTAGGGAAGAAAGATATAATAAAGATAGAAAATATCATGGAAATAGATTATAAAGTGTTAGGATTTATAGATCCTACAATAACAATAGATGTTATCGAAAATGAAACAATAAAAGAAAAAATAAAATTAGAACTACCTAAGACAATAGAAAATGTTATAAAGTGTAAAAACCCACGTTGCATAACATCTATAGAAAATTATATACCTAATGAATTTTACTTAGTAGATGAAGAAAATGGTGAATATAGATGTAAATATTGTGATGAAATATATTCAGGGGGAGATATAAATAAATTATAAAATTTATGGAGGTGTACACAAATGAATGAATTACTAATTAAAAATGTTAATATAATAGATTGGTGTCAAAACTTCCATGGAGATGTTTATATAAAAAACGGGATTATAGAAGAATTAGGAAAAGATTTAAATAAAAATTGTGAAATATTTGATGGAAGAGGATTAACTCTTCTTCCATCTTTCATAGATATGCATGCCCACTTTAGAGATCCAGGTTTTACATATAAAGAAGATATATTAACAGGGAGCAGAGCTGCAGTAAAGGGTGGGTATACTATGGTAAATTTAATGGCCAATACTAAACCTATATGTAGCTCTAATAAAGAAGTAGAGTATGTTTTAGAAAAAGGAAAAGAGATAGGATTAGTAGATATCCACCAATGTATGTCCATTACAAAAGATTTTTCTGGGGATGATATAAGTCATCTAGATTCTATAGATAAGAAAGTAAAAATAATATCAGAAGATGGAAAAGATGTAATGAATACAAGGGTATTAATAGAGGCTATGTTTAAAGCTAAAGAAAAAGATCTTATAGTAATGTGCCACTCAGAAGAGCATGATGTAACAAATTTGGATACCAGGCTTTCAGAAAATTTAATGACTTGGAGAAACATAGCACTTTCAGAATTTACAGACTGTAAGGTTCATATAGCGCATGTAAGCACTAAAGAATCTATGGAATATATAAAGAATGCGAAAAAGAAAGGTTTAAAAGTAACTTGTGAAGTAGCACCACATCATATAGCACTTACAAATAAAATTTTTTATAGAGTAAATCCACCTTTAAGAGAAGAAGAAGATATAAAGGTATTAATAGAGGCAATAAAGGAAGATTTAGTAGATTGTATAGGGACGGATCATGCACCTCATAGTAAAGAAGATAAGCTAAAGGGAAGTCCGGGGATATCAGGAATAGAAACCTCTTTTTCTACATGTTATACAAAGTTAGTTCATAATAATCATATTAGCTTAAGCAAACTTTCAAAAATAATGTCTAAAAATCCAGCAGATATTTTAGGTGTAAACAATGGAGAAATAAAAATAGGAAGAGAAGCAGATTTAGTTTTAGTAGATACAAAAGAAGAGTATAAAGTAAAATCTGAAGAGTTTCATTCAAAAGGTAAAAATACTCCTATGGATGGTATGTATCTTAAAGGAAGAATTAAAGTTACATTTAAAGCAGGATGTATAGTATATAGTGAATTTTAATAGAAAAAGAAAGGATGAATAAATTGATTATAGATAAATTGTATGAAAACGTAGAGAAAAAAGGATGTGTTTGTGTAGGCCTTGATACGGATATAAGTTATCTACCAAAAGGATTTTTAAATAAATTTACTAACATAGAAGATGCTATATTTGCATTTAATCAAAGGATAGTTGATTCAACTTTTGATGTATCAGCTTGTTACAAAGTTCAGATAGCTTATTATGAGGCTATGGGAATTAAAGGAATGATTTTATATAAGAAAACTTTAGAATATATAAGAAAAAAAGGCGGTATAGTTATAGCAGATATAAAAAGAGGAGATATATCTGCTACAGCTAAAATGTATGCAAAAGCTCATTTTGAAGGAGATTTTGAAAGTGATTTTATAACATTAAACCCATATATGGGAATGGATACTTTAGAACCTTATAAAGATTATTTCAAAAATAAGGAGAAGGGAGTTTTCTTGTTATTAAGAACTTCTAATGAAGGTTCAAAGGATATACAATATTTAGATTTGAAAGACAATAAAAAGGTATACAACAAAGTAGGAGAAAAAATAGAGAACATAGGGAAAGAATTTTTAGGCAATTGTGGATATAGTTCTATAGGAGCAGTAGTTGGATGTACAGCAGAAGAAAATAATATTAGAAAAGAATTAAAACATACATTTTTCTTAATACCTGGCTATGGCGCTCAGGGAGGGAAAGCTGAAGTTGCTAAATCTTATTTAAGTGGAGGTAACGGAGGTATTGTAAATTCTTCAAGAGGGATATTGCTTGCATATAAAAAATATGATGAAGAAGGAAAAAACTTTGAAGAATGTGCAAGAAATGAAGTTATAAATATGAAAAAAACTTTACAGATTATATAGATTTACATTAAGTTATTATGAGTATTGGAAGAGCTTATTAAGGAGTGTATTAGTAGTTGCTTCTTATCTAAAAAGAATAGGGTATTGGACTTAGTAGCTATGGGATAAATATATTTTTGTAGTATTAGATTACTAGAAAGAGTGGTGTGTAAAATAAACTCTAAAACTTTTAAAGTAAAGGTAATAGAAAATAAAAGTATATCAACAGGTATATTTAAAATGACCTTAGAAGGTGCTTTTAAAGGGAAGCCAGGACAGTTTTATATGATAAGAGCTTGGCAAGATGAGCCTATTTTATGGAGACCTATAAGTATACATGATATAAATGATAATTCTATAGAGTTTTTATATAAATTAGAAGGAAGAGGAACTAAAATCTTATCTAAAATAAAATCAGAAGAAGAAGTTGAGATAATGGGACACTTAGGGAACGGATTTGATTTAGAGAACATAAAGGGGAAAATAGCTATAGTAACTGGTGGTATAGGAATAGCTCCTATGAATTATTTGATAAAAAGTATGAAAAATATAAATATGGATATTTATGCAGGCTTTAGAGATGAGGTTTATTGCATCGAAAATTTTAATAATTTAGTGGATAAGGTAGTTGTAGTTACAGAGGATGGTAGTTCTGGAGAAAAAGGATATGTAACAGATTATTTTCATCCAGAAGATTATGATTTGGTCTTGTGTTGTGGCCCAGAAATAATGATGAATAAAGTTATATTAATGTGTAGGGAGAAGAAGATTCCTTTATACGTATCTATGGAAAAAAGAATGGCTTGTGGTATAGGGGCATGTCTTGTGTGTACTTGTAAAACTAAATTTGGTAATAAAAGAACTTGCAAGGATGGTCCCGTATTTAAAGGAGAGGACATTCTTTTGAAAGGAGATATATAATGCTTCAAGTAAATTTATGTGGTAAGATTTTTAAAAATCCTATTATAGCTGCATCAGGAACTTTTGGATTTGGAGAAGAATATGGGCAATTTTATGATGTTTCTAAATTAGGAGGAATTTCAAGTAAAGGATTGACCTTAAATCCTAAAGACGGAAATAATGGAATAAGAATTCATGAAACTAGTTCCGGTATAATGAACAGTGTAGGACTTCAGAATCCAGGAGTAGATAAATTTATAAAAGAAGAGTTACCTAAAATGAAAAAAATGGATACAGTAACCATTGCAAATGTTGGTGGAGGATGTATAGAAGATTATATTGAAGTCATAGAGAAATTAAATAAAACAGATGTAGATATGATAGAGCTAAATATATCCTGTCCCAATGTAAAGCATGGAGGTATGGCCTTTGGAATAAAGTCAGAAATAGCTTATGAAATAGTAAAAGAAGTTAAAAAAATATGCCAAAAGCCACTTATGGTAAAGCTATCTCCTAATGCAGAAGATATAGTAGATATGGCTATAAAATGTGAGAAAGCAGGAGCAGATGCAATTTCATTAGTAAATACATTTAAGGCTATGGCTATAGATATAAAGAGAAAAACTCCTGTATTTGAAAATATAACTGCAGGTTTATCAGGCCCATGCATTAAGCCTATAGCATTGAGAATGGTATATGAAGTGTGTAAGCAGGTGAAAATACCGGTTATAGGTATAGGAGGAATATGTAATTATGAAGATGTAATAGAATTTATTATGGCGGGGGCCACAGCAGTACAAATAGGAACAACTAATTTTATGAATCCATATTCAGCTGTAGATATAATAGAGGACTTAGAAAATTATATGAAAAAACAAGGTATTAAAAATTTAGAAGAAATAAGGGGAATTATTTAAAATAAATTTTGAAAATATAAGGAGAAGATATAAATGAGTAATATAAATGTTATAGATATATTAAAAGAATCAGATGCGTTATTAGAAGGACATTTCTTATTATCATCAGGAAGACATAGTAATAGATATTGTCAATGTGCAAAACTACTCCAATGCCCACAAAAAGCAGAAAAAGTTATTAGTGTAATAGCAGAAAAGCTTAAAGAAGTAGATTTTAATATAATAGTAGGACCAGCTATGGGAGGGGTAATAGTATCCTATGAATTAGCAAGACAAACTAATAAACCTGGCATATTTGCAGAAAGAAAAGAAGGGGTTATGTGCATAAGAAGGGGATTTGAAATAAAAAAAGGAGATAAAGTTATAATATCAGAAGATGTAGTAACTACAGGAAAATCTTCTTTAGAAGTAGCTAAAGTTATAGAAGAAATGGGTGGAGAAGTAGTAGGTATAGCATGTATAGTTGATAGAAGAGCAGAAGATATAAAAACAAACTATCCAATATATAGTGCTTGTAAATTAGAAATAGAAACTTATGAAAAAGATAACTGTGAGTTATGCAAAAAAAACATACCTTTTGTAAAACCAGGTAGCAGAGAACAAAAATAAATTTTAAAATAAGAGTTGTCTCAAAATAGATTTAATTTTGGGACATTTTTTTAGTTTTAACAAATATTAAACAAAAACTTAATTTTACTTTAATAATTATGAAAATAGTTATTAATTTTTATTGTTTTGAGTTATAATAGTGTTGAATATATAATAATTGATACATTTTATTTATTTTAGTATAGATAGGCATTATATATAGGAGGAATTATTGTGGCAAAACCAAGTATTTTTAGCAAAGATTATGAAAGAAGAATGAAAAGAAGAAAAAGAAGAACTTTTTTTTCAGTTATAGTTATAATATTAATTTCTTTAGTAATAATATTTACCAACAATGGTATTGGTAAAAAAATAAAAAATAGTTTAAATCAAATAAAAGAAGAAACTAAGGCTGAAGAAGAACAAAAAAATAAACAACAAGAACAAAAGGAAAATAAAAAAGAAAATGAAAATAAAAATGCAGCCACAGTAAAAAAAGAAAGTGAAGTTCCTAAAGATAATAATATAGAAGTTCAATTAGAAGACAATATGAAAATAAAGTTGATATATATAGAAGATAGTAATAAAAATAAGACTATTAAATCTATAGATTTAAATAAAAATAATTTATTATATGATATAAATCCTTCAAAAAATTCAATAGTTGTAACTAATCCTAAAACTCAAAATATTTATTTAGTAAATTTAAATGGTGAAAAGCAAGATATAACAAATAAGCAGTATACATCAACATCTGGAACAACTTTTCAAAAGGATGCTATATTAGCATCAAAGCAAGATTATTTATGGGGAGTTTTACCTAAATTTATAGATAATGATAATATAGCTTATGTTTCTCAACTACCATGGTTCAATAAGACCACTAAATATGTATGGATGTATAATATAAAAAATAAAACTCATTTATACAATCAAAACATATCAGGAGAAGACATTAAGTTTGATAAATTAACAGAAAAAGGACTTACAGTAGTTTCAGATGGGAGAACTTTATTTTTGAAAGCAGATGGAAGTATATCCCAGTAAATTAAAAAATATTGAATAAATAAAATGAAACTAAAATTAATGGAGATATAAGAGTTTTAAGAGTGTATTAAGTGTGTACACTCTTGCTTTATTTGAGGAGGTAAATATGAAAATAGGAATGTCTTCTGCCTGTTTGTATCCAAAAGTACCAATAGAGGAAAGCATATCAGTTATGAAAAGTTTAGGATTTAACATTGGGGAGATTTTTTTAAATACGTATAGTGAGTATAGTGAAGATTTTATAAAAACTTTACAGGAGCAAAAGGAAGAAAATGATTTTTTAATAAATTCAATTCATGCATTTTCAAGTGTTTTTGAACCATATTTATTTGATTCATATAAAAGAAGGCAAAGAGATATGCTTAAAATATTTAAAAAAGTATGTAGGGCAGGGAGCTTATTGAAAGCAAATTATTATACATTTCATGGCATGAGAAGAAATAATTTATTAGATTTAAACATGGATTATATTATAGATGTTTATAATGAATTAAATTATATTGCTAATGAAGAGGGGATAAAATTAGCTCAAGAAAATGTAGCTTGGTGTATGTCTTCAAATATAGATTTTTTAGATAAATTAAATGAAAAGTGTAACAACCAGTTGCATTACACATTGGATATTAAACAAGCTTTTAAAATAGGTAAAGATCCTATGGAATACATAAATGTAATGGGAAACAAAATAGTTAATGTTCATATAAATGATAGAGATGAGAGTAATATATGTCTTCTGCCTGGAAAAGGGGATGTAGATTTTAAAAAAATATGTTGTAAATTAAAGGAAATGGGGTATAATAATGTTTATACTATAGAAGTTTACAATGATAATTATTCTTCATATTCAGAAATAATAGACTCAAAAGATTTTCTTCAAAATATTTTATTATGATGAAAAATATTGTAAACAATATGGAATATGATATATAATAGTTAATAAAGTGTAATTTAGGCGGCTATAAGCTATTTTACTTTATGTTAGCGTAATGTATGTTAATAGTTCTAAATATATGATATAATGATATAGTTAAAATGAGCATATAACAAGGAATTGGGAGGAAGAAGTATAATGAACGTTAAAGTGGAAAATATAGAAAAGAATGTTGTAAAATTAGAAATAACAGTTGATAGTGAAAAATTCAATGAAGCTGTTAAAAAATCATTTAAAAAGAATGCTAAAAGATTCAATGTACCAGGATTTAGAAAAGGTAAAGCACCTTTAAATATAATAAAAAAATACTATGGGGAAGGTGTTTTATTTGAAGATGCTATAAATTTCTGTTGTGAAGATACATATCCTAAAGCCATAGAAGAAAATAACATAAAACCAGTAGATTATCCTCAAATAGATGTAGTTCAAATAGGAGAAGGAAAAGATTTCATATATACAGCAGAAGTTACAACTGTTCCTGAGGTTAAACTAGGAGAATATAAGGGCGTAGAAGTTAAAAAAGTTTCATATGAAGTAGAAGATGAAGCTGTAGAAAATGAATTAAAATCCATGCAAGAAAAAAATGCAAGAGTATCTCTAAAAGAAGAAGGGGAAATTGAAAAAGGAAACATAGCAATAATTGATTTTAAAGGATATGTAGATGGAAAAGCTTTTGAAGGTGGAGAGGCTAAGGATTATGAAATAGAAATAGGTTCAGGCACTTTCATAGGAGATTTTGAAGATCAATTAGTAGGTCTTAAAAAAGATGAATCAAAAGAAGTAAATGTAAGTTTCCCAGAAGAATATGGTAGAGAAGATTTAAATGGAAAACCAGCTACTTTTGAAGTAACAATTAAAGATATAAAGGTTAAAGAGCTTCCAGCATTAGATGATGAATTTGCAAAAGAAGTTTCAGAATTTGATACATTAGAGGAATTAAAATCAGATATAAAGGATAGAATGAAAAAAGAACTATCTGAAAAAGCTAAAGCAGAATATGAAGAAGCAGTAGTTGAAGCAGTTGGGGCAAATGCTGAAATAGAAATACCAAAAGTTATGATTGAAAAAGAAATAGAAAATATGGTAAGAGATTTAGAAATGAGATTAAAATACCAAGGCTTAGACCTAAAATCATATTATGAATTTACAAATAGTTCAGAAGAAAAAGTAAAAGAATATATGAGAGAAACAGCTGAAAAAAGAGTTAAAACAGATTTAATAATGCAAGAAATTGCTAAAGTAGAAGATATAAAAGCTACAGAAGAGGAATTAAAAGAAAAGGCTATGGAAGTAGCTAAACAATATGGTCAAAAAGATGTAGAAAAAACTGCTGAGTTAATAGCAAATGCTCAAAAAGCATACTTAGAAATTGATATAGTTAATGGAAAAGTTTTAGACCTATTGGTAGAGAGTAGCAAAGAAATAGCTTAGTTCATTTATAATAATAGATAATGATATAGTTGCCAGGATATATTTTCTGGCAACTAAGTTTTAATAATTATAAATATCACATAGGTATCATTAGTATCTTATTTTTATAGAAGGAGGAGATATATATGAGTTTAGTACCTGTAGTTGTAGAGCAAACTAATAGAGGGGAAAGATCTTACGATATTTATTCTAGGTTATTAAAGGACAGAATAATAATGTTAAGTGAAGAGGTTAATGACACAACTGCTAGTTTAATAGTAGCACAATTATTATTTTTAGAAGCCGAGGATCCAGATAAAGATATACATCTATATATTAATAGTCCAGGAGGTTCTATAACTTCTGGGATGGCAATATATGATACAATGCAATATATAAAACCAGATGTTTCTACTATATGTGTAGGAATGGCAGCATCTATGGGAGCATTTCTGCTTGCAGCTGGTGCAAAGGGAAAAAGATATGCATTACCTAATAGTGAAGTTATGATACATCAACCACTAGGTGGATTCAGAGGTCAAGCAACAGATATAGGAATACATGCTGAAAGAATTCTAAAAATGAAGAAAAAATTAAATACTATACTAAGTGATAGAACAGGAAAGCCATTAGAACAAGTAGAGCTTGACACAGAGAGAGATCATTTCTTAAGTGCAGAAGAAGCTAAAGAATATGGTTTAATTGATGAAGTTATTGATAAAAAGAAATAACCTTTAGTGAGGTGTAGAAATGTCTAAATTAGATGAAAAAAAACAGTTGAAATGTTCATTCTGCGGCAAGACACAAGATCAAGTAAGACGACTTATAGCAGGCCCAGGAGTATATATATGCGATGAATGCATAGAACTTTGCTCTGAAATAATAAATGATGAGTTTGAAGATGATATACAAGTGGATTTAACATCACTACCAAAACCCACAGAGATAAAGACTTATCTTGATCAATATGTTATAGGTCAAGAAGATGCTAAAAAATCATTATCTGTAGCTGTGTATAATCATTACAAAAGGATAAATTCAAATACAAATAATGATGATGTAGAACTTCAAAAGAGTAATATTCTTCTTTTAGGACCTACAGGTTCAGGAAAAACATTATTAGCACAAACATTAGCTAAGTTTTTAAATGTACCTTTTGCTATAGCAGATGCTACAACACTTACAGAGGCTGGATATGTAGGAGAAGACGTAGAAAATATTCTTTTAAAGCTTATTCAAAATGCTGATTATGATATAGAAAAAGCAGAAAAAGGAATAGTATATATAGACGAAATAGATAAGATAGCAAGAAAATCAGAAAATCCTTCTATTACTAGAGATGTATCAGGTGAAGGGGTGCAACAAGCATTATTAAAAATTCTTGAAGGTACCGTAGCAGCTGTTCCACCTCAAGGTGGAAGAAAACATCCGCATCAAGAGTTTATACAAATAAATACTACAAATATATTATTTATTTGTGGTGGAGCTTTTGATGGAGTGGATAAGATAATAGAAAGAAGAACAAGAACTAGTTCTTTAGGATTTGGAGCTGAAATTCAATCTAAGAAAGAAAAAGATTTAGGAAAACTTTTGAAAGATATTATGCCAGGAGATTTATTAAAATTTGGTTTAATACCTGAATTTATTGGAAGATTACCTATAGTGGTTACTTTAGATAAATTAGATAGAGAAGCTCTAATAAAAATATTAACTGAACCTAAAAATGCTCTTGTAAAACAATATAAGAAATTGTTTGAATTAGATGACGTAGAATTAGAGTTTAACCAAGAGGCATTAAAGGAAATTGCTGATGAAGCAATAAATAGAAACACTGGAGCTAGAGGTCTTAGAGCTATAATAGAAGACATGATGAGAGAAATTATGTTTGATATACCATCTCAAGAAAATATAGGTAAGGTAATAGTAAATGAGGATTGTATAAAAACTAAAAAACCAGAGCTTATAGAGGCTGAAGGTGGTAAAAGATTACCTATTAAACCTAAAAAAGGTAAGAAAAGAAAAGATTCTGAAACAGCGTAAAAATAACACCAAGATTTTATCTTGGTGTTATTTTTTACTATTATATTAAATGAATAAAATGCATTTTTGAATATATAAAGAGGAAAAAGAACATAATAATAAAAAAAGTATTAAAGGGGTTTTGGATATGACGCAAACATTAATATTAATAGAAATATTTTTTACAGTTATTATGGGACTATATTTTATGAATGCTTTAAAAAGTCAAAAATCTAATAAAGTAGTGATTGAAAAAGAAAATAAAAAGGAAATAGACACATTAAAAAAATTGAGAAGTATAAAATTAACAGAACCTTTAACAGAAAAAAGTAGACCTTCATCTTTTGATGAAATAATAGGTCAAGAAAATGGAATAAAAGCACTAAAAGCTGCTATATGCAGTCCTAATCCACAACATGTAATAATATATGGACCACCAGGAACAGGAAAAACAGCAGCAGCTAGATTAATTTTAGAAGATGCAAAGAAAAAAGAATATTCCCCATTTAATCAACAATCTAAATTTATGGAAATAGATGCTACTACAGTGAGATCAGATGAAAGAGGAATAGCAGATCCTTTAATAGGTTCAGTTCATGATCCTATTTATCAAGGAGCAGGAGCATTAGGTCTGGCAGGAGTACCTCAACCAAAGCCGGGTGCAGTAACTAAGGCTCATGGAGGAATATTGTTTATAGATGAAATAGGAGAACTTCATCCTAGTGAAATGAATAAATTATTAAAAGTTTTAGAGGACAGAAAAGTTTTTTTAGATAGTGCTTATTATAATCCCTCAGATAATAATATACCAAGTTATATAAAAGATATATTTGAAAATGGTTTGCCAGCGGATTTTAGATTAATAGGGGCTACCACAAGAAGTCCAGAGGAAATAACTCCAGCTTTAAGATCTAGATGTGTAGAAGTGTTTTTTAGAGCTCTATTACCAGAAGAAATAAAGAAAATAGCTATGAATGCTATTAAAAAATTAAATTTTACTATAGAAGAAGAGGCTTGTGAATTAATATCCAAATATTGTAGTAATGGTAGAGATACTATAAATTTAATACAATTATCTGCAGGTTTATCAATAAATAGTAATAGAAATAAGATATTAATACAGGATGTAGAATGGGTTATAGAAAATGGTCAATATTCTCCAAGAATACAAAGGAAGATACCATTAGAACCTAAAGTTGGATATGTAAATGGATTAGCAGTATATGGAGCTAATATGGGCATGGTTATGGAGATAGAGGCAACAGCTAAGAAAATAAATTTTAGAAAAGGAAATTTATCTATAACAGGATTAGTGGAAGAGGAAGAAATTAATAGTTCTAATAAAAAAGCAATTAGAAAAAGTACTGCATGGTGTTCTGTTCAAAATGTTATTACTATAATGAAACAAATGTTTGATTTAGAGTGTGATGAATATGATATACATATAAATTTTCCAGGTGGTATACCTGTAGATGGACCATCAGCGGGTATAAGTATAACTACAGCGGTATATAGTGCTATTATAGGTAAACCTGTAGATAATAATGTAGCTATGACTGGAGAGATATCTATTCATGGAGAAGTAAAACCTGTAGGTGGGGTAAGCTCTAAAGTAGAGGCTGCTATTAAAGCTGGAGCGAAAAAAATCATAATACCTAAGGAAAATTGGCAGGATAAATTTGAAAAATTAGATAAGGTAAAAGTGATACCTGTTTCAGATATAAAAACAGTAATAAAAGAGGCTATTTGTGTTGGGGAAGAAGATAAATTATTTTTAAATATAGATAAGAGCGTAGAATTTTTGTCAGCAGAATCTATGACTAAATAAAATTCATATAATTAAGTATAGCTTTAAAAAAATAATAAATAACCTTATAATAACTATTTGAAAAAAAGTATTTTTATAGGTATAATATATTAGTCTAGCTATATATAAAGCTAAATTTATCAAAGCGAGGGAGATATATGAAAGAAAACTTAGAAGTTCTTCCTTTAATTCCATTGAGAGGAATAATTATATTTCCATATATGATTTTACATTTTGATGTAGGTAGAGAAAAATCTATTTTAGCTTTAGAAGAAGCTATGGAAAATGGACAAAAAATATTTTTATCTGCTCAAAAAGAGGCTGAAACAGAAGAACCAATTGTAGAAGACATATATGATATAGGAACTATATGTGAAATAAAACAAATACTAAAATTGCCAGGAGATACAGTTAGAGTTTTAGTGGAAGGAAAAACTAGAGGTAGAATAGTTAATTATTTAGAAGAAGAACCATTTTTAAAAGTAGAGATAGAAGAGATAGAAGATAATCAATATGAAGATGATAAGGAAGTGGATGCTCTTATAAGATTAGTAAAAACTAATTTTGATGAGTATATTAAGCTTTCAGGTGATTCATCTTCAGATTTAACTGTAGGAGTAGAAGATTTAGAAGAACCAGGTAGAATAGCAGATGTTATAGGTTCATACATAAATATAAATCAAGAAGAAAAACAAGAGCTCATAGGAATTATTGATTCTAAAGAGAGATTAGAAAGAATATTAATCATTATAAATGAAGAGATAGAAATACTAAAGATTGAAAGAAAAATAGGAATTAAAGTAAAGAACAAAATAGACAAAGTACAAAAGGAATATTATCTAAAAGAACAATTAAAGGCTATACAAGAGGAGCTAGGGGAAGACGAGGAAGATAAAAAAGAAATAAATTTATATAAAGAGAAAATAAATAAAGCAAAACTTCCTAAAGAAGTAAAAGAAAAAGCTATATATGAATTAGATAGGCTAAAAAATTCTGGTAATTTCTCTGCAGAGGGGGGAGTTATTAGGACTTATTTAGACTGGATATTATCATTACCATGGAATAAAGATACTAAAGATAATTTAGATATAAAAAAAGCTAGAGAGATATTGGATAAAGAGCATTATGGATTAAAAGATGTAAAAGATAGAATAATAGAATATTTAGCAGTAAGAAAAGTTAGTAAAACCCTAAAAGGGCCTATATTATGTTTAGTAGGGCCACCAGGGGTGGGAAAGACATCTATAGCCAAGTCTATAGCACACTCTTTAAATAGGAATTTTGTAAGAATGTCTTTAGGTGGAGTAAGAGATGAAGCAGAAATAAGGGGTCATAGAAAAACTTATGTAGGAGCAATACCAGGAAGAGTAATTTATGGTATGAAGCAAGCAAAATCTAAAAATCCATTATTTTTACTTGATGAAATAGATAAAATGAGTAATGATTTTAGAGGGGATCCAGCAGATGCGTTATTAGAGGTTCTAGATGCAGAACAAAATGCTACTTTTAGAGATCACTATTTAGAATTAGATTTTGATTTATCTAAAGTACTATTTATAACTACTGCAAATACTTTAAGTACAATACCTGGTCCATTGTTAGACAGAATGGAAGTTATAGAAGTATCTGGATATACTTCAGAAGAAAAGTTTTATATAGCTAAAAATCATCTTATTCCTAAAAAATTAAAAGAGCATAATATGGAAGATGGGAAAATTACTTTTTCTAATTCCTCTATATATTATATTATAGATAATTATACTCGTGAATCAGGAGTCAGAGGATTAGAAAGAAAAATATCCTCTATTATAAGAAAGTCTATAACAGAAATGATCGAAAAAAATAAGGATACAACCAACGTTACAATAAATCATGTTAAGAAGTATTTAGGACCAGAAGTATTTTCCTATGAAAAAGCAGATAAAGAAGATAAAATCGGTGTGGTAACAGGCTTAGCTTGGACTGCTTATGGTGGAGATACTCTACCTATAGAGGTTACTGCTATGGATGGTAATGGTAAGTTGCAACTTACAGGAAAATTAGGAGAAGTTATGGTAGAGTCTGCAAAAGCAGGATATAGTTATGTAAGATCAAATGCCAGCAAATATGAAATAGATACTGATTTTTATAAAAATAAGGATATTCATATACATGTACCAGAAGGAGCAGTGCCAAAAGATGGTCCTTCAGCAGGAGTAACTATGATAACTGCATTAATTTCAGCTTTAGGTGGTAAAAGAGTTAAGCATAATGTGGCTATGACAGGAGAAATTACATTGACCGGAAGGGTACTACCTATTGGTGGATTAAAAGAAAAGTCATTAGCAGCCTATAGGGCTGGAATAGATACAATAATAATTCCTAAAGCTAATGAAAAAGATTTAAGAAATATTCCCAAAACTGTAAAGAATAAAATTGATTTTATTGTAGCTGATAGAATAGAAAAGGTTCTTGATAATGCTTTAATAAAAGAACAATAATGGAGAGATTAAGTATGGAAATGGAAATAAAAAAAGCAGAATTTGTAATATCAGCAGTGAAGAAAACTCAATATCCCGAGGATGGTAGACCAGAAGTTGCTTTTGTAGGAAGATCTAATGTAGGTAAGTCTACTCTTATAAATACGTTGACTAATAGAAGAAAGCTGGTGAAGGTTAGCTCTACTCCTGGTAAGACCAGATTAATAAATTTTTTCGTAATAAATGATAACATGTATTTTGTAGATTTACCTGGCTATGGCTATGCTAAAGTTTCAAAAAAAGAAAAAGAAAACTGGGGATATATAATGGAACAGTATCTTGTAGAAAGAGATCAACTTAAAAAAATAGTTTTACTAGTTGATAGTAGGCATAAACCAACGAGTGATGACATAAATATGTATAACTGGATAAAACACTATAATTATGAAGTATTAGTAGTTGGAACTAAACTTGACAAGTTAAAAAGAAATGATATAAATAAAAATAAAAAAATTATACGAGATACGTTAAAAATGGACAAAGACGATAAGATTTTGTTAATATCTTCATTAAGTAAAGAAGGAAAAGAAGAAGTTTTAGAACAAATATTAGTTTACTAGATTAGATTTAGGGGGAGGATATAATGGAGCTAATAAAAAGCATTCTTACATTTATAATATTATGGATACCCCCTATAATATTATTTTTTAGAATAAAACCGAAGAAAAGTAATATATTCATAAGTGTTATTATTTTTATAGTTTATATAATAGGATCTTTATTTACACAAAATTTTTTCCCATTTGTATTAACGCTGATGGATATATTTCAATTAAGAAAAAGGTACGGATTATCTGAAGAATTTCATGAGTTTAAATATAATGATGATTATCATAGGTTTAAATTCAATATATCTAGTTTTTCATTTATAAAAGGTATACAGTATGCCCTAATATCTTATTTAGGATATATTCTAATAATGATTATATTTAATATTATATCTAATTCACTAAAGTTAAATTTAAAAGAGCAGGATGTAGTTACATGGCTTTCTAGCATGCCTTTAAATAAATTTTTAATAGTTATACCCGTGACTGTTATATTTGCACCAGTGGCAGAGGAGTTTGTTTTTAGATGGTATATATTTGAAAAGTTATTAAACAAAAGATTAGGCATAGTATTAGCAGCTATTATAAGTAGTATACTTTTTGGAATTGTTCATTTTAATGTAAAGGTATTTCCTGCTTTGGTATTTATAGCTGTATTTAATTGCTATTTAATACATAAAGAAGGATTTTGGTATGCTGTATTTAATCATTTTGTATTTAATTTTGTTAACACAACTATGATATTTTTAACTAAACTATAATATATAATTATTATAAATTTAATAATATGCTTGTGTATTAGATAAAAGCAATAAAATATCTATTTTATGGATATTTTATTGCTTTTATTTTTTGAAATTTTTTAATTATAGTTTTGTGTCAAAAACACATTACTAGAATACTATATATTAAGAACAAAAGATAATAAAGAAACTAGATTTATAAAATAATAAACTAACCTTTGAAAGGAGGATGTAAAGTGGATTTTAATGACATAGCAGGCTTAGTTAATGGGGTTACAAATGATAGGAATTGTGGATGTGGATCAGGATTTGGAGGCGGATTCGGACCAGGATTTGGTTTCGGAGGCGGCTGGTTTATTTGGATTATAGTATTTATACTATTATTCTGCTGCAATGGAAATGGTTTTGGTGGCTTTGGTGGCTTTGGTAATTGTTGTGATGAGATATGCTGCTGCAAGAGAAGACCTCGTAGAAGAAGACGTTCTCACGATTGCTGCTGTGATGATGATTGTTGTTGTGATTGGTCATTTATAATCATCTTAATTTTAATATTATGTTGTTGTTGTAGAGATAGAGATCCAAGATGTATAGCAGTAAGAGAAGTAAGAGAACCTAGAAGATCATGTGATAATATAATCGATGTAGATTCTAGAGAAGAATGCTAAGGAAGAAGAATAAGATACAAAGAGCCATAGCCCGAGGAAGGGGGGTTTAGCATGTCAAAGAGACGTAGATGCAAATGCAAAAGCAAGCGCAGATGCAGAGAAGGAAGAGGCTCATGTAATGGGCTACTAATATTAATATTAATATTACTACAATTTGGCTGCTGCAGAGAAAGAGGATGTCATGATGAAGGTCTCATAGGCAGGGGAAGAGGTTGTGAAATAGACAATAGTATACTATTTATAATAGTATTATTCTTCTTATGCTGTTGTGGAGATTTCTCATTATGCTGCTGCTAATAACTTAGGAGGGTTCATTACCCTCCTTGCCATTAATTTAAATGGAGGTAATCAATGTCTAAGCACAAAAAAAAACATAAAGATAGATATGATAATGGAAATGGAAATAACTTAGATATGAATAATATACAGAATATGTTAAATAATATAGATATGAATCAATTATCTAATATAATGTCATCATTAAATAAAGGAAATAATAATTATAATAATCATAATAATTATGATGATGATTATGATGATGATGAAACATATGATAGTAATAATTCATTTAATAATATGAATAACAATGTGAATAATAATATGAATAAAAATTTATTTAATAATATGAACCCTAATCAAATGCAAAATGATTATACATTACAATTTTTAAATATGTTAAGGCCTATGGTTAATCCAGATAAGAAAGACCTTTTAGATAAATTAATCCAGATATATTATGTAAGTAGATTGATGAAAAAATAAATACTATTTTTTATAGAAAGACTTAAAGTTCTTTCTATTTTTTTAGCATAATAATTGTATCAATATAACTATTTGAAAAATTAATAGTCTTAAATTATATGTTTATAATAAAATATATTTATTATATATAATTAATTTAAAGATATTATTTGGTAAAACTAAAAAATATTATAAACATAACGATATAACTAAAGAATAGAAAAGAGGTGATAATATGTCAAAGATTTCTCATATATTGCAATTATTAATTATACTTCAGTATAAAGAGTTTGTAACGGCTGGGGAACTTTCAGATTTTTTAATGGTAGATAAAAAAACAATATATAGATATATAAATAGTTTAAATTTAGCTAATATACCTATTCACGCTAAAAAAGGAAGATATGGAGGATTTTACATAGACAAAAATTTTTACATGAAAAGTCCTGAATTAAATGAAAATGAAATAAAAGCGTTGTTGATGGCAGGAGAAATTTTAACAGAAGAAAATGGATTTGTCTATGAAAAAGAATATAAAACAGCTTTAGGAAAAATAAAAAATAATTTAAGTAGTAAAGATATAGAGTTAGATAATATATATAACTTTAATGATTTTAGGATAGATAGTCTAGGAAATAATAAAATTTCACAGGATAGAATATGCAAAATATGTAATTCTATAATGAACAATAAATCTATAAATATAAGTTATTTTAGCATAAATAGGAACGAAATTACTTTTAGAAAGATAGATCCCTATGATATTATGTTTAAATATGGGAAATGGTATATTGTAGGATATTGTCATTTCAATAAATACATAGAAATATTTGATATAAACAGAATTAAAGATATAAAAGATACAAGAGATACTTTTATTATTTCTAAAAATTTTTCAATAAATAGTTTTTTAGAAAAGTATAAAAGTATATTTACACACAATAAGGTAAAGGTTCAACTGAAGTTTAATAAAAATATAGCAGATTTTATAAAAGAGAATAAATGGTATGTAAATGAAGAAATAAAGGAACTTGAAAATGGTGAAGTTTTATTTAAAGTATATGTAGAAAATTTACAAGAAATAAAGAGATGGATTTTAGGTTTCGGAAAAGATGTACAGGTTTTAGAACCTAAAGAATTGAAATTACAGCTGATAAATGAAATATATGAGTTAAATAATATATATAATTAATAAAGTTTAAATAAATTTGAATAATTTTATTTAAATTGGCAATTATATAAATGTAGTTAGGCGAGATAATCTCCCTAATGCATCAAACATATAAATTTATATATTTGATGCAACAACCCCCCATCCCCCTTGGGACCGTAAAACGGTCCCTTTTTGTTTTTAATTTAAAACAATGGAATAAATTTTAAATTTATAATTATCATCAGGATTATCCACTAACTTTAATAGAACATCTATGTTATAATTTTTTATTAAATTATTGTCTTGTTTTGACATGCCTTTAAAATTTAAAGACCATTTTATTTCACTAATTTCTCCATCTTTATTATTTTTTATATCTTTAAAATTAGCATCTTGAAAAGTATATATATTATTTTCTTTTACGAGATTGCCTATAACAGATATGTCCTTTCCACCTATGGTATTTATAAGTATATTTTCAGGCCTATTTTCTTCAGATATAGGAAGACTTTGAATATAATTTATAAATTCTATAATAGTATTGCTCCCCATAAAATTCTCATTAAAATTATAGTCAAATCTTTGAAGACTGTCTTCCATAAACATAAATGAATCAAAAGCTATTTCACCATTTTTAAGATTGCCAGATATAATTTTAGGAGTTTTATTATTATTATAGTCCATTAATCCAATAATATTGTTGTTAGATGAGTATAGTCTTTTAAATTCATTATTTTGCCATTTAAAAATATACTGTACAGGCATTTTATATTGAGAGCATTGTATAAATATCTCAGGGATTTTATCTCTAGAAATATCTTCAAAATTAATGGTAATAGGCCAAAAATTATTGTAATCTCCTATAAATTTTTTATTTTCATTGTTTTTTAATGTATAGTTTTTATTTTGAGATTTTATAGTTATAGAATATTTGTTATCTTTACTATTAATATTTACACTATCTTCATTTCCATCGCCAGTTAAATCTTTTCTTATAGTTTTATTGGAGTTTAGTAAGTTAAAAGCAGAAGTATTTTTGTACTTAATAGTGGTTAATAAAGTTATTAAGATTAAGCTTAAAAGCAAGAAATAATAAACAGATTTTCTTTTTAGGAAAAATACCCTCATTTTCATATAATTCACCTCTAATTAATTATATGAAGCTATTATATATTTAATTAATTTGTACAAAATAAAAATAAAAGAATATACTTCCGATGGAGGTGAAGTGCTATTGAAATTTAAAAAAATAATATGTTTAATTCTTATATTAATATGTCCAATAACTTTTGCTTCTTGTAAAAAGGAAAATAAAAACAACAATAAAGAACTAAATATGTATATAGATATTAAAGATGAAAATTCTTTAAATATATTAAAAATTATCATGGAAGAATATAAAAAATCTAATGAAGATGTAAAAATAAATATAAATAATGCATTAGGTAGTAATGTGGAAGAAGAATTAAAAAAAGAAAAATCTCCTGACTTAATATTTGTATCAAGAAATGAAATGATAAAGCTATCTCAAAAGGGACTTTTAAATAATATGGAAACAAGTTATGAAAAGAATAATATTACTAAAGATTATTATAATGTTTTCAATAGTTATGGTAGATTTAAAGATAAATATTATGGATTACCTATTATACCTTATACTATAGAGGTTCTATATAATACTGATGCTTTAAAGAAATTAAATATAGAGGAACCTAAAAATATAAATGATATAAAAAATGTTATGAAGCAATTAAAAACTTCATCTACTAAAGTACCTGTTATGTTACCAAATGATTTAGATATAAATTCAATTATATTTTCAATAATATCAAATAATACAACAAATTCTATGGAATTAGAAAATATTTATGATAAAGGAAAGAAAGAATATCAGACGTTAAAAAATATGCAGGAACCTTTTAATATTATAAATAATATGGTTAAAGATAATATATTAGATAAAAATTCTTTTGAGACAGGAAAGGAAGTTACATTAGAAAAATTTAATAATGGAGATATTCCTATAATAATAAGTACTTCTTATTATAATAATCAAATAAAAAGTCCTAATATAAAATCTGTTAAACAATTATATAATGTAGATAAATTAAATAATACAGAACCTGTAATTATAAATTCTATAATGTGTTTGCCGCTAAAAGCTAAAAACTCAGAGGAAACAAATAATTTTATAGATTTTACTTTTAGTGAAAAAACTCAAAAATATTTATTAAAAAAGGGTTTTATAACAGGAAATAAAAAAATTAATAAAGAAAAAGAAGGAGATCTTACTAAACTGAACAAAACTACTGTAGAAAAGCTAAATAATCTAAATGAAAATAGTATATTGGTATTATATAATTTACCAAATACTTTTAAGTCTAGTATATCATCTTCTATTGATAAGATATTAAACAATGAGTATACGGGAAAAGAATGGAATAAAATTGTAGAAGATAATTTAAAATAAAGCATTACTAATTAAGGTAGCAATATAATAAGCACTTAAATTAGATAGATTTAAGTGCTTATTAATTACTAATTTTCTGAATCTGATTTATTGTTGCAACATTCACATATACCATAAAAGTAAACACGATTATACAAAACGTTATATTTTGTGAAATTTTTTATTTCATCATTTAAGTTTGAAAAAGATACTTCTTCTATATCATCCACTCTTCCACAGTTAACACATTGTATATGTGGATGTGAATGAGTGTTAGCATCGTATCTAAAATTACCTTCGCCTACATTTAACTCTTTAACTAAATTTACCTCTACTAAGGTTTTTAAGGCTTTATAAACTGTAGCTAAACTCATAGTAGGATAGTCTGGTTGTAAAGCTTTGTATATAGTTTCAGCAGAAGGATGTTCTTTAGTAGATTTAAGATACTTGTAAACAGCTATACGCTGAGGTGTTAATTTTAGATTTTTTTCTCTGAAAATACTTGCGATTGTATCCATATTCACCATCCTTTACTCTAGATATAGTTAATTATATAATAAAAAAGATTATTTGTCAAAAATAATTATCGTTAAATAAACATTATAATCAGAGAATTTATATATTAAGATGACATAACAACATTTTATCATAGTTATTAATGTAATATTAATACTTTTTATAAAAATATAATTATTTCAATTAATATTTTCGGATTGGAAACTTAATAGAAAGGATGTATTGTTATGCCTAAAGCCTTAATAGGAACTGCCATTTCAGCTACAGCTATAATAATAGGGGCTATAATAGGTGGAATATGGAGTTCGTGCATTAATAAAAAAACTATTACTAAGAATGAAGAAATACAAAAGCATATATTAGAAGAAAATAAAAAAATAGATAAGGTATACTATAAAGATAAATTTAAGGAAAGTGGAAGAACCGTAAGATTAGATATATGTACAGCAATTTTTGAGGGAATAAGAACTATAAAAAAAATTAAGCAAAATAAAGAAGAATATTATCCTGTTTGCATTTCTATAAATAGAAATTATTATAGAGATATAGCTGTATTAACTAAAAAATTTACTTTAAGAGAAATAAGCTATATAAATCAATTATATGGAATAATAGATAAGATAAATTATGATGTAAAGAAGATAGATTATAGCAATAAGAATAGTTGGCTTAATATATTGGTAGATTATGAAATACTATTAAAAAAAGTATATGGGGATAATTACAAGAAAATATTAGAGGTAGATATAGAAGAATGTAATTATGATAACTTAATAGATAACAATATAATAAAGGAAGGATATAGAGATGTTCTTATAAAGTTAAATAATATTATAGAATAATTGTGCATATTATAAACGAAATGTTACTAATATATAAATAAATAGTAAATGTTTGGGAATTTATATTGAAGTAATTTAAATGTAAATTATACTTATATATAATGATTATAATCTAATAAGAATATAATTACTAATGACTTTTGTAATGGGATGGGAGGAATTTTATATGAGTAGTGCTTCACTTACTGCTATAGTAAGAGAAAAGAGTGGTAAAAAATGCAGAAAAGAAGGGTTTGCACCAGGAATAATTTATGGAGCAGAAATGAAAGAATCTATAAAGGTTAAATTTGAAGTTCCTAGCCTTTTAAGATATTTAAATAAAGCTGGTATTAATTCAAGATTATGGCTTAATATTGGCAATAAAAAAGAGTATGTATTAATTAAGGAAATACAAAAAGAACCAACAACAGGTGAGATACTTAATATAGATATGCAGGCTGTTTCACATGATGAAGTTATAAAAAATAGTATACCTGTAAAATTTGAAGGAAAAGAACAATTAGAACATAAAGGATTTTTATTAGAAGAATTTACTCCATATATAGAGGTAGCTGGAAAAGTAGGTATACTTCCAGAAATAATAGTGGTAAGTGTTGGGGAAAATGAACCAGGGGATAATATAAAAGTGTCAGATATAAAATTAGATGAGGATATAAAATTATATACAGACCCAGAAGAATTACTAGCTACAGTATCTTATAATGGAAAAGGTACAGTTGAAGAAACTGTAAGTTAAAATAAGAAGTTTTAAAGATTAGGTTTTCTAATTTATTTTATGAGATTTATATAGATTTGCTTTTATTTCTCGTAAATAGAATTAGAGAACCTAATTTTATTTTTTTTAGGTTATATGTAAAATAAGTTTAAAAGTACTTATTGGAGAATTTAGCATTTTCATAAACAAAGTTCTTGACTTCAGAGGGAGTTTTTACTCCCTCTAAAGCTTATTAACAGAATTCTTAGGAGTTTTACTCCTTAGAAGTCGTTATCCTTTAGGGAAAATCGTTATCCAGGGACGTAATCGCTCTTTACTCCCACTTTGAAGAAAAGCAGAGAGTCCAAATCTTCGATTTGGTGCGAATCGCTTTCACAGAGTGCGATGGGAGTGTTAGAGCGGTTAGTCATCGGATAAAATTTTAGATGCATAGAAAGAAGGAAAGATTATGAAGTACAAAATAGGACAAGAGATAGAGTTTACAAATAGCTTTGTGGTAGAGCTACGTAAAGGTGGAGCAGTTAAAGTTGATCCAGGAGATAAAGCTATGATAGTAAGAAAAATAGATGATAATATAGGGGAGATTGTATACACTACAGGTAATGCTAAGGGATTAAGTCAAAACATACAGATAGAAGTTGATGAAGCTTTGAATGAGGAAGAGTTAGCAAAAAAAATATTAGAAGAAATGTATAAATAAAATATATAATGTGTAATAAATTTCATAAAAAGGAATAACATGAATAAATTTATTTTATATTGACAGAATGTTCGTAATGATATAAAATAAAATTAAATTTTAGAATAAATCATATGACTGGCGGAAGTGGAATTAACCACAGGGAGTATGATTTAGAAATTTAAGTTAGAATGTCGACCGCCTGGGCAATAAAAAGTCCAGGGGGTTTTTTTATCTTTAAAATACAAATATAAAAGTTCAATATAAGTATTATGTTTTTTAGTTCTTGAGGAAAAATCTTAATAAAGATTTATTGGGAAATATACGTATAACAGAATAAGATATGCAAATAAGAGAGAGATATTTGCAATTGACAAAGATTTTCAAATGATATAAAATAAAGTTGAAATTAACAAAAAAGCATAGAGCTAATAGGAGTAATTGTGGTTTGCAAATTAAAGTTAGACGTGGTTTTTTAGGCAACATAAGCTCTAAATGGCTTTAAAATATATTAAATTTTAGGAGGTTTGCTATGTTTTATGATTCATGGAAAAAATTTAATGAAGGTTCATGGGAAAATAATATAAATGTAAGAGAGTTTATACAAAATAATTATACGCCTTATTATGGAGATCATAGCTTTTTAAAGGAATCTACTGAAAAAACGAAAGATCTTTGGAAACAATGCGAAACATTAATAGCAGAAGAAATAAAAAAAGGAATATTAGATGTAGATTTAGATAATATTTCTGCTATAAATGCTTTTGATGCAGGATATATAGACAAGGATAATGAAACCATAGTAGGTCTTCAGACAGATAAACCACTAAAAAGAATTATAAATCCTTTTGGTGGTATAAGAATGGTAAAACAAGCTTTAGAAGCCTATGATTATAAGTTAAACCCACACATAAAGGATATATTTACCAAATATAGAAAAACCCATAATGATGGTGTTTTTGATGCTTATACTGAAGAGATGAGAAAAGCCAGAAGTGCAGGATTATTAACAGGGCTTCCAGATGCCTATGGAAGAGGGAGAATAATAGGTGATTATAGAAGAATACCATTATATGGGGTAGATTTTTTAATAAAAAATAAAGAAGAAGATTTAAAAGCTGTTAAAGGGGAAATGAATGAAACTACCATAAGAAAAAGAGAAGAGATAAGCGAACAAATAAAAGCTTTAATAGCTATGAAAGAAATGGCACTAAAGTATGGAATAGACATAAGCAAGCCAGCTAAAAATGCAGAAGAAGCAGTACAATTTTTATATTTTGGTTATTTAGCAGGAGTTAAAGAAAATAATGGAGCAGCGATGTCCTTAGGAAGAGTAAGTTCATTTATAGATATATATATAGAAAGAGACTTGAAACAGGGAATACTAACAGAAGAAACAGCGCAAGAAATTATAGATCAGTTTGTTATAAAATTAAGATTAGTAAGACATCTTAGAACACCAGAGTATAATGATCTTTTTGCAGGAGATCCTAACTGGATTACAGAAGCTATAGGGGGAATGGGATTAAATGGGGAGACTTTAGTTACTAAAACATCCTATAGATTCTTAAATACTTTAAATAATTTAGGACCAGCACCAGAACCTAATATGACGATATTATGGTCACAAAACTTACCAGAAAACTTTAAAAAATTCTGTGCAGAAATGTCTATAAAGACAGATTCTATTCAATATGAAAATGACGATTTAATGAGAGATATATATGGAGATGATTATGGTATAGCTTGTTGTGTATCAGCTATGGCCTTGGGAAAACAGATGCAATTTTTCGGTGCAAGATGCAATTTAGCCAAAGCTTTATTGTATTCCATAAATGGTGGAGTAGATGAAAAGAAGAATATTAAAGTAATAGACAATATAAATGCAATAGAAGATACTATGTTAGATTATGAAAAAGTTAAGGAAAATTATTTTAAAGTATTAGAATATATAGCAAATTTATATGTAAATACTATGAATATAATACATTATATGCATGATAAGTATGCTTATGAAGGTGGGCTTATGGCACTTCATGATACAGAAGTAGAAAGACTTATGGCCTTTGGTGTAGCTGGATTGTCTGTTGTAGCAGATTCATTAAGTGCTATAAAATATGCAAAAGTGAAACCAGTAAGAGAAAATGGTATTGCTGTAGATTTTGAAATAGAAGGAGATTTCCCTAAATACGGTAATGATGATGATAGAGTTGATGAAATAGCAGTGGAAATAGTTAATAAATTTATTAATGAATTAAAGAAAAATAAAACTTATAGAAATGCAAAACATACACTTTCAGTTTTAACAATAACTTCTAATGTAGTGTATGGTAAGAAAACAGGTTCAACACCAGATGGAAGAAAATCAGGAGAAGCATTTGCTCCAGGTGCTAATCCTATGCATGGAAGAGATAAAAATGGTGCTTTAGCATCATTAAATTCTGTAGCTAAAATACCTTACAAAAATATTTGTGAAGATGGAGTATCAAATACATTTTCTATAGTTCCAGATGCATTAGGTAAAAGTGAAGAAGAAAGAATAAATAATTTAGTATCTATATTAGATGGATATTTTGTACAAAATGCTCATCATTTAAATGTTAATGTGTTAAACAGAGATCTACTAATAGATGCAATGGAACATCCAGAAAAATATCCATCACTTACTATAAGGGTATCAGGTTATGCAGTTCATTTTAATAGATTGACTAAAGCACAACAATTAGAAGTGATAAGCAGAACTTTCCATAAAGACATGTAAATTATTTCTATATTATGATTATTAGGATTAATGTTTCTAGTCTTTTTAGATGAGATATATTATAGGTTTTTATGCTGTATATAAGGGGTGTCATAGCCCTAGATAAGTTTTTCTAATACTCAGGTGGAGAGTAATATTCTTCATCTGAGTATTATAATTACTTGATAAGGAGATTTCATATGGGTAAAATTCATTCAATAGAAACTATGGGACTTGTAGATGGTCCAGGGATTAGAGTAGTAGTATTTTTTCAAGGTTGCCAATTAAGATGTGTCTATTGTCATAATCCGGATACATGGGATTTTAATGCTGGTATAGAGATTAGTAGTGATGAAGTATTAAAAAAAGTATTAAGATATAAGCCATATTTTAAACAGGTTGGAGGAATAACGTGTTCAGGAGGAGAGCCTTTAATGCAACCTGAATTTCTTTTAGAAATTTTAAAGAAATGTAAAAATCAAAGCATCCATACAGCATTAGATACATCAGGAGTAGGAATCGGAAATTATGAAGAGATACTTCAATATGTAGATTTAGTTATATTAGATATTAAGCACATAGAGGAAGAAAAATATATTGGTATTTGCGGGAAAAATATGGAGGAATTCAACAAATTTAAACGTGTTGTAAATAAACTTAATAAAAAATTATGGATAAGGCATGTGGTTGTTCCAGGGATAAATGATACTGGAGAGCATATATATAAATTTAAAGATTATATAAATACTTTTAACAACGTAGAGAAGGTTGAATTATTGCCTTATCATACATTAGGGGTTAGTAAATATGAAAATATGGGAATAGAGTATAAACTTAAAAATACAAGTCCCTTGAGTAAAGATAAGCTTGAAGAATTAAAGAAAATTATTTCAATATAAAAATCATATTTAAATAATTTATTAAAACATAGTGAATGCTTATAAGTTTATAAAAGATTTAGAGCTTCTTATTTGTTTTTTAATATATTATATATAAAATTATTATTAAGACAGATTTAGTTTTATTTTATAATAATATATTTTAATCAAAAACAAATTAGAGGCTCTTATTAATTTTAAGACTTTATACAATCTCATATATTATAAAAACGAAATGTTTATATAACTAGATTTGAATTTAATATATATTAACCAATAGATTCCTGTAGGCATTCTTCAATAACGTCTTCTGTAATCTCAAATTCCTCTTCTGTAATTTCAAATTCCTCTTCTCTAGTCATAAATATTTCCCCCTAACTACTATTAATATATTAATATATTCTAATAGTTAAAATTCGTTACAAAATATAAAAAAATATTTTAATATGATAATATTTTTTACTTAGTTAGATTAAAAGATTATAATAGAATTAGTTTTAAAAATTTAGTAATTTTAAAATTACAGGAATTTATTAGATATTTAAAATAAATTTTAGAAAAAGGGTTGATTATTTATAATTATTATTATATAATAATAATTGTTAACAAGGAAAAAATTAATTAAATAAATTTAAATAAATTTATAGTAGGAGGATGTTAATATGAAAAAATTTATATGTTCAATATGTGGTTATGTTTTTGAAGGAGAGGAAGCACCAGAAAAATGCCCTCAATGTAATGCGCCAAAGGATAAATTTGTAGAAAAGGTAGAAGGAGAAATGGCTTGGGCTGATGAACACAGAATAGGTGTAGCAAAGGATGTAGATCCAGAAGTTATGGAAGGATTAAGAGCTAACTTTATGGGAGAATGTACAGAAGTAGGAATGTATCTAGCTATGAGTCGTCAAGCAGATAGAGAAGGATTTCCAGAAGTTGCAGAGGCATATAAAAGAATAGCTTTTGAAGAAGCAGAACATGCTGCTAAATTTGCTGAATTATTAGGAGAAGTTGTTACAGATAGTACAAAGAAAAACTTAGAAATGAGAGTAGAAGCAGAACATGGTGCCTGTCAAGGGAAAAAGGATTTAGCAACATTAGCTAAAAAATTAAACTATGATGCTATTCATGATACAGTACACGAAATGTGTAAAGATGAAGCTAGACATGGATCAGCATTTAGAGGATTATTAAATAGATATTTTAAATAAAATCTAAATATAATTATAAAAGAGTTACTATTGATTTAGTAGCTTTTTTATTTTTTGCTTTTAGAATTTTGATGAATTAATGGTAAATATAAAAAAATAAAGATAAAATTGTAATTTATGTATTAATTTTTGTAGAATTTAAACGATAACATAAATATTATTATTATTTTAACAAAGTTGGGGGAGAAATATATATGAAAAGTATAAAGTCTAAGATAGTAACAATTATAGCTATAGTTTGTATAGTAAGTGTAGCTTTATGTTCTTCTATAAGTTACTATTTTTCTTATAAAGCTATAATGGCAGAATCTACAAATAAGGTAAGTATGGCATCCCAAAAATATTCAGAAATGATAAATGGATGGCTTTTAACTAAAGCTAAATTAATGGATTCAATGGTGGTAGATTTTCAATATAATAATAAATATGATCAAAAATATATATATAGCTATTTTCAAAGTCAATTAAAGGATAACAAAGACGTTATAGGCATGTATGTTGGATTTGAGGATAAAAAATTTATATCCGGTAATGGATGGATACCAACTAAAGATTATGATTGTAGACAAAGAGATTGGTATAAAGAAGCTGTTAAAAAAGATGGAATAATATATTCGGCCCCATATATAGATAAGAAATTTAATAGTATGGTAATAACTGTAGCTAAACCCATTAGAAAAGATGGAAAGATAATAGGCGTTGTAGGTATGGATGTAGTTGTAGAATACCTTAAAACTCTAGTACAAAAAGCAACACCAGTAAAAAATAGTTATGGTTTTTTATTAGATAGTAATAATGACTTTATTGTTCATCCTAATAAAGAATTTCAACCTAAAGATGAAAAAGTGATTAATGTAAGCAAAATTATGAATGGAAAATTAAAAGATTTAGCACAGTTAGATTCTAGCAATAATAAAGTTTTAAAGTCAAAAGACTATGATAATAAAGAAAAAATATTTACAAGAAGTAAGATACTATCATCAAATTGGTCAGTAGGATTTTCAGTACCTGTAGAAGAGTTTAAAAAACCTTTAAATAATATTATCATAGGCTTTCTATCAGTTATAGCAATATCCTTAGTGGCAGCAGTAATTTTTGCCCTATATGCAGGTAAAAAAATATCTGATCCTATTTTAAAGATAACAGAGTTAGTAAATGAAACAAAAGATCTAGATTTAACTAGCAGGAACAACTATGAAACTATAGCTTTATATAAAGATGAAACAGGAATAATAGGTAGGGCAGTTATAGATTTAAGAGAAGAATTAAAAAATATTGTAGAAGAACTAAAAAAATCATCAAAGGATGTATTAAAATATTCAGAAATAGTAAATGGAGCTACGGATGAAACCGTTCAATCCATAGAAGCAATATCAACAACAGTAGATGAACTAGCAAAAGGATCTGTAGATCAGGCTAAAGATGCACAAAATGGGTCAGAAAAATTGTTTAGTTTAGCAGAAGAAATTAAAATAACACATAATAGTACGAATTTAGTCAAAACATATTCTTTAGAAACTAAAGAAAATAGTGAAAAAGGCATATTATCTATGGAAGAAACTATAGATAAATTTAAAGAGAATAATAGGGTGAACAAAGAATTGGGTAAAAATGTAGAGATGTTATCTAATAAGTCAGGATCTATAGGAGAAATAATAAATTCCATACAATCTATTGCGGAACAAACCAATCTATTAGCTTTAAATGCAGCTATAGAAGCGGCTAGAGCAGGGGAAGCAGGCAAAGGCTTTGCTGTTGTGGCTGAAGAAATAAGAAAATTAGCAGAACAAACATCTATTTCAACTAAAGAAATAGAAAATATAGTAAGGGAAATACAGTTTGAAATAGATAATACAAAAAATAATATGGATTTATCAGAGAAGGTCGTGGGAGAAGTAAATGATGCTATGAAAATATCAAAGAAATCCTTTGATATTATAACAAAATCTATAGTAGATATAATAAATCAAATAGAAATTTTGGTAGAAAATGTTAATAAGGTAGATTCAGATAAGGAAGAGGTATTAACTGCAATACAAGGAATATCTGCTATAGCTGAAGAGTCAGCGGCTTCTACAGAAGAAGTATCAGCTTCCGTTGAAGAACAAACAGCATCTATGGAAAGTATTTCACAAACAGCTAAAGATTTAAAAGAAATAACAAGTACATTGGATGAATTAGTTAACAAATTCGAAATTTAGAAATAGAAGTAATTCAAATTTTAATAAAAAGGCCTTTTTTTAATCGGATTTTACATGAATTAGATTTATTAAAGAAAGGCCTTTTTATCTAATTTTTACTTAAATTTTATAAAGTTAAAGGGATTATATTTAAATGAGTTTAATAATTGTGGTTTATTAGTTATAATGCCATTAACTTTATGTTTAATCATGTATGACATATCATCCTTTCTATCTACTGTGAAAGTTAGTATTTTTAAATTATTCTTTTTTAGAGTATCAATATTATTTTGTGAAAGTAGTTTAATATAATTTACATCCATGCATAGATAATCTATTTTTAATTTTTTTTTCATGTCTAAAGGGTTAGTTTGAAGAAAAAAAACTAAAAGACCTGTTTTAATATCCTTGGAAATTTCTTTGCATTTTAAAACTGACATCGGATTAAAAGATGTTATTATAGTTTTTTTCTCATAGTTATAATTTTGTATCATAGTTATCACATTTTTCTCTATTTCAGGTGCCCATTGCTTAATTTCTACATCAAGTAAAATGTTAGAAGGAACTATTAAATCTAATGCTTCTTTAAAAGTAGGGATTTTAGAGTATTTAAATTTATTACTAAAATGGCTTCCAGCGTCTAATTTCTTTATTTCATTAAGGGTTAAATTTCTAACAGATCCAGTACCATTAGTAGTCCTATCTAAAAATTCATCATGTATAACTATTAATTGATTATCTCTTGTCATATGAATATCTAGTTCTATTCCATCACATCTTAATTCTATAGCCTTCTTAAAGCTTTCTAAGGTGTTTTCAGGAGCTAAAGAACTAGCACCACGGTGAGCTATATTAAGTGGAAAATTTTTCATTACTACCTCTCTTTCTTATTTTCCCATAATATTATTAATATATTATATGATTAATACCACTTATATGATTAATTATTTGTACATTAAAGTCTGATAACTCATATTATAGAATTACAAAGGAGGGATATAAATGCCTTTTAAAAATAAATTTTCTAAGATAAAAGATGATATTCAAAAGGAAGGATTTAACTTAAAAGAAAAGTCAGAGAATATATATGAGGCCTCAAAAATAACATTTAGAATAAAATCTTTGGAAGAAGAGATAGATTATTATTATAAAAGAATAGGAAGAAAAGTATATAAAAAATATAACAAGGGGAAAGATGTAGAGGAAGACTATAAAAAGCATTGTAAATCTATAGAAAAAATAAAAAAGGAAGTAAAAGAATTAGAAGAAAAAAAATTAAAATATAGTGATAAAAAATTATGTAAGCATTGCGGAAAAGAAATTTATTTGTATTCTGATTTTTGTAACCATTGTGGTAAAGAACAGTAGGAAGGTGATATTATCAAAATAGGTGTTATATCAGATACTCATATGGATAAGCATACTAGCAAAATAGAGAAACTTATAGATAAATGTTTTAAAGATGTAGATTTAATAATTCATTTAGGAGATTTTACTTCTCCAAGGGTTTTAGAGAAAATAAAGAAAAAGAAAAAAGTTATAGGCGTTTGGGGAAATAATGATAGAAATGGATTAAGACAAGAGTTAAAGGAAAAAGAAATAGTTATTTTAAATGGATATAAAGTAGGTTTGTTTCATGGACATGGAACAGAAAAAAACACATTAGATAGAATTTATAGTATTTTTAAAGATGACAATGTAGATATCATATTATTTGGACATAGCCATCAACCTATGATAAAAACTAAAAATAAAACTCTTATTATAAATCCAGGATCGCCAAGCAAAAAAATAAGAGAAAGATGGTTTTCTTATGTGGTTTTAAGTCTAAAGAAAGAGAAAATAGAAGCTAAAATTTGTTTTTACAATAAGTAAGTAAAATATTACAATATTTCCGTGGAAATAATTAAATATTTGTAGTATTTTACAGAAATTTTTTAAAAGGATAATAGGGCTAGAGTTTAATAAATATTAATTTTAATGATAAAATTAATATTTATTAAACTTTAAAATTAAAATTTCTATTTGTATGGTATTTATAGTATAATTACCATATAAAATATATAGAATAAAGGTGATATAAATGA
Source organism: Clostridium botulinum (assembly GCF_001276985.1). Taxonomy (GTDB): domain Bacteria; phylum Bacillota; class Clostridia; order Clostridiales; family Clostridiaceae; genus Clostridium_F; species Clostridium_F botulinum. The sequence goes on from NZ_LHUL01000006.1 coordinate 46,008, forward strand.
ATCCAATAGCATTTCATGTAGGAAATTTAGCAATTAGATGGTATGGTGTAATAATATCTATGGGAACAGCATTAGGGCTACTATTGGCTATGTATAATTGTAAAATAAGAGAAGCAAGTTATGATGAATTTATAAATATGTTTTTAATAGCTTTTCCATCAGCTATTATAGGCGCTAGATTATATTATGTTATTTTTGAATTTGAGGATTATAGGGATAATTTAATTAATATTTTTAACACAAGACAGGGTGGCTTAGCCATTCATGGGGGAATTATTTTTGGAGTTTTGGCAGTATATATATATCTAAAATATAGAAAAGAGAGTTTTTTTGAATATGTAGATGTGGCGGCCCCTTCTATAATACTAGGTCAGGCCATTGGAAGATGGGGAAATTTCTTTAATTCAGAAGCTCATGGAGGACCTGTTACAAAAGAATTTATAAGTAAATTTCCACAGTTTATACAAAACGGAATGTTTATTGAGGGCACTTATTATCATCCCACATTTTTGTATGAGTCAATTTGGAACTTTATAATATGTATTTTTCTTGTTTATCTTTTGAAAAAGACCAAAAAGAAAGGTATAGTTTTTATGGCTTACATAGGATTATATTCTTTAGGAAGATTTTTTATAGAGGGGTTGAGAACAGATAGTTTATATTTAGGATCTATAAGAGTAGCTCAACTTATAAGTGTATTAGGCATAATTTTGTCTATATTTTTTATATATAATATTATAAAAAAAGAGAAAAGATATTAAAATGAAAACAAGATCAAATATTAATAGACATTAATAAAAACTTATGCTAATATATAAAAGAATTTTGGGCGATGGAGTTCGGCATTAAATGCGTGAAGCTAATGACTCCTACAAATAGCAGTTTTATATTGCTATTTGCTGGAAAAAAAGTTATTGGTCTAGAATTAGAATTTGATGGATCTTTGTTTTTAAGTGGACAAGCAATAGTAAAGATAAACTAAATATAGTAAGAAATATAGAGATAAAAACCGTACTAAAAATGTACGGTTTTTGTTCATTTTAAATAAAAATGAGAGAAAATGCGTATAATATATATGTTTGATATGGGATAAATTCATGTGTGAAAGCCTTTGTTAAGTGATAAATATATGGGAGGTATAATAATATGGCACATAAGAATAATAAAAACAGTAAAAATAATAAAAAAGTAGGACAAAAGACTAAAAAGGAATTAGCTGAAATGAAAATAGAAACTTCAAATGAGTTGGGAGTTTCTAATGAATCTAAAAAATTAGGGAAGAATAAAAAAAGTAAATAAGATAAAGAATAAAGGTGATTTTATATTACCTTTATTTTTTACAAAATATAAAAGGAGAGCTGATACAATGAAAGGAATATACATAAAAGAGGCAAAGCATGGTGAAAAAATAGATTCTCAATTTATGATACTAAAGAAAATATATAAAGATGGAGATAGCATTATAGCTTATATGGGAGATAGAACTGGAGACATCAAAGTTAAAATTTTAGATAAAAAAGACGTTTTAGATGCAGGGGATGTTATAGAATGTAGTTTTATATTTTCTAATAACAGTGAAATATTAAATTTTAAAAAAATAGATGAATTTTTATTGGAAGATTTTTTACCTACTGTAGATAGACCTATAGAAGAAATAATGAATGAAATAGAACAAATATCAAAAGATGAATTCAAGAGCAAAGAGTGTATAGAACTAAATAATTATTTTTTTAAAGATCAAAAATTTTTAGATAAATTTAAAAAAGGAATAGGCGGGGTAAGTCAGCATCATAATTATATAGGCGGATTAGCAGAACATACATTGAATGTAATGTATTTAGCTAAAATGTTATGTTATAGATATAATGTTAAAAATAGGGAATTAACTATATTATCAGCCAAACTTCATGATATAGGGAAAACAGAGGAACTAAGTACTAATGGTCCCTTTACTTACACACTGAAGGGAGAGATGGAAGGACATATAGTTATAGGTGCAGAAATGCTTCAGAGAGCATTCAATGATAATATAGAAGCATATAGTGAAGATTTCAAACAAAGAGTAAAAGCCTGCATAATTCAGCATCATGGAAAAGTAGAATATGGCTCTCCAAGATCTCCAAAGTTAGAAGAAAGTTATGTGGTTCATTATGCGGATTATATAGATGCTAATATGAATAAAATAGCTATAGTAAAAAAGGATGTAGAGGAAAATACTTGGAGTCAATATGACAGGAGAATTGAAGGAAAGATTTATGTATAGCATATTAAAAATATAGTAATATTGAATATAGAAAAATATTAAATACTTTATACTTTTTACTGTTGGTAGGTTCGTTTTATCAACAGCTTTTGTTTTTTAAATCTAAATAATATTAATTAGTTTTAATAAAAAATGATGCTTTGCAGTAATAACATTTTATGGACCTAATTATAAAATATTATATTACTGATGGATTTTAATAGATGTATTTACACATAATTAATGCTTTAAAAAGTAGATATAATACATAAATTATGTGGAAAAGACTTTTAATTTTCATATATACAAAAATAATAACAAGGAAAGCACTGCTAATGTTCGTATTTTTCATTGACTTTGAAATAAGTATTTGATACTATTTATTAGTGTCAAAAAAAGAAGAAAAATAGAAGGTGAACTATATGGAAAACTATTTTAAGTTAAAAGAAAACGGGACAACTTTTAAAACTGAAATATTGGCAGGCATAACTACTTTTATGACTATGGCTTATATTTTAGTAGTAAATCCAGGAATTTTATCTCAGGCAGGTATGGATTTTGGAGCAGTGTTTACAGCTACTGCTTTATCAGCAGCTATAGCTACATTGCTAACAGGTTTATACGCCAAGCTGCCTTTTGCTCAAGCCCCTGGAATGGGATTGAATGCATTTTTTGCTTTTACTATAGTTAAACAAATGGGATATTCTTGGGAATTTGCTTTAACAGCAGTATTTTTGGAAGGAATAATATTTATATTATTAACAATATTTAATGTTCGTGAGGCTATAGTAAATTCAATACCAAATAATATAAAAAAATCCATATCTGTTGGTATAGGGTTGTTAATATCTTTTATAGGGTTAGATAATGCTCGGGTAGTAATTCATCCTAAGGATGGAGGAACTATAGTAGCTTTAGGGAATATAACTAGTGGAGAGGCACTATTAGCTATTATAGGTATATTAATAACTGGTATTTTATTAGCTAAAAATATAAGAGGAGCTCTATTAATAGGTATAGTTATTACTACATTAATAGGTATACCTATGGGTATAACTAAAGTTCCCACAAGTTTTTTTAGTATGCCACCGAGTCTAAGTCCAATATTTTTAAAATTTGAATGGCATAATATATTTACTCCTAATATGTTCATTGCGTTGTTTACGTTATTGTTTATGGATATGTTTGATACGGTAGGAACATTAGTAGGGGTAGCAACTAAAGCAAAAATGTTAGATGAAAATGGCAATGTTCCAAGAGTTAAAGAAGCTTTATTTTGTGATGCTATAGGAACTACCTTAGGAGCTTGCTTAGGAACAAGTACTGTTAGTACTTTTGTAGAGAGTGCATCTGGGGTAGCAGAGGGTGGAAGAACAGGATTAACAGCAGTATCTACAGCAACTATGTTTTTAATAGCACTATTTATATCACCACTATTTATAATGATACCATCACCAGCTACAGCGCCATCATTAATATTAGTTGGATTATTTATGATGTCTCCTATAAAAGAAATAGAGCTAGATGACTTTACAGAAGCTATTCCAGCTTTTCTAACTATAATAATGATGCCATTATCTTATAGTATATCAGACGGTATAGTTTTTGGTGTAGTTTCTTATATAGTAATAAAAACATTAACTGGAAAAGTTAAAGATGTAAGTTTAACTACATTTATAATAGGAATACTATTTGTACTTAAATTCTTTATATAGATTTTTTATATTATTATATTAATAAGTAATTGATATTTAAATAAAAAACTAGTAAATTACAAGGTGTACTCTATAGAGTAGATAATTAAAAAAGTCTACACTATAGGGTACATTTTAAATTGAACTTAAATTACTGATTCTTTATTATTGGAAAAATAAAACTAATCATATAATTATATCATTTTAGATAAATAGTTGTAGATTAAATAAATTGTATTTACCTGTAGTTATATATTATAATATTAATTAATTTATCTATATATGGAGTTGGTATATTGAATTTAAAAGATAAAGCTAAACTATTGCCACAATCACCGGGAATATACATTATGAGAGATTCCTTAAGTAATATAATATATGTTGGCAAATCTAAAAATTTAAGAAAAAGAGTATACAGTTATTTTATAAAACAAAATAATGCCACTTCTAAAATTGAAAAACTAATAAAAAATATTAAAGATTTTCAATATATATGTACAGACACAGAATTGGAAGCTTTATTACTGGAGTGTACTTTTATAAAATGTATAAAGCCCCAATATAATAGATTGATGAAAAATCATGAAAGGTATATTTATATACAAATAAATATTAAAGATCAATATCCTATAATTAAAGTAGCTTCGGAAATAAAAGATGATAATTACTTATATTATGGGCCTTTTATAAACTATAATAGGATTTTGAAATTCGTAGAAGGTTTAAATGAAATCTTACCTTTAATAAAATGTAATAATTATTTAAAGCATAAATCAACCTGTATAAACTATGCTATAGGAAAATGCAAAGGACCTTGTATTGAAAATATAAGTTCTAAGCAGTATAAGAAATATATAGATAAAGTTATAAGTTTTTTTCAGGGGGAAAAAGATTTAATTATTTTATTAGAAAAATATATGAGAGAATATTGTGAGACTCTAGAATTTGAAAAAGCTAAAATATTTAAAGATTATATAGATGTGTTTAATAGTGTATTTCAAGAATATAAACATATTGTTCGATTAAATAATTATAATAAATTTATTATAGTTGATATTACAAGAAAGAATATATCCAAGGTGATTTTTATAAATAATCATAATATAGAGTACATTGATACTATAAATATAGATATTATGTCTAAAAAAAATTTAGAAGAATATTTTAAGGATATATATTTAAGGTTTTATTTAATAAGTCATAATAAAGAATCAAAAAATATTGTAAGTAAAGAATTTATAGATTATGTGCATATAATATTTTCATATATAAATATGAAAAAGGAAGATATAGTATATAGTAATATAGAACAAGATGATAATGTTTGTGATTTAGAGGAAAAATCCTTAAAGTGGTCTAATTATATAATTGATAAATTAAATAAATTTATATAAAATATTATTAATAAAATAATAAATAGGATTAGGGGAGAAGAAGATGCCAATAGTTATAGGTAAAGAAAAAGATGATGATGATAGGCTCTATGTAACTTTTAATTATACTCATGATAGGGTAGAAAGAATAAAGAGAATAGAGGGGCACAAATGGAATGCTATAAAGAAACATTGGAGTATTCCTAATAACAGGGAAGCAATTGATAAAATAGTTTTAACTTTTTATGATGAAGAAGTGATGTTAGATGCATCTTTAATATAAAAATTTTTAAAATAACTTAGGATGATATATTATTCTAAGTTATTTTTTTATACACAAATAATTATCTAACAAATAATTTATTGTGATTTTTATATTAATAATTCAGTTATTTTTGTTATTAAATAAAACAATATATGTAAAAAGAATAAACATGTAATAAATATATACAAAGTTTTATTTGATGGCAGTATATCAGGCTATATATGTATAATTATATTAATAATACTAAAGTAATGTATATAATATACACAACTTAAAACATAAGATACAAAGATTTAATAGATAAATTTTTATCATGGATACGTTAAGAAATAGCTTATTATTGTTAAAATAATAGCTATTAATTTTTGCGCAAAAAACAGATTACATATACTGGCATGAAAGTTGCTTCTTATAAAAGTAAGGGGGTGGTTAAGTGGAAAGTAAAAATATCTTATTAGATAAAAAAAATCATATTGCTATTTTAAGTTTAAATAGAGAATCCGTACTTAATGCTTTAAACACTCAGGTATTAAAAGAGATTAATATAATTTTAGATGATATAGAAAATGATGAAGATATTTATGTAGTTATAGTAACTGGAAAAGGAAAGGCCTTTATAGCTGGAGCTGATATCTCAGAAATGAAGGATAAAACTCCTAAGGAAGGAAGAATATTTGGAGAATTAGGACAGAACATATGTAGAAAGATAGAAACCATGGAAAAGCCGACTATAGCAGCCGTAAATGGATATGCTTTAGGTGGTGGATGCGAATTAGCAATGAGTTGCGATATAAGAATAGCTTCAGAAAAAGCTAAATTCGGTCAACCAGAAGTAGGTTTAGGAATAACTCCAGGATTCGGAGGAACACAAAGGCTTTCCCGGTTAGTAGGGTTAAGTAAGGCAAAGGAATTGATACTTACTACAGATATTATAAAATCCCAGGAAGCGTTAAATATAGGGCTCGTTAATAAAGTAGTACCAGTAGAAAGCTTATTAGAAGAGGCAATAATGTTGGCAGAAAAAATAGTATCTAAACCTCAATCCGCTGTAAGATATGCTAAATCAGCTATAAATAGGGGGTATGAAACAGATATTGAAACAGGAATGATAATTGAAAAGGACTTATTCGGTTTATGTTTTGCAACAGAAGACCAAAAAGAAGGAATGGGAGCTTTTTTAGAAAAAAGAAAACCAAATTTTATTAATAAATATTAAATAAATATTAAATTTTAAGGGGGTATAAAAATGAAAGTATTTATTTTAGGTGGCGGAACAATGGGAGCAGGCATCGTTGAAGTTTTTGCTAAAGCCGGCCATGAAGTTGTTTTAAAAAGATTCGTTGGTAAGGGAATGGATAAAATAATAAAAAGCTTTGATAAGCAAGTTAAAAAAGGAAAAATGACAGAAGAAGAAAAAAATGATTGCATAAATAGAATAACAGTTACAACAGATATGGATTTAGCCAAAGATGCTGATCTAGTTGTTGAAGCATCTAAAGAAGAAATGGAAATGAAGAAGGATATATTTAGTCAATTGGATAAGATTTGTAAACCAGAAACTATATTTGCAACAAATACATCTTCTTTATCAATAACGACAATTGCTAGTAGCACAAATAGACCAGATAAAGTAATAGGAATGCATTTCTTTAATCCAGCTCCTGTAATGAAATTAATAGAAGTAATAAAAGGTATAGCGACTTCAGAAGAAACTAAAAACACTGTAATTGAAATATCAAAGAAATTAGGAAAAGAACCAGTAGAAGTAGAGGAAGCGCCAGGATTTGTAGTTAATAGAATGCTTATACCTATGATAAATGAAGCTATTGGTATATATGCAGAAGGAATTGCTACTGTTGAAGATATAGATTTAGCTATGAAATTAGGAGCTAATCATCCTATTGGACCATTAGCTTTAGCAGATTTAATTGGTAATGATGTATGTTTGGCTATAATGGATGTATTACACTCTGAATTTGGGGATTCAAAATATAGACCTCATCCATTATTAATAAAAATGGTTAGAGGAAATTTATTAGGAAGAAAAACAGGAAAAGGATTTTATGAATATAAATAATAATTAAATTTGGGGGTATGGAAAATGAAAAATGTTGTTATTGCTAGTGCTGTAAGAACACCTATAGGAAAATTTGGAGGAACATTAAAAAGTGTTTCAGCTATAGAATTAGGAAGTATTGTTATTAAAGAAGCTTTAAAAAGAGCTAATGTAAAACCAGAAGATGTTGATGAGGTTATAATGGGTAATGTACTTCAAGCAGGTCTTGGTCAAAACTCAACAAGACAATCTGCAGTAGCGGCAGGTATACCAGTAGAAGTACCAAGCTTTACAATAAATAAGGTTTGTGGTTCAGGACTTAGAGCAGTAAGTTTAGCAACTCAATTAATAAAACTCGGAGATGACGATATAGTAGTAGCAGGTGGTACAGAAAATATGTCTGCAGCTCCATATCTTTTAGAAAAAGCAAGATGGGGACAGAGAATGGGAGATGGAAAAATTGTAGACGAGATGATAAGAGATGGACTATGGGAATCTTTTAATGACTATCATATGGGAATTACGGCTGAAAATATAGCAGAGCAATGGGGAATAACAAGAGAAGAGCAAGACGAATTTTCAGCTAAATCACAACAAAAAGCAGAGAAAGCTGTAAAAGAAGGAAGATTTAAAGAGGAAATAGTACCAGTAGTTATTAAAAGTAGAAAAGGCGAAGTAGTATTTGATACTGATGAATTTCCTAGATTTGGTGCTACTAAAGAGAGCCTTTCTAAATTAAAACCAGCTTTCAAAAAAGATGGAACAGTTACAGCTGGTAATGCTTCAGGTATAAATGATGGAGCAGCTGCTTTAGTTATCATGAGTGAAGAAAAGGCAAATGAATTAGGAATTAAACCTTTAGCTAAAATAGTTGCTTATGGTACAAGTGGAGTAGATCCAAAGATAATGGGGTATGGACCATTTTATGCAACTAAAAAAACTTTAGAAAAAGCCAACCTAAAAATAGCAGATATGGATTTAATAGAAGCAAATGAAGCTTTTGCGGCTCAAAGTTTAGCAGTAGCTAAAGATCTAGGTTTTGATATGGATAAAGTAAATGTAAATGGTGGAGCTATAGCTTTAGGACATCCAATTGGATGCTCAGGGGCTAGAATATTAACTACTTTATTATATGAAATGGAAAAAAGAAATTCAAAACATGGCTTAGCTACCTTATGTATAGGCGGTGGAATGGGAACAGCTATTATTGTTGAAAGATATTAATATATTTTTATTAAAGATATATAATTACTAGCTTACTAACATAATACAATTTATAAGATAACATTAACATTGCATCATTAAAATAGATTTATTTTAATGATGCAATTAAATATAATACAAATTTTTTATTATGATTTTAATATTAAAGCTTTATAGCTAAAATAAAGTTTCGGAAATAATAGGGGGATTAAATATGGAATTTGGTTTATCACAAGAACAAAAGCTTGTTAAGCAGATGCTAATGGAATTTGTAGAAAATGAAGTGGAACCAATAGCTGCTGATATAGATAAAACAGAGAGATATCCAATTGAAACAGTAGAAAAAATGGCTAAGTATGGAATAATGGGAATGCCATTTCCAAAGGAATACGGTGGAGCTGGTACTGATTATTTAAGCTATGTTATAGCAGTAGAAGAACTTGCAAAAGAATGTGCAACTACATCTGTTATTTTATCAGCACATACATCTTTATGTTGCGCTCCAATATTTGAATTTGGGACAGAAGAGCAAAAGAAAAAATATTTACCAGATCTTTTAAGCGGTAAAAAAATAGGTGCTTTTGGTTTAACAGAACCTAATGCTGGCACAGATGCATCTGCTCAACAAAGTGTAGCTGTTTTAGAAGGAGATCATTATATATTAAATGGATCAAAAATATTTATAACTAATGGTGGAGCAGCAGATACATTTGTAATATTTGCTATGACAGATAGAAGTAAGGGCGTTAAAGGAATTTCCGCATTTATATTAGAAAAGGGAATGCCCGGATTTAGCATTGGCAAGACAGAGGATAAAATGGGAATAAGAGCATCATCAACTACTGAACTTATATTTGAAGATGTAAAAGTTCCAAAACAAAATTTACTTGGTAAAGAAGGAAAAGGATTTGGTATAGCCATGAAAACTTTAGATGGCGGAAGAATTGGAATAGCAGCTCAAGCATTAGGAATAGCAGAAGGCGCTTTAGATCACGCTATTGCATATATGAAAGAAAGAAAACAATTCGGTAAAAATCTTACTAAATTTCAAGGATTGCAATGGTATATAGCAGATATGAAAGTGAGAGTAGATGCTGCTAAATATCTTGTTTATAAATCAGCATGGAAAAAATCTGCAGGAAAAAATTACACAGTTGATGCAGCTGAGGCTAAACTGTATGCAGCTGAAACAGCTATGTATGTAACAAATAAATCTCTACAAGTATTGGGTGGATATGGATACACTAAAGATTATCCATTAGAAAGAATGTTAAGAGATGCTAGAATAACTGAAATATATGAAGGAACTTCAGAAGTACAAAAAATGGTTATAGCTAATAACTTATTACACTAGGAGGAGTTTATATGAATATAGTTGTTTGTTTAAAACAAGTACCAGATACAAATGAAGTTAAAATAGATCCTGTAAAAGGAACTCTAATAAGAGACGGAGTTCCATCCATCATAAATCCAGATGATAAAAACGCTTTAGAGGAAGCTTTAATATTAAAAGAAAACAATGGTGCAAAAGTTACTGTAATAAGTATGGGACCACCTCAAGCTAAAGATGCGCTAAGAGAAGCTTTAGCTATGGGAGCTGACGAGGCAATACTCATATCTGATAGAGCTTTTGCAGGAGCGGATACATTAGCAACATCCTATGCTCTAGCCACTGCTATTAAAAAAATAGATTACGATATAATATTTGCAGGAAGACAAGCAATAGACGGAGATACAGCGCAAGTAGGACCAGAAATGGCTGAACATCTAAATATACCTCAAGTTACTTATGTAGAAAAAGTAGAAGTACATGATGATGAATTAGAGGTTAAAAAATCATTGGAAGATGGATATGAAATAGTATCTGTAAAAATGCCAGTACTTCTAACTGCTATAAAAGATTTAAATACTCCACGATATATGCATATGGCTAAAATATTCGAATGCTTTAATAAAGAAATAAAAGTATGGAGTGCAGAGGATATTGAAGCTGACAAATCACTATTAGGGCTTTCAGGTTCACCAACAAAAGTAAAAAAATCTATTACAAAGGAAACAAAAAGAGAAGGAGTTTTGGTAAATAAGCCTTTTAAAGAAGCGGCACAGTATGCAGCAGAAAAATTAAAAGAAAAACATTTTATTTAGGTTGGGGGAGATATGATGAATTTATCAGATTTTAAAGGTGTTTGGATTTTTGCAGAACAGAGAGAAGGTAAGCTTCAAAAAGTAGCTTTAGAGCTAATAGGTAAAGGTAAAGAGTTATCTAAAAAATTAGGAGTAGAATTAACTGCTGTTTTATTAGGATATAATATTGATGATATACCAAGACAATTAATAGAGTATGGTGCAGATAAAGTATTATATGTGAATAATCCATTATTAAAAAATTATACTACAGATGGATATACAAAAGTTATAAATGATTTAATAGAAGAAAGAAAACCTGAAATATTATTAGTTGGAGCTACTTATATAGGAAGAGATTTAGCACCAAGAATTTCATCTAGATTAGGTACAGGACTTACAGCAGATTGTACAGGATTAGATATAGATGATGATACAAGAAATCTTTTAATGACAAGACCTGCTTTTGGTGGTAATTTAATGGCTACAATAATTTGTGACAGCAATAGACCTCAAATGTCTACAGTAAGGCCAGGCGTTTTTCAAAAGTTAGAAAAAGATGCTAATAGAGATGGAAGTATTGAAAATATAAAAGTAAATTTAAAAGAATCAGATATAAAAATAAAAATAAAAGAAATTGTTAAATTAGCAAAAGAAATAGAAGATATAAGTGAAGCAAAAATATTGGTTTCAGGTGGAAGAGGACTTGGAAGCCCAGAAGGATTTAAATTATTAAGAGAATTGGCTGATTTAATGGGAGGAGCTATATCAGGTTCTCGTGCGGTTGTAGATAGTGGATGGATAGATAAAGCTTATCAGGTTGGACAAACAGGAAAAACAGTTAGACCTAATTTATATATAGCTTGTGGAATATCAGGAGCTATTCAGCATCTAGCAGGAATGCAAGACAGTGACTATATTATAGCTATAAATAAAGATGAATCAGCACCAATAATGCAAGTAGCAGATTTATCTATAGTAGGAGATTACAAAAAAATATTACCTTCTATGATAGATGAAATAAAAAAGATTAATAATTAGATAAAATAGTAATAGTTACTTTAAAATTTGATTATAAAATATATTGTAATCATATAAAAAAAGAATGTGAAATATAAATAATATATCACATTCTTTTTTTATTCCCATGCTGCATTATATATAAATACATAATTTTTTTAGAGAATGTTTTTGTAAATATTAGTGTTAAGGTAAATATGGTATTTAAGAAAATCAATTAATTTTTTAGACTTATTTAATTATAAAGTTATATAATTTAAATATAGATCAAGACATTTTTTTAACAATGTAAAGATATGTATTATAAAAGAATATTTGTCAAATATTGCATCAAGGTATATAATGAAGTTATAGGTAATTACTTAGGGGGTATATTCTATGTTTATGGAAGAAGACTTTAAAATTATAAGTGAAAATATTAACAAGGGTACAATTAATATCAATAATAAAAATAATGTACTATCTGATAAATATTTATTAAAAAATAAAAGTAATAATAGGCATGTGGATATATTAAAAAATAAAGAAACTCATAAAAAGATTAATAAAAATTCTAAGGTAGAAAGTAAAATAAGTATAAATGAATCAGAATGTGCAACTACTATAGATTATAAACTATACAGCGAAATGAAAAAAGATATAAAATATTATAAATCAGTTTTAGATGTTGTTAATAAAGTACTATATACAATAAACGAATGTATAGTAGTTGTGGATCAAAATGGAATAATTATAATGATGAGTGAATGCTATAAAAAGTTTATTAATTGCAAAGATCCAGAGGGAAAATATGTTGGAGATGTTATAAAGGATACTATGTTACATAGAGTTTTAAAAACAGGGAACATAGAAAGTGGAGAAGTACAAAAAATTAATGGCAAACAAGTAATTACTATGAGGATACCATTGAAAAAAGAAGGTAGAATTATTGGAGCAATAGGCAAAATAATGTTTAAAGATGTGAATGATTTTTATTTTTTATATGGAAAGTTAAATAAGTCAAAAAATACACATAAATGTTACGATAATAAATCAGAAAAAAATAGACGAGCTAAATATTTTTTTAAGGATATTGTTGGAGATTCTTCTGAAAGTAATAATATTAAAAGTTTAGCTAAGAAATCTGCAAATACAAATTCGAATGTTTTAATAGTAGGAGAAAGTGGAACAGGTAAAGAATTATATGCTCATTCAATTCATAATGCTAGTAATAGAAGATTAGGGCCTTTTATAAAAATTAACTGTGGGGCTATACCAGCTGAATTGTTAGAGTCTGAATTATTTGGATATGAAGATGGTGCTTTTACAGGAGCTAAAAAAGGGGGGAAAAAAGGGAAATTTGAGTTGGCAAATGGAGGTACTATATTTTTAGATGAAATTGGTGATATGCCAATGTGTATGCAAGTTAAGCTTCTAAGAGTCATTCAAGAAAGAGAAGTAGAAAAAGTGGGGAGCAATATACTAAAGAAAATTGATGTTAGGATAATTGCAGCTACAAATAAAAATCTTGAAAAGTTAGTCGAAAAAAATAAATTTAGAGAGGATTTATATTATAGATTGAATGTTATAAGGATTAATGTTCCATCACTAAGAGAAAGAAAAGAAGATATATTATTAATATCAGATTTTTTAGTAAAAAAAGTATCTCATAGATTAGGCATATGTATAAAAGAAATATCTAAAGAAGCTAAAGAATATTTATGTAATTATAATTGGCCAGGAAATATTAGGGAGCTGGAGAATGTAATAGAACGATCTGCAAATTTATTAGACTCAGATTTTGTTATAAAACCAAAACATTTACCAAAAGAAATATTAAAAGGTTATATTGTAAAAGCCCCCACTAAAGAAAATAAATATTTAAAAGACATAATTTCGGAAGTAGAAAAAGAAGTTATTTGTAACTGTTTAGAAAAAAATAATGGAAATAAAAATAAAACCTCTAAGATATTAGGAATAAGTAGAGCAAATTTGTATAAGAAAATATCAGAATATAATATAGTTTAACTTGATAAAATATAAAAACAACAGAACACTTAATAATGGATCTGTTGTTTTTTATTTTATTTTATTTTTTAAGAAGATGTTTTTTTATATTCTAAGGTATTACTCCATTTACCACATCTATCACCAAAAGAACCTAATATAATATTATTATCTAATATTTTTACTACTTCACACGCATTGGCACAGCCATTACATTCAAAAGTTTTAGAAATAAAATCTTTATCATATATGTCGAATCCTCTAAAACTTGTAATAGAATTTGATTTTTTTAGATTATTTTTCGCTATTAAAGCTACACCGATAGATCCCATTATTTTGTGATATTTAGGTACAATTATTTCATAACCTAAAGCTCTTTCAAAGGAATCTTTAATTCCTTCGTTAGCAGCTACACCGCCTTGAAAAAATATTTTAGGTAGAATTTCCTTACCTTTTCCAACATTGTTTAAATAATTTCTAACTAGTGCATCACAAAGGCCTCTTATTATGCTTTCTCGAGTACAACCTAGCTGTTGTTTATGTATCATATCTGATTCAGCAAAAACTGCACACCTTCCAGCGATTCGTACAGAAGAAGTTGCTTTTAAGGAATAATCACCTAAATTTTCTATGGGTATACCTAATCTTTCTGCCTGTCTGTCTAAAAAGGAGCCTGTTCCAGCGGCACATACCGTATTCATGGCGAAATCTGTAACTACCCCATTTCTTAGAAGTATTATTTTAGAATCTTGGCCACCTATTTCTATTATTGTTTTAACATTCTTATCTAAATTTAAGGAAGCTATAGCATGAGCAGTTATTTCATTTTTTACTGCATCAGCACCTATTAAATAAGAACCTATAATTCTTCCACTACCAGTAGTACCTACAGCACCTATTTGTTTGCTATCATATTTATTACTTAATATTTTAAATCCTTCTTGTATAGTTTTTATAGGATTTCCTTTGGTTCTTAAATACAAAGAATCAATAACATTTGAATTTTCATCAATAATTACAATATCTGTACTTACAGAACCTATATCAACTCCCATATAATACATTGTCTTCTCTCCTTTCTAATAAATCTATAAAGGCTTCTATACGAGTTGAATATCCTGCTTCTCCTGTCATTTCATCTACCACAAGGGACATAATAGGGAAGTTTTCATTTTTGGATATAGTAGGGAGTATGGATTTAGAAACAATTTCTGGCATACATCCTAAAGGAAAAATTTGAATAGCTCCATGAAATCCATTTTTTTTAGCAAGAACAGCTTCACCAATACATTCTCTTCCATAACCACCTATACCTAATGATAAATATTTTTTAGAAGCTTTTTTTAATGAAAGACAATCTAATTTAAGAGGGGATAAAGCGGTATTTTTCACCCACCAACTAGGATATAAAACTTTAGAAGTACAAACACCATAATCCATTAATTTATCTTCAATATAAAGATTTGAAAAAGGTTCAATTATAGTATAAATTTCTCCTATTATAGCTATTTTTAATGGATTTTTTGATTTATCAATGGGTACTTCTTTTAATTTTTTATGATAATGTTTTACTAAGCTAATCATTTCTCTGGCAGTTTTACAATTTAAAATCTGATTTTTACAATCCCAAAGAATTTTTTTTGAGTCTCCATTATTTATTTCATAGCCAGCTTTTATTTTTGCCTTTTTATCTAAAGAATCCATTAAGTTTATTATTTTTAAACCATATATTAATGAAGAAAATTTTTTCGTAGAACTTACGTTACTGTGAATTGCTATTTTGTTTATTCTTGTTAAAAATTCATCTTTACCTATATCTTTAGGAGAATCTATTACTATAAAATCCAAATCATAGCCTAATTTTTTTAATGTGTTCATTTGAAGCTCACAATATTCTCCGAACCTACAAGGGCCACAACTACCTGCTATTACAATAGTATCAGCACCTGCTTCTATACTTTGAACATAGTTTCCAATCATTAGTTTAAAGGGAAGACATATTTCATCTGGAGAATAAAGAGAACCTATTTCCAAAGCTTTTTTATTACTAGCTTTGGGAATTATATATTCAATTCCTAAAGTATCAAAAATTGCTTTAGCTGCGTAGCAGCTATTACCTAGGTGTGGAAACGTAACTTTCAAAATTAAATACACTTCCTTTCTAACATATCTGTAAAGGCCTCAATTCTAGTGTGAAATCCTGCTTCGCCTGTTTGTTCATCTATCTTTAGAATTAATATAGGAAAATCCCTTAATCTATTTTTTATAAGATCTATTATTATAGAATCTATTCCACAACCGAAAGAGGATATATATATTATGCCATCTACCTTATGTTCACTACCCAAATAAGCTGCAGCTCCATAAGAATTTTTAGCAAAACTCCAAAAAGGATTTTTAAATAATTCCTTTACGTATTTGTTTTTATCATCTTCACTTACAAACTCTTCAGTTATTATACCTATATTTAAATTTTTAAGAATATTTACTATATTCATATTTACGTAATTATCATAAACATTATAAGGATGACCTAATAGTGCTATATTTAAATTAGATGATATTATGTTTATACCTGTATCATAGTTTTCTTGATTTTTTATAGCTATATTATAGGCTTTAAATATTTTAGGAATATTTTTAGTTATATTTAGACCAGCTTTTAAAGCCCAATTTTTAAGGCTATGTTTTGAATGATAATAAATAGGATAAGTAATGGTTTTAGGCATATTAGGTATATTATTTATAACCATTTCTGGTAAACCACAAAACTTGGGACATATAAATTTATTTTTTTCTATTTGCATTATTCTAGGAAGTAGTATAATATCGCATTCATCTTTGATAGAGGATACATGTCCATGAAAAATTTTTATAGGAAGACAAGCTTCATCTACAGAAAGTTTTACTCCACTATTTAATATATTTTTATTAGTCTTTGGAGAAGTTATAATTTCAGCACCCAATTCTTCAAAAAAACTATGAAAAAATATATTATATTTACAATAAAGTAATCCTCTTGGTATTCCTACTTTCATAAATCGTACTCCTTTAATTCATAATTCTTTTTAAATTATTGACAAATATATATTAACTATTCATATATATAGTAATAATATTTTTTCATTTGCAGAGAATATATATAAGCCTTTATTAAAAATATAATGATAAGAAGTATTTAAAAAAATATAAATAATAAAAGGTGATTATTTAGTATTGTTAATTATAAACTTTGAAAGGTAGGTGAAAAATCGTGGTTTTTATTTAAGCTACGATGATTATGAAAGCTTATGTAGATAAAGATACTTGTGTTGGATGTGGATTATGTCCTAGTATATGCAGTGAAGTATTTTCAATGCAGGATGATGGAAAAGCTCATGTTATAGTAGAGAATGAGAATGTCCCTGAAGAATTGACACATTTAGCTGAAGAGGCTAGAGATTCTTGTCCTGTAGCAGCTATAGAAGTTGAATAATAAAACAAGTTTAGTTTTAAGAGACTTCTTTGGTCATACACCACTCATAAGTGGATGTTATAAAAATTTATTTAGAAATAAAAATATGAATTTTATAAAATAATAAGAAAGATTAATATATCATATATAAGTAAAATTAAAAAATGAACACCTATTAATTAGGTGTTCATCCAAAAAATTATTTAACTAATGCTTTAGCTATATTTGTAATAAAGTCTTGAGCATTTGTAACTAGAGTTTTAACTTCTAGGGTACCTCTATCTGATAGCTTATTAACTGAGAATTCTTGTATATCTATAGAGTAGATATACACAGGT
>NZ_LHUL01000007.1 GCF_001276985.1 Clostridium botulinum
AAGAACATCTTGTGTAAAATCTGGTGGTGTAAATTTTGGTAATTGAAAACTCATTTTTAAATTTCCTCCTTAATGTAATATATTTTAAATTGTATTGGGGTTATATATTATATAAATATAATATTATCAAATTTATTAATTTGTATTATGATAATCTTTAAAAATCAAATTTTGCTACTATTAGGTTAAAATTTTAACTTTTAAAAATAAGAATAATAATAACAAAGGATAATTTTCTATGACAACAAAAAATTAAATTTAGATTAATTTTTTTGTTTTTACAAATTATTACATACACTTATATATGCTAAAAGATTATTCCTTTACATAGATAGGAAATGTTATGTAAAGGATATTATTTAAGAAATCTAAATATATAATATAATATTTAGTGCCATTATATTATATATTGTTCTATAAATTTTGTAAAACTCCTTCTAATGTAATTAAGCAAATTTAAATATCAAAATCTAGGTAAAAAAGTCAGAAAAAATGAAATTTTGTTAAAATTGAGTTGAATAGCTATGATTTTTATTGTAATATACAAGTGAAAGTTTATAAGAAATGAAAATTTTTTGCTCAATATAAACAAATATTTAACAAAATAATATAGTTAATATAAAATATAAAGATAGGATTATAGTGTATGTAATACTTATAATTAGGAGGTAAATAAATGCGGGAATTTGATGATTTTTTTAAAGGGTTAAATTTAGAAAAAGAAAAATATGAATCTAAATACACAAAGACTAGTAATGAAGAAAAAACTAATGATGAAGATAACTTTATAATAGAAATAGATTCGAAAGAAGTAGATAAGCTTTATGAAAGTGGACTAGCAAAAATAAATCTTATAGAAGAAGAGCTTAATGATTTTTTCGTAGAACGTGAAGAAATTATAAAGGATGCTTTAAGAGCTTTAGTAATTGGACAACATATGTTTTTATATGGTCCCCCAGGAACTGGTAAAAGTTTATTAGTATACAATATATGTAAAAGAATAGATGGAGCTAGGTATTTTCAATGGTTATTAAACAAAACTTCAGATCCAGCAGAGATATTAGGACCTTACAGTATTAAAGCTATGGAACAGGATAAATTTTTAAGAAAAACTAATGGCAAATTACCAGAAGCACATATTGCATTTATAGATGAAATATGGAAAAGTAATGAGCCTACTTTAAATATATTATTACCACTTCTTAATGAAAAAATATTTTATAATGATGGGAAAGCTATAAAAGTTCCTTTAGTAAGCATGTTTTGTGCAAGTAACGAAATACCAGATGATGAAAGTTTAAATGCTTTATATGATAGGATAATATTTAGAGATTACCTAGGATATGTAAAGGATACGGATAATAAGTTAAAGATGTTTAAAAATTATGTAAGTATGAGAAATAGTGAAAACGAAATAAAAGTAAATACAAAAATAAAATTAGAAGAGATTTATGCTCTACAAAAGAAAACAGAAACTATAGAAATTAAAGATGATATATATTTAGACTTTATAAAGATGATGGACAATTTGGAAAGAAATGGAATAATTATATCAGACAGAAGAAAAAATGAGTGTTTAAAAGTTATTCAGGGAAATGCATTATTATGTGGAAGAAATTATGCGGTGGTAGAAGATTTTGAAGCATTAAAAAATATTTTATGGAATGATCTGGATGATATAGCGATTATTGAAACTAATATAATAAAAATAATAAATCCTTATGATGATAAAGTTAGAGACTATGTTAGAAAATTTAATGAAATAAAAGAAGAAATAGATTATATAGAAGATAAGGATGAAAAAATTAGAGCTACTATTGAAGCTAAAGTGAGTATAGAGAATATTATTAAAAGACTAAATATATTAATAGAGGAAGCCCAAAATAAAGGGAAAGATACAAAAAATATGATTAAAAAGAAAAAATATATAGAAGATTATAATGAAAGAATAATGAAGGAAGTTTTAGGTATAGATTTAAGTTTTCAAGAAAATAGTGATATATAATTATTTTGAAAGGAGTCTTTAAATGAAACTAAATTATTACCAGGTGGTTTTTGAAGAGGATAGAGAAAAAGAAGAAATTTCTACAGAAAAAAATGATAATTTTGAAGATATAGACTCCATATTAGGAATAAAAAAAAGAGAATATAAAAAAGATCAATCAGTAAAGCATTATGAGTTTGATTTAGATATATATGAAGACATATATGAAGTTTCTTCTACTATGCAAAGTTTAGTAAAGGAAGGAAAAAAGTATTTACCTATATTTGATAAATTATATAAAGATATATTCTTACTTCTATATAAATATGAACCGTTTATATATAAAGAAGAGAGAATGAAACCTACATCTATAATTAATAATAGAATAATTAGAAACTTAGCTCAGACAGAAGACTTACAAGATTTAAGAAAAAATTGTAGTTTAGATGAACTAAATTCAGCTATAGGCTGTGAAATTATAGGCAAAAAAGCTGTCAAGATAGCAAAAAAGTGGAACCAAGATCAAGAGAAGGAAAAAGAACAATCAGAGGCTATAAATAAGGGAGATAACCCTCATCATAATGATCAAAAAACTTTATCAGATTTGTTAGTAGAGATGCAGGAAGCAGAAGATAGGATAAAGGATCTATCACAGGAAAAGCAAGAATTAGAAGAGAATATAGAAAATTTAAAGAACAATACTAGTGATTTAAGTGAAGAAGATATGAAAAATAAAATACAACAAATAGATGAAGAATTAGACAATCTGGAAAAACAAGCAGATAATTTAGAAGAAGAATTAAGTGATAAATTAGAAAAAAGTGAAGAGGATATAGAAAATTTATCAAAAGAAATGGCAGAAGCTTTTAATGAAGCAGAAAAAGAAGTTAGAGAGGCCACATCTTACGTAAAGGATTGGGGATTAGGAGATAAGCCTAATAAATCTTCAAAAATTTCTTTTTTTGATAAAGTAGAAGCTCTAGAGCGAATAAGAAAATCTAAAAAGTTAAAAGAGCTATCAGATATAATAGGTAGATTTAAAGAAAGTGCATTGAAAGATCAAAAGAATAAACACAAAGATGGAGCTGTAGCCATTAAGTCTGTTAGGATAGGTAATGATATAATACATACTCTTCCAAGCGAAAAGATGCTTTTAATAAACGAAACAACTAAAAAAGAGTTTTACAGAAAATTTAATCAAAAACAATTATTACAGTATGAGTTAGAATCAGATAAATTAAAAGCTAAGGGACCTATGGTAATATGTATAGATATGTCTAGTAGTATGAAGGGTATAAAGGAAAAATGGTCTAAGGCTGTAGCTATAGCATTACTTGAAATAGCTCAACAGCAGAAGAGAAATTTTGCAGCTATATTGTTTAATGAAGATGCTACAGAACCTATTATAATAGAAAAAGATAAAAAAGAACCAGAAAAAATATTAGATATAGCAGAAAGATTTGATGGGGGTGGAACTTTATTTGAAACACCTCTTCAAAAGGCATTAGAAGTTATAGAACAGTCTAAGTTTAAAAAGGCAGACATAGTTTTTATAACAGATGGACATAGCTATACTCATCCAGATTTTATAAACAAATTTAATAAATTAAAGGATGAGAAGGAATTTAAAGTTCTAAGCGTATTAATATATGCTGGAGGTAAAATTGGAAACATAGAAAGCTTACAGCTTTTTTCAGATGATATAATGACTATAGGGGAACTTGCAGAACTTGAAGATGCAAATTCTGTTATAGCACATAAAATATTTAAAAGTGTTTAGAGGTGTTGTAGATGAGTAAACATTGTAAATATTGTAAAAAAACCATATTTAAAGCTTTTATAAAAAGACCAGGAATAATAGATTTAAAAGAGAATGAACCTAAAATTTTAAAGGAAATAGAAAATAAATTTGTCTATGAGGTAGTAGAATGCTTAAATTGTGGAAAAACTTTAACTAATGATGATTTAGTAGGAACTGTAATCTGTGAAAATTGTAAAAAAGAGATCCCAGAAGATAGCTTAATAGAGGGTGTTTGTGTAGATTGTTATTTAGCTAAAAATAGGCCGGATTTGAGTAATTTAGCAAAAGAAGATTTAATAAAAAAAATTTTGAATTTAGAAAAAGAAATTTAAGGTGTAAATATATATAACAAAGATGGGGAGATATAGATGGATAATATAAACTTCATAAATAGAATTAAAAGCATGGTAGGAGAGAAAGGAATAAATATTAAAGAGTTAAATGATGAAACCATAAATATTTTATTTAAAAATGGGCTTTTAAATAATGCTTATGATATCTTTTTATTAAAAAAAGAAGAACTATATAAAATAGATGGTTTTACAAAAGAATATGTAGATGAACTTATAAAATCTATTAATAAAACTAAAAATTGTAGCTTTGAAAAATTTATATATGCATGTTCTATACCTAAAGTTACAGAAAAAGAAGCCATAGTTATTGCTCACACTTTTTTAAATTTTACAGATTTAGTAATAGATATAAACAATAACGATTGTGATAGATTAAAAAGAATAGATGGAATGAGTGAAGAAATAGTAGAAAGTATAAAAAGAAATAAGGTTCTTTTAGTTAATTTATTTATGTATGTTAATCCAATTTCTATAGATGAAAAGAATACAAATATTAAGAGATATAAATTCTCTATAACAGGAGTACTAAATAAGGATACAAGTTATTATGAGGAAATGATAAAGGAAGCTAATTGTATAGTGGTAGATAATGTAACAAAGGATGTAGATTATTTGGTATTTGGTGATTTAGCTAATGCTATTAAAATGATGGACGCTAAAAAATATAATACTAGGTTAATATCAGAACGTCAATTAGTAGATATATTAAAGGAAATTAAAGAGAATAATAAAATCAAAAATTAAAAATTGTAAAACAAATAAATAGCAAAAACTATTGATATATCAAGTTATCAATAGTTTTTTTGTTCCAATAAGCTTAGTTATAAGTAAAAAATTTAAAATCAGAATGAAAATTTATTTAAGTAATATTAAAAGACATGATTACTTATATAAAAAATAAACTATATATAATGAAATAACACATGTGTATTTAAGTAATAATATACTTATTTTACAAATAAATATTAACTATAACAATAGTAGGAATAGTATAGAATTTAACTATTAATTAATTATTATTATAATATAATAAATAATGTTTTCATGATAATGAAAAAATATTTAACAATTATCAAAAAATACTAGACTTTATATATTTAATATATTATAATTTGAATTGTAGAGATTAATAATATTTTAACAATCAAAAATTACAATTAGATTATTAAAGACTTATATATAAGTTTAATTAATATTAAAAAAATTCAAAATAATATTATAAGAAGATATAATCTTTAATTTCAATTTTATATAAAATAATATATTTTACCTATACTAAAATATATATGCGTATACACATATATTTAAAGTTAAGTATTACTAATTTTCTGTGATATAATAATATATTATATAAAATTAGTAATTAAGGAGATTAATTATGATAGATGATATAGGTAAAAAAATAAAAAAATTAAGAACTAATAAAAAATTAACTTTAAAAGAATTAAGTGAAAAAACAAACCTTTCAATAGGTTTTCTATCACAGTTAGAAAGAGGTCTAACAACTGTAGCTATAGATTCTTTAACTAAAATAGCTAAAGAACTGGATGTAAGTTTGACATACTTTTTTCAAGCACCTAAAAAAAATAAAAAAATAGTTCTTAGAAGCTATGAAAAAGAAATATTACAAGTAGAAAACAATAGATTTATAAAATATAATCTTAGTAATGATTTAGAAGATAAGAGCTTTTTACCAAGATTAATAGAAATACTTCCTACAGATAGTAAAGAGAATATTATTTCTTATCAACATAAAGGAGAAGAATTTGTGTATGTATTAGAGGGTATACTTACATTATTTATTAATGATGATGAGAAGGAATTATATCCTGGAGATAGCGCACATTATGATTCAAGTATAAATCATAATTGGGCAAATTATACTAGTAAACCTGTAAAATTGTTAACAGTTCATACTCCTAATATGTTTAAGGACGAAAAATATTAAAATTTAATAAAGTAGATTTAATAAAGTAGATTTTATAAAGCAATAATTTGGGGGGCGGTTTACTTGAATAAGAGCACTATTGTTAACATTCAAAAATTTTCAGTTCATGATGGACCGGGAATACGTACCACTGTCTTTTTTAAAGGATGTCCTTTAAATTGCTGGTGGTGTCATAACCCAGAAACTCAAAGAAGGGAACATGAAATAATGTTTTTTGAGGAAAGATGTACAGCTTGTGGTATTTGTGTTAAGAGATGTCCTCAAAAAATTATAACAATGAAGAATAATATTCCTGTGGTGGATGAAGGAAAATGCAATTTTTGTGGAAAGTGTACAAACTTCTGTCCTAATAATGCAAGAGAATATGTAGGAAAGGATCTTACACCACAAGAAATAATAAAAGAAATAATAAAAGATGAAGTTTTTTACGAACAATCTAGTGGTGGAGTTACATTTTCAGGTGGAGAACCAATGCTTCATGCTGATTTTATAAATGGAATATTAGAAGAATGTAAGGTTAGAGGAATACATACTACTATAGATACCAGTGGATATGTATCCTGGGACAAATTTGAGAAAGTGAGAGACAAAGTAGACTTATTTTTGTATGATTTAAAATCAATGAACAATGAAATCCATAAAAAATATACAGGAGTAGAAAACACAATTATACTTGAAAATTTAGAACTGTTGTCTAAATATGGTCATAATATCTATTTAAGAATACCTATTATAAATGATGTAAACGATAACAATAAAAATATAGATGAAACAATTAAATTTATATCAAAGTTACATTTAATTCAAGTAAATTTATTACCATATCATAAAATGGGTATGGATAAATATAAAAGACTTAAGATGGAGTACAAATTAACTGGTGAGGAAAAACCATCAGATGAGAAAATGAATGAGATAGCAGAAAAATTTAAGCAGGCTGGAATTAAAGTAAAAATAGGGGGGTAATTAATTATGATGACAGACAGAGTTAAAAAATTAAGAGAAGAAAGTTTAAAGGCTGTACCACGTATTTCTATGGAGAGAACTAGAATAGTTACTGATGTTTATAAAAAATATGAAGGAACAGTATCAATTCCAGTATTAAGAGCATTAGTTTTAAAGGAATTAATGGAAAGAAAAGAGCTTTGTATTTATGATGGAGAACTTATAGTAGGTGAAAGAGGGGAAGCTGCAGCAGCTACACCAACTTATCCAGAATTATGCTGTCATACAGTTGAAGACTTTGATATAATGGATAAACGTGAAAAGATATCCTTTAAAACAACTGATGAAGATAAAGAAATACAACAAGAATTAATTATTCCTTTCTGGGAAAAAAGATCTATGAGACATAAAATATTAGAAAAAATGACTCCAGAATGGAAAGCTTGTTATGAAGCAGGTATATTCACCGAATTTATGGAACAAAGGGGACCAGGGCATACTGCAGGTGGAGATAAATATTATAAAATGGGATTTTTAGATATTAAAGAACAAATAAAAGAAGCTATAAGTAAATTAGATTATTTAAATGATGATGAAGCATTAGATAAAAAAGAACAATTAGATGCTATGGATATAGCTTGTGATGCTATAA
This sequence comes from Clostridium botulinum, assembly GCF_001276985.1. Taxonomy (GTDB): domain Bacteria; phylum Bacillota; class Clostridia; order Clostridiales; family Clostridiaceae; genus Clostridium_F; species Clostridium_F botulinum. Next base: position 7,684 of record NZ_LHUL01000007.1, read on the forward strand.
TGATTTATGGAAAACGTTATTCAGAATATGCGGCCAAATTAGCACAAAAAGAAGCAGATCCAGTAAGAAAAAAAGAACTTATGGAAATATCTGAAGTTTGTAGTTGGGTACCAGCTCATGCTCCAAGAACCTTTAGAGAAGCAATTCAAATGTACTGGTTTGTTCATTTATGTGTAATTTCTGAATTAAATCCTTGGGATGCATTTAATCCTGGTAGATTAGATCAACATTTATATCCGTTTTATAAAAAACAAATAGAAGAGGGAACATTAGATAGGGAGCAGGCTAGAGAATTGTTGCAATGTTTCTGGGTTAAATTTAATAACCAACCAGCGCCACCAAAAGTTGGTATAACTTTAAAAGAAAGTGGAACATATACTGACTTTGCAAACATAAATAGTGGTGGTATGAAAGCTGATGGATCAGATGGTGTTAATGATGTAAGCTATTTAGTACTTGAAGTAATAGATGAAATGAAGTTATTGCAACCAAGTTCTAATGTACAGATAAGTAAAAAAACCCCTCAAAGATTTTTAAAGAAGGCTTGCGAAGTTATAAGAAAAGGATGGGGCCAACCATCAATATTTAATGCTGACTCAGTAGTTCAAGAATTAGTAAGAGCAGGAAAATCTATAGAAGATGCTAGATGCGGAGGAACTAGTGGTTGTGTTGAAGCTGGAGCTTTTGGTAAAGAAGCTTATATATTAACTGGATACTTTAATTTACCAAAAATATTAGAAATAACATTATTAAATGGTGTGGATTCTCAAACTGGTAAACAATTAGGTATAAAAACAGGAGATATAAGTACATTAAAAACTTATGAAGATTTACTAGATGCATTTAAAAAACAACTTAAATATTTTGTTGATATAAAAGTAAATGGTAATAGAGTTATAGAAAGGTTATATGCAACATTGATGCCTGCACCATTCTTATCAGTTGTTACAGATGATTGTATAGCAAAAGGAAAAGATTATAATGCAGGAGGAGCAAGATATAATACTAGTTATATTCAAGGTGTTGGTATAGGGACAATTACAGACAGTTTATCAGCAATCAAATACCAAGTATTTGATGAAAAGAATATAACAATGGAAGAATTAATGGAAGCATTAAGATTTAATTTTGAAGGACATGAAGATATATATAACTTAGTTAAGAATAAAACTCCTAAATATGGTAATGATGATGACTATGCAGATGAAATAATGAAGGAAGTATTTGATGCTTATTATAATGAAGTAAATGGAAGACCTAATGGTAGAGAAGGATGCTATAGAATAGATATGCTACCAACAACATGCCATGTTTACTTTGGATCAGTTATAAATGCTACTCCAGATGGAAGAAAAGCTCATATTCCAGTATCAGAAGGTATTTCTCCATCAAAGGGTGCAGATGTAAATGGACCAACAGGCGTTATAAAGTCAGCAGCTAAAATGGATCATTTAAGAACTGGTGGTACTTTATTGAATCAAAAATTTGTTCCTTCAGTTGTTCAAGGTGAAGAAGGAATAGATAATATGGCTAATTTAGTAAGAGGTTATTTTACAATGGACGGGCATCACATTCAATTTAATATTGTAAGTAAGGAAACATTATTAAAAGCTCAACAAAATCCGGATGAATATAAAGATTTAATAGTTCGTGTTGCTGGATATAGCGACTACTTTAATAACTTAGATAAAGTTTTACAAAATGAGATAATAGAAAGAACAGAACAAGAGTTTAATTAAAAACTAGTTTAATATATTATTGTAAAGAAAAATAAAAACTAGGAGAAGGAACTAAGATTTATAATTTAAGTCTTTCTCCTAGTAACAAATTTTTATTAGGAGGAAAGCTACATGAATAAAGTAATTGGATTTATTGGTGCTGGAAATATGGGACAAGCAATGGTTGGGGGAATAGTTAATTCAAAATTAGTTGGCCCAGAAAATATTATATTATCAGATTTGAATGAAAAGGCATTAGAAGCTGCTAAAGAAAGATTTGGGGTTAGAGTAACAACAAATAGCAATGAATTAGCTAAAGAAGTAGATATATTAGTTTTATCTGTAAAACCAAATTTATATCCAATAGTTATAAAAGGTATAAAAGATAGTGTTAAAAAAGAAGTTATAGTAGTTACTATCGCAGCTGGTAAAGCATTAGAAGATACTGAAACTATGTTTGGAAAAAGAATAAAAATAGTTAGAGTAATGCCTAATACTCCTGCATTAGTTGGAGAAGGTATGGCTGCTGTATGTCCTAACGATTTGGTTTCTAAAGAGGAAGCTGAAGAAGTCATAAGTATCTTTGAAAGCTTTGGAAAAGCAGAAATAGTGGAAGAGAAATTGATGGATGCAGTAACTGCAGTAAGTGGTTCATCTCCAGCTTATGTGTATATGTTTATAGAAGCTATGGCAGATGCAGCTGTGCTAGAAGGTATGCCAAGAGATAAGGCTTATAAATTTGCAGCACAAGCTGTATTAGGATCAGCAAAAATGGTTCTAGAAACAGGAATGCATCCAGGTGCATTAAAAGATATGGTTTGTTCACCAGGAGGAACTACAATTGAGGCAGTAGCAACTCTTGAAAAAAATGGTTTTAGAAATGCAATTATAGAAGCTATGAGAGATTGTGCAATAAAATCTAAAGAAATGTCTAAATAATACAGTTAGCATTTTTCGTTATCCTATCTTTTAAAGATAGGATAACGAAGAAATATAAAATAAATCACCAAGTTATAGAGGTAATAATCAGAATATTGCCAATATTATGGAAGGGAGAGCGACAAAGATGAAAGTGAATAAGTATTTTGGTGGTAAGGTAAAATCTATGAGTTTTGTTAATAAAGAAGGAGAGGCTACCATAGGGTTAATGGATATAGGCGAATATGAATTTGCTACATGCAAAAAAGAATTCATGACAATAGTTAGTGGGAAAATGACAGTTAGATTGCCAGGTGAATCAATTTGGAAAGACTTTAGGAAAAATGACACATTTATAGTAGAGGCCAATGAAAAATTTAATGTAAAACTTCAAGAACAAACAGTCTATATATGTTTTTATAAATAATTTTACTAAGGAAAAATAAGAAATAAAAAGGGGAGATAGCAATGGTAAAAGCTATATGGTTTGCATTAATAATCTTAGCAGTGTGGTTTGGAATTATATTGTTTAGAGATTTTGTAAAACATAAAAACAATTTAGAAAATGTATCTTGGGGGAAGACCGCAATTATAGGCTTTATAGTTAACTTTTTTGATGTTTTGGGAATTGGTGCATTTGCACCTCAAACAGCTTTACTAAAATTAACAAAACAAACAGAAGATAGAGTATTACCAGGTACTTTAAATTCTGCTAATACAATTCCTGTTTTAATTGAAGCTATAATATTCATAAAAATTATAGAAGTAGATTCTATTACTTTAATATCTATGCTAGTTGCAGCAACTATAGGAGCTATTATAGGAGCAGGTATAGTATCAAAGCTTCCGGAAAAAATAATTCAACTTACAATGGGATGTGCATTATTAGTGACAGCTTATTTTATGCTTGCAGGTCAAATGCATTGGATGCCAGGTGGTGGAGATGCTATAGGGTTACATGGTACAAAATTAATTATAGCAGTAGTAATAAACTTTATATTAGGAGCTCTAATGACAGCAGGGATAGGCTTATATGCACCATGTATGGCTCTAGTGTTTATGTTAGGAATGTCGCCAAAGGTCGCTTTCCCAATAATGATGGGATCTTGTGCATTTTTAATGCCACCAGCATCAGCTAAATTTGTTAAAGAAGGTGCTTATAATAGAAAAGCTAGTGTATCAATGTGTTTGGCTGGAACAGTTGGAGTTTTAATAGCTGCATTTCTAGTTAAATCCTTACCAATGGATATATTACGTTGGCTAGTTATAGCAGTAGTAATCTATACTGCAACAATAATGCTAAAATCAGCCTTTAAAAACAAATCTAAACAAGCCATTGCCTAAAACTATTTTTACAAATTTATATAAAGGGGGGAGCTTATTCTATAAGTTCTACCCCTAGTTTTTTATAAAAAGAAGAGTTAATAGTGTTTGATAGTGGAATATTATTATCTTCTTGAAATTTATGTACTACTGATTTCATACTTTCACCATATATTCCATCAGGATCACCATTATAATATTTTTTTTCTTTTAGAAGTTTTTGAACTTCATATACATCAGAACCTCGCATACCAGGTTCTATAGGCCTTAAGCCTTGCCCAAAATTTCCAAATGGACCTCCCCATATTATTACAGGTGTACCTAAGGAAGTAATTTTGTACAGTTCAGCTACATTTTTATTTTTCATTCTTATACATCCATGAGAAGAGCTCCACCCTATGGAATTAGGTGCATTAGTTCCGTGTATGCCATATTTGCCCCAAGGAACATTAAGCCCCATCCATCTACCACCAAAGCTACTTCCCCAAGTGCCTTTGTTTGTTATTTTCCAAGTTCCTATTGGAGATGGGGTAGAGGATTTCCCAGTGGCTATACTATAACTTTTTATTATTTCACCATTTCTATATACATCCATGTTGTTTGCAGTAATGTCTATTAGTATACATATGTTACTGTTATCTATTGGGTTTGTTTTCATTTTCTGTTGATTGTGATGAGATAAAAATATTAAAATAATTTCTACTATAAGTATAAAGATTAGTGTATAAAATAGTTTTTTAAAATTAGACATAAAAAAGCCCCCCTTTATATTAATGTATGCAGGAGGCTTCTATAACATAATAAAAATTATCTATTAAACTTCTTTTTTTTCTTATTTTTTTGTACAGAAAATCCAAATTTGCCTAAAGATTTTTGTGGCAGGGCATAGTATTCTCCATGAGAATAAGAAATTAGGTTTGCTTTTTCAAAATGAATTTTACCTTTTTGGTCTATTAACTCATCATTTACATTTGTACAAAGTACTTCACATAAAAATAAATGATGAGTTCCTAAAGGTAATATATTTATAACCTTACATTCTAGATTTATAGGGCATTGCTCTATATAAGGAACACTTATTTCATTTGAATTTTTTAGTGTAAAATTACATTCTTTTATTTTATCATTAATTTTACCAGAACGAACACCACAATAATCAACTAATTTAACAAGATTATTAGAGGGAAGGTTAACCACTAATTCTGGGTTATCTTTTAGATAATGAAAAGAAAGCCTTTCAGGTCTTATAGCTATGCTTATTATAGGGGGTTTAGTGCATGCTGTTCCAATCCAACCTACAGTGAATACATTAGTTTTTTCATTATTTTTAGTAGTTATTAGTGCTACTGGAACAGGATTTAACATAGCACTTCCTTTAAATCTTGTTTTTTCCATATGCGTTCTCTCCTTGGTAAATTTTATATTTTTAGAATTAATATTTAAAATAAGACATAAGTTTCTTATTCTTTTCTATTATAGATATAAGGATTAATCCTAATACATAACAAGATATTGCTTCGCCTAGTCCTACCCAAATTATTGAAAGTAGTAATGGAAGTTTTAAAGTATAGTTTAAAATAAAACCAATCACCACTGCATTTATAATTATTGGGGGTAGAGGGGCTAAATATTTCTTAAATTTTAAGTTGCTTTTACCTATGTAATAGGTTAATATAGCAGCTATTAATGTGGCCAATGAACCAAATACTACATCAATAATCCCATTTCCACCTATTAAATTAGAAATAATGCAACCCAAAAAAACTCCCCATATGGAATAGGAAGAGAGAAAAGGTAGTAAAGTTAAGGATTCTGAAACTCTTACTTGAATTTGACCATAACTTATAGGAGCCAAAAGTAAGGTTAATACAGTGTAAATAGCGGCAATAACTGCTGAAAACACTAGTTTAGAAATTTTTTTATTTTGTAAATTCATAATAATACCTCCATAGTTTTTATTAAAGACAGGATGGTTACGAACTGTCTATTATTGTATATAATAAATTTTCAAATTTCATTATATACCTAGCACCTATATAGTTTAATACTTTTAATTAATATAGTCAATTAAATTGAAATACTTTACTTAAACTATGTACAGGTCTATATTTATAAACTATAATGGTGTAAATATGTAATTTAAAAAGGTGATGTAAATGTATGATGCGAAAAAGACTATATTAAAAAATGGAATAACCTTAGTTACTATAAAGAAGGATACCCAAATAGCTGCTATTCATGCAGGGATAAAGATAGGATCTATATATGAAAGTGAAAAAGAAAAGGGTATAAGTCATTTTATAGAACATATGCTCTTTAAAGGAACTAAATACAGAGATAATGAAACTTTAAATAGAGAATTAGAAAATTTAGGCGGGGAATATAATGCATATACAGATAGTAATTCTACAGTATGTAGTATAACTGTTTTAGAAGAAGAATTGGAAAAGTCTATAGAAATTTTAGGTGATATGTTTCAAAATTGTCTATTCCCTCAGGAGGAAATAGAAAGGGAAAGAGAGGTAATTTTATCTGAAATAAGAGGAAGTAAGGACGACTTAGAGGATTATTCTTTTAAAAAGGTAAATGAAACAGCTTTTGATAAAAGTCCATTAAAATATGATACTTTAGGAAATGAGAAAATAGTAAAATCTTTTACTAGAGACAAATTTATAAAATTTTATGAAAGATTTTATGTACCTAATAATTGTTTTATATCTATAGTTTCGGACTTCCCACATAATTACGTAGTAAGTATTGTGGAAAAGTATTTTAAAGATTGGTTATGGAAAGAATTTAAAAGAGAAAAAGTCTTAGAAGAAAAGAATAGATTTTTAAAAAAAGTTTCTTACAAAAATAATGTAGAACAAAGTACAGTAGTATATTTATTTACATTACATGGCTTAAGTAAAAAAGAGGAGTTAGCACTTACAATATTAAGTCACAGGCTAGGTGAAAGTGGAAATTCTGTATTGTTTAGAGAACTTAGGGAAAAGAGGGGATTTGCCTACGATGTATACACAGATTTGGATTTATCACCTTATGTAAAGACTTTGTATATATATACCTCAGTAGGAAGAGAAAATGTAGATGAAACTTTAGATGTTATAAATAATTGCATAGAAAGTATAAAGAAAGGTAGTATAGGTTTTGATAGTAATACTATAAATCTTATGAAAAAGATATTAAAAACAGCTATTGCTTTTACTCTAGAGGACGTAACTGATATAGGAAATTATGCTTTTCATCAAATAATAGATGAGGAAAATATTTTTCAGTTCTATGAAGATATGAAAGATTTAGATGGAATAAAAGAAGAAGATATATATAATGTAGCTAATAAAGTATTAAATAAACCTACTATACACATACTTTTAAATCAATAACCGTTTCAGGAGTGCAAAAATATGTCAAATATTATTACTAAAATAGAAGTTCAAAAGAGGAATAAAGATAGGGTAAATGTTTATATAGATGAAGAGTTTAATTTTGCTTGTAGCTCAGAATTAATATATTATCATAATCTTAAAAAGGGAAAAGTTATAGATCAAAATAGTCTTAATGATATAATTAAAGAAGATAATTATATAAAAGCTAAAGGTTATGCATTAAAATATATCGAAAAATCTTTAAAAACAGAAAGTCAGGTTAAAGAAAAGCTATATTTAAAAGAATATGATGAGGATACTGTAAATAAGGTTATTAGATTTTTAAAGGATTATAATTTTATTGATGATGATAAATATTGTGATATGTATATAAGAGAAAAATTAAATATCTATGGAAGAAATAAAATAAAATATACTCTTTTAAATAAAGGAGTAAAGGAAAACATAGTAATTGAAAAGATAAATAATATAAATGAAGAAAAAGAAAAAAAAGTAGCCTATAAATTAGCAGAGAAAAAATATAAAATTATGATATTAAGGGAAAAAGATAAATTTAAAATATATAAAAAAATATGGCCATACATTATATCCAGGGGATATAATTCTAACATTGCTGAATGGATAATAAATGAGCTTAAATCTAATGAAGCTTTATATAAAGACAATAGTATATGCTTAGATGAACAAAATATGAAATTAAGTCAAAATATAGAAAATAACATAAAAGACGAAAATATAGAAAAATTTCATAATAATTCATCTTTTAACAGTAAAAATAATAGTTATAAAGAGAATATTGATATACTTGCTAGAAAAAGATATGATATTATAATAAAATCAGAAGATGATAAAAATAAAATTTATAGAAGATTAAGTAATTACTTGTTGAGAAGGGGATTTAGTTTTGAAGAAGTAAAGAAAAGTACAAATCGTGTTTTATATGAAAGAGAATAAAGGAATAAGAGGTTGGTGTTAGATATGAAAACAAATCCAGTTACTTTGATATTAGCTGCAGTGTTTTTTTCTCCTATTTTAAAAGGCTTTCTTTCAAAGTTTTCTTCTCCAAATTTAAAATTAGATATAGAAGATATAAATAAAACTATATCTTTTGTGATTTCTTTATTTCTAGGCATATATTATAGTAAGAAAATATTCATAGAACATAATGTAGGCATATATAAAGATATATATGAAAGAATACCTAAAAATATAATAAAATATATAGATAATAATTTTTTTATGGTATATGTAGTATTAACACCCTTAATAATATTTATAATTTATAAAATAATATTTTTAATACTAGATATTTTAAATTCTATAACAATATATCCTATATTAGATAAATTGGAAGACATTTTAAGAGATAAGGGAAATATATTTAAAAGAATATTCGGAGCCTTATTTAATATACCTAAATCCATATGTTATGTGTTATTAATAGCTTTTGTATTAAATATATTTTCTATGTTCACTAAAAATGATGCTTTAAATAAATATCTTCAATCATCTAAAATTTATAATAATATATGTAAGCAAGCCATAATACCTGTTACTAACTCTAAAATAGCCAAAAAATTACCTAATATAATAAATAATTCTTTTAAAATAGTGGTAAAAGAAGAGGCAGGGAAAAATTCATCGCAACAAAATAATTTTAAGGATAAAAAAACCATTGTATATTATAATGGGGTAACATTAGAAGAGGGGATAAAATCTAATAAACAAATAAATAATTTTGCAAGACACTTAGCGGCAGAAGATGCTACATCAAAAGGAAAAGCAAAAATAATATATGATTGGATCGGTACTAATATATCTTATGATCATGATAAGGCTGAGAAAGTTCTCAAGGATAATTTTCAGGTAAAATCTGGAGCTATCCCTACATTTAATAGTAAGAGCGGAATTTGTTTTGATTATTCCTGTTTATTTATAGCTATGTGTAGAGCAAATGACATAAAGGTAAGATTAGTTACAGGTGAAGGATTTAATGGTGTAAGTTGGGTAAGTCATGCATGGAATCAAGTATATATACCCGAAGAAGGAAGATGGATTAATGTGGATGCAACTTTTTATAAAGGGGGCAACTATTTTGATACCAAAAGATTTGATATAGATCATAGAAAATCTCAAATTGCAGGAGAATGGTAAAAATGCTAGTAGCTTTTATATAAAAGTTACTAGCATTTTATATAGATTAATATTTATTTTTATATTATAGTTAAAAATCATTAAATTAATTAATTTTATATTCACATTTAAGGGGGATTATATTATTTTAAATTTTTAACTATAATATTTATAGCTTTTTCACAATCTTCATCTTTATGATTTAGAGCCCAAGCGGTATTAAAGTACATCAGAGCCTTTTTATTATTTTTTAACATAGCATAGCAATAGCCTAAATTAAAAAAATATTTACTATCTTTTTTTAATATTAGAGCCTTTTTTAACAAAGGAATGGCTTTTTCATATTGTTTTAATTTTATAAAGCAAACAGAAGCGTTGTATAAAGATGAAGCTTCATTTTCTTTGATTTCTGCCGCTTTTTTATATAGATTTATGGCTTTTTCATAATCTTTAGTATTATAATAACTGTTAGCTTTATTAAAGTAACTCATATGTATCCTCCTTGTGTTTACTAAGATGCGCTTGAAGCTTAGTTGTATTATTATAATATCCATTTATGTTATTTTTATGCAAAAAAAATAAATCTATTCAGAAAAAAATTTCTAAATAGACTTATTAAAATAAAAAATTATTTTTAATGCTTAATCTTTAAAGATATTCTTTTTTCTAAAAACTCTACTACTGCATACATTAAATAAGCTAGAATAGCCAATATTATTATACTAAACATTACCATATCTAGTTGAGAAATTTGTCCACCATAAATAATTAAGAATCCTAAACCTTCTTTGGCTACTAAAAATTCTCCCATTATTACTCCTACCCAGGATAAGCCCACATTAATTTTTAAGGTAGATATTAAAGTTGGGATTGTAGCAGGGATTATTAAATGAATTAATATTTGCCATTTAGTAGCCCCAAAAGTTTTCATTAATCTTATTTTATCATTATCAACTTCTTTAAATCCATTCAATACAGAAATTATAGTTACAACAATGGAAATTAAAAGCGCTATCATTATTATAGCATTAGTACCATTACCAACCCAAAAAATTATAATAGGAGCTAGTGCTACTTTAGGTAGTGCATTTAATACTACAATATAAGGATCTAAAACTTTACAGGCAAAATCTGACCACCAAAGGAGTATAGCTATAAAAGCTCCTAGTAATGTACCGTAAATAAAGCCTAAAATAGTTTCATAACAAGTTATCCATATATGCTTAAACAATGTACCTTCACTATAGATTTTCACTAGGCTTTTCCACATTCTAGATGGAGTACTAGTTAAAAAAGGATCTATCCAGCCTAAGTTTCCAGCTATTTCCCATAATACAAAAATGGCTATTAATATTATGAGTCTTGTTATTATTATCTTATTTTTTCTACTTTTTACCTTTTTAATATATAGTTCGTGTTCCTTTTTTTCATCTATCATATGTCATTCAGCTCCTTCCATATATCGTTAAAATACACTCTAAATTCTGGAGCCTCTCTACATTTTAAGGGAGAGTTAGATTTTGTTGAAAGTTTAATAGATACATCTCTTTTTATTTTTGCAGGTCTTTTAGATAATACAAGTATTCTATCTGACATGGCTACAGCTTCAGATATATCATGGGTTACCATTATAGCTGTTTTACCTTCTTTTTTTATTATATTGTATATTTCATCGCTAATATTTAATCTGGTTTGATAGTCTAAAGCTGAAAAAGGTTCATCTAAAAGAAGAACTTCAGGATTAAGAGCTAAAGTTCTAATTAAAGCAACCTTTTGTCTCATGCCGCCAGATAATTCGTCTGGATGATGATTTTTGAAATCCAGTAAACCATAATCTTTTAAAAGTTTTTCTATAGTTTCTTTTCTTTCAGTATTTAATTTATGTTGTATTTTTAACCCAAGGGTTATGTTATCCAATACTGTTAACCAATTAAATAAGTGATCTTTCTGAAACATATAACCTATTTTAGGAGAAATAGATTTTTGTTTTTCGCCATCTATATATATGTCACCACTAGATTGGGGGATTAATCCAGCTACTATATTTAGAAGAGTTGATTTCCCGCAACCAGAAGGACCAACTATACTAACAAATTCACCCTCTTTAATGGAGAAAGATATATCTTTTAATGCAGGAGTGCTTCCCTTTAAAGAGTGATAGTTCATAAAAATATTCTCAACTATTACTTTATCCATGTTATCATCTCCTAATTGTTAGAAAATAAGCTTTATCTTGATTTATTATATGAGTAAGTTATAATAAATGTTATTAATAATTAAAATTAAGCATAAACTCTTAATAGTCAGCATTTAAAAGAAGAAATAATATTAGATGAAGTGATTTACAATAATTGGGAAAAGGTATATTCTATCACATAATGTTTAGTTGAATAATGATTATTAAAAGTATATAATATGCATAGTTAATATGAATTTAGTAATATATTTTTTATCAAGTCAAAATATCTATAAACTTATTTCGTTGTTTTAATATTTAGTGTAAAAAGGTGATTATATATGAAAGAAATATTAAAAATGGGCTTAGATGTAGGCTCAACTACTGTAAAGATAGTTATATTAGATAAGAATTACAACATATTATACAGTGTTTATGAAAGACACTTTTCTGATATAAAAAATACAATAGGTAAGTTAATAAAGAATACTTTTAATAAATTTAAAGATCATAGTGTAAGTATTATGGTTACAGGCTCTGGTGGTCTTTCTGTATCAAAATGGTTTGATATACCTTTTATACAGGAAGTAGTAGCCTGCACAAATACTATTAAAAAATTTGCTACAAATACTGATGTAGCTATAGAATTAGGAGGAGAAGATGCTAAAATTACTTTCTTTGATGATGGAATAGATCAAAGAATGAATGGAACTTGTGCTGGGGGTACTGGTGCCTTTATAGATCAAATGGCATCTCTTCTACAAACGGATGCAAAGGGACTAAATGAGCTTGCAAAAAATTATAAAGTTATACATCCTATAGCAGCAAGATGTGGAGTTTTTGCTAAAACAGATGTACAACCACTAATTAATGAAGGGGCTACAAGCGAAGATATAGCTGCTTCTATTTTTCAAGCGGTAGTTAATCAAACTATAGGAGGACTTGCCTGCGGGAAAACTATAAAGGGTAATGTAGCTTTCTTAGGTGGACCTCTTTATTTTTTATCTGAACTTAGAAAAAGATTTATAGAAACGTTAAAATTAACTAAGAATCAGGTTGTTTTTCCTGAAAATTCTCAGTTGTTTGTAGCTATGGGAGCTGCATTAACTGCAAAAGATAGCAAAATAGTTACATTAAAATATTTGTTGGATAAATTAGATGAATTAGAGAATACTAGGTTGGAATCTGTAGCAACATTAAGACCATTATTTGCTAATGAAGAGGAATATATTGAATTCAAAAATAGGCATGAAAAACATAAAGCAGTAGAAAAAAGTTTAGAAGATTTTAAGGGGAATTGTTATTTAGGAATAGATGCTGGATCTACTACTACTAAGGTTACACTTATAGATGAAAAAGGACAATTATTATTTTCAAGTTATGGAAGTAATGAAGGAAATCCATTAAAGTCTGTAATAAATATACTTAAAGATTTATATTCAAAGTTACCTAAAGAAGCTCAGATTCTAAATTCTGTAGTTACAGGTTATGGAGAAAAATTAATAAAAGCTGCATTAGATATAGATATTGGAGAAGTTGAGACCATATCACATTATAAAGCAGCAGAATTTTTTAGCCCTGGAGTAGATTTTATCTTAGATATCGGTGGACAAGATATGAAATGCTTAATTATAAAAGATGGTGTTATAGAAAGTATTATGCTTAATGAGGCTTGTTCATCAGGATGCGGATCCTTTATAGAAACCTTTGCACATTCTCTAAAAATGAGTGTGCAAGATTTCGCTAAAGAAGCATTAACCTCTAAGAATCCAGTAGATTTAGGATCTAGATGTACTGTTTTTATGAATTCCAAAGTTAAACAGGCTCAAAAGGAAGGAGCTACTATAGGAGATATATCAGCAGGTCTTTCCTATTCAGTTATAAAGAATGCTCTTTTAAAAGTAATAAAAATAAGAGATCCTAAAGAAATGGGAAAGAAAATAATAGTTCAGGGTGGAACTTTTTATAATGAAGCAGTGTTAAGAGCTTTTGAACTTATATCACAAAGAGAGGCAATAAGACCTAATATAGCAGGACTTATGGGAGCTTTTGGAGCTGCACTTATAGCTAAAGAAAGATATGAAAAAGACTATAAAACTACCTTAGCTACAATGGAACAGTTGGAGAAATTTTCCGTAGAAACAGAAATGAAAAGATGTGGGAAATGTCAAAATAATTGCCTTTTGACTATTAATAAATTTTATGATGGTACACAATTTGTATCTGGTAATAGATGTGAAAGAGGAGAAGGAAAAGAAAAAATAGAAAATAAAATTCCAGATCTATATGAATATAAATATAAAAGAATATTTAATTATATGCCACTAAAGAAAGAAGAAGCTGAAAGAGGGATAGTAGGCATACCACGAGTTCTAAATATGTATGAAAATTATCCGTTTTGGTTTACATTCTTTACAAAGTTAGGTTTTAGAGTAGAACTATCTCCCCGTTCTACTAAAAAAATATATGATTTGGGAATAGACACCATTCCTTCAGAATCAGCTTGTTACCCGGCTAAGATAGTTCATGGACATATTAGAAGTCTTGTAGATAGGGGAATAAATTTCATATTTTATCCAGCTATAGCCTTTGAGCAAAAAGAACAAAAAGAGGCTAATAACCACTATAACTGTCCTATGGTAATTTCTTATTCAGAGGTTATAAAAAATAACATGGATATAATTAGAGAAAAAAATATAAAATATATGAACCCATTCCTATCTTTAGATAATAAGAAGAAGCTAGCTAAAAGACTTTATGAGGAATTTAAAGATATTTTTAATATAAGTCTTTATGATATAAAAAGAGCAGTAGAGGCTGCTTATGAGGAAGATCAAAGGGTTAAGCTAGATATAAGGAAAAAAGGAGAAGAAGTTATAGACTACTTAAAAAGAACAGGTAAAAAGGGGATAGTATTATCTGGTAGGCCTTATCATATAGATCCAGAAATAAATCATGGTATAACTAATATAATTACATCTTTAGATATGGCAGTTTTAACAGAGGATTCTATAGCTCATTTGGGAATGGTTGAAAGACCTTTAAGAGTAGTGGACCAATGGGTTTATCATTCAAGGCTATATTCAGCAGCTAGTTTTGTAGCTAAAGAAAATAATTTAGAACTAGTTCAACTTAATTCCTTTGGCTGTGGATTAGATGCGGTAACTACAGATCAAGTTGAAGAAATTTTAAAAAGAACTGGTAAAATATATACCCTTATAAAAATAGACGAAGGAAGTAATTTAGGTGCTGTAAGAATTAGACTACGTTCTTTAAAAGCAGCTATATATGAAAGAAAGAAAAAGAACTTTAAACCTGCTAAACTTTATGATATGTCTGAAAGACCAGTGTTTACTAAAAAAATGAAAGAAAACCATACAATATTATGCCCACAAATGTCACCAATACATTTTCAATTTATAGAAACAGCTTTTAAAGCCTCTGGATATAATTTAGAAGTTCTTCCATCTGTGGATAAGAAGGCTATAGATGAGGGATTAAAATATGTAAATAATGATGCGTGCTATCCTAGTATAATTGTAGTTGGACAAATGATTGAGGCATTAAAATCAGGTAAATATGATGTGAACAATACTTCTGTTATAATAACTCAAACCGGTGGAGGTTGTAGGGCTACCAATTATATTGGCTTTTTAAGAAAGGCATTAAAAGAAGCTGGATACCTTAATGTGCCCGTTATATCTTTAAATGTAGTAGGATTAGAAAAGAATCCTGGATTTAAAATAACCCCTTCTTTAGGGAATAAATCTATGATGGCTTTAGTCTATGGTGATTTATTTATGAGGGTTTTATATAAAGTAAGACCTTATGAAAAAATACCAGGTTCAGCAAACTTACTTTATAAAAAATGGATAGAAAAGTGTAAGAAAAGTATTTTGAATGGCGATTTAAAAGAATTTAAACAAAATATAAATGATATTGTAAGAGATTTTGATACTTTAGAAATTAAAAAAATAACTAAACCTAAGGTTGGAGTAGTTGGAGAAATTTTAGTTAAATTTCATCCTACAGCCAATAATGATGTAGTAAGTATTATAGAAAAAGAAGGTGGAGAAGCTGTAGTTCCGGATTTAATAGATTTCTTTTTATACTGTGCTTATAGTGAAAACTTTGTATATAGATATTTATCAGGTAAAAAGAGAAAAGCAGTATTAAATAATATTGGAATAAAAGCTATAGAATTTTACAGAAAAGAAATGAAAGAGGTTTTAAGAAACAGTAAAAGATTTTCACCACCAAAAGAAATACAAGAACTAGCAAAATTAGCTAAGCCAATAGTTTCTATAGGAAATCAAACAGGAGAAGGTTGGTTTTTAACCGCAGAGATGATTGAATTAATAGAAAGTGGAACGAAAAATATTATTTGTATGCAACCATTTGCTTGTTTACCTAATCATGTTACGGGAAAAGGTATGATAAAAGAATTAAAAAGGAATTTTAAAGGAACTAATATAGCAGCCATAGATTATGATCCAGGAGCAAGTGAAGTTAACCAATTAAATAGAATTAAACTTATGATGTCTGCAGCCTTTGAAAATTTAGAATTAGAAGAAGTAAAAAAGGCAAAGGAAGAGATAGCAGTATCTAAGAAAGATGATATTATAGGAGAGTAAAAATATATAAGATATAAAAGGGGATGTCTCAAAATAGCCTTAATTTTAAAACCGTAAATATAAATAATACATTCATAAAGCAATTCATTTTGCTAAGCAGTTCTAAATTTGACTCCATTAAAAATTTTTTACCCAGTAAAGGCGCCTTCCTTGGCTTCACTACTGGCTCCTCACGTCCTGTGAGGAATTACAAAAATTTTTAATTCCGTCAAATCAAGAACTACTAAAGCTCATTTATATGTTTATTACATGTATTATTTATATTTACTATATTAAAATTAAGGCTATTTTTATTTTAAGATGCCCTCTTTTTTCTATAATATATTATAGAAAAATATTTATTAGATACTCTTTATATTATTATTTAATGTTTTTTTCAGCTTCTTTACTAAATTTAGTATTTACTATTTTGTTGAAATTAGGTCTTTCAGGAATTAATTCTTTATCATAACTTTGGATTATATCCATTAATTTATTTAAATTCTCTTCTTTTAAAGTAGGAGTGTTTGCAAAGGAATTTATTTTTTTATAGTTTTTTATAACATTTACAAGTATGTCTTCTTTGGCCCCAGGGAAGAAAGAAATTATAGATTTTGCTATTTCTTCTTCAGTATGTTTATTTATCCACTTTTGTGCTTTGTATATAGCATTTGTGAACTTTTGAATTGTCTCTGGATTTTTTTCCATATAAGATTTAGTACTGAAATAACAAGTATAAGGTATATTTCCAGCAGATTCACCTATAGATGCCACTATATGCCCAGCATTTTCTTTTTCAAGCATACTAGCAGTAGGTTCAAATAAAGCTACATAATCGGAAGTACCTGATTTAAAAGCACCAGCAGTAGCTGTAAAAGCTATATTTGTAATAAGTTCTACATCTGATTTAGGATTAATACCATGATTTTTTAATACATATTCTAAAGACATTTCAGGCATGCCACCAGGTCTTCCACCTATTATTTTTTTACCTTTTAAAGATTCCCATCTAAAATTTTCTTCTTTATTTTTTCCTACTAAAAAGGAACCATCATATTGAGTTAATTGAGCAAATAATATGGGGTAATCTTCTCTTTTTTGATTATAAATATAAATTATCTGTTCTGGACCACAAAGACCTATATCTGCACTTTTACTTAAGACTTGCTGCATAGTTTTATCAGCACCTTGTCCAGTTGAAAGGTCTATTTCTATATCTTCTTCCTTAAAAATACCTTCGTTTATAGCTACATACATAGGAGCATAAAAAACAGAGCGAACTACTTCGTTTAATTTTATTTTTGTTAATTTTTCAGTTTCTTCTTTTTTATTATTGCATCCAGTAAATAAAGTTAATGAAAAGATAAGTATAGTAACTAAAGAAAGTAAAGTTGACTTTTTTGTTTTCATAAGAATCCTCCAAGATAAATTTTATATCATTTTATCTTATGAGTATATTAATAATTATGTTAAATATTTTTATTTGATTTCAATTTGGCGCAGCTTTTTAATATTAAAAAATTAGTAACTATAAGTTCATATAAAAGTTAATAAATAAAAAAATATAATAAATTTGATTCAAAAATATACAAAATATATTAGCGCTGAGATTTAGAGATACAGGAGAATGCTTTTATAGAACTTTATAAATATTTTTATGGAATTACTTGAGAAAATATAAAAATAATGGTATGTTAAAAATAATGTATAATATTGTAATATGTGATTGTTAGAGAGAATATATGAATGTTGTGAAAGAGTGTCTAGAAAAGTTTTATAGATAAAAAGTAATAAAGAATAGAATTTTATAATGTTTTGGGGGATGAATATTATGAAAAAACCAAAGATGCAAATATTATTTGCTATTTCTATTATACTAATTTCTTGTTTACCTGTTATCACAAATGAGGGACAAAGTTATACCATACTCCAATTGCTGGCGGGAAATGTTAAAACGATGAATCCTGTGATACCAACTCAAGTTCCAGCAGTTTTATTGCTTATTACACCAATCCAGTATTTAATACATATGATTTTGCTTATAAGAAATAACACTGATAGGTATGAGGTGGTTATTCTATACTTAAGTTTACTAACTACAGTATTAGGGATTATTTGTATTTTATTGTGTGGAATAGGAGAAAATAGTGAATTTGCTGTATGGGTATGGCTTAGAATGGTTGTCGTTTTCATTGCATATGTGTCACCTAGAGTGTATGAATCATTTCAGGATTTTAAGCAAAACGAGAAAGTGCAAAAGTTAGAAGAGCAAAATAAAAGGGTAGCAGAAAAGGAAAAGCAAAG
Organism: Clostridium botulinum; assembly: GCF_001276985.1. Taxonomy (GTDB): domain Bacteria; phylum Bacillota; class Clostridia; order Clostridiales; family Clostridiaceae; genus Clostridium_F; species Clostridium_F botulinum. The sequence continues at coordinate 26,258 of NZ_LHUL01000007.1, forward strand.
AGAAGATGCTAAATATATGAAACGTATTAAAAAGAATCCATATCTTAAAAAGATTCTTTGGAAAATTTATAAAAGTAACATGAGAAATTCTAATTTTCTTATTAGCACTTTCTTTAAAAATATATGTAAAAAGTAGAATCAAAGATTATAATTTAATGATTACTTTAGGAATGCGAAATAGGGTTTTACGATTTTTTATTGCAACTGAGTATACAGGAAGTTTAGCAGTAGGATTATTGATTGGGATTTTCATAGGTAGTCTTTTGACAATTGGATTTCAGAGCGTTATACATTGTATATATCCAGCGTTTATTTCAATAGAGCTTCCTGGTATTAAAACTTATTTCATAGCGTGTTTTTATATTATTTTATTATTTTTAGTTTCAACTTTTATAAATCACGAAATTTATGTTGAAATGGAATTGGAATCTTCACGACAGATACCTGTATCAAAAGAGAATATGCCAAATAGATGGTTAGGAATTAAATGTGTTGTAGGAACAATATTGATGTTGTTTTCCAGCTATACATTTTCTAAACGTGTATGGACAGAGTCTATTTATCTTATTATTATGTTTTTGGTTGGATGTTATATGATCATTAGTGCAGGAGGAGCATGGATTTTAAAAAGTTATAGAAAGAAGGGAAATGGATATTATAAAAGACTTCCATTTTTACAGCAGTTTTATAGTAGATTTAAGACACATAGAAGTAATTTGTTTATGGTATACATTCTTCATTTTTTATTAATAGGGTATTTTTCTATAAGGATATCAGGAGTGCTTCCTCTTGATAGAGTACAGGCGTTGTTTCCTTATGATTATGTGTGTTTAGGAGAAAAAGAGGATCAAGAAACTTTTAAAGAATTTCAGAAAAAACTTTCTGAGAAGAGCCTAATACTTCCTATGGTACGAGCCACAGTTGTCAGTGCAAGTGAAAAAAATAGTGGAAGTAGAATGGATATAAGTTTTCAGGGGCAGAACATAGGTATTTCAGAGAGTAGTTATAATCAATTGACTGAAAGAAAATTAGGGCTCCGAAATAAAGAAATTTATATTTCCTTTCAACAGGATAAATCAGAAAAGGCGCATTTGCTAGATTTTTCAGTATTAAGTGGTAGTCCGAGAATGAGATTTGGAATGCCAGAACCTTATTTTTTTGAAGAGAGAGATAAAATTTTTGATTCAGATTATAAGGTTATAGGACAAGAACGTAGAATTATTGTTGGAAACCTGGTAGGAGGAATGCAGGAGAATATTGTTGTTTTTTCTGATGAATATTTTAAATCAATATATTCTACTGGTGATGGGCCGAGTATATTGGCATTGTTTAATATAAACAAAGACAAAGAGGAAGAAGCAGCTGTAAAATTTTCAGATTATGCAAAAGATCATATACAATATAGTGAATATGATTCACTTATTCAGCCTATATATGGGAAAAAAGTTTTACAAAACAACACCTTATTAGCTCATATGTTAAAATTGTTGGAATATCTATTCGTAATGACATTATTGTTGGTTAGCATATTATATGTTTTCGTTGTAAAGAGGGTTTCAGAGTTGCCAGACACACGATCTAGAATGAAGCAGTTTAAATATTTAGGTATGAGGGAAGGATTGGATAGAAAAATTTTGGCATTTGAAAATAATGTTATGACAATTATGCCATTGGTATTGGCAATAGTAGCGAGCTTCTCATATATTTTTATTACTTTAAAGGTTCGCTATTTCACAAAGATAGAACAACAGGAATTTTGGCAATATGAGGTATGGATTATAGGAGTTTATACTATTATAAATTTAATTGTAGCATTTATAATAGGTAGAGTTATGATTTGTCTTGGAAATAGGGAGGAATGATTATGGCAGTGATAGAAACAAACAATTTGGTTCGTAATTATAAATTAAATGGAAGTAATCTGAATGAGGGGACCGAGGTAAAGGTAATAAAAGGACTAGATTTGCTTGTTGAAGAAGGAGATTTTATTGCGATTATGGGGAAGTCCGGTTGTGGAAAGACAACCTTAATGAAACTACTTGGATTTATTGATAAACCTACATCTGGTGAGATTATTTTCAAAGGGAGGAGCGCAAGGCAGTTTAATAAAGATGAAGTTGCAGATATTCGAAGGAAAGAAATTGGTTTTGTGTTTCAGGACTTCTATTTGATGGATAGTCTTACTGTGAAAGAAAATATTATGCTCCCAATGATTCTGGAGAGAGAAGAGACAAACAAAATATTAAGTGCAACGGAAGGACTGGGCAAGCGTTTTGAAATTAGTCATTTGTTAAATAAAAATACTTGCGAATTATCTGGAGGAGAAAAACAGCGAGTAGCTATATGTAGAGCGTTGATTAATGAACCAGATTTAATATTGGCAGATGAACCAACAGGTAATTTAGATTCTAAATCTGCGCAGATTGTAATAGATAGTTTGATGAATATTAATAAAGATATGAAGAAGACAATAATACTTGTAACCCATGATGCTCAAATTGCTAGTTATTGTAAAAAAGTAATATTCTTAAAGGACGGAAATATTATAGGCCATATTAATAAAGAGCATAAAAAGGAAGAGTTTTATAACGATATTATTAGAATGATAAAAAAATTATAAAATTTTAATTTTGAATATTTACCGTATATTAAATGTTTTATCTATTTATAATATGTAATATAATTAATTTATGTTAAATATAAATTAGGTTATTGACATTATATTGGTAACAGTTATATAATAAGTAAAATGATTAATAATAAAATTAAATTATAAAATAAAGCTTTGAAAAAGAGGAGTAGAGATAAAAAGTATTAAGAGAGGAAAACTCAAAGGCTGAAAGGTTTTCTATATATAATTTATCTTGAAGGTAGCTTTGGAGCTTCTTTACTGAGTTTAGTAAGTAAAGACGGATTTCTTATTCGTTAAATATACAAGAGCCTGTAGTTTTGCAGGAAAAAAGGTGGTAACGCGAGGTTTTTCGTCCTTTTAAGGATGAAAGGCCTCTTTTTATTTTTAGTTAATGCTGTAAAAATATAGATTAAGATAAAAATATAAAAAGGAGGTAAGCGTATGACTATGATTATTAGAGCTGTAAGTCCTGAGGATTATAAAGACATAAATGAAATAAGATGCATGGCTGGAGTACGAGAAAATATTTTAGGCAGAATTAGTGAAAGACTTGAACAATCTAAAGAATTTATACAAAGTTTAGGAAGTAATGACCATCTACTTGTTGCAGAAATAAAAGAAGAGGATAAAAATAAGGTTGTTGGAGTCATAGGTTTAAATATAAATAGCAATCCTAGAACAAAACATGTAGCAGCACTAGGAATGATGGTTCATAAAGCTTACCAAGGAACTGGTATAGGAAAAAAGCTTATGAGTGAAATTCTTGATTTAGCAGATAACTGGCTTATGTTAGCTAGAATAGAATTAGGAGTATTTACTGATAACGAAAAAGCTATAAAGCTATATGAGAAATTTGGATTTAAAATTGAAGGAACAAAAAAGTATGCTGCTATTAAAAATGGCAGATATGCTGATGAATATATAATGGCAAGATATAAAAATATATAACTATAAGAGGAGGAATTTAAATGTCAGAAACAAGAGAAATGGCAAAAACTTATGATCCTAAAGAGTTTGAAGAAAGACTTTATAAAAATTGGGAAGAAAAATCATATTTTACACCAGAGGTAGACGAAAATAAAAAACCATATACTATAGTATTACCACCACCAAATATAACAGGAAAGCTTCATTTAGGTCATGCATTAGATGATACTCTTCAAGATATACTAATGAGAACAAAAAGAATGCAAGGCTATAGTACTTTATGGTTACCAGGGCAAGACCATGCTAGTATTGCTACAGAAGTTAAAGTTGAAAATGAATTGTTAAAAGAAGGTATAGTAAAAAAAGAAATAGGAAGAGAAGCTTTCCTTGAAAAAGTATGGGAATGGACAGATGAATATAGAAATAAAATAAGAAATCAAATTAAAAAATTAGGTTGCTCATTAGATTTTACAAGAGAAAGATTTACTATGGACGAACAGCTAGATAAAGCAGTAAAGCATTTCTTTGTAAAATTATATAATGAAGGTTTAATTTATCAAGGAAATAGAATAACAAACTGGTGTCCAAAATGTAAAACAGCATTATCTGATGCAGAAATAGAATATAGTGAACATGAGGGACATTTCTGGCATGTAAAATATCCAGTAGTAGGTAGTGACGAATATTTAGAAATAGCTACTACAAGACCAGAGACAATGCTTGGAGATACAGCAGTAGCTGTTAATCCAAAGGATGAAAGGTATGCTCATTTAGTAGGAAAAACTCTTATGTTGCCACTAGTTAACAGAGAAATTCCAATAGTTGCTGATGATTATGTAGATATGGAATTTGGTACAGGAGCAGTTAAAATAACTCCAGCTCATGATCCTAATGATTATCAAGTAGGTAAAAGACATAACTTACCAGAAATCAATGTAATGTTTGATGATGGAAGAATTAATTATAAAGAAACTAGATACCATGAAATGGATAGATATGAAGCCAGAAAAGCTATAGTAGAAGATTTAAAAAATGAAGGTTTCTTAGTAAAAATAAAAGAGCATAATCATAATGTAAGCTGTCATGATAGATGTAATACGGTAATAGAACCTATAATTTCAAAACAATGGTTTGTAAAAATGGAGGAACTTGCAAAACCAGCTATAGATGTAGTAAAAAATAAAAAGGTTAAGTTTGTACCAGAAAGATTTGATAAAACTTATTTCAACTGGATGGAGAATATTCAGGATTGGTGCATATCAAGACAATTATGGTGGGGACACAGAATTCCTGTTTGGTATTGCAAAGATTGTGGTGAAGTTATAGTAGTTACTGAAGAACCAAAAAAATGTCCAAAATGTAATAGTGAGAAATTACAGCAAGATAATGATGTTTTAGATACTTGGTTTAGTTCAGCGCTATGGCCTTTCTCAACTTTAGGTTGGCCAGATAAAACACCAGATTTAAAATATTTTTATCCAAACAATACATTAGTAACAGGATACGATATCATATTCTTCTGGGTAGCTAGAATGGTATTCTCAGGACTTTATTGTATGGATGATATTCCATTTGATACAGTTTTAATCCATGGTATAGTTAGAGATTCAGAAGGAAAGAAGATGTCTAAGTCTTTAGGAAATGGTGTAGATCCAATAGAAGTAATAGATGAATATGGTGCGGATGCTTTAAGATTTACATTAGTAACAGGAAATGCTCCAGGAAATGATATAAGATATTACCCTGAAAGAGTAGAAGCTGCTAGAAATTTTGCTAATAAAATATGGAATGCATCTAGATTTGTTCTTATGAACTTAGATAAGGATTTAATGGATAAATATAAAGATAATAAAAACTATACTATAGCTGATAAATGGATATTATCAAGATTAAATACAGTAGTTAAAGAGGTTACAGAAAATATAGAAAAATTTGAGCTTGGAATAGCTTCTCAAAAGATTTATGATTTTATATGGGGTGAATTCTGTGATTGGTATATAGAACTTGTAAAGCCAGTATTATATGGAGAAGATGAACAGTCAAAAGGAATAGCTTTCAATGTACTTCATAAAGTATTAGAAACTTCATTACAATTATTACATCCTATAATGCCATTTATAACAGAAGAAATATATACTCATTTATATACAGAATATGAATCAATAGTTATATCAAAATGGCCAGAATATGATGAAATTTTAAAAGATGAAAAATCAGAAAAGGATATGGAATATATTATAGAAGCTATTAAATCTATAAGAAATGTTAGAACAGAAATGAACGTTCCACCTTCTAGAAAAGCTAAATTAATGATTTATTTAACAGAAAAAGAAGCAGAGAGATCCTTTAAAGAAGGAGAAGTTTATTTTCAAAAACTAGCTTCAGCTTCAGAAGTTAGCTTCTTAGAAAATAAAGAAACATCAGATAAAAATGTATCTGTAGTTACAAGAGGTGCAGAAATATTTATACCATTATTAGAATTAGTAGATATAGAAAAAGAATTGGAAAGACTAAATAAGGAAAAAGAAAAATTAGAAAAAGAAATAGATAGAGTAGAAAAGAAATTGGCTAATGAAAAATTTGTATCTAAAGCACCAGAATCTGTAGTTAATGAGGAAAGAGAAAAGGGCGAAAAGTATAAAGCAATGCTTAAGTCTGTGCTTGAGAGTTTAGAATCATTAAAATAAGATTTAGTTTAAATATTAGTTACATTAAAATTTCTATATTTTATTAATAAGTTTTGCATTAAATTATAAATATAATATAAAATAGCAAAAATACAATAGATACAGGGAAGACTTTTGTAACTTTCCTGTATTTATTATATAAAAATATAAAGTATATATTTTGTTTTAGTGAATTTTTTACGATTATTCTATTAATATTTAATAGAATAAATTATAATTTTATTGTAATAAACAAAATTTTTAGAGTTAATTGGGGTTTTAAAATTTTAATTGAAGTCTAGGAAAACATTATATAAAAATGTATTAAAATTTATCTACAATTTTATGAGAATAAATATTAGATACTGTAGTCATTAGGTAATTTCTTATGGCTAAATAGAAATAATATAAAAGTAACAGAAGGGTTATGATTTACGTAAAAGATATACATAGGAAGTGATTATATATGGATTATAAAGAAGCTAGAGAGTATATACAATCAAAGGCTAAGTTTGGTAGTAATCTAGGCCTAGAAAGAACAGAAAAGCTTTTAGAGTTATTGGGAAACCCTCATAAGAGGTTAAGATGCATACATATAGCAGGTACAAATGGAAAAGGATCTACTACAGCTATGATTTCTGCAGTATTAAAAGAGTCTGGCTATAAAGTTGGAATGTATACATCCCCTTATATAGAGGAGTTTGAAGAAAGAATACAAATAAATGGCCATAATATAACTAAGGAAGATTTAGGTTATATTATAACTAAGGTAGCTAATATAGTGGAAAAGGTAGAAAATATGGGATATGGAAATCCTACAGAATTTGAAATTATAACTGTTGCTATGTTTTATTATTTTTGTTTAAAAGAAGTAGATTTTGCGGTAATAGAAGTAGGTTTAGGGGGACGGTTAGACTCTACTAATGTTTTAGAACCTATTTTAAGTATTATAACTTCTATAAGTTATGATCATATGAATATTTTAGGTGAAACCCTAGAAGAAATAACTTATGAAAAAGCAGGAATAATAAAAAAAGCTCCTGTTATAACGTATCCACAAAAGAAAGAAGTAGAAAAAAATATAGAAAAGGTGTGTAAGGAAAAAAATTGTGAGCTTATAAAAGTAGAAGATAATTTAATAAATATAGAAATAGAAATCATAGAAAAAAATATGGGGCAGCAAAGTTTTAAATTAAAAACTAAAGAAGATACTTATAATATATGTTTATCCTTATTAGGAGAACATCAAATAAAAAACTGTATTACAGTTATATTAGCCTTAGAAAAGTTAATGAAATTAGGTATAAAAATAGAAAAAATACACATAATATCAGCCCTTAAAAAAGTGAAATGGCCAGCTAGACTAGAAATAGTAAATAAAAATCCTCTAACAGTAATAGACGGAGCCCATAATATAGATGGCATAGAAAGCTTAAAAAATAATGTGAGTAAATATTTTAAATATAATAAACTTATTTTAATATTAGGCATATTAAAAGATAAACAAGTAGAAGACATGATAAAAACATTAGTACCACTAGCAGATAGAGTATTAACAGTAGCTCCTCATAATGATAGAGGGGAAAGTTCAAAAGAATTAATGCACATTGTATTAAAACATAATGAAAGTTGTGAACATCTAGAGGACTATAAAGAATGTTATGATAAGGCAAAATTTTACTGTGAAGATGGAGATATGATTTTAATTTGTGGGTCATTATACATGGTAGGTGATATGAGAAAATTAATAAGGTAAGGAAAGTGTTAGATGCTTTCCTTATTTTGTTTTTTTGCTTCTTGTAGAGCTTTAGACAATTGATCTGGACAGGAAGTATTTTTAGAACCACAGGTTATACCTTGCAATCTTTTTATAGCATCATCAATATCCATACCTTCTATTAAACTAGATAATCCCTTAAGGTTACCATCGCATCCTCCTAGGAAATTAACTTTTACAACTTTGTTATTTAAAATATCAAAAGTTATTTTTTTTGAACAAACACCAATAGGTGAATAAGTATACATATTATTGTCTCCTTTCAATTTGAATGTTAAACAATACTAATATCATTATATAACATAAAACTTTATTGCTCAACATAAAAGATTTATCACCAAATTAGTTATTTTTCACATATTATATTATAGAGCGAGGGGTGATAAAATGAGGTATGTTTATGTATGCAATACGTCTACAGATTGTATTTCCAAAGTTTCTATAGATAATTTTAAAGAAGAAAACAAAATAACCTTAAATAATGAACTATCTACTAGAATAGGGCCTCATGGTATATGTGCATATAATGATAAATTGCTTGTAGCTAATAGTTATAGTAATTCTCTTTCTGTAGTAGATGGAAAATTAGGAAGAGAAATTGAAAATTATTTTATAGGAATGCATTGTAATGATGTAGTTGTATATGGAGATAAAGCCTATGTTATTTGTGGTGATTTAAACAATGTAACTGTATTTGACATGGTTAAAAAGAAAATTTCAAAACAAATACCTTGCGGGGATCTACCACATAGCATAGTTATTGATAAACAAAATGAAATATTAATGATATCAAATATGGGGACAGATAATATAACATTAATAGATTGTAAAGAAGAAAATAGAGTAAAAAATATAAGAGTTGGATCTTATCCAACAAAAGCTGTTTTCACAGTAGATGGCAAATATATATTAGTATGTGAAAGTAATTTAGGTTCTGATTATAAAGGAAGTATAAGTATAATATCTAGAAAAAATTATAAACTTTTATATAGAATTCCTGTGGGAAATTCACCCGTTGATATGTGCATTGATGAGAAGTTATGTATAGTTTCTAATTTTGGAGATGGTACTATTAGTTTAATTGATATAAATTATTATGAAAAAATAAAAGATATAATTGTTGGTGGTATGCCAAGAGGAGTGTGTAAGATAAAAGATAATATTTACGTGGGAGATAATTATAAAAATTTATTTTTAAGGATAAATATTAGAACTAATAATAAAAAATCCATACCTATAGGTGGAGAACCTACAGGTATTTTAGTATTATAATATCAGTTTTCATTTGTTGATTTTAAAATGTTTAATATTTTTGTATACATCGCACTAGAATTTTCTTTCCATTTAGAGCAGATTTCCTTTGCTTCTTTATTTGAATTTACAGATAACTTTATATCCATCAATAAGAAGTTATTTTCAGTGGCTTTTAAACTTACTAAGAAGGTATCTTTGTTTTCTAAGGTATAATCAGCCATGATATTAACTTCTTTTTTTATCGAATTTAATTTAGAGTCCAAATAATTATTTATAGATTCAATTTTATCTTCATTAATTCTATCTATAAACATTGAGAGAACACGGTTACCTTTTTCTGTAATCATTATTTTATGTTGATCTGTATTCTTAATAAAGCCAGAAGATGCAAGTTCTGATAGATATTGTTGCAAAGTAAAATAATTAATTAGATTATTTTCTAATATAATTTCAGTTATTTTATTATTAGAGATAGAAAGGTCTAATCTATTAAATACATAAAGAATCAGCAATTTATTTTCAGCTAATTCTAAAGCATCATCAAACATCAAATTTCCTCCCCAAAGTTTAGTTAAAATAATTTATATATAATTATATCATAAAAATTAAGTGTAAATTACTTTAATAAATAAAAAATAATTATTTAATGCATATAAAAAAATATATTTTATATAAATAAAAATGAAGAAATATTTAGTTTGGAGGAATAAAATGAAAGATAAATTTAAAAAAAGGATGGTATTTTCTTTACTACTCTTAGTTTTAGCTATAAGTATGTCTTTTTTTATTAATGGTAGAGGTCAAAAAGTTTCATTAAATATTAAGAAGAAGGTGCCTATATATAGAGTTGATACAAAAGAAAATAAAATATCTTTAACTTTTGATGTCAGCAGAGGGGACGAATATATAGATAAAATATTAGATATTTTAGATAAAAATAATGTTAAGGCTACCTTTTTTTTAGTGGGAGATTGGATAGAGCAAAAGCCAGAAAAAGTAAAAGAAATTCATGATAAAGGACATGAAATAGGAAATCATTCTCATAGTCATCCTAATATGAGTAGAATATCTAAAGAAAGAATAATAAAAGATATTAACATTAATGATGCTAGTATAAGAAAAATAACTGGAGAAGGTACTAAATTATTTAGATTTCCATCAGGAGAATATAATGCTGAAGCGATAGATACAGTAAATGAAATAGGATTATATTCTGTGCAATGGGATGTAGATAGTATCGATTGGAAAGAGGAAGGAGCTGATTTAGAATATGAAAGAATTATAAAAAAGACTAAGCCTGGTTCCATATTGCTTTTCCATAATACAGCTAAATACACTCCAGACAATTTACCAAGAATAATTAAGGAATTAAAAGGAAATGGATTTGAATTTGTCAAAGTAGGAGATTTAATATATAAAGAAAATTATTATATAGATTCAGCAGGAGTACAAAAAAAGAATTAAAGTTTAAATTATAAAATGAAGGAATATTTAAAAAAATATAGAAAATGTAGTATAGGTGTAATATTTTTACTAAAGAGGGGGGTTAATATACAAAAGATATAATATTATGATAAATGAATAATAAAATTACAGGGGAATAAAATATTGTAAACTGAAGAAAATAACTAAAAATAGTTATTTTCTTTAGGAGCGTGTAAAATGAAAAAAATATGTATATATTCAGAAGATGAAAGTTTTGTAAGACATATTCATAACATGATAAGAATATTAGATTTAGATTTGCACTATTCAAGGGAAAATACTTTAGCGAATAGTGAATATATAGTAATAAATAGAGATATTAATTTTGAATATGACGGAATAGACTGTGAATATTGTTTTATAAATATGGATTTGTTTAAAAATAAAAATGTAGATATAAAAGGTGTTGTTATAACTTATGGATTGGGAAATAAAAACACTATTACTTTATCTAGTTTGGAACAAGAGAATATAGGAATCGTTTATTGTATTCAAAGATATATAAGTATATACAATGAAAATATAATAGAACCACAAGAGATGCCATTAAACATCTATTATGAAGATGAAAGTTGTCTTTATGCTTATATGGTTATTATAACTATTGCTTTAATACAAGGAGCGAATATTTCCAATATAGAGAGTAAAATAATTAATTCTACAAATAAGTTTTAATTTTATGGCATATTTTAGATATATAAATAATAAATATATGTTGTATGAATGAATTGAAACTAAGGGAAAGAGGGGTTATGATGGACAATTTAATGTTAAACAATAAAATTTATTTAGAGGGAACAGTGGTTGAGGATTTAGAATTCAGTCACGAAATGTACGGAGAAGGATTTTATAATTTTAAAATGGAAGTTTCAAGATTAAGCGATGTATCAGATATATTAAATATAACTATATCTGAAAGATTGTTAGCGGATATGGAACTAAAAGTAGGTATGGATATTATAGTAGAGGGTCAGCTAAGATCTTATAATAAATTTGTAGATGGCAGCAATAGACTTATATTAACTGTATTTGCTAGAAACATAGAATATTGTATTGAAAGAAGTAAAAACCCTAATGAAATATTTTTAGATGGATATATATGTAAAGAGCCTATATATAGGACAACTCCCTTTGGTAGGGAAATCGCTGATTTATTATTAGCAGTAAATAGACCTTATAACAAGTCAGATTATATCCCTAATATATCCTGGGGAAGAAATGCTAGATTTTGTAAAACTTTACAAGTAGGAGATAATATAAGAGTTTGGGGAAGATTACAAAGTAGATATTACCAAAAGAGAATTTCAGAGGATAAAACTATTACTAAAGTAGCTTATGAGGTTTCTATATCAAAGATGGAGAGAGTAGGAGATGAACAAGCCGGGGATAATGATTATGAAGAAAGTTATGAAGAAAAGGATTTTATGGATAATATAAAAGAAAAACATGCATAAAGAATAGTATGTACAACTTTTTAAGTTGTACATACTATTCTCAAGTATATTTAAATAAATTAATAGAAAACTTTATCAAATATGAAAGATAGTTTTAAAACTATCTTTCATAAATTTATTTTCTTAAATCATCTAAAAGCTTAGTTTTATCTTTAGTTTTTACATCTACTTCTTTTATTATTTTAGCTGGAGCACCAGCCACTACTACGTTTTCTGGTACATCAGTAGTAACTATAGACCCTGCTGCCACTACAGAACCTTTACCAATTTTTACACCTTCTAATATAACAGCATTTGCGCCTATAAGAACATTATCCTCTATAGTACAAGGATCACTGCTAGGTGGTTCTAAAACACCAGCAACTACAGCACCAGCACCTAAATGTACATTTTTACCAAGTTTTCCTCTAGCGCCAACTACAGCGTTCATATCTACCATAGTTCCTTCTCCGATTTCAGCACCTATATTTACAACGGCGCCCATCATAATAACAGCATTTTCTCCTATTATAACTTTATCTCTTATTGTAGCACCTGGCTCTATTCTAGCATTTATTTTAAGCATATCAAGTAAAGGAATTGCAGACTTTCTTCTATCCTGTTCTATTCTACAATTTTTTATTTTATCTTTATTTTTTTCTATAATAACTAATATTTCTTCTGATTCACCAAATAATATATATAAATCTCCACTATTAAATTTTTCTATGTTCGTAAAATCACAGTTTGAAAGATCTCCTTCTATGTAAGCTTTGATAGGAGTCGATTTTTTGGCTTCTTTTATGTATCTAGCTATTTCATACGGATCTGTTAGATTGTAACTCATTATATTTCCTCCTTATTTTATAATAACACTATTATAATAAATATTGATGTTTAAATAAAGGGGGTATTTAATATACATGAAAATAATAGTATAATAAGTAGAAATATTAGAAATAAAAGCATTAATAAGATATGAAGTTGAATCTTGTAAATTATTATGGAGATTTAATAAAATATATTGGTTCTAAGATCGTAAAAAATATAAAGGGAAAGGAGAAGTTATGGTTTATTAATATTCCCATAACATGATAATATTTTATGGATTATATAAAGACTGAAGAAATTATTTCGGAAAAAGTTAAAAATATAGAAATTTCCGGTATAAGGAGGTTTTTTAACAAAGTTTCAAATTATAAAGATGTTATTTCCTTAACTTTAGGGCAACCAGACTTTAAGCTTCCAAGTAGAATAAAAGATGAATTAATAAATTCTATACAAGAAGATAAAACAACCTATACATCTAATGCAGGACTAAAAGAGTTAAGATTAGAGATAGCAAGATATCTTAAAACTATGAATATTAATTATAATTCAGAAGAAATATGCATAACCGTAGGTGGTAGTGAAGGGTTGATGTGTGTATTTTCCACATTACTAAATGAGGGAGACAAAGTTTTAATACCAACACCTGCATATCCTGCTTATGAAAGCTGTGTAAAATTATTAGGTGGACAAATATTAAATTATAAATTAAAAAATGATTTTTCTATAGATTTTTCAGATTTAGAAAATATAATAGAAAAAGAAAAGCCTAAGGTTATGGTATTATCTTATCCATCTAATCCAACAGGGGCTATACTTTCTAAAGAAGAAAGTTGTAAGTTACATAAAATAATAAAAGAAAATAATATTATAGTAATAAGTGATGAAATGTATGCCTCTTTATGTTTTGAAGAAAAATATTATTCTATAGCTCAATTTGAAGATATAAAAGATAAGGTTATATTAGTTAGTGGATTTTCAAAGATGTTTTCAATGACTGGACTTAGAATAGGGTATGTTTGTGCAAATGATGAGTTCATAAATTCTATAATAAAAGTTCATCAATATAATGTATCTTGTGCGCCTTCTATATGTCAGTGGGGAGCATATGCAGGGTTAAAATACTGCATGAAAGATGTAGATTGTATGAAAGAAGAGTTTATAAAAAGAAGAGACTTTGTATATGATAGATTAAAGTACATGAGTATAGATACATATCTCCCTAATGGAGCTTTTTATATGTTTCCTTCCATAAAAAAATATAATATGACTAGTGAAGAATTTTGTGAAAGACTTTTGAAGGAAGCTAAAGTGGCTATAGTTCCTGGCTCAGCCTTTGGGGAAATGGGAGAGGGATATATTAGAATATCTTATGCCTATAGCATGGAAGAATTAAATGAAGCACTAAATAGAATGGAAGCATGGCTAAGTAAAATCACAATGTAAGGAAATTACGATTTAAAAGAGTATATATTACCCGTGATTTAAAAAAGGGATATATGGTTAAAAAGGCAATTCGCTTCAATAATAGATTCTAATTTGTTTTTGCTTAAAATATATGATTTCAAATTATAACTCGCTGAACGCTCGAACAATAATTTGAAACATTCATATATTTTGCAAAAACAAATAAGAATCTCTAATCTTGCTCAAATGCCTTTTACACCACATATCCCTATTTTTTAAATCACGGGAAGCTAGCATAACTCTTTAAAGGTATTAAAGCAATAAATAATTTTAGTGAAAATAGATATCTAGAAAAATAATCAGAATACTTTATTTGTGAACTAATATTTAAGCGTGAAGTAAACAGGACGTTTACTTAGCTCTGCTGGCACAGGACGTGGCATTAGAGCGTTAGCCTAAATATTAGGGCACAAATATTAGTATTCTTTATTTTTATAGCTATCTATTGACTAAAAGTATTTCTTATTTTAATTCTCAACCTTTAAAGGTTGTTACGTCGTAATTTCCTTAGATTATGGTTATAGAGCTGCTTGTATTACGTTATCCATGTTGTATAATCCGGCTTCTTTTCCACTCATAAATAAACAAGCGTTTAATGCTCCCACAGCAAATACTTCTCTAGATAAAGCTGTATGTTTGATTTCTATAGTTTCTCCGGATCCTGCAAATATAACATCATGTTCACCTACTATAGTACCACCTCTTATGGCATGCATACCTATTTCATCATGAGTTCGTTTTGAACTACCTTCTCTTCCATAGGTATATTTAGTATCTTCTTTTATTGAATCCCTTATAGTATCCCCTAGAAGAATAGCAGTTCCACTTGGAGCATCTACCTTTTGGTTATGATGTTTTTCTATTATTTCTATATCAAAGTTTTTATACATAAAAGCACTTATGTTTTTTAATATATTGTTGACTATATTAATACCTATAGACATATTGGCAGATCTAAAAACAGGTATTTTTTTTGCAGTTTCTTCTATAAGTTTTATTTGGTTCTCAGAAAAACCTGTGGTGCATATTATTATAGGCATATTTTTTGAAGTAGCAAAGTTTAGCAAATCATTTAATGCGTCAGGTCTTGAGAAGTCTAGTATAACATCAGCTTCTATATTACATTTGTTTATATCAGTAAAAACAGGAAAAGAAGAAGTTGCCTCACCTTTATCTATACCTGCTACAATTTCTAAATTAGAATAATTTTCTGCTAAATTACATATAACCTTACCCATTTTCCCATTAGAACCATTTAATATAACTCTTGCCATTGAAAGTCCTCCTCTAAAATTATTATATAAACAGAGTTCTTGGCTTCAGAGGGAGTTTTTACTTCCACTAAAGCTTAGAAATCGTTATCCAGGGACATAGTCGCTCTTTAGTCCCACTTTGAAGAAGATGGGAGTATTAGAGCGGGTAGTCATCGGATAAACTAAATTTATTTTATTAGATATCTTAATAGTAAAGTGTAGAGATAAACTCTACACTTTATATTACATTAAGTTATAAGCTTTTAATTCTTTCTTTAATATTTCTAAATTATTTTCATTCATTTCACATAAAGGGAGTCTTAAATCTCCTACCTTCATGTTCATAAGATTCATTGCTGTTTTTACTGGTATAGGATTTGTTTCTATAAATAAAGCATTAGTAAGAGCTAAAGAATCTAATTGAATTTTTAAAGCTTCATTAACCTTACCGTTTAAATATAATTCACACATATTATGAACATCCTCTGGAATTACATTAGCTAATACAGAGATAACACCTATTCCTCCAAGAGCTAATATAGGAATTATTTGATCATCGTTTCCAGAATATATATCTAATTTGTCACCACATAAAGCTTTAATTTGAGCTATTTGACTTATATTTCCACTAGCTTCTTTTACAGCTACTATGTTTTTATCTTCGCATAACTCTTTTAAAGTACCAGGGGTTATATTAAGTCCTGTTCTTCCAGGAACATTATATATAATTATAGGAGTGCTAACAGCATCAGAAACGGCTTTAAAATGCTTAACTAAGCCTTTTTGTGTTGTTTTATTATAATATGGAGTTATTACTAACAATCCATCTACTCCTATACTTTCTGCCCATTTACTCATAGCGATGGAGGCGGCAGTATTATTACTACCAGTACCAGCTATAACAGGAATTCTTTTATTTACTTTATCTATTACGAACTTTATAGTTTCTTTTCTTTCAGTTTCTGTCATTGTAGTTGCCTCACCAGTAGTTCCGCAAACTATTATAGCATCAGTTTTGGATTTTATATGCCATTCTATTAGTTCAGAAAGCTTGTCAAAATCTACCCCTGTGTTAGTAAAAGGAGTTATTATAGCTACTCCAGAACCTTTAAAAATACTCATAAAAATACCTCCTAAAGTTTACTTATTTACTTTTTATTATATGCTCAGCTATTTGAATTGCGTTAAGTGCAGCACCTTTTCTAATATTATCTGCTACTACCCATAAATTTAAGCCGTTATCTAGACTAAAATCTCTTCTTATTCTTCCTACATACACTTCATCATGACCAGCTACATCAATAGGCATAGGATAAACTAAATTAGCTACATCATCCTTAAGCACTATACCTTCAGCATTTTTATAAATTTCAAATATATCTTCTAATTCAAAAGGTTTTTCAAGCTCTACATTTATACTTTCACTATGTCCATGGAATACAGGTACTCTGGCGGTAGTTGCTGTTATCTTTAGAGTATCATCATGAAGCATTTTTTTAGTTTCATCAATCATTTTCATTTCTTCTTTTGTATATCCATTTTCTAAGAATACATCTATATGTGGTAATATGTTTCCTGCAATAGCGTAAGAGAATTTCTTTGGTGATTCTCCTGTATAGCCATTTTTAAGATCATTAAAACCACTTAATCCAGCACCAGATACAGCTTGATAAGTTGAATATACAATTCTTTTGATCTTATATTTATCATGAAGAGGCTTTAAAGCCACTAAAGCTTGTATAGTTGAACAATTTGGATTAGCAATTATACCTTTATTCCATTTTATATCTTCAGCATTTACTTCAGGAACAACTAAAGGAACTTCAGGATCCATTCTCCAAGCACTGCTATTATCAATTACTGTAGCACCATATTTAACAAAAACAGGTGCAAAGTCTTTACTTATATCTCCACCAGCAGAAAATAATGCAAAATCTATTTTTTTATTTTTTATATTGTCTTCTTTTAATTCTTCTACCAATATTTCAGAAGTTTTAAATTTTAAGGTTTTACCTGCAGATCTTTTAGAAGCAAAAAAATAAATGTTTTCTATAGGAAAATTCCTGCTTTCTAAAATCTCTATAAATTTTCTTCCTACCATTCCAGTAGCCCCTACTACTGCTACATTGTAATTCATAACATATACCTCCCAAATGAATATTAAATAATCATATAATTTATTATAGTTAATAATATTATATAACTGATTGGGTAAAAAATATATAGGCTTTTTGTTATATGAAAATAAATAAAAAGCCATTATTTCATTTATTTATAATATTTAAATTTAATAGTGCAAAATACATTGAATAAGAAAAATATTATTCAATTTACTCAAAATTCAAAAAAATATCAAGCAAGTATAAGTGAGGCGAATAGATAGGTTACTGTAAGTGATTGTAAATTTATATGAAAATAAGCTATAGTAGTATGATTGAATCATAAAATTAATTTCAATTTTTTAAAAATTGCAAAAAAGTGTCATCAATAAGTGCTCACTTGCATATTGTATAAAAATAAAAGAAAACATATTTAAAATATAGTTGTTTTAAAATAATTTTTATTGGAAACAGGTGGATTTCCACTTGTTTTTTATAAAATAACTTAAAGGGGGAAGTTTAGTGAAAAGTAAAAGGTTATTGGCAGCTTTAGTATCTTGTGTGGTTTTAACTTCGGTAGCATTAGCAGGATGTGGAGGAAAGGAAACTGCATCAGGAAGTAAAGGTGCAGATAAAGAACAATATCTAAATATGATTTTGCAGGAAGAACCTAAAAGTTTAGACCCAGCTAAATCAACAGACTTGTATTCTTCACAGGTTATTTCTGAGGTTTATGATGGATTAACAAGATTGGAAGTAGATGAAAAAGGTAAAGATGTAGTTAAGCCAGCAGGAGCAGAAAAATGGGATGTATCTGAGGATGGATTAAAATGGACTTTTCATTTAAGAGATTATGAGTGGTCTGATGGAAAGAAGGTTACTGCAAAGGATTATGAATATGGTATAAAAAGAAACTTAGATCCTAAAACTGCATCAGAGTATGCTTACTTATTAGCTCCAATAAAAAATGCGAACGAATATAATGCAGGGAAAGCAAAAGCTGAAGAAGTTGGAGTAAAAGCTTTAGATGATAAAACTTTAGAAATAACTTTAGCTGGACCTTGTGCATATTTCTTAAAGATAACATATTTTAAATTAATGATGCCACAAAGACAGGATATAGTTGAAAAGTATGGAGAAAAATTTGGTACAGAAGCTTCTAATATGGTATTCTGTGGACCTTTTACCATAAAGGAATGGGTACATGCAAACAAAATGGAATTAGTTAAAAATGAAAAATATTGGGATGCTAAATCTGTTAAATTAAATAACGTTCATATGAAAATTATAAATAATGAAGCTGCTAGAATGCAAGAGCTTCTAAATGGAGGAATAGATTTCAGTGCTGCTCAAAAGCCAGAGTGGAAAGAAAAATTTAAAAAAGCTAATAAGTTTGAAGTGAAGAGAGTTATTGAACCAGCAACAAATATTGAATTCTTTAATCAAAATGTTAAATTATTTAGCAATGCTAAAGTAAGAAAAGCTTTTTCTTTATCTATTAACAGAGAAGAGGTTTCAAAAACTTTATTTAAAAATGACTTTACACCAGCCTATGGGTTTGTGCCACCTTCATTACAAATAGGAGATAAAGAATTTAGAAAAGAAGTAGGGGAAGAACCAATTAAGAAATTGAAAGAAGAGAATCAAGATCCAAAGAAACTTTTAATTGAAGGATTAAAAGAATTAGGTATGGATCCAGATCCAAGTAAAGTGACGGTAAATTATTTAACAGGCTCTACAAGTGATCAACAAAAAGAAATTTGTGAATTTTTCCAAGAAATGTATCAAAAAGCTTTAGGCATTAAAGTAAATATAGAATATGTTCAATGGCCAGTGTATGCGAAGAGAATAAATAATGCGGAATATGAAATATCTGGTATGGCTTGGACAGGAGATTATGATGATCCTATGACAGAATTTGATTTGTGGATGACTGGGGCCAAAGCGATTCCAACAAATTACTCAAATGCAAAATATGATGAATTAATTAGAAAAGCTGCATTGTTGCCAGAAGAAAAGAATGAAGAAAGAATGAAG
Organism: Clostridium botulinum; assembly: GCF_001276985.1. Taxonomy (GTDB): domain Bacteria; phylum Bacillota; class Clostridia; order Clostridiales; family Clostridiaceae; genus Clostridium_F; species Clostridium_F botulinum. Next base: position 46,116 of record NZ_LHUL01000007.1, read on the forward strand.
TTATTCAAAGAGGCTGAACAAATATTATTATATGAAGATGCTGTAATAGCGCCAGCAGTTTATAGGGCTAGAGATATTTATCAAAGAAAGTATGTAAAGGGAATAATGGTTCCACAATTCGGTTCTTTATATGATGTTAAATATGCCTATACGGAAGGCAGGGAGTAATAGTATTATTTTATGCAGCAGAGCCTTTTAACGGCTCTGCTGTTATAGGTTACATAAAAATATATTGGGGAGGGGTAAAGATGTTTAGATATATCTTAAAAAGATTAGGATATATGTTGCTTACTTTATGGATAGTAATAACTATAACTTTTGCGCTAATGCATACTATACCCGGAGATCCATTAGCATCTAGTGCTAAAAGATTACCACCACAAATAAGAGCTAATTATTATGCTAAATATGGATTGGATAAACCTTTGACAACACAGTATGCAGTTTATATGAAAAATTTATTAAAGGGTGATTTAGGAGATTCTTTAGCTTTTGCAGGAAGAAGTGTAAATACAGTTATAAAAGATGGATTGCCAGCATCAGCACGAATAGGTATTCAAGCAGTATTCTTAGGGTTTACATTAGGAATAATATTAGGGGTTGTGGCAGCCTTTAAAAGGAATAAATGGCCAGATTATATAGTGATGTTTTTAGCTTTAATTGGTGTTTCTATACCAAGTTTCGTTTTTGCAGCACTACTTCAATATATATTTACAGTTAAATTTATGATATTGCCAACTACTGGTTGGGGAGGTGCAAAGTATACTATACTGCCTACGATAGCTTTAAGTTTAAGTCCTTTAGCTATATATGCAAGATATATGAGGAATGAATGTTTAGATGTTTTAGGACAGGATTATATATTGACAGCAAAAGCAAAGGGTGTATCAAAGGTTTCTTTAGCTTGGAAGCATATAATAAGAAATGCTATTTTGCCTAGTATAACTATACTAGGACCTCAAATAGCAACTATATTAACAGGATCTTTCGTTATTGAAGGTATATATGGTATACCAGGATTAGGAAGTTCTTTTGTAGGAGCTGTAAATAATATGGATTATTCTATGATTATGGGGCTTACTGTATTTATGGCTACCCTTTATATATTCTCTTTATTAATTGTAGACATATTATATGGAATTATAGATCCAAGAATTAGGATTACAAACTCAAAATGATAAGGGGGGAGAAAAATGGCTGAAATAAGTAAAGATAAATTTGAAATAATAGGAATAGATAAAAATGCATCTAATGAAATAAATAGACCTAATATAACTTATTGGCAGGATGCTTGGAGAAGACTAAAGCAAAATAAGGTAGCCATAGGGTCATTGATATTACTTATATTAATAGCTTTAATGACAATAATAGGACCTTATTTAACCCCATATAAATATTGGACTACAGATTCTAATATTGTAAATATGACCCCTAATTCTAATCATTGGTTTGGAACAGATATGTTAGGTAGGGATATATTTGCTAGAGTATGGAAGGGTGGAAGAGTTTCTATAATAATAGGAATTTTAGGAACTATTATAGAAATGACAATTGGAGTTATATATGGTGGAATATCCGGTTATTTTGGTGGAATGGTTGATGATATAATGATGAGAATAGTGGAAATATTGCTAAGTGTTCCCTATTTAATAGTTGTTATTATAATTTCTCTTATATTGGGAAAAGGGGTTATATCTTTAGTAATAGCTATGACTATAACTGGTTGGTGTGGTATGGCTAGAATAATAAGAGGACAAATTCTACAAATAAGAGAGCAAGAGTATGTATTAGCAGCTCAAGCTTTAGGTGCCAGGCCTTCAAGAATAATAAAGAAACATCTATTACCCAATACTATGGGTATATTAATTGTTAATATTACTTTAGATGTCCCATCATTTATATTTGGAGAAGCTTTTTTAAGTTATATAGGACTAGGTATACAATCACCAAATACTAGTTGGGGTTCTTTGGCATCAGCGGCACAACCAAATCTAATGTTTTATCCTTATCAATTGTTTTTCCCTGCTTTGTTTATAAGTTTGACTATGCTATCATTTAATTTACTAGGCGATGGATTAAGGGACGCTCTTGATCCTAAGATGCGTCAATAAAGGGGGGAATGTGATGGAGAGAATATTAGAGGTAAGAAATTTAAGAGTTTCTTATCATACTTATGCGGGAGAAGTACAATCTGTTAGAAATATAAGCTTTCATCTTAATAAAGGAGAGACCCTTGCCATAGTTGGAGAGTCAGGATGTGGAAAGACTGTGACAGCTAAAGCTATAATGAGATTAATACAAGAACCACCAGGAGAAATTAAAGAAGGATCAGAAATAATTTTTAATGATAAAAATATATTAGATATGAAGGAACAGGAATTGAGACAGTTAAGAGGTGCTGATATAAGTATGATATTTCAAGATCCTATGACTTCTCTTAATCCTACAATGAAGGTTGGGAAACAAATAGCTGAAAGTTTAATTATTCATAGGGGAATGAATAAATCAGAAGCTTTTAAAGAGGCTGTTAATATATTGAAATTAGTCAATATACCTAATGCAGAAAAAAGAGCTAATCAATATCCACATGAATTTTCAGGAGGAATGAGGCAAAGAGCTATGATAGCCATAGCTTTATCCTGTGATCCTAAGGTGCTTATAGCAGATGAGCCTACTACAGCATTAGATGTTACTATTCAAGCTCAAATAATGAATCTTATAGGAGATTTGCAAAAAAAATTAAATACAGCAGTTATAATGATAACTCATGATTTAGGAGTGGTTGCGGATACAGCTCATAGAATACAAGTTATGTATGCGGGACAAATTATAGAAAGAGGAATTACAAATGAAATATTTTATGAATCAAAGCATCCCTATACTTGGGCATTACTCCAATCAGTACCAAGGTTGGATACAAAGCATAAGGGAGAGCTTTACTCCTTAGAAGGAACTCCTCCAGATTTGATTAAACCACCAAAAGGATGTCCCTTTGCATCAAGATGTGAATATTGCATGAAAATATGTAAAGAACAGATTCCAAAAGTAACAAAGCTAACAGAAACTCATGAGGTTTCTTGCTGGTTACAGCATCCTATGTCACCTAAAGTTCATAGTTCTTTTTTATCTGGGGGTGAAAAATAATGGAGAACGAAAACTTAATAGAGGTTAGAAATTTAAAAAAATATTTTAAAGTTGGAAAGGATGCCATTTTGAAAGCAGTAGATGGAGTAAGTTTTGATATAAGAAAAGGGGAAACTTTAGGACTTGTTGGAGAATCAGGCTGTGGTAAAACTACTTGTGGAAGAACTATATTAGGTTTATATGAAGCTACAGAGGGAGAAGTTAGATTTGAAGGTATAAATATCCACGACTTTAATAAAAAAGAAAAAAGAGAGTTTACTAAAGAAGCACAAATAATTTTCCAAGATCCTTATGCTTCTTTAAATCCAAGGATGACAGTTGCGGATATAATAGGAGAGGGTATAGATATTCATGAGATTTATACAGGAGGAGAAAGGCTTAATAAAATATATGAATTGTTAAGTTTAGTTGGATTAAATAAAGAACATGCCTCTAGATTTCCACATGAATTTTCAGGTGGACAAAGGCAGCGAATTGGAATAGCAAGAGCTTTAGCTATAGAGCCCAAGTTTATAGTATGTGATGAGCCTATATCAGCTTTAGACGTATCTATACAAGCGCAAGTTGTAAACTTGCTTATAGACCTTCAAAATAAATTGGGGCTTACTTATTTGTTTATAGCTCATGATCTTTCTATGGTAAGGCACATATCTGATAGAGTAGGGGTGATGTATCTGGGAAATGTGGTGGAGTTATCTAATAGCAAAGAATTATATGAAAAGCCGCTTCACCCATATACTAAGGCTTTATTATCTGCAATACCTGTTCCAGATCCTAAGTTAGGCAGAGATAGAGAAAGAATTATGCTTCATGGAGAAGTCCCAAGTCCTATAAACCCTAAACCGGGATGTAAATTTGCAGCAAGATGTAAATATGCAAAGGAAATTTGCAAAAAAGAAAAACCAAAACTTAAAGAAATAGAAAAGAATCATTTTGTAGATTGTCATTTATTTGATTAAAAAATATGTATATGGTATAGATGATAACAATAAATTTAAAAAGAGGGGTATTTGAAAATTGTATGTATTCTAAGATACTTCTCTTTAAATTTATGTTTGAACTGTTTGAATGTAGAAGGTGTAAACATAAAAGGTATAATTTGTAAAATAAATTTAATTATAATATTAATGAAGAATAGAAAATAAATAATATATAATAAAGAAGAGGCTGGTATTTCAGTCTCTTTTTATAATAGTATAAAATACCCCTACAAGGCAAATAATAGTAATAATAGATTATTTGTATGGAGGGATTTAAATGACAAGGACTCCTTTAAAAAAAGTAATAAAATCCAAAATTAAAGCTAACAAGGAGCTTACTAAAGAAGAAAAATTAAGAGAGAGAATGAAGTACGAAATAGCAATAGAGCTCGGCCTACAAGATAAAGTAGACGAATTAGGGTGGGGAGGACTAACCTCAGAAGAAACCGGAAGAATAGGGGGTATAATGACCAAAAGAAAAAAAGAGCTTAAACTTCCTAAAAATGAAGAAATATTAATGATGAGTGAAATTAAAAATAGTATGCAATAGAAGCACTAATCTATTGACTTACCTAATAAAAGTATATAATATTTATTAGGTAAGTATATTTTTATAAATTAAGGAGAGTTTAGGAATGGAATGTTATAGAGAATTTGCCCATATATATGATGAACTTATAAATGAGGATATAGACTATGAAAAATGGGCTAAAACTATAACAAATATATGTGATGATTTTAATTTATGTAAAATAGATTATTTAGATTTAGCTTGTGGTACTGGAAATTTAACATTACAAGTATCACCGTATTTTAAAAATGTGTGGGCGGTAGATCTTTCTTATGATATGTTAACTGAAGCTGAGAATAAGTTTAGAGAAAATAATATAAAAGGTAAATTAGTATGTCAAAACATATGTGATTTAAAATTAAATAAAACTTTTAATTTAATAACCTGTTGTTTGGATGGTATAAATTATATATTGGATAAAAAATCATTAAATAATCTGTTTAAAAATGTGTATAATCACTTAAAAGAAGATGGATTATTTATATTTGATATAAATTCTTACTATAAATTAAATAATATTTTAGGAAATAATCTTTTCAGTTATGATGATGATGAGATTACATATATATGGAGAAATTCTACAGAAAATAATATCACGAATATGGATATCACATTCTTTATAAGAGAAGATGAAAATAATTATATAAGATTTGATGAGGAACACAAAGAAAGAGCTTATAAAGAAGAAGAAATAGAAGAAATTATATTAAATAATGGATTTAAAATATTAAAAACCTTAGATAATTATGAGAATAAAAAAATCCAAGAAAAGACAGAAAGAATAGTTTATATATTGACTAAATAGTTTTCTAATTAAAATGATGAAGGTTAGGTGAATTTACATGAAAGATAAATTAGTTAAGGCTATTGCTAAGGATGGACAGGTAAGAATAATAGGAGCAATAACAACAGAATTAGTTAATGAAGGAGTAAGATTACATAATTGTGCCCCAACAGCAGCTGCTGCTTTAGGAAGAATGCTTACAGCAGGAGCATTAATGGGAACTACATTAAAATCAGAGAAGGACACTTTAACATTACAAATTCATGGTGGTGGTATTGCTAAGGGAGTTGTAATTACATCATATGCAGATGGGCATGTTAAAGGTTATATAGGTAATCCTACAGCAGATATAGAGCCAAATAGTAAGGGGAAATTAGATGTAAGTGGAATTATAGGTAAGAATGGTAATTTATTAGTTATAAGAGACATGGGATTGAAAGAGCCTTATATAGGGCAGGTGCCTATATATACTGGAGAAATAGGAGAAGATTTAGCTTATTATTATACAGTATCAGAACAAACACCTTCAGCGGTAGGTTTAGGAGTATTAGTAGATAAAGATTTATCTATAAAATCAGCTGGCGGATTTATAATACAAATGATGCCTGGAGCTGATGAAATGTTAGCAGATTTAATAAGTTATAGATTAGAAGAAATACCTTCTATTACAGAAATGATTTCAAAGGGAATGACAATAGAGGAAATATTAGAATACATATTTGAAGATATGGATTTAAAAATATTAGAAAGCATAGTGCCAGAATATAGATGTGATTGTTCACGAGAAAAGGTAGAAAGAGCTTTGGCGAGTATAGGACAAAAGGATTTAAAAGAAATATATGATGAGGGCAAAGAGGAAGAACTGAAATGTCATTTTTGTAATAAAGCATATGTTTTTAGTCATGATGAGGTTGGGGATATTTTAGAAAATTATTATAGTGAAAAATAATATTGACCAATTATTAGTTGACATTAGTGCCCAATTATAATATAATAATTATTGTAATTGGTGAGGGCGCATAGCTCAGCTGGGAGAGCATCTGCCTTACAAGCAGGGGGTCACAGGTTCGAGCCCTGTTGTGCCCACCAAATACGGCCCAGTGGCTCAGTTGGTTAGAGTGCCGGCCTGTCACGCCGGAGGTCGAGGGTTCGAGCCCCTTCTGGGTCGCCATATGGCTCGATAGCTCAGTCGGTAGAGCAGAGGACTGAAAATCCTCGTGTCCCTGGTTCGATTCCTGGTCGAGCCACCAGATTGCGGGAGTGGCTCAGTGGTAGAGCGTCACCTTGCCAAGGTGAACGTCGCGAGTTCGAATCTCGTCTTCCGCTCCATGTTTTTTTGGCGCTATAGCCAAGTGGTAAGGCAGAGGCCTGCAAAGCCTTTACCCCCAGTTCAAATCTGGGTGGCGCCTCCAAAGAGAGATAATATTTAAATATTATCTCTTTTTTTATGCTTATAATAAGTATAAAAAAGAAGGCAAGCTCTTAGCTAGGGATAATAGTATTAAATGTATAAACAGAGTTCTTGGCTCCAGAGGGAGTTTTTACTCCCCCTGAAGCTTAGAAATCGTTATCCAGGGACGTATCCGCTCTTTACTCCCACTTTGAAGAAGATGGGAGTATTAGAGCGGGTAGTCATCGGATAAATTAATATATAGTATGAGTAAATGTGAATGTGGTATGGTTAATAATAAAAATTACTTTAGTCACTGTTTTATTTATATCACTTGACAGTGTAGATTATTTTATAATATATTTTGAAATATAGATTTCAAACCTTATTTTGGCATTATATATATTGCATAAAAGATATATATTAATATTTTTTATTTAAAATTTATTTTAAGGGGGATAAATAATGCTTGTTGTAAAAGAATTATGTAAAAATTACAATAAATTTAAAGCAGTAAACAATGTTTCTTTTGATGTTAATGAAGGGGAAATAGCAGTGCTTTTAGGACCAAACGGAGCAGGGAAAAGTACAAGTATAAAAGCTATTGCAGGACTTTTAAAATTTCAAGGAGAGATAAGTATTTGTGGCAAAGATAATAAAAGTTTAGGAGCTAAATCTAAATTCGCCTATGTACCAGAAGTTCCAGCTTTATATGATTTATTAACTGTTTATGAGCATGTTGAGTATATGGCTAATGCTTATAAGGTAAAGGATTATAAAGATAAAGCAGAGCATATGTTAAAAAGATTTGATTTGTGGGATAAAAAAGATAAGCTTGGTTCTGAATTGTCAAAGGGTATGCAGCAAAAGGTTAGTATATGTGCAGCTTTAATTACTAATCCAAAGGTTATATTATTTGATGAGCCCATGATAGGATTGGATCCTAAAGCCATAAAAGAATTAAAAAAAGTTTTTTTAGAATTAAAAGAAGAAGGAACAGCAGTGATTATTAGTACTCATATAATAGACAGTATATCAGAAATATGGGATAAGGCATTAATAATGAAAGAAGGGAATATAGTCTTTGCTAGAACCAAGCAAGAATTAATAGATAAAAATGAGTCCTTAGAAGAAATATTCTTTGAAGTAACGGAGGGATAATATGGGATCACTTAGTTACATAGTTAGAAAAAGTATAAAAAATTATTTTAAACAACTAAAGAATAAACCGGCTAAAGCTATATTGTATGTTCTTTTTATTGCCCTTTTAGTTTTTATCTTAATTGTATCTCCAGAATCAAGTGGTAATAAGAGGATAAAAGATGGTAAAGAATTTTTTAATGCTATAGTTACTATAGTAACTTTATATGCAGTATTTAGTGCTATTAATACAGGTACTAAAAAGGGTAAAAGTTTTTTTAGATTAAGTGATGTGAATTTTTTGTTTACAGCTCCTATACCACCTCAAAGAGTATTGCTTTATGGATTCTTAAAAGAATTATATAAAAGTATGATGATGATAGTATTTCTTTTATTTCAAATACCTAATCTTTATAATTTATTTCCTATAAAGCAACACGGTGCCATACCTGTGGTAGTGGGTATATTCATGTTGATGTTTTCTTATTCAACTATAGCTGTATTAATATATTCTATAGCTGCTAAGGAAGATAAATATAGAAATTTTATAAAAAATATTCTTAATTTATTATTAGGATTATTTGGAGCAGGTTTTTTATGGACGTTATTTAAAGTAAAATCTATAAAATTAGCTTTTATAACCTTTTTAGGGTTAGATATGTTTTCCCAAATACCTTTTATAGGATGGAATATAAATATATTTAATGCCGCTATAGAGGGTATAAATAAGTTATTCTTTATAAACCTACTAGGGGTACTCTTATCTATAATTTTTATAATATATATAGTGTATATTTTAAAAACAGATTATTATGAAGATGCTATGTCAGTTACAGAGGTCAATGAAAGAAAGATAGAGAGAGCTAAAAAAGGTAAAGGAAATGTAGATTTAAATAAACCTATAAAAAGAAAAAATGTTATGGGGATATTAAAATCAAAGGGAGCAAAAAGTATATTTGAAAGACAAGTTTTAGAGTATAAAAGAAGTGGATTTTTCTTTGTAGATAAGATGACCTTAGTAATGGGAGCAAGCTCCTTAGTTTTTGGATTTTTTATGAATGATAAAAATGGCAGTATAAATACAGTAATGTATTTTGCAATATATATGTTATTGATATTTACATTTCAAGGCAAATGGGCTGAAGAACTATCTAAGCCTTATATATATTTAATTCCAGAGAGTTCAGAAATTAAAGTTTTCTATGCTACCCTTACCAACCATATTAAAAATTTTGTGGATGGTTTCGTATTATTTTTAATTTGTGGTATTATATTTAAAACTAATCCTATGGTTATATTGTTAGCTACATTAACCTATGTAAGTTTTGGTGCAATATTTGTATATGTGGATTTAGTTTTAAGAAGATTTTTTGGTGGTAATATTAGTAAAGCTGTAGAAGCTACATTAAAATTTATTTTATTAATAATAGCAGTATTACCAGGAATAATAATATCTGTACTAATTTCTTTTAAGTATAAAGGATTATTTGGAACAGTTTCTATGTATCTTGCTATGATTTTATATAATTGTCTTATTAGTTTTATAGGGATATTATTATCTAAAAGTATATTTGAAAAAATAGAGATGAAGTAAACAAAGTAGAGCATTTGAAAATAAAATATATTTAATTTAAACAGGAATAACAAAAAAATACACATTATATGTTTATGATGTGTATTTTTTATATTTACTATATTAAAATTAAATCTTAATTCAGTTTAAATACTTCTGTAGGGTTAAACAGACCTTTTATATTAAGCTGGAGAAAAGGAAAGAATAAACTTTATTTAAAAATACAGTTTACTTAATATCTATACAAAAAATGCTACCCCTATCTATTAATTTATCATTACTCAAAAATATAGGCTTTACATTATGTTTTTTTAAAAAGTTTAGAACTTTATCACCATATTTATACATATCCAAATTTCCATAAAAAGCAAGGGTATTATTATCTAAAAGTCCGCAGGTACCGCCAATAAAACCATAATCTAAACCAGGTAAAATTATATCGCCTGGTGGTAATAAAAGTACATCTATATAATTTTCTTTAAGTATTTTTCCTATTTTCATATCACTGGTTATTACAGCATTTTCTGAAACTATAGCAGTAGAACATTTAGAGTACCCCTGGTTAGTATCTAATAATTTTTTATGCTTTATGAAAGAAAGTAGAGTAGGGTCTGTATAATTTAATTTATGCATAAATATATCTCCAATATTTAATGCATTTAGCATTATATCTGTAGGGTATTTATCTTTCAAAGAATTACTAGATAATATAACATTAATTCCAAAATTTTTTAATAATTCTACAAATTCTTTATCCATATTTTTATGTAAAATAATATTTTTATTATCTATTATGTGTAATAGCATGTCGGGATGACCACATACAGCTGGATATAGAAGTGGGCTAGAAGGGCACAATATTACTTTTATATTCTTTTTTTCTAAATTGTTTTTTTCTTCGTTAGAAATTCTGTTATCTACTAAAGCTATTTTCATAAATAATTCTCCTTAAAGTATATGCTAAATATTATATTAGTTTTATTTGAAAAAAATTTCAACATATTGAGTAATATGTCGATATTTTTTTATAATTGCTTAGTATATGAATTTATTTTAGACACATACTATTTTTAAGGAAAGGAGTGAGATTATGTTGTTATTTACAATGGTTTATAATAATGAAAGAGAAGATTTGATTGATAAATTAGTAAAATTAAAGGAATGTTTTCAGTCAAGAAATGTGGTAATAGGATTGTCAGAAAATATAGAAGATAAAACTCACTTCATAAAAATATACTGTGAAGAAAAATTTTTAAATAAAAAAGTTATAGATTCAATTAACAATGAATTAGTCAATATATTATATGGTATAACTGCGGATAGATTTATAAAAGTAGAACTTAATAAATTTATAACAGATGATTATTTCTTCTTAAAACAGGAAGAGATAAAAGAATTATCAGAAAAGATTTCAGATGTTTTGAAAGATAGGGATAAAAGATATATAGAGGATTCTATTTATTGTTTAAATAAAAAAAATGAAATAATAAAAAAAATTAAGAAGTGTATTGATGAAAATAATGAAATAAATATAGATGGTTTTTTAACTTTTAGATGCAGAGAATTATTTAAAGATATAAAAGGTATAATAGATAAAATAGTAGAGAAATATATGGTGGATAAGGAATATAATGAATTTATAAAATTATTAAAATATTTTGTGGAAATAGAAGAAAGTAAACTAGATAAATTAAATATATTAATAGATCCTACTGGAAAATATACTTTAAAAGATTCTGAGGGAAATGATTTAACACAAGAAGTTTATATAGAAGTTCCCGATGTTAAATATGTAGAAAATATATCCGTGGATGATATGCTTATAAGTTGGCTTATAACTAATGTACCTAAAGAAATTAATATATATAATATTGAAAATTGTACAAATAAGGAATTAATTAATACTATAAAGAATGTTTTTGAAGAGAGAGTTAATATCTATAATCATGATAAGCCTATCAAATTAAAGCATACTTATAATAAGCTTTAATAAATTTTACAAAAGAGTATTATGATGTTGACATTTATCTCTATAGCTAATATAATATATCTAAATTAAAAATATATTTATAAACTATGAAAAGGAAGAGTAAATAGATTACTATTCAAAGAGAAGAAGATCCATAGGCTGAAAGATTTTCTGAATAAGTTCTATTGAAAACCACCTTAGAGTTGTATACTGAATTAAGTAAGTATAACCGTTTCCTGCGTTAAAGGATAAAGAGATAATAGTAGTGCACTGCTATTAAATTGGGTGGAACCACGAAAATACACTCGTCCCATGTGTTGGGACGGGTTTTTTTATTTGTAAATTTTTATTTGAAGGAGGACAATTTTATGATAAAAATCACATTAAAAGATGGCAAAGTAATGGAATTTGAAGAAGGAATAAAAATATCTGATATTGCTATGAAAATTAGTCCAGCTCTTTATAAAAAAGCTTTAGCAGCTAAAATAGATGGAGAAACTGTGGACTTAATGACTGAGCTACACAAAGATAGTAGCTTAGAAATTTTAACATTTGAAGATGAAATGGGTAAATGGGCTTTAAGACATACTGGTTCACATATGCTAGCTCAAGCAGTTAAAAGATTATACCCAGAAGTAAAATTAGCTATAGGACCTGCTATAGACACTGGCTTTTATTATGATTTTGAAGCAGATTTTACTTTTACACCAGAAATGTTAGAAAAAATAGAAGCAGAAATTAAAAAAATAATAAAAGAAAATCATAAGTTAGAAAGATTTGAATTACCAAGAGAAGAAGCAATAAAGCTTATGAAAGAAAAGAATGAAGATTATAAGGTTGAGCTTATAGAAGATTTACCAGAAGGAGAAGTTATATCTTTCTATAAACAAGGAGATTTTACAGATTTATGTGCAGGACCTCATGTACCATCTACAGGAAAGGTTAAATCAGTAAAATTGTTATCTCTAGCTGGCGCTTATTGGAGAGGCGATGAAAATAATAAAATGCTTCAAAGGATATATGGTACAGCCTTTACTAAAAAAAGTGAGCTAGACGAATATTTAAATATGATTGAAGAAGCTAAAAAAAGAGATCATAGAAAATTGGGTAAAGAATTAGATTTATTTAGTATACATGAAGAGGGTCCAGGATTCCCATTTTTCCATCCAAAGGGAATGATTGTAAGAAACATTCTTGAAAGTTTTTGGAGGGAAGAGCACACAAAAGCAGGATATCAAGAAATAAGGACACCATTAATATTAAATGAAGCTTTATGGCATCAATCAGGTCACTGGGATCACTACAAAGAAAATATGTATTTTACTAATATAGATGATGATGATTATGCAATAAAACCTATGAATTGTCCAGGTGGAATACTAGTCTATAAGAATTCTATGCATTCTTATAGAGATCTTCCATTAAGACTTTCAGAATTAGGAATAGTTCATAGACATGAATTATCAGGAGCATTACATGGACTTATGAGAGTAAGATGTTTTACTCAAGATGATGCTCATTTATATATGACAAAAGAACAGATAAAAGAAGAAGTAGTAGGAATAATTAAATTAATAGATAAATTCTATAAACTATTTGGATTTGAATATTTTGTAGAGCTTTCAACAAGACCAGAGGATTCTATGGGAAGTGATGAAGATTGGGAAATAGCAACTAATGGTTTAAGAGAAGCTTTAGATTCTATAGGAAAAGAATATAGAGTAAATGAAGGTGACGGAGCTTTCTATGGTCCAAAGATAGATTTCCATTTAAAGGACTGTATAGGCAGAACATGGCAATGTGGAACTATTCAACTTGATTTCCAAATGCCAGAAAGATTTGATTTATCATATATAGGTGCAGATGGTGAAAAGCATAGACCTGTTATGGTTCATAGAACTATATATGGAAGTGTTGAAAGATTTATAGGTATATTAATAGAGCAATACGCAGGTGCATTCCCAACATGGCTTGCTCCAGTACAAGTTAAATTAATGAATATAACTGATTCTCAATATGATTATTTAAAGAAAGTTGAAGAAGCTCTTAAAGAAAATAATATAAGGGTAGAAATTGATACAAGAAATGAAAAAATAGGGTATAAGATAAGAGAAGCTCAACTTCAAAAAGTACCGTATATGCTAATACTTGGAGATAAAGAAGTGGAAGCAGGAAAAGTTGCTGTAAGAAGTAGAAAAGATGGAGATTTAGGGGCTATATCCTTAGAAGAATTTATAGAAAAAATAAAGAATGAAATTAAGAACAAAACTAACTAAAAATAAATTAATTTATAATAATAAAGGAATTTAAATTTTTTATAGAAAAATATTGACTTGCTAATACATCCATAGTATAATACTATTTGTTGATTAACTTTAAGTTAACCATAACTTAATAATGTTTTATGTAAGTAGAAACAGGCCGTTTCTCACCTTACAGCATGGCTAGTAAGGTTAGAGTATATAAATTTAATTTGTATTATTGTTTATGAAGACGGCTTATGCCGTCTTTTATTTATTATACATGAAAATTGTTAAGTGTTTTCGGTCTAATATTTTTGGAGGTGAAGATTATTAACAAAAACTATCTTATGAATGAGCAAATCCGTGAAAGAGAAGTAAGACTTGTAGGTAGCGAGGGAGAACAATTAGGAGTAGTGTCTTCAAGTGAGGCGCAAAAGCTTGCAGATGAAAAGGAACTAGACTTAGTACTTATAGCTCCAACTGCAAAACCACCAGTTTGTAAAATAATGAATTATGGTAAATTCTTATATGAACAAACTAAAAAAGACAAAGAAGCTAAAAAGAATCAAAAGGTTATAAACATAAAAGAAGTTAGACTAAGCCCAACTATAGAAGCACATGACATAGAAATTAAAGCTAATAATGCTAGAAAATTTTTAAATGCAGGAAATAAAGTTAAAGTAACTGTTAGATTCAGAGGTAGAGAAGCTGATTATTCCTTTAAAGGAAATAAAATATTAAAATCCTTTTATGAAAAAGTAGAAGAACTTAGTGTTATGGAAAAAGCACCTAAACTAGAAGGAAGAAATATGATAATGATATTAGCGCCAAGAAAAGCGTAATAACGAGGGGAGGAAATCACAATGCCAAAAATGAAAACAAAAAGGGCTGCAGCAAAGAGATTTAAAGTAACTGGAACAGGTAAGTTAAAGAGAGCTAAAGCTTTTAAAAGTCATATATTAACAAAGAAGAGCAGAAAGACTAAAAGAAATTTAAGAAAAGCTGGATACGTTTCAGAAAGTCAAGAAAAAGTAATGAAGAAGGTATTACCATACCTATAATAATAGGAGCACAAAGGAGGTAGTTTGGGATGGCAAGAGTAAAAAGAGCAATGAATGCTCGTAAACGTCATAAAAAAGTATTAAAACTTGCAAAAGGATACTACGGTGGAAAGAGCAAGTTATTTAAAACAGCAAATGAATCAGTTATAAGAGCATTAAGAAATGCTTATGTAGGAAGAAAATTAAAGAAAAGAGATTATAGAAAGTTATGGATAGCAAGAATAAATGCTGCTACAAGAATGAACGGACTTTCATATTCAAAATTCATGAATGGAATAAAAAATGCAGGAATTGATATAAACAGAAAAATGCTTTCAGAAATAGCTATAAATGATCCAAAAGCATTTGCTGAATTAGTAGATGTAGCTAAAAAACAATTAAACGCTTAATATTTAAATTATAAGAATTAATACGGCTTAAATAGCCGTATTTTTTAATATTTTATAAAATTGACAAAATAATCATAAGTGCTATAATAAGCTTATCTTTTAGGCAGGAGGGAGTAAAAATAAATGAAAATACCACATATAGGAAGGAGATTTACCCCGGTTCAAATATTAGCTATTGGTTTTGCAATAGTAATATTTGTAGGTGCTGTATTACTTAGTTTACCTATTTCATCGCAAAGTGGGCAAAGGACTCCTTTTTTAGATTGTCTATTTACATCTACATCTTCAGTTTGTGTTACAGGACTAATAGTAGTAGACACAGGAACTCATTGGACTTATTTTGGTAAAACAGTTATTATGCTTCTTATAGAAATTGGAGGACTAGGATTTATGTCTTTTGCAACTTTACTTGCGATATTGCTAGGTAAGAAAATAACATTAAAAGAAAGACTTGTTATGCAAGAAGCATTAAATACTTTTAATATACAAGGTTTAGTTAAAATGGCAAAATACATACTGCTATTTACTTTCTCTATACAAGGAGGAGGAGCACTTTTATTATCAACGCAATTTATTCCTAGATATGGATTGGCTAAAGGATTATATTATAGCATTTTTCATTCTGTATCAGCCTTTTGTAATGCAGGATTTGATCTTTTTGGTAATTTTAGTAGTTTAACTAGTGTTTATAATAATCCCGTTATAATTTTAGTTATAGCTTTTTTAATAATAATAGGAGGAATAGGTTTCTATGTATGGTATGAAATATATCATTATAAAGGTCGTAGAAAGTTATCTACCCATTCCAAGTTAGTACTTTGGGCTACATTTCTATTATTAACTGTAGGAACTATATTGATGTTTATATTTGAAAGTAATAATCCAGGAACTATGGCTAATATGACTTTTAATAACAAGATATTGTCATCATTTTTTGCTGCCGTTACCCCAAGAACTGCAGGATTTAATTCAATATCTACATCTGATATGACTATGGCAGGAAAATTTTTAACAATACTTTTAATGTTTGTAGGAGGCGCTTCAGGATCTACAGCAGGAGGTATAAAAGTTACAACTGCAGGTGTACTTATAATGACTGTAGTTTGTGTAGTTAAAGGAAAGCAAGATACAGAAATAAATAAAAAAAGAATAAGCAAGGAAATTGTATATAGAGCTTTAGCTATAACTGTTATAGGTTTAGCTTTAGTTATTACAGTTACTATGATATTATCAATAACAGAGGTCAAGGTTCCTTTTGAATACTATTTGTATGAAGCCACATCAGCCTTTGGCACAGTAGGTATAACTTTAGGCTTAACTACTAAATTAAGCTCTATTGGAAAAATAGTTATACTATTGACTATGTATGCAGGCAGAGTTGGACCATTAACATTAGCTATAGCTTTTGCAAGAAAGCTAAAAAATAGTTCTATTAAATATCCAGAAGAAAAAATATTAGTAGGTTAGAGGTGTTATTATGGGGAAAAAGCAATTTGTTGTCATAGGCCTTGGAAGATTTGGTACTTCCGTTGCAAAAACTTTATATACTTTAGGAAATGATGTATTGGCTATCGATTCGAGTGATGATATAGTTCAGAGTATATCAGATAGTGTTACTCACTCAGTACAAATGAATGCTACAGATGAAAATAGTTTAAGAGCTTTAGGAATAAGAAATTTTGATGTGGCTGTTATAACTATAGGATCAGATATACAGGCTAGTACTATGGCTACCTTACTAGTAAAAGAAATGGGAGTAAAATATATAATAGCTAAGGCAAATACTGAGATACATGCTAAAGTATTATATAAAATAGGAGCAGATAGAGTAGTATTCCCAGAACGAGATATGGGAGTTAGAGTTGCTCATAATTTAGTTTCTACTAATATATTAGATTATATAGAATTGTCTCCGAATTATAGCATAGCAGAAATAGTAATTCCAAAGATATGGCATGGAAAAACTCTTAACGAATTGAATATAAGAGCTAATTATGGTATTAATGTAGTTGCTTTAAAAAGAGGAGAAGAAATTAATGTATCACCAGTGGCAGAAGACACAATAGAGTCAGGAGATATAATAGTTGCTATAGGAAGTGAAGAAGATCTTACTAAGGTAGAAATTTTGAATGTAGACTAATAATTAATGCTGATTTTAAAAATATGAATTAATTTATTACTAAAGTTTAATTTATTAGTCTAAATTAAAATGAGGTGCATTATATAAGAAATGATTTCTAGTAAAGATAATCAATTAATAAAAGAAGTAAGAAAGTTAAGAGAAAAGAAATATAGAACTCAAAATAAAAGCTTTATTGTAGAAGGATTTAGATTCTTTGAAGAGGCATTGAAATCTAATAGTAGTGTAAATAAAGTTTTTATAGAAGAAAAAAGCTTGAATAAATTAGAAGAACTATACAAAAAATATAACATAAATAATGATATAGAAACTTATGTGGTTAGTTATTCTGTTTTAAAAAGTATAGGTAATACAGAAAATCCTCAGGGGATAGTATCAGTAATAAACTATTTTAAAAAAGAAAAATTAGATTTACAAAATGGTTTTTATATTTTAGTAGATAAAGTACAAGATCCAGGTAATATGGGAACTATAATAAGAACTGCTCATGCGGCAGGAGCCTTAGGAATTATAACAACTAAAGGAACAGTAGATATATATAATGAAAAAACATTAAGGTCTACTATGGGATCTATTTTTTATATTCCTATAATAGAAGATGAAAATTTAGAAGTAGTGAAATCGCTACGAAAAAAGGGGTTCAAACTATTAGTAAGTTCTTTAGATACAAACAGTAATTTTTATGATGTAAATATGAAAGATAATATGATAATTGCTGTAGGAAATGAAGGAAATGGAATAAGCGAGGTTTTGAATACTCTTAGTGACATAAAGGTTAAAATCCCTATGCCTGGAGCAGCAGAATCGTTAAATGTAGCAGTAGCATGTTCTATAATGACTTTTGAAAGAATAAGGCAAATTAATAAATAAGACTGTTGACAAAAAACTAAACAGTATGTAAAATTATGAGAAGGATAAAAACAGAAAATATTAAACTATGATGAAGAGAGTAAGTTTAAAATATTTTTAAGAGAATGTGGGTCTTAGGCTGAAAGCCTACTAAAATGTTTTATACTGAAGTTCACTTCTGAGTTCTAAAAGTGAAATAGTAGTAGCTTTTAGCGATACAGTATCGATAACACTGACTAAGAGAATATAAATTTTTATTTATATTAATTAGGGTGGTACCGCGGATTTAGTTCGTCCCTTTATGGGATGGACTTTTTTATTATAAAAATTTTTACAGCTAATATAAAAATGGAAAGGAGTATTGTGTTATGCGACAAAAATTAGAAGAGATTAAAAATAGTGCAATAAATGAATTAAAAACAACTTTAAGTAAAGATCAATTAGAAGCTATAAGAGTAAAATATTTAGGAAAAAAGGGTGAACTCACACAAATATTAAGAGGTATGGGAGCTTTATCTCAAGAGGAAAGACCTATTGTAGGTAAAGTTGCTAATGAAGTAAGATCATATATAGAAGAAACTATAAAAGAAGCTTTCTCTGATATAAAAAATAAAGAAAAATCTATAAGATTAGAAAATGAAACTATAGACATAACTATGCCAGGAAAAAAACAAGCAGTAGGAAAAAGACATCCTCTAGATTTAACATTAGAAAGTA
The DNA here is from genome assembly GCF_001276985.1 of Clostridium botulinum. Classification (GTDB taxonomy): domain Bacteria; phylum Bacillota; class Clostridia; order Clostridiales; family Clostridiaceae; genus Clostridium_F; species Clostridium_F botulinum. The sequence continues at coordinate 65,066 of NZ_LHUL01000007.1, forward strand.
TGAAAGATATATTTATATCCATGGGATTTACAATTGAGGAAGGTCCAGAAGTTGAACTTGATAAGTATAATTTTGAAGCATTGAATATACCAAAGAATCATCCAGCAAGAGGAGAACAAGATACTTTTTATATAAATGATAATTTGGTCTTGAGAACTCAAACATCTCCAATACAAATAAGAACCATGGAAAATCAAAAACCTCCTATTAAGATGATAGCTCCGGGAAAAGTTTATCGTTCTGATTCAGTGGATGCTACTCATTCACCTATATTTTATCAAATGGAAGGGTTAGTAGTAGATAAGGGAATAACTTTTTCAGATTTAAAAGGTACATTAGAGTTATTTGCAAAAAGAATGTTCGGGGATAAGGTTAAAACTAAGTTTAGACCACATCATTTCCCATTTACAGAACCTTCAGCAGAAATGGATGCTACATGCTTTGTATGCAATGGAGAGGGCTGTAAAGTGTGTAAAGGTAGTGGTTGGATTGAACTTTTAGGTTGTGGAATGGTTCATCCACAAGTTCTTAGAAACTGTAATATAGATCCAGAAGTTTATAGTGGATTTGCATTTGGATTCGGAGTAGATAGAATGGTTATGATGAAATATGGCATAGATGATATAAGGCTTTTATATGAAAGTGATATGAGATTTTTAAATCAATTTTAAATCTATACTTTAATTTTAAAAATTAAATAATTACAACAGGTTACAGGTATAAAGGCGTTATAGACATACACTTCTAGTTTAGTTGTATAAAATAGAAGTTTAAATAAATATTTTGGAAATAAAATATTTACTAATTATATTATATGAGGAGGTATAACAAATGAAAGTTCCAGTTAAATGGTTAAATGATTATATAGATATAGATATTTCTCCAAAGGAATTAGGGGATAGACTTACGTTATCAGGTTCAAAGGTAGAAGAAGTTGTTACTACAGGTGATGAAATACAAAATGTAGTTACAGGGAAAATAGTGGAAATAAGAAAACATCTTGATGCGGATAAACTTTCCATTTGTCAAGTAGACATAGGTAAGGAAGAAAATATTCAAATAGTTACAGCTGCTACAAATATGAAAGAAATGGATATAATACCTGTAGCTCTTCATGGATCTACATTACATGGTGGATTAAAGATTAAAAAAGGTAAATTAAGAGGAGAAGTATCTAATGGTATGTTCTGTTCTGAAGAAGAACTAGGTCTAGCAGGAGATGAACCTGTATATGGACTTATGATTTTGGATCAGGATACACCTATAGGAGAGGATATAAAAAAGGTATTAAAAATGGAAAGCTCTATTATAGAGTTTGAAATTACATCTAATAGACCAGATTGTTTAAGTGTAATAGGTATAGCAAGGGAAACTGCTGCTACTTTAAACAAAAAATATACTATTCCGGTGGTAGAATTTTCTCCCAAATGCAGTGAAAGTATAGAAGACTCTTTAAAAGTAGAAGTAAAAGATGCACTTTGTAGAAGATATATGGCAAGAGGTATTAAAAATGTTAAAGTAGAACAATCACCGGGTTGGATGCAAGAAAGATTATTAGAGGCAGGAGTTAGACCTATAAACAATATAGTAGATATAACAAACTTTGTAATGTTAGAATTAGGTCAACCAATGCATGCTTTTGATAGGAAAGAAATAAAAACCAATACTATAGTGGTGGAAAGAGCAAAAGAGGGAGAAAAGTTTACTACATTAGATGAAACAGAAAGAGAATTGGATGTAGATATACTTAACATAAAAGATGGAGATAGAACTGTAGCTATTGCTGGTATAATGGGTGGTTTAAACTCAGAAGTAAAAGAAGATACGAAGGAAATAATATTAGAATGTGCTAATTTTGATGGGACTAATATAAGAATATCTTCTAAAAAATTGGGCTTAAGAACAGAGGCCTCTTCTAGGTTTGAGAAAGATTTAGATCCTAATTTAGTGGAATTAGCTATGGATAGAGCTTGTAAACTAATTCAAGAACTAGGTGCAGGAGAGGTAATGGAAGGTTCTGTAGATGTATATGAAAATAAATTAGAGCCTCATATGTTAGAAGTAGACAGCAATTGGATAAATAAATTTTTAGGTACCAATATATCCAAAGAAGAAATGCAAGAATTTTTAGATAGATTAGATCTTAACACAGAAATAAAGGGAGAAATTTTAGAAATACATGTGCCAACTTTTAGATGCGATTTAAATATAAAAGAAGATATAGCAGAAGAAATAGCAAGAATATATGGATACAATAATATTCCGATAACTACAATAAAAAGTGTTACTATGCAAGCAGGAAAAAATGAAAAGCAACATTTAGATGACAAGGTTATAGAAACACTAATGGCTAGTGGATTAAATCAATCTATAAGTTATTCCTTCGTAAGTCCAAAAGTATTTGAAAAGATTAATTTAAAAGAAGATAGTAATTTAAGAAAAGTAGTTAAGATAAAAAATCCTCTAGGAGAAGATTTTAGTATAATGAGAACTACTACAATACCTTCTATGGTGGAGGCTTTAAGTAGAAATTACTCAAGAAACAATGATTATGCTTCTCTGTTTGAAATCGGAAAGATATATATTCCAAAGGAAGATCCTACAGAACTTCCAGATGAAAAGAATATTCTTACTTTAGGTTTATATGGTGATGTGGATTACTTTAATTTAAAAGGTATAGTAGAAAATATACTAGATGGATTAGGAATAGATAATTATAAATTAAAAAGACAAGAGGAAAATCCTACTTTTCATCCTGGAAGAACAGCAGAACTATATATAAAGAAAGATTATGTAGGGATATTAGGAGAAATACATCCAGATGTACAAGATAATTATGATATAGAAGAAAGATGCTATGTAGCAGAACTAAATTTAGATGTTTTATATAAACATTCTAATGTTAAAAAGGAGTATAGTCAGTTACCAAAATTCCCAGCAGTAACTAGAGACATAGCAGTAATTGTGGATGATACAGTGCTAGTACAAGAAATAGAAAATATAATTAAGAATGGTGGAGGAAACATACTTGAAAGTATTCACCTATTTGATGTTTATAAAGGAAAGCAAATACCAGAAGGAAAGAAAAGTATAGCATATTCTATAGTGTATAGAAATGCTCAAAGAACCCTTAAAGATTCAGAAGTAAATAAAGTTCATGATAAAATAGTAAGAACTTTAGAACATAAATTAGGAGCACAACTTAGAGATTAAAACTAAAATCCTGTTTTATAAATGTGTATTTTATGATAGAATTATTATAGGAGATTATGACAAATAGTATATATTTATATAAGGTTTAATCATTGGAACAAATAACTAATTATACTAAAATTTAAAGATAAAATAATAAATCCTATTTTCGTAAATAGTAGTTCAAATAACATTTATAATAGGAATATCTAAGAGGGTGTATTCATGAATATTATAACGGTTAAAATAAACGGTGTTGAATATAATTTAAAAGGAGAAGAACAAGAGGATTATCTTCACAAAGTGGCTAGATATGTGGATAAAAAGATAGCAGACATACTAGAAAACAATCCTAAATTAAGTACTTCTTCAGCTTCTATATTGACAGCAATAAATGCTATAGATGAGGGACTAAAAAAAGAAGAACAAATAGAAAATTTACAATTAGAAATAGATAAACTAAAAAAAGTACAGCATCATCAAAATTTAAAAGTAGAAGAAATAAGAAATTTATTAGCAGAAGAAAAGGAAAAGAATAAAGATTTAGAAGCGCAGGACGTAGATGATTCTGCAAAAGAATATAAAGAAAAACTGGAGAAATTACAAGTACAAATGGAACTTATGGAGAAAACTGCAAAGAAATACATGGAAGAAAATAATAAAATTAAAATTCAAAATAAGGAACTAAAATTTCAATTACAATCTTCTAAATATAAAGTTTTAGATCTAGAAAAAAAATTAATGGACAGTCAATTAACTTTGGCTAAAGAAAAGAAAAAATTAAATCCACTACAGGTAAAAGATATGAAAAAGTAAATAAAAAATAGCCGTACACACTTATGCTAATGTGTGTACGGTTATTTTTTTATAATAAGTGTTACTAAAATAAACGTACCATTTAAAATTATTTGCGCGTCTAACAAGTCTGTTTCGCCTATAACTTAAAGTTGGTATACCGTCTTTATCAAGATTCATATTGTAAAACATAGTAACAGAATCAACAGATTTATCTAAACTAGATTTTAATTTTTTTAATTTTTTCTGGTCTTCTTTCAAAATTATGTCGTCAGCATCTAAGTAAAATATATATTCTTTGGTAGCTTTGCTAAATGAAAAATTTCTTGCTGCTGCAAAATCTTGTATACATTCAAAATCATAAATTTTATCTGTAAGTTTTTAGCAATTTCTTTAGTTTTATCAGTAGAACCTGTGTCAACTATTATAATTTCATCAACGAAATCTTTAGCATAGTTTAAACACCTTTCAATGTAATTTCTTCGTTCTTTACAATCATACATAAACTTATAGTTATCATTAAATCACCTCATGTAAATTTACCATTTATTTCATATACTATTTAATTATCATCTCCCAGTATATAAGTAGAGCTAGATATAGGAGTACAGTTAATAAAAAGTTTATATATTTTAACACATGACATAGATTGCATATTTAAAACAAATTATTTTTTATAAATTTTTTAAATATATAGCTTATAATGATTTAGACATAATATATGGTATGCAAATTTATGAAAATATGAGTAGGGATATTACAATATTTATTTGTGTAATAGATAACATTAATTAAATATAAATCATATAATGTATTGGCAACAAATAATATGTATTGCTGGATTTAAGTATCTGAAAGGATGTTGAAATTTATGCTATGTGATAAAGATAGAAAAAAATTACAACAAAAATTAGAAGATCTACATTGTAATCAATGTGATGCTGATGTATGTTTATGTGGAGGTTGTTGTTGTGATGCTGCTACTAGTATATGTGATTGTTGTATAGATCCTATGCAAGATTTATTAAATCAATTAAAAAATACTTTAGCACCTAATGCTACAATTCAAGTAACCCTTGATACAGGAGAAACTCAGTCTTTTCAAGTAAATCAAATAGTATCAATAGATGATATATAATTAATATACAGAACGCTAGTTTTATTTCAATTTGTAATATTTCAAGAGTTAGATGGAGAGATATAAGTACACTAAATCAAATTAATTTATTACCACCAGTATGTACTTACGATGAATGCGACTGTTGTGAAAGACCATTAAGAGAAAATCTAAATAAGTTTATAAATGCTAATGTAGCATTGCAATTTAAAGAACAACAAAATCCTAATACTTTTCAGAATATAACAATAAAAAAAGTTGGCCTTGGAATAGTAATAGGACAAAATATAGTTGATGGTGCTCCAGATGCATATTCAATTTGTAAGATTACACGTTTTAATGTTATGTCATAAGGATTATTTTAAATGAAGAGCATATTTGATTCAAATAAGAATATAAAAAAGCTCAGCTAATAATTAAACTCCTTGTATTTAATAAAATGCAAGGAGTTTTTAGAAATCCAAATATTCAAAATTAATTATTTGTTATAGCTTATTTTTATATTGGAACTACAAGTTAATAGTTATTTGTATGATTTTCCGAAAATTTTTTCTATAAAGTTTTTGTTTTTAGAATTTTCAAGCTGCTGTTTTATAATTGAGTTTTCAGATTTTAATTCGTCTAAAGTTGCTTCTAATTTTTGTGAATAATCTGTTATATATTTAAAGCTTTTTTCTTTTTCTTCAAGTTGTTGTTTTATAGTTGAAACTTCCATATCATATTTATTTCTTAAATTCGAAAGGGTGTTATTTCTGGATTTTTCCAATTCCTCTTTTGTATTATCATTTTCTAATTTTAATTCTTTAATATTTTCTTCTAAGTTTTTATTCTTATCAAGTAAAACTTTAAGTTCATTTTGCTTATCTTCAAGTTGTTTTTTTATAGCTTTAATTTCAATAAGATATTTATTCTCAAGATTCTTTATTACTGTAATATTTTGATTTTGTAATTTTTCAATTATATTATTTAAGTCTTCATTTAATGAATTATTTTCTTCCATTTTTTTATCGAATTTTAATTTAAGGTTTACATTTTCATCTGTTTTCTCTTTAAGTCTTATTTTTAGAAGTTCATTTTTTTCACTTTCTTTATTTAGCTTTCCTTTAAAGTCTTCTGTTTGAATTTTTAATTTATTATTAGCTCCCAATATAGATTTGTACTTGTTTTCAATATTAGACTTCTGTATAGAAACTTTATTTAGGTTTTCAATAAGATTATTAACATGGGTATTCTTTTCCTTTAATTTTTCTGTTAGTAATATTGTCTTGTTCATTAAATCATAATTTAGAGTATTTTTTTTAGATATTTCTTGAAGTAATTTTCTTATAGTACTTTCCGCATCATATTTATCATTGTTCTTATTATTATATGTTTTAGTGACTTTAGGTAAAAATATATTAATATTATCGGATATAGAAGCAAATATGTTTTTACTTTCTATAGATTTATCTAAAGGGCTTTCTTCATATATATATCTATACATATCTATATTATCAAAGGATTCAGTATCAATCTCAGAAGAGTTAGACCATTTCTTACAATTAAAAGAAGAATACATTAATTTATTATGTTCTGACCATACACAGTATAATATATCATTGAATATAATAAATGTAGAGTTATATATAGGATTATTTGTTTTATAAATAGGAAAATTATTAATGTTATCCTTAGTATCTATTGTTACATGTTCTAATGTGTATATCCCATTTTCTTCAGACAAATTTAAAATATTAAATTCTTTATCTCTCTTCAAAGTAGAAAAATTGATATTGTTACCATCTAATCTATATAGCTTTTTAGGAATGCTCCAATCATTATTTAAATATTTACATAAACTAATAACGTTAGAGCTTTTTTCTTTAGTTATGTAGAACATATTAATAGTGTTATCTAATGTTTCTAAATAGTAATGTCTTTCTACGCCATCAATAGTATTTATATATGCTATTATATTAGTTTTAAATTTGCTTCCATCCCATACGTAGTGTAGAATATTCCCATTAGAATCATATCTATTTTCATAGAACATAAAAAATATATGAAGTTTATTTCCTTTAGAAAATAGGTTTACTTCATCTATACTATTGTTATGAGATTTTAATTTATAAAGAGTTTGAACAGACCATTTTTTATTAAATTTACAGTACTTGATAGACCCATCAAAAGCTATACATACTACTTCTATTATTCCTAAATAGGTTATATTTATATTAAATTTTGAAACATTCTCTAGTATTTTTGTTTCCTTAGAAATTTCATTACACATTAAGGTATTATATTTGTTAATATAAAATTCATACATATTACCATATATATTTTTAAAAATATATGATTTATTAGAGTTCATAATATTCACCTACCTTTATAAAATTATATTAATAATAAGTTTTTTATATTCTTTCTAATGAGAAATATTACTAAAAATTTATTCGATTTACGTAAAAATTACATAATTAAAATATATTTTTACTTATCACACTTATTTTTTTATATGCATACTATATATTGAGATAAAACAAGGTTTCTTCTATATGAAAAGGAGGATATTTAATATGGCTATTAATTCAAAAGATTTTATTCCACGTCCAGGTTTTGTAAATAAACAAGGTTGTTTACCAGATCCAGTGGAGATAACTTGTATTCAAGTACCTAAAGTTTTTGATCAATGTTTAATAAAAGAATGTTTAAAACCTACAGATGATTGCGAACAGTTATGTAAACAGATACCAAATGTTACGGAACCAGCGCAAGTTAGATGCGTGGGTTGTTGTAAAGACTTAAAAGTAAAGGTTAATTCTGTTACTAAATGCCCTGTTTCAAATGGTAAACCTGGACACAAGAAAATAACTATTAATTTTACAGTTACTTTTGATGTAGATGTAGAGGTGAAAAAAAATGGAGTTAAACACACAGAAACATTAAAATATTCAGTAAATAGAACTATAACTGCTCCTAATTTGTATTGTCCAGATGCTATAGCTAAAACTATAATGGGTAAAGAATGTACATCAGCAGAAGAAGTTGATCAGCAGTTTATAAAACTAGAAGTGGTAGGGGAGTGCCTAAGTACAGATATTACAAAGGTAGATTGTGATAAGGATTGTTGCAGTTGTACTTGTACTTGTGAAGAGGATGAAGATAAGAAAGTATTCTTATGTATCACATTAGGATTATTTATAATAGTCAAATGTGAAATAGTAGTTCAATTAATGGTTCCAGCTTATGGCTATTGCCCAGTACCAGAAGAATGTAAGTGCTCACATGATCCATGTAAAGAATTTATGGAAAGAGAACTTCCAACTCTTTATCCACCACAAGAAATGGATAATTTATTTGATGATTGTGATGAGAAATGCATTGAAGAAGAAGAAAAAGACGATATGGTAAGTAATAGTATAGTAAGTAGCAGTAGTATAATAAGTAGTAATTAATCTATAAGTTAAAATTAATATAAGAATTATTTTAATGGTATTTATCATATTGGTTTATTTTATATTATGGATTCTTATGCTATAAATACATTAAGAATAATAGTAAGATAATTTACAAATTAATATGATAATTATAAGAATAGAAATAATAAAGATGTATGTTTTTTATGGCGAGGGATATTAGATAAAAAATTTATAAAAGCTAAATTTTGAACTAACCCTTGGACGCTGTAGGAAAATTATATCAGGTATAGTTTACCATTATTAGAAGAGGAAACATATGTAGGAAAGATATATATGTTGACAAAGGTGGTACTTTGGATATTAAGGCTTCGGTCCCTGTATAGGGATGCGAAGTCTTTCTATATATTATTAATCTCAGGATTCTTTGGGATGATCTTGCTAGAGTCTTCATGTACAATTTTGATGAGAACATTTATTAGAAATTTTGAAGGAAGAAGCTGCTCTATAAAAATTACCTAATTTACACAGATAAATAATAATGAATACAACATTTCAAATATGTTTAATCTATTGTATAATAAACTTTAGAATATTTTAGGAGAGATGAACATGAGAAAAATAGAATTACTAGCTCCAGCTGGAAGCGTGGAAAGTTTGTATGCTGCAGTACAGGCAGGAGCAGATGCAGTATACATGGGGGGAAGCAAATTTTCTGCTAGAGCCTATGCTAATAATTTTGATGATGAGCAATTAAAAGAGGCTATAAACTATTGCCATTTATATGGTGTTAAAGTATATATTACAGTTAATACATTAATAAAAGAAGGAGAAATAAAAGAAGCTATAAAGTATATAAGATTTTTATATTCTATAGGGGTAGATGCTTTAATAATACAGGATACTGGAATAGCGAAATTAATAAAAGAAAACTTACCAGATTTTGAAATTCATGCATCTACCCAAATGACTGTACATAATGGAGAAGGCGCTATATTTTTAAAAGAATTAGGTTTTAAAAGAATAGTTTTATCACGAGAACTTTCATTAAAAGAAATAGAATATATCTCAAAGGACTTAGATATAGAAACGGAAATATTTGTACATGGAGCTCTTTGTATTTGTTATTCAGGACAATGTTTAATGAGTAGTATATTAGGTGGAAGAAGTGGAAATAGAGGGAGATGTGCTCAACCTTGTAGGCTTCCATATACATTGATAAATGAAAAGAATGATAAGGAAACAAAGGGGTATCTATTAAGCCCTAAGGATATATGTAATATAGAAAACATGGAAGATTTAATAAAGGCTGGTGCTACATCCTTTAAGATAGAAGGAAGAATGAAAAGACCAGAATATGTAGCAGGCGTAATTAGAAGTTATAGAAAAGCTATAGATGCAGCTATAAATAAAGAAAATTTTGAAGAAGAACAAAATAAAAAAGAGTTAATGCAATTATTTAATAGAGAGGGCTTTTCAAAGGCATACCTTTATGGAAACAAGGGTAAAGATATGATGGCATATTCTTTTCCCAAAAATACAGGATTACTTCTAGGAGAGGTAAATAAGGATAAAAGTATAAAATTAGAAGAGAATTTAAAAATAAAAGATGGTATAAGAAATGCTGATAAAGGTTTTATAGTGTCTAGTATAATTAAGGATAATAAAGAAGTAGAAAAAGCCTACAAAGGAGATTTAGTAAAAATAAAACCTTCAAATTATAAGTTTAAGGATAAATTATATAAAACCTCAGATACGGAACTTTTACAGTCCTTAGGTAAAATATATGAGGATAAATTTAATAAGAAAATTTATTTAGAAGCTAATGTAGAGTTTAAAGTAGGCGAAAAAATAAAATTAAGTTGCAGATACAATGGAGAAGAATATTTTGCAGAAGGGAAAGAAATAGAAAAGGCACTAAAAAAACCTTTATCCATGGAAAAAATAGAAGAAAATTTAATGAAAAGTGGGGAAACTCCTTTCAAGATAAATAAAATTAAATTTGACTCTTATGAAGAAGGATTTTTACCTGTTTCAGAGATAAATAATTGCCGTAGAATACTTATAAATTCCATAGAAGAAAAAATAATACAAAATAATCCACATTGTGGAAAAATAAAAAGGGTTAATGTGGATAATATATACAGTAACATAAATGGAATAAAAGAAAATGATTTACCAAAGTATATATTTTCAATATATACCTATGAACAGTTAAAAGCTGTAGCGGATAATGGCTTTAAAAATATAATAGTAGATTTATTTACAAGGAATCCATTAAACTTACATAAAATAAAAGGATTATATCAGGATTTAAATATATATTTAAAAGCTCCTAATATTATAAAGAGTGAATTTGATTATGTAGAAAAGATAATAGAAGAGAATCTATATAACATAAAAGGTATAGTAACGGCTAATCTAGGTATAGTAAATAAGTTTAATAATAGAACAAAGATAATAGGAGACTATAAATTAAATATATTTAATAGTTTCGCAGGGGATTTTTATAAGGACTTTATTAAAGGAAGTTGTTTAAGTATAGAGCTTAATAAAAAAGAAGTAAAATCTATAACTAAACATATGAATTTAGACAGTCAAATGCTTATATATGGTAAAATAGAAAATATGGTCAGTGAATACTGTCCTATAGGCAGTACATTTGGAGGTAAAAATAGTTATTCTACTTGTAATAAAGCTTGTGAAAAAGGAATTTATACATTAAAGGATAGGATGAGTGCTAAATTCCCAGTTAAAACAGATATATTCTGTAGAAGTCATATATACAATAATTCAGATATTAATTTAATAGGAAATATAGAGGAACTAAGGACATTTGGAATTAATAGTTTTAGATTAGATTTTCTAGAGGAGAATTATGAAGAAATTGAATATATATTAAAATCTCTTAAAGAAGAAAATTGGAAGAGAGATTTTAAAAATTATACAAGAGGTCATTATAAAAGAGGGGTAGAATAACTTAATAGAATATTTATACAATAAATCAGATATGGGTATATAACAGTTATAATTAAGCTGAGAATAGATAGGATTAAAAAATAATAGAAAAAGTAACAGAAACCCAGAAAAGTTAAAAGGAGTGTTAAAGAAGTGAAGGATAAATCTATTAAGGTTTTAGAATTTAATAAAATACAGGAAATTTTAAAAAATTACACCTGTACAAAAGCTGCAAAAGATATAATAGAAGATTTAAAACCTTATGATAGTATGTATGAAGTAAGGGAGCACTTAGAAGAAACAAAGGAGGCCTTTAAATTATTGATTACAAAGGGAGCACCACCCTTTGAAGGGGTATACGATATAAGAAGTGGAATTTCCTTAGCAGAAAAAGGATCTGCATTATTGCCAGGGCAACTTTTAAAAATAGCTGCAGTTTTAAGGTGTGCAAGAAGATTCAAAGAATATATAAATCATAAGGAAGAGGAAGAAAGCTATAGGGTTTTAGAGAATATATGTGAGGGTATTTTCTCATTGCCTAAAATAGAAGAAGAAATATTTAATGCTATAGAAGGAGAAGATGAAATAGCAGATAGAGCCAGTTCTACTCTTTATAACATAAGAAGATCTTTAAAAGAAAAAAATTATTCTGTAAGAGATAAAATAAACTCTTTAGTTAGAAGTTATTCCTCTTATCTTCAAGAAAATATATATACAGTTAGAGGAGATAGATATGTTTTACCAGTAAAGGCAGAACATAAGGGAGCAGTACCAGGACTTGTGCATGATCAAAGTTCTACAGGGGCTACTCTTTTTATAGAACCTATGAGTTTAGTTAACTTAAATAATGAAATAAAAGAACTTATGTTAAAAGAAAAGGCGGAAATAGAAAGAATATTAACTGTTCTATCAGCTAAAATAAATGCTAATATAACTGGAGTAAAGACAGATGCTAATATAGTATGGGAATTAGATTTTATATTTGCTAAAGCGAAATTTGCTAGTGAATATAATTGCACTTGTCCAACTATTAATGATGAAGGTATCGTTGATATTATAGAAGGAAGGCATCCTCTTATAGATAGAAGAGAGGTAGTCCCTATAAGTGTTAAGTTAGGAGAAGAGTTTACATCCTTAATGATAACAGGACCTAATACAGGAGGTAAAACTGTAACTTTAAAAACAGTAGGGTTAATACATTTAATGGCTATGAGTGGACTTATGATTCCTGCTAGAGAAAACTCTGTAATAAGTTATTTTAATAATGTTTTTGCAGATATAGGAGATGAGCAAAGTATAGAGCAAAGTTTATCCACTTTTTCATCTCATATGAAAAATATAGTAGAAATTATGGATAAAGCAGATGAGAACTCTTTAGTTTTATTTGACGAATTAGGAGCAGGAACAGATCCAACAGAAGGAGCAGCATTAGCTATCTCTATATTAGAAAACTTAAGAAAAAGAGGAACAAAGATAATTGCTACAACTCATTATAGTGAACTAAAAGCTTATGCTTTAAGAAAAGAAGGGGTAGAAAATGCTTCTGTTGAGTTTGATGTGGAAACTTTAAGACCTACTTATAGATTGTTAATAGGTATACCAGGTAAATCAAATGCTTTTGAAATATCTAAAAGATTAGGATTGCCAGATTATATTATAGATTTCGCTAGAGAAAATATATCTAATGAAAATATAAGATTTGAAGAATTAATCCAAAACTTGCAAGAAAAGAGTATAAAGGCTCAAGAGGATGCAAGACTTGCAGAAAATCTTAAATTGGAAAGAGATAAAGAAAAGAAAAAATACGAAGAAAAATTAGAAGGACTTCAAAAAGTTAGAGATAATGCTTTGATAGATGCAAGAAGAGAAGCAAAGAATATAATAAAGGAAGCAAAAGAAGAGGCAGATAAAATATTAAAAGATATAAGACAATTAGAAAGAATGGGTTATTCTTCAGATGCAAGGCGTAAATTAGAAGAGGAAAGAAAAAAATTAAAAGATAAATTAGATTCTATTGAAGAAAAGGAAATCAAAACAGTTCATAAAGGAGAAGCTTTAAAGAATGTAAAAGAAGGAGATGAAGTTCTTTTAGCTTCAATAAACCAAAAGGTAATAGTTCTATCAAAACCAGACAATAAAGGTGATGTATTAGTTCAAGCCGGAATTATGAAAATAACAGCTAATATTAAAGATTTAAGAGCTGCTAAGGGAAGTAATTCTAATAATAGTTCATCAAAAATAAAGAAATCTAAAAAACTCAATTTGAATTTAAGGAGAGTAGAGTCTTCTGTGGATCTTAGAGGAATGGATGCAGAAGAAGCTATATATACTGTAGATAAATATTTAGATGAGGCTTATTTAGGTGGCTTGGGAGAAGTTACTATAGTACATGGTAAAGGTACAGGAGTTTTAAGAAAAACAATTATGGATATGCTAAAAGGTCATTCTCATGTTAAGAAATATAGACTAGGTGAATATGGTGAAGGTGGTACTGGAGTTACAGTAGTAGAGCTAAAGTAGATTTAAATTAGATAGCTTAGGTTTAGACGAACTTTTTACTAAAATCTAAGCTATTAATTTATTCATAATGTAGAGGAGTTTAAAGTTTAGAATTAGAGAAGAGATTTTATGAATTTACTTTAAAGAATAAAGAAAACAGTATATTTTAGTGTATATATTTACTAGATATAAGGGAAGAGGGAATTTTATGATATTGATAAGTGCTTGTCTTTGTGGAGTTAATTGTAAGTATAATGGCGGAAATAATTTAAATGAAAAAGCATTAAAACTATTTAGAGAAGGAAAGGCTGTCTTAGTCTGTCCAGAACAACTAGGAGGACAACAAACCCCAAGAGCACCTCATGAAATAAATAATGCTACAGGAGCAGAGGTGTTAGATGAAAAAGCTAATATTATAGGACCAGAGGGTGATGATGTCACAAGGGAATTTTTAAAAGGTGCCTATGAAACTCTAAAAATAGCAAAGGAATGTGATGCTAAAGTAGCTATATTAAAAGCTAGAAGTCCATCCTGCGGTTTTGGGAAAATATATGATGGTACTTTTTCAGGTAACAAAAAAGATGGGAATGGAGTAACAGCAGAACTATTAACTAGAAATGGAATAAAGGTTTATACAGAAGAAAATATAGATGAAATATATGAGAAAATATACAAATAAGTTTTAAAATTCTCATCAGAATATAGTCCTATGAATAATATAAAAAATGTTTGCTTTTTAATAATAGTGTTCCTAAAAAATTAGAGGAGGTCTTTTATTTTAACTAATAAAAGGACAAACTATACTAGTAGAGTTTTAAAAATGTTAATATGGCTGTGGAACGTTTACACACAGCATGATTAGTTATAAAATTATATTAATAATCTAATTTTATAAAATAAGGAGGTATTACAAAATGAATTATAAAGATATATTAAAAAATGCCCGCGAAAATTTAAATGGAAGTTGTAGAGTTTGCAGAGTATGTAATGGAAAAGCCTGTAGTGGTGAAGTACCTGGTATGGGCGGTAAAGGCACAGGAGATGCATTTACTATAAATATAGATGCATTAGATTCTTATAAATTAAATATGAGATTGATTCATGATGTCAAGAATCCAGATATAAGCGTAGAATTATTTGGAAAGAAAATGGACATGCCTGTTTTTGCAGCTCCAGTATCAGGAACTACTCTAAATATGGGTGGTAAGTTTACAGAAGAAGAATATATATCTTGGGTAATTGGTGGATGTAGAGATGCAGGTATATATCCAATGGTAGGAGATACTGCAGTAGATTCTTTCTTAATTACAAATTTGGATGAGTTAAAAAAATTTAATGGGGAAGGTATTGCAATAATAAAACCTTGGGAAAATGATAATGTGATAAATAAAATAAAATTAGCAGAAGAAGCAGGAGCTTATGCTGTTGGCATGGATATAGATGCAGCAGGACTTATAACTTTAGCTCTTCATGGGAAACCAGTGGGCCCTAAAACTGTAGAAGAAATAAAAGAAATAGTGAAAAGTACTAAATTACCTTTTATATTAAAAGGAATAATGACTGTTGAAGATGCTAAATTAGCCGTAGAAGCTGGGGTAGATGCCATTGTAGTATCAAATCATGGTGGTAGAGTTTTAGACCAAACTCCAGGTGTAGCAGATGTATTACCTGAAATCGCAGAAGCGGTTAAAGGAAAAGTAACCATATTAGCAGATGGTGGTGTAAGAACTGGTGTAGATGTATTAAAAATGATAGCTTTAGGGGCAGATGCAGTATTAATAGGAAGACCCTTTGTAACAGCTTCCTTTGGAGGAGAAAGAGAAGGGGTAAAAATTTATGTCGAAAATTTAAAAAGTGAATTAAAATCAGCTATGGTTTTAACAGGATGTAACAGTATAAAGGATATAGATGAAAAGATAATATATTAGGTTATACTTTAAATAGATACATATTGTTGTATTCCTACTATGATAAAATATATCATATATTTGGATATCTATGGGTTGTATCATATAAATAAGTTTTTTTAAGGTTCAGATGAAGGGTGGAATTTTTTATAATAAAACTTCATTTGAACCTTAAAATTATTGTATAAATTATAGAATTTATACAATAAAAAACTATTAAAAAACAGTTTTTTGATTGTAACAAAAGTTTTATAGAATTACTCTCACTTGGAAGATTTCTGTAATAATTATGTGAAAGATATTAATAGTAAATTTCTAGTTTATAGAGTAATTTAAGAGTATATAAGGAATAAAGAAATGATATAGTGGTTATTTATCAATCTAACTATTAATATTGACTTTTTTTTATATAAGAATAATAATTATTGTAATAGATTACATAAGGTGAAATGGAGGAGTTTATTATGGTAAAAACACTTAAAGATCTTATAAATTTAGCTAAAGATAAAGAAAAGAAAATTTTATCAGTGGCAGTGGCTCAGGATAGGGAAGTACTTATTTCTGTAATTGAAGCAGTAAAATTAGGAATCATAGATGCAATTTTAGTAGGAGATATAGATAAAATAAAATTTATAGCAAAGGAAGAAAGTTTAAATATAAACAATATAAAAATAATAGATGAAAAAAATAATAAAAAAGCTGCAAATAAAGCAGTAGAATTAATAACTATGGGAAAAGCAGATTTTATAATGAAAGGAATGCTTGGGACAGCAGAATTATTGAAGGCTGTATTAAATAAAGAAGCAAATCTAAGGAGAAAAAACCTATTATCTCATATAATGATATATGATGTGCCAACTTATCATAAGTTATTGTTTTTGACAGATGGTGGTATAGTACCTTATCCAGGACTTAATGAAAAAATAGCTATTGTAAAAAATGCAATAGAAGTAGCACATTCTTTAGGAATACAAACTCCTAATGTAGCACCGATATGTGCAGTAGAAGTGGTAAATCCTAATATTCAATCTACAATAGATGCTGCAGCATTAACTCAGATGAATAGAAGGGGGCAGTTAAAAGGCTGTATTATAGATGGACCGTTGGCTTTGGATAATGCTATATCTAAAGAAGCTGCTAAACATAAAGGGATAGAAAGTGAAGTAGCAGGGGATGTCGATGTACTTTTAGTTCCAAGTATGGAATCAGGAAATTTTCTTGCTAAATCTATGGGCTATTTAGCTAGAGCAGAAAATGCAGGCATAGTTGCGGGGGCTAAATGTCCTATAGTTTTGGTATCCAGATCAGATACAGCAAAATCTAAATTATATTCCATAGCTTTAGGTGCGTTATCTTGTAATGAATAAATTTATTTTATACCCATTAAGGTTATTAGGGAATTAAGTTTAAAATTAATTAATAAATAAGCTCTTAATTAATATACACAAGAGCTTATTTATTTTTTTATAAAGCGTTTAATATATAATATGTAATTTATAATAAATTTAAAAAAATCTAGTATAATTATAATAATATTTGAATTAAAAAGTGTTGGGGTGTTAAGATGTTTAAATATTCTAAAGCAGATGAAGTTTTAAAGGAAAAACTTAGTTCATATACAAATAAAGGAGAATACTTATTAGTCTCAGATGTTATAAAATATAACCAAATAGAATATAGAGAAGTATTATTTAATAAAAAAACTTTGTTAATGGAAGAAAGCAAAGGTATAGAATATATAGATGAAAACAATAATATTGTACAAGATAAGAACATACAAAAATCATTGGCTACATTAGCCTATTACTATGAGATATTTTTTTGTATAAATAAAAAAAATAATATATTTAAAGCTTTAAGAAGTGAAGAGGATTTACATAAGGAAAACGAAGATATAGAATTATCTATAAAAGCACTAGAATTTTTGCAAAAGGAAAAGGTAAAAGATATAGAAAAAGTGAAAAATATACTATTACAGCTACCAAGTTTAAGAAAGAAAACTAATGATTTATTAAAAGCAATGAAATCAATAATAGAAAATATATTTAATGAAGAAGACGCCATGTCTAAAGAAAGCTTTAAAAAAGTATATACAATTTATAAAGAAATATTAAAACTGAATTTTAAAAATGTAAAATTAATATATTCAGGAATAGATTATTATGATTATATAAAAGGCTGTATAAATAAAAAAAGAAAATCTTTTTCTATAAGATTTAATAAAAAAATATCAGATCCCTTATTTAAATTAGATTACCAGATAAACTATTTTAAAAAATTGCTAAAAACTTATAATGAAATATTATGTATGAATGAAAGAGAGTATTTAAAGTTCATACACAATTCAGAGAAAGAGAATATAAATGAAAGATTATATCTTGTAAGAGCAAAAAACTAGAATTTTATTCATAAAATATGCTATTTAAACATTAGGTTCTACTGTTGACATAAATAATATAAAAAATAAAATCTATGAAATTAAAGCGTTAAGCACATATTTCATAGATTTTTTATTTTAAAATAAAGTTTATAACTTACAAAATTTCATGAACGCAGTTTTTAAAAGAAACCTTTGTCCACTCTTATTTCACAATTTTTATATATTCAACCTCAGGATCCTCTGTACCTTGTACATATAATCCTGTCTCTTTTAGTTTTTCCACATAATCTATAATTTCCTGTGTTATTATCTCCCCAGGACATAATACTGGAATTCCTGGCGGATAAGCCATTAAAAATTCTCCACTTACTTTTCCTATACTATCTTTTAAAAGTACACATTCCTTAACACCATTAAAAGCTTTTCTCGGAGCAGCTGTGTTTTCAGGTATTTCAGGAACATCTATAAAACTATTTTGTTTTGTTCCTTTTCCATAATGCTCATTACTAATTTCTTTTAATGCATTTATTAAAGCATCAATAGATTCTTGAGTATCTCCAAAAGAACCTACAGCGAGAACATTGTATAAATCTGATAATTCAACTTGAATATGATATTTTTCACATAAAAGCATATCCAAATCATAGCCTGTTATACCTAGATCTCTACAGTTAATAGTAATCTTTGTAGGATCTAAAGCATATACTCCAGGTTTACCCAATAATTCCTTACCGAAGCAGTAAAAACCAGGAATTTTATTAATTTCATCTCTAGCATAGGTTGCCAAATTTATAGCTTTATCTAAAAGTTCTTTACCTTCTAAAGCTATTTGCCTTCTAGAACAATCTAAAGAAGCCATTAATATATAAGATGGAGATGTAGTTTGAAGTAAACTTAATACTTGATGAACTCTATTTACATCTATTCTCTTAGATTTTACTTGAAGCAAAGAGCATTGAGTTAAAGCGCCTATTATTTTGTGAGTGCTTTGAGCACACATATCAGCTCCAGCTTCCATAGCAGATATAGGTAATCTATCATTAAAACCAAGGTGTGGTCCATGAGCTTCATCTACAATTAAAGGGATATTATAACTATGAACAATTTCTGCAATTTTTTTTATATCTGTAGACACACCATAATAAGTTGGATTTATTATCAAAACTGCTTTTGCGTCAGGATTCTCCTTTAAGGTCTTTTCAACAGTTTCTGGTGTAACATTGTGAGCTATTCCTACTTTTTTATCTAGCTCGGGTTGCATATAAACAGGTACTGAGCCACTTAATATAATACCGGCAGTAACAGATTTATGAACATTTCTTGGAATTATAATTTTATCTCCATCACCAACTACAGATAAAATCATGGCTTGTATGGCGCCTGAAGTACCATGGATTGAAAAAAATGCTGCATCTGATCCATAAGCATCAGCTGCTAATTCTTGAGCTTTTTTTATAGCACCAGTTGGATGATGTAAACTATCAACTAATTTAAATACAGTTACATCAATTTTAAAAGGATTTTCTCCTATAAAATTTTTAAATGCTTCGTCCATTCCTACACCTTTTTTGTGACCAGGAACATGGAATGGAATGGTTTCCCTATTTACATACTCCATTAAAGCATCAAAAACTGGGGTTTCATTTTGATTTAATTTATACACCGTAATATGCACCTTCTTTCATAATAATACTCCCGTGAAACTATGAAAGCTCAATGGTTCCCGTGGATTCTTTACTTAAAACAATACTATTATAAGTTAAATATTATTCAAATGCAATATATATATATATAAAATTTATTATATGCTTTTTTTATTGTATAAATACATAACATTTTGTAAATAATACAAAAAGTGGAGGGATGAATATGGAAAAATTATTTATACAAAAAAGAAATTGTAAAAATAGTAATAAAGTAAGAAGAGATGGAAAAGTACCAGGTATAATATATGGAAAAAATTTAAACAATTTAATGTTCGAAGTAGGAGAAATAGAATTAAATAATATGATTTCACAGGTAGGGGAACATGGAGTAACAGATATAAATTATGAAGGAACAGATTATAAAGTTCTTATAAAAGAAGTTCAAAAGGATCCAGTAAAAAAGAACGTAATACATATAGATTTAGAAAATGTTACTAATAGTTCTAATCTAATTAATGCAGAAATACCAATACTTTTTTCAGGTGATGATTTAATCATGAAAAAGGGAGGGATAGTTCAAAAAGAAAAAAATAGTGTTAAGGTAAGATGTCCAGAGGAAAAACTTCCTAATAATATAATGGTAGATTTATCTCAATATGATATTGGTAAGACATTCAGAATATCTGATTTAGAATTAGGAGAAGATATAACTTTTATGGAGAATTTAGATAGTACTATAGTTTCTATATTCTTTGGATAATAACATAATGGAATTGTAGTTTAACCTTTTTTTAAAGGTTGAAAATTGAAACAAGAAATACTTTTAGTTAACAGATAGGTATAAAAATAAAGAATACTAATATTTGTGTCATAATATTTAAGTTAATACTATAATGCTACGTCCTGTAAGTAACAGACCTAAAAACGTTATGTTTATTTCATGCTTAAATATTAGTTCACAAATAAAGTATTCTAATTATTTTTATAAACATCTATTTTATTTAAAAGTATTTCTTGTTTTGATATCTCTAAAAGCTATTATAATATTTTACTAATTTAATTATTATTTTAAATATTATAAAATCAATTCTAATTTAATATATAGATGGATCAAAAAAGCTATAGTGTAGTAGGGGCTTTTCTATAATAGTTAGTATTTTAAATTTTAATCAGATATCCAAAATTTCTGATTTTAATATGCTAGCTTATTCATGTTAAAAATTGAGTGGATGTTACATTTATAATGAAAAGCATGTGCTACAGATTTTTTAGCATATAGATATTTATCTATAACTTTATATAGACTAATTAGAAATGATTAAATGATATTCTATTTATAATAATATGTTACTTAGTTGTTTTTAGAAAACTAGACTTCGTGAATTATAAATTACTACTTTAAATTAAAAACTTTATTATATTAGCTAGTCTAAAATAGATAAAATTTCAAATTAGTTTGCTGGCGCAAATAGATTTAAGTATAAATCCAATTTACATAGACATTATGGAAAATATAGTCTTTTGACACGCAGCATTAATTTTCTATGGAAAATTTGTTTGAGGCCTTTACTAGAAATAATATAAATGACTAAGAGTTCTTAAAATGTACGTAAGTGTATAAATATTTTAATAAAGAAAATATAATTATAGATTTTATAAAATAAAATTGGGTGAAATTTTATTTAGAGTACAATTATTTATGTTTTTTAATATAATGTAGTATGAAATTTTATTGGAGGTAGTAAATGAACTATAAATATGCTTACAATTCATGGATGAATTCTTGTTTTTTAGAAGAAAGAGAAAAAGAACAATTAAAAAACATAGATGATGAACAAGAGATAAAAGATAGATTTTACAAAGACTTAAGCTTTGGAACAGGTGGAATAAGGGGGATAGTTGGCTTAGGTACAAATAGAATAAATAAATATACTATAGCTAAAGCTACAGAAGGGTTATCAAATTATCTAATTCATAATTTTAAAGAAAAAGCTATATCTGTTGCAATAGCCTATGATTGTAGAAATGATTCTTTAGATTTTGCTAAAAAAGCTAGTGAAGTACTATGTTCACATGGTATAAGAGTATATATATTTAGTGATATAATGTGCACACCTATACTATCCTATGCTGTTAGAGAACTAAAATGTAAAGCTGGAATAGTTATAACTGCATCACATAATAGTAAAGAGTATAATGGGTACAAAGTATATAATCATAATGGAAATCAAATAACAGATAAAGAAGCACAAGAGATAGCTGAGTATATAAAACAAGTAGAGGACTTAGGTTGTATAAAGTATATGGATATAAACGATGCAAAGGGAAAAAATTTATACGAATTTGTACCAATAGAGATATTAAATAAATATTTTTATAATGTAAAAAATTTAACTTTAAGAAAAGATATTGTAAAAAATTATGAAAAGGATTTTAAAATATTATATACACCACTACATGGAACTGGAAATGTTCCAGTGAGAAGAGCTTTATGTGAAATTGGATATAATAATGTTTTTGTAGTTAAGGATCAAGAAAAACCTAATGGAAATTTCCCAACAGTAAAATATCCTAATCCAGAGGATAATAAAGCTTTCTATGCTTCTTTAAAAGAGGCAGAAAATATAAATCCTGATGTAATAATAGCTACCGATCCTGATTGTGATAGAGTAGGGATTATGGTTAGGGATCATAGTACAAGATATGTAGCTTTAAATGGAAATGAATTAGGTGTAATTCTTACTAATTATATATTAAGTTCCTTAGAAGAAGAAAAAAAAATACCCGAAAATTCAGTGCTTTTAAAAACCATAGTAACTACAGATATGGTTAAAAATATATGTAAAGACTATGGAGTTAAGGTAGAAGAAGTTTTAACAGGTTTTAAATATATAGGAGAGAAAATAGAGGAATTTAAGAAGGATGGACAAAATAAATTTATATTTGGATTTGAGGAAAGCTATGGATATTTATTTGGAGACTTTGTTAGGGAGAAGGACGGAATAATAAGTTCCGCATTAATATGTGAAATGGCTTTATATTATAAGAGTCAAAATAAAAATTTATTTGATGTTTTAACAGAACTTTATGATAAATATGGATATTACAAGGAAAAATTAATATCCATGGAGTTTAAAGGAGAAGAGGGCAAAAATAAAATAGAAAATATAATCAATAATTTAAGAATTCATGATTCTAAAACTATATTTAATGAAGAAATACTACTAAAAGAAGACTATAAAACAGGTTTGAAAATAAATATTAATAAAAAGAAAGAATATATTAATAAATTTCCTAAATCTAATGTTATAAAATTTCATTTAAATAACGGTACTAATTTTGTAATTAGACCATCTGGAACAGAACCTAAAATAAAAATATATTTATCATCAGTACACACAACAGCTGAAGGGGCTGAAATGAATATAAATAAGCTAGAAAAAAATATAAAGAATATGATAAATAAATTTTAAAACTACAAATATTTAAATTATGCATAGGATAACTTTAAAAATTATCCTATGCATAATTTAAATATTTTTGTATTTTCATTGTTTAATCATTTATATTATTATAGAATTAATATAAATATAGAATTTATAGTGTAGGTGATATAGATGGAAATGAAATCATATTTAGCAGAAAAATTATCTAAAATGTTGTTTTTAGAAATAAAAAAAGGAAAAATATTTGAAATATTTAAAGTTCGTGTAGATGAAAATATATATGTACCACTAAAACCTAAGAGCTTAGTGGAGGAGATAAAACAAAGTGAAGATTTAGATAATATACCTATTATTTTTTTTGTAGAAGGAATGTTTTTTGTATTAGGGGCAGATGAGGATTTTAAGTTTAATAATGAATACAAAAATATGCTAGATAATATACCTAAAAGTGAAGATTATATTAAAGGAAGAATATTTGAAGAAATAAAGAGAGAAAACTATGAAGATGCATATGTATTATTAAAAGGGTTATTGAAATTAGAAGAAAGCAAGGATATTTATGAAAAATTAATATTAATATTAGAAAATTTAAGACAAAAGGATAAAATGTATAAAGAAGAAGAACTTAACATAATAGAAAGAGCTAAAAAAATAGAAGGGTATGAAAAACCATATTTACATGAATCCATAATAAAAAAAGAAGATAATGATTTTAAAGCAGCCTGGCATGCTTTGGATAAATACATATCAATGGGAGGAGAGAAAACTACAGATATTATAGAATATAAAAATTCATTAAAGGATATATTAAGTTTCGAGGAAGGAAAAAAATTAATATATAAAAATCCTAAAGAAGCTTTAACAAAATTGATACCAATTATGAATAAATTAGAGGATAATCCAACAGTATATTATTATGTAGCAGTAGCCTATAGAATGTTAGAAAATTATGATAAAGCTATATATTATTTAAATAAAGCCCTAGAAATAGACAATGGATTAATTGATGCAGTAAATGAATTAGCAATAAATTATGCAGCATTAGAAAACTATGATATTGCTATAAAATATTTAAGAAAAGCTTTTGAAGTAGAAAAGTCTATAGAAATATGTACTAATCTTATAATGTGCTATTTAAATAAGGGAGACTTAGAGCAAGTACAAAATCATATAGATATCGCTAAAAAAATTGATCCAAAAGATGAAATATTAAAAGAAATTGAAGGTTATTTATCAAAGAACAACTAAGTTTAATATTAAATTTGTTTTATTTTTGTATGTAGAAAGGGGTATACTTATGAAAGTTAAAAAGGCCATAATTCCTGCAGCAGGATTGGGAACAAGATTTTTACCTGCAACTAAAGCTCAACCTAAAGAAATGTTACCTATAGTTGATAAACCAACTATACAATATATAATAGAAGAGGCTGTAAAATCCGGTATAGAACAAATATTAATAATAACTGGAAGAAATAAAAGAGCTATAGAAGATCATTTCGATAAATCTGTAGAATTGGAAAAGGAATTAGAAGAAAAAGGTAAAGCTGAAATGCTTTCTATGGTTAAGGATATATCTAATATGGCTGAAATATATTATATAAGACAAAAAGAACCTAAAGGATTAGGGCATGCTATAAGTTGTGCTAAAACTTTTGTTGGCAATGAACCTTTTGCAGTAATGTTAGGAGACGATGTAGTCTATAGTGATAAACCATGCTTGAAGCAGCTTATAAAATGCTACAATGAATATCAAACAACTATAGTAGGTGTACAAGAAGTACCAGAGGAAGATGTACATAAATATGGTATTGTGAAAGGTATGTTTATAGAAGATAGAATATATAAAATAAAAGATTTAGTAGAAAAACCACCTAAGGAAGAAGCTCCATCTAATATGGCTATATTAGGGAGATATATTATAAGTCCTGCTATATTTGATATTTTAGAAAATACAAAACCAGGTAAAGGTGGAGAAATACAGCTTACAGATGCATTGAGAACATTGATTAATAAAGAGGCCATGTATGCATATAATTTTGAGGGTAGAAGATATGATGTTGGAGATAAACTAGGATTTCTTCAGGCTACTGTAGAGTATGCACTGAGAAGAGAAAAGTTAAATACAAATTTCGTCAAATATCTACAACAATTGAAAAATAACGAAGAATTTACAGCACTATTTAAAACTGAATAAAAAAAGGTGGTGAAAAGCCATCTTTTTTTATTTTAAAAAGTAAAATTATATACATATATTACGATAATAAAAATATATAATTTTGAAAGGGTGAGTTTATGAGAAATAAAAAATATAATTTAATGCCTAAGATTATTTCATTGTTTTTTATATTATTTTTATTTTCTATAAGAGTACAAGCTATATCAAATATAAGCATTGATTTAAAAACGCCAATACATAAAGGCATAATAAATGATAAGAAATTAAATATTGATGGAGAAATAAAATCTATTTTAAAGTTAAAATCAATATATTTATATATAGATAATAAAAAAATAGGACAAGCCAATTTAAATGAATTAGAATTTAAAGAAAATACATATAAAACTAGATTAAAATATACAAAAGATATTTCTTCTTTGAAAAATGGAATACATAATTTAAGAATTTTAGCTATAGATGAACAGAATAACAAAAAAGAAAAAGAAATTAGTATAAATATACAAGAAAATCAAGAAAAATCAGAAACTGATAAAAATATTATACAGAATAATTTAGTAGATACTAATGTAAAGATGGGTAATATAGAAAAAGCATTAACTACTGTATCTAATGAAGCTAAGCTAGAAAAAGTGGAAGTTTTATACAATGGTAATGTAATAACTAATGGAGAAATAGGAGTTGGAAAAAGCTACGTTATAAAAGGATATGGAAATTCTGAAAATGGAGTATTGTATCAATTTTGGGTAAAAGATCTATCCACAAACAGTTGGACAATGATAAGAGATTATGGAGAAACAAATAGTTTTAATTACACACCAACAAAGGCTGGAAAGTATCTGATAGGAATACATGTAAAAGATAAGTATAGTAAAGAAAATTTAGATGATTTTATATATGAGAATTATACAGTAACTGTAAGTAAAGCTAAATTAGAAAAAGTGGAAGTTTCATACGATGGTAATGTAATAACTAATGGAGAAATAGGAGTTGGAAAAAGCTACGTTATAAAAGGATATGGAAATTCTGAAAATGGAGTATTGTATCAATTTTGGGTAAAGGATCTATCCACAAACAGTTGGACAATGATAAGAGATTATGGAGAAACAAATAGTTTTAATTACACACCAACAAAGGCTGGAAAGTATCTGATAGGAATACATGTAAAAGATAAGTATAGTAAAGAGAATTTAGATGATTTTC
>NZ_LHUL01000008.1 GCF_001276985.1 Clostridium botulinum
TGTTAATGATTTAATAAATAAGCCAATAGACTTTTTTACTATTGGCTTATTTATTTTATAAGATTTATTTAAGTTAATTATTTAAAATTATTTTTAAAATATTTTATTATAGTAAACAGTACTATTAATAGCATTATTTGTGTTAAAATAAAGTTAAACATATAAATAGTAGAAAAGTCATTCTAATAATAGAACAATTAGGCTAGTCTATATTAGATTTCTCTATAATACCATGATTAACAAAAAGTTTATAAACATAAATATAAAACCATGATAAAATTTAATATATTGTAATGAACAATAATTATTTTAGTATATTTAGGAGGCAAAATAATTGATTAAAGATAAAAAAATTAAGTATCTAGATATAATAATACCTATAGTTTCTTCTTTAGTAATATCTTTTATATTAATTCAAATATTTAAAAATTATAATAATGTTTTTTCAGGAATAGGAAAAGTTTTTAAAATATTATCTCCATTCATTATTGCTTTTATAATAGCATATATATTAAATCCATTAGTTAAGCTTTTTGAAAGAAGGTTTAAAATTAAAAGGAACCTAAGCATACTTATATGTTATGTTATAACCTTGGGGATTGTAGCTCTAGTTTTAAGTATGATTGTACCTAAAGTTTTTCAAAGCATAATGGATATATTTCAAAATATCCCTTACTTTACAAATAAGGGATATGAAATGGTAAATAATTTATTGGCTAATGAGGAGATTTCTAATATAATAAATTCTTCTAATGTTTTTAAAGGGAATTATAAGGATTTAATAGACAAAATTGCTGGTTTTACTAGTGTGGGATTAAACACTATTTTAAATCAGACTATATCCTTTACTACCTTCATGGTTAATTTAGTTTTTGGGTTAATTATAGCTATATATGTTTTAAATGATAGAGAAAAATTTGCATTTAATGGTAAAAGAGTTGTTTTTTTAATATTCAGAGAAAAGTATGGTGAAAAAATCATAGAGTTTTTTAGAACTGTAAATTCAATGATAAAGTTATATATAGGTATAAAAGCATTAGATTCTTTAATAATAGGGCTTTTAGCTTTAATAGGGTTAATAATATTAAAATCACCTTATGCTCTTTTAATAGCTTTAATAGTTTGTGTAACAAATATGATACCTTACTTTGGACCATTTATAGGAATGATTCCAGCGGTGGTAATAAATTTATTTTATGTACCAGTTAAGGCTTTATGGGTACTAATATTTTTATTTTTACTGCAACAATTTGATGCATGGTATTTAGAACCCAAATTAGTTGGAGATAAGGTAGGACTAAGTCCATTTTTAATAATTTTAGGAATAACCATAGGTGGAAGTTTATTTGGTGTGTGGGGAATGCTTTTGGCATCACCAGCTATGGCAGTAATTAAAATATATACTAAAAAATTAGCAGAAAAATATAATATATAGTATATATTATTGAATTAAAAACAAAACGTAAAGTTAATAAAAAATATATCCTAGGAAATATAATTAATTTATGGGATATATTTTTTTATTCACTAATATTATGATTTAGCGTTTATATAAAAAAAATAATTATGATACTATGTTATAGTAGCGGATTATAAAATTATGGAGGTAATAGTATGGATTTTAAAGATTATGAAAAAGAAATGAAAAGAACTGCAGGAGAATTTATAAAATTAGATAAAAATGGACTAGCTTTAGGGTCTATGGGAATATCCGGAGAAGCAGGAGAGGTAACAGACTATATTAAAAAGGTTTTATTTCATGGACATGAATTATGTGAAGATAAATTAATAGAAGAATTGGGAGATGTGCTTTGGTATATTACATATTTATCTAAGGTTATAGGGTCAGATTTAGAAACTATAGCAAATAAGAATATTGAAAAACTAAAAAAAAGATATCCAGAGGGATGGGATTCAGATAGAAGTATACATAGAGAAGAATAATTAAAAATTTTATAAAGTTTTTTATAAAATGAATAATAAATACTATATAAATTTCAAAAAAATATGATATAATATTACTTAATTATTTAAAATGCAAGAAAACTTAAATTCATGTTGCATATTTGGAGGTAGTAGAATGAAAAAAGAATTTTCTCTAAGTACAGGAAAAGCTATGATAAATTTTACAGCAAAATATTGTGATACTGCAGAAGCTTTGTTTAATAGTTATGGTTTTAAAAGGGTTTTACAAGCTTATATGAAAAAAATAGAAAAAAGAGAAACTAATGTATATAAGTACATAGAAAGTACTATGAACATAGATGATAGTGATATATTTTCAGAAGATATTACTAATATATTTAAATTACTTATGGTTTTAAAAGCAGAAGAAATAAGAAAGTTAGAAGATAAATATGAAAAAGTGTTAGAAGATAAAGATAAATTTATTTTATTTGTAGAAGATTTATATAATTTTTGGAGAAAACTTGAAAGATATACTATAGTTCAAAATAGCAAAATTGGAGATGGTCTTCAAAATGTTAGCTTTATAGATGCAAACAATAATTTCTCTAATCTTATATTAAAAACTTATAGAAAAATTGAAGAAAATGTTTTAGGAGAAAAGCCAAGAATATATAGACAACTACCGGCGGGTGGTAATGCGGGCTTAATATTAAATAACTCTAGTTGGGATCTGCCTAAGAATTATGAAATTTTAAAAGATATACCTTTTATAGAGTCTATATTATTAGACCCACCTTTTATAACTTATCCTAAAAAGAATACAAGAGATGGTATGTTTGAAGAAACTTTTGAAAATCCATTAAAAAATTGCAGAATAAATTTAGACCATTGGTTTTGTTATCCTGCAAAGGTAGGAACACTTTTAGCATACATATACTTCCATAGAGATTATATGGCTCATGGAGTAACTTTATGTAACTTATTTGAAATAGCTACAGAAGAGGAATATAGAGGTAAAAAACCAGATATAGTATATGTTCTTGGAGCAAGAGACGACAATGAAAAAATACAAACAGTTTTCTATGATGACAAAGAAAATGATATTATGTTAGGTTATGTAAATTATAATGAAGCTATAGATTACTTTGGTTATATGAAAAAAATGACACTAACTCTTCATAATTTAATAATGATAAAAAGAGGATACTTACCAATACACGGTGCCATGGTTAATATAGTAACTAAAAATGATAAGACTGCTAATGTAATAATAATGGGAGATAGTGGAGCAGGAAAGTCTGAAAGTTTAGAAGCCTTTAGGGAACTAAGCGAAGATTATATAAGTGATATGACTATAATATTTGATGATATGGGTGTAGTTAAACTAAATAAAGATGAAAAACCAGTAGGATCAGGAACAGAGATAGGAGCCTTTGTAAGATTAGACGATTTAGACACTGGATATGCCTTTAAACAAATAGATAGAAGTATATTTATGAATCCAGATAAGGTAAATGCTAGATTAGTTATACCTGTGGCAAGTTATAAAGAAATAACTACAGAATATCCAATAGATTTATTCTTATATGCTAATAACTATGAAGCAAAGGGAGAAAATTTAGAATTCTTTAAAGATGTAAATGTGGCATTAGATACCTTTAGAGATGGAGCAAGAATGGCTAAAGGAACCACTACTGAAAAGGGACTCGTAAAAACTTATTTTGCGAATCCTTTTGGACCAGCACAAAAAGTGGAAGATACAGAAAAATTATTAGTAGAATACTTCAATAAATTTTTCCAATCAGGAGTAAAAGTGGGACAGCTAAGAACTAGACTAGGTATAAGTGGTATGGAAAAGGACGGCCCTAAAAAAGCAGCTATAAGTTTATTAGAAGAAATAAAGAATATATAGTTTGTTAATTATAATAGACCAAAGATAAAAAACATTAATGAACCATTCATGTTTTTAACAAATTTTAAATTTTATTTATTAAAAATTTTCTATCCAGGAGGGGAATCATTTTTAAAATTCACTCCTGGATTTTTACGTTCTAGGGGTGAAGCTAGGTGAATTTTTAATTCTGCCACATTAAGAATTACCGAAGCTTATTCATGTGGTTTATTACATATATTTTTTATCTTTGCTATATTAAAATCAAATCTATTTTGAAATAGCCTTTTCTATATATAAGCATTTTAACTAGAGAGACTTTACATATTTATTACAACATTCACAAATATGTATTTCTTTAAACATAATAAGATTATTCATATTGCCACAAAGGGTACATCAAGGAGAATATTTTTTTAAGAATATTGTATTTTCGTCTGTGAAAATTTCTAAAGAATTTCCTTGTTTAATATTCTACCAAGTTCATCAGCTTTTCTTATAATTCCTGTTGATTTCATATTATCATTCCTTTCAAATATATTACTGTTATTAATATATAAATTTTGAAAGTGAGTTGCAAGGATGATATTTTCAAATTTTAGTAAATATCCATCAATTTAAGTTTAAATACTTAATAATTTTTTTATATATAGGTTTCAGGTTATATTAAAACATATTCTAAAGTAAAAATACCCTAAAATAAAAATAAAAGGATACTTAATAATAAAAGTATATAAAAAGAGAAAAGTTAAAAACTATAAGTAGAATATAAAAAGAGGAGGAAAAAATTAATGAAAGATGGATCATCAGCAAAGGCAAGAGCAAAGGAATTGCTTTTAGAAGGAAAAAGTAAAGAATTTATAATGGATGAAACTAGATTAAGATTAAAGGATATTAAAAGAATAGAAAGAGAAATAACAGAGAAGCTTTAAAATAAAAATAAACATTCATAACTAAATATGATGTTGTGAATGTTTATTTTTATTTTATTGTATATTAATAATAAGTTAAGTTAATATTTAAATTTATTTAATTTATTAGTTTTAAAATAAAGTTATATTCAAATAAATAAATGTCTATCAAAATATTATAAATTTGAAAGGAATAGATTTAATGGATATACTTCAATTAATAAATGAGGTAAATAATAAAAGTAATGAAAAGAATGATAAAATAGCTCCCGTAGAAATATTAAAACAATTTAAATCTGGAAGATCTAAAGCATTAGTGTTTTTAGTAGAATATGGAGAAGACAATAAAGTAGGAATTATGAAATTTACTGATTGTAAAGAAGCCAAAGTATTTAATGAAGCCTATAAAGTGGCTACCAATAATAATATGCAAAAGTATATAGCAGAATTAATATGTAGCTATAACATAACCTATAATAATAAATTGATAAGTGCTAATTTATATGACTTAGCTGGTGATAATATATATAATATTGAAACTTTTTTAGATAAGGTTTTAAGTGAACAAGAATTAAAGAAAAATGTTATATCAAAAATAGGTAAGTTTTGTTTTACTTGGAATAAGGAGCATAAGAAAAAATATTTAACTCCTATGGAAATAGTAAAAAATGAGATGTCCTATAGGTATATGGATAAAAAGTATAAAGAAGCTTTTAAGAGCATAGGTGTTTCGAAGGATATTCAATGGGTATCCATAGATGGTACTGAAGAAATATTACCTAATCCCTATTATTATTTTAATGATGAAAATTTTTTGGGAGATTTAAAAATAACCTGTTTAACTTCCTATGCACATGGAGATTTTCAAGGAGATAACGTAATAATAACAGAAGAAAAACCTATTATAATAGATTTTTCTGATTTGCTTAAGGATTGTAATGTATTTCATGATTTAAGATGTTTAGAAGCTATAACATTAGGAGACTATCTAGACATATATGAAGTAAAACATAGACAGCAATGGCTTAAAGTATGCAAAGGTGTAAGCCAAGACATATTAAAAGTAGATATACCAGATGGAAAAGGAATGAGTCTTTTAAGAGAGCTTATGCCACTTTTAAGGGAAAATTTAAAAATAATAGTTTCAGATATGCGTAATGTGTCTTATAATCCTAGTTTTTTTGTTGCAGGGGTTGCAGCAGGGCTAATAAACATGAGAAAGTTTATGGATATAGATAAGAAAAGAGCAGCCTTTATTTATGCAGCTTATAATTTAAAAAGTATGCTAAAGGATAAAATGGTTAATATGTACAATCCATCCCTAGATTCCTGTATGATATTTAATTGGGTAAAGGGAAATCAAGCTAATAAATTAATAAATTTAAAAGAATTAATTGCATAATGAAGTGAAGTCAATATGTGTTTATATTTGTTTGGCAAAGAATATATTATTTCATATAAAACTTATAGGAGTTTATTTAAGAAATAATTATCAAAATAAAATAAATTTATAAGAAAGATTGTTGCACTTTGTGTAGCAGTCTTTTTTCTGCTTATGCTCACTAAGGTTATAATATATTAATTGGTTAAAGCTGGTCAGTTTAACAGATTATAAATATTAATTATAGTTGAAGCTATACTGATAAAATAATGCAATAACCTGTCAATATTAAGCGTGATATAATAATTTTTGAAGATGTTAATCAAATAATGAAAACATATAGAGAAAAATGTAAAATACGTTAATGTAACTATTTATTTTTGAAGTATTTAATTTAAGAGGAGGGGGAAAATGAAAAAATTAAGATCAATAGTGTCTGTATTTTTAATAGGAATTTTGACATTAGGATTAGTTGCCTGTGGTTCAAAAAAAGAAGAAACTAAAAATACAGAGGAGAAAAAAGATTTAAAAGGCAGCACTATAAAAATCATTGCTACATCAGAAGACTATAAGCCAGTATTTGAAAAATTCACAAAAGAAACTGGCATAAAAGTTGAGTTTTTATCTATGTCTTCAGGAGAAGTTATATCAAGAACTAAGGCTGAAGGTGGAAAGCCTATGGCTGATGTATGGTTTGGTGGTGGATTGGATGCATTTATGGATGCGAAAGATTCAGGATTATTAGAAAAATACATACCAGAAGAATCTAAAGATATAAAAGAGGAATACAAAGATAAAGAAGGATATTGGATGGGAAAAGGTTTAACAATAGTAGGTTTTTTAGTTAATAAAGATGTACTTAAAGAAAAAAATCTACAGGTACCTAAAAATTGGGATGATTTAGTTAAACCAGAATATAAAAATGAGATACTAATGTCTAATCCAGCAATATCTGGTACAAATTATGCAGTAGTAAATGCTTTATTACAACAAAAAGGAAAAGATGAAGGTTGGAAGTACTTTGAAAATTTAAATAAAAATATATCTTACTACTCTAAAAGAGGTAAGGATCCAAAACTAAAGACTACAGCAGGAGAGGTAGCCATAGGTATAACATATATAGATAATTCTATAGTAAAATTAGAAAAAGAAAAAAATATGCAGGTTATATATCCACAGGATGGAATACCATGGGTTGTAGAGGGAATGGCTATATTTAAAAATGCTAGCAACTTAGAAGGTGCTAAGATATTTGAAAACTGGGTATTAAAAAGAGAAACACAAGAAGAACTAGCTAAAATAGATGGAAAAGATGGAGCAATGCTTGTTAAGCCTGGGATTAAAGGCATAGATTTAAAAGTGCCAAAGGATAAATTGATGAAAGAAGATTTATCTTCCTTTGGGAAGGATAGAAAAGAAATACTTGACAAATGGAAAGATATAGCAGGTAATAAGTAATATGAACAGGAAAAAATTAAGGGTATCTAATAAATTAGATACCCAATTTTATAATATTTTAGATAAGATTCTAATAGTATTTATAATATTATTAGTACTTTTATTTATATTTTGGCCAATTATTTGTGTTATAAAAGAAAGCTTTTTAAAAGATGGCAATTTTACATTAAACCTATATAAAGATATATTTAAAAATAATGAGAAACTTATATATAATAGTCTGTTTGTATCTTGCATGTGTACAATATTTACTACTTTAATATCTATATCAATAGCTTTTTATGCAAGTTTTTCATCAAGTAGAATAAGAAAAATAATAACAGTTACTTTAATGCTTACAATGATATCACCACCCTTTGTGTCCTCACTAGCGTACATAAATTTATTTGGAAGAAGAGGCTTTATAACTCACGAGATTTTAAAGCTAACTTTTAATACATATGGTTGGCAGGGGATTGTTATAATGGAAACCTTAGGTTTAATATCTATGTCCTCACTATTATTAATAGGTATAATAGGGGGAATAGATAAAAATTTTATAGATGCTTCTTTAGATTTAGGAGGAGGGTTTAATTATACTTTAATAAGAATAGTTTTACCAATTATAAAACCAGGTATAATAGTTTCTGCATTATTAGCTTTTGTGAGAAGTTTATCAGATTTTGGAACACCAATGATTATAGGAGGTTCTTTTCAAGTCTTAGCTACAGAAGTTTATATGAATATAATAGCTAATGGAAATTTTGGTATGGCTGCAGCAATGAGTGTACTTATACTAATACCTTCGTTAATAGCTTTTTTAATATATAGATTCTATATGAGTAAATTTGAAATTTTTTCTAAAGACAGTAAAAAGCTTTTCTTAGAAGGGTATGAATACAAAATAAAAGGAGTTTCTGCTATTATTTTAAAAGTAATTACGTATTTGTTTTTATTAATAATGATTATGCAATATATATCAATATTTTTAAGCGCTATAACCAAATATAAATTCAATAAAATGTTTTTTACTTTAGATAATATAAGAAGGATTTATAATTATAATTTAAGTAGCTTTGGAAGAAGTATAGTATATTCATTAATTACTGGATTAATAGGTAGTTTATTAGGAATCTTGATATCTTATTATGTAGATAGAAGGAAAGTTATAGGTGGAGAACTCATAGATTTTATATCTACGCTACCTTATATAATTCCTGGAACATTTTTAGGGATAGGATATATATTTGCATTTAACAAATATCCTTTGGAATTTACAGGAACATCTTTTATAGTAATTACAAATTGTATATTTAAGCAAATCCCTATGACCACTAAGATGTCTTCGGCAGTTTTATCTGGCGTAGATTTACAAACAGAAGAAGCAGCAAAAGATCTAGGAGCACCTAATATATTTATAATTAAAGATATAATATTACCTATGTTAAAGCCAGCTTTCTTGGTTGGATTTATAAATAACTTTACATCTACTATGACAACTATAGGAGCGATAATATTTTTAATATATCCAGGTCAAAAGGTAGCTACAGTGGAAATGTTTGATGCTATACAAAGTGGAGAATATGGTGTAGGTTCTGCTATGGCATCATTAATAATTATAACTACACTTATTATAAATATATTGTTTACAAAGCTTATTATAGGAGGAAATTATGTATCTAAAGATAAACAATTTGGTCAAAGTTTTTAATAATATAAAAGTGGTTGATAATATTAATTTAGAATTAGAAAAAGGCAAGTTATTATGTCTTTTAGGACCAAGTGGTTGTGGTAAAACTACTACTCTTAAAATTATAGGTGGATTTTTAAAACAAGATAAGGGTAATATTTTAATAGAAAATGAAGATATTTCAAAGATTCCACCAGAAAATAGACCTGTTTCTACAGTTTTTCAATCCTATGCCCTTTTCCCTCATATGAATGTAATTGAAAATATAATCTATGGATTAAAATTTAAAGGATATAGAAAAAAAGAAGCTTTTAAAAAAGGAGAGGAATATTTAGAAATAATAGGACTATCTGAATTTAAAGATAAAAAAATATCTAAGTTAAGTGGAGGACAACAGCAAAGAGTAGCTTTAGCAAGAGCTTTAATAGTTAATCCTAAAATACTTTTGCTAGATGAACCTTTAAGTAATTTAGATGCTAAGCTTAGAATAAAAATGAGGAAAGAAATAAAGGAAATTCAAAGTAAGTTTAATATGACTATGATATTTGTAACTCATGATCAGGAAGAAGCATTGAGTATTGCTGATTATTTAGCAGTAATGAATAAGGGAGAATTAATTCAAGTAGGAACTCCAGAGGAAATATATAAAAATCCTAAAAATGAATTTGTAGCATCTTTTATAGGGCATATAAATAAAGTTAATATAAACAATAAAACAGAACTTATAAGACCAGAGCAAATAACAATTAATAAAAGTCAAGGGGATAAAAAAGGTAGGATTAAATATAAACAATTTTTAGGATCTTATGTAAATTATTTTATAGAAACTAAAGATGAAACCATAATAGTACAAGATTCTAATAGTAAAAATGGAGTTTTTAAAGAAGGAGAAAATATATATATCAATTTTTCAAATTAAAAAGGATTTATTGCTAAGGAATATTTTTATACTTAGCAGTAAATCCTTTGTTCTTATGTGAATCTTAAATAATATTATTTTTTATAGCCATAAGGTAGTATTGCATTATAGACTTAAATATAAAATAATAGGATAAATTAGTAGCTATAATATAAGAAAATGAGAATATGTACGGAGTTTTAGAATCATCTTCCATTATATTTTTAAAACCATTATATAATACAACTATAACAAGTATATGAGCCAAAGAGTATATAAGCATTGAAAGTATAAAGCTTAAAAATGCTACTATAACTGCCAATACTGTAAAATTTGAATATATTACAAGAGATATTAAAGAAACCTTTAAATAACTTTCAAACTTAATTTGTTTTTTCATTATTAAAGTAACTATTACATACATAATTAATATTATTAATCCATAGAACAACACAATGCCTAAAATATACCAAAATAATAGTTTTGAAACTGGTATCATTTTAGATATCATTCCTTGAATTTCTGTGGATAGTACCGCTCTTTCGTGAAAAGATAAAGCATTATCTATAAAACTTGAAAAGAAAGCTATAAAATCAGATATAAACTTCTTTATTGAAAAAGAAGTAATAAGTCCAGATATTAATGTAAGAATTATAAAGTATAAAGATACCATAGAAAGGCTCATATTTTTTATAGATTCATTAAATTTATCTACAGGATTTTTTAAAGAATTAATGAAAAAATTTAAAAAATTAGTAAATTCATTTTTAGCTTTTCCATCTTTAAAATTTGTTGGTTTATTACCTAATACAGGAGAACCACAGTTTGTACAAAACTGAGCATCTTCTGAAAGCTTGTTTCCACAATTAGAACAAAACATAAAATCACCTCTTTTAGTATTAATAGTATTAAGAAAAAGTTAACAAATAGTGCTACTAAATTATAACATAAAGGATAATTTTTTAAAATAAAATGTATGAAATAATGGGATATGTATGAATCTATGATATAATATGCATATAATTTTGAAAAAATAAAAATAAAGTATGAATAAATTACAAATTAAAAGAAGGAGGATATGACAATACTAGCACAAAGGATTTTAAAAATACTTATAAATTTATAAGAAAACCAGATGGGCAATTAATACTAACAGTAATAGTAGAGTAAAATGGAGGGGAATATGAGTTACTGTGAAAAGTGTGGAACAAAATTAGAGGATAGGGATAATTTTTGCAAAAAATGTGGTACAAAGGTAATTAAAGAACATCCAAAGGAAAAAATCTTAGAAGAGATAACTTTGGAAAAAGAAAATACATCTGAAGAAATGGACAAACCAAAAGAGGAAAATAATATAGATGAATCTACTATAGTAATTAATTCAGAGGATGTTCACAATGAACTAGAAAAAACTTATGAAACTATGGTCAAAGAGAAAAACAAAAAAAGTTTTTCTAAAGGGAACTATGATGAAATGGAAGATGTTGATTTTGAAGAGGATGATGAAGACTATGGTAATAAAAATAAGAAGATTTTAGTTTTTGCATCCATTTTCATTGTAGTAATATGCTTTATAACAGCATTTTTATTTAAAGATAATATAATGTGCAATCACTATATAAAAAAGGCAAGCAAGGAAATGTCTGAAACAGAAAAAATACGTAATTATAATAAAGCATTAGGATATAAATACAAAGATGAAATAGTAAATGAAATTTATGAAACTGTTAAAAATACAGTGGATTTTGAAGAAAAACTCTCCGGAGTTTATAAATTAAAAGAAGGGGATAGAAAGAAAATCCTTAATAAAGTATTTATTTATAAAGCTAATGATAGTTTTCAAAAAGAAAGTTATGAAGAATGTGCTAAGCTATTAGAAAAAGCAAAGAAAAGTGGATACAATATTAAAGATTTTCCAAAATATAATGAATTATTAACTAAACTTAATACAGAAGACAAAAAACAGTTTGAAGACAATTCTTCAGGTCAATATACTTATAAAAACTCAAATCCTACAATAGGAGAAAGTTATGTAAATAGTTTAGGGAATGTTTATTATAAAGATCATAATGAATATAATAATCTTCAGGGATATATCATTCCTCAAAGCAATCAAAGATACTTAACGGAGGATGAATTAAAAAACTATGATAAATATACTTTGGACTTAATTAGAAATGAAATATATGCAAGATATGGGTATGCATTTAAAGAAGAACCTTTCAAAAGCTACTTCAGTAATAAAAATTGGTATGTTAAAGATGAAAGCTTTAAAGGTTTAGATTCGGAATTAAATGAGCATGAGCTAAAAAATATTAAATTATTATTAGAGCTGTCTAGTAAAAAATAATATAAGGATTAAGATTATTTAAATATAAATTATTTACTTATTACTTAAATAATTAAAAGTGTAGTCATTTTATTTATTGATTTGGCTATACTTTTTATTTTAAATAAAATTATATATAATTTAAATAAATTTTGCATATAAAGAAGCTTATGCTACCTTAAGATTCCATGTATTAGAGAAGATGAAGGAACATGGCTAATAAATTATTTAAATCATTATAAAGAAGAGTAAATATTGGTAGAAGAGTTTTAATTATTGTATAAAACTAGATCATTTAATTGTTTACTAAAATATAAGTTTAAAGCATATACTATTTTTATATATGTATATGTTTTAAATTATGATAAAATTATATTAATTGTATTAGTATAAAAAGAAAAGTAAGGGGTTGTTTTTTTATGTCAGAAGAAATAACAATGAAGGATATGATGGAAGAAATAAATTCTTCAATGAAAAGAATTCATAAAGGAGAACTATTAAAAGGAAAAGTAATTTCAGTTTCAGATAAAGAAGCCGTGTTAAATATAGGATATATATCTGATGGAATATTACCTAAAAAAGAAGTTGTAGATAATGAAGAGGTAAATCTTAAAGACATAATAAGTAAAGATGATGTAATTTCTGTTTGTGTACTAGAGGTAAATGATGGTGAAGGAAATGTACTTTTATCTAAGAAAAAAGCAGAAATTATAGAAGCTTGGTCAAAGCTAGAAAAAGCTTTTAAAAATGAAGAAATACTAGAAATCAAAGTAGAAGAAATAATAAAGGGAGGAGCTATAGGCCATATACAAGGTATAAGAGTATTTATACCAGCTTCTCAAATAGATAATAAATATGTTAAAGATTTAAATGTATTTAAAGGTGAAATGGTAAAAGGAAGATTAATAGAATTAGATAAACAAAAGAGAAAAATAGTTTTATCTAGCAGAGTAGTAAAAGAAGAAGAAGAGGCGAAAAGAAAAGAAGAACTATTGAATAGTTTAGAAAAGGGACAAAAAATAGAAGGTGTTGTAAGAAGACTAGAAAAGTTTGGAGCTTTTGTGGATATAGGTGGAATGGATGGATTAGTTCATAATTCTCAGCTATCCTGGGGAAGGGTAAATCATCCTTCAGAAGTAGTATCTATAGGAGACAAAGTAGAGGTCTATGTTTTAGATTTTGATAAGGATACTAAAAAAATAGCTTTATCTTTAAAGGATGTTAAGAAGGATCCTTGGAATACAGTAAAGGATAAATATGCCGTAGGTAGTGTGATAGAAGGAACAATAGTTAAATTATTAAACTTTGGAGCCTTTGTAGAAGTGGAAAATGGTATAGAAGGATTAGTTCATATATCAGAAATAACTGATGAACATATAGCTAAACCATCAGAAAAGTTAAATATAGGCGATAAAGTTAAAGTAAAAGTATTAGAAGTAAATTCAGATGAAAAGAGAATGTCATTAAGCATAAAAGAAGCAACAGAAAAGCCAAAGGAAGATTTCTCAAAATATGATGATTCTAAAGAAGAAGATGTAACTTTAGGAGATTTATTTGGAGATAAGTTTAAAGATTTATTTTAATATACAAATTATCACTTTAATTTAAGCGATATGCATTACTAAAACACTTATATAATAGGTTTTAGTAATGCTATTTATATAGTTACTCAATGAATGCTATCTATTATATTGCTATTTTCTAGATTGTTATAATTTTAAAATAACTTAGGAATAAAAATATTAAACTACTAAAGGAGAATAATATGTATATTAATAGAACAGAAACAACAGTTAGATATGTAGAAACAGATCAAATGGGAGTAGTACATCATTCTAATTATTATCCATGGTTTGAAATGGGGAGAACAGAATTTACGAAGGCTACAGGTATGAAATATACAGATATAGAAAACATAGGAGTTATGATGCCGTTAACAGAGAGCTATTGTAAATATATAAAGCCAGCAAAATATGAGGATGAAATTGTTATAGAAACTTCCATAGAAAAATTGACACCAATAAAGATAATATTTAGTTATAAAGTTATAAAAAAAGAAAATAATGAATTACTAGCTAAAGGTAATACTACTCAAGCTTTTGTAGATAAGAATACTTTTAGAGTAATGAATTTAAAACAATGTAATGAAGAATTGTGGAATAAGTTGATGGAATTATGCAAATAACTTATTATTAAAAATAATTTTGGTAAATTTTGTTTTAAAAATATATTGATAATGGTATAATTTATATACATAATATAATTAAATTTTAATTTTACATTTTATAGACACTTACTTAGTTAATATAGTAAAAATTAAAACTTCTATAAAAATCCTATAACAGGGGGTATTATTTTGAAAATACAAAGTGAAAAAGTAGCTAAGGCTTCAGTTAAAATGGCAATTTCCTCAAGAGAGGAAGAAAAAATATTAATAGAAAAATTTAAGGCAGAGGATATTTTAACTACAGCAGTAGATGTAGGCGGTAATATAAATTCATCTATGACTAAAATAATAGAGAGAGCATTAGTGGCATCTAAAAGATGTGGACTTATAAAGGATTGTCATGTAGATGATGGCGCCGTAGTTGGAGCTACAAGAGAAGCTTTACTTCAAATTATGGAAAAGGCTAATGGATTAAATGTAGGTGGCAAAATAGGAATAGCAAGATCAGAAGAACATATAAGTGTGTGCATATTTATGAGTATAGGTCTTTTACATTTAAATGAGGTAGTTATAGGATTGGGACATAGATCAATCCCAAATATTTAGTATGAATTTAAATGCTTTTTAGATAATTTATGAATAAGTATATAACTATAATGGTATAAAATAATTGAATAATTTTACAATTTAATAAAAAATACATATATCTGTAAGTCTATTTTAAAAATTTCGAGTAGTATATTTAAAGATATAAGTAGGTTACTATTGAAGTGTTTTTTATCTATTGTAAAAATTGTTTAATTTCAAATACAATATTAT
Organism: Clostridium botulinum; assembly: GCF_001276985.1. Taxonomy (GTDB): domain Bacteria; phylum Bacillota; class Clostridia; order Clostridiales; family Clostridiaceae; genus Clostridium_F; species Clostridium_F botulinum. The sequence goes on from NZ_LHUL01000008.1 coordinate 15,432, forward strand.
AGTTTATATATAAATATTGACAAGTATATATTATTTATGTTATTATTCTTAACTATAAGATTAAAGCATCATAGATCTTTAATCTATAGTATTTAAAATTGGTAAGCAATAAAAATTAAAAAATATAATCATATTATATTTTAAGACTTAAAAGTATATAGACTAATATCGTAAAAGTTATAAGATTAGTCATAGTTAAGTAGTATGGTAGAGTAGTATTATTAAATATAAGATTTATTAAAATAAGCTTATATTTGTAGGAAACGTTAGTAGAGTAGTATAGTGTGTTAGATTAAAAATATTATATAGATTTATAATCTAACAAGTAGATTATAAAAATAGGTTAGATGAATTTTAATATTCTAGTATAAAAATTAATATAGGAAATAGCATTTAATTAATAAAAAATAATATATAAAGTAGTATGGAAGTAAGAAATATTAAAAGTATTGTTGTGTAACAATATAATTTAAAAACAGTAGTATGGTAGTTTACAGTAGGAGATATTGTAGTCTTTAAATTAAAGGCTTTATTTGGGTACTCTTCTGCTAGAAGGGTTTTTTTATTTATGCAAATAAAATCTTTACTGCTTATTGTTTTTCATTATATTTTGCAAAATAAAAATATATAAATTAAAATTTTGGAGGATGGTAGTATGGTAGTAAAAAGAAAAATTTCAATTCTATTGGCACTGATTTTTTCAGTTGCTATCTTTGGAGGTTGCTCAAAAATCTCCAGTGCAAAAACACTAAAGGATAAAAAGGTTATAAACATAGGTATAGCTCAAATAATAGAGCATCCAGCTTTAGATTTAGCCAAAAAAGGATTTGTAGATAGACTAGCAGAAAAAGGATTTAAAGATGGAGAAAATATAAAGATAGATTTTCAAAATGCTCAAGGAGATATGGCTACAATTCAAACTATAACTCAAAATTTTGTAGCTCAAAGAAGTGATATTATATATGCAATAGCAACTCCTTCAGTACAAGCGGCCTTTAATGCTACTAAAAAAATACCTATAGTTATGACAGCCATTACAGATCCTGTAGAATCAGGAGTTGTAAAATCTTTAGACAAATCAGGCACTAATGTTGCTGGAACTTCAGATAAAATATCCATAGAGGAAAATTTTAAGTTAATAAAAGAGATATTACCTGGGAAAAAAACCATAGGAATATTATATAATACTAGTGAAAAAAATTCTGAAATACAGGTTAGACAAGCAGAAGAAAAGGCTAAAAAATTTGGATTTAAAATTGTTAAAAAAGGCATAACAAATGTTAATGATATTCATCAATCCTTAGCTTCTATATTAAATCAAATTGATATTATGTTCATTCCTACAGATAATACAGTAGCTTCTTCTATGCCATTTATAAGTAATGAATGCAATAAAAAGAATATACCAATAATAGGATCAGAAAAAGCCCATGTAGAAGGTGGAGCATTGGCTACATCAGGTATAGATTACTACAAATTAGGAAAAGAATCTGCGGATGTGGCTATAGAAATTATAAATGGTAAAAATCCTAAAGATATGAAAGTGAAATTTATGAAAGAAACTAAATTATCAATAAACCCAGAAGTGGCTAAAAAATTAAACATAAAAATACCACAGGATATAGAAGATAAAGCTGAAAAAATCAAAGGAGGAAAAAAATAATGGATATTTTATTAGCAGTATTAGAGCAAGGATTTATATTTTCCATTGTTTGCTTTGGAGTATATATAACATATAAAATATTAGATTTCCCAGACCTTTCTGTAGATGGAACCTTTCCTTTAGGAGCAGCTGTTGCAGCAGCTTTCCTAGTAAAAGGATATAGTCCAGTCTTAAGTTCCTTAGCGGCTTTAGTAGCAGGTGCTATAGCAGGAGGAATAACAGGTATATTGCATGTTAAGTTTAAAATAACTAATTTACTTTCAGGAATATTAGTTATGGTTGGGTTATATTCTATTAATTTGAGAATAATGGGAAAATCAAATATACCTTTGTTTAATAAAATACATTTATTTTCGGATACTATGAATCCTATAATTATAATTACAGTTTTTCTTTTAATATGTAAAATTACTTTGGATTTATTTTTAAAAACAAAGGCAGGATTTATATTAAAAGCTACGGGAGATAATGAACAATTAGTACTTTCTCTTGGTGTAAATAAGGATTTAGTAAAAATAATGGGACTAATGTTATCTAATGCGTTAGTAGCATTAGGGGGAGCTTTAATGGCTCAATATCAAGGGTTTTCAGATGTAGGTATGGGCACAGGTATAGTAGTTATGGGGCTTGCATCTGTAATAATAGGAGAATCTTTATTTGGCAGAATAAAAGCTTTAAATGCCACTACAAGAGTATTATTAGGAGCTTTAGTATATAAGTTATCAGTATCAATAGCCTTAACTGTAGGTTTAGCTCCTACAGACTTAAAACTTGTAACAGCTATAATTGTAGTAATAGCTTTAAGCTTAAATAAGAACCCTTTAAAAATAATAACAAAACAAAAAACTAAAGAGGGAGGGATTTTAAATGCTTCAAATACAAAATCTGCACAAAGTGTTCAATAAAGACACTGTAAATGAGAATAATTTATTTAATAATCTAAATTTAGATGTAAAAGCAGGAGACTTTATAACTATAATAGGGAGCAATGGAGCAGGAAAATCTACTCTTTTAAATATGATATCAGGAAGTATAAAGCCAGATCAGGGAAAAATAAATTTGGAAGATAAAGATATAACTTTTAGTAAAGAATATGAAGTTTCAAAATATATAGGTAGAGTATTTCAAGATCCATCTAAGGGAACGGCACCTTCTATGACCATATTAGAAAATATGTCTATGGCAGAAAACAAAGGAAAAAGATTTGGTCTTACCTTGGGGGTAAATAAAAAGAAAACTTCTAAATTTATAGATATACTGAAAGAATTAAATTTAGGATTAGAGGATAAATTAAATGTAACTGTAGGAGCATTATCAGGAGGTCAAAGACAGGCACTATCATTAATTATGACAGCTATGAATAGACCTAAGGTATTACTTTTAGATGAACATACAGCGGCATTAGATCCTAAAACTTCTAAAAGAATAATAGAGATATCAGAAAAAATAATAGAAGAAGAAAATATTACAGCTTTAATGGTAACTCATGATTTAAATCAAGCTATAAATGTAGGAAATAGATTGATAATGATGCATAAAGGTAAGGTAGTTTTAGATATAAAAGAGGAGGAAAAAAAATCTTTAACTAAAGAAAAACTATTAAAGTGCTTTGAAAATCTTAATATAGAAGATGGATTAAGTGATAGGACTTTATTTTCATAGTTATAACTTTAATATAATAATATTAAATATAAGAAAAATGAGACTTAATACAGTATTTATTCATCTATAATAGGCGGCTCTTAGGGGCTGCTTTATTATTACTAAATTAAAAAAGCTTTTATATAAGTTTTGCAACCCATGATTTTTACTTTTTTAGATCTAAAAGTACTATTAGTTCATGAAATAATCATATAAATCTTTTATATATGAATACCTAGTATATAATTTTAATAAAAGTGAAAAATCATTTTAAAGATTATACTTATGTTTCCAATTTGATGATATAATTAATATAGCTAATTATCTAATTATCATTAGGGAGGATTGGCATGCTTAGATTAATATACATAACTGTTTATGGGGGAATGTGCTTATTTATGCTATATTGTGCATATAGTTCTATAGTAAAAAAGAAAATAAAAATTTATGTTGGAGAACATAGGAAGATAACATATAAAGAGAAGCTTTCTAAGGCTTTAGGAATAAATTATTTATTTCTTTCTATATGCTTTTTTATTTATGCTGTACTATTATTTTTAAATAAAACACCTAAATATCCTATATTCACCATGGCGTTTATAGTTCTTTTTATGACACCTTTTATATTAGTAAACAAATATACTAAAAATTAAAAATATAATTTATATTAAAAGTGCTGATTTATGTAAATAAACCAGCACTTTTAAGTTTTTACAAATTTACCACATTAATAAGACATTTCAATAATTTCTTTATTAAATAACATAATTAACCTACAAAGTTTGTTTTTCTATAACATTAAATTAATTTATTTTTATAATTTAATAATTAATAATAATTTACATGCTTTGACATAGAAATTTGCCATAATTATAATTATATGTAATGAAGTTATAATTTCTTTGTAGATATTTCATTGCAATAAATAATTTATATAACAGATAATTTATACAATAATCTTTATTACAATATATTACTAGCATATGTTTTTCATAAGAATAGTTTTTATAGCATTGGATAATATAATTTAATAAAAGATTTTTATTGTAATTAGCAGTTGTATTTGTAAAGGGAGGAATTTTTTAATGGATAATCCTAATATTCAACGTATAGAATTAGAGCATATTTATGGTAAAATTAGCCCTTTTGAGCTTAAAGATAGATTAATTAGTCTTGCTAAAGAAAGTCAGATAGAAAAAAGTGCCCATGCTCTTTTAGATGCAGGAAGAGGAAATCCAAATTGGACAGCAGCAGCCCCTAGAGAGGCATTTTTTGCTTTTGGACAGTTTGCAGTAGAAGAAACCCGTAGGGTATGGAGTGATGGTGCTTTGGCAGGTATGCCCAAAAAAGAAGGCATTTATAAAAGATTTAGAGAATACATAGAAAAACATAAAAGGGAACCGGGAATAGAACTTTTAAATAATATAGTTCATTATGGTATAGAGGTTAAAGGATTTGATGAAGATTGCTTCGTATATGAACTAGCAGATGGAATTATCGGAGACAACTATCCGGTTCCAGATAGAATGTTAATTCATATTGAAAAGGTAGTACAGGACTATCTTATGCAAGAGATGTGCTATAATAAACCATTAAAAGGTGAATTTAACTTGTTTGCAGTAGAAGGAGCTACTGCAGCTATGTGTTATATATTCGATTCTTTAATTGCTAATGAGTTATTACAAAGAGGAGATAGAATAGCTCTTATGACACCAATATTTACTCCTTATCTTGAAATACCACTAATACCTCGCTATAATTTTGAAGTAGTTAAAATTAGTGCAACAGAAACAAAGGAAGATGGAACCCATACTTGGCAATATCCTGATGAGGAATTAGAAAAATTAAGAGATTCAAGTATTAAGGCGCTATTTGTAGTTAATCCTAGCAATCCACCTTCTGTAGCTATAAAATCGGATTCTATAAATAAAATAGTTCAAATTGTTAATGAGAGCAATCCAAATTTAATGATAATTTCTGATGATGTATATGGAACTTTTGTAGATGAATTTCGTTCTTTAGTAGCGGATTTAGCTTTTAATACTATAGGAGTTTATTCTTTTTCAAAATATTTTGGAGTAACAGGATGGAGACTTGGAACTATTGCACTTTATGAGGAAAATGTATTTGATAAATTAATAAGAGAACTATCAGAGGAGAAAAAAGAAGCCTTGAGAAAGAGATATGGAGCTCTTTCTACTAATCCAGAGGAAATTCTTTTTATTGATAGGATAGTGGCAGATAGTCGTCAAGTAGCTCTTAACCATACAGCGGGATTATCTACTCCACAACAAGTTCAAATGGCCTTTTTTTCTGTGTTCGCAATATTAGATAAGGAAAATAAATATAAACAATTGACACAGCAAATATGTAGACGTCGTCAAAAATTATTATACGAGGGCTTGGGCATAAAATTTGAGAGAGAAGAAAATGATGCTTCTTATTACACAGAGTTTGATTTGCTTCAGTGGGCACACTGCAATTATGGAGAGGATTTTGGTGCTTATTTAGAAAAAAATTATAAGCCTGTAGATATACTATTACGTTTAGCAGAAAAATCTTCTATAGTATTATTAGGCGGAGGAGGATTTCATGGGCCAGAGTGGTCTATTAGAATATCCCTTGCCAATTTAAATGATGAAGCTTACTCTAAAATAGGTAAAGTTCTTCATAATGTATTAGATGAGTATGTTAAGGAATGGAAATGTTATAAAAATTCACAAAAATAAACTATGATTTAAATATAAACTTTATTAAAAAAATTTCAAAATAGATTTAATTTTAATATTTATGGTGTTAAAATTAAATCTATTTTATTTTAAAATGAGCTTCGCTAATATATGATTTTGTTTTGCTAATTAGATTTTTGACATATGTAAACCCCTGCAATTATTAAGGCTGTTGATAAAAGTGTTATTATAGTTATTTTTTCACCTAATATCATAGATGATAAAACTATAGAAGATATAGGAACTAAATTTACAAAAATAGAAGTTTTAGAAGGTCCTATTTGTTTTATGGATATTTGTTGAACTAAATAGCCTATAACAGAAGCAAATATACTCATGTATAAAATTGATATATATGAATAATAAGGAACCTTATTTATTAAAGATAAAGGTTTCTCATATATGACAAAAGGAATTAAAAATAAAGTACAAAATAAAAAACTATAAAAAGTTAAGGTCATTGGAGAATATCTTGGCATTACCTTTTTGCTAAAGACTCCATAAGAAGCCCAACATAATACAGCTATTATCATTAAAATATCACCTTTATTAAAATTAATATTTAAAATATTAGCTATAGCACCATTAGTTATGGTTAAGAGAACTCCAGTAAAAGAAAGAATAATTCCTATAATTCCTTTTGAACTTAGCTTGTCTTTAAGAAATATAACACTTAGTATACAGGTTATAATAGGGTTAGATGCAGCTATTAAAGATGAATTTGTAGCTGTAGTATATGTAGAAGCCTTAAAAAAGAAAATATGATATCCAACCATTCCTACTATTCCTGTAAATAAAAATACTGGAATATCTTCCTTTTTCAGTTTGTATATGCTTTTTTCTTTAATCATAATTATGAAAAAGAGCACTAATGTAGCTATTAAGAATCTTAAAAAAGTTAGTGTGAATGGTGGAATAAAAGGTGCAGAAAGTTTTGCAGCAATAAAAGCTCCTCCCCAAAATAAAGTAGATAAAATCATTAAAAAATATATTCTAGAATCCTTCATAAGTAATCCCCCTTATTATATTGATAAGTTAAAATAGCAATAGTTTTTATTAAAAATTATGTTTTAGTTATAAAGTAAATTTATATTTATTTAATATTAGTATAAATATTATAGTGTTAATATCCATTACTAATAAATATTATATAAATATGAATTTTTAAGCACGTAGTTTAAATTATACTAAAAAATTCGGTAATTATATAGTACATAAAGCTATTTTTAAGCTTAACATAGAACTTTTAATGGGGTTCTATTTATTTAGTATAAAAATATTTAATGATAAACAGGGTTCTTGGCTTTAGAGGGAGTTTTTACTTCAACTAAAGCTTATTAACAGAGTTCTTAGGAGTTTTACTCCTTAGAAGTCATTATCCTTTAGGAGAATATGGTTATCTGATGACTAGCTACTCTTTACTCTTAACTTTTAAGAAGATGGGAGTATTAGAACAGGTAGTCATCGGATAAAATATAAATGAGAAAAAATAAATATTGAAAAGATAAAAAATATATGATATTATTTACTTAAACAAATGCTTATCGCATAAGCATTTGTTTAAGTAAATGGTTTTTGAGGGGATAAATATGACAAATAGAGAAAAAGAAGTTTTAGAAGTAATAAAAGAAAATCCAATGATATCCCAAAAGGACTTAGCAGAGAAACTAGGTATAACAAGATCTTCCGCAGCAGTGCATATAACTAATCTTTTGAAAAAAGGATATCTTTTAGGAAAAGGTTATATAGTTTCAAAGGATGAAGAGTATGTTTCTATAATTGGTGGAGCAAATATGGATATACAAGGTTTTCCCAATGATAAATTAATATACAAAGATTCTAATCCAGGCAAAAGTAAAATATCATTAGGGGGAGTAGGCAGAAACATAGGAGAGAATTTAACTAAATTAGGTATAAATACAAAACTTATAACTGCTCTAGGAGAAGATATATATGGAAACAAGATATTAGAAGAAGCAAAAACTATAGGCATGGATATGGAACATTCTATAATAATGCGAGAAGATACAACTTCGACTTATCTTTCAATTCTAGATGAAACAGGAGATATGATGGTTGCTATAGCTCACATGGATATATTTGATAAAATGCCTTTAGATTTTATTAAAAGTAAAAAAATTGTTATAGAAAACTCAGGTGTATGTATAATTGATACCAATATACCACAGGAAATTATAGAATATATAGTTAACAATCATCAAAATGTAAAATTCTTTTTAGATACAGTATCTACTACTAAGGCTAAAAAGGTAAAAAATATTATAGGAAAGTTCCATACTATTAAATTAAATAGGATTGAGGCTGAAATATTGTCTGGAATTCCTATAAAAAAGGAAGAGGATCTAGAAAGATCCGCTGAGTTTTTTTTAGAAAAGGGAGTTAAAAGAGTGTTTATAACTTTAGGTGAAGAAGGGGTTTATTATAATGATAGAAAAAATAAAAATAAAATACCTACTCCTAAGGTTAGAGTTATAAACGCAACAGGAGCAGGGGATGCTTTTATGGCAGCTATGGTCTATTGTTATTTAAAAGATTTTTCTGTAGAAGAAACTATTAAGTTTTCAATGACAGCTTCCATACTAGCCTTATCCCATGAAGATACTATAAATCCAAATATGTCAGTTTGGAGCATAAATAATAAGATGAAGGAGATAGGAATATGTTAGAAAAATATTTAGAAATTAGTAAAGAAGTATCAGAAGCCTTAAAGGAAAATAAACCTGTAGTAGCTTTAGAATCTACTATAATATCTCATGGGATGCCATATCCTAAAAATGCAGAAACCGCATTAAATGTAGAAAAAATAATAAGAGATAAAGGGGCAATACCTGCTACTATAGCCATATTAAATGGTAAATTAAAAGTTGGTTTAACAAAGGACGAAATAGAATACTTAGGTAAAAAAGGAAAAGAAGTAGTTAAAACTAGTAGAAGGGACATACCATTTATATTAGCTAAAAAACTCGATGGAGCAACTACGGTAGCATCTACTATGATTGTAGCTAACTTGGCAGGAATAAAAGTCTTTGGAACTGGTGGAATAGGTGGAGTTCATAGAGGAGCACAAGAAAGCTTTGATATATCAGCAGACCTTCAAGAATTAGCCAATACTGATGTGGCAGTAGTTTGTGCGGGAGCTAAATCTATATTAGATATAGGCTTAACATTAGAATATTTAGAAACTCAAGGGGTACCAGTAGTAGGTTTTGGTACAGAAGAGCTACCAGCGTTTTATACAAGAAAAAGCGGGTTTAAAGTAGATTATAAAGTAGATACAGCAAAAGAGCTAGCAGAAGCTTTAAAGGCTAAGTGGGATTTAGGATTAAAAGGTGGAATGGTAGTAGGAAATCCAATACCGGAAGAATACCAAATGAATTACGATACCATAACAAAGGCTATAAATGATGCAGTTAAAGAGGCAGAAGAAAAAGGTATAAAAGGAAAAGAAAGCACACCATTTTTATTAGCTAAGGTAAAGGATATAACTAAAGGTAAAAGTTTAGAAGCTAATATACAATTAGTCTATAATAATGTAGCTGTAGCTTCAGATTTAGCTATAGAACTAAGTAAGCTTAATAAATAATTTAAAACAGTTTTAATAAGGTGTCTTAAAAAATAGATTTAATTTTAATTTAGCAAATATAAAGAATACACGTAATAAAAATATAAATAGACTTTAGGAGTTCTTAATCTTACAAAATTAAAAAATTTTAATGGAGAAAATTTAGGACTTCTTAAAGAAATAAATTAGTTTATAAGTGTATCTTTTATATCTTCAGTATTAAAATTAAATCTATTCTAGGATGCACTCTAAAGTATATTTTTGAATAATCAAATTATATTTTATATAAAGTAATTGTAAATTAAAAAAAATTAGGCCTAAGATAATAAGGGCCTAATTTTTTATGCTTTTATTACCGTATAGTGATATAATCTATAAAAAGATTAAAATTTTAACCTAAGGTATAGTTTGTCTAGCACAATTATTTTTATTCATTTGAGTATTATTAACCGGAGAATGGTATAAGAATATTAAAAATGGTATAAAAAATTAATAAATTTGGGGGAGAGAATATGAAAATTGCTATAGTGGGTTCTGGAGCTATGGGATCCTTATATGGAGCTTATTTACATAAAAGTGGAGAGGAAGTTTATTTAATTAATAAATGGAAAGAACATATAAACACTATAAATGAAGTGGGATTAGTAATAGAAGAAGGAGATAAAAAATTAAAATTTTATCCAAAGGCTGTTACAAATTCTAAGGATATAGGTATAGTAGATTTGGCAATAGTATTTGTAAAATCTACAAAAACAGAGGAAGCAATTTTAGAAAATAAAAATATAATAGGAGAAAATACCTATGTTTTAACTCTTCAAAATGGATATGGAAATGGAGAAAAAATAGAAAAATATATAAATAAGAATAGAATAATAGTAGGAACTACTGGTGAAGGATGTACTACCATAAAGGCAGGATATATAAAACATGCAGGTTCAGGAGATACTTACATAGGTATGTTTTCTGGGAAAGAAGATAATATTTTAAAAAGGTTAGAAAATATTTTAAATAATAGCGGTTTTAATGCACATATATGCAAAGATCCTAGAGAACTTATCTGGGATAAACTTATTATAAATATTGGAATTAATGCTATAACAGCTATTTTAGGTATAAAAAATGGTGAAATTTTAAAGGAAATGGTTACAAAAAAAATTATGAAAGATGCGGTTATAGAGGCAGTAAAGGTAGCTAATGCTAAAGGTCTTAGTTTTAATGAGGAAGAAATGATAAAAAAAGTAGAAAATGTAGCCTTAAAAACAGCAGAAAATAAATCCTCTATGTTGCAAGATGTTCTAAATAATAAAAAAACAGAAATAGAGAATATAAATGGAGCTATTGTAAAAGAAGGAAGTAAATTTAATATAAAGACATCTGTAAACGAAACTCTAACTAATTTAATAATTTCTCTAGAAAAGAAATAGGCTTCTAACACTGCAAAGATAAAAAATATGCTCATAAATCAATTCATTTCTCTAATAAGTTTTAAATATGACTTCATTAAAATTATATTAAAGTTAAATTTATTTTGAGTTAATTTTATATATAAATCTTAAAAAATGAAAAGTAGTTAAATATAAATTTTTCAATATTAATAAAATCTTAAATTGTATAATAATATAATATAAAAATAATGTATAATATATATTAGTATTATAGAAAGTGTAATTAATTTAGCATAGTATTTACTATAATAAGAATAAATTAATAAGGTAGGTGGATTTTTGTGTTAGATAAAAGTTGTAAAGAATTTATAGATATTTTATCCTCTAAGGAACCTGTACCAGGTGGAGGCGGTGCTTGTGCTTATGTAGGAGCTTTAGGTATGGCCTTAGGCAATATGGTAGCAAATCTTACTATGGGGAAGAAAAAATATAAAGATGTAGAAGAGGATGTAAAAGAAATATTGGAAGAAGGAGAAATCTTAATACAGAAATTAGAGGAATTAGTAAATAAAGATGCTGAAGTATTTTATCCATTATCTAAAGCTTATGGATTACCTAAAAATACAGAAGAGGAAAAAGCATATAAAGATAAAATTATGGAGGAGGCATTATATAACGCTAGTCTAGTGCCGCTAGAAATAGCTAAATGTGCAGCAGAGACCATAGATCTTCATTATAAATTAGCTAGAATAGGAACTAGAATTGCTATAAGTGATGTAGGTGTAGGAGTGCTATTTTGTAAAACAGCACTAGAAGCTTCCAAGTTAAATGTATATATAAATACTGGTATGATGAAAAATAATGATATAAAAAATTCTTTGGAAGAAGAAATCAACACCTTAGTTTCTAAATATTCAACTAAGGCAGATAAAGTTTATAGTTATGTAGAAAATTTAATAAGGGGAAATGAATAATGGCTAAAATATTATATGGAAATGAAGTAGCTTTAAAAATAAAGGAAGATTTAAATTTAAGAATAGATAAATTAAAAGAAAAAAATATAATACCTAAGTTAGCAATTTTACGTATGGGAAATAAACCAGACGATATAGCCTATGAAAGAAGTATAATAAAAAGCTGTGAAAAACTAAACATAGAAACTAAGGTAGAAGAATTAAATGAAGATATATTAGAAGAAGATTTCTTGAAGTTAATGGAAAGTTTAAATAACGAAAAGGAAATTCATGGTATATTAGTCTTTAGACCTTACCCTAAACATTTAAATGAAAATATAATAAACTCTTCTATAGCATTAAATAAAGATGTGGATTGCATGCATCCTTTAAATTTAGAAAGGATATTTGAAGGAGATTTAAATGGATTTATGCCTTGTACTCCGGAGGCTGTAATAGAAATATTAAAATATTATGATATAGATTTAAAAGGAAAGAATATAGTTATTATAAACAGAAGTATGGTAGTGGGCAAACCATTGAGTATGATGGTCTTATCTCATAATGCTACAGTTACTATATGTCATTCAAGAACTATAGATTTGCCATCTATAACTAAAAAAGCAGATATAGTAGTGACAGCTATAGGAAAAGCTAAATTAATAAAAGAAGAATATTTTAATGAAGATTCTATAGTTATGGATGTAAGCATTAATATAGATGAAAATGGAAAACTATGTGGAGATGTGGATTTTGAAAATGTAAAAGAAAAAGTAGGAGCTATAACTCCAGTTCCAAAAGGAGTAGGAAGTGTTACAACTACCTTGTTATTAAAACACATAGTAGATGCAGCAGAAAGAAATAGTTAAATATAAAAATTAAAAATTAAAGCCTGTATCCTATGTTAGTTTATATAGGATACAGGCTTATTTTTCTTATAGTAAATAATATATAAGATTTTATAGATTCTATTTTATTGTATTTATGTTTATTAAGGTGTCTTTATTTATATGTATTATTAGTTAAAGTTTTATACTCATTAATTTTCAATATTAAAGTATATAAGCTTTAATTAAACAAATATTTTAGTTGTGATATAATAGGAAAGTAGAAAAAACATATTTTTTAAATATAGAAATCATATGGGATTTTCAAATATAAAATTACCATAAAACATAGGAGGAAAAAATGATAAAATTTATAGCTACAGATTTAGATGGAACACTAGTAAATAGTGAAGGTAAAATATATAATAAGGTGTTTAATTTAATAAACGATTTACATAAAAATGGGGTAAAGTTTGCAGCAGCTAGTGGAAGATTTTATTCTCAATTAAATGAAAATTTCAATAGTGTAAAGGAAGATATGATACTTATAGCTCATAATGGAGCTCTTATAAAATATAGTAAAAATGGACAGACTCTTTATGCTAATTATATAGATAAAGAATATATAAAATCAGTAGAAAAATTAAAAAGAAATTTTGGAGAAGAATTAATTTTAGCGGGAGAAAATGAAGCTTTTGTTGTAAATCCTTCTCAAAGTATTAAACAAGAATTTAATTTTTATAATGTACCTTATATAGAATACAAATCCTTTGATGAAGTGGATAAGCCTGTTCAAAAGATAAGTTATTATGTTAAAGATGGTATTAAAGCATCTATGATCGATTATTTAAAAGAAAATTTAAATAAGAATCTTCAATTTGTTGCTTCAGGGGATAAATGGATAGATATGATGAATAAAGAAGTAAGTAAAGGACATGCCATAAAAATACTTCAGAAAAAATTTAATATAGAAAAAGATAATACTATGGTTTTTGGAGATTATTATAATGATATAACCATGTTTAAGCAAGCTTATTATAGTTATGCTATGGAAAATGCTCCAGAAGATGTAAAAGAAAAGGCCAATTTTATAGCTGGTAACAATAACGAAAATGCAGTTTATAAAACTATAAGTAAACATATGGGATTTATTTAATATAAAAACTGTTTTAAAATATACTTTTCCCATAGGAAATTTTACTGATAAATTTTAATAACTATAAATAAACACTATCAAAATCTATTAGAATTGATAGTGTTTATTTACCTTAATCTAATTTTTAATATTCTTTTTTAAGAAATCAAACTTTAAATAGATTAAAAATGATATACTATGTTAAATGAAGCTAGAATATAATTATATAATTTTTTTAAAAGATAAATTATAAACTTAATTTATATAATAATTCGTAATTTATTCCTTCATAAATTTCGGAGTAAACATCTTCATAAAGTTTTTTGTTTATCCATATTTTTTCACCAGTATATCTAAAGCCTAAAGATTCATAAAGTTTTTTTGCTTTTATATTTTTTGGATGAAAATTAAGATAGATTTCATTACAATCTTTATTGTTTTTTAATTCTTCTATAATTTTATTTAATGCAGCTTTTCCAAAGCCTTTTCCTTGAAATTTATGATCTATTAATAAGGTCCAAACCTTATAGTGTTTTTCCATCTCACAGTAACCATATAAAGTAAAGCCCACCATATCTTCTTCTACGAATATGACTTTAGGTCTAAGCTTAGGTTCTATTTTTGAGATAGCTATAGAAAATGCTACTGAATCCACAAACTCTTCAAATACATAATGATTATCATTATTATTAGTACTTAATAGTATAGAGTCATAAAAATTATCAATAGTTATGTCTTTAAAAAATAAGTTCATTATATCCCCCAATTCTTTATTTATTGTATAAATTATAACATTTAATAATACAAATAAATATATAAAATAAAGAATATTTAAAAAAATTAAAATTAAATTGAAAATTTATAATAAAATAATATGAAGATATTTTGAGAATAATATATAGTGAACTTTAATAATATATAAGGATGTGATTTTGTGAGTAAGGATTTTGATATAAAATCTAAAAATCAAAGTGCTATAACTAACAGTGAAAATAGTAGAAATTCTACTACAGGATATATGGATAGAGGAAATTCTAGCAAGATAGCAGCAAAACAAGGAACTAGAAATAAAAATTAAATGAAAAATAATTAACCTGCTGATTTGTTTTCAGTGGGTTTTATTTAGCATATATATATTAAAAATAAATTAAATGTTAAAAATATAAGTATCGTTAAAGAGTATGGGGTGAAAAGGTTGGATACAAAAAATATTAACATTAATATTACTAAAATATTAGTAGGTTTAAATTTAATAATTTATTTATTTATATTAAGTGTAGACTTTTTAAAAATTAAAAATCTATATAAGTATTCTACAAATATAAAGTTTATTAGTATAGTTATATGTTTTGTTATTACTTTATTTATAGGAAAAAACATATATGATAAAAAAGATTTATTTATTTTAAGGCTAGCTTTATTCTTTACAGTTTTAGCAGATTTTAATATGCTTATTTTAGAAAAATTTAAATTGGGTATTTTATTTTTTATTATTGTTCAAAGCTTATATATAATACGACATGGCAGGTTTAAGGATGTAAATGGAAAAGTGAGATTTAAGTATAGAGATATCTATATGTTTGTATTCTGTTTATTTCTATTTATAATTTTAAAAAGACTAAATTTATTTTCAAAGGAAAGCACTTTACTATCCATGGCTTTTATATATGCTTTATTGCTTATTCACAGCTTAATAAGAGCCTATGGAACATTTAATAATAATTTTTTTGAAAAGAAAACCTGTAAAATTATAAGCATAGGTATTACTTTATTCTTTTTATGTGACTTAAATGTGGCCTTTTCTAATATTAGTTTTTATTTATTGAGTATAAAACATGTAGAAAATTTAGAAAATGTATTTTTACCACTAATTTGGTTTTTTTATCTTCCAAGCCAGATATTACTTAGTTTGAGTGGAGAAAAATAATTATAGAAAAAACTAAAAGTAAATATTGATTATATTAGTAGTACGTGATAAAATCAAAATAAGGAATTATCAAGTAATAATTATTATCGTTTATTTAGAACTAGAAAGAAGGGGATAGTATGACTTGGTTTAAAGAATTGAATCCTATTATGCAGGCTCTTTTAGCTACATTATTTACCTGGGCAGTTACAGCTTTAGGAGCATCATTAGTGTTTTTCTTTAAAAATATAAATAAAAAAGTATTAAATGCTATGTTAGGTTTTGCAGCAGGAGTAATGATTGCGGCTAGCTATTGGTCACTTTTAGCACCGGCTATAGAAATGGCAGAATCCCAGGGCAAAATTGCATGGATACCGGCAGCAGTAGGTTTTCTAGCAGGAGGAATATTTTTAAGAATAGTAGATAGAATTCTTCCACACCTTCATTTAGGTAAAGATAGAGATGAGGCGGAGGGAATTAAAACTAGTTGGCAAAAGAGCATATTATTAGTTTTAGCTATAACCCTTCATAACATACCAGAAGGATTAGCTGTAGGGGTGGCCTTTGGAGCAGTAGGGGCCAATATAGAGTCTGCATCTTTAGCAGGAGCTATAGCTTTAGCATTAGGTATAGGAATTCAAAACTTTCCTGAAGGAGCAGCAGTATCTATACCACTAAGAAGAGAAGGAAATAGTAGATTAAAAAGTTTTTGGTATGGGCAAGCTTCTGGTATAGTTGAACCTATAGCAGGTGTTATAGGGGCAGCGGCAGTATTATTTATAAGAAATTTATTACCCTATGCCTTATCCTTTGCAGCTGGAGCCATGATATTTGTTGTAGTAGAGGAACTAATTCCTGAAGCCCAGGAAGGAAAGGATACAGATATATCATCTATAGGAGTATTAATTGGATTTACTGTAATGATGATATTAGATGTAGCTTTAGGCTAAACAGAGTTCTTGGCTTCAGAGGGAGTTTTTACTCACTCTGAAGCTTATTAACAGAATTCTTAGGAGTTTTACTCCTTAGAAGTTGTTATCCTTTAGGGGAAATCATTATCCAGGGACGCAGCCGTTCTTTACTCCCACTTTTAAGAAAAGCAGAGAGTCCAAGTCTTCGATTTGGTGCGAATCGCTTTCACAGAGTGCGATGGGAGTATTAGAGGGAGTAGTCATCGGATAAATATATTTCTTAAATAAGAAAATACTATGATACAATAGGTAGTTTCATAGTATTTTTTATTTAAAAAATTAATGATGGATTTTATAAAGAAGTCATTAGAGCTATAAGAAAGTTTAATAATCTTATAGATGAGAAATAGATTAATAACTTTTAAAAGAAAATATCTCTCTAATTTATAGTAAATAAATGAGTAAGGAGGGTTTCTAGACTTAATATTAGTAGGAGGTTTAAATCTAGAAAATATTTACTATAAATCAAAGAGATTTTTGTGTGGTTTCAATTAGTTATATGTGCTTGTTTCTTATAATACTAAGTATACAGCAAATGAAAATCAATTTCAATATAAAAGTGAAAAATTTTTTAAAAAATATTGACATAAATTAATTAAGAGAATATAATCATAGTAAATAGATAGGAATACTATGAAAGAGGAGATTTTATGAAAATATCAACTAAAGGAAAATATGGCATAAAGGCTATAATAGACTTAGCCATAAATTCTACAGAAGAAGCAGTTACTTTAAAAAGTATTTCTGAAAGACAAAACATATCCGAGGGATATTTAGAACAAATATTTTCTTTATTAAGAAAGAATAATTTAATAAAGGGAATAAAAGGAGCTCAAGGCGGCTATATATTAGAAAAGGATTCAGCACATATAACTGCAGGTGAAATACTAAGAGCTTTGGAAGGAGATCTATCCGTAGTAGAACTTAATGATGATTATTTAAATAATAGAATGGAAAAATCTATTAAGACAAATTTATGGGATAGAATTAATGAAAGCATAGAAAGAGTAGTAGATTCTATAACTTTAGAAGATTTAGTAGAGGCATACAAAAAATCAGATAACCAAAACATAATGTACTACATATAATGTTGTAGTACAGTTTATTTAAAATGAATACCTAGTAAACAAATAAGAATAATCAGGTATTGCTTAATAAAATATAGAGTAGAATTAATGCTATAGTAGATAAAGTAAATCTAATATTTTATAAATAAAATTTTTACTTTACTTAAAGTAGCTATACTAATAGATATTTAGTTGCTGAACAAAAAGGAGATGGTTTGATGTGTAGTCAATGTATATTTTACAAAAGACCAGTAGAAATTAAAAATGAAATTTTAATCTAAAACATAGTAAACCAATAGGCAAACTGATACCATCATATAATATTTAGCATTTAGAGGAGAGAATAATTATGAAAAAAATATATAAAAATATAACAGAATTAATAGGAAATACACCATTATTAGAATTAGAAAAATTAAAAAAAGAAAATAAATTAAAAGCTAATATAATAGCTAAAGTAGAATATTTTAATCCGGCAAACAGTGTAAAAGATAGAATAGCCTTCTCCATGATAGAAGAAGCAGAAAAAGAAGGATTAATAGATAAAGACACAGTAATAATAGAACCTACTAGTGGTAATACAGGAGTAGGACTTGCTTTTGTAGCAGCGGCTAAAGGGTATAAACTTATACTAACTATGCCAGAAACTATGAGTATGGAAAGAAGACTTATATTAAAAGCCTATGGTGCCGAGTTAGTCTTAACACCGGGAAAGGATGGAATGAAGGGGGCTATAGAAAAAGCAACAGAATTATCAAAGGAATATAAAAATTCTTTTGTTCCGCAGCAATTTGAAAATAAATTTAATCCAGCTATGCATAAGAGGACTACAGCGGTAGAAATTTGGAATGATACAGACGGGGAAGTAGATATATTCATAGCAGGAGTAGGTACAGGTGGAACAATTACAGGAGTAGGGGAATATCTAAAAGAAAAAAATAAGGATATAAAAATAATAGCAGTAGAACCAGAAGATTCACCGGTTTTATCAGGAGGAAATCCAGGACCACATAAAATTCAAGGAATAGGAGCTGGATTTGTACCAAGTACTTTAAACACAGAGGTTTTAGATGAAATATTTAAAGTATCTAATGAAAAAGCTTTTGAAGTAACAAAGAGTATAGCAAAAACAGAAGGCCTTTTAGTTGGTATATCTTCAGGAGCAGCAATTTATGCGGCTATGAAAATAGCTGAAAGACAAGAAAATCAAGGCAAAAATATCGTGGTATTACTTCCAGATACAGGACAAAGATATTTATCTACAGGAGTATTTGAGTAATAGAAAAATAATTAATGAGGAAACCATAGATAGGAGGAAAAATTGTGGAAATTTTTGATGCAAAATATTTAGTACAATCATTAATAGTTCTTTTAAAGTATGCTCACATAACATTGTCTATAGCCATTTTATCTATGATTATAGCTGTTTTATTTGGGGTTATATTGGCAGTAATAAGAATGTATAAAGTTAAAGTTTTGCATAGCATAAGTGAAATTTATATATCTTTCTTTAGAGGAACACCTATTTTAATACAGCTTTTTCTGTTCTACTATGGTCTGCCTCAAATTATTCCGGCTTTTAAAGAAATCCCAGCATATATGGCAGTAGTTATTGCTTTGAGTATGAATGGCTCAGCTTATATGGCAGAAATAATAAGAGGTGCAATAATGTCTATAGATAAAGGACAGATGGAGGCTTCATTGTCTTTAGGTATGACTGAATTCCAAGCTATGAAAAGAATAATTTTACCTCAAGCTGCTAGAATTGCAATACCTTCTTTAGGTAATAGTTTTATTGATCTTTTAAAAAGCTCATCTTTAGCATTTACTGTAGGGGTTGCAGAAATACTATCTAAGGCACAGATGAATGCAGCCTCTAGTTATAGATTTTTTGAAAGTTATTTAGCGGTAGCTTTAATATATTGGGTAATGGTAGAGTTATTTAATTTTATGCAAAAATTATTAGAAAGAAAAATAGGAAAAGCTTATTAAAATTTAATATTAATAGTATTAGGAGGATATAGAATTGAATATAAAAAAGTTTAAAAAAATATTTTTAAGTATGTCATTAGTTGTAGCCTTAGGAGTAGCATTAACAGCATGTGCTCAGAAGAATAAAGAAATAAAGGAAAATAAAAATACAATAAAAATAGGAACTTCAGGACAGTACTATCCTTTTACTTTTATAGATAAAGATAGTAATAAAGTCCAAGGATTTGAAATAGATATTTGGGAAGAAATAGGTAAAAGAACAGGTTATAAACCAGAATTTAAGGTAGCAGATTGGACAGGCATTATGGGAATGCTAGATACAGGTAAAATAGATACTGTAGCCAATGAGATAACTGTAACAGATAAGAAAAAAGAAAAATATTATTTTTCAAAACCTTATGTTTATTCAGGAGTACAGTTAGCTACTAAAAAAGGAAATAATAATATAAAATCTTTAAAGGATTTAGAGGGAAAAAGTGTAGCTACGCAGGTAGGAACTAATTATTCTCAATCCATAGAAGATCATAATAATAAGAATAAAGGAGAAGATATAAAAACAAAACAATATAATAGTTTTTCAGGTATGTTCCAAGATGTGGATTTAGGTAGAGTTGATGCTTTAATAGAAGACAAATTAGCCTGTCTTGTAAATATAAAAAAATCAGGATTAAATTTACAGTTAGCCGGTGAACCTATAGAAGAGATGGAAAATGCATATCCTTTTGTAAAGAAGGATGAAAATAAAGAAAAAATAGAAAAAATAAATAAAGCTTTAGATGATATGAAAAATGATGGAACTTTACAAAATATATCTAAAAAATGGTTTGGAGAAAATGTTACAGAAAAGAGTAAAAAATAATCTATTTGATTAAATTTAAATATTTTTAATATAAAATTTTAAAGATATTAATATAAAATCCATAGTTACAAATAATAAAATAAAAAACAGTGGTGATTATATGAGAAATAAGATATACATGGATCATGCAGCCACTACTTATATAAAGAAAGAAGTAATGGACGCTATGATTCCCTACTTAACAGAATATTATGCAAATCCTTCTTCTGTATATAATATGGCTAATAATTTAAGAATTGCTATAGATGAAGCAAAAGAAGAAATTGCAGATTTTATAGGAGGAGAGTCAGAGGAAATATTTTTTACCTCTGGTGGTACAGAAGGAGATAATTGGGCTATAAAAGGGATAGCTTATGGAAATGAAAACAAAGGAAAACACATAATAACGTCTTCTATAGAACATCCAGCAGTTTTAAATAGTTGTAAATATTTAAGAGAAAAAGGTTTTGAAATAACATTTTTGGCTGTAGATGGTTATGGGAAAATAGATTTAAAAGAATTGGAAGAAAGCATAAGGGAAGATACTATATTAGTTTCTATTATGACTGCCAATAATGAGATAGGCACTATACAAGATATAAGATCCATAGGAGCAATCTGTAAGGCACATAAAGTTTTATTCCATACAGATGCAGTTCAAGCTTTAGGTCAAACATCTATAAATGTGAAAGAAATGAACATAGACTTAATGACTATAACTGCACACAAAATATATGGTCCTAAAGGGATTGGAGCATTATATATAAAAAAAGGCACAAAAATAGATAATCTTTTCCATGGTGGTAGCCAAGAAAGAGGAAAAAGAGCAGGAACAGAAAATCCAGCTGCTATAGTTGGTTTTAAAAAGGCGGTTTCATTGCTTAAAGAAAAGGGCCAAGAGGAAAATAAGAGAATAGAAAAGCTTAGAGATAAATTTATAAAGGGACTTTTACAGATAGAAGGAACTAAAATAAATGGTGCTCTGGGTATAGAAAGACTAAAAGGAAACATAAATGTTAGTTTTAAAAATGTAGATGGAGAGCTATTACTTATGCTTTTGGATAGCCAAGGTATATGTGCTTCAGCAGGAAGTGCATGTTCAGCAGGAGCAGTAGATGCATCTCATGTGCTCTTAGCCTTAGGATTAGATAAGGAATTTTTAAAAGGAACTATAAGATTTACTCTAGGGGCTAAAAATACAGAAGAAGAAATATATTTTGTATTAGAAAAATTAAAGGAAATAGTAAAGTAATCTTTATAGAATATGGAAGTATTAGTCAGCATAACAATAGGACAAAAATATAAGATGGGGGTGGTATAAAAATGAATTATAAATATAATAATCTTATTAACTATTTAAAGGATTTAGGTAGTGTAGCAGTAGCTTTTTCTGGAGGTGTAGATAGTACCTTATTATTAAAAGCAGCAAAGGAAGCTTTAGGAGATAATGCTATTTCCATTACAGTAGTATCACCTTATATTCCAAAATGGGAAATAGAAGAAGCTAAAGAATTAGCAAATAACATAGGAATAAAATCATATTTTTTAGAAGTTCCAATGCTTGAAGAAATAAGATTTAATCCAGAAGATAGATGTTATATATGTAAAAAAGGCGTATTTAGCAAAATAAAAGAATTGGCAAAGGAAAAGGGCGTTAAATATATAGTAGATGGAACTAATTTAGATGATACAAAAGATTATAGACCAGGTATGAGAGCATTAAAAGAATTAGATGTAAAAAGTCCTCTTTTAGAAAACTCTATAAATAAAGAAGAAATAAGAACTTTATCTAAGGAGCTAGGTTTAGAAACTTGGAATAAACCTGCCTATGCCTGCCTTTTATCTAGAATTCCTTATAACCAAGAAATAAAAGAGGAAGATTTATCTAGAATAGAAAAGGCAGAAGTATATATGATGGAGTTAGGATTTAGAGCAGTAAGGGTAAGAAGTCATGGGGATTTGGCTAGAATAGAAGTACCTAAAAAAGAAAGAGTGAAATTGTTCAATGAGGATATTCTAGATAAAGTATCAGAAAAATTTAAAAAATTAGGATTTAAATATGTTACTGTAGATACAGAAGGCTATAAGATGGGCAGTTTAAATACTGGAATAAATAAAAATTAGTTTAATATAGTTTAAAGAAAATAATTAGGAAAGTAAAATAAATTTAAAATTTTCCTAGTACATTAAAATTCACAATATATGGGTATCAGATAAAATTTAAAAAGTCTTAGGATGAAGTTCATTTATATTAAAAATAAATCTGTAAGGTGATAATATGAACATACTTAAAAGATTAATAAAAAAATTAGAAAAGGCTAATGAAAAAGAATTTGAAAATAAAAAATTAGATTGTTGTGACTTAAATAAAACTAATATGGTTAATAATAAGCCTAAAAGCAAGTAATTTTAAAATTGTAGTAAATAAGAATAATTGTGTAATGCAAAAACTATTTATTATGTATTAAAAAAATACAATAAGTAAATAGATATTTTAATAATTTAGTAGGGAGGTGAATATTTTGAAAAAGAAAGTTTTAGTTGGTATGAGTGGAGGCGTAGATAGTTCAGTAGCAGCGTATCTTTTAAAGGAGCAGGGTTATGAGGTTATAGGAGTAACTATGCAAATTTGGCAAGATGATGAGGAATTTATAGAAAAAGAAGGTGGATGTTGCTCTTTAAGTGCAGTAGCGGATGCTCGGAGGGTAGCAAATAAAATAGGCATTCCTTTTTATGTTATGAATTTTAAAGATGCCTTTAAAAGAAATGTTATTGATTATTTTGTAGATGAATATATGGAAGGAAGAACACCAAATCCTTGCATAGCCTGCAATAAATTTATAAAGTTTTCTTCATTTCTGGATAAAGCCATGGCTATAGGTATAGATTATGTGGCTACAGGTCATTATGCTATCATAGAAAAGCATAATGATAGATATATAATAAAGAAATCAGAAGACGATAAAAAAGATCAAACCTACGCTCTTTATAATCTTACACAATTTCAATTGGAAAGAACCTTGATGCCCTGTGGACAGTATAAAAAAAGTAAAATTAGAGAAATAGCTAAAGAAATAGGTCTTAGGGTTCACAATAAAAAAGATAGTGAAGAAATATGTTTCATACCAGATAATGATCATGGAAGGTATATTAAAAATAGATTTCCTAATAAGGTTAGAGAAGGTAACTTTGTAGATAAGCAAGGGAATATATTAGGTACTCATAAAGGAATAGTATATTATACCATAGGACAAAGAAAAGGATTAGGTATAGCTTTTGGAAAGCCTATGTATGTAGTAGATATAAATCCCTTTAGAAATGAAGTAGTTTTAGGAGATTTAGAAGATCTTTTAAATACGAAACTTATAGCTAAGGATACAAATTATATACCTTTTGATACTTTAAAAGAGCCTATGGAAGTTGAGGCTAAGATAAGATATTCTCAAACTCCTTCAAAGGCAATAATAACTCCTATAGAGGATGGTAGAGTAAGGGTGAATTTTCATGAAAAACAAAGGGCTATAACTAAAGGTCAATCTGTGGTTTTCTATAAAGATGATCTATTAATAGGTGGAGGAATAATTGAAAAGTAAAGAAATAAAAAGAGATTCTCAAAATAAAATCTATCTTGAGAATCTCTTTTTATTTAAATATATTTTCAAGTTCAATTTTTAGATATTCATAAATTGGAATTTTATAGATATATTTAGAATAAAATACTTTTTTAGCCAGAATAGTTTTTGATTTTTATGAAATTTATAAAAAAATATATAAATATATTTAGATTAGAATTTAAATTTTTACTTTATATAAAAATTTGCTAAAATATAAATAAAGAAAACATTATCTTTCATGGGAAAAAATGTTGTTAGTATTTTTCATGTTTATATATGAATATCAAAAAGTTTTATATAAAGTAAGGAGAAAAAGTAATGTTAAGAGTAATGATTTGTGAGGATAATGAAGTACATAGAGTTAAGCTGAAGCAAATTGTAGAGAATACTATCCTAAGAGAAAAATTAGATTTAGATATAGTACTAGCTACAGAAAATCCCCAGGAAATAATAAGTTATATAAAAGAAAACAGAAGCACTGGTATTTATCTTTTGGATGTGGATCTAAAAAATGATATAAATGGTATAAAGCTTGGCGAAAAAATTAGAGAATTGGATCCATTAGGATATATAATATTTACTACTACTCATTTAGAAATGAGTTATTTAGCATTTAAATATAAAGTAGAAGCTATGGATTATGTAATTAAGGATGATGATGATTTTAAAGAAAGAGTAAATAGCTGTATCATAAAAGCTTATAATAGGTACCATAAACAAGAACATGAAGAAGAATATATTTCAATAGATACAGATACACGAATAATAAATATTAGACCAAGTGACATTTTATTCATTGAAACTACAGGAACCCCTCATAAAATAAGAATTCATGAGGAAAATAGACAGATTGAAATGTATGCTAATTTGAAAGATATACAAAAAAAACTTCCTTCAAATTTTTATAGGTGTCATAAATCTTACATTGTAAACAAAAATAAAATTGAAGAAATAGACAAGAACCATAATAAGATAATAATGAAAAATGAGGAAGAGTGTTATGTTTCCTTTAGATATATGAGGGGACTAATAGTATGACTTTTACTAATTTTATAAATATGTTTTTACATTATACAATTATTCCCTCTGTACTAATGAGTATTTTATGTTCCATTTCAATATATATTTTATATAAAAACATACTAAGTATAAGTGATATCAAAAAATATTTTATCATTTCATTTGTAGCAGGAATGGTGCTTACTACTGGCTCATATACCTTAATACTTCCTATACTTTCAGTTATAACTATTGTTCAATTAAAAAATAATGAAAATGAAGATAAAATAAAAATATTGATAACTATTTATGGTGTGTATTTTGCAAACACAATATATATCTTTATATATACATTTTCAGGTGCAAGGTTGTATAATATACCACTTAAATATACATTGATTCAATTTATGATAATGCTGTTTATTATAGTTATATTATGTTTAATAATAAAGAGAATTGGCTCAAAGAAAAAGAGAAATAAAGAACTTTCATCATCCGAAATAAGATTTAGAATGATTTTAATAATAAGCACATTATTAACTGTGATGATAGCATCAATTTATATATTTACATGTACATCTATAATAAATAATGAAAAGATAAGCTTTATTATGGGCAATTTTGTTCCTGAAGCGTTGCCACTAATATCAATTATACTTACAAGTATTATAGTTTATTATTATGATAAAAGTGTTGAATATAGAGTTAAATTGAGAAGAGAAATTGAAGAAAAAAATCAAATAGAAGGATATTCCCATATTATAGAAGATATGTATAGCGAAACAAGAAGATTCAAACATGATTATATAAATATGCTTTCACCCCTTAAAGAATATATAGATAATGAAGATATAGAAGGACTTAGTGAATTTTTTTATAACAATGTTATCGATATGGACAAGAATATAAAATGGAGCAACAGTAATATAGATAAACTTAAATATATTAAAGTTCCGGGACTAAAGGCAATACTATCAACAAAACTTATAAAAGCTTCATCAATGAATATAGACATAAATGTTCATATTGTAGAAGATATTGATTATATACATATGAATATAATGGATTTGTGTAGAATAATAGGAATACTTATGGATAATTCTATTGAAGCAGCAGGAGAATGTGAAGCACCTAAGATATGTATTGTTGTTGCAAATAAAAATGATTATGTGGTTATGGCAGTACATAATAATTTTTTTGGAGACAAGCCTTTAATTCATAAAATATATAAAGAAGGATTTTCTACAAAAGGTAAGGGAAGAGGACTGGGCTTATATACTGTAAAAAATATTATAGATATAAAATATGAAAATGTATTCTTAAATACATCTATTGAAGGAAATGTGTTTATTCAGGAAATATGGATAAAATATATATAAACAGAGTTCGCGGTTCCAGAAAGAGTTTTACTACCACTAAAATCTAAGGACATAGCCGCTCTTTACTCTCACTTTTAAGAAGATGGGGTATTAGAGCAGTTAGTTATCAGACAAAAAATATCTTAATCAAAGGGCACTTGCAAATATTAGATTTTTTATTTAATATTTGCAAGTGCCTTTTAAAAAGAGTGTTTTTTCATAACTGTAAGGCTTTATTTCATAACCGTAAAACTAAATTTTTTTATGAATAGATAAAGTTCTATTAGGAAGAGCTAAAAAAAAAGCTATATAACTTTGTTAGTATATAATCATCAAGTGAAAATAAGCAATGTGTATTGATATGCACTAGATATTAAGAGGAGTTGATTATATATGAAAAAAAAATGTTTATTAAGTACTCATAATCTTACTAAAGAATATAAAAACAAAAAAGCAGTAAATAATCTTAATATTACTGTATATGAAGGCGATGTTTATGGATTCTTAGGACCAAATGGAGCAGGAAAAAGTACAACCATAAAAAGCATTATGGGACTTATAAAACCTACTTCAGGTAAGGTTATTATTAATGGATATGATGTGGAAAAAGATAGTGAAAAGGCTATTGAAAAAATAGGAACTATGGTAGAAGCACCAAGCTTTTATGGAGGATTATCAGGATATAAAAATCTTATTCTTATGGCTAATTTATATGGTGTTCCTAAAAAAAGAGTGGATGAAGTACTTGAAATGGTGAGATTAACCGATTCAGCTCATAAAAATGTGTCTAAATATTCTCTAGGAATGAAGCAAAGGCTTGGAATTGCAAGGGCTTTTTTGAATAATCCCAATATAGTTATATTAGACGAACCAACTAACGGATTAGACCCTCAGGGAATAAAAGATATAAGGGAACTTATACAGGATTTATCAAAAAAATACCATGTAACATTTCTTATATCATCACACATATTAAGTGAAATTCAAGCAGTATGTAATAGAATAGGAATTATAGAAAAAGGGAGCCTTAAGATTGAAGGTTATGTTGAAGAGCTTTTAAATACAGATGAGGAAGTAATAGAAATTTATACAAGAGAAAAAGAAAAAACTTCTCGTTTATTAAAAAATATGAATACTTTCTCAAAAATTGAATGTTTTGAAGGTGGTATAAGAATTAAGATAAAGAAAGGTAATTTTCAAAATATAAATAAGCTTTTAATTTCTAATGATGTTAATGTTGAAAATCTACATTGCAGTGAAACTTCATTAGAGAATTATTTTTTCGATGTAATGGAAGGAGATAAAAAATATGTTTAAGGTTTTGAAAAATGAAATTATAAAGATGTTTAGTGGTAAAAAATTTTATGTATTGTCAATAACTTTGATTATAAGTATAGTTATTATGGCTGTTTTAGGAAAATCTAATCCACAGGATGGAATAAATGCAAATAATTTTGTGATTAAAACTCTTTCGGGGACACTAATGAAACCAATAGTTCCAATGTTTATGGTTTTAGTAATAGCTGAAGCATTAACGGAAGATTATATTCATGGAACTATGAAATTTTCTTTAATGACACCAATTAAAAGAAGTGATTTTATAATTGGAAAGTTTTTATTTATAGGTTTATATGCATTAATATTTTTAGTTGTGGGCTTTGTTGGTAGTTACATTGTAGGAATCATTACCTTTGGCTTAGGAGACAAGGGCGAATTTTTAAATATACTTATTAATAATATAAAAATTTATGCTAGTATAATATTACCTCTATTGTCTTTTATTGCAGTTATGAGTTTCATTGCATTACTTGTTAATAATAGTGGTGCGATGATAGGATTAGGAATTGGAATTGATGTTATTATGATGATGATAGATTTTCAGGTAAAAAATATAATGTACTATACATTTTCAGGAATGTATGCTTATAGAATTGTTCAAAATTTAAATGCTCATAATATCTTAATACTTTCATTTACTGCATGTATATATATAACCGTTTTCTTAGTACTTAGTATAGTTGTAGTTAAAAAGAAGGATATAGTGTTATAAAGTTCAATAGGAAATATATTTTGTTTTAGGGCTATTGGTTTTTAATGAAATATGTTAAGAAGAAAAAGTGCTAATCTTGTGAGGATGGAGCACTTTTTTCTTTGCTTTTAATTTCTATATCAAGACCAAGGAATTTAATCTTAATTTCTAAGTGATGTATAAAGTTTTTTGATTCTTACGATAACTGTTTTAACATTGAGGGTGTAGACAAAATCTTCATGGTGAAGATGTAAAAATCTATAGTGCTTCGTAATATGATCTTATATATATTATAAAGCGACAAGAAATATATATTATTTATAAAAATATATTTAAAAACAAAGAAATGGTTGTTATTATATAAGAAAAACATAAGAATATTTACAGTCTATGACATGTAATTTAGTAGTGCCTTTTAAGGGGACTATTGTAGTGATTTTTCTATGGGTTAAGCTTCGATAAAAAAGAACGATTTTATCCATAGGCTTTGTAAAGGGCAAGATACTTAAAAAGTATAGCGTTGGTTTTTTGCATGGGAATTGCAATGATCACATTATGTGTGTTAATTTTAGCAGCATTAATTGTAGCTAGATTAAAAAAGAAAATGTAAAGGGGACAGATCAATGACAACGAGAATGGAGACAAGGCATAGTAAACCCATATCCATATTAAAGATGATAAGAAAAAATTTCACCTATTTTAAAAAGAGTTTTTTTATAAATATTGGATTTGAATCGATATACAAAGTGTTGACAAGCTTTATATTTCTCCCATTTATTACAATGGTGCTAAATTATTTTATGCATCTAAGAGGGATGAAGATGATGGCAAATAACCAAATATTAAGTTTTGTAGGAAGTATTCCAGGAATTTTGACAATTTTAATTTTGGGAATTCTTAGCTTTCTTTTTATTTTTATAGAATATGCAGGGCTTATTGTAATATCACAGGAAACATATTTTGATAAAAAGATTTCAGCAAAAGCAGCTTTTTTTACAGCAATGAAAAGTATTAGAGGTATTATGAAAGTAGGCTCTATTCCAATTATAATATATGTTCTATTTATTATTCCTTTTGTAGCTAGTTCAATGGGGTTGTCTTCAAGTTTACTTCCGAAAATTGAAATACCAACCTTTATTATGGATGTAGTATACAAAACACCAAAATGGATAAGTTTATATGCAATTGTATTTTTTATACTATTCTATTTTCTAATTAGATGGATTTTTTCATTGCACGTTGTAGTATTGGAAGGAAAGGATTTCTCAAGTGCATTAAAGAGAAGTTCGCAGCTTGTAAAAGGATCTTTTCTTAAGATTTGGACTACTATGTTTTTGTGGAACTTAAGTATTTTTGCTATTGTAGCAGTAGTAGTGATTTTAGTGGGAATTGGTATGGTGCTTTTAAATGAAGTACTAAAAGGAAATGTGAAACTATTTGTAACTATTCTTTCCTTTGTTACAACAATGGGTGGAATATTAGTCATGATAGCCACTTTATTTATTTCTCCACTTACTATTATGTTGATTACTCAATTGTATTATAGACAAGTAAAAATGAAAGATGGTGTAGAACCAATACCTATGATTACTACATCAACACCAAGCAAAATAAACTGGCAAAATTTATTTAATCGACATAAGAAAAAGTTAATAGCAGTTAGTGTGCTAGGAATAATGATATTTACATGGCTTTCCTATGTTTATTTTATTACTTATGAATTTGATGCCAATAACAACTTGGTTACTGTTACCGCTCACAGGGGAGATGCTGTTAATGCACCAGATAACACTATGAGTTCACTTTTAGGTGCTATTGCCAACAAAGCAGATTATAGTGAGTTAGACGTACAGGAAACAAAGGATGGAGTGGTAGTTTTAACCCACGATACAAATTTAAAGAACAGTACAGGGGTAAACAAAAATATTTGGGAATTGGCCTTTGATGAAGTAGAAAAATTAGATGTGGGAAGTCATTTTTCACCTAAGTTTGCTGGCGAGAAAATTCCAACCTTGGGCAGTATTATGAAAGCAGCCAATAAAAAGATAAAGCTAAATATAGAGATTAAACTGAATGGACATGATCAAAAGCTAGAAGAAAGAGTGGTAAAGCTTATAGAGGACAATAATTTTGTAGATCAATGCGTAGTTACGTCCTTAGATTATAATGCTTTGCAAAAGGTAAAAAAATTAAATCCTAAGATCAAAGTGGGATATATTGTATTTGCAGGTATGGGAGATGTTACTGCATTGAATGTGGACTTCCTGAGTGTAGAAGAAGCCGTTGCAACGCCAGAATTTATTGAGAAAGTGCATAAAACTAATAAAAGGATTCATGTTTGGACAATAAATGATCCCGAAAAAATGGAAAAGTTTATAGACTTACAAGTAGATAGTATTATTACAGATAACTCCAAAGAAGTAACAAGGTTAATTCAGGAGAAAAAAGATAAGCAGCTTAGAAATGAAATAGATTATATTTACAAAATTGTAGCATTATTTAATGATTAGATAAAGTTTTAAAACTTTTGAACTATTTGTTATATAAGAAAAAAAGGAGATAAGTGTTAATAAAAGTCGCGATGAACTTATTTAATTCTTAGAAAGAAGTTTAGTCATGTGATCGGATTTTGAATGGAAATATGGGTGGATAAAAATTATAAAATAAGATAAAGAAATTATTAACTTTTTGAAAAATTTGGATATAGGTTAGGAGATTTTGCATATAATTTCGTTTGGAATTCACGATGATAGTATAAGATTTAAATTTTAAAATATATAACAGATTTAGATTAATGTAAATCTATTTAGGGAATACTAAAATAAATTAAAGATATAATTGAAGGGCGTGATAGTAGTGGATAAAAATAATAATAAGGAAAGTTTTATGGCAATGCCTATAGAAAAGCATGATACTGCTGCATGGGCAAATATTGCGAATATGAAACCGATTTGTAATGTATCTATTCCAAGTGAAGTTGAAGTAAGAAATGCCAAAGAATGGGTAGATACTAACCAAAAATAGAAGGGAACTTATAAGTTTCCCTTCTATTTTTGATTTATACTATTTATCTGCTAAATGCCTATAGTTGTCGTATCTTTCACGAGCATGTTGTTCAGCCATATCCGACATTTTTTCAGCAATATCAGGGAATACATTCATTAGAGAAGAGTATCGAACTTCTCCTTGAATAAATTCTTTAAAAGGTTTTGTTGGTTCTCTTGAATCTAAGATGAATGGATTTTTACCTTCTCCTTTTAGCATTGGATTATATCTATAAAGATGCCAATAACCTGATTCTACTGCTTTTTTCTCCTCTGCTATACTTGTTCCCATGCCTGTTTTTATTCCATGACTAATGCAAGGAGCATAAGCGATTATTAATGAAGGTCCTTTATATGCCTCTGCTTCTGCAATTGTTTTAATAGTATGGTTCATATTTGCACCCATTGCTATTTGAGCTACATATACATATCCATAACTCATTGCCATTAATCCAAGATCTTTTTTCTTAATTTTTTTACCAGCAGCAGCAAATTTAGCTATAGCACCAGTTTGAGTAGATTTAGAGCATTGACCACCAGTATTAGAATAGATCTCTGTATCCATTACAAATATATTAACATCATCTCCAGAAGCTAACACATGATCTAAGCCACCAAAACCTATATCATATGCCCAACCATCTCCACCTATCATCCAATGAGATTTTTTTATAAGATAATCTTTTTTCTCCATTATCTCATTTAGGATAGGATTATTTTGATAATTTTCATTTGATATAATTTCTAGTATTTTTGCTGTAGCAGTTTTTGAACCCTCACCATCATCCATTGACTCCAACCATTGCTTAAAAGCATCTTTAAGATCCTGATTAATTTCCATATTTAATGCTTCTTGCATTAATTCAGCTAATTTTTCTCTAATTTGTTTTACTGCAAGGTACATTCCATAACCATATTCAGCATTATCTTCAAATAGAGAATTTCCCCAAGAAGGGCCTTTGCCTTGTGAATTTGTAGTGTATGGAATTGATGGAGCACTACCTCCCCAAATAGATGAACATCCAGTAGCATTTGCAATCATCATTCTATCCCCAAAAAGTTGTGTTAGGAGCTTAATATATGGAGTTTCTCCACATCCAGGACAAGCTCCATGAAACTCTAATAATGGGCGTATAAACTGACTACCTTTTAATGTTTTTGGATCCATTAAGTTTTCTTTAGTATTAATATTAAGACCAAATTCCCAGTTTTCAGATTGCATTTCAATTTGTTCTTCAGCGTTTTTCATAATTAGAGCCTTACCTGGTGCTGGACAAACATCCGCACAATTGCCACATCCTGTACAATCTAATGGACTTATTTGAATGCGATATCCTAATTCTTCTAATCCTTTTCCAGCAGCTTTTTTTGTTTCAAATGTGCTAGGTGCTTTTTCTTTTTCATCTTTATTTAATAAGTAGGCTCTTATTACTGAATGAGGACAAATATAGGAGCATTGATTACATTGAATGCATTTATCAATTTGCCATTCTGGAATCATAACAGCAATACCACGTTTTTCGTAAGAAGTGGTTCCTAATGGGAAAGTACCATCTTCCATTCCATTAAAAGCACTAACAGGAAGTTCATCTCCTTCATGCCTAGACATAGGTCTTTGAACTTTTTTTATAAAATCAGGTTCTTCTTTTATTGATGTTGGCTCAACTTCAGCATTTTTCCATGAAGATGGAATATTAACCTTGTGTACTGCATCAATACCTGTATCAATAGCTGCTTTGTTCATTTCTACAATCTTTTCACCTTTTTTACCATAAGTTTTTTCAACTGAATTCTTTAAAAGCTCTACAGCTTCATTTACAGGTATAACATTAGCTAATTTAAAGAACGCAGATTGCATTATCATATTAATTCGACCGCCTAAACCTATGTTTTGTGCAATAGATATACCATCAATAATATAAAAATTTATATTATTTTCTGCTATATATCTTTTCATAGAAGCTGGTAGTTTTTCTTCTAGTTCTGCTTCATCCCAAGGACAATTTAATACAAATGTGCCATCTTTCTTTAATCCTTTTAGGACATCAAAATTGTATATAAAGGATTTGTTATGGCAAGCAATATAATCTGCATTATAAATTAAATAAGGTGATTTTATCTTATCCTTTCCAAATCTTAAGTGGGAAATGGTGCTACCGCCAGATTTTTTACTGTCATAAGAAAAGTATGCCTGAGCATATAAATCTGTATTATCTCCAATAATTTTTACAGCAGTTTTATTTGCACCTACTGTTCCATCAGAACCTAATCCCCAGAATTTACAACTTATGGTGCCTTCAGGAGTTGTGTCAACTATATCCTTTTCAGGTAATGATGTATTGGTAACATCATCAGTAATTCCTATTGTGAATCCATCCTTAGGATTATCTTGATTTAAATTATCAAATACTGAAATAATTTGGGAAGGTCTTGTATCTTTGGATCC
Organism: Clostridium botulinum; assembly: GCF_001276985.1. Classification (GTDB taxonomy): domain Bacteria; phylum Bacillota; class Clostridia; order Clostridiales; family Clostridiaceae; genus Clostridium_F; species Clostridium_F botulinum. Next base: position 49,612 of record NZ_LHUL01000008.1, read on the forward strand.
TAACCCATATCTACCACCTACAATAATAGGTTTATCCTTTGTATTATAGAATACCTTACATACATCAAGATATATAGGCTCTCCTATAGAACCAGGTTCTTTTGTGCGGTCAAGAACAGCAATTTTTTTTACAGTTTTAGGTAGAGATTTCATAAAATATGTTGGGCAGAATGGGCGATATAAGTGAATTTTTATAACTCCTACCTTTTGTCCTTTATTTATTAAATAATCTACTGTTTCTTCTATAGTGTCACAAACGGAACCCATAGCTACGATTACATTCTCTGCATCAGGAGCCCCATAATAATCAAAAGGATGATAGGATCTTCCTGTAATTTTTTCTATTTCTCGCATGTAGTTTTCAACAATGTTAGGAACTTCTTTATAGAACTTATTTGATGCTTCTCTTCCCTGAAAATAAATATCTGGATTTTGGGCTGTGCCTTTAAGAGTAGGATGTTCTGGATTTAATGCCCTAGATTTAAATTCTTTTAGAGCATCATAATCTACTAATTTAGCTACATCATCATAATTAATAGTTTCGACTTTTTGGTATTCGTGAGAAGTTCTAAAGCCATCAAAAAAGTGTAAGAATGGAACTCTAGATTTAATAGCAGATAGATGTGCTATATTTGCTAAGTCCATTACTTCTTGAACATTCGAAGCTGCTAAAAGTGCTACACCAGTTTGCCTTGTAGCCATTACATCTTGATGATCACCAAAAATTGATAAAGCATGAGTGGCTAGGGCTCTGGCAGATACATGAAATACACCAGGTAATAGTTCCCCAGCTATTTTATATAGGTTAGGAATCATTAACAACAAACCTTGAGAAGCAGTGTATGTAGTTGTAAGTGCACCAGCGGCTAATGATCCATGAACAGTTCCGGAAGCTCCAGCTTCAGATTGCATTTCAACAACTTTTACAGACTGACCAAATATATTTTTCTTTCCATGAGCCGACCACTCGTCTACACCTTCTGCCATAGGGGTGGAAGGTGTAATTGGATAGATAGCTGCAACTTCAGTAAAAGCATAGGATGCTTCAGCAGCTGCTTGGTTTCCATCCATTGTTTTCATAATTTTTGCCATAAAATATTTCTCCTTCCTAAGCTTTTAATTTAATAAGACATATCTATTATTTACTAGCAAAGTATTATAAATACATATAGGATAAAATTATTGATAAATGATTGAAAGAAAGATTATTAAATCTCTTCTAAATTTGCTATTTAATTGTTTAGAAGATTTTTTATTATTATCATCCTTTATGAGATGTGTTTTACTAGTTTATTTTTTTACAAAATAATAACATTTAATTTATTGACTATATGGTTTGTTTTTGATAAAGTTAATACAGACCTAGTGGTCTATATTTTTTGGAGGAGGATATAATGAAACAAAAAGAAAAAAATAAAGTTAGCAGAGATAAAATATTAAATGCAGCTATTATAGAATTTGGCACTAAAGATTATGGGAAGGCATCTTTAAATAACATTTGCAACGATAATAATATTTCAAAAGGCCTTATCTATCACTATTACAAAAATAAGGATGATTTATTTTTAAGTTGCGTAAAGTATTGTTTTGATCAATTTGTAGATTATATTCAAAGTGAGGAGTTTGATGAAAATGATTTTCAAAATATTATTCAAAAACATTTAGATTTAAGATATCGTTTTTTTAAAGAGAATATTTATTTAAGACATATATTTTTTAATGCAGTTTTACAGGCACCTATGCATTTAAAACAAGAAATTAAAGATATAAGAAAGAATTTTGATAATGTTAATATAAGTAATTATCGATTTGCTTTAAGTAAAATAACACTAAGAGAAGGTATAACAGAAGAAGAAGCAATAGAATATTTTTGGATTTTTCAAGAAATGTTCAATGGATATTTTGAAAGCAAAACATATGAAAACTGCGAGTTTAATGGTCTAATAAAAGAACATGAAATCAAACTTGGAAAAATATTGAATATTATGCTTTATGGCATTGTAAAGGAGGATTGAGAGTAATGGTACTTTTAATATTAGGATTATTATTAGCAGTTGCAGTTGCTCTTTTTATGGGGAAATTAATTTCAAAAGTCAAACTACCTGCTATTTTAGGTTGGTTAATTGCAGGTATGATATTAGGTCCCCATGCAGTAGGGCTTGTAAATGAAACTACTTTAAATGCTGAATGGTACAAAACTATTGTAAATATTTTGGAGTGTGCAGTAGGGCTTTTGATTGGAACAGAACTAGTTTGGAATAAAATTAAAAAGTCAGGTAAACAACTCATAATAACAACTTTAACACAATCCTTAGGAACATTTTTTGTAGTTAGTGTAGTATTTGCAATTGTATTTTACTTTACAGGTATTCCATTATATCTTGCTTTAATTTTTGGAGGTATTGCTCTTGCAACAGCACCAGCACCTGCTTTATCCGTTGTAAGAGAATTTAAAACAGATGGTCCTGTAACTAGAACATTAATTCCTATGGCAGCTCTTGATGATATGGTAGGAGTTGTTGTATTCTTTTCCACTATTTCAATCATATCTGCTAAAATTTCAGAACAAAAGCTGCCTATATATATGATTTTATTAATTGTGCTACTACCAATTATCATTGGAATTGGTACAGGGTTGTTAGCAGGATTTTTACTTAAAAAAGAAAATACACCACAAAAAACCATAGTACTTTTAATTACAATTATATTGATATCTTCAGGTGTAGGATTTATATTTGATAAGATAATTTTACCTGAACCAGTATTAAACTTTATGTTAATTGGAATGGCTTTTTCAGCTACGTTTGCTAATATGATTTCAAAGAATAGATTAGAGGAAATAATGAGTGCATTTAATCCTATTTTGGATATATCAATGATTGTAGTAATATTAAATTTAGGCACACCACTTGATTATCATTTAATTTTAGGTGCAGGATTATTTACGGCAATTTATATTATATCAAGAGCAGTAGGAAAGTATAGTGGAGCATTCTTTGGGGCAGCTATTACTCGTTCACCACAAGTAGTAAAGAAATATTTAGGACTTACATTACTACCACATTCAGGAGTATCATTAGTATTTACAGGAATAGCGGTTTCTGTTTTAAAAGGTCCAGCTCCAGAATGCGCAAAAATTATACAGGGTACAATTGCAGCAGCAGCAGTAATAAATGAGGTTATTGCAGTAATTGTTGCTAAAAAAGCTTTTGAATGGGCAGGAGAATTCCATAACAAATATGATATTGAACTTTGCGAAAGTAATTAAAATAATTATTATGCAAAAAAAGAGCAAATGAATTTAGAGGGCACTGATATAGTGCTCTCAAGTAGTTTATCTTAATTTTGAGTTTTACGAAAGAAAACCTATTAGAAAGTAAGAATACAATATAAATTCATAGATTAAGTTATTAAAGAGTTAGGAGATAAAGAGAAATGTAGCGGGAATAATAAATTCTTATAAGTATAAACTAAAAAGAGTTTAGTTATTATAGAAGTTTATATCTAAAAAATAATAGAAACTATGATTTTGTTTCATGTAAAAAATAAGAGAAGAAAAGGAGATACAATGAAAGAAAGAAAAGTAATAATAAAAACAGGCTTGAATTTAGAAAATAGCTATACTAGCCTTCCAGAAATATTTTTTACTAGACAAAGCCCAAGCCGTGTACCTTCACCAAAATTAGCTGTATTGAATTATTCGTTAATAACATCCTTGGGACTAAATGCCCAAGTATTACAAAGTGCTGATGGAGTAGAGATACTTGCAGGAAACAAGACTCCAGAAGAGGCTATACCTATATCTCAAGCATATGCAGGACATCAATTTGGTCATTTTACCATGTTGGGTGATGGAAGAGCTATTCTTTTAGGGGAACATATCACTCCACAAGGTGAGAGATTTGATATTCAGCTTAAGGGTTCAGGTAAAACTCCATATTCACGAGGAGGAGATGGGAAAGCTGCATTAGGTCCGATGCTAAGAGAATATATTATAAGTGAGGCAATGAATGCATTGGGAATTCCCACCACTCGTAGTCTAGCCGTAGTTACAACAGGTGAGTCAATAATGCGGGAAACTGAGCTATCCGGTGCAATACTAACTCGCGTAGCGGCCAGTCATATACGTGTTGGTACATTTGAATACGTTTCAAGATGGGGGACAGTTGAAGAGCTTAGAGCCCTAGCTAATTATACTTTGCAAAGACATTTTAAAAAAGGGTATGATAAAGAGAACCCTTATCTCTTTTTGCTTCAGGAGGTAATCGAGAAACAGGCTGAGCTTATTGCAAAATGGCAACTGGTTGGTTTTGTTCATGGAGTAATGAATACCGATAATATGACAATTAGTGGAGAAACAATTGATTATGGTCCTTGTGCATTCATGGATGTATATGATCCTGAAACTGTATTTAGTTCTATTGATATTTATGGTAGATATGCCTATGGGAATCAACCTAATATTGCTACATGGAATCTTGCAAGGTTTGCTGAAACTCTGCTACCATTGTTGCATATTAATCCAAATGAGGCTATCAAAATAGCAGAGAACGCGGTTTCAGATTTTACTAAGCTGTATAAGAATAATTGGCTTTCTGGAATGAGGGCAAAACTTGGGATATTTAACGAAGAGCTCGAGGATGAATATCTAATTGAAGATCTTCTAAGTATAATGCATAAGTATGGTGCAGATTATACCAATACATTCCGCGCATTGACTTTTGACAATATAGAGGATACGGTACTGGGTGGTAAAGTGGAATTTGATAAGTGGTATAAGCTATGGCAGGAGAGACTAACAAGACAAGAAGAAGCAAAACTTTCTTCAAAGCAGCTTATGAAAAGTAGTAATCCATCAGTAATTCCGCGTAACCACAGAGTAGAAGAAGCACTAGAGGCTGCGGTGAAAGAAGGAGACTATAGTGTTATGGAGAAACTTTTAGATGCTCTTTCAAAACCATATGATCACTCTAAAGAACAGGATTATTACTCTAAATTGCCTGAACCATCAACTTGTCCATATCAAACCTATTGTGGCACCTAATACAAAATGAGCTAGTAAAGTATATTAAGTTTTACTAGCTCATTTTATATAAAAATATAATAGAACTCTGAACTTGAAAATATATTAATTATATTGTATATGGGAAAGTCCAAACTTTTGATGAACTGTATCTGTGGACAACCGAAATAAATAAAAATAATAACATATTAACTAATATTAGTTACATTAGATTTTAAAAGAACAGCTGAACTTGTGTCGGTTGTTTTTATTTACAGTAAATTACATATTTTTTAATTTATGTAAAATTATTCTTGTGATTATTGTAAAAATTAAATATTACAATAATTATATTGATAATGTGATGACATAAAAAAATGCTATTTAGAATACTATTAAATAATGAATACTAATTTTAGCTTTTTATAGATTATGAATGCTGAAATAGAAAGACATATATATTTTTAATATAAAAGGCTTAATCTTATACCTAATATAAGATTAATATTAACAGTGTTATTGATGTTAAGGCTAACTTAAGGGGGGAACTATTTGGAGATAAATGAGTTTATACAGCCTAATAATCCAACTTATGAGGAAAGAGATAATATGCTAAAGTCAGCATTAGAAGAAGTGGAGAGAATAGAAGATTACAATAATATAAAAGAATTACTTGGCCCTCAAGAAGATATTACAAATATTATTCCTCCAGGTAGAGGTAAGGGAATCAAGGTTGGGATAATAGGTGGAGGTGTTGCAGGATTATCCTCTGCCTTTGAACTTAGAAAACTTGGTTTTAATATAACGATTTTTGAAGAACAAAAAGAACGTGTTGGAGGAAGGATATATACGTATTATTTTGATAAAGATAAAAAAATGTATGGTGAACTTGGAGCTATGCGTATACCTGTAAGTCATGGAACAACTTGGTATTATATAGATACTTTTGGGCTAGAAACTAGACCCTTTGTTCAGGAAAATGAAAATGGAATTATATATATCAGAAATAAACGTGCAAGGAATGATCCAGAGGGCAGAAGTGTAATGAAGAACATATATCCAGAATTCAATTTATCTACCTCTGAAAAAAATATATCATGGCAAGAAATTTTGAGTTATGCATTAGAAAGCGAATTGGATAAGTTAGATACTAGTACAAAAAAAGAATTATTACAGATAAAAAAAGAGTACTCTCCAAAGATAAAGGAATTAGGAGCTATAAGTACAAGAAAGGTTATGGCAGGTAAAGGTTTAAGTGAAGGAGCTATAGAATTATTATCCTATCTTGCTCCACTTATAGGTTATCTTTACTATGGTAGTTATATTGAAAATTTACAAGATCAATATATTGTAAATGATTATTATAGATATTATATAAAGGGAGGATTATCTAAATTACCTATATCTTTTTATAATTCGTTAACATCTAAAAATCCTAAAGAGTATATAAGTATATCAAATTCTAATTTAGGAAAAGTAAAATGGATGAATGGACGAACAGTAACTGGGATTTATAAGATTGATGAAAAAAATAAGGTTAGAATTAAATATAGAGAAGGAAAATCTTTAGAAACATATTGTGAAGATTTTGATTATATAATTTGTGCAATACCATTTTCAAGCCTTCGAAGTGTAGAAATATATCCTATGTTTACTCCAGAAAAAATGCAAGCAATTAAAGAATTAGGCTATGAAGCAGCTCAAAAAACATTATTTCTATGTAATAATAGTTTTTGGGAAGAAGGAAATAAAAATGAGAGAATAATAGGTGGCAATTCTAGGACAGATTTAATAATCTCAAGTATATGGTATCCAAATAATCACCTTAGCAAAAATATAGAGATTAGTAAAAATAAAAAGAAGCATAAAAAACATAAAAATTATAAATCATGGAGTAATCCGGGAGTGCTTTTAGCATCTTATAATTTAAATCTTGATTCTGTACGGTTAGGTAATATAGATGAAAATATAGGAGTAGAATTAATAAAGAGACAGGTTGAGAAGGTACATGGTTTACCTAAAGGATATCTTGATTCAATAGTGGAGTCCTATAAAACAATAGAATGGGATCACGAACAAGGTTTTTATGGAGGAATTAGTCATTATAGGGAAGAACAACAGAATCTTTTTGCATATGCATCACAACAGCCAGAGTATGATGAAAGAGTATATTTTGCAGGTGAGCATATATCACAAACACATGCATGGATTCAAGGGGCTTTAAGTACTGGTATGAAGGCAGCTAATAGAATAGCAGAACACTATAAATATAAAGCTTGGAAATAAAGAAGTATATTTTATTTAATATGCTTCTTTATTTATCTAGCATATTATTTTTTTATTTGTAAGATATTTCTAAACTCATAGGGGCTGATTCCACTCCATAATTTAAATTGGCGACTGAAATGAGAAACATTTCTATAGCCTATACGTTCACTTATTTCAGATAGACTAATATTAGGCTGACCTAAAAATATTTTGGCTTCATTAAATTTTAGTTGATTAAGATAGCTCTTAGGTGAAATATTATAAACAGACTTAAAGTTAACTAATAAATACCCGGTGCTTATGTTTAGTTGATTAGCTATATACTTAATTGTTAGTGTTTCCAACTTATCTTCAGATGGATTAAGAGAAAATTCACGGAAGTTTTGTCTGATTTTTTCAGATATACAACGAGCATAATAAAGTCTGTTATCATTACTTTCGACATCTAATACTTTTTTTGTTTCACAATATTTAAGCAGTTCTGTGATCAATTCAATTAGTATAATTTCAGTTTGTAATTTGGTAAGAATAGAAGAAGTATCAGCATTTAATAAGTTAATCCATTTAATTAAAATATTCTTTAAGTGCGGATGGATTTCATTTTCTTCTGTAAATATAAAATTACAATAGCATATTAAATCATGATGAATTTGCGGCTCATCTATATCAAAATGAGCACAGAAATAGGTCATACCCTCTTTAGAAATACAGGTATTTGTATGTCTATATCCTGGTGGTATTAAGATGATTTCATTCTTATTAATTGTATATTCATGTTGATTAGCTTTTGTTAGCTGCTTACCAGCTAGAACTATCAAAATTTCAAATGCATAATGATATTCCTCTGAAACTGACCAACCTTTTTCAACACTATGCTTATGTCCCCCAAAAAATCTAATATTTGAATCAACAGAGGGTAATTTTTTAACCTCATCTAGCCAGTTTTTGTTCATAATTTTCACTCCAATACATTTAAAAATGGTATAAATCCATTCATTTATGATATAGATTTTATCACACGTTGATTATAAAATTAAAGTGCAATAAAGATAACACTTACTGTTAACGTTAATATAGTATTTTAAAAATAAATTTAGTGGCTATCTTTGTGCAGAATAAAATGATTTATAAATCAAAGGAGGAGGAATATAGGTGAACATAGCAAATTATAAAGTTAATAATAATCCCAATAAAGAAATCATTAATTTTTCTGAGAAACTTGGATATGGATTAGGAGATTTCGCATGTAATTTGGTTTGGAATTCACTTAGTATGTTTATATTATATTTCTATACTGATGTTATGGGAATGAAGGCAGCGATAATAAGTACACTGATGTTAGTTGTTCGTATAATTGCAGGGTTTATGGATATTGCTTCAGGAATTGTAGTTGATAAAACAAAAACAAAGTATGGTAAAAGGAATACTGCAATTTTGGGTTCTATTATTTTCATTTTAGGTTCATTATTTGCTCTAATAGATTTAACAAGCGTTAAGTTAATTTATATTTCTATCATTGTAAAAGGAACTGGGAATGCGTTAATTTCTGCTACTGTTTTTGCTTTATTAGCAGATACAATTGAATATGGTGAATGGAAAACAAATGTTAGGACAGAAGGGCTAGTTTATAGTGCAGGAAACTTTGGATTAAAAATTGGAATTGGATTGGGTACAGCAATTGTAGGATGGTTATTAGCATTTAGTAATTATAATGGATCATCTAAAATTCAAACAAATACAGCTATAAATGCTATTAACATTTTATTTATATGGTTACCAATGATTTTATCAGGTGTACAAATTATTTTACTTAAATTTTATAAGTTAGATAAAATATACCCAAATATTATTAGCGATTTAGAAAATAGAAAGATATAGAAGGAGGAAGAATATGAAATTTATACAGTATAAAACTACTAAAAAAGATAAATTCTTAAAAAACGAAATTAATAATACTACAGATGAAAGACCAACATTACATGTTTCACAAATTGAAAATAGGATCATAGAGGGATTTGGAAGTTGTTTTAATGAGCTGGGGATGAAAGCATTAAATCACTTAGACAAAGATGAAAGAAATAAAGTACTTGATCAACTATTTTCTACTAAAGGTGATTGTCGTTTTAATCTTTGCAGAATGCCTATTGGAGCAAGTGATTATGCAACAGAATGGTATAGCTATAACGAAAATGAAAACGATTTTGATATGGAGAAATTTAGTATTCAAAAAGATAAAAGACTTCTTATACCTTATATAAAAGAAGCATTAAAAAGAAATCCTAATATAATTCTAACAGCTTCTCCATGGAGTCCTCCAACTTGGATGAAAACACAGAAGGCTTACAATTTTGGGACTCTACGCTTTGAAGAGAAAGTTTTAAAAGCATATGCTCTTTATTTCGTTAAATTTGTACAAGCATATGAGGAAGAAGGAATAACAATTCATCAAGTTCATGTTCAGAATGAAGTTGTTGCAGATCAAAAATTTCCGTCTTGTAGATGGACAGGAGATCAATTAACGGATTTTATTAAAAATTATTTAGGACCAGCCTTTGAAAAGCATAATATTAGCAGTGAAATTTGGTTAGGGACAATTAATGCGCCAGAGCCCTATGTTGAATGGCTAGAAGATTATACACAAGATTTTGATGTTTATGCTGGCTTAGTATTGAGAGATACAAAAGCATATAAGTATGTTAAAGGAGTAGGATATCAATGGGCAGGAAAAAATGCTATTCAGCGTTCAGTTGAAGCATTTGCAGAAAAAAGATTTATCCAAACTGAAAATGAGTGCGGTAATGGTAAAAATACATGGATATATGCAGAATATGTTTTTAATCTATTCAGACATTATATTGTAAATGGTGTAAATGGATATATGTATTGGAATGCTGTTTTAGAACCAAAAGGAATGAGTACTTGGGGATGGGAACAGAATTCTATGATAACTGTAAATCCAGAAACTAAAGAAGTTATGTATAATCCAGAGTTCTATGTAATGAAACATTTTTCTCATTTTGTTCAAAAAGGGGCAAAAAGATTAACTACTTCAGGTGTAGATTCTGTTGATACAGTAGCTTTCAGGAATCCAGATGAATCTATAATTATTGTAATTTCAAATAAAAATGATGATTCTAGAATTGCTAATATTGAATTTACAGGTGAAATATTTGAAGTTGAATTAGAAGGACATTCATTTAACACTATTGTTTTAGAATAATTATTAAGAGGATGCCCGGATAAGGGCTTCCTTTTTCAAATAAGCTAAAAGAGGGAAAATAATATGGATAATAAGAATTATTTAAGTATAGATATTGGAGGAACTTTTATTAAATACGGAGTTTTAGATCATTCAGGTAATATTATTTCTAAAAATAAAAAAAGAACTTCAAGAAATATAGATGATTTACTATTCGATTTATCAGAAATAGTAGAAAAGCAATCTGAACATATAAGTGGTATTGGTATTAGTGCTCCAGGGAAAGTAGATACAAGGGAAGGAGTAATTTATGGAGGAGGTAATTTAACTTTTCTAGATAATTGGCCCATAGTATCAATTCTACAGGATAAATATAAAATCCCTGTAGCAGTAGAAAATGATGGCAAGTCAGCAGCTCTTGCAGAAATGTGGTTAGGAAATTTACAAGATGTTGATGATGGTGCTGCAATTATACTTGGTACGGGAATTGGAGGTGGAATAGTAATAAATAAAAAGCTAAGGAAAGGAAAGCATTATTCCGCAGGGGAGATTAGTTTTATGATAAATAAATCAGAAGAAAAAAGTTATTTAAAGTTTCATGGATTCAATGCTTCAGCGGTAAGAATGGTAAAGACAATTGGAGAATATTTAGGCTTATCAGATCCTTTAGATGGAGAAGCAGCGTTTAAATCTATTATTTCAGGTAATGATTTTGCAAATCAAGTATTTATAAATTATTGTGATAGTATTGCTGAACTTATTAATAATATTCAATGTACTTTGGAGTTAGAGAAGTACGTAATAGGTGGAGGAATTAGCACAAATAAAATATTAATTAAAGGAATTCAAAATTCATTTAATAGATTGAGAATGAGAGAGCCGTTATTGGAAAAATCAATACATCGTCCAATCATTCAAGCTACAAAATTTAATAATGATGCTAACCTTTATGGAGCTTTGTATAATCTATTATTAGATGAAGAAACTATTGATATAATAAAAAATAATGAAAATATGGGGGATTAATTATGAAAACAAATTTTCCAGAAAATTTTTTGTGGGGTGGTGCAGTTGCAGCTAACCAATGTGAAGGAGCTTATAATATTGATGGTAAAGGATTAAGCGTGCAAGATGTAGCGCCAAAGGGAATAAAAGCTGGTCCTACATTAGAGCCTACACAAGATAATATGAAACTTATAGGTATAGATTTTTATCATAGATATAAAGAAGATATTAAGCTTTTTGCAGAAATGGGGTTTAAGGTTTTTAGGTTATCAATTGCGTGGTCAAGAATATTTCCAATGGGGAATGAAAAAGAAGCAAATGAGAAGGGACTACAATTTTATGATGATGTTTTTGATGAGTGCTTAAAGTATGGAATACAGCCAATAGTAACATTATCCCATTATGAAACTCCATTGCATTTATCTAAAGCTTATGATGGATGGAAATGTCGTGAGATGATTGGATTTTTTAATAAGTATGTTTGTACAGTTTTTAATCGGTATAAAGATAAAGTAAAATATTGGTTAACCTTTAATGAAATTAATTCAATTACTCATGCACCATTTTTAAGTGGTGGAATTTATACACCAATAGAAAAATTAAGTAAGCAAGAAATTTATCAAGCTATTCATCATGAATTAGTAGCAAGTGCAATGGCAGTAAAAGCGTGCCATGAAATTATTCCTGATGCTAAAATAGGATGTATGATTTTGGGGATGCCTGTATATCCATTGAAACCATCACCAGAAGATATGTGGGAGACTCTTAATAAAGAAAGAGAGAATTTTTTCTTTTCAGATATTCAAGTTCGCGGTTATTATCCCTCATATTCAAAAAGATTCTTTAAAGAAAATAATATTAAATTAGATATTACAAATAAAGATATAGAAATATTAAAAAATACTGTAGATTTTATTTCATTTAGCTATTATATGAGTATTTGTGAATCTAGTGATAAATCTATTAGGGCAGGTGAAGGAAATATTATTGGAGGGATACCTAATCCTTATTTAAAAGCAAGTGAATGGGGATGGCAAATTGATCCTAAAGGACTAAGGTATTATCTTAATATATTATATGATCGTTATCAAAAGCCATTATTTATAGTTGAAAATGGATTAGGAGCTGTAGATGAATTAGTTGAGTTAGGAGATGGAACAAAAACAGTATTAGATGATTATAGAATTTCATATTTAAGAGATCATTTAATTCAAGTATCAGAAGCAATCGAGGATGGAGTGGACTTAATGGGATATACTTCTTGGGGGTGCATTGATCTGGTTAGTTTTACCACTTCTGAATTAAAAAAACGTTATGGATTTATTTATGTAGATCGTAATGATGATGGGACAGGGACATTAGAACGTTATAAGAAAAAAAGCTTTTACTGGTATAAAGAAGTAATTTCAAGTAATGGAGATATTGAAGCGCTATGCTCAAATATTAGTATTGAAAAAGATAAAATATAAATAGGTTAAATATATAGCAACTTTAATAGGAATTTGATGGAATAAATGTGTAATTATTCTAAATAGTTTTATAAACTATTACACTATTTATTTTATAGAAAAAAGTGTTTTTTATTATAGGTTATACATTCCATAATAAAAAGCACTTTTTATTATGTCAAAGAATATTATTGATACTAAATAGGAAAAGAATATGATAAATATATTGTAAGCTATAATTTAGAATATTTTTAAATGCATCTTGCAAACTATTTAATTTTAATATATTATTAACTTAAAGATTTAAATGTTATATATATCCATATTTATTATTATATCTAAATATACCAATAAAATGTGAATTTATTATTATATAAATAATTTTCTGAATTTTTGGAATTTACATTAAGAAGAATCAAAATAATTTAAATAAGTTATAAATATTATAATATTAATGTATATTTTATAACTTATCTTAATTAAGAAAGGAGGATATAGAAGGGTTTTAAATACTGTTAAAGAAAGTTTTTTACCTTTTTGTGCAAACGATTTCACTATGCGTATTAGCTATTATATTTTTTATTAATAAAAATACAATTATATAATTTTAAGCTCTTAAAATATAATGAACTTTCTTCTAACAAATAACGCTTCTTAAACCATTTATATAAAAATCAAAGGGGGAATTTTCATGTATTATGGTAATAAAATTTTAAAAAAATATGGAAATTTTATTTTATCTCTAGTGTTAGCTTTTGCTTTAAGTCTGTGTTTTACATTTAAAGCTTTTGCAGCAAATATGAGCCCTGATTATAAATGTTGTGTAATGGGCCCATTAGAGAAAGTGGATAATTGGAGTGATTTTAAGAAGCAATTAATAACTCTTAAAAATAATGGAGTTTACGCTATTACTACAGATGTATGGTGGGGATATGTTGAAAGTGAAGGTGATAATAAGTTTGACTGGAGTTACTACAAAACTTATGGGGATACTGTTCGTGCTGCAGGATTAAAGTGGATACCTATTATATCAACTCATGAATGTGGTAGTAATGTAGGTGATTCTGTAAATATACCTTTGCCTTCATGGTTATGGGAAAAAGATACTGTTGATAACATGAAATTTAAGGATGAAAATGGAGTTTATAACAAAGAGACTCTTAGTCCATGGTGGTCTGATACAATTAAACAGTATGATGAGCTTTATGAATCATTTGCGTCAAATTTTAGTTCATATAAAGATATTATAGCAAAAATATATCTTTCATCTGGACCAGCAGGTGAATTAAGATTTCCATCTTATAATCCATCAACAGGCTGGTCTCGCGGATTTTTACAATGTTATACTAAAGCAGCTAAATTAGATTTCCAAAATGCTATGAAAAATAAATATGATACTATATCTAGACTTAATAGCGAATGGGGAACAAGCTTAAAGAGCTTTGAACAAGTCAGTCCTCCAACTGATGGAGACAATTTTTTTGTAAATGGATATAAAACAACCTATGGCAATGATTTCTTAACTTGGTATCAAGGTGTGCTTATAAAACATTTATCAAATATAGCAATTAAAGCACATAATCGTTTTGATCCAGTTTTTGGTGTTACAATAGGAGCAAAAGTATCAGGTGTTCACTGGTTAATGAACAGTCCCAATATGCCACATGCTGCAGAGTATTGTACAGGCTATTATAATTATAGTACTTTGCTTGATCAGTTTAAAAAATCAAATTTAGATTTAACATTTACATGTCTTGAAAAGGAGGATTCAAATCCATATAATTATCCTTATTCAGCACCAAAAAGTCTTGTTATAAACATTGCGAACTTGGCTAGAGAAAAAGGTATAAAATATTTTGGAGAGAACGCATCAGATATTTATAATAATAAAAAAGCATATGAAAATTGTGCTGAAATGTTATTTAATTATGATTTTTCAGGGTTTACACTTTTAAGACTTAAAAATATAGTTAATTATGATGGAACACCTAACGCTGAAATGGATCATTTTGCGGATATTTTACCTATTAAGCCAGTTCCCGTAACATTTACAGTAAATAATGTTAATTTAGAAAGTGATGAGAATTTATATTTAACTGGAAGTAGATGGGAGATGGCTAATTGGAGTACAGAATTTTATCCCTTACAATTTAAAAATAATAATGGAAGCTATACAATTACCACACATCTTGCTGAAGGCCATAATTACGAATTTAAAGCGATAAAGAAAAATAATAATGGAAATGTAATATGGCAAGGTGGTTACAATAAGTTTTATAATGTTCCAAAAGGTGGAGATTCCTATACTTGGAGTTGGTAAAATATAAATGTATTATTTAATTGAAATATGTACAAAATAGATAAAATAATTTAATTATTGTAAAATAATTTCAATTATAGTATTGACAGTATATCTAAATTATGATATAATTCATTAAAAATATTAAATTAAAAGCTGTGATGAGAAGAAGTAAAAATATAAATTCTTTTAAAGAGAGCTTCTGGTTGGTGAAAAGAAGAAAAGAAAGATATTTTGAATACATCTCTGAGCGGAGCACCGAATCCTTATTTAAGGTAGTAGATTGTTTTCGGAATCCCTGCACCCGTTATAGTGCTAGAGTATAGAAACTATTTTTAGTTTAGTACTTGAAAAGGTTAGGTATGGTGACATATCTAATAAAACGAGGTGGTACCACGTGAGTATAACTCCCGTCCTCTAGTTAAGCTAGAGACGGGATTTTTTGCATTTAAAATAAAATTTTAATTATAAAAATAAACTTACTATTTAAATTTTTATATATTGTTAAAATAATAGTTTTAATAAACAGAGTCCTTGGCTTCAGAGGTAGTTTTTGCTCCCACTAAAGCTTAGAAAATGATTATCCAGGGGCATGTCCGCTCTTTACTCCCACTCTTAAGAAGATAGGAGTATTAGATCGGGTAGTCATGGGATAAATAAAAGGTTAAAAAATAATTTATATAAATAAGCGCTTAGAAAATTATGATTTAAATCTAAAAATAATAAAAATATTACAAGTACCATATGCATATGGCCTTACAAAAAATATAATTTTAGGAGGCTATAAAAATGAAAAGTATAGAAGAACAAATAAAAATAATATCTAAAGGTGTAGATGAGATTATAAATGTAGAGGATTTAAAAAGTAAATTAGAAAAATCACAAAAGACAGGAAAACCTATGACAGTTAAATTAGGATTAGATCCTACAGCACCTGATATTCATATAGGTCATTCAGTAGTTTTAAGAAAAATAAGACAACTACAGGATTTAGGACATAGAGCAGTTATAATAATAGGAGACTTTACAGGAAGAATAGGAGATCCAACAGGAAAGTCTAAAACTAGAAAACCATTGACACAAGATGAAGTTATGTTTAATGCTAAAACCTATGAAGAACAAATATTTAAAATAATAGATAAAGATAAGACTGATTTAAAATTTAATAGCGAATGGTTAGGAAAATTATCTCTAAGAGATACAATAGAGTTAACTTCAAAGTATACAGTGGCTAGAATGCTTGAAAGAGAAGATTTCAAAAAGAGATTTGAAAGTCACTCTAGCATAGGAATACACGAATTCTTTTACCCATTATTACAAGCCTTTGATTCTGTTAGTCTAAAGGCGGATATAGAATTAGGAGGAACAGACCAAAGATTCAACCTTCTTATGGGAAGAACTATACAAAAGGATTTTGATCAAGAAAGCCAAGTAGCTATTCTTATGCCATTATTAGAAGGAACAGATGGAAAAGACAAAATGAGCAAAAGTTTAGGAAACTATATAGGAATAAATGAAGATGCCAATGATATATACGGAAAGGTTATGTCTATACCAGATGGAATGATAGTTAAATACTATGAATTAGCTACAGACATACATCCAGATGAAGTAGCAAAAATAAAAGCAAGATTAGGAGAGGAAAAGGTTAATCCAAGAGATATTAAAATGGAACTTGCTAAAGAAATAGTAAGACTATATCATGGAGAAGAAGCATCTGTAAAAGCAGAAGTAAACTTCAAAAATATATTCCAACAAGGTAATATACCAGAAGATATAGATATAATAAAGGTAAATTTAACTGAAACAAATATAGTAGACTTAATAGTTAAAGCAAAATTTGCTCCTAGTAAAAACGAAGCTAGAAGATTAGTAAAACAAGGGGCGGTAAAAATAAATGGAGAAAAAGTAGATGAAGAATGTAAAGTAAAAAATGAAGATATACTTCAAGTAGGAAAGAAGAAGTTTATAAAAATATTAAGTCAAAATTAACTTAATAAAAATGAATCATTATTTATATCATGGATATAGATTGAAAAATTTAATAATATTTAAAAACATTATCATTTAATTTAAAATGATAATGTTTTTTTATAAGATTTATATAGGATCTTTATAATTTTTTACCAATAAAATTAGAAAACTTAACCATATTTAATAGTTTGTTGTATTTAAACAAAAATGTAGCGGATAATCATAAAACTGTTGACATTTTATAAGGACAGTTATATAGTTAGTCATATAAGTAATTAACCAACTAAGCAGTGAGGTGATAATAATGGATTTTAATTTTAATGAGGATATTCCTATATATCAGCAAATAGCTAATGCAATTGAGGATGGGATATTAAAAGGTATTTATGAAGAAGAAACCCAAATTCCATCAACAACAGAGATTTCAGTAAATTATAAGATAAATCCAGCTACAGTAGGCAAAGGATTCAATTTGCTAGTTAGCGAAGAAATAATTTATAAGAAAAGAGGGGTAGGTATGTTTGTTTGTAGTGGTGCAAAGGAAAAGTTAAAAGAAAAAAGAAAAAACAAATTTTTTGATAGCTACATTTTAAGTCTTGTGGATGAAGCTAAACGACTAGGAATAACTATAGATGAAATAATGGATATGATAAAAGGGGGATATGGCAATGAGTAATATAGTAATAAAAAATGTTACTAAATCATACCAAAGAAAAGAAGCGTTATCAAATATTTCTATTAACATAGAAGAAGGAAAAATATATGGTCTTCTTGGGAGAAATGGAGCAGGAAAAACAACTCTGCTGCATCTTATAACTAATAGAGCCATTTTAGATAGTGGAGAAATCTTAATAGATGGTGAAAATGTTTATGAAAATAACAAGGCCCTTTCTAAAGTTTATTTTATGGAAGAAAAAAATCTTTTTCCTGAATCAATGAAAATAGTAGATGTTTTTGAATGGACAAAAGAGTTTTATGAAGACTTTGATATGGAATATGCTATTAAACTTAGTGAGCTTTTTAAATTAAATATAAAGAAAAAAGTAAAAAGTTTATCAACAGGATATAAATCAATAAGTAAAATTATTGCTACTTTAGCTTCAGGAGCAGAAATTTTAATTTTTGATGAACCTATTTTAGGCTTAGATGCTAACCATAGGGAACTTTTTTATAAAGAGCTATTAAAGATTTATGGAGAAGGGAAAAAAACAATTGTAATATCCACCCACATAATAGAGGAAATATCTCATCTTTTAGAAAAAGTAGTTATACTAAAGGAAGGTAAAATAATAGAAAGTGATTCTGTTGAAAATATGCTTAATTTAGCCTATGCAGTTTCAGGTAGTAGTGATGATGTAGATAAATATATAACCGCTAAAAACATAATAAATATAGAAACTTTAGGCTCATATAAAAAAGCTACAATTTTACAAGAAAGAACTAAAGAAGATTTAGATAATATAAAGAAACTAGAATTAGAAATTAGCACAGTAGAACTTCAAAAACTATTTATATATTTAACAAATATGGAGGAAAAATAGATGGAAAAAAGTAATAAAATTTGCAAATATCAATTAAAGACTTCTATAAAACCTATATTGATTTATTATAGTATATTAATAGGATTCTTATTATTAATATTAATAGAAAAATTTACGTCTCAAAACAGCAATGTTCAGTTAAGTGGTATAGAAATGTCAACGGCAATTTTTATTTTTGTAATGGCATTAAATTCATTTAAATCTTCATTTTATTTTTCTCAAGGAAACAATATTTCAAGAAATAGTTTTATTATTGGAACTATAAAGGCTGGAATAATAATGGCAGCAGCTTTATCTTTAATTGATGTAATTATAAATAGAATATACAATATATTTATAATTTGCCCTACTAACTTTGATATGATCTATACAAAAGCGATATATGGCATAGATGCTGGTTGGGAGCCTATATTAACTCATAGTATTTCCAACTCATTTGGAACCTATATATGGACTTTTGCAGTATATGTATTTTTATTTATGCTAGGGTTATTAATAACTATAATTTATTTTAGGTTAAATAAACTAGGACAAATAGTATTGTCATTCTTTCCAGTTATATTAATTGTAGTTACAAGTGGTTTCTATAGTTATATTCCTACTGGAGTGTGGGAATTTATTGAAAATGCTTTTGGAATTAATACTAAAAATCCTTATATAGCAATCCTAACATTTATCATATTAAGCATTTTAGCAATAGCAGGACAATATTTATTAATTAAAAAAGCAGTTACAGATAAAAATTAATATAAAACAATGAATCTAAATTTGCTAATGTGAGAGCATTAAGTTGAATATTGTAAAATAAATAAATTTAAGCTTCAAGGGAGTTAAAACTCTACTAGAAGCTTAAATTTTTTTATGAAAAATCAGAATAGGATTAATAACATTTAAAACTATCTATTCTATTTAAGTCAATTCCGGCATAAGCCCAATTACGTCCAGTCCATCTCCAGCCGGATATAGATCTTCTCCCTATATATACAATCCACATCCAAAAAGGATTTCCCCTAGAAGGCCAAATATAAGTAAATCTATATCTACAGAGTCCTATAGAACCAGGGTCAATAGCTTTAACATCAGAACCACTTTTAATAGGCTTAGTTGGGGGAACGCTTGGAGGTGGCGTAGTTGGGGGGGCGCCAACAGGGGAAAAACCACCTTGTGGTGTCATAAAAGGTGGCATTGGAGGAGGTGCTGCTCCTCTAATATAATCATCATAATAAAAGTAATAAAAATAAGGATACATAGCATTGACTCCTATAAAATTATTTACAATACTAATGTATTCTAAGTTTTAAAAAATGCTAACAAATACTTTAAAGTAAAAAACTTATAATGTAAAAGTTCAAGATATTCAAGGTATATATTTTAATAAAGACATAATAAGTTTGTTATTCACCAATATGTATATAAAAGAATACTATGTAGAGGGTGAGAAATTAAAAATATTTATAAAAATGATAAAAGTTATTCTTAGTAACAATAAAGCTTGTCCATCATAATATATAGTATAAGTTATAAAATCAAATTACAAGTAATAATAATCAATCAAATAAGCTTTAAATAAATATTTTAAAACTAGGGAGGAATAAATGATGTCAATGGAAGAAATGAGAGATTGTCACGATAGAAATATGAGTTTTGATAAAGGTCATGGAAATGATTGTCATGAGCACCATCATAACGAGTGCCATGAGCACCATCATAACGAGTGCCATGAACATTCTCACAACGAGTGCCATGAACATTCTCATAAAGATTGTGGGAAAGTACTAGAAAGTAAAACTGTACCAATGTGTGAAGGAACTAATCTAACACCACAAACAGTAAGAAGACCAGTGGTAGCTAAGATACCAGTAGTACTCGCAGAAAAAGAGATACAAATAGATGTAGAGTCTAAAACAAGATTAAAAGAAAAATTCTTAGAAATAAAGAGAATAAAAAAAGATGTATTTTTAACTCAATGTGAATTAATACCAAGAGCAGGTGTTATAGAAAATGGTGTTCCTAGAACAGCAAAATTATTTATAAGTGGATTTATTAGAAAAAATATAGAATTTGCTACTGCAGACTGTATAAAAGATGATGTAGTAAGTGGTGAAATAAAGCATACTACAGAAAAGATACCATTTACTTGCGTAACAGAGGTAAGGTATATAACTCCTCCGGTATTAGCTAATAGAGAAAGACAGCGAGAAATGGAGTTATTCTGTAGTGAACGTCAGTGTGAACAGGAATGTAATTGTGAAGAGGAAAAACTAGGAAGACTTACTTGTCAAGAATTTTTAGAAGATTCAATAACACTTGTAGAAAAACCATTCTGTGAATTATTAGGAGCTAGAATATTTGAAGCAGATATACAAAGAAAACCTTGTTTTGAAAAAGGTGTAAAAGTTTTTGATGAATTAGTAGAGAAAATGGTAGTTTTCATTAGAGTAAAAGTTTTACAGTTGCAACAAGTAACTGTAGGTGATCCAAATAACGGTTCAGAAGATGGTTGTAGAAAATAATACAGAAAATTGCTAATGATAAGATTAATAATAAATAATGCTTAAGATAATTTAGGAGAAAGGATTTCTCCTAAATTATCTAATTTTATATGTGGATTTTTATTTGGAGTGGATAGGGTTTATTAATAATATATGCATAAATTAAATAAATATTCTTATAGTAATTATATTTAAGGGGAATTTTTAGTGTGAAAAATAATAATTTAAAAAGTTTTATTATATTTATAATTATATTTCAATTACTACAAGAAGAAGAACGAGAAAATAATATATATAATTTAATTAATCTATCCAATCTAAATAAAAGGGAAAGATTAATTAAGGAAGAGAAGGAGAACCAGGTTTCAAAGGAGCATAATCAATTAAAGAATGAAAAGAGTAAACGGCTTCCCATAGTGAATGTTGAATTAAGAAATGAGAAGAGTAAGCAGATTTACAAGGAACATAATGAATTAAAGGAAGAAAAAAATAAAGAAGTTTCCAATGAAAGTATTCAATTAAAGAATGAAAAGAGTAAACAGCTTCCTAAAATAAATGTTGAGTTAAAGGAAGAGAAAAGTAAACAAATTATAAAGGAACACAATGAATCAGAGAATAAGAAAAATAAACAGATCCCAAAAGTGAATATTGAATTAAGAAATGAGAAGAGTAAGCATATTATCAAGGAACATAATGAATTAAAGAAAGAGAAAGATAAATATGTTTCCAATGAAAGTATTGAATTAAAGAATGAAAAGAGCAAACAGCTTCCTAAAATAAATGTTGAGTTAAAGGAAGAGAAAAGTAAACAAATTATCAAGGAACATAATGAATTAAAGAATGAAAAGAGTAAATCGATTCCAAAGGAAAGTATTAAATTAAAGGAAGAAAAAGATAAACAAGTTTTCAAGGAGCACAATGAATCAGAGAATGAGGAAAATAAACAGATTTCCAAAGTGAATGTTGAATTAAAAAATGAAAGGAGTAAGCAGCTTCCTAAAATAAATGTTGAGTTAAAAGAAGAGAAAAATAAACAGAGCATCAAGGAGCATAATGAATTAAGGGAAGAAACAAAGAAAAAGCTTCCTAAGGTAAATATTGAGTTAAAGGAAGAAACAAAGAAACAAGTTCCTAATAAAAGTCTTGAATTAGATGAGGAAAAAGATAAACAAGTTTTCAAGGAACACAATGAATTAAGAAATGAGAAGAGTAAGCAGATTATCGAGGAACATAATGAATCAAAGGATGAAAAAAGCAAACAGGTTTCTAAGGGGAATATTGAATTAAAGAAAGAAAAAAGTAAACAAATTATAAAGGAACACAATGAATCAAAGAATGAGAAAAATAAACAGATTCCCAAGGTGAATGTTGAATTAAGAAATGAGAAGAGTAAGCAGATTTTTAGCGAACATAATGAATTAAATAAAGAGAAAGATAAATATGTTTCCAATGAAAGTATTGAATCAAAGGATGGAAAAAGTAAGCAGATTTCCAATAGGAATACTCAATTAAAGAATGAGAAGAATAAACAGACTTCCAAGGTGAATATTGAATTAAGAAATGAGAAGAGTAAGCAGATTATTAAGGAACATAATGAATTAAAGGAAGAAAAAAAGAAACAGCCTCCTAAGGTAAATATTGAATTAAATAAAGAAAAAGTTAAACAGGTTTTCAATGAAAGTATTAAATCAAAGAATGAAAAAAGTAAGCAGGTTTTAAATAGAAATACTCAACTAAAGAATGAAAAGAGTAAACAGCTTCCTAAAATAAATGTTGAGTTAAAGGAAGAGAAAAACAAACAAATTATCAAGGAACATAATGAATTAGAGAAAGGAAAAGGAAAACAGCCTGATAAAGTAAATATTGAATTAAATAAAGAAAAAGTTAAACAGGTTTTCAATGAAAGTATTGAATCAAAGAACGAAAAAAGTAAGCAGGTTGTCAATAGAAATACTCAACTAAAGAATGAAAAGAGTAAACAGCTTCCTAAAATAAATGTTGAGTTAAAGGAAGAGAAAAGTAAACAAATTAGCAAGGAACATAATGAATTAAGGAAAGAAAAAAGGAAAAAGATTCCTAAAGCAAATGTTGAGTTAAAGGAAGAAAAAAGTAAACAAATTATAAAGGAACACAATGAATTAAAGAATGAGAAAAGTAAACAAACTCCGAAGGTGAATGTTGAATTAAATAAAGAAAAAGCTAAACATGTTTTTAATGAAAGTATTAAATCAAAGAATGAAAAAAGTAAGCAGATTTCCAAGGAAAACACCAATATTGAACTAAACGAAGAAAAAAAGAAACAAGTTATTAAGGAAGATATTCAATTAAAGAATAAAATTATTAAAAAATCTCATACGAAAAAAGAACATAAAAAAATAAGAAAAAATATAATTTCTAAAGTACCCATAGTAATAGCAAGTTTTGAAACAGAAATAACAGATAGCGTTTTTACTAAAATAGAAAGTACATTTGTAGATATAAAAGAAGTTAAAAATAATATTTTTATAGAAGAGGCTAATTTAATAAAATTAAATTCTAATAAGGCTAAATTATTTATTAATGGTTATATTAGAAGTTATATAGGATACATAACATTAGATAAAATAAATAAAAGTTCTATTGAAACTAAGAACCAAGGAATAATTTCACATAAGGATTTTAGCAAAGCTATAAATATAGATTTATTATTTTTTGATAATATGAAAGAAGGGGAAGCTTTTTTTGTAGATTTTAATAATGATATAAAAGATAAAAAAGCTTTGTTAGGTAAAATAGAAAGATTAGATATAAAATCTAGTAATATTTATAAGGATGTACAGGACGTGCATTTAGGAAGAGAAAAATCTTATTTAATGTTACAACAAAATTTATTTATAAGGGCAAAAATTGATGTTTTACAAAAAAACATTATTTCTTTATAAAGAAAGTGTTAATTATATAATCAAAAAAATTATAGTATATATTATAAGAATGAAATCAATATTAGAAAGGAATAAATATGTGGAGACAACCTAATATAAGCTATATAGTTAAACCAGGAGACAGTTTATTTACTATTGCTAGATCATATGGTATAACTGTTGAACAATTAAAAGAATATAATGGACTTGTTTCTAACGACTTATATGTAGGACAACAAATTTTTATACCTATATCTATTTATAAAGTACAAAGAGGAGATAGTTTATATTATATTGCCAAAAAATTTGATACTACCGTAGAAAGTTTAATGGTATTAAATAACTTGGATAGTATAAATTTAAATATAGGACAAATACTCTATATACCTCTTTATACTGAAGCTATAATGAAAGTAGAGGACGGAAATATAAGGAGTCAACCTAGTATAAATTCAAAGATACTATACAAAATGGCTAAAGGTGCTAAGCTTCCAATTATAGGTGTATATAAGGATTTTTATAAAATAAAATTATTTAATGGAAATGAAGGGTTTGTATCAAAAGCTATAGTAGATTTTAAAACTTATGGAAATATGAAACCTGTAGTAGCTGTAGATGGATTTTATACATTAGAAGAAGGAGAAACTTTGCCAAGTTCTTACGAGTCTTTTGTTACTAATATAAATTTAATATCTGAAATATGTTTATTTATGTTTAGGATAGATCCGAGCGATGCTACGGCCATAGAAAAGTTTGGGGATTTTACAGATGAGTATGTAAAAGAACTTGTTAATATTGCTCATAGAAATAATGTTAGAGCACTAGCTGTAGTTCATAATTTGCTTTATAGGCCTGGTGGAACTACAAAGGCTAAAGACTTAGTTAAATCATTAGTGTCTACTAGAGAAAATAGACAAATTTTTATAAACAATTTAATAAGTCTCATAGAAAAGTACAATTTTGATGGAGTAAATATAGATATTGAAGATGTTTATATAGAAGATAAGGATAATTTATCTTCCCTATATTTAGAAATGGGAAGGGAATTTAGAAGAAAAGGATATTTTTTATCAGCCTCTATACCATCAAGAGTTAGCGATGAACCTTTTAATCCTTTTTCAGATCCTTTTGATTATAGAATTATAGGAAGTGCTGTAGATGAATTTATAGTTATGTTATATAACGAACATGGATGGCCAGGTAGTGGACCAGGACCAGTGGTTTCAATAGGATGGATGAATAGAGTATTAAATTATACTATAACTAGAGTTCCAAGAAATAAAGTAGTAGCTGCAGTTTCAGTGTTTGGATTTGATTTTAATTTAACCACAGGAAGAAACACTTATGTTACTTATGCAGGAGCCATAGAAATAGCTAAAAGATATGGAAAAGATATAATATTCGATGAAGAAACAAAAACGCCTATGTTTAGTTATGTGGATGAAAATGGTAATAATCATGAAGTTTGGTTTGAAAATGCTGAGAGTATATACGCAAAGGCAGAATTAGCTTTCAATAAGGGTATAAAAGGAATAGCTCTATGGAGATTAGGAATGGAAGACAATAAAATTTGGGATTCTATGAAAAAAGATATAGTAGTTAAAATGGCTTGATGGTATAATTTAACTAGTAACCCAGTACATGGTGCTGGGTCTCTCATAATTTTATATAATTAAAGTAAAAAATAGCTATTGAAGAAAATTCCTTAATTATAAATACTTATTTGAAGCTATAGGGAATATATTAATAGTATATCAATATATAACTGAACATAAGAGGTGAAACTATGAAAGAGAAAAATTTAATAAAACAAATGGAGTTATCTGTTATAGAAAAAATGGGTATAGCTTATTGTTGCTGCAAAATAAGTTTGAACTCATATGGTCAGTTAGAGGATTTTATTTTTATGGAATCTAATGATTATTTTAAAGATTTAACGGGTTTTACAAAAGAATATATAAAAAATAAAAAAGCTAAAGATATAATTGCCTTTGGAAGTCATAGAATAAATATAATGAAAGCCTTAGAAAAAATTTTATTATATAAAGAAGAAAAAATAGAATTTGAAGACTATTTTGATATTACTAAAAAGTGGGTTAAAGTATTATTGTATACACAAAAAAAACAGGTTTTTTATATCACATTTTATGATATAACCAAATATAAAGTCAAAGAAATAGAATTGAAAAATACAATTAAAAAATACAAATATCTTATAGAGTTATCTGCGGACGCAATAATAATTAGAAATTTAAATGGGGATATAATATATTGTAACAAATCTGCTCTTAATCTGTTTGGATATTCCTTGGAAGAAATGAAAAATCTAAATATGATAGATTTAGTCCCTAGATCAGTTATGAAAGATATAGGGTTTAATATGTCCATAGGAGATAAGCCTGTTGAGAGAGTACATAAAAGAAAAGATGGAACACATTTTTATGGGGAGGAAACAACAAAATTAATAAATATAGAAGGGGAATTGGGAATTGCAACATATATAAGGGATATAACAGAACGGAAAATATATAATGATAAAACGAAACAAA
The DNA here is from genome assembly GCF_001276985.1 of Clostridium botulinum. Lineage (GTDB taxonomy): Bacteria > Bacillota > Clostridia > Clostridiales > Clostridiaceae > Clostridium_F > Clostridium_F botulinum. Next base: position 76,289 of record NZ_LHUL01000008.1, read on the forward strand.
TGGCTTATTTTGACTCTCTTACAGAGTTACCTAATAGAAACTCTTTCTTAAAACAATTAGAGCATGAAATAAAATTAAGCAAGAAAAAACAAAGCTTATTGGCTATAATGTTTCTAGATCTTGATAAATTTAAGGAAGTAAATGATAATTTTGGTCATTGCACTGGGGATAAACTTTTATGGCAAGTAGCTAAAAGGGTAAAGAATACTATTAGTTCTAAAGATTTAATAGCTAGATTTGGAGGAGATGAATTTACTATATTAATAAGAAATATAGCTCACGAAAAACAAGTTGAAGATTTAGCCAGAGATATAATAGAGGTCTTTAAAGAACCTATATGTATAGAAGGAATATATGTAAATATAAAGACTAGTATAGGTATAAGCTTTTTTCCAAAAGATGGCCATACATCACAAGAACTAATAAAAAAAGCAGATAAAGCTATGTATGATGCTAAAAAAATAGGGAGTAATAAATTTCAAATATATAAAGATTAAAAAAGTATTGTGTAAAGCTTAAATATAATAATTTAATATTTTTAATAAAAATTAGGGATGTATTTTTATAGATAATAGGTATGTTATTTATATAAATATATCCTATTTAATTTTACATCAATATTTTATGAATTTGAAAGATTTATAGAAAATTTTAAAAAAATATTGAAAAAATCATTAAATAAAGTATACTAGATATAGAGGATTTCAAAAAAGTGAAAAACAAATCAAAAATATGAAAAAATATTTATTAAGGTTAATAGCAAATATTAAACCTCATATTCATATAGATTTATTTTATAGAATGAATATTCTAATTTAAGTAAGTACATATAGTTAATTATACATAATTTTATTTTAAATATAAAGGTTTACATAGGTTTTAAGGAGGAAAAACTAATGAAGGATTATAGTGTGTTTGATGTAATAGGGCCAATTATGATAGGACCTTCTAGTTCACATACTGCAGGGGCGGCTAGACTCGCTAAAGTAGCTTGTTCTATAGCAGGAGATAATAATATAGAAGAGGTTAAGTTTTATTTACATGGATCTTTTGCTAAGACTTATAAGGGACATGGAACAGATAAAGCTTTAATAGCAGGTATGTTAAATATGGACCCCTGGGATGAAAATCTTAGAAAATCTTTTGAAATAGCTCAGAGGAACGGTTTAAAATATGAATTTATAGAAACAGATTTAGGGGATGCACATCCTAATACTGTTAAATTTGTTATTAAGAAAACTGATGGCGCTGTATCAGAAATTATAGGCTCTTCTATAGGTGGTGGAAATATAGTCATAACATCTATAGATGGTCAATCCATGGAATTTACCGGCAGTAATCCTACTATTGTAACACATCATAAAGATGTGCCAGGGATAATATCACAAATTAGCACAATGATGTATTCAGAAGGCATAAATATTGGAGCTATGAAAGTTTTTAGAGAAGGTAAAGGTACAACTGCAACTATGACTTTTGAAACAGATGGAGAAATACCAAAGAAAATAATAGATGAAATAAAAGCTATTAAGGATATAGAGAATGTAAAAATCATAAATCCAATAAAATAGGAGGAAAAATTAATGTTCGTAAACACAGGAAAAGAACTTATAAGAGTATGTGATGAAAAAAAATTAAAAATATGGGAATATACTTTAAAAATAGAAGCAGAAAGTAAGAATGTAAGTGAAAAAGAAGTATTTGAAACTATGAGAAAAGCTCTTAAGGTTATGCAACATTCAGCAGAAATAGGAAGAGAAAAAGAAGTTAAATCTGTAAGTGGATTAATAGGTGGAGATGCTTTAAAGTTAGAAAAATATTCCAAGGGGGAAAATACACTAACAGGAAATTTCATGGTAAGGGCTATGGCTATGGCTATTTCAACTTCTGAAGTTAATGCAGCTATGGGAAGAATCGTAGCATCACCAACAGCAGGATCAGCAGGAATATTGCCAGCTGTAGTAATAGCTGCAGGAGAAAAATTAAATAAAAGTGAAGATGATTTAGTTAAGGCTTTATTTACAGCCTCTGGATTAGGAATACTTATTTCTAAAAATGCTACAACAGCAGGAGCGGAAGGTGGATGTCAAGCAGAATGTGGTTCAGCCGCAGCAATGGCATCTGCAGCAGTAGTAGAAATGATGGGAGGAAGCGTAGAACAAGCTTTAGATGCAGGAGCTATAGTTATAAAAAACATACTAGGGCTTGTTTGTGATCCAGTGGCAGGACTTGTAGAAATACCTTGTGCGAAAAGAAATATTGCAGGGACAGTAAGTGCTTTAACTACAGCAGACATGGTAATGGCAGGAGTTACAAGTCATATTCCTTTCGATGATTCGGTAGAGGCAATGTATAGAGTTGGAAAACAACTTCCATCTTGTCTTAGAGAAACAGCTTTAGGTGGGGTGGCTGTTACTGAGGCAGGGCTAAAGCTTAAAGAAAAAGTATTCGGATGCACAGGTTGTAAAAAATAGATATAAGTAACATAATATAAAAAATGAAAAAGCTATGAAATATAGGATTAATACCTTAATTTCATAGCTTTTATTTGTTTATAGTATTTATTTGTATTTAATTAATTGAGTACAAATAAATACTGTTTACTATCTAGTTTACACAAAAATTTTTTATAGATTCTGCACTGGATTTAGATAACTTTCTTATTTCTGTAGCAACTACATTAAAGCCTTTTCCAGATTCTCCAGCCCTAGCAGCTTCAATAGCTGCATTTAGCCCTAAAAGGTTTGTTTTATTAGCTATATTTTTTACAAATTCTAATATTTCATCGTTAAAAGTGAAATTTTCAATAGTTTAAATATTATTTTAAATTTATTTTCTATAATTTTTTTTGTAGGAAAGGACAAAATAATAATATAATAATTAAAAGGAGGAGAAACATGAGTAGATATGAATTTGATATAAATGACATAAAAAATATACAAGTAGATGATTTACCTTCTGCAAAGCTTGGTATAATTGATAGCTTATCAGGAAAGGATAACCATAAAAATACTATAGAGCAAGGTAAAATGTCTTCTTATATTGCTGGTCATGAATTAGGAACAGAAATAGAAAATCTTTTAAAGGGTGACCAACAGGATTATTAAATATATTTAAAATAAATTTTTAATAAAATATTTTTATAATTTCCTAGAACACTTAATAATTAAATAAAAGCTATGAATTAAGAAAATAATTTTCTAAATTCATAGCTTTAAATCTTAATATTAAGCTTATATTTTATTAAGTTTAATTTATAGTATATTTATTTAACAGCTCTTACACTGTCTAATATCATTTGTTGTCTTTTTTCATAGTTTTTGTCTAAATCCCAATCAGGTTTTTTTTCATACATTCTATCATTATCTGTTTTATTATTAATTTCTTCTGATTTTTCATCACGTTTCATTAAAAATACCTCCTTAAAAAGGATTATTATTTTATTTATAGATATAAAATCTGTACATTTATAATTTAACCAGCATATATATAATGTATACTGTAAGCTTTTTATTAGAATATAATAAAATGTATTTAGTTAATATTTTTGTTATTAACCTTAATTTAATTTATTTTTTAAATTTTTATGTTAATATAAAGGTTGGAGATTAAAAAGTATGATATTAAAATTAAAATATATACAGTATAATTAAAAAAACAAAAGACAGGGGGATAAAATAATGGATAATCTAAATATATGTATAGATATAGATGGTACAATTACAGAGCCTTATTATTGGTTAGAGATAAGTAATAAATATTTTAAAAAAAATATAAAACCAGAAGATATAACTGTTTATAATATTGAAGATGTTTTAGGAATAACAGAAGAAGAATATATGAAATTTTATGAAAAGTATAAAGTAAGAATTCATACAGAAGAAAAATTAAGACAAGGAGCTAAAAAAGTATTAAATGAATTAAATAAATATCATAATATATATTTTGTAACGGCAAGAGAAAAATCTTTAGAGGTTTTAACAAAATCTTATTTAATAAATCATTCTATAAAGTTTAGAGATTTATATGTTTTAGGAAGCCATTATAAGGTAGATAAAGCTAAAGAATTAAATTGTGATATATTTATAGAGGACAATCCTAACAATGCAGTAGAACTTTCAGAGGCTGGGTTTAAAGTGATTTTATTAGATACAAATTATAATAAACATATTAAAGAAAATGAAAATATTATAAGAATAAGACATTGGGATGAAGTATATAACATAGTTAAAGAAATTTCCTCTACAGAAGAAAAGGCTATATAAGGAAAGTGCTATGCACTTTCCTTATAAAATTTCTTTTATAACTCTAAGAGCATTTTCGTATAGTATTTTTTCTATTTCACTTTCATGAAAGCTTTCCTTTTTTAGTGCATTTATTAGTTTTTCTATTTCATCACTAGATTTTATTTCACTAGGAGTTTCGATGCCATCAAAATCTGAGCCTATGCACATTACATCAATTCCGCCTACATTTTTTATATGTTTTATATGATCTATCATTTCTGGTATTTTTCCTTCTTCACTTTGACCTAAAAAAGTTTTTTCAAAATTTATTCCCATAACACCACCTTTATTAGATAAAATTTTTATCATATCATCTGTTAAGTTTCTAGGATGATTTGTTATAGTTCTTGCATTTGAATGAGAGGCCACAAAAGGAGATTTTGAGTATCTTACTACATCATAAAAACCTCCATCGGATAGATGAGATACATCTATTATCATTTTTAATTTGTTCATTTCTTCTACTACTTCTAATCCAAAGGGAGTCAAGCCCTTATTCATGAATTCTTTTTTGCAGTTTGGAAATCCTATTTCATTAGGAAAGTTCCAGGTTAGGGTTATAAGTCTAACACCTAATCTATAAAAATTTCTAAGATTATATAAAGTGCCTTCCAAAGCAGCTCCTTCTTCTATAGTTAAAAAAGCAGAGATTTTATTATTTGATAGGTTTTTATTTATATCTTCATAGTTTTTAGCAAGTGCAATATACTTTGAGTGTTTTGCCAATTCATTATGAAAAAAATCTAACATATTAAGTGTAGTTTTTAAAGGAGAGTTAGTTTCATTTATATCTATAAACAAAGCAAAAAATTGAGCTAGAGAATTGGAAGCTTCCAGTTTTTCTATATCTACACTTAATGAGTTTTTATATAAAGTTTCATTTTCACTTATTGCAATGTTTTTATTAGAGCAGGGTTTTTTATTTATAAGAGCGTATATAGTGTCACAATGCATATCTATAAAATTCATTTTGTACCTCCAGTTTATATAGAAATTATTATATTGCAAAAAAATTAGTATGTATGAGCATATTTAAGATTAACTTATAACCACATAAATATGTATGATTAAGTAATTTATAGCCTTAGGTGTAGCTTACTTGAAATAATAGGATAGCTGCCTTTAAGCATCATTAGTGGTGTTATTATTTTATTTGTTTATATTGTAATGTATCTATTAAAGTATATGTAATATTTATTTATATTGTTATATATTGTTTATATAATGTTTATATAAATTAAAAAAGTAAAATTTAAAAAAGTTAATGAAAATTATTTTTAACATTACTTATTAAATATAACATAAAAAGCGTGATGAATTTCCACGCTTTTTAATATAACAGTATTAATTATTTTTTTATTCCAACTAAAAAAGGTAAAACGGCAGCTCCAATGCTTAAAATTGCTAATATTATAGTTAATATAGTAGCCTTTTTCTTAGATGTTTTGCCCATAGCATAAATACCAATACCTAAAAGTACATAGTACCATATATTAAAAATATCAATATTAGCTATTAAAGTATTTTTTACAGAAGGATTTAAGATAGCATTAGTACCTACAGCTTTTTTACTTATAAGCATATATATAGCTTTAAACATACTACCTATACAAGTGGATAAACCAGCTACTAAATATAATGTTACGGTTTGTTGATAGCTTAGAGCAACTTTTGAGATTTTAAAAATTATAAATATTAAAAGAGCTACACCAAATACAGCTATTAATACACCTATTAGGGCAGAACCTATTTTTAGAGCAGGATTATTCATAGTATCCATAGTTTTTTTTTGTCATTTCTAAGGCTTGTGGATCTAATCCTTCAAATTGTTTTTCCATCTGTTTTTTTACAATTTCCTTTGTAAGATTAGAATGTATTATTTGATAAATGATTGCACAAATAGTTGTTATTAAAAATAATATTCCAAATTTAGGGTTTTCCCTATAATATTCAAATAGTTTTGAAGGGGATGTAAAGAAAAATTTAAATTTTTCTTTTAAAGTTAAGTTTAAATTGGTATTTACATTTTCTTGTTGTTCCATAAATGAAACCTCCTATATAATATAATAAATTTGTTTAAATATATAAAGAAAAATAATTGCATTATTAAATCTTTATGGGAATTTTAATTATCCTTATAAAAATAAGTTATTCATCTTTTATAGAGCTTATTACATCTAGTTTAGCTGCTTTAGAGGCCGGATATAAACCAGATAAAAATCCTACACAGGATGAAAAGAACAATACAAAAGTTACAAGACCTATACTAGATACAGCTATTTTTACATCACCGCTAGAGGATGTAGAAAGTTTAGATTTTAGCATTGTATTTATTACAAAACTTATAAAACTTCCTATAAGTAACCCTACAACCCCTCCTGAGAAACCTATAGCAGTGGCTTCACCTATGAAGATTTTTTTTATATCTCCTACAGAGGCACCTACTACCTTCATAACTCCAATTTCTTTTTTTCTCTCAAGTATGGACATATTCATTGTATTGGCTATACCAAAGGCTGCTACTAATAAAGAAATACCACCTATGGCACTTAATATTAATTTTATTCCACTTAAGGTTTTACCTATGCTGTTTTGCATTTCTTTAAGGGATTGATATAAGTATCCATTGTCCTTTAAGTACTTCTCTGCTTGGCTGCTTTTTTCTTGGCTTTTAAGTACTAAATCTATACTTTCATAACCCTTATTTTTTAGAAAATTTTCATCATTATTTTTATAAGTTAATATATCTTTGGTGAAGGATAAAGGAGCTTTAATTTGATAATCATCTGAGAAATTTTCTTTGCAGATGCCACTTACTTTTACCGTATAGGTTGTCCATTCTTCTTCACTTTTTTCATTTGGTCTAGAAACTTTTACCTTTAATTTTTTTCTTAGAATCTTTTTAATTTCTTCTTCTTTTACGTTATCTACATCTTTTTTATTTATAAGGTAAGCAGCTAATCTATAGCCTATAACCACTTCATTTTTAGAATCATTAGGATATTTACCAAATAAAAGTTCGTGATCTTTACTATAGTTTTTAAATGACATACCCGTTAAATTACTAGACTTCATTTCTGATTTTTTATAAGCTATATCTGCATTGGTATTAAGTTTTGGTATTGAATATTTTACAAATTCTAATTTATTTAATTCCTTTAATGTTTTATCATTTAATATTTTTTTTCTATTTTTTATATTGCCTCCTTGATAGGTTGTAGTAGAATCTGAATAGGGGAAAATATTTATTATGTTTACATCTCCAAAAGAATTTAATTGTGAGGACATATATTTTTCAAATCCATTTCCAAGAGATATTATTACATATATAGCTATACTACCTATAATTACTCCGAGCATAGTTAAAAATGTTCTTCCTTTTCTTTTTAAAAGGTTTCTCCATATAATTTCTGCAAGGTCAGTAAGCTTCATATTAATCACCTATTCCTAATAAGCCTTTAAAAAAACCTAGTATACCAGAACTCTTTTTTTCTTTTTTTACAGTATTAGTGTCGTCAATCTTTCCTTTAATAGAGAATTCTTGTGAAACTTTAGAAGGCTTGTTTAATTCGTCTTTAAAGCTTATTTCTACAGTACCTTTTATATCACCAGATAAATTTAAATCTTGTTTAAATTCATTTTCATCTTCTGATTCCATAGTGCCAAAATATTTAGTAAAGGTCTTATCTTTAGCTTTAATATTTACCATTACATCTTTTAAAGTGGATTTACCACTATTAACAAAGTTCAATGATAATTTTTTGCCTTCTCCATCCTTATTAGAGGCATCTAGAGAGGTTATAAGTAGATTAGGCTTATTTCCTAAGATTAAGCCTATTATTCTAGTTTCTTCTACATATTCTCCATATAATTTATAACCTATTTTAACTAAAATATTATAATTGCCAGCTTTTAAATTAGGATCACAGGCCATCTCTATAGTAGCATCCTTAGAAGTTTCACCATCTATATGACCTACATAGATTTCATTGGTACTTCCAACAGGAGAAAAATCCGTTAAGACTTTTTTATCTTCTGAGCCAACTAAGGTTATAACTACATCCTTTAGATTAGTTTCTTTATTATTAGTTATAGAAAAATTAATTTTAAATTTACTACCAGGTTCTATTATTTCAGGAGAAGAGGTTACTTTGTTTAAAGTTATTCTTCCTGATTCAGCATGAGCTAATGAAATAGGGCAAAGACATAAAACTAACAAAAATATTAAAGGGAAAAAATTTTTTTTCATTATTGTGCACCTCCTAAATAATTTTACATAGGGTAATTAGTTATTGAATACTTTTCCGTCTACCACTTTTATTATTTTATTTGCATAATCACAAACTTGAGAAGAGTGAGTAACAATTACAAAGGTTTGTCCAGTGGTTTCGTTTAATTCTTTTAATATATTTAGAATTTCTGTACCATTTTTGCTATCTAAATTTCCAGTAGGTTCATCAGCAAGCACTATTTTAGGATAGTTTACTAGAGCTCTAGCAATGGAAACCCTTTGCTGTTGTCCACCGGATAGTTCAGAAGGCTTATGATGAGCTCTTTCTTCAAGCCCAACTTTTTTAAGCATTTCAAAGGCTCTATTTTTTCGTTCTTTTTTAGAAATCCCTGAAAAAATAAGAGGCATTTCCACATTTTCTAAAGCTGTAAGTTGAGGGATTAAATTATAGGACTGAAAAACAAAGCCTATATTATGTCTTCTAAATAAAGCTAAATTATTTTCAGAAAGACCATTGATTTTTTCATTTTCTATAAAAATATCACCAGAGGAAGGAGGCATTAAACCACCTAATATATTTAGAAAGGTAGATTTACCAGAACCAGATTCACCAATGATAGCAACAAATTCACCCTTTTCAATTTTTACAGAAACCCCTTTAAGTATGTCTACTTTCATCTTGCCTATAGTAAAAGTTTTTTTTACATCAGTAGCTTTAATTATACTCAATAGCACACCTCCTTTAACACTAATACTGTATATATACACTATACACAGTATTAGTGTATAACTTTGTGAACAGTTTGTCAACAATTTACTGTATAGTTAATATAAATGAAAATAAACCATTAAATATATACAGTACTTTTATCGTATATAATGGTTTATTTTTAAAGGAGCATTATTTATTAGCTTTAGAATCAAATGCAGTGGCAAAAATATCTCCTAATATATTAAAGTTTAAAACTGTAAAAAGTATAAAAAGTCCAGGAAATATAGCTAAGTAGGGTGATGATGAAATAAAACCTTGAGCATTTTGTAGCATACTACCCCAAGATGAATTAGGTGCTCTAACTCCTAAGCCTAGAAAACTAAGGGATGACTCTGTAAGAATAGCAGATGCAATATTTATGGTGGAGGCTACCATTACAGAGGGGATAACATTTGGAATTATATGTTTAAAAATAATTCTATTGTTAGGAGCACCTAAAGCCTTTGAACATAGTACATATTCTCTTTCTTTTAACGAAAGAGTTTGAGCTCTAACTATTCTAGCTATGTCCATCCAACCGAATAATCCAATAATAATTATTATATTTTCTATACCAGGTTTTAAGTAGGCATTAATTATAAGTATAAGAAAAAAGGTTGGGATACACATTAATATATCTATGGTTCTCATTATTATATTATCTATTTTTCCACCTATATAACCACTAAAGGTTCCTACAATAGTTCCTAGAGTTGTGGATATAATCATAGATATAAAACCTACCATTAAAGAAGCTCTTCCACCGTATAAAGATCGAGTAAAATAATCTCTTCCCATTTCATCAGTACCAAATAAATGTTTTAAACTAGGATTAGCTAATTTGTTAGATAAATCTATTTTGTTAGGGTCATAAGGAGACAAGAAAGAGAAGGTTGAGAAAAGAACTAATATTAAAATTATAGATAAAGATATATATCCTAATTTATTTTCTTTAAATTGTATTTTTAAATTTAGTTTAAGTCTTTCATTTAAAAACAAATTTATCACCTACCTAACTCTTTAATTCTAGGATCTATTAAGCTATAACATATGTCTGCTAAAAGGTTACCTATTATAAGTAAAACAGAAGTTAACATAGTTATAGCCATAATAAGAGGATAGTCAAAACCAAATATAGCTTTTATACCTAGTCTACCCATACCAGGCCATCCAAAAATAGTTTCAGTTATAAAAGCACCAGCTACTAAATTAGGTAAGGACATGCCTAATATGGTGATAATAGGCAAAAGAGCATTCTTTAAAACGTGTTTATATAATATTCTTTTTTTAGATAATCCTTTGGCATAGGCAATCATAACATAATCTTCAGACAGTTCAGAGATTACATTGGATCTTATATATCTAGTAATAACTGATATGTTTCCAAAACTTAATACTGTGCAGGGCAAAATAAGATGTTTTAATACATCTAATCTAGAATCTACACCTATGGTATGCATTCCAACACTGGGTAGCAATTTAAGGTTAACAGAAAAAATGTATATTAGTATCATAGCAAACCAAAAACTAGGTATAGATATACCTATATAAGAAATTACTGAAATAATGTTGTCTATAAGTTTATTTTTATTAACCGCAGAAATTACTCCAAAAATTATACCTAAAACTAGAGATATTAATAAAGAGGAACCCATAAGAAGTAAGGTTGCAGGAAGTCTTTCTATTATTTGTGTAGAAATTGGTCTAGAGTTTATTAAAGAATAACCTAAATCACCTTTTAATACATTTTTTAACCATAAGATATATTGGATATATATGGGCTTATCAAGACCTAAATTATGTCTGATTCTAGCTATATCAGAAGGCTTCATTTTCGGATTTATAAAGGCTCTAATAGGATCTCCAGGTGCTAATTTTATTAGTAAAAAAGAAATTATAGAGATGAAAATAAGTATAGGAATTGCTTCTATAATTCTTTTTCTTATGTATTTACTCAAATATATCCTACCTTTCTTAATTGTTTTTATCATATAATGTAAAAATAAAATAATAATTGTTAACTAAATTTTATTATTTTAATGTATTAAATAAGAATAAATAATTATTATAAAAGTTTAAAATGCCAGTTTTATTTAAAAATAAACGGTATTAAAAGGGTAGATCCAATTAATACCGTCCTTTTAGTTATTAAATTTTTATTCTTCTATGATATAAAGTTTTGATAAGTCTTGGAACATATATATAGGAGCTGTTTTTGCTTCTTTTATACCTCCTACATTTTTATTTACTGCTATTGTGGCATTAGAATAGCAAATTGGGTATACAGGCATATCTTCTATAAGTTCCTTTTGAATAGTTTTATAAATTTCTTCTCTCTTTGTTTTATCAGTTTCTACGGCAGCTTTATTCCAAAGGTCATCTAGTTTTTTATTATTATATCTAGAAGCGTTAAAAGCTCCGTTTGTCATAAATACTTCTTTATAAGCATCAGGCTCGTTACCCATTAAATAGGCATTAAATATCAAGTCAAAATCAGCTTTAGAAGGATCATCGATTTGCTTAAAAAAGGCATTTGCTTCTAATCCCTTTAATTCAACATCTATTCCTATATCTTTTAAATTTTCTTTAACTACTAAAGCTTGATTTTCTAAAGTCTTTTTATCATTTCTATAAACTAGCTTAAGTTTTAAATTTTCAGCACCGGATTTTTTTAGTAATTCCTTTGCTTTATCTTTATTTAAGCCATATTTAGTAACATCCTCTGTATAATATAAGGCATTCTTAGGTAGTGGGGAATAGGCCTTAGGAGCGTATTTTTCACTTTCATAAGCAGCATTTATTAAATCATCTTTATTTAAAGCATAGGCTATAGCTTGTCTAACTTCTTTTTTATCTAAACCTTTTGTTTTACAATTTAAGACTAAATTATCCACCATACCTTCATCATAGGCAACTACTTTTAATTTTTCATTTTTTTCAAATTTACTTATACCACTAATATCTATATAATTAGCAGAAACTTCGCCATTTTCAAGAGCTACCTTAGATGAATTTGGATCAGCAATTATTCTATAGGTTATGGTGTCAAGGTGAGGTTTTCCACCAACATAGTTATCGAATCTTTCTAGCGTTATACTTTCACCTTTTTTAGATTCTTTAAATCTAAAGGCACCAGAACCTATAGGTTTTTCATTTTTAATACTTTTTTTAATGTCCTTTTCTCCTTCAAATACATGTTTAGGAATAGGAGATACTTGTCCTAAAGAATTCATAAAAGGCATTTGAACCGTTGGTAGTTTAAACTCTATGGTTAAGTCATCTACCTTTTTTACCTCTACAGGTTTATCATTAATAACAAAGGCACTTCTAAAAGGTGAATCTTGTTTTTCATCCATTATTTGTTTCATAGTAAATACTAAATCATCAGCAGTTAAAGGTTTACCATCATGCCATTTTAAATCTTTTTTTAGTTTTACTGTGTAAGTTAAAAAGTCATCTGAATGTTTTACTTCTTCAGCTAGAGTGTAATCAATTTTATCTCCATTAATATAAAATAAAGGTGCAAATAGAGCATTATCCATAGTCATAGTATCCCTATCATAAGCATAAATCGGATTAAGTATTTCTGGTTCACCACGGATAGAAAATACTAAATTTCCTCCATCCTTAATATTTTCTTTGGCGGAAGTTTCTTTGGCTGTAGATCCGCTAGAACTATTGCTATTTCCACAAGCAGTAGCTACTAAGGTAGTTGAGGCTACTAATATCATGGCTAATAGTTTCTTCACTTTCATAAAAAAACCCCTTTCTAATAGTAAAAATTAATCTACTCATTCTACTAATAAATGATACCATTTTAATAAAAAATTGTTAAATAATAAAAGTAAATCATAAGTAGAGTAGGTATTTGTTTTAGTTATATTGTTTGAGAAATATATGAAAATTTATATATCTTATTTAATTAGTTATTAAGAATCAATTGTGACAATATATATATAAGTTACATAGTATATTATTAAAGCTCAGGGATTTTAACTTAAATCCTTTTTTATTGTGCAAAATAAATATTTTAAGGAGTGAGTAATATGAAATGTGAGAAAGATTTTCGTGGCAGTATGGAGGATTGTGAATTAGCAAGAGCTTATATATGTCCACAAAAATTTAAAAGAATTTATAAGGTTGATAAGGCTTTAAAAAGAGGGACCTTATTTCCAGATTTATATAGGCCATATGAATCTAGCTATTAACAAAAGGTTATATTTATATTTGGAGGAGATAGTATGATAGATAAATGTTCGAGAGAAGAATTGTTATTCATGATACAGCAATATGAATTTACGGCTGTAGAATTAAATTTATATTTAGACAATTATCCTGAAAATAAAAGAGCTTTAAAATATTTTAATGAAATTTCATGTATACTAATGGAATTAAAAGAAACATATGAAGAAAGGTTTGGACCTTTATTCAATTTTGGTTTCAGTAAAAGTAGATTCCCATGGCAATGGACAACAGAACCTTGGCCTTGGGAAAGAGAATATTCAAAGATGTAGTTGAAACATTTAAATAGGAGTGAGTAACATATGTGGATTTATGAAAAAAAATTAGAATATCCAGTTAATTTGAAGAGTAAAGATTTAGGAATGGCGAAATTCCTTTTGGCGCAGTATGGCGGACCAGATGGCGAATTGAGTGCAGCTTTAAGATACTTATCTCAAAGATATACAATGCCAACTTCTAAATCTAAGGGGCTTTTAACAGATATAGGAACAGAAGAATTAGCCCATGTAGAGATAATTGCTACTATGGCATACCAAATCATGGAGAATGCAACACCTAAGGAAATGAGAGAAGCTGGGCTAGGATCTTATTATACACAACATGGGAATGCTATATATCCGGCGGATGCTAATGGGGTACCTTGGACAGCAGCATATATACAATCCACCTCTGATCCTATAACAAATCTTCATGAGAATATGGCAGCGGAACAAAAAGCTAGAACTGTTTATGAGCATCTTTGGAATTTAACAGACGATCATGATGTAAGAGATGTTTTAGGATTTTTAAGACAAAGAGAAGTAGTGCATTTCCAAAGATTTGGAGAAGCATTAATGAGCGTGGAAGATAAATTAAATAGTAAAACTTATTATTAACAAATTGTAAAAATAAATTTATTAATAATAAAATTGTGTAAATTTATTAAGAATTAAGTTATAATAAAAAATATTAGTCATAATTATAAAATAACAATCCAAATTAAATGATATAATTTTCTTTGGATTGTTTTTATATTTGTAACTCATTTGTTACAAATATAATGTATAATTACAATATAATTTATATGTTAATCATAAATAATTTTTAAGTAAAAAAGGAGTATCTATGTCTAAAAAGAGACAAAAGGAAATAAAAAGAAGAAAAAAAAGAAAAAAGAAAAAAAAATCATTTATAGGAAGACTATTTTTGTTTTTAGTTTATGAAGTTATAGTAGGTGGAATTTTTTCTTTATTGATTGCCTTTTATGGACCTTTTGATAATGTAAAAAGTACATTAGTGGGAACAGCTATGGCTACATATAAACATCAGTATATTGCCACTACTTTTTTATCTAAGGATGAAATAAATAAAATTTTAAATAAGGATAAAGGAATAAGTAATTCAAGTTTAAAAGAAAATTATGGCGATATAAAAATAAGAAACAAATATGGTAATTCAGTAGAAAGATATGATATAAATACAGCTAAATTTGATGGCTATATATTAGAAATTAAAAATCCCCAAAAAGTAAAAATAGGATATACAAAGTATATGGGAAAAATGGGTGAAAGAACTAGTAAAATGGCTGAGAGACATGGAGCCGTAGCTGCTGTAAATGGTGGTGGATTTAGGGATGTATCGTCCACAGGCAAACTTTGGACAGGCACCGGAGCCTATCCAGAAGGACTTGTAATATCTAATGGTAAAGTTATTTACAATGATTTTAAGTCTGGACAAAAGGTTAACGTTACAGCATTTACAAAGGAAGGATTATTAGTTGTAGGAGATCATACGGTAGATGAACTTTTAAAAATGGGAGTAGTAGAAGCTTTGTCTTTTAGAAATACATTAATAATTAATGGAAAGCCTATACCTTATAATGAAGGTATAAATCCTAGAACTGCTATAGGACAAAAACAAGATGGAACTATAGTCTTATTAGTTATAGATGGGAGAAGAGGGATAAAACAAGGAGCTACTCTAGAAGAGGTAGAAAATATACTGCTGCAAAGAGGAGTAGTGAATGCTAGTAATTTAGATGGAGGATCCTCTTCAACTATGTATTATAAAGGAAAAGTTATAAATAGACCTTGTAATTGGGATGGAGAAAGAACAGTAGCCACCTCCATATATGTAGAACCTTAAAGGAGAAGACTTACTTATGAAAAAAATTAAAATTATATTTGTCTGGACACTAATTGCTATTGGTTTATCCTTCGCAGCTCTGCTTTTCGTGGATAAAGTTTATTTGTCTTCTGCTAAAACTTTTAAAATAAATAAAGTGGAAGAAGAGGATAAAAAAATAAAGAAAACTGTTTCTATAGATGTGCCAGATTATGCAGAAAATATAAAAATATCTTACAATGGAGAATATATATCCTATCACACTGAAAATAAAATAGTTATAATAAATGTATCTAAAAAAGAGGAAAAATATGTAGAGTTTAAAAATGGAACAGTTAATTATACAGCCTGGCTTCCAGATAGGAATATATTATTTATAGGGGAAAAATCTGGAGGTAATAATGGTAGCTTTTTAGCTTTATTTTCTTATGATAGTGAAAAAAATGAAAAATTTCAGCTGGAAGATGAAAATGGGAAAAAAACTATAATAAATTTGCCAAATAACAATTATGATATAAAAAATATGACATTATCTACAGCTACTAATACTATATATTTAAAGGTAAAAAATGAACAAGGAAGAAGTAGAATCTATAGAATAAATACTATGGCCCAGCTTGAGAGAATAAGAAGTTTAGGAAATAACCTAGGAGAAATAGCTCTTATGAATAGCGAAGATAGGGTAGTTTATGAAAATAAAAATGATGGCAATATTCATATAGAAGGAAAAGACTATCCAATAACTATAAGAGATGGGGCTAATCATTGTCTTTTAGGTGTAGATGATAAGGATGTAATGTATATAGGTAAACTAAAAGGAAGTATGGAAGAAGAAACTATAGAAAAAATTTATTACTGGAGCTTAGATGAGAAGACTATTAATAAAAAAGACATAGAATTGGAAAATCCAATTAACAAAAAAGATATAAAAATTCTTCCTAATGGTAAAATATTTTTTATTAATAGTAATGAAAATAAAGTTAAAGGACTTATATCAAGAGAAGAAGTTAAATATAATGGAGTTTTTGAAGATATTTCAATGGATGCAATTGTATCTAAAGAAGGTAATAAAGTTATTATAAAGCCTATTAATTTAAAGTAGTATTTATACAATTTTTATATTTAATTTTTGCTTTAAATGGTATAAACAGAGTTCTTGGCTTCAGAGGGAGTTTTTACTCCCCTGAAGCTTATTAACTAACAGACTTCTTAGGAGTTTTACTCCTTAGAAATTGTTATCCTTTAGGAGAAATCGTTATCCAGGGACGTAGCCACTTTTCACTCCCACTTTGAAGAAAAGCAGAGATTCCAAATCTTTGATTTGGTGCGAATCGCTTTCACAGAGTGCGATGGGAGTATTAGAGCGGGTAGTCATTGGATAAATAAGTAATAATATAAAAATAAATGTAATCAAAAATAGATTAAAATATTTAATGTAGACACTAATTATTATAAATATATAATAAATTTATTTCTTATTAATTTATTGTAGCAGCTCTTTTTATTATTGAAGTTTTCATAATAAAAGGACTGTTTTTTTATAATCTAAATAATTAAGTAGTGTTAAAGAAAAAAATTAATTGTTATTTTTATGTAGAAGAGTTAAGTTTATTTTAGTAAAATATATTTGATAATAAAATTATTTTAAATTCTTAATGTTTTCTTATAAGTTATATATTTAATGGTATATACTTAAAATTATGGTAGAATAAATTTATTATATTAAGTGATAAGAAGGATGATATATATTGAAATTTATAATAAAACAAAAATTATTTTCTATAACTGATAAATATATAATAGAAAATGAATATGGAGAAAAACTATATAAAGCACAAAAAATACTTATGTCTATGTTTAAAAAAATAAAAATATACGATATAGATGATAGGGAATTAGTATATATTAAAGAAAAATTTATAAAAATTTTACCTACTTATTTGATATATATGGGTGGTAATCATGTGGCTACCATGAAAAAAGACATAGGTATATTAAAGCCTAGATTTACAGTAGAAAGTATTATAGGAGATTATGAAGTAAAAGGAGATATATTGGATATTAATTTTACTATAGAAAAAGCTGAAGAAACTGTAGCCAGAGTAAAAAAACATTTTCCAGCTATAAGAGATTCCTATGAAGTGGATATTAAAGAAGGGGCTAGTCAAAGTCTTATTTTAGCTATGGTTATAATTATAGATGATGTAGTTCATAATACAGAAAAAGAAGATGATGATTAAATTTATAATGTGTTTAAATGAGAGAAAATATAAAAATAACCTTAATTTTAACGTGTGAAATATAAAAATAATTAAAAAGTGGATAGTAAGGATAGGAATTTTGAGGTTTTCTTAAACGAAAACAAAGTTTAAGAAAAGCTTCCATAACTAGCCACTTTCAATTTTTTTTGATTTACTCCTAGATCCCCACGTGCTGTGAGGAATTAGGGGGAATTTTAATTTTAAATTAGAATTTTGCTATGACTTAGAACAAGTTTTATTCTTATAAGGACATTTATTATTACAACTATTATTACAATTATTATTACAATTAGAGGAAGTATTATTTTTGCAGCAACCATTTCTACAACCATTAGTGTCTCTTGGAGTAATTTTCATCATAAAATCATTATTCTTATAAATTATTTCTACTTTCTTTATATTATTAGAAACTTCAGTATTATAAACTAATATGATTGAAGCATATTCATGTTTTAAATCTTTTTCTTTAATATTGTCTAATACTATATCCAAACGCCCCCTAGCACAGCAGCTTT
This sequence comes from Clostridium botulinum, assembly GCF_001276985.1. Classification (GTDB taxonomy): domain Bacteria; phylum Bacillota; class Clostridia; order Clostridiales; family Clostridiaceae; genus Clostridium_F; species Clostridium_F botulinum. The sequence goes on from NZ_LHUL01000008.1 coordinate 94,678, forward strand.
TTACATAGGAAAGCCTAACGCAAGAGTAATCATTTTCTTTTAGTAATTTTGATAAATTTTCTGAAGCTTCCTTGGATATATATATTTCTAAATTATTATTTTCCATATAAACACCTCAAATATAATTATTAATATTTTATATTGATTTATTATAATTAGATTGTTAACTAAATAAAAACCATAAAAAATAAAAAATCATCACTTTGTAGCATAATGTTTTAGATAAAACATAAGAAATATCAACAAAGGACGACTTAAATATGATTATAACATTAAATTAAGAAAGTGAAAACAATTATTATAAAGTTTATTAGTGAATTTACACAAAGTTTGCAAGATATAATATAGATTTTATAAAAGATTACTCATTAATATTATAATCATATATTTTTATAGTATAATATGTATAGTTAACAAAAGTATAAGATTATGTCAAAAGAGGTGAAAGTAGTATGAACAATAAAGTTAATGTTTATATAAAGGTTTCAGAGGATGGTAAAATGCCAAGCTATGGATCTTTAAATGCTGCAGGCTGTGATTTATATGCTACAAAGTATATGGAGATAAAGCCAGGAGAAACAAAAGTTATGCCATTAAATTTTGTTATGGCTATGGATGAAAACTTAGAAGCACAAATAAGACCAAGAAGTGGATTATCCTTAAAAACTAACTTAAGAGTTCCTAATAGTCCAGGAACTATAGATAGTGATTATAGGGATACAGTAGGAGTTATACTGGAAAATACATATGATATAGCTAATTTGCCTTATGATATAGCAAAAGATCCTAATGTATTGAAAGTTTTAAAAGAAAAATATAAAGAAATATCTTTAATTGATTATTTAAATAGTAAAGAAGATATAAATCTAGATAATAATAATTTTTTAAGTATATTGAAGCAAAAGATATATTTAGATGAAAAGGGAAATCCTTATGGAACTATATATATAAATAAAGGAGAGAGAATAGCTCAAATGGTATTCAAAGAATATAAAAGAGCTAATTTTATAGAATGCGAAAATCCTCAAAAAATAGGAGAAAATAGAGGCGGAGGATTTGGACATACAGGAGTAAAATAATATTAATAAAAGGTGCTGAAAGTTAATTTTCAGCACCTTTTATTAATATTATTTTAGTTATTTAGTTTGTTACATTCACTAAGAGTTTTTACATTAACAACTATTTCTTTATCTGTGTTTAAACTTTTAATATGAGCTATATTTTCTTTATTGTCTACTTTTTCTATATGAACCGGTGTATTTTTGTAATAAACAGGAATATATTTTTTAGAGTCTATTATTTGTTTAGCACGCTCAGATTTCATAAAAAAACCTCCTAAATATAAAATACATTAATATTTTTCCCTGTAAAGATAAATATATTAAGGAATTTATAAAGATAAATATATATTTTTATAGGGAAAATTTTAAATATATGAATTTATAGTATGTTTTTCAGTAATATATAAATAATATAGATAAGATTAAAATTATATTTAATAATATTTTTGGAGGAGAACTTATGAAAAAGAATAATAATAGTAAACCTAATAAACCAATGGAAGGAAATAAAGATGCTAAATTAAGACAACAGAGTGGTCAGAAAAATGCAAATAAGCCTAAAAATTAAAATTATGATTTTAACAAAATATAGGTATAGTAATATAAGATGTGTATAAAATAATATATAGACTCCTAAGTTTTAAATTTTATATTTTCCTAAGTTTTAAATTTAACTTCACCTAAATAAATAATATTTAGGTGAAGGGCATTTTTTTTATGAATATAAGATAAAAAATTATATTAAAAAGCTAGTCTATTAAGACTAGCTTTAATAATTATTTCTCATTAGGAGCTTTCATAAAGAAAGCTATTTTATCTTTTTCTGCTGTAGAAACACTTAAATTTCTTTTGTGCAATGTATCATCGTAATCAGAAGTTTGTCCATCGCAAACATAAGCATAATCTGTTTTTCCTTCTTTTACCCAACCCATAAAAATATATGCATGGGATGGAGAACCAGCACTATCTACAGTAGTAAAACAAATATCACCTTTTTGTAGTTTAGTGTAATCTGTTTCTTTTGTCCAATTCTTTTTCTTTAGATCTTCTAATAACCCCTTAGTACTTATGGTATTTTTTGGTATATCATATCCGTTGTTTCTGTATAATTGAGATATAAATATTACAGAAACGCCTTTTTCACTGCCTTTATTTATAGACACTGCCTCTTTAAAGGATTTTTGTCTATTATCTTTATTTTGTATATATTTAGCTATTTTTTCATTCAAAGCAACTTCTTGGCCTTCCGCTTTTTTGTCTGTTCCTTTACTATTATTGTTCACATCTTTAGTTATTTCAGTGTTATTATTTTTAGTTGCGCTATCATCTTTAGCTAAATTAAAGGAGAAAGAAACCATTTGTTTAACAACTAATATACAAACAATCACAATAGGTATAACTACAGCTCCAAAGATTAAATTATTTTTCTTCGCAGCTTTATCTGCCATTTCATGCATTTCTTCTATATACTTTTCTTGATTTTCTTCGTTCAAATTATTAAAGTGTTTATCAAATTTATGATTTTTACTCATATTTATCCTTCCTTATATGAAAATATTTATTTCAGTTAAAATATAACAATATAACAAAATATATTACTTTATAATTGTAGCAGATAAATTATATTAAGTAAAGAAACATAAAATAACATTTTCAAATTTTATTAGATAATTGAATATATTTTAAAAGTTTAAGTGCAATTTATTTAGAGTATATATATAAATTTTTAGGTTATACTTGAGTTCTGGTATAGGAATAAAGTAATATATATGTAAAAAAATACATATATATACGATATAAAGAAAAAAAATAGTTGTTATAATAAAAATTAATAATTACTTTGATAATTTAAGTTGAATTTTATGGTAATAAAATGTATAATAAGATACGTATTTTATAAAAAATGTATAGGGATGGTAAGAAAGATGGGTAAAGTTTTAGAACAAACAAGAGAAAGATTGAATAATCTGATAGAAATGGATTCAATTTTATATGAAGGGGAGATATTGAAATTGAGTCAAGAATTGGACAAGTTAATATATAAATATTATAAGCACGAATTAATTAACTAATTAATTCGTGCTTATTTTCTATTATTGAAAGTTGTATTTAATTTTCTCAAAGGAATTTACTTTTTATATTTAAAAGTAAATTTATAATAAATAAACCATATGTATCATATTATTTTTTTATTCTTTTACAGAAAACCAATAGGTTACATTAATCTCTTCGTAAGGATTTTTATACCTATGAGGAGTAAATTTATTTAAATAAATACTATCTCCTTCGTGAAGAGTATAAGTCTGAGAGTTCATCTGGATTTCTAAGGTACCTTTTACTACAATACCCAATTCATCATAACTATGCCCCCAGGAAGTATCATTATAGTCTGTATTTCCTTCTATAGTTATAGCTATGGCATTTAAATTTTTATTTCCATTAGTTAACATTTCGAATTTTATTTTTTTATCATCTGTAGAAAAAATTTCACTACGACTGTCCTTACATACAATATATTCTTTATCTTCTGTAGATTTTAATATTTCCATCAAATTTATTCCGAGCACTTCACAAATTTGCTGTAAATTACTTACAGAAGGACTATTCAAATCTCTTTCTAAATTGCTTATAAAACCTATAGATAGGTTTGTTAATTCTGATAATTCTTTTATGGTAAGACCTTTTTTCTTTCTGTAATATTTAATCTTTTCACCTAACTGCATTTTAGCCTCCTAATGTAGTTTTATAATTTACTTTAATTATAGCATAAAAAACATAACTTCTTAAATATTTTGGAAAGTATTATTTAAGTTTGTTATTCAAAAAAATCATTTTTTAAGAAAAAATGATATAAAAAATTCATTTATATGAAAATAATAGAAATAAACAAAATTATGAAATTAATTTTTATAAAAAATATAGAATAAACATTAATATATAACGCTATATGGACTTTGCTATATATTATATATTCGTAATAATGAAAAAAATAATAAAAAATTGAAAAAATATATAGACAATTATAAAAGTTTTGATATAATAAATAATTGTCGGATAAATTGTACTGATAATTACCTAGGGAAAACGTTAGCATTTTTTAAAATTTTAAATTTAATTTCAATATTTTATAAAGGGAGGAAGTAAAATTGGTAATTTTTAAAGGGACTTTATTATTATTAATCTGTTTAAGCGCATTTTCTTTATTTAGTTTAAAAGCGCCAAAAGGAATGAAGGCTATGGGAGCTTTAGCAGATGCAGCAGTAGCTACTTTTCTTGTAGAGGCATTTCAAAGTTATGTAGGCGGAGACATGTTACATATTAAATTATTAAAAGATACTGGACTAGCAGCAGGTGGAATGGGCGGAGCAGCAGCAGCTACTTTAGTTCCATTAGCATTAGGGGTTTCACCAGTATATGCTGTATTAATAGGAGCTTCATGTTATGGGTTAGGTATATTACCAGGTTTTGTAGCTGGTTATGCGCTTTCTTTTATAGTTCCTATAATAGAGAAGAAAGTACCAAAAGGGTTAGATTTAATTGTCTGTGTGGCTTTAGTAGCACCTTTAGCTAGATTGATAGGAAATGGGGCTACTCCAGTTGTAAATTCTACACTATTAAATATAGGTGGTATAATAACAGTAGCAGCTAATGAAAGCCCAATTATAATGGGATTTATACTAGGTGGAGTTATAACAGTAGTTGCAACAGCACCATTGAGTTCTATGGCGCTAACAGCCATGTTAGGACTTAAGGGATTGCCAATGGCTATAGGTGCCCTTTCTGTAATGGGATCTTCTTTTATGAATTTTGTGTTATTTCACAGATTAAAATTTGGGGATAGAAGTACAACCATATCAGTGGCAATAGAACCTTTGACTCAGGCGGATGTAATTTCAGCAAATCCTATACCTGTATATGTTACAAACTTTATAGGCGGTGGACTTGCAGGCATTATAGTAACTCACTTTGGATTAATAAATAATGCTACAGGAACAGCAACTCCAATAGCAGGACTTATGGTTATGTATGGATTTAATGATCCTAAAACAGTTACAATAGCAGCTATATTCTGTGCTTTGGCAGGAGCTTTTGCCGGATTATTAGGCTCAATAGTATTTAAAAATTATAAAATAAGAACAGTTGCAGAACTAAGGGCTGCTTCTGAAGAGCAGGAAATCGAGCAAGCTACAGCTTAAAATACATATATGATTAAATAAAAAATAACAGTGATCACATGAAAGATTATATCAATAGAAGGCTACCAGAAGAAAATATAAAAAAATCAAATAAAATCAATGTTTCTAGGGTAGTACCAAAGGATATGAATTCAAAATTGAATATGAAAAAAGTTAAGGGATACTGTTTCTGCAAATGGTGTCCCTTTTTTAGCACTTAAAATATATTCAGATACTTTAGACGTTCATAAATAAGCGTCTATTTTGTATGGAAGGTAGTCGCACCAGTTTTAGTTTATCTGAGAGTATTTTGTGTATTAGGAACAACAGTTACGATGTGTGGCAAAAATAAAATAAATGGATATATTTCGTCTTGACAAAACAGTAAGATATCATTATATTTATATTATGAATTAAAAAATAAATATATTCATGATATAAGGAGGGGGTAATAATGGCTAAAGGGCCAAAAGGTTTTTCAGATGCAGAAAAAGACGAATTGAGAGCTAAGCTATGCGTAGAATGTGAACGTAGCTGGGCAGTACATGGATACAAAAAAACAAGTGTGGGAGAATTGACAAGAAAGATTGGAATATCAACAGGAGCGTTCTACTTATTATATTCTTCTAAGGAAGATTTATTTTGTGAAACTTTGGAACGAGTACAAGATAGACTAAAAAGTGGGTTGCAGGACATCGTTGGTAATGATAGGAGCAAGGCAGGATTTATCAAATCTATAAAATGGCTTTTTCGGGAGTATAATAATTCTCCATTTTTATATGATTTTAACAATCCTGATTTCTTATCTTTTTTGAACAAGCTGCCAAAAGACAGCGTGGAAAAATTGAAGTTTGATAATTTATCGTTTTTTGATAATGCAATTGAACATGCCAATCTTACTTTGAAAATTGACAAAGAAAAAGCATATGCTGTAATAGGTACATTGCTGTACACAGTGAGCATGAAGGATGATTTATCATATAATCATCTTGAAATATTTGATTTTTTATTAGATAGCGTCATGGATAGACTTTTTGAGTAAGAGGTGAAATATTAATGGACATATTTTTTTAATTCAGTTAGTAATCATTGTTTCCGCCATTTTATTAGGTCTTGTCCCTCTATATATTGGGATGATAAGAAAATCAACAATTGCTACAATTGTTTCTTCTCTGATAATTGTATGTATAACATCTAATTCACAGGGAAGCACTGCGGGGTTAATTTCTGTTCCAGCAGTGGCAATAACGTTTGGCGTCATTGGACTAATTTTTACTGTACTTGCCATAAAGAAAATAATGACATTTGATTTATATTGATAGCAGGAGGATATTTTTATGGATTTATTTCAAATTCCGTCATTTGTACCAGTTCCAAGTAGAGAAGTAATGTTCAACCTTTCCATAATTTCAGTAATAATCGGGATATGCTTGGTTATAGCTGGATTGATATTGAATAATAAAGACAAGAAAAAAGGTATAGCCACATGGATATGTATCACTATTGGGATAGTGATAATTGTAAATCATGGGATACAATTATTATTTGCAATTTTTTAGGAGGAAAGATTATGATAGAAAAAATCAATGCAAACTGTAAAAAATTAAATGATTTATTTGGAGTGAACATTAAATTGCCTAACCCAAGTAAACACACTTTGGGAGCCAGTACAGTTGTTAACTGTACAATGGGTGTAGGATTGATTTTATTTGGAGCTTTATCATCACAAAAATGGACAGCCGCTTTAGGAGGACTAAGCATTGTGGGAAGCGTTATATCTAGTGAAGAAGCTAAAAAGAAATAAATGAGAAAGGGTACATCACCTTTAAAACTGTCTTGCGGTTATAAAAAGCTTTAATGATGGCAGATAGTTTTCTTGGATTAAAATTTCAAAGACAATAGTCAAATGACGGTTTTGGAACACAATTAAAGCCGTCATTTTCCTCTTTAAAAATGGAGTTGTGGGAGCGTGACTCTACACCATCATAATATTATTCAATAGTATCTAATGAATGTGATAATATAAAAATATATAGAAAACATGACTAGAAAAAATAAACTTTAAAAAATTCTAAATCTAACTATATTAAAGATTTCCCACCACGGAAAGGCACCATCCTTAATCTCCTTATGAAGATTAAAGATGGCGCCTTTAAGAAATTAGGTCAAATTTTAATTTCGCCAGATTTAGAACTATTAAAGTTTATTCATATGTTTATTACATGTATTTTTTTATTTTTGCTGTTTTAAAATTAACTCTATTTTAAAACAACTCATTATTATAATCAGTTTGATAAATAGTACTAATATTATGCTGATTTTTCTGCTTCTTCGCGAGTTGGCCAACATTCTATATTACTTAAACCTTCAATGCTGTCTGCATAAAAAACAGGTTCTATACCTTGTTTCTTTTGCCTATCATAATCTTTTAAAGCTGCGAAAGCTATTTTAGATAACATAGATATAGCAATTAAGTTTATTATAGCCATAAATCCCATGAATAAATCAGCCATGTCCCAAACTATTTGAATTTTAGCAACACATCCAAAGAGAACCATACCTATTACACACAGTCTATATAAAAATAGACTAGTTTTACTTCCTTTTAAAAATTCTATGTTTGTTTCTCCATAGTAGTAATTTCCTATTACAGAACTAAAAGCAAAAAGGAATATACAAATGGCTATAAAAGTATTTCCCCAGGAACCTACCTGTGAACTTAATGCAGTTTGTGTAAGCTGAATTCCTGTTAAGTCACTTTTTAAATAGCTACCAGAGATTAAAACTATGAAAGAAGTTGCGCTACATATTAATATAGTATCTGTAAATACACCTAAAGTTTGAATAAGTCCTTGTTTAGCAGGGTGAGTAACATTAGCTGTTGCAGCAGCATTTGGTGCGCTCCCCATTCCAGCTTCATTAGAAAATAATCCTCTTTTAATACCCATAAGTATAGCAGCTCCTAAGCTACCACCAACAACCTGTTTTATACCAAAAGCATTTTCTATAATAAGAGAAAATATAGTAGGAATACTGCCTATATTTTTTAAAATAACGAATAAAGCTACTACTACATAAGCTATTGCCATTATTGGAACAATAATTTCAGTTGCTCTAGCAATTCTTTGAACACCACCAAATATAATAAGAGAGGTAAGGACCGCTAGTATTAATCCTATAATTAAAGTGTTTACACCAAAGGCTTGTTCAAAAGCTAAAGAGATAGTGTTAGCTTGTACAGAGTTAAATACAAGACCGTAACTTATAGTTATTAATATAGAAAATATTATTCCCATCCATTTTTTATTTAAAGCTTTTTCCATATAATAAGCAGGACCGCCCCTAAAGCCATGTTCATCTTCTACTTTATATATTTGTGCTAAAGTGCTTTCAACAAAACTTGAAGCACCACCGATTAGAGCTATAAGCCACATCCAAAATACAGCACCGGGACCTCCAGAAGCAATAGCTATAGCCACACCAGCTAAGTTACCAGTACCAACTCTTGAAGCTGTACTTATACAGAAGGCTTGAAAAGAAGAAACTCCTTTTTTCTTTTTATGTTCTTCTCTAGCGGATTTACTTGCACCTTCCCCTAGTAATCTAAACATTTCTTTAAAATATCTAATTTGAACAAATTTAGATTTAAAGGAGAAGAATAAACCTAAAGCTATTAATAATGCTATCAGTATATAAGACCATAGATAATTGTTTAATACTGATATAAAATTTTCTATAAAACTCATATAATTTCCACCTTTCCAAATATATTTTTATGTTATTAAATTATTTGCTTTATATAAATACATTTAAAATTGTATCAGAAAATAATATGAATATCAATTTAAAGTGTATTCTGAAAAATGAACTTAAAAAATCAAAAAATGCCTCATTTAAAGGAAAGCTTTATTACAACTAAAATAGTGGAAAATTTTTTATAAAATTATAAAAAATATATATAATATAAAATATATTCTTACAAAATATATTTGCATTAAAAATTGCAACAGTATTCAAAATGTTATTTTAAAATAATTTTATATTTATAATATGTTTATATTTAATGATATTAATTATAAACATATTATAAAAGAGTAAAAAAATCCCATATTTTTATAAAAGCATGGGAAATAAATACAATTGTCTGTGAAAGAAAAACTTCATAAATTTAAATTTATTATGAAAAAAATTATATAATGATAACTTAATTTTTTATAATTAAAAATATGAAAGTTTTCATTTATAAAATTCATACTGAATATAGGAGGATAATTTAAAAATATTAAAAATGATATTATTAATAAAACTTTTTAAATAAGAGCTTCTTTATAAGTTTTTCTTATTTGATTTATAAAAAAATATAATATATACTAGTTTTGTTGGTAAATAAAAATTTACCTAGAGGAACTTTATAATATTACCCCAAAAAACTCAAGAACTACAGTTATAAGCGACCCTCTTGTTTTAAGGTTTTAAAATATTATCTTTAAAGCCAAAAGAGAACTTCATAACGTATTTAAAGTAAAAAGAAACACAATCGTAATTGTGTTTCTTTTTACTTTTTTATTTTTAAAAACTCCTACATTGAATTAAAGGAGTAAAGGAGAGTTAGTATAATAAGGTTAGTATAAATAAATACAAGGGATTTTTGCAAGAGAAGGAAAACCTTCTAATTATATATTATGAATATAAACATATTATTGATATATGTAATTTGAAAAACCTTGAAAAAGTATGGAAAAGCGTATAATTTTTAAAAATAAAGACTAGTATACATTACAAATTTAATAATATAAAAATACAGTGAAAAAATACGGTATATTAGACTTTACTATAATTCAATATTATTGTAAAATGATGCAAATAATAAAAATTCAACACATAAATTATATGGAAATTTGAAGGGAGTTAGATTATGTGTAAGATGATAACCCAAGACAGCGAGAAAGTCTGTATTGGGGAAAATGCTATAGCTATAAATGGAGCTATAAATATACCTAAGGGTGAAGATAGAGAAAAATTTTTTAAGGAATTTACAAAATGGTTAAAGAATAATAATTGTTCATTTTTTGGTATGACAAATTATGTTAAAACAGAAAAGGAAGCAAAGGAAAAAACAAAAGAAATATTATTTGATTATGCTAGTGAAGAGTTAGAAAAAAATTTAGAAAACTTTGAGGATGAAGAAAATGTAATACAATTATCTAAATTTAAAGCTTTATAAAAGTTGAGATTTCTGGCATTTATAAAATATTTAAATAATCCTTAGCTTGTAATTTTAAAATAGATTAGTTTATATAAAAAATAGAATTAATATATACCTTAATTATGAATATAATTTTTATTTACATAATATAGTTAAGCATTTCATAAAAACGAATATTTTTATGAAATGTTTTTTTATTGATATATAAATTAAATATTAAATGGAGATGTTCTAAAATATTTAACACAACTATGATACAAATTAAATATATCTTGGGATATCTCTTGATTAATAAAGTATATAGTAAATTATTAATAGCTTCTTAAATATAAAAGATAAAACAGGGGGAATATTAGTAGACGATATTTTACCAAAATCAAATAACTCTTGAACTACCTCAATAAAATTTTAATTGAATAAAGGAATTTTTTAACATTTATGGAATATTAAATATAATGGTTTTCTATAAGTTACTCATAGACCTCCATATGAAAAAAGAACTCCATTTTATTACTGGAGTTCTTTTTGTATGGAATTTTCTATATATTGGTGTAGTGTTTTGGTCATTTTTATTATAGCCAGATATAATAATTTTATTCTTTTTTAATATACATTTTTAAACATATAAAGGAAATAATATTATACCTTAGAATATTATGTAATGGGAGGTATTAGATATATGGCTATAAAAAATAAATTGTTAGATATTAGATTAAGTATGGGTTACAAAACGCAAAAGGAATTTGCTGAGTTTCTAGGTATAAGACGTGTCCAATATAATAAGTATGAAAACAATAAAGAACAACCAGCCCTAGAAGCTCTATATAAAATTAGTTTAAAGTTAAATATAAAAATGGAGAATATTATTTACTTAGATGAATAATATTCTTTTATTTTTTATAGTAATAGTTCAAAATAATATATTTTAGTTCAAAATAGGAAATTTTTATACCAAAGAAGTATATAGTATTAGTAAAGAAGGGAAAAAGAAGGAGCAAAAAGTGCCTAAAGTTAATGTACTTTTTAAGTAAACAAGTAAGGACATGAAGCTGTATACTACTGTAAAAGGGCAGGGAGAACAAAGTGAATTTCTAAAAAGAGCTCTAGAATTTTACATTAAATATTTAGAAAATAGATTTAAAAAATGATGCGAAATAAAAAAATAAAGCCTAGCAGAAGGCTAGACTTATTCCAAGTTGCTAAAAGTGTGTTACGCTACACTACATTTCTAGCTTATTCAAGAGGAATGAAAAAGTTGTGTATTTTAGGTGCACTTATACAAATGTTAATATTTGATTTACAAATTAATTAAATATTTTGAATGATGTGCGTTGCAATTACCATATCTGCGCTGAACCAAAATAACCCAGACATTATTAAAAACCTTCTTTCAGGTTTACTTGTTTATTTATAGTATCTACCAATAATTAATTTTTATTCAGGAGGATTTATAAAAATTTGTGTTATTTATTTTGGCACTAAAGTAGAAGATCTTAAGAAGAAACAAAGAGTTAAATTAATGATGATAGTGATTTAAAGGCAAGAATTAGATGAATGAACCAAAGGGAATAAAGATAATCAACCTGAAATAATAGGAACTAGAATAAGTTATGTTCAGAGTATACTTAATGAAGTTAATAAATTAAAGAAAAATACAGTATTAGAACTTATGCTTAAAAAAGATACTAAAGATAATATTAATTCAGTCGATGAAATACAAAAGAACAAAGCTATATTTATAAATTATAGGAGGATGAAATATATGTTAACACCTCAAGAATTTGCTCAAGAATGTGAGTTATCATATCAACAAGTTCTACAGATGTGTAAAAATAAAGAAATTAGCGCTTTGAAAACTGAAGGAGGACATTTTAAAATACCTGAAAAAGAATTAGATATATTTAAAAATAGTGGTTATGTAACAAAGGAAGAATATCTAAGAGTTATTAGAGAGAATGAAAAATTAAAGACAGTTATTAAAAATTGCATGAACTTATTAAGCGCTACTAATAACTTATAATATTGTTAATTTACTAAAGCAACATAAATAAAAACTCTAGAGGATTAAGCTTTGGAGCTTTTTATTTATGTTTTTTTATTACTTTTAGTACACAAAAACCGTACTAAAAAACTACGGCTTTTATTTAATTTCAGATGAGAAACAAAAAAACGGGAATGCATATAATGAAAATGAGTTATATCAATACATGTTGGGCTATGTTAATTATTGACTATCTTATGAATATGATGATAAAATTTTTTATATAGTAAATATAAATACTGAATTTTAATGGGGGGATAAAATGAATATTAAAAAACTTTTTTTTATATTTACATTAGTAGTTATAGTTTTTGCTACAGCATGTACAAATAAAATTAAAGAAACTAATGTAAGAGATACAAATGAAAAGCCTAAAGAAGAAACAAAAATTATAGATTCTAATGGGGCAGAAAAAGCAAAACTTAATTTAGAGTTTGGAGCAGGAAAATTAAATGTAGATGGTAATGAAGAAAAGCTTATGAAGGGTAAATTTATATATAGTAAAAAGGAGTGGAGACCTGAAATAAAATATGAAGTTAAAGATAAAGAAGGAGAAATCACAATTTCTCAACCTTCATTAAATGGAGGAAATATATCTTTAAATAAAAAGGAATATAATGAATGGGATATAAATTTAAATGAAAAAATACCTATGGAAATAAAATTAAATCTAGGAGCAGGAGAATTTAAAGCAGATTTGAATAAGATAAACTTAAAAGAATTAAATGTTGAGATGGGAGTAGGAAAGCTGGACTTGGATATATCAGGTAATTATAAAAACAATATTAAAGTAGATATACAAGGTGGAGTTGGTGAAGCAACTGTATACTTATCTAAATCTATGGGGGTTAAGATAAAAGCTGAAAAAGGGGTAGGTACAATTAATGCTAATGGATTTATAGTAGAGGATGGAAATATCTATAAAAATTCTCAATATGGAAAAAGTAAAAATAACATAGATGTTAATATTGAAGCTGGAGTGGGAGCTATTAATATAAAAGAAAAGTAAAAAAATATTTAAGCTAGGTAAATTATATATTTACTGTTAAGAAAAATAAATATAGATTAATATTTAATCAAATTTTATGAGATATAGTAATAAGGTCACTTTATTCCATTAATAAGAAAAAATGATTTTATTATTATAATATAAAAAGTAATTAATATGAAATATAAGTTATGCTGTATTTAATATATAAATAAATATGAATAAAATTATATATATAACTAAACCTATATACATAAGGAGAATACTGTGATAAAATATAGATATAAAGAAGAATAATTAAAGTTATATAATAATTATTATTAAATAGGATGTGATTATATGATTAAAGTATATACAGCAGAAGGATGCCCATGGTGCACAAAAGCAAAGACATATTTAAAAACAAAAGGAATAGCATTTCAGGAACTAAATATTGAAAAAGATGAGAAGGCAAGAGATGAAATGGTTCAAAAATCAAGCCAAAGAGGTGTACCTGTATTAGATATAGACGGATCAATTATAATAGGATTTAATAAACCGGCTATAGATGAAGCTATAAATTTATAAAATAAGGAAGTTGCGATGCAACTTCCTTATTTTATAAATTTATATTCAGAACTATAGCTTTAGGTCTAGACATAGCTTCTATGGAATATTTTATACCTTGAGTACCAAGACCGGAGGCTTTAATACCTGAGAATGGGAAATGGTCTGGTCCTCTTTCTGGTTTATTATTAATTTGAACTGTACCTACTTCTAACTTTTCTGCTACATAAAAGGCTTTATTTATTTCTTTTGTAAATATAGAGGCTTGGAGACCATATTCGGATTCATTAGCTATTCTTATAGCTTCATCTACATCTTTAACTCTTATTATTGGAAGTATTGGAGCAAAGGGTTCCTCCCAAGCTAATCTCATATCTAATGTAACATTATCAAATAAAGTAGGATAAATTAAATTACCTTCTCTTTTTCCACCTACTAATAATGTAGCCCCTTTATTATTAGCTTCTTCCATTAAAGCTTCAACGTAATCTGCAGCCTTATCATCTATTAAAGGAACAATATCTACCTGTTCTTTTAAAGGATTTCCAATTTTTAGAGATTCTACTCTTTCTTTTACTTTTTCAACTAGTGTATCTGCTATTTCCTCTAAAACTAGTATTCTTTTTACAGCAGTACATCTTTGACCAGAATAAGAGTAGGCACCAGATACTATATTTTTAGCTGCTAAATCTAGATCCGCATCTTCTAAAACTATAGCAGCATCTTTTCCTCCTAATTCCATTAGCATAGGTTTCATAACAGAAATATGGGATATTCTTTTTCCTACCTCTGTGCTTCCAGTAAAATTTATAAAATCAATCATAGGATGAGAAACTATATAATCACCTATTTCACTACCTTTACCTGTAATTGTATTTAAAACTCCAGAAGGCAGACCAGCCTCTTCAAAAACTTTTACCAAATGAAGAGCACTTATGCTACCCTGAGTAGCAGGTTTTAAAACTACACTATTTCCAGCCATTAAAGCTGGAGCTATTTTAGAGCCAGATAAGTTAACGGGATAGTTAAAGGGAGAAATAGCTAAAACTACACCTAAGGGTACTCTATTGACTATAGATATTTTCCCTTTGGAATTTCCTGGAAAAGAATCTCCAGGTAATGTTTCTCCTACCATATTTTTTGCGGTATCTGCAGAAAATCTTATATAATCAGCAGTTCTACGGACCTCTGAAATAGAACTTTTTTTATCCTTAGCAATTTCTTTAGTCATTATATCAGCGATTTCCTCAGCTTTTTCATCTAATATATTAGCAGCTTTTAATAGGATAGTTGCTTTTTCGTTTATAGGTATTTCATTCCAATGGGATTGAGCTTTCTTGGCATTTTTTATAGCTAAGTCCACTTCCTCTTTACTCATGGAGGGAACTTTACCTACCAAAGAGCCATCTATAGGAGAGCTTATTTCTATAAAGTTATTTGTTTTACTATTTACCCATTGTCCTCCTATAAAATTTTTATATAAATTGTTTTCTACGTATAAATTTTTAAACATATAGACACCTCTAATCTTTTCTTTTGTAATATATAAATATTATTTTTCTCTTGTTTTTTCCATAATATATTTTTCAGCAGCTAATGCAGCAATAGTTCCATCAGCTACAGCAGTAGTTATTTGGCGAAATTGTTTTTCTCTAACATCTCCAGCGGCATAAACACCTTTTATATTGGTTTCCATATTTTCATTAGTTTTAATATATCCTTTAGGAGTTAAAGATATATATTCTTTAAATAATTCTGTTTTAGGTTCTGAACCTATAAATCCAAAAACCCCATCTAATTTTAATTCTTTTTCTTCTTTTGTTTTAACATTTTTAATTAAAGCTTTATCTATAAAATTTGAACCATAAACATCTACTAAATCCCAGTTGTATAATATTTCTATTTTAGAATTGTTTTCAACTTCTTCTAGTGTGGCTTTTTCACCTTTAAAATAATCATATCTTCTGATCATATATACTTTTGAAGCGAATTTGGTTAAAAACAAAGCTTCTTCTAAGGCGGCATTTCCACCGCCAATTACTCCAACAGTTTTGCCTTCGTACATAGCACCATCGCAAATAGCACAGTAGTGTATACCTTTCCCAGAAAACTTACCCTCACTAGGGATAGGGAGCTTTCTAGCTGTAGCGCCAGTAGATATAATTAAGACTGTTGGTTTGTATATATATTCTGAAGTTTCAACTATTTTTTCGTTATTATTTAATTGAATTTTTTCTACCATATCAAATTCATCTATAGTAGCACCAAGATCTGTAGCTTGCTCTTGCATTAAATCTGCAAGACGGTTACCTTCAATTTTTTTAAATCCAGGATAATTTTCAACGGTATAACTACTTCTAACTTGACCACCAATTATTCCATTTTCAATTAAAATCATGTTAAGCTTAGCTCTAGCAGCATATATAGCAGCAGATAATCCTGCAGGACCTGCTCCTATAATCATTAAATCTAAGTTTTTATTTTTTTTATTCATATAAAATCACCCCTTATTACCCTTATAGGGTATATATTAATTATACTACTTTTTTTGTGTTTCACAATATAATTAATAAAAATTATTAATAAAAAAATATTATTATAAAAATAAATAAAATATTATTAATAGGTTAACCATTTAAAATAAATAAAATTATTATAAAATGTAATTAATTATTAGAGTTTTTAATATAAATAAAAAAACAATATAAATATAGAAATAAAAAGCATAAATCTGCATAAGATATCATAGCTTTTATTATAGAAAAATTTATTATCAATAAATTTAATAAAATTTCATAAAAATGATGTAATAAATGATGTAATAAATGATGTAATAATAGAAAATTTTTATATGGACATAAAAAATCTATAAGGAATACTTATAGTCACTATTTGGAAACAAAATTCACTATTTTCTGAAAAGTATGTAAAATAATATTGAAATGAGGTATAATATAGTTAAATATTTAATAAAGTTTGGATGAAATTTTCGGGAGATTAAGTTTTAGACTTAGCTATGTAGATTTTAAAATAAATATTAATTCTACGTGGTATCCTTATAGGATAGCCGAAGGAACTAAGTGTTATTCCCATAAATAACATGAATATCTCAGGCAAATGGACCGAAAATTGACAAAACTCTGGAAAGCATTACGCACCGAAGGAGCAAAACTCTCAGGTTAAGATACAGAGATAAAAGTTATGGACTTTTATCTCTGTTTTTTTGTGCAAATAAAAACTTTATAATTTACTAAGAAATTATAAAAATAATGGACAGGGTGGTGGGCTGAATGAATAATAAGGTTATTATGGTAACTAATAACAAACTAGTTAGTGAAAAGTTTAACGAAAAATGTCAAGTAGAATTTATACTAGGTGATGTGAATGAGGTTTTTAATACAGTGAGAGATTATGTACACAAAGGGCATGAACTTTTAACTCATCCATTAATGAGTAGTGTAAAGCCTAATGAAACACCCTATAGAACTGTAGTTATTTCAAAATATTATAAAAATGTAGTGGATATGGAGTCTTTAAATTATATAGAAGAATCTATACATTCCTTAGAAAAATTTCAAAAATCATGTGGTACTCCTGCATGGAATGATAATATCTTAAAAGATTTTAGATTGATTGATTATGATCTTATATATAATGCACTAAATTAATTTTATATAAGATTTATATAAAAATTGCTAGAATCATTTAGCAGTACAATAAAGATAAGGCATTAAAAATTTAATTTGGGGGTTGATATTATGCGTTTAGAAATTGGAAAAATATTTATAAGTGATATGCAGTTTTCCAATGAAACAAAAGTTAAAGATGGAGTCTTGTATATTTCTAAAGAAGAACTTCTAAAAGAAATTGGTACCGACGAGAGAATTAAAAGTATTGATTTAGAAATAGCTAAGCCAGGAGATAAAACTAGAATTATTCCAGTAAAAGATGTAATAGAGCCAAGAGTTAAAGTAGAAGGAAATGGTGGTATTTTCCCAGGCTTTATAAGTAAAGTTGATACTGTTGGTTCAGGCAAAACTAATGTATTAAAGGGAGCCGCAGTAGTAACCACAGGTAAAATAGTAGGGTTCCAAGAAGGTATTATTGATATGAGTGGGGAAGGAGCTAAATATACACCTTTTTCAAAAACTAATAATTTAGTTGTAGTATGTGAACCTAAAGAAGGAGTAAATCAATACGAACATGAAGAAATTGTAAGAACTTTAGGGTTTAAAGCTGCTACTTATTTAGGTAGTCTTGCAAAAGATATTACACCAGATGAAACTAAGGTTTATGAAACATTACCTTTATTAGAACAAGTAAAGAAATATCCAGACCTTCCTAAGGTAGTATATGTTTATATGCTTCAAAGCCAAGGACTTTTACATGATACCTATGTATATGGAGTAGATGCTAAAAAAATAATACCAACATTTATATATCCAACAGAAGTATTTGATGGTGCCATAGTTAGTGGAAATTGTGTTTCAGCTTGTGACAAGAATCCAAGTTATGTACACATGAACCATCCTGTTATTGAAGATTTATATGAGAAACATGGAGTAGAATATAATTTTTTAGGTTGTGTTATAACAAATGAAAACGTTTATTTGGCGGATAAAGTTAGATCTTCAAGTTATACAGCTAAGTTAGTAGAATTTTTAGGAGCAGATGCAGTAATAATTTCAGAGGAAGGTTTTGGAAATCCAGATGCAGACCTTGTTATGAATTGTAATAAGATAAGTGAGAAAGGTATAAAAACAGTATTAATAACAGATGAGTATGCAGGACAAAATGGAGCTTCACAATCCTTAGCAGATTCTACACCAAAGGGTGATGCAGTAGTTACAGGAGGAAATGCTAATGAGGTTGTAACATTACCACCAATGGAAAAAATTATTGGTCATGTTGAGGTAGCAGATGTAATTGCAGGTGGACATGTTGGTTCTTTAAAAGAAGATGGTTCTATAGAGGCAGAGATTCAAGTTATTACAGGAGCTACTAGTGAAGTTGGCTTTAACTATTTAAGTGCTAAAGGCTATTAAATTGTAGTTATATAATCAAGGGGGGAAAATAAATGATTAAAGTAGTTCATTATATAAATCAGTTTTATGCGGGTATTGGAGGAGAAGACAAAGCGGATTATAAACCAGAAGTAAGAGAGGAACCTGTAGGTCCAGGAACACAACTTAATTCTTTATTTAAAGGTGAAGCTGAAATAGTTGCTACGGTTATTTGTGGAGATTCATATTTTAATGAAAATATAGATGAAGCTAAAAACACTATTTTAGAAATGATTAAAAAATATGATGCGGATTTGTTTATAGCAGGACCTGCTTTTAATGCCGGAAGATACGGAGTGGCTTGTGGAACTATTGCAAAGGAAGTAGAGGAAAAATTAAATATAAAGGTTTTAACAGCTATGTATGAAGAAAATCCAGGAGTAGATTTGTATAAAAAATCTTTATATATTCTTAAAACCAAGAAAAGTGCAGTAGGTATGAGAAAAGCATTACCTGTTATGGCAAAACTTGCATTAAAAATGGGAAAAGGGGAAGAGATAGGACTTCCTGAAGAAGAAGGATATATAGAGAGAGGCATAAGAAAAAATTACTTTAGTGATGAAAGGGGATCTAAAAGAGCAGTAAATCTTCTTGTGAAAAAATTAAAAGGCGAAGAATTTGTTACAGAGTTTAAAATGCCGGTTTTTGATAGGGTAGAACCTAATAAAGCTGTAGAGGATATATCAAAATGTAAAATTGCTATTGTAACTTCTGGTGGAATAGTACCAAAGGGAAATCCAGATCATATAGAATCCTCTAGTGCATCAAAATATGGTAAATATGATATAGAAGGACTTATGGATTTAAATTCAGAAACTCATGAAACTGCACATGGAGGATATGATCCTAACTATGCAAATGAAGATTCAGACAGAGTTATACCTGTAGATGTATTAAGAAAAATGGAGAAGGAAGGAAAAATAGGATCTCTTCATAGATATTTCTATAGTACTGTTGGAAATGGTACAGCAGTAGCATCTTCTAAAAAGTTTGGAAATGAAATAGTAAATCAGTTAAAGGAAGATGGTGTTGATGCAGTTATATTAACTTCCACATGAGGAACTTGTACTCGTTGCGGTGCAACACTAGTAAAAGAAATAGAACGTGGAGGACTTCCGGTTGTGCATATGTGTACAGTAGTTCCAATTTCTCTTACAGTTGGTGCTAATAGAATAGTTCCGACTATAGCAATACCTCATCCACTTGGAAATCCAAATTTAGATAAAGAAAGAGAATTTGAATTAAGATATAAGCTTGTAGAGAAAGCATTAAAGGCGTTAGAAACAGAAATAGATGAACAGAAAGTTTTTGAATAGAAGTTTTAATAAAAGTAATTTTAAGTAAATTTTATATAGTTCAAAGACGATTTAATAGGTCTTAAATAGTTTCACGTGTTAATTTTATTTAAATAATTAGATTGGTAAAAATATAATTTTTAAGTATTAAATTGTGGGGGGGAGCAAGATATGGACAATGTTTATGATCTTATAATTATAGGCTCTGGTCCAGCAGGACTATCAGCAGGTTTATATGCTGCAAGAGCTAGATTAAAAACTTTAATATTAGAGAGAAATAAAGCAGGTGGACAGATAGTAATAACAGATGAAGTGGCTAATTATCCAGGATCTATAAGAGATGCTACAGGAGCAAGTTTAGTAGCTAGAATGGAAGAACAAGTGGATGAATTTGGAGCAGAAAGAAAAAAAGATAATGTTAAAGAGGTAGATTTTACTGGCAAAATAAAAATTATAAAGGGAGAAAAGGAAGAGTATAAGGCAAAATCTGTAATTATAGCTACTGGTGCTGCTCCTAGGCATATAGGCTGCAAAGGTGAAAATGAATTAATAGGAAAGGGAGTATCCTATTGTGCTACTTGTGATGCTGACTTTTTTACAGATTTAGAAGTTTTTGTAATAGGTGGAGGAGATTCAGCTTTAGAAGAAGCCTTATATCTTACTAAGTTTGCAAGAAAGGTAACAGTAGTTCATAGAAGAGATGCTCTAAGAGGAGCTAAATCAATACAAGAAAAAGTATTTAAAAATCCTAAAATAGAAATTATGTGGGATTCTGTAGTAGAGGAAATAAAAGGCGATGGAATAGTAGAATCTGCAGTATTTAAAAATAAAAAAACAGGAGAAATAACTGAATACTTTGCAGATGAAGATGATGGAACTTTTGGAATATTTGTTTTTGTAGGATATTTACCTATAAACAATTTATTTAAAGATATTGTTACTATAAATGAAGCAGGATATATAAAAACTAACGATAGAATGGAAACAAATATAGAGGGTATATTTGCTGCTGGTGATATAAGAGAAAAATCATTAAGACAGGTAGTTACTGCAGCGGCAGATGGTGCTATAGCAGCAGTAGAAGCTTATAAATATGTTGAAGATACTTTTTAAATATAAAAAATTTATTTGAAAGGCGGTTATAAAATGTTAGTAGTTGATAAGAAAACTTTTGAAGACGAGGTATTAAAATCAGATGGTTATACGTTAGTAGATTATTTTGGGGATGGTTGTGTTCCATGTGAGGCTTTAATGCCTGATGTGGAGGAATTATCACAAAAATATGAAGATAAGGTTAAATTCTGCAAATTAAATACTTCTAAGGCTAGAAGACTTGCTATATCTCAAAAAGTTTTAGGGCTTCCAACTATAATCTTATATAAGGATGGAGAAAAATTAGAAGAAGTAGTTAAAGATGATGCTACAAAAGAAAATATAGAAGCTATGATAAAAAAACACACACTATAAAATTTTAAAGATTATTTAGTCATTTAAAGTGTGTATATAAATATCAAGGAATTTAAAATATAAATAAATTAAGGGAGGAATTTTAATGAGTCTATTTGAAGGGAAAAAAGTAATAATAATTGGAGATAGAGATGGAATACCAGGTCCAGCTATAGAAAAATGCATAGAAGGTACAGGCGCTGAAGTAGTTTTTTCATCCACAGAATGCTTTGTTTGAACTGCCGCCGGAGCAATGGATTTGGAAAATCAAAAAAGAGTAAAAACATTAACAGAAAAACATGGTGCTGAAAATATATTAGTAATTTTAGGTGCAGCAGAGGGAGAAGCAGCAGGTCTTGCTGCGGAGACAGTTACTAATGGAGATCCAACTTTTGCAGGTCCATTGTCCAATGTCCAGTTAGGACTAAGGGTTTATCATGCGGTAGAACCAGAATTTAAAGAAGAAGTGAATGAAGAAGTTTATGAGGAAGAAATAGGTATGATGGAAATGGTTTTAGAGGTAGATGAAATTATAGAAGAGATGACAGATATAAGAACAGAGTTTTGTAAATTCCTTGATTAAAACAGGGAAAGTAGATAAATAAAGAATTATAAAATTTAAGAGGCTGTACTATAGGTTTATAATCCAGCCTCCTAAATATTAGGGGGGAAAAGCTATGAATTATCCAGTAATAAAAGGAGCATCATATATTTTGGTTCATACTCCAGATATGGTACTTCATAATGGAACTACTCAAACTACAGAGAAAGTAGTTAATCCAGATTCTGAATATCTTAAAGAACTTCCTAAGCATTTAAGAAATTTTGAAGATGTTTTAAATTATGCACCTAACCAAACTTATATAGGAAACATGACACCAGATCAGCTAGGTGAAATAGAAATGCCTTGGTGGGATAAAAAAATAGAAGAGAGTAGTAGATTTGGCAAATTAGGCGAAATGATGCCTCAAGATGAATTTATAGGACTTATGGAAATATGTGATGTATTTGATTTAGTTGTATTAGAAAAATCCTTTGTAGGGGATGTAAAAAATAAGTTAGAAAAACATCCACTCATAGATGAAAACATGATTTCTAAAATAAAAGAGGGAGTAGCTATAGAAGAAATCAAAAAAGTTGTAGATGAGGAAGGGGCAGAAGGCTTATATAATGAAGGTACATTAGTAGGTTGCGTAAAGAAAGCTCATGATGTGGATGTGAATTTAAGTGCTCATACTATGCTAGAAAATTTGGTGGTAAAAGCTTCTGGTGTATTATCCTTATTAAATCTCATAGCTAAAAATAACATAGATCCCAATTCCATAGATTATGTTATAGAATGCTCTGAAGAAGCGTGTGGAGACATGAATCAAAGAGGAGGAGGAAACTTTGCAAAATCTCTTGCAGAAGTAGCGGGATTTACTAATGCTACAGGAGCGGATATGAGAGGGTTTTGTGCAGGACCGAGCCATTCTCTAATAGCTGCTTCAGCTTTAGTTCAATCCGGAGTATATGATAATGTAGTTATAGCTGGCGGAGGGGCAAGCGCTAAGTTAGGTATGAATGGAAAGGACCATGTAAAAAAAGAAATGCCTATACTAGAGGATTGCTTAGGTGGATTTGCTGTATTAGTAAGTAAAAATGATGGGATAAATCCAATACTTAGAACGGATCTAGTAGGAAAACATACTGTAGGAACAGGATCCTCTCCACAGGCAGTAATAAGTTCTTTAGTTACAGATCCATTAGATAAAGCAGGATTAAAAATAACTGATGTGGATAAATATTCCGTAGAAATGCAAAATCCAGATATAACAAAACCGGCAGGAGCAGGGGATGTACCACAAGCAAACTATAAAATGATAGGTGCTCTAGGAGTTAAGAAAAAACATATAGAAAAGAAAGAATTAAAAGATTTTATACAAAATCATGGTATGTCAGGTTGGGCACCAACGCAAGGACATATTCCGTCTGGAGTCCCTTATATAGGTTTTGCTAGAAATGATTTAACAGAAGGTAATTTAAATAGGGTTATGGTAGTAGGAAAAGGTAGTTTATTCCTAGGACGTATGACAAATTTATTTGATGGGGTATCTATAATTATAGAAAGAAATACAGGATATAAAGAAGAGGAAAAAGGAATTTCTGAGGATAAAGTGAGAAAAATAATTGCAGAATCCATAAAAAAATTAGCATCACAGCTAGTAGAAGAATAAGGGGTGATGTATAGTATGGATAATAAAGAAGTGAATAAAATAATAGGAAAAACTCTTCTTGATATTGCAGAATCTATAGAAAAGGGAGACTTTAGTAGAAAGATAGTAGTAGGAATTACTACTTTAGGTAGTGAACATGGAGTTGAAAATTTAGTAAAAGGTGCTGAAGTGGCTGCTAAAAAACATAATGACATAAAGGTAGTTTTAATAGGACCTAAAGTGGATACAGAATTAGAAATAGTAGAAGCTAATGAAGAAGATAAAATGTATAACAAAATGGAAGAATTATTAGATACAAAATATATAGATGCAGCAGTTACTATGCATTACAATTTTCCTATAGGGGTATCAACTGTAGGAAAGGTAGTTACCCCAGCTGATGGGAAAGAGATGTTTTTAGCTACAACTACAGGAACAGCTTCTATGAATAGAACAGAAGCTATGATTAAAAATGCAGTATATGGAATAATAACAGCTAAAACTATGGGGATAAAAGAGCCTAATGTAGGGATTTTAAATTTAGATGGAGCAAGACAAGTAGAGAAAGCATTAAAAGAATTAGATAAAAATGGTTATAAAATAAATTTTGCTAATTCTCTAAGAGCAGATGGTGGTTCAGTAATGAGAGGAAATGATCTTTTAAAAGGAACACCGGATGTTATGGTGACAGATACTCTTACAGGAAATCTTTTAATGAAAGTATTTTCTTCTTATACTACTGGAGGAAGTTATGAAGGATTTGGCTATGGCTACGGACCAGGTATAGGAGAGGATTATGAAAGAAATATCCTAATTCTATCTAGGGCTTCAGGTGTACCAGTGGTAGCTAATGCTATAGAATATGCAAAGGATCTAGTTAAAGGTAATATAAATAAATTAATAAAAGAAGAGTTTAAAAAGGCTAATGAGGCTAAATTAAAGGATATATTAAGCTCTATAGAAAACAAAGAAGACAAAAAAATAAAAGATGAAGAAGAAGTTCCAATGCCTACAAAGGAAATAGCTACAGCATCTATTAGTGGGATAGATGTAATGGATATAGAGGATGCTCAAAAAACCCTTTGGAAAGAAGGTATATATGCAGAGGGCGGTATGGGATGCACAGGTCCTGTCATAAAAGTAAATGATAAAAATTACGATAAGGCTGCAGAAATATTAACTGAAAAAGGTTTTATAGCTTAAAAATAAACTATAAATATATTTGTGAAAATTAAAGTGAATAAGTTTATTTATAAAATTTTAAAGGTGAATATGGTATTAAAATAAAAAAGTCCATTTACATAGTTTAAGTAAAGTATATTTTTAAAAAGAAATTTTACTTAAACTAGTAGTGGACTTTTTTTATATTATTTAAAAGTATTAGTATATAAATTAAATTTAATTTGGACATATGCAGAAATACTAAAGATTATTCATATATTTATTAGGTATATTTTCTTATATTTACTATATTAAAATTAAATCTATTTTACACAGATATTTTATATAAAAGTTTGTTTTAAAAGTTAGTATAAAGTTAATAACCATGATAATATAAAAATATATGATTAAAATATAAATATATGAAGAAAAATATTATTAAAATGTTGAGTCCTAGGAGGAATAAAATTGAGATTAACAAGAGATTTTTATGCTAAGGATGCTAGAGTATTAGCAAAAGAATTATTAGGGAAAGTATTAGTTAGAGAAGTAGATGGTATTAAATTGAAGGGGAAAATAGTAGAGACAGAAGCTTATATTGGGGCTATAGATAAAGCTTCTCATGCCTATGGTGGAAGAAGAACTAAAAGAACAGAACCTCTTTATGGGAAACCGGGTATAGCCTATGTATATTTTATATATGGTAAGTATTTTTGTTTTAATATCATAAGTAAAACAGAAGGAGAGGCAGAAGGGGTCCTTATAAGAGCTCTAGAACCTTTAGAAAATATAAATCTTATATCAAAATTAAGGTTTAATAAGGAATTTGAAGAATTAAATAATTATCAAAGGAAAAATATAACTTCAGGACCTTCAAAGCTTTGTATGGCTTTTAATATTAACAGAGATAATAACTGGGAAGATTTATGTGAAAGTTCTAGCTTGTATGTGGAGGATGTTTTTTATAATGATTTTGAAATTATTGAAACAGTAAGAGTAGGAATAGATTATGCAGAGGAAGCTAGAGATTTTTTATGGAGATATTATATAAAAGATAATGCTTTTGTTTCTGTAAAGTAACAAGTACTTTAAAATATAAATATTTAAATAAAATAGCTTTGTATAAGTGATATGGGGGATGAAATATGGGGGGAAGTTATAATTTATATAAAATAAAAGACATATCTTGCATAAGCAAATATTGTAATTGTTTGCAATTGGTATTTGAGGACTTATACGATCTGAAAAAATATTTTAATGAAAATAAAACTTTATTTTGTAATAAAGCTTTATATGTGCTTATTAATAAAATAATAATTTCAAAGATATTTATGGAGAAAAATAATATAACAGGTGAATTGGCTAAAAAAAATATAAAATATTATGCATTAACTTTAGATACTATAAATCTTGTAAATTTGGTATTTGATAATGTTGATAAGAGATTTTTAGAATCTATCTTTAAAGATAATATAAAATATGAGTATATAAATCCTAGTTATTATAGTTTAGATAAGGAAGATTTTTTGCATTATGAGGATAATATATTCTATAGATACAATATATTTTTAAATAAAATTATAGATGAAATAAATGGGTTTGATTTTATACATAGTAGTTGTGAAATAGGAGAAATATATGAAAAAATAATAGCTAAGGAATATAAAAAATCTATGGGAATATTTTATACACCAGAATATATTATTGATTACATATTGGAGAATGTTTTTTATGAGTTTTCACCACTGGAAAACCCTTTTGTTAAATTAATAGATATATCCGCAGGGGCAGGATATTTTATTATTAAAGCTTATGATAAGTTGAAAAAAGTTTTTACAGAAAATATACAAAATTTGCAAGAAAAATATAAACAAAATATTTATACTATTAGAAAAAAAGGACAATCTATTAAAGTAACTGGTGAATATTATTGGCAAAAAGAAAACTTGCACTATCATATAATTAATAATTGTATATATGCAGCAGATATAGATATATACGCTATCCAAATAACAACCATAAATTTACTTTTAAAGGATACGAAGTCTTATGTAGGCAAGGTAAACGTTGCCAATTGTGATAGTCTTATAAGGTGGGAAAAAGATTTTAATCCTACTATTAAATTTTTAGATAATAAATATAAATATAAAACCTATAAAATAAAAAATAAAGGCATTGAAGAAGCTGTTAATTATAAAGAAAAAGAGGTATGTAATTGGAAAACATACTTTAAACTGTATAAATTTTGGAGAAAAAAATTTGATTATATTATAGGCAATCCTCCGTGGGTTTCTTTATCTAGAAAAAATAAAAAAGCTTGTTGGAAAAATTCTTTAGAGTATTATATCAAAAATTACGGTCAGTGTGTACATTCTCCTAATTTATTTGAGTATTTTATAAAGAGAGCTTTAGAAAAAACAAAGAAAGATGGATATTTAGCCTTTGTTGTACCAATAAATTTTAGTAGGAATTCTCAATACATACAATTAAGAAATGAAATATTGAATAAATATGAGATTAAAAATTTATTTTTTAATATAGCTTTTTCTGGAGTTATAACAGATGGAATGGTATTTATTTTGAAAAAGAATAAAAAATGTTTTAATGAAATAAAAATTAAAGTACAAGGAAAAGATGAGTATAAAATAGATAAAAATGAACTTTTTTCCTGTAATGAGTATGGATTTACATTTAATAATAATGATTTTGATGAAAAAATAAAAAATAAAATTTTAGAAAACTCTAGTTTTTTATCAGAAATAAGTGATACATTTACAGGATTTATAGGAGACTGTAAAAATATATATAAAGAGAATGTAGACAAGTCTTATATTAAAATATATAAAGGAAAAAATATAAAAAAATTTATATGCTATTCCTATTTTTATTATGATTTTAAAGATGAAAATATTAAAGGTGGAACAAAAGATTTAAAAAAATTAAAATATAAAGGTAAAATATTAGTTAGAAAAACAGGAAATGAAATTATAGCAGCTTATGATGAAGAAGGTATTATAATAGAACAGTCATTATATGGAATAATTAATTTAAAACAAAACTTTAGTCATAAATATATATTAGGTATTTTAAATTCCCAGTTAATGAGTTGGTATTACAAAAAGTACTTAATAACAAATAAAGATTCTACTCCACAACTGAAGAAATATAGATTGAATAAAATTCCTATAAAAAATTGCAATAAAAATGTTCAAGAGGAAGTAGAAATATTATCTGACAAAATTTTCCAAGCTTTAAAAAATGAAAATGTGAAGGAAATAGACTATTATTACAAAATATTAAACCAAAAAGTGTTCAGTATTTATGGTATTGATGATATAAAAATAATAAGATATATAATTAATGATAAGTAAAGAAATGTATAAATGTATATAAAAATAAGGTTTTTCTAATTACTATGAAATATATATAAATGAAAAAACGTTAATTTTGAACAAAGTAATATGTTATTTTGTTCAAAATTAATTTTTTGTCTAATAATAGTTTTGCAGATTGAATTTATGTAACAATAGTGTTTAAAAATGAAATAAAATAACAAAACATAACAAAAATAGTGAAAAATATTGACGAGTAAATGTTTGCAATGGTATCATTTTCATATACCTTATAAAATAAAGTTACAAGATACAAACAAAAATATCCAAAGATTACTTAAAATAAGATCTCCTCTTTTATAAAATACAATATAAGGATCAGTAATCTTTGGATGATTTTTAAGTTTCATTAAAATATAGATTATTATGAATTTAATTTAAATTAATATAAATTATTTATGGGGGGGTATCTATATGGCAGAATATAAGCCAATGGATTGTGAGTCAATAATAAAATATATTAAAGAGTTAAATCTAGATATATTTGATGAAAAGATGGATTTAACTGCAAAAGAAATTGGAGATGGGAATTTAAATTTAGTTTTTAGAGTTAAAGATAATAATACAGGGAAATCCGTAATTATTAAACAAGCCCTTCCTTATTTAAGAGTAGCTGGAGAAGGCTGGAAGTTAACTGTAGATAGAAACAGAATTGAAGCTGAAGCTATGATGAAGCAGGATAAAGCTTGCCCAAACAGTGTGCCTAAGATTTACTATCATGATAAGGATTACAACCTTTATGTAGCAGAAGATTTGGGAAGTATGGACATACTTAGAAATGGGTTAATGAATATGAAAAAATATCCTAAGTTCCCAGATCAAATAGGGAAATTCCTATCAAGAAATCTATTTTACACTTCAGACTTAGGATTAGGTGCAGTAGCTAAGAAATCTTTAGTTTCTAAATTTATAAATCCAGAACTATGCGATATTACAGAAAAATTAGTGTTAACTGATCCATATATGAATGCAGAATCAAATGATATAAATCCTGAAATTATGGATGAAGTTAAAGATATGTGGGGAAGAAAAGATTTTAGATTAGAGGTTACAAAATTAAAAAATATATTTATGACAAAAGCAGAAGCACTCCTACATGGTGATCTTCATACAGGATCTATATTTATAACAGAAGATGATATGAGAGTTTTTGATACAGAATTCGCTTTTTATGGTCCCTATGGATATGATATAGGACTTTTGTTTGCAAACTTTATTTTAAACTATATCTCTTGGGAGGGCAGAGAAGATAGATCAAAGGAAGAGATAAAAGAGTTTAGAAAATATTTATTAGATACCATAGAAGAAATTTGGCATGAATTTGAAATAGGTTTAAAAGAAATTTGGGACAAAGATTGTAAAGAAATATCTTCAACTGTTGAAGGATATAAAGAATATTATATAAATAACTTGCTTCAAGAAACTATAGGTTTTAGTGCTTGTGAAGTTATGAGAAGAATAATTGGAATGGCTCATGTACCAGATTTAGATGTTTTAAAAGATTTAAAGCAAAAGGCTAAAGCTCAAAGATTGGGACTAAAAATAGGACAAGAAATGGTAATGAGAAGAAATAAAATAACAAAAATAGAGGATTTGTCAGTATTTATTTCACAAATAACAAAATAATTTTTAAGATACTTATTTGGATTAAAAGTATATAGAGTACTTAAAAACAACTGTTTTATATAATAAGATTTTCAAATAAAAAAGGATTAGTAAAGAAGAAATAAGGTAAATAAGATAAAAGTAAAGAGGAGGATTAAAAATGGCAGAGTTATTAGCTATAAAATGGGATGATAATAGAGATAAGTTAATACTTTTAGACCAAACAATATTACCAAATAAAATTGAATATATAGAATACGATACTGCAGAAGGTGTATACGATTCCATAAAGGATATGATAGTTAGAGGAGCTCCGGCTATAGGAGTTACAGCAGCTTATGGTCTATATTTTGCAGCAAAAGTAGCACCAGAAGATAAATTTGAGAACTTCTTTAAATATCTAAAAGAAAAATCATCATATTTAGACTCAAGTAGACCAACAGCTGTAAATTTATCTTGGGCCTTAAAGGTTATGGAAAGTAAAGCTTTAGAAAATAAAGATAAAGATGTTAAAGAAATAAAGAGTATATTAAGAGAAGAAGCAAAAAGAATTCATGAAGAAGATATAGAAATATGCAAAACTATAGGGGAAAATCTTATAACTTTATTAAAGGATGGAGTGGGAATATTAACTCATTGTAATGCTGGACAACTTGCTACATCTAAATACGGAACAGCTACATCTCCTATGTATCTTGCAAAGGAAAAGGGCTGGAATTTTAAAGTCTATTCAGATGAAACTAGACCAAGGCTTCAAGGATCCACTTTAACGGCTTTAGAGTTATATGAAGCAGGAATAGATGTAACTACTATAACAGATAATATGGCAGCTATGGTTATGTCTCAAGGTAAAATTGATGCGGTAATAGTAGGATGCGATAGAATAGCAGCTAATGGAGATACTGCTAATAAAATAGGAACCATGGGAGTTTCAATTTTGGCTAAATATTTTGGAATACCAATGTATATTGCTGCACCAACTCCAAGTATAGATATAAATACAAAAACAGGAGAAGATATACCAATAGAAGAAAGAAATCCAGAAGAAGTTACTAGTAGATTTGGTGTTTGGACAGCCCCAAAAGGTGTAAAAGTTTATAATCCAGGATTTGATGTTACACCACATGAAAACATAACTGCAATTGTTACAGAAAAGGGTATAGTATATCCTCCTTTTAAAGAAAATTTAAAGAAACTTTTTGAAAAATAAGAGGTTAGAAAGGGGCTAAAATAATGGTAGAACTTCTTAATATAAAAAATATAAAAAAGTCCTTTTCAGATGTTCAAGTATTACATGAAATAAATAATTTGGGGATTTTATCCCCAAATTTATTAATCACTTAGTAAAGAGGGTGACAATTTGAATAATGAAACGTATTTAAGGTTACAAATTGTAGAGGTAGGAAAAAGACTTCAACAAAGATTTTTTGTAGCTTCAAATGATGGAAATATAAGTGCTAAACTTGATGAAAATACTATATTGATTACGCCTACAGGGGTTAATAAAGGAGAAGTAACCCCAGATCAAATAATAAAAGTAGATAGAGAAGGAAATGTTATAGAAGGTCATATGAAGGTTACATCTGAAATAAAAATGCATTTAGCTGTTTATAATATGAGAGAAGATGTAAAAGCTATAGTTCATGCCCATCCACCAGCATCCACAGCTTTTTCAGTATCAAAAGAAAAACTAGATGATCCTGTTATTCTTCCAGAAGCAGTTTTTTCATTAGGGAAAATAGGATATTGTGAATATGGAACTCCTTCTACTGATGAGGTTCCAAAAGCTATAGAAAAAGAAATTCCATATAGTGATGTACTTTTATTATCTAACCATGGAGCTCTTACAGTAGGTACAGATGTAATGCAGGCTTATTACAGAATGGAAAATTTAGAAATGGTTTCAAAGGTAACTATTTATTCAAAAATGATAGGAAATATAAAAACTTTAAATGAACTACAAGTTGAGAAATTAAATAAAGTAAAAGAAGAAAAAGGTTGGGGGTAAATTATAGTTACCACCCATAGAGCTTTTTAATAATTAGGTAAATATGCCTGTAATAGAACCATTATGTTTAAATTTTGTAAAAAGTGGTGTCATGTACAAGTTATACTATAACTTAATGGTATTTTGTTTTATAATTAATTATAAAATAAAAATATTAGGAATAGGTGGGAAATATGAAACTTAAACCTGAAATTAGAAGAGAAAAGATATTAGCAGAAATAGAAAAAAATAAAACTGTGGATATAATGGAATTAAGTGAAAAATTACAGGTATCAGAAATGACTATAAGAAGAGACTTAAAAAGATTAGAAAGCAGTGAAAAATTACTTAGAACCTATGGAGGAGCTACTCGTATATCTGAAGGAGAATGTAAAAAGGTTATAGATGATCCCTTAAAGGGTAGAGTATTAAAAAATAAAGATGAAAAGGCTATTATAGGTAAATATGCAGGGGAATTAGTAGAAAATGATGATGTTATTATGATAGATGCTAGTACTACAGCCTTAGCAATATGTAAATATATAAGAGATAAAAAGGTAACAGTAGTTACAAATTCTATAAGTGTAGTAACAGCCTTAGCTTCTTTTGATAATATAACGGTGGTAGTAGCCTGTGGAATATTACGACATAGTTCTTTATCTTTAGTAGGCTCCTATGTAGAAGAATCTTTTAAAAAATTTAATATAAAAAAATCTTTTATATCAGCTAAGGCCTTGTCCTTTGAAGCAGGACTTACAGATATAAATGCTTTTGAAGTAGAAACAAAAAAGGCTGCTATGTCTGTAAGTAAAGAGGTTATAGTTCTTTTAGATCACTCTAAACTTAATAATATATCCCTTTTAAAGGTTTGTGAAACAAAAGAAATAAGTAAAATAATAATAGACGGACTTAAGGAGTTTACAGTGGAAGAAGAAGAATTATTAAATAAATTTAAATCTAATGGTATAGAAGTAATAATAGCTAAATGATGTAGATATATTTTTTAGCATTTATGTTTGAAAAAGATATATGTATTTTATCTAAAGATAAAGATAAGATGGGAACACATATTAAGATATATATGCCTATAGATAAAAGATATTTCAAAAATAAGTCTTAAAAGATTAATTATCTAAAAGTAAGAAAGAATAATACTAAGTTCTAAATTTTTAGACTTAGTATTGTTCTTTCTTACAATTTAAATCCTTTAAGTTTGCTTAATATAAGTAAGTTGATAGTTATGTAAAGATTGTTGTATCATATAGTTATTATATAAAATAAAGGGAGGATTATTTATGAGAAATGGATTTGTATTTTCTCTTGTAATGGCACTTATTGTAGCTATATTTGCTATACAAAATGCAGTGGCGATACCAATAAAAATTTTATTTTGGCAAATTAATTTTTCTTTAGCAATTATAATCTTATTTTCAGCTGTTATAGGAGCAGTTATTACAGGTATTACGGGTATAAAAAAAGAGAGAGGTATAAAAAAACAAAATAAAGATCTTTTAAACAAAATAGAAGAGCTAGAAAAGACTAATGTAGATTTATTAGATAGATTAGAAAAATTAAGTTCAGATTCCAAAGACGAACATTACATAAAAGATCTAGAGGATAAAGAAATAATTTTAGACAGAGAAAATAAAAAATAATTTTATAATATTTATTTAGGATAAAAAGAGTATATCTTAGAATGAAATAGATTTAAATTTAGGCTACTAGTATAAAAAAGAAGCTTCTTAAGCCAATTTATTTCGCTAAGAAGTTTTAAATTAGAGATTCTATTAAAAAGTTTTTACCTAGCTAAGGCTTATCTTGCGGATCCATGACCAGTCACCTAATGTTTTGTGAGGTGACTGGTCAATTTTTAAATATGCCAGATTAAGAACTATGAAAGCTTATTCATATATTATTACCTATATTCTTTATCTTTGCTATATTAAAATTAAAGACATATTTTTGACAGCTTTCAAAGTTAAATAAGGTATCTTAAGATAAAACTTTATTATTCTTCATAGGGATTTACATGAACCATACAATGAATAATATCATTGTTGCTTGCTTCTATTTGGTCATGGACCTTTTCTGCTATGCTATGAGATTCTTTTAAAGATAAGCTATAATCAAGAGCAATCTCTACATCTACATAAAGTTTGCTTCCATGAAGCCTAGTTTTTAATTCATCTATTCTTTCTACTTCTTTAATAGATTTAATTTGTTCTGTTATCATATTAATAGTTTTTTCATCAGCACAGTGATCTACAAGTTGATTTATAGAATTCTTATAAATATCTATAGAAACTTTAATTATAAATATACATATTACTAAAGATGCTATAGGGTCTAATATTGGATATTTAAGTCTAGCTCCAACTATTCCTATAAGTGTTCCTATAGATGAGAAAGAATCTGATCTATGATGCCAGGCATCTGCTTCAAGGGCTGTACTGTTTATTTTTTTAGCTGCCTTTAAAGTATATCTGTACATCCATTCCTTTGTGACTATGGATAAAATAGCAACATAAATAGTTATTTTTGAAGGAACAGAAAAATCTTTATTTATTATAACCTTTATTCCACTATAGCCTATGAACAAAGCAGTTAAAAATAACATAGTAGCTAATAATTTAGAAGTTACTGCTTCAAGTTTTTCATGACCATAGGGGTGGTCTTTATCTGCAGGTTTAGAAGAAATTTTAAGACCTATGATTACTGCAATAGTGCTTAAAACATCAGAGAGAGAATGTATACCGTCTGCAATAGTAGCAGCACTATGTCCTATGATTCCAAATAGTACTTTTATAAAGGACAAAATTATATTTACTATAATGGTTATATTAGAAACTTTATTACCTATTTTTAACCTTTCTTCATTTTCCATCTTTCCACCTCATTATTAATTGAAAATAAACATTTATATTATTATATGCTAAACATAGCATAAATGCAACAAAATAAAGATAGAAATGCTTTATCAATTGATATTAATAATTGAAGATTATGTATAATGAGTATCAATATTTATATTATATGTTTTTAATACAATAGGATTAACTAAAATGTATAAATAAAAGTAAAGAGTAGAATACTACTATAGAAAAATTTTCTATAGGTAGGGAGTGTTGTAATTGAATGAAGCTTTAGTTGTGTTAGTTAGAGCTATAATAGGTTTTTTTACTCTTTTAATATTTGCAAGAATGTTAGGAAGGCAACAAATAAGCCAGCTTACTTTTTTCGATTATGTGCTTGGCATAACTATAGGGTCCACGGCGTCTACATTAAGTACAGATTTAGAAAGTACAGCCTGGTCCCATTGGATTGGACTTTTAACCTGGTGCGCTATAGGATTTTTACTGCAATGGATAACATTAAAGTGGAGATATGCAGCTAAATATATAGAGGGGGAGCCCACTATTGTAATAATGGATGGTAAAATAATGGAGGATACCTTAAGAAAAATGAAATATACAGTGGCAGATGTTTTAGAACAACTTAGAGGAAAAGACATTTTTGATTTGTCAAAGGTAGATTTTGCAATATTAGAATCTGATGGACAATTATCCGTATTAAAGAAACCAGGAGAAGAGCCATTAACTGCTAAAGATTTAAATATATTTAAGAGTAAAACAGGCATAAGCAGAGAGCTTATATATGATGGGGAAATAGTAGAGGATAATCTAAGAGAAATAAATAGGGATAAAGAATGGCTAAAAGCTGAACTAAAAAAGAGAAATATTAAAGATTCATCAGATGTTTTTTTAGCTACTATAAATGAAAATAATCAAATTTATATAGATACATATAAAGATCATCTAAAAAGAATAATAGACATAGGAGACTATAAAGGACCTTACTAATTGCTTTATCATATTTTATTATTTTCGTATTCAAATTTATTCTATTGAAGTATTACATTTATCTAAATATTAATTTTAATTAAGTAATAAAAGTATTAAAAAATAGAAATTAACATCTTATTACAGTTATATTTAGAAAATAAATTTTAAAGGGTGATTATATGAGAAGATTTTTAGTAAGGACAATTCCAATAGTAACCTTAAGTTTTTTTCTTGCAGTTATG
This sequence comes from Clostridium botulinum, assembly GCF_001276985.1. Taxonomy (GTDB): domain Bacteria; phylum Bacillota; class Clostridia; order Clostridiales; family Clostridiaceae; genus Clostridium_F; species Clostridium_F botulinum. The sequence goes on from NZ_LHUL01000008.1 coordinate 130,923, forward strand.
TTAAGCGCAAGTTATATGAAAAAACCTAGAAATCAAGAGGAAAATGTAGATAAATTTATAAGCAGTACAATAGAATATGTAAAGAATGAAGAGTGGAGTAATGCAGAAAAGGAAATAGAAAAATTAGATTTAGCATGGAATAAGATTTTAAAAAGAGTTCAATTTAGCTCGGAATTAGACCAAATAAATTATTTAAGTGAAAGTATAAATAAAGCTAAAGGTGGGATAATTGCAGAAGACAAAGGTATAAGTTTATCTAACTTAATAAGCTTTTATGAGGAATGGAAAATTATAGGTAAATAAAAATAGAATATATTTAAAATTATAAATTTTTATTAAGTGAAGTAAAAAACAAATTATTTATGTAATAGCATAGAGGGGAATAAAAAATAATACTAAATCATAAATTTATAAAGATATATAATGCTTTTATAGGTGAATTTTATGAAGGGATTTTTAGGAAATTTAGTATATAGCTTTATGGTATCCTTTGGAGTAATAATAGGAGCAAGTGCTTTTTCAGGTATTGCTGCAATCTTATTAAATCATCCTCCTTTAAAAATTATGTCGGATCTCTCCAATTCTATAAAAATATGGGCAGTAGCTACAGCTTTAGGGGGAACATTTTCCTCTTTTTCTATTTTGGAAGAAGGAATATTTAGAGGGGAGTTAAGAGGGATGCTAAAACAAATATTTTATATTCTTGCCTCCCTAATAGGTGCTAACTTAGCGGTAAATAGCATAGAACTTTTACAAAAATGGGGAGAATATTTCAATAGATGAATAAAGAAAATAAATATTTTTTTTCTTTCTGTGTAGGGTTAGTTATAGGAGGGACAGTAGGCATAATTTTCTTTAGTTTGTTTATAAGTTATAGGATAGAAAACTATCATAGAAAAATAACTTATTTAAATAACATAATAGAAGATCAACAGGTTAGATTAGAGGGGTTAGAAAATAAATTAAGCAAGAAAAAACTTATAGTGAAAAAGATAGAAGTAGACATTAAATTTAAAAACAAGGAAATAGAAGATGAATTAGTAGCCATTGAACTAGAAAAACATATAAAAGAAAAATTTAATAATTTAATTGGAAAAGAATTAGACAACCTAGATGGCGATATATTAGTACAAGTAGTAGATAACAGAATAATGAAGATAAAGAATAAACAATATAAAGTGAAAGTAGAAAAAATAATTATAGCTCAAAATATAAAGTTTTGTATACAAGTAGAAAAAGTCCAAAGTGATTAAATTTTTCGATAATGTAAAAAAACAAGATTGCTATGGGTTGTAAAAGTATAACAAACATTTATTAATAAAAGCTTCATCTATAGTATTTTTTTATAAATATATATAAATAATTTAGAATATCTTATAATAGATAAAGAAGGAGAAATTATAAAATATTTTAGTATATTTTATAGAACAACACATAAAATATGTTAGGCGGGTTAACTTATTAAATTGTAAAAATAACAAATATAGCAATATATTATTAGGAAAAATGTTAGCCTGAAATTTAAAATGCCTTCCTTGATTTATTATATACACACACAGGAAAAGGCTGCCTTAAAATATAAACAGGCAGTCTTTTTATATATTTAAAAAATATAATAGTTAAGTAGAATTTGTTTTGTTAGTAGTTTTTATATCTTTTATAATTATTATGCCAGTCCACGAAATACTACACAGTTTGGCTTTCCCAAATTTTAAACAAACCATTTTCGGATTTATACCTAAGGGGTTAGTATCTTACTCCTTCTTTAAGGGGCAAATATCAAGGAAGGGGCTAATAATATTTCTAATTTTTCCTTTTATAATATTAACTATATTGCCAACCATAGGATTAAGCTTTATAAGGATTAAAAATAACTTTGTATATGTGATAATAATAATAAATACAGTTGCTTCCTATGTGGATATTTTGACTATATCTGTGTTATTGCTACAGGTTCCTAAAAGTACTTGTATAAAGAATATAGGTAATAAAACTTATTAGAAATGGAATGAAAAACATTAATAATTATCGTAAATTTATATAAAAATAGGGAGAGGTATAAGAGTATCATGGAAGTTAAATATATGGAGATATTTGAGGATGAGCTCAATAAGTTAACTTATTGTACAGAGGTGACAACCGCTAAATCATTAAATAAATTTACAGACAAAATAAAAGTATTTTATTATAAATATATAACAGGAGAAAGTTATTTTGATTTTTATTTTGGGAGAACATATAAAGGCAAATTAATAGAAAATAAATTTTATATGTTTAAAGAAGATTTAAGATTATATATTCATTTTCTGAAAAACTTTTATAATGTTTTAAGAATAACCGTTAATAAACAATCAGATATTATACATTATTTTTTTATTAAAGATCAAGGAGAAATATGTATATCTTTAATAGGAGAGGATTATGTGAAGTTGGCCTCAGAAGATAATAGTAAAGCTAGAGTATTTTTTTTATTAAATAAAGATGAACTATCCTATTATATAACAGTTATGGAAAATATATATTATGAGAGAAATGTAATTAATGGACTAGATTACTTAAAGAATTCTTTAGATGAGGCTAATGGAAAAGGCTATAATAAAGAAAATAATAAAAATTTAGAAAAGGAAGTAAATAGAGATTATGTATTAAGCCAAAGAGAAAAAAACAATGTATATCTACAAGCATTATATGCTTTGGTGGATGAAGCTTTAGATAGAAAAGATAAGAAGACCTTTTATTCTATATGTGATCAAATGAAAAAATATAATAAAAAATAAACTATATAAAATTTAAAACCCCTTGATAGCAAAATTAAATACAAGACAAGGGGCTTTATTTTAAATTTTATTAAGCATTACATTGGTCATATTCATTATCCATAGAGCTTTCCTTATGTTCATCATTATCTTTATCTTTGCAACAATTTTCTTTAGAATTGGAAGCTAAAAAAATGGAACCAATGGCTAATGTAGATAATAGTATTCTAAATAAAGTCTTTTTTTTATGTTTTTTTGCCATAAGATCAATCCTTTCTTATGAATGTACTATATTAATTATACATTAAATCTTATGGTATAATATAGTCATTTTTAATATTAACATAAAGTTTAGAATTCATGAAATAAGAGGCTATATAATGATAGTAATGTCTTTTGTTATGAAAAATTACTATAATAGTTATAATAACTGTAAGAGTTGTTATTATAATTTTTAAATTCAAAAGAGTAATAAAATTTTAATATATTAAAAAATAATTATTAATATACTAAAATAAAGATCTATTAAATTAAAAAGCTATGAATTTAGATCATTATATTCCTAAATCCATAGCTTTTACTTATTTAATTGTAAATTTAAATATAATAATTTAAATTTTAATCTGATATCAGCCTTAAAAGCTAGCTCTTTTTAGTGTTCTGATTACTATAAGCTGCTGATGTCCTTGTTGATGTTGTTGTCTGAGAAGCAGCTGTTGATGTTGCCTGAGGGGCATTTGTTGATGTTGCTTGAGAGGCAGCTGTATGTTGAGAGCCAGCTTGTTGATTATTTTGTCCCATATTTTGTTTTGTATAGTTACCTACCTTAGTAGAAACAGCATTCATATTTTCAGTAAAGTATTTATTATTGTTCATTATTAAATCCTCCTTGGTTTTTCTCACCTATATTTATAAATAAGTTTTTTATTATAATTTTTAATATAAGATTTTAAAATTTTTATGATAGCGTAAAATATATTTATTATTGCAAATGCCTTTGCAATAAAGTAAGAGTAATCCACTATAAAATTAGGATTATTATATATTTTATTTTTATAAAAATAGCATCATCGTTAATAATTGATCTAATATTTAAAAAAGGATATAACCAAAAAAATTTATATAAGAATTATCAATTTATTGAGATCTTATATATAAATTCATGTTTAGAGGAATAAATAATAATAAAAGAATTATTATTAAAATTAAAATAAAGTTCAATAAATACACAAATTTCAGTTTCTTTCACTTTATAAAATAATTTTGTTACGTTATTATTAGTTTACTCTGTATAAGCCAAATTATTTAACAGAATATTTTCATTAAAATATAAAAATATGAAATAGAATAATAAAAAGCTATAAAATCCAAAAAACTGTTTTATATATTTCGTAAAAATATTAATCTATAATATTAAAGGTTAAGAGATTTATAATAAGTCTTTTAACCTTTTTTAGTTGCAATTTAACTAAAAATAATTACATATTAGTGTTTTAATCTAATTACATACAGTTTTTCAAAATTATCAGATTGATAAATTTTCACGGATAAACATATACTTAATAATTGAATTTTCAATTACTATTTTTAAGTATTATAGTTAAAGAAAAATGCAAATATTTCATGAAACTTAATTATATATTAGTATTTTGCTTTAATTATATAGAGTTATTTTAATTTATCAAAATGATATATAGTTTATCGTTTTGATAAAAATATTCTTTTATATATAGTGAATTAATAATGTTCTACAGGAAAAATATTATTTAAAATATAGATATTTAATAATATTTTACGGGGAAAAAATAGAAAAATGTTGGAAAATATATATAAAAACTATTATTTTTCCATTGTATTTTGGTATAGTTTTTGCATCTATATATAAGTAATTAAAAGTATTTATATTAAGAAAAGGGGGATAAATATTAGTTTAATAATAAAAATTCAAGAAACTTAATAGATATCAAAACAAGAATAAGAATTAATAAGAATAAGGGAGGGACTTGTTTTTAAAATTTTAAAACTAAAATTTTTTAGATTTTAATTTTAAAGATAAGGGTGCTATGAGTGGTTTAATAAAGTTTGGAACAATTATAAATATTATAGGAGGAGTTTTAGTATTATATTCTTTCCTACCACAAATCTATACTATATTGAAAACTGAAAGCCCAGGAAATAATAGTATACAATACTGGATAGTAATGACTTTTGGTATATCTTGTATATGTATAAATCAATTTATATGTGAAGTTCCAAAGGTGCAATTGATTATTCAATCTATAAATGTTGTATTTGCTATTTTAACTACTGTATTAATAATTTATTTTAGTGTAAAAGAAAAAAAGCATAAAGAAATTTAATAGATTTGATGATAGGGGATGTTAATTATGACTGATTTACATTTTTGGGGTAATATTGCTCAAGCTTTAGGAAGTTTTACTTTGATATATTCATTTTTCCCACAAATATATAAATTATTAAAATTAAAAAGTGCAGAGGGGATAAGCCTTCAATATTGGGCTATATTAACAATAGGAGTAGCATGTATAGCAATAAATTTAACCATAAGCAAAGTGAATATATTTATTCAGCTAACTCAATGGTTAAATGTAGCTTTAGCATTAATAGTTTTACTTATATCTAGTAAATATAAGAGAGAAGTAAAAGAAAAAAAAGAATCATAAAATAAATAATATATATAGTTATTATATAATGCAAAATATTAAAGGGGGAACTATACATGGAAGATTCTTATGATTTAATTGGAAAAAGCATAAATAGAGTAGATGCAGTAGCTAAAGTTACAGGTAGAGCTAAGTATTGCTCAGATCATTTTGAAGCTAATTCACTTGTAGGAATGGTTTTAAGAAGTCCCTATGCTCATGCAAAAGTAAAAAATATAGATACTAAAGAAGCTGAAAGCTTAGATGGTGTTGAAGCTGTATTAACGTATAAAAATGTACCAAATACGAAATTTCCTACGGCAGGACATCCATATTCATTAGATCCAAGTCATAGAGACATAGAAGATTATGTATTACTTACAGACAAAGCACGCTTTGTAGGAGATGCAGTTGCAGCAGTTATTGCGACTGATGAACTTATAGCCAAAAAAGCCTTAAAATTAATAAAAGTAGAATATGAAGTTTTGCCTTTTGTAATCGATCAAGAAGAAGCAATAAAAGAGGGAGCTCCTGTTATTCATGATGAAAGGCCCAATAATATAGTTAGTGATTTTGGTATAACAGTAGGAGATCCAGATGAAGTATTTAAAAATGCAGATAAAATTTATAAAGGTCAATATGAAACTCAAATAGTGCAACATTGTCAAATGGAAACGCACAATGCTATGGCAAAGCTTGATGAGAAAGGTAGAATGCTTATTATAACATCAACACAAATACCACATATTGTACGAAGAATAGTTTCAAAAGCTTGTAATTTACCTATTGGTAAAATAAGAGTAATAAAGCCTTATGTTGGTGGAGGCTTTGGAGGAAAGCAAGATGTTATAATAGAACCACTTACAGCTATAATGTCTCTTGCAGTTAATGGAAGATGTGTAAGGTTACAATTAAGTAGAGAAGAGGCAATTGTTGCAACTAGAACAAGACATGCAATGAGAGTAAATATCAAAATAGCTTTATCAAAAGATAATAAAATAGAAGGTTATGATATAGAGAACTTTGTAAATAATGGAGCTTATGCATCCCATGGACATTCAATTGCTATGAGTGCAGGAAGTAAAATTAGACCTCTTTATGATATAAAGGCAGAAAAATATCGTCCCAAAACTATATATACTAATCTTCCAGTTGCAGGTGCAATGAGAGCATATGGTATACCACAAATGTGTTTTGTTATAGAATCTATGATTGATGATATATGTAATGATCTAAATATAGACCCTGTAGATTTTAGACTTAATAGTTTTATAAAGAAAGGTCATATAGATAAGGAATCAGATCTTGTAGTTAGAACCTTTGGATTACCAGAATGTTTAAAAAGAGGTAGAAAATTAATAGATTGGGAGGGAAAAAGAGAATTATATAAAAATCAAAATGGTCCTATAAGAAAAGGTGTTGGAATGGCCTGTTTTAGTTATTTTTCAGGAACTTGGCCAGTATCACTTGAGGCAGCGGGAACAAGAATAGTAATGAATCAAGATGGTTCAGTCCAAGTTCAAGTAGGAGCTACAGAAATAGGACAGGGTAGTGATACAGTATTTAGTCAAATGGCAGCAGAAACTATTGGAATACCATTTGATATGGTAACAATAGTCTCCCAGCAAGATACAGATATTACTCCTTTTGATACAGGATCCTATGCATCAAGACAATCTTTTATAGCAGGCCAAGCTATAAAAAAAGCAGCAACAGAAGTAAAAAGAAAAGCTCTAAAAATTGCCAGTGATAAATGTGGATTAGATGCAGAGCTTTTGGATATTGTAGATGCAAAGGTGATAGAAAAAGGATTAAGAAGAGAACTTTATACTTTAGAAGAAATTGCGATGGAGGCATATTACAATAGAGAAAAATATGCACCTATAACAAGTGATTTAACCGTAAAGGTTAAAAATAATGCTATAGCCTATGGGGCAACCTTTGTAGAAGTAGAAGTTGATATAAGAACAGGAAAAATAAAAGTTTTAGATATTTATAACATACATGATTCAGGAAAAATTTTAAATAAAAAGTTAGCAGAAGGACAAGTACACGGTGGTGTTAGTATGGCTTTAGGATTTGCCTTATCAGAAAAATTCATAATAGATGAGAAAACAGGATCTATAATAAACAATAATCTTTTACATTATAAACTTCCAACTATTATGGATACTCCAAACATAAAATGTGAATTTGTAAATACCTATGATCCAACATCTAGTTATGGACAAAAATCTTTAGGTGAAAATACAACAATCTCTCCAGCTCCAGCTATACGTAATGCCGTATTAAATGCAACAGGAGTAGCATTTAATAAATTGCCAATGGATGCTCAATCTGTTTTTGAGAAATTTAAAGAGGTTGGACTTATATAGGAGGCGAAATAATATGTATGATATAAATGAAATTTTAGAACCTAAAACATTAGAAAAGGCATTAGAATTATTATCAGAACACGATAATTTAACGGTAATAGCTGGAGGAACTGATGTACTTGTAAAACTTCATGAAGAAAGATTTAATTCTCTAAATTTAATAAGTATTAGAAACATAGAGAGTTTAAATGAAATAAAAGTAATTGAGAATGGCTCAATAGAAATAGGTGCTATGGCAACTTTTTCAGAAATATTTAGGGATGATATAGTAAATAAAAATATTCCTATACTAGCAGAAGCAGCAGTTTCTATGGGAGGACCTCAAATTAGAAATATGGCAACCATTGGAGGAAATATTTGTAATGGAGCTGTATCCGGAGATAGTGCACCATCATTATTTGCATTAAATAGTAAATTAAGACTTAAATCTAAAAATGGTGAGAGAATAGTTAAAATAAAAGATTTTTATATAGGGCCTGGACAGGTTGGCATCAGAAAAGATGAGATATTAATTAGTATAATTATTGAAAAAAAAGATTATGAAAATAAGTATGGTAATTATATTAAATTTGCTAGTAGAAATGCAATGGACATAGCTTTAATGGGAGTTGCTGTACTTGTAGAAGTTAAGAATAAAAAGTTTGAAGATTTAAGAATAGCATTAGGTGTATCAGGTCCAACACCTATAAGATGTGAAATAGCTGAAGCAGAGGGAAAATATATGAAAGTTACGGATGAAAATATAAGATTAATAGGAAATTTAGCTCTAAAATCTTCAAAAGCAATAGATTTTTGGAATGCTTCAAAGGAATTTAAAGAGCATTTAATACAAGAATTAACTTATAGAGGACTTAAAGAATCTGCTAAAAGAGCAGAAAGTCTTGAAAATATAAAGTAATAGGATACAGTTAGGGGGATGATGAATATATATGAGTTTAAAAAGAAAAATAAAACTTACAGTTAATGATAAAAAGTATGAAATAGAAATAGATATTAGAGAATCTTTATCAGAAGTATTAAGAAGTAGATTACATTTAACAGGTGTTAAACAAGGATGTCTTGTAGGAGAATGTGGAGCATGTACTGTCTTAATAGATGGTGTCCCAACAGACTCATGTATTTACTTAGCGGCTTGGGCTGATGGTAAAACAATAAAAACTATTGAGGGAGTACAAAAAAATGGTGAGCTTTCAGAGGTTCAAAAAGCCTTTATAGATGAAGGTGCTGTACAATGTGGATTCTGTACACCGGGTTTAGTTTTAACTACAACAGCTTTAGTAGAAAGCGAAAAAAACTATACTGATGATGAAATAAAAAGAGAAATATCAGGTCATTTATGTAGATGTACTGGATATAATAAAATATTTAATGCTACCAAAAAAGCTATTTTAAAAAGAAAATAATATTTAGGTTTATAATATGATAATCACTACAAGGTAAGTTTTGACAAGATTATTTTTAAAGTATAATATTAAGATATATAGTTTAATTATTAAATGATTTTAAGAGGTTACTAAGATGGATAAAAATGAAATAATGGATTTATGTGTAAAGAGTTGTATGGAAGGCATGAAAAATCATGAAGGAGGTCCTTTTGGATCTGCAATAGTTAAGGATGGGGAAGTGATTGCAGTAGCTCATAATACTGTAATAGGAGATAATGATCCCACTGCCCATGGTGAAGTAAATGTTATAAGAAAAGCATGTAAAAAACTTAATACATTTGATTTAAGTGGATGTGAATTATATACAACATCAGAACCTTGTCCTATGTGTATGTCTGCAATTATTTGGGCAAATATATCAAAAGTATATTATGGATGTACAGTAGAAGATGCTAGAGATATTGGTTTTAGAGATGAGCACATATTAAAATTTTTAAAAGAAGGCTGCAAGGATAAAGTTATACTTGATTTAGAAGCAGTTGATAAAAAATCTTCTTTAAAAGCTTTTGAGTATTGGAATAAGGATAGAGACAAGACTGAATATTAAAAACAATAGGTTGTAAAATAAACCCAGTAGCAAGCATTAAGAAGCTTTCTACTGGATTTTGTTTTAGTCTTTTTACTATGAATATTTTTAGGTGCATAATTTCACTGGAGTTTTAATGTGAAATTTCTGATATATTGTTAAATATTTTGTATTAATTAAATATTTAGTTTATAATGGAGTAATAACAATTAAATAGCTAATCAACAAAGAAAATATAGTTAAGTAAGTTTTATTATGGATGTATAAAAATATTAAGATATATTATGTAATATATAACTTTACTTTGGATTTAATATATAATTATATATATGTAATGTAAGGGTAGTAAGTATATCTATCCTTATTTTTTATTAAAAAAGGAATTATTTATGGAAGGACGATAATTATTTATGGGAAAAGTATTAGTTTTAGCAGAAAAACCTAGTGTAGGAAGAGATTTGGCTAAGGTTTTAAAATGCAATAAAAAGGGTAATGGTTATTTAGAAGGAAATAAATATATTGTAACTTGGGCTTTAGGACATTTAATAACTTTATCTGATCCTGAAAGTTATGATGAAAAATATAAAAAATGGAGCATGGATACTCTTCCAATGCTACCTAAGAGAATGAAAACTACAGTTATAAAGAAGACTTCAAAGCATTTTAGTGAAGTTAGAAAAGTTATGATAAGAAAAGATGTAGAAGAACTTGTTATAGCTACAGATGCAGGAAGAGAAGGAGAGCTTGTAGCTAGATGGATAATTGATAAAGTAGGTTTTAAAAAGCCTATAAAACGTCTTTGGATTTCTTCACAAACAGATAAAGCTATTTTAGACGGATTTAGAAATTTAAAACCGGGAAAAAATTATGAGAATTTATATCATTCAGCAGTGTGCAGATCAGAAGCAGATTGGATTGTAGGACTTAATGTTACGAGAGCTTTGACTTGTAGATATAATGCTCAACTTTCAGCAGGAAGAGTTCAAACACCTACTCTAGCTATGATAGTTCAAAGAGAAGAGGAAATAAAGAATTTTAAACCTAGAGATTATTATAGCATAGAAGGTAAGACTAAAGGATTTACAATGCATTGGGAGAGTGCTAAGGGTAGATTTAATACCTTTGATGAAGATTTAGCTAAAAAAGTAGTTTCAAAAGTTACAGGTAAAGAGGGAAAAATAATAGAGGTAACGGAAAGTGATAAAAAGAAATATGCTCCGGCTCTTTATGATTTAACAGAACTTCAAAGGGATGCTAATAGAATATTTGGATATTCAGCAAAACAAACCCTATCCATAATGCAAAGATTATATGAGAATCATAAAATTTTAACTTATCCAAGAACAGATTCTAGATATATTTCAAAGGATGTTGTTGGTACTTTAAAAGATAGATTAAAGGCTATATCCATTAGTAATTATAGTAAGTTTACAAATGAAATATTAAAAGGAAACATTAAGGCACATAAAGGTTTTGTAGATGATAGTAAGGTTTCAGACCATCATGCTATAATTCCTACAGAAGAAAAACCTAAATTAGGTAACCTAAGTGGTGAGGAAAGAAATATTTATGATTTAGTTATTAAAAGATTTTTATCAGTTATGTTACCACCCTTTGAATATATTCAAACTACCATTAAATCAGAAGTTATAGGTGAAAAATTTGTAGCTAGAGGAAAGGTTATCAAATCCAAGGGATGGAAAGCAGTTTATGATAGAGAAGAATTCGATGATAAAAATAATAATTCAGATAGTGATGATATAAAAGATCAAACTCTTCCTAAGGTTAATAAGGGAGATGGTATAAAATTTTCTAACTTTAAGATAAACAAAGGTCAAACAAAGCCGCCAGCTAGATTCAATGAGGGAACTTTATTATCTGCTATGGAGAATCCTCAAAGATATATTAATTTAGATAAGGAGAGTTCTAAAACCTTAGGAGAAACTGGTGGACTTGGAACTGTTGCAACTAGAGCAGATATAATTGAAAAATTATATAATACTTTTTATATAGAAAAAAGAGGAAAAGAAATAGTTCCAACTTCAAAGGGAAAGCAAGTTATAGATTTAGTACCTAAGGATTTGAAATCCCCACTTTTAACAGCGAAATGGGAAAGAGAATTAGATTCCATTAGTAAGGGTAATTTAAGAGGACAGATATTTATAAATAAAATGAGAGACTATTCTACAAAACTTGTAGAAGATGTAAAAAATAGCAAGGATAAATATGTTCATGATAATTTAACTGGTAAAAAATGTCCACAATGTGGCAAATATATGTTAGAAGTTAAGGGTAAAAATGGAGTTATAAATGTATGCCAGGATAGAGAATGTGGCTATAGAGAAAATGTAAGCAGATTTACCAATGTAAGATGTCCTGAGTGTCATGTAAAATTAGAACTTAGAGGAGAAGGGCAGGGTCAAATCTATGTATGTACAAGATGTAGTTTTAGAGAAAAACTTTCTTCCTTTAATAAAAAGTATAGAAACAATCAAGAAAAATTAAATAAAAGAGATGTAACTAAATATATGAAAAAAATGCAAAAAGAAAATGACGAACCAATAAATTCAGCTTTAGCAGAGGCTTTATCTAAATTGAAATTATAAAGAATATGCTATAATAGATGTAATTTTAAATAAGAGAATATATTTTTCAAATAAAAATTCCTTGACCTTATAGTCCAATATACAATATAATTAAAACGAAAATGTTATTTATTTTTTATAAATATAAATAATGAGTATGAGGGAGTAATTGGCACAATATTTTAATATTGTGTGGCAAAGTCAACATATTGACTTGTAAAAGTCTGGCTTGTCTTGAATAATGAGACTCATGTATAGTTTTTAACTATGCATGGAGTCTTTTTTATTGTATAAAATTTATATTTTGGAAGTTATATTAAGGAGGAAGCATAATGGACTTAATTAGTGTAATATTAATTAGTATAGGTTTGTCTATGGATGCCTTTGCAGTATCTATAACTAACGGAGCTATGATAAGTAAAGTCACAGCCTCGGAGGGAATCAGGATAGGGCTATTTTTTGGAGGATTCCAAGCACTGATGCCTCTAATAGGGTGGTCTATAGGAATAAAATTTGAAAGCTATATAGCAGCATTAGATCATTGGATAGCTCTTATACTACTTTCTATTATTGGGGGGAAAATGATATATGATAGTGTTAAGGAGAACCAAGATCATAAGGATGAAATTGCCTGTGATTATGCAGCGGGAGAAAAGAAATGTTTAAATAATAAAACTCTTATACTTCTTGCTATAGCCACTAGTATAGATGCATTAGCTGTAGGAGTAAGTTTTGCATTTTTAAAAGTTTCAATAATAAATACTATAATTATTATAGGTAGTATAACCTTTGTTATATGTTTTATTGGAGTTATGATAGGTAAAAAGTGTGGTAAACTTTTAAAAAAGAGAGCAGAAATTTTAGGGGGTGTTGTGTTAATATTAATAGGAGTTAAAATATTCATACAACATACTAATATTTTATCTTACATATTTTAAATCAACAAAAAATAATATGATTAAATAATTCTTAGTTATATTATACATTAATTGGAGGGGTTTTTTTGAAGAAAAAAAATGTTATTGTAGTAGATAAACAAAAGAAGAAAGTGATGATAGATTCCATAAAAGAATATTTTTATAATGAAAGAGAGGAAGAGTTAGGAGATTTAGCTGCGGGCATGATTTTAGATTTTTTCCTAGAAGAATTAGCACCAGAGATTTATAATAAAGGAGTTTATGATGCATATGAATATTCTTTAGAAAGAATTGAAGATGTGCTTTCTATACAAAAATATTAATAAAAGATAAAAGTAATTAAAATATTATTTTTATAAAAATATTTCTATACATAAATAAAAACTAAAAGAGGATGTCTCAAAATAGCCTTAATTTTAAAACCGTAAATATAAATAATATATTTATAAAGTAATTCATTTTGCTAAGAAGTTCTAAATTTAACTCCATTAAAAATTTTTTACACAGTAGAGGTGCCTTCCTTGGCTTCACTACTGGCTCCTCACGTCCTGTGAGGAATTACAAAAATTTTTAATTCCGTGAAATTAAGAACTACTAAAGCTCATTTATATGTTTATTACATGTATTATTTATATTTACTATATTAGAATTAAGGCTGTTTTTATTTTGAGACACCTTTTTTTTAGTTTTCTCCAATAACAGGATGATAATAAATAGTATTAATTAATAATGAATAAAAAATAAATAGATTCATTAGGGGTTATAATTAGTGGGCTAGGACTTAGATTAAAGAAAAAAGAAAAAATAAAGAAAAGGGTAAACTAAAATGTATAAAAATTTTAAAATAGAATTTATTTAAAAAATTGATTAATATGAGAAAACGTTATAAATATTTAGACAATAAAGGGAATTGGTAAAAAATTTAAGTAGAAGGAATAAAATGAATTTTGAACTTTATAAGAGAAAATGTATAATAAGAAATATAATAATAAAATAAATATAATTATTGTAGTATAATCTATTATGAAATATTTAAAGGAGATGGCAAAATGAAAATATTCATAGATACGGCTAATGTAGAAGAAATAAGAAAAGCAAGTGAGTTAGGAGTTTTGTCAGGAGTAACAACAAATCCTTCATTAATAGCAAAAGAAGGAAGAGATCTAAAAGAAGTAGTAGAAGAAATTTGTAATATAGTAGATGGTCCCATAAGTGCAGAAGTTATAAGTTTAGAATATGAGAAAATGATAGAAGAAGGAAGAGAACTATCTAAATTGCATAAAAACATAGTTATAAAAATACCTATGTGCGAAGAAGGACTAAAAGCAGTTAGTGTTTTATCTAAAGAAGGAATAAAAACAAATGTAACCTTAATATTTTCATCGATGCAAGCCTTATTAGCAGCTAGAGCTGGAGCGACCTATGTAAGTCCTTTTTTAGGGAGATTAGATGATATAGGAAATCCGGGTATTGAAGTTGTAGAGCAAATAGCTGATATGTTTAAAATTCATGAAATAAAAACAGAAATAATTGCAGCCAGTGTAAGAACACCTATGCATGTATTGGAAGCTGCAATGGCAGGATCTCATATAGCTACAATACCATACAAAGTTATAATTCAAATGTCAAAGCATGCATTAACTGATATAGGAATTGAAAAATTTATGAAAGACTATGAAAAAGCCTTTGGAGAAAACAAATAATTTAAAGTAAATATTATAATAAGAGGGTATCTCAAAAAAAGATTTAAATCTATTAAGAGATACTCTTACCTATATTTATTAAGATTTAGCATTAAAACTTTTAGTATAGAGTGTAGTTTAACACAATTAATTTTTAATAATATGTAAAAATATTATTAAAGATTATTATAATAGATGTAGATTATGTCTTAACAATGGTATGATTAGGTAAATAATAATAATAAAATTTTTAAAATATAAATAAAGAGAATTAATTTGGCTTAGAGTAGCCAAAATAAGATAGATGAAAAATTTTATAATAATCATTAGCTCTTTAGTTAATTTTATTAATTTAAAGAGCAGAATAATATAATAGGTATAGCAAAAAATTTATAAATATTGAAAGAGGAGGGTATGAAGTGAGCAATAAAGATAGTGTAAAGGTTATTCCTTTGGGTGGACTTGGAGAAATTGGTAAAAATATAACTGCTTTTGAATATGGAAATGAAATAGTAATCATAGATTGTGGTATATCCTTTCCAGATGAGGAGATGTATGGTGTAGATTTGGTTATTCCGGATATAACCTACCTTCTAAATAATAAAGATAAAGTAAAAGCTATTTTTCTAACTCATGGACATGAAGACCATATAGGATCTTTACCTTATATTCTGCAACAATTAAATAGGCCTGTTTATGGTACTGCATTAACCTTAGGTATAGTAGAGAATAAACTAAAAGAACATAATATGCTTTCAGATTGTGAACTTAATAAGGTGGAAGCAGGAGATATAGTAGAACTTAAAAATTTAAAGATAGAATTTATAAGAAATACTCATAGTATAGCAGATTCTTGTTCCATAGCTATTCATACGCCGGTGGGAGTTATATTACATACTGGCGATTTTAAAATAGACTATACACCTATTGATGGATTAGTAATGGATTTTCATCGTATTGCTGAATTAGGCAAAAAAGGAGTATTACTTCTTATGGCTGATAGTACAAACGTACAGCGTAAGGGGCACACAATTTCCGAGAAATCTATAGGAGAAACCTTAACTAAAATTTTTTCAAATGCTAAAGGAAGGGTTATTGTAGCAACTTTTGCTTCAAACATACATAGGATGCAGCAAATAATAGATGCATCTATAGAGTATGGTAGAAAAGTAGCCTTCAGTGGAAGAAGCATGGAAAATATATCTAAGGTAGCCATGGACTTGGGATATCTTCATATACCAGAAACTTATTTAATAACTGTAGATGAAATGAAAAATTATCCTAATGAACAAATAACCATAATAACTACTGGAAGTCAAGGAGAACCCATGGCAGCTCTTGCAAGAATAGCTTATTCTAATCATAGAAAAATAGCTATAGAGCCAAAGGATTTATTTATTATTTCTGCATCACCAATTCCAGGAAATGAAAAACTTATATCTAGAGTAATAAATGAGTTATTTAAAAAGGGTGCAGATGTAATATATGAAGCATTAGAAGAGGTACATGTATCTGGTCATGCTTATGAGGAAGAATTAAAATTAATTCATACATTGGTGCATCCCAAATATTTTATGCCAGTACATGGAGAATACAGGCACCTAAAACGACATGTGGATTTAGCCATGGAGTTAGGCATGGAAAGAGAGAACATATTCTCTTTAGAAACAGGGCAAGTTTTAGAAATATCACATGAAGAAGCAAAAGTATCAGGGAAGGTACGCACAGGATCTATATTTGTAGATGGTATAGGTGTAGGTGATGTAGGGAATATAGTGCTCAGAGATAGAAGGTATTTAGCGCAGGACGGTATGTTAACCATAGTAGTAACTCTAGAAAAAGAATCCTACAGCGTAATAGCGGGACCCGATATAATAACAAGGGGATTCATATATGTAAAAGAGTCAGAGGATTTAATAAATGAAGTAAAAGGAATAGTAAAAAAAGAACTAGAAAATTGTTTAGAAAATAAAATAATTGAATGGTATGTATTAAAATCAAATATTAAAAAATCTGTAGAAAAATATTTATATGAAAAAACAAAGAGAAGGCCAATAGTTTTACCTATAATTATGGAAATTTAAAATTATAAAAAATAATAAAAAGCTAGAACTTTAATGTTAAATTATAGTTCTAGCTTTTTATTGTATATTAACACATTAAAATGATGTAAATATAATAAAAAACTAAAGTAAATTAATATATAATGATAAAAACATTTTTTAATAAAGATATAAAGGGGAAAAACTTATATTATATTTTATGATTATCATATTATAATATGATTTTAAAGAAATATGTTAAAGATGTAACATATTGGCAGGAATTAATATGTTCATATGGAATATATATGTAATGTGTGTATTTAATTTACAAGGAGGAGTATATATGGATCTTCTAAATGCAGTTAAAGGAATAAACAATGTACTGTGGAATTATATACTGATTTTTTTGTTGTGTGGAACAGGAATTGTATTTACTGTGTCTCTAAAATTTATTCAAGTCTCTAAATTTAAGGAATCCTTTAAAAAAGCCTTCGGAGGTATAAGTTTAAGAGGCAAAAAAGCAGGTAAAGATGGAATGAGCTCATTTCAATCATTAGCAACAGCAGTAGCGGCTCAAGTGGGTACAGGTAATTTAGCAGGAGCAGCAACAGCTATAGTATCAGGGGGACCTGGAGCAATTTTTTGGATGTGGATTAGTGCATTTTTAGGAATGGCAACTATTTTTGGAGAAGCGGTTTTAGCACAGATTTTTAAAGAAAAAGTTAATGGAGAAGTGACAGGGGGGCCAGCTTATTATATAAGTAAAGGACTGAAAAGTAAATTTTTAGCTAGTTTTTTTTCTGTAACTATAATATTAGCTCTGGGATTTATAGGCAATATGGTTCAGGCAAATTCTATAGGAGCAGCCTTTTCAAATATTTCTAATATACCATCTTGGATAATAGGAATAATGATTGCAATACTTGGACTAGTTGTTTTTGTGGGAGGAATAGGAAGAATTGCTTCCGTAACGGAAAAAATGGTTCCTATAATGGCAGCATTTTATATTATAGGAAGTATCATAATATTAGCTAAGAATTATACAAATATATTACCTGCTTTTAAATTAATATTTGTCTCTGCTTTTAATCCTAAGGCTGCTGTAGGCGGAGTAGCAGGTGTTACTGTAAAACAGGCTATACGATATGGAGTAGCAAGAGGATTATTCTCCAATGAAGCTGGAATGGGATCAACACCACATGCCCATGCGGTAGCTAAGGTGAAACATCCAGTAGAACAAGGATTAGTAGCTATAGTTGGAGTATTTATAGATACTTTTATAGTTCTTACATTCACAGCATTTGTAATACTTACAACAGGAGTATTAGATGGAAAAACAACAGGCATAGAATTGACACAAAATGCATTTACTCAGGGATTAGGTAATTTTGGTGCATATTTTATAGCCATCGCATTATTTTTCTTTGCTTTTTCAACAATAATTGGATGGTATTTCTTTGGAGAAGCTAATGTGAAATATCTCTTTAAAGGTAAGGGATTGAATATATATAGATTGTTAGTGGCAATTTTTATAGTGATAGGAACAACTTTAAAAGTAGATTTAGTTTGGGAGCTTGCAGATACTTTTAATGGACTTATGGTAATTCCTAATGTAATAGCATTGGTAGCTTTATCTAAAATAGTAAAAGATTCATTAAAGGATTATAATGAAAATTTTAAAGTTACAGATAAATAAATACTAAGGAACTCTAACTATATTAATAAATTAAAGTATTAATATAAGGATATATTTAAAGAATACCAAATTTAAAAGAAGGTTTTATATATAATAGGCATGGAGGGATGTGTTACTAACATAAGATTATGTTAGTAGTACATCCTTTGCTTTTTATACAGATAAATTATTATTCCTAATAAAACATAAAATAGGATATTCAATAACATAATATTAAGCCAATATTATGTTATAATATATGGAAAATATGGTAAATAAATATTATTTAAAAATATGAATAAATAATAAGTTTTTTCCTGGAGGGAAATAAATATATGGATAGATTTTCTAAAAATATAGATATATGCATAATTCTTTTGTTATTGAACTTTTTTTGTATATGTAGTTTTATATATTTTAATTTAGGAAAAAATATTATGTTAAATTTTATAATGTTAGGTTCCTTATTTATGGTGACAATAGTGGCTTATTTCAGAGGTATAGTTGAAGGTTTTTTATTTAGTGCTATGATTATATTTTTTTATGGTACTTTTATAATTTATAATAATACAATTCATAGAAACCCGGTAGAACTTATTACTTATATCTGGATGGTAGACATACCTTTAGGTGCTTTTATATCCGGAAAACTATCTGAAAATATAAATCTAATTCAAAGTATAAATACAAGGCTACAAAAGGAATATAGAGATTTAATAACTATTGATAAAACTACTGGTCTTAGCAATTTAAAAGGATTTTATATAGATTTGGATAGGGAAATGAGTAAAGCCAAAAGGCATGAATTGAATCTATCTCTTATGATAGTAAAAATACAGTATTATGATGAACTTAACGCTATTTTAGGAGAGAAAAAAATGGAAGAAATTTTAAAGATTATCAGCAATGTTATAACCTTAGCAATTAGGGGAGAAGATATTAGCTATAAATTAAATAAAAATACTCTTGCAATACTTATGCCTAGTACAAATCTTCAAGGTGCTGAGGTGGTAAAAAACAGAATAAAGGAAAGTATTAGTGAAAAAAACCTGAAAATAAAACAAGAAGATAAAAATGTTAATATTGATATAAAAGTAGGAATAGTAGAATATAAAAATACTATAAAAGAAGCTTTTGAGTTTAAAGAATTAGCAGAAAAGGAATTAGAATACGATGTATAAGAAAATAACTATTTACTTTATGATATTTTTTTTACTATTCACAAATGCAAATTGTAAAGTTAAAGCAGCAGATAGTGATAAAAAAGAAAAAGTTTTAATAGTATATGATAGTTTGAATTTTTTTTCATATAACAACAATATAGTATATTCTGTTAGAGAACTTTTAGGAGCTTTTAATACAGCGGTGAAAGTAGTAAATATAGCTGATTATAAGGAAGGGGAAATAAGTAATTATGATTATGTGTTTGTAATGGGTATAGAAAGAGAATTAAATAAAAAAACATTTATAAAAGATTTAAAAAATTATAATAAAAAAATATGCTGGATAGGAGAAGGTATAGATATCTTATTGCAAAATAATCCTAAATATAGTATGAGATATGTAGATTCTAAATCAGACATTACAGAAGCTTATTACTCTAATAAAGAAAATATAAATATTTCTAAGATGGAAAAATTTTATTTAGATTCAAAGGAAAGTTTTACAGTTTTAAAACCCTATTCTAAAGAAACAAAAATATACGCCTATTTAAGTAATGGAAAAGACTATTTTCCCTATATAATAAACGAAAAAAATTTATGGCATATAAGCAGAATAAATAATAACTCAGTAATTTTTTATATTTTCTCAGATATTCTAAATTATATATTTGAAGTAGATAAATTTAAAGAGGAAAAAGTTTTTATAAGAATAGAGGATGTTCATCCTTTAATAGATATAAATAAGCTTAAAGCTATAGCAGACTATTTATATAGTGAAGATATACCATTTATGATAGCTCTCATTCCTACTTTTGTCGATACTAAAACCGGTTATGTAAATAGTATGTCAGATCAAAGAAAATTTATTAATAACATAAAATATATGCAGCAAAAAGGTGGAACAGTAATACTTCATGGGTATACTCACCCAAATAATAAAGAAGAAGCTTCAGAGGAGGAACATGAGTTTTGGAATGGAAAAGAAAATGCTCTTTTGGAAATGGATATGGGAAAGTATGTGTATGACAAAGTCGGGAAAGGTATTAAAGAATGTGTAAAGAATAATATATATCCATTAGGATTTGAAGCCCCTAATTATGCTATGGATATGAGAACATATAAGGAATTTAAAAAGTATTTTTCAACTTGCGTAGGGCAATGCCAAAGTAGTGATAAAAGATTTACAAGTGCAGCCTACCCTTACGTACTAAAGGACACAGAAACGTTTAATATATTGATTCCTGAAAATTTGGGATATATAGAAAAGGAAAATCCACTATGGCTTAAGAAAATACAGGAGAACTTTCGTCAGATTTCTATGGTAAGGGGATATACTGCCGGAGTATTTTTTCATTCTTATATAGATATAAATTACTTAAAGGAATTAGTTGATTATCTCAAAAGCCAAAATGTTGATTTTTTAGATTTGAAAAAAGAGGAAAATTGGGTTAAATGGAATGACATAAAAATTTTATCAAGAGATGGTAAGGTAAACATATATCATAAAGAAAGCCAAGAGAGTAGTAAACAGGGCTTTAAGGAAAAAAGATTTGTAGAAAGAGCTAATTTTATAGTTATAATGATGGTTATTGTATTTGTTACTATATTTATCATTATGTTTTTTGTATCTAAGAAAAAGGATAAAAATAAATTTTTAAGGTGATAAACATGGAAAGCTTAAATTGGGTAGATTATTTGTTTATTTTTTCTTTAGTTTCAATATGGATGCTGCTGTTTGTAAATATAATTTTATCTTTAGCTGGATATAGATATTATTTAAAGACTTTAAACAGTGAACTTAAAGGATTAGAGAATGAAAAATATCCTAAGGTATCTATATTAGTACCTGCTCATAATGAGGAAAAGGTAATAGGAAGAACGGTAAAATCTATCTTGCTTTTAAATTATCCTAAAGATAAAATGGAGCTTATTGTTATAAATGATAATTCCTCAGATAACACTAAAGAAATACTAAAACAAATTCAAAAAGAATACAGATCTTATAATTTTAAAATAATAAATACAGATAATATAACAGGAGGAAGGGGTAAGTCTAATGCTTTAAATATAGGCTATAAACATTCAAGTGGAGACTTTATAGCCGTATATGATGCAGATAATACTCCAGATAAAAATGCATTAAAATATCTTATGAAAACTATAATTGAGGACGAAGGTTTAGGAGCAGTTATAGGAAAGTTTAGAACTAGAAATAAAGACAGAAATATGTTAACAAGATTTATAAATATAGAGACCTTAAGTTTTCAATGGATGTGCCAAGCAGGAAGATGGAAGTTATTAAATTTATGTACTATACCTGGCACTAATTTTGTAGTAAGAAAGAATATAATACAAGAGTTGAATGGATGGGATCCAAAAGCTATAGCAGAAGATACAGAGATAAGTTTTAGAATATATGAGTTAGGATATAAAATAAAATTTGTACCATACTCTGTAACTTGGGAACAGGAGCCAGAGAATTTAAAGGTTTGGTTTAAACAAAGAACTAGATGGGCTAAAGGTAATATTTATGTGCTTTTAAAATATTTTAAAAACATGTTTAAAGGAACTAGTAAAGATATAATATTTGATATTTTTTATTTTTTTTCAGTGTACTTTTTATTTTTATCCTCTGTAATAATATCTGATATTTTATTTATTGTTGGTATTTTTTTAAATATAAATTTACATGTTACAGGAAATTTTAATGTTCTTTGGATATTAGCCTATGTGCTTTTTGTTTTAGAAGTAAGTTTAACTCTAACATTAGAAAAAGGGGAAAGCAATAAGGAAAATTTAATACTTGTACCTATTATGTATTTTACATATTGTCAAATGTGGATGATAGTTGCCCTTAGAGGAATAATTCAATATATTCTGGATAAATTGTTTAAAAAAGAAATTAAATGGTACAAGACAGAAAGATTTTAAAAAGAAAAATAAAAAACACATAGAAAAATTAATAAAAGAATTATCAATTATAAAATATGAGAGTATGAAATGGAATAAATAATATAAAAAGAAAGGTAGGTGAAAAACCTGAATAATGGTTGATTAACAGGAAAAAAATACTTGGAATAGTGAGTTAATATTAATTTACTATTATGTAATAACTTAAGCAGATGAATCCTGTGATACTACCGTCTTATAAGTTGGAAAAATCAAAAATCATAGCTGCTATTTGTTATGATTTTAGAAATCAGGAGTTAATATGAAGAAGAATTTAAGAATAATAATTATTATTATAATGCTTTTCCTAGGAAATATTATAAGTGGACAAAATGTAGTGGCGGCTCCAAATAAATCTAAAAATTTTAGAGTAGAAAAAGATATGAAGATGGAGGGAGTATTTGGAAGTAATGTATTTTTCTTTAACATAGATAAAAGTTGGACAGTAGATAATGCCTATTTAAACTTAATTTTTACAGAGAGTGATCTTTTAGATAAAACTCAATCTACATTAACAGCTTATATAAATGATTTCCCAGTATATTCTATGAAGATTGGAGATAAAAAGAAATATAAAGAATCCATAAAAATTAATATACCAAAGGATAAATTGATATCTGGATATAATGAAGTTAAAATTAAAGTTTATAGTAGAATATCAGAAAAACCCTGTATAGATGATGTAAATAGTGGGAATTGGTTTATAATTCACAAAGGTTCTTATGTTCATATGGATTTTAAGGATAGAGAAGATACAAAAACTCTTAAAGAATTTCCTTTCCCCTATTTAAAAGCCAGTGACGAAAATCCAGCTAACAGTATGATTATGCTTCCGGATAATTTTTCACAGGGAGAAATCACATCTGCTATGATGCTTTGTTCTAATTTTGGATCAAAAAGAAAATCTGATAATGTAAATATGAAAGTTTATAAAGCTTCAGAGGCTAATTTAAAAAACAAATTAGATATAATTTTTATAGGAAGTAAAAATAATACTCCCCTAGATTTGTTAACTTTACTGTCCAAAGAAGAGATAAATAGGCTAGATAAAGATGCTATTGTTAAAGAGGTTATTTCACCCTATAATCCTAGTAAAAAGCTATTGCTTTTAATATCTAATAATGAAAAGAATATGATAAAGGCTTCAAAATTATTATGTAGTAAAGACTATATGAAGCAAATAGATAAAGACACTATAATAGTTAATAATAGTATGGATGTAGAAGATATAAAAGAGGAAAAAGCGAATAGAGTATCATTGTCAGATTTAGGATATGGCAATGTAAGTTTAAAAGGACCTTTTAAACAGGAGGCAACCTTTAATTTGAATATTCCCAAAGATAGATTTATAAAAGAGGGATCAAAGGTAGTTATAAATAATAGATATTCTAAAAATATAGATTTTGATAGATCTCTTATAACGGTTTATATAAATGATATTCCTATAGGTAGCAAAAAATTAGACAGTAAAACAGCGGATAGTAATAGTTTTGAAATAAGTATTCCAAAAGATATTAGAAATAGTAGCAATTATGAAATAAAGGTAGTGTTCAATTTAGAAATTAAAGATTTATTTTGTACTTTTAGAGAGGGCGAAAATCCTTGGGCTTATATATTAAATAATTCTTACATTTATACCCCTTATAAAGAGGGTAGGGATAATGTATTTGAAAATTATCCTAATCCATTTATATCTAATGGAGGTATGAATGATTTGACATTAGTACTTTCAGATAATACTACTTCTGAAGAACTTAATTTTGCAGGAAATATAATGGCTACCATAGGGCATGATGTAGATACCAATAGGGGTAAATTTAATGCAGTAGCAGCAAAGGATTTATCATCTAAACTTAAGAAGGGTAATTTAATAATCATAGGAACACCAGAGAGCAATTCTATTATAAAAAATTCAAATAAAAATTTATATATTAAATTTAACAAGAATTTTAATGGATTTCTATCCAATGAGAAAATGAAATTTTTTCAGGATTATAGTAGCAAGTTAGCCTCTATTCAACTTATAGACTCCCCTTATAATAAAGAGAACAAAGCAATGATAGTAACATCAACTTATACTAGAGATTTAGCTTTAGCACAAAAATATTTAAGTGATATATCTTTAGTAAAAAGTCTTAAAGGAAATGCTGTAACTATAGATAGAGATGGTGTAATGAATTATTCATATTTTGGAGATAAATATGATAAAGAAAAAGAAGAAAATAGTAATATCAGTAAATTTAAAAATATAACTTTAAATTCTAATATAAAAAACCTATTAATATTTTTTGTATTTATAATGGTTATTTTAGTTGGGGGTTCTTTATTATTTATAAAAAAATATAAAAAAAATAGTTAGGATATATTATTACTAGTACAATAATTAAGATAACTTAATAAACAGAGTTCTTGGTTTTAGAGGGAGTTTTTACTCCCACTAAAGCTTATTAACAGAATGCTTAGGAGTTTTACTCCCTAGAAGTCGTTATCCTTTAGGAGAAATGGTTATCTAGGGGCGTAACCACTCTTTACTCCCATTTTGAAGAAAAGCGGAGAGTCCAAATCTTTGATTTGGTGCGAATCGCTTTCACAGAGTGCGATGGGAGCATTAGAGCGGATAGTCATCGGATAAAAAGGACTAAATAAGTTATAATAGGAATTGAGGAATTTGCACATTGGCTAATATTGAAATTCATAAGAATAAATTTTTTAAGGCATAGTCTAAGGGGGGAATTATTAAGGCTAAAAATACCTTAATATAAGAGGAGTCATTTTATGAAAAAGAATAAATTTATAATATGGTTAAGTATAATATTGATTTTTATTTATGTATTAAATTTAAATCCAATTGTTCATGGAGAAATAAATAAAATAAAAAATGGTTTTTATAGGAAAACTTTAAATGATAAATTTGAAGTTAAAATAAAATCAGGAAATTTATCTACAGATTATGATATAAATCAAGCATTGAAGGATATAAATAAACTAGGATTAAACACTGTAAATATACCTGTAGTTATAAATATAAAAAATTTATCCTCTAATGATATGAGTGTAGATAGAGAAAGTGAAAAAAAAGCTATAGAATTAATAAAAAGATTGAGATGGAAAAAAATAAATATAATATTAGAACCTTATCCTTGGATAGATAATGGTAATCTCTATGAAACAGAGTGGAATCCTAATAATAAAAAACAGTTCTTTGAAAATTGGCAAAATAATGTGCTTAAAGTATTAATAGATAATATAGCAGTTCCTTATCATGTGGATGCTTTAAATGTGGCTTCTAATTTTGTATATATTGAAAATGAAGAAGAACATTGGTGTAATACCATAGACTTTGTAAGAAAATACTATAAAGGACTTGTAACCTATAGAACTTGCTGGTGGTATACAGCTTATTGGGAACCTAAAACCAAAGAAAAATATCAGGAAAAATTAAATAATAAATTATTTTCTAAGGTAGATTTTATATCTGTAGCAGCTTACTTTGAACTTACAGATAAAGATACTAATACAGTAGAAGAACTTGTGAAGGCCATAGATAATGTAAAGAAAAATGATAGAAGACAAAACATAAAAGAAGAACTATATCATTTTAATGAAAAATGGCATAAACCTATTTTCTTTGGAGAGCTAGGCTTTCCTAGAAAAAGTAAAGCTGCCTCTGAGCCTTGGAATCCTATACCTTCAAAGAATTCTAATAATGAGGAACAAGCTAGATGCTTTGAAGCCTATAGAAAGGTTTTTGAAAAGGAACCTTGGCTTTTAGGTTTTTCTATTTTTGCTATAGGAGATAATAGTTTTGATAAAAACTATTATCCTTCAGAAGAAACTACAAAAGTAATTAAAAAATGGTATAGTAAATAGTGTACCTTTTATAAGGATCAAAATACATTGTAAAAATTTAAAATATTTATTTACTAAATAAAGTAATAAAACTATTGCTTATTATTCCTATATGTGCTATTATTGGTTATGTTGTAAGTTTAGCAACTACAACAATTAGGGATTTAATATGATAATAACATCTCCTCTTTTTAAGAAGTTATGTGAATCAGTTTTAAATCTTAATAATTAGAAGGAGGAATGTTAAAATGGCAGATAAGAACATAACATGCAAAGATTGTGGAAAGGAATTCGTTTTCACTGAAGGAGAACAAGAATTCTACAAAGAAAAAGGATTCGAAAATGAACCACAAAGATGCCCAGAATGCAGAAAAGCAAGAAAACAACAAAACAACAGAGGATTCAGAAGATAGTTGAATTCGTAATTAAACCTGTAAGAGGTTACTCTTACAGGTTTTTTGTGTTTCAGTATAGTTTTTAAATTAGTATCATTTTGCTGATCGTGGTAGATAGAGATATTTATAAATAGGGTTCCGCATAGTCTTAAATGGTGGTTAAGTTGAAATTTTAAGTTGAATATATTAATATATTTATTAATATGTAAGATTATTAAGAATTAAGCTTGAATTTATTAAATATCTATTTAAAAATTAAATAGAACTAATTACTTTATTTTTGATAATATGATAAATAAGAAATTATAGTTAATAAATAGTAATATAGTTTACATATTTATGGAGGTAAAAAATGTCTACACAGATTATAATTGTTCTTATTCTTACATTTGTTATTTATGTCATATCAACTTTGGCATATTCTGTAAGAATTGTAGGGGTAAGAACTGGTCGAATAGCAATATCTTTTGCAGTGTTTAATGTGTTCGCATTGTTATCTAGAACTGCCAACACTATACAGGCACCACTTTTAGCTAAAACCATTGAGAATAGTATAAATTTAGGTAACTCAGAAGGATTATTATATGTTTTTAGGTGGATACTTTTGTCAACGACCTTGGCAACAGTAGCTGGAGCATTAATGTTGCCAACATTTATAAAGGTTTTTGGCAAAGCAGTAGAGTCTTTTAGTATTTATCGTTCTATACCTAAATTGTTATTTCATGGATTTTCAAAATCTGGAGTAAGACAGTTTAAAGAAAGTGTAACTAGGCCTAGAAAACAAAATTTTAAATATATAAAAGAATATAAAAAAATACCTAAAAAGCTAGTGTTATTGAATACAATAGCATTTTCTATATCTACTGTTGGAATATTAGCATCTTTATACGCAGGATGTCTAAATCCAGAATTAAGAACAACCTGTAGTACATTATCATCTGTTATAAATGGCATAGCAACAATTCTTATGTTTATATTTATAGATCCATTTATCTCAATGCTTACAGATGATGTCATTGAAGGAAGTTGCAGTGAAGTTCATTTTAATAGATGTATAACCTTTATAGTTGGAGGATTAATAGTAGGTACACTTTTAGCACAAATTTTGTTAAAGCCTGCAGCACAAATTATTAGTACTATTGCAAGATTAATTTAAATATTTATATTAAAATGGGTAATAGAGTAACTGGATAACTCATAGAAATATAATTTCAAGATAGTGTATCAAAATAGATTTAAATTTATTTTGATACACATTTTTTATTTAATTTTGAAAAAACTATTGAAAAATAATATTAATTGTGCTTTAATAAAGATACACCCCCAGGGTGGGGGTGGTTGAACAAGGTGAACTTATTTAAGTACAAAATTTTAAAAATAAATATAGTTTTTATTAAATATAAAGACTAAATTATATAAGGAGGAAGAATAATGAATGAAGAAAAAAAAGCAGCTCTCCAAGCTTTAAAAACTTCAAAAGGGCAGATAGAAGGAATAATAAAGATGATAGAAGAGGGACGATATTGTATAGATATATCTAATCAAATGACAGCTGCTCAATCTTTATTAAAAAAAGCTAACATGCTTATTTTAAAGCAGCATCTTAATCATTGTGTAAAACAAGCTTTTCTTCATGATAATGGAGAAGAAAAGGTAGATGAAATTATAGATACATTAACTAAGTTGCTTGGTAAATAATAAATTTTAAATATCAATTCAAAGGTGGTGTAAAAAATGAAGAAATTATCATTTAATATAGAAGGAATGACTTGTGCAGCTTGTGCTAAAGCTGTGGAGAGGGTTTCTAAAAAATTAGAAGGTGTTCAAGAGGCTAATGTGAACATAGCTACAGAAAAGTTAAGTATAATTTTTGATGAAAAAAAATGTAATACTTTAGATATAGAAAAAGCCATAGAAAAAGCAGGATACAAAGCTTTTTTAGATGGGCAGCATATGAATTTAAAGATAGAAGGAATGACTTGTGCAGCTTGTGCCAAAGCTGTAGAAAGAGTTTCAAGAAAGTTAGAGGGTGTTATAGAAGCCAATGTTAATATAGCAACAGAAAAGCTTGATATAACTTTTGATAAATCAAAAGTAAGTATAAATGATATAAAAAGAGCTATAGAAAAGGCAGGATATAAGGCTTTAGAAGAAAAAAATATAGAAGAAGAGAAAAAGGGAAAAGAAGATGCAATAAAATCTTTGTGGAGAAGATTTATAACTTCTTTAATATTTGCAGTACCTTTGCTTACTATATCTATGGGAAGTATGATGGGATTAAAGTTACCTAAAATTATTGATCCAATGCATAGCCCTTTAAATTTTGGATTAATACAACTTATTTTAGTAATTCCAATTATATTGGTAGGAAACAAGTTCTTTAGGGTAGGGTTTAAATCTTTAGTTAAAGGAAGCCCTAATATGGACTCTTTAATTTCTATTGGTACATCAGCAGCTGTAGTATATGGTATTTTCGCTATATTCCAAATATCTAAAGGAAATATGCATTATGCTCATGACTTGTATTTTGAATCTGGAGCTACTATTTTAACCTTAATAACTTTAGGAAAATATTTAGAATCCGTATCTAAAGGTAAAACTTCTGAAGCTATAAAAAAATTGATGGCCTTAGCTCCTAAAAATGCAACTATAATAAGAGACAATAAGGAAATAATAATTCCTATAGAAGAAGTTAAAATAAATGATATAGTTTTAGTTAAACCAGGAGAAAAGCTTCCTGTGGATGGGGAAATTATTGAAGGTTCTACAGCTATAGATGAATCTATGCTTACAGGAGAAAGTTTACCTGTAGAAAAACATATAGGAGATATAGCAGTAGCAGGAAGCATAAATAAGCATGGATTAATAAAATATAAAGCTACTAAAGTTGGGAAAGATACTACTTTAGCACAAATTATAAAACTTGTAGAAGAGGCTCAGGGTAGTAAAGCTCCTATTGCAAGGCTAGCAGATAAAATTTCCGCTTATTTTGTACCAACAGTAATAGCTTTAGCTATAATTTCTTCTTTAGCTTGGTATGTTAGTGGAAAATCTTTAATATTTTCATTAACTATATTTATTTCTGTATTGGTAATAGCTTGTCCGTGTGCTTTAGGATTAGCAACACCAACAGCTATTATGGTAGGCACAGGAAAAGGAGCAGAAAATGGGGTTCTTATAAAAAGTGGAGGAGCTTTAGAAACTGCTCATAAAGTTCAGAGTATTATATTCGATAAAACAGGAACTATTACAGAAGGAAAACCAAAAGTAACAGATATTTTGGTTTCCGAAGGAGTAGATGAAAAATATTTACTTCAAGTAGCAGCTACTGCAGAAAAGGGTTCAGAACATCCATTAGGTGAAGCTATAGTAAAAAAAGCAGAAGAAGAAAATTTAGAATTATTTCAAGGTAAAAATTTTAGAGCAATACCTGGTAAAGGCATAGAGGTTATTATAGGGGATAAAAAAGTGCTTCTTGGAAATTTAAGACTTATGGAAGAATATGAGGTAGAAATAAAGGATTTTATGGATAAATCTCATAAACTTTCAAAGGAAGGTAAGACCCCAATGTTTATAGCCATAGAAAATAAAATTAAAGGAATAATAGCTGTAGCAGACACTCTTAAGGAAAATAGTAAAAAAGCTATAGAGAAGCTTCATGATATGGGTGTGGAAGTAGTTATGATAACTGGAGATAACAAAAATACCGCAGAGGCTATAGGAAAACAAGTAGGTATAGATAAGATTTTTGCAGAAGTTCTTCCTAGTGATAAGGCTAACTGGGTAAAAAAACTTCAGCAAGAAGGAAAAATTGTAGCTATGGTAGGAGATGGAATTAATGATGCTCCAGCGTTAGCTCAAGCAGATATTGGTATAGCCATAGGATCTGGAACAGATGTAGCTATAGAATCTGCAGATATTGTGCTTATAAAAAGTGATTTAATGGATGTACCAACAGCTCTTAAGTTAAGTAGAGCTACTATAAAAAATATTAAAGAAAACCTATTTTGGGCTTTTGGGTACAATACTTTGGGGATTCCAGTAGCTATGGGTGTTTTATATATTTTTGGAGGACCGCTTTTAAATCCAATGATTGCAGCAGCGGCTATGAGTTTTAGTTCAGTTTCAGTACTTTTAAATGCCTTAAGATTAAGAAGATTTAAATCTTAATATAAGTAAAATATAATAGTGATTACTTTTAATTTATTTGAGAAAGTTTAAAACTCAAATAGGCCTAAGTAAACAAAATTATATAAAATAAATTTTATTATTGAAAAGGGAGGAATTTTATTATGAAAATGAAAGCATCAATAGAAGGAATGAGTTGCATGCATTGCGTTAATCATGTTAAGGAGGCACTTTCAGAACTAAAAGGAATTTCAAACATAAATGTTTCCCTAGAAGGAAAATTTGCAGAGTTTGATAGTACTGGTGAGGTTAGCGAAAATGATATAAGATCAGCTATAGAAGATTTTGGTTATGAATTTAAAGGAATAACAACAATTTAATAAAAAAAGTGTTATTTTACGAGTTTAAAAAGGGTGTTTCAAAATTAAATCTATTTTGAGGTACCCTTTTTACATTTTGTATTAAAGAGTTTATGGGTAACAATCAAAAAACAATATAATGCATCGATTTGAAAATTGAAATTGTAATATACAAAATTGTATAAGCGATAATAAAATTTATCCGATGACTACCCTCTCTAATATTCCCATCTTCTTCAAAGTGGGAGTAAAGGGCGGATACGTCCCTGGATAACGATTTCTAAGCTTCAATACATTTTAAGTTGTTATATATAATTTATGATATATTTTAAGTTTAATTTATTATGTTCTTAAGTTTAATTTAATAAATTTAGTTTATACTTATTATTAGGTGGTGAAGTTATGACAAAAATAAATAAGAACATAATAAAAGGACTTAGTAAAGCTGAGGTATTACATAGAATAAAAGATGGAAAAGTAAATATATTACCTAAAGCTCCATCACGAACAATAGGACAAATAGTTAGAGCAAATTTATTTACTAGTTATAATGCTTTAAATGCTATTTTAGCAATAATTGTATTTATGGCTGGTTCCCCTAAGAATGCTGTTTTTGCAGGAGTTATAATTACTAATACTATAATAGGGATGTTCCAAGAAATTCGTGCGAAGGGTATATTAGAAAGGTTATCTGTTTTAAACGAAAAAACTGTAGATGTTATAAGAGAAGGAGAAATTAATAATATAAATGTAGAAGAAATTGTGTTAGATGATATTATAGTTTTAAAAGCAGGAGATCAAATATTAGTGGATTGTGAGCTTCTTTCACATAATGAAATAGAAGTAGACGAATCTTTAATTACAGGAGAGCCAGATTCTATTTTAAAAATAAAAAATGATAAGCTTTTGTCTGGAAGTTTTGTATCTGCGGGTAATGCTTATGCAAAGGTAATCAATGTGGGGGAAAATACCTATGCAGCAAAATTAGCGGAAGAAGCTAAGAAATTTAAACTTATAAATTCAGAGTTACAAATATCTATAAATAAGATATTTAGAATAATAATGTGGCTTGCCATTCCGATAGGCTCATTACTTATTTTTACACAATTATTTCATGTTAAGAAAAGTTGGCAAGATGCAGTTTTAGGCTCCGTTTCTGGTATAGTGGGTATGGTACCAGAGGGTCTAGTACTCTTGACTAGTGCCACTTTTGTAGTAGCAGTTATAAGACTTTCCAAATGGGATACACTTATTCAAGAATTACCTGCTACAGAAGTTTTAGCAAGAGTAGATGTTTTGTGTTTAGATAAAACAGGAACTATAACTAAAGGTGATTTAAAAGTAACAGAGGTGCAGTGTTTAAACAATGAGGATATAAAGCATATAGACAAAATAATCAGTGCTATAGTTCATAGCTTTAAAAATGGAAATGCTACAGAAAAAGCACTATTAGAAAGATATGAAAGTAATCCTAATTTAAAAATTAAAAATAAGATACCATTTTCATCAAAGCGAAAGTGGTCCGCAGTAGAATTTGAAGAGGAAGGAGCCTTTATATTAGGAGCTCCAGAAATGATATTAAAAGATGAATATAAACATATAAAGAATAAAATAGAAAAGGCAGCTAAAGAAGGTAAGAGAGTATTGCTTCTGGCTAAGTATGAAGGAGAAAATTTTAATGAAAATCTTAAAGGTAGTGTTAAAGAAATAGCCTTAATATTTATTGAAGATATTATAAGAGAAAATGCTGAAGAAATTATTGATTACTTTAATAAAGAACAGGTGAATCTTAAAATAATATCTGGAGATAATCCTATAACTGTATCTTCTATAGCTAAAAAAGTAGGAATAAAAAATGCAGAAAATTATATAGATGCTAGAGAATTACCAGAAGATGAAGAAGAATTAAAAAGAGTTGTAGATAAAATTTCTGTCTTTGGAAGAGTTTCTCCCCACCAAAAGAAGAGTATAGTAAAAGCCCTTAAAAGTAATGGTCATACTGTAGCTATGACTGGAGATGGTGTAAATGATGTATTAGCACTAAAAGAATCTGATTGTGGTATTGCTATGGCTAGTGGGTCTGAGGCAACAAAAGCAGTAGCTCAGTTAGTACTTTTAAATTCAGATTTTGCAGCTATTCCTCAGGTAGTTTTAGAGGGAAGAAGGCTTATAAACAATCTAGAAAAGGTATCAGAATTGTTTTTATCAAAGACAGCTTATTTCATAATTTTATCAATAATGTTTGCCTTATTAGTAAAACCATTCCCCATCATACCAATACAACTTACTTTAATAGGGTCATTAAGTATAGGGATACCATCTTTTTTTCTAGCTATATCACCTAATGAGGATGTAATAAAGAATGATTTTTTGAAAAGGATACTGGAAGTATCCATACCTAATGGTATTCTAATAGGAATAAGCACAGCCCTAATGTTTTTATTAGGATATCACACAGGTTTATCACTAGAACAATGTAGAACATTATCTTTAGTAACCTTTGGTAGTTTGAGTTTATTTATTCTACTTAAAGTATCTACACCATTAAATTTTTATAGAGTTTCTATAGTCGTTTCTATGACAATATTATTTGTGTTAGCTTTTTTAATACCTTTTACAAGAAGAATTTTTGTTATAGAGTATTTTGGAGTTGAGTATATAATACCTATAATTTTTATATATTCTGTAGCTATGATTTTAATGTTAATTATACCTAAAATAAATAGAATAATATTTAAAAGAGTTAATTTAAAGAAAAGCATGGATAGATTATAATAGATAAAGTAATTTTTAAAGTATCAATTTTATAGATTAATAATATGTATTAAGAAAGGTTTTCTCAAAATATATTTTATTTTGAGAAGGCCTCTTTTTATGCTTTAAGATAAAAATTAATATTAAAAGTGTTTAGATTAAAGTTTTTATAAACAGAGTTTTTGGCTTCAGAGGGAGTTTTTACTCCATCTGAAGCTTATTAACAGACTTCTTAGGAACTTTACTCCTTAGAAGTCGTTATCCTTTAGGGGAAATCGTTATCCATGGACGTACCCGTTCTTTACTCCCGCTTTGAAGAAGATGGGAGTATTAGAGCGGGTAGTCATCGGATAAAAGTAGTTTTAAATATCTATATGGTTTTTGTTATTTGTAGCATATAGATATTATTTAATAATAAAAATAAAACAATGTATTTATTTTTATATTTAATATGATAAAATGATAATATGTTTTATTTAAGAAGGAGAGGAAATATTTATGCTTAAAGAATTTATATCTTATTATAAACCGCATAAAGAGTTATTCGTTTTAGATATGATAGCAGCTTTTATTGTGGCTTTATGTGATTTGTTTTATCCCATGATAACAAGACAAATCATAAATGATATTATTCCAAATGGAAAGATTAGATTACTTTTCTTTTGGGCGATATCTTTATTAATTATATATATAATGAAATATTTTTTAAATCATTTTATTCAGTATTGGGGACATATGGTAGGGGTTAGAATACAAGCAGATATGAGAAAAAGAGTTTTTAACCATCTTCAAACATTACCCTTTACATATTTTGATGAAAATAAAACAGGGGTTATAATGTCTAGAATCATAAATGATCTTATGGAAATATCAGAACTTGCACATCATGGCCCAGAGGATCTTTTTATTTCCATTATTATGTTAATAGGATCTTTTATAATATTGTGTACTATAAACATACCATTGACAATAATAAGTTTTATATTTATACCAATTCTAGTATGGTTTTCCATGAAAAATAGACTTAAAATGGAAAAAGCTTTTATGGATAGTAGAGTGAAAATTGGGGATCTTAATGCGGAATTAGAAAATAGTATTGCAGGTATAAGAGTTGCAAAGGCCTTTACTAATAGAGATTATGAAAATGAAAAATTTGAAATGGGAAATAAAAGATTTGTAGGAGCTAGACAAATGGCTTATAAATCTATGGCAGATTATTTTTCAGGAATGTACTTTTTCATAGATATACTGGATCTAATAGTACTTATAGCTGGTGGATATTTTGTATATAAAAATTTAATTAACTTTGGTGATTTGGTTGCTTATCTTCTATTTATAAAAATGTTTATGACACCTATTAGAAAGCTTATTTCTTTTGTTGAGCAATATCAATCAGGAGTAACAGGTTTTGAAAGATATAGACAACTCTTAAGAGTAAAACCTGAAGAAGATAAAGAAGAAGCAGAAGTTTTAGAAAATATTAAGGGTGCAATAGAATTTAAAAATGTAAGTTTTAAATATGATGAAGATACACATATATTAAATGACCTAAGCTTTAAAGTTGAGGAAGGAAAGACATTAGCACTAGTCGGTCCATCTGGGGGAGGTAAGACAACACTCTGTAATTTAATACCTAGATTCTATAATATAGACAATGGAGATATATTAATTGATAATAATAGTATATATGATGTAAAAATAGGATCTCTAAGAAAAAATATAGGTATTGTTCAACAAGATGTATTTTTATTTACAGGAACTATAAAGGAAAATATATTATATGGTAATCCGGAGGCTAGTTATGAAGAGGTAGTAAAAGCAGCGAAGCTTGCTAATATACATGAATTTATAGAAAGTTTACCAGAAGGATACAATACTTATATAGGAGAAAGAGGAATAAAGTTATCTGGAGGACAAAAACAAAGATTATCCATTGCAAGAGTGTTTTTAAAAAATCCACCTATACTTATACTAGACGAAGCTACTTCTGCCCTAGATAATGCTACAGAATATTTAATACAAAAGTCTTTAGAAAAGTTATCTAATGGAAGGACAACTATAGTAGTAGCTCACAGATTATCTACCATAAAAAATGCAGATGAAATAATGGTTTTAACAGATAAAGGAATTGAAGAAAGAGGAACCCATGAAGAACTATTAGCATTAGATGGAATTTACAGTGAACTTAATAGAAATATTGAAAAAACAAAAGGTTAATTATAAGTTTTTTTATTATAAAAAATATTAAAAAATTTCTAGGTGGCCATAAGAATGAGTTAATGATATAAACGTATAAAAGTAACAATAAAACTTTAATTTTGTTGTTTGTAATTTATCTTGAACAATAAAATTGGAGTTTTATTGTTATTTTTATTTTTTGAAATAAATTACTAAAACAATATACAAATATGTTATATATATAACATAATTTGTATACAATTAACAACTAAAATGGTAAAATATATATAAATAAAGATATATATACATAAATGAAAAATGTATATTTAAAATACTAATAATGTAATATAATGTAGTTAATAAATAGGGGGGTAAAATGGCATACGACATAAAATTAAAAAATAAGAATGAAGAAGAATTAGAAAGAATTGCAAATATTATTATGAATTTATTTTTGTATCAAGTAGTATTTTTTATAATATTTATTATGTTAGCAAATATTTTAGGATATGTGGGATTAAATAAAAATATTATACAACCTTATAGTAAATTAGCAGGGGAAATTTTAGCATATATATTTTTTATTAAGAATTATATTAAAGACAATAGATATAAATTAAAATTTAAAAATACATTACATTTTAAAGGATATGTTTTTATAGCAATGCTAATTATAGGGTATATTTTGGTCTATGATAATACAATTGATATAGTTTTATCAAAGGTTGTAAAAAATAGTTGGTTCTATGATGTTATGACTAAAGAAATGAAAAATCCAATAGTAGGATTTATAGGAACAGTGATTATGGCACCTATTTTTGAGGAGATAGTTTATAGAGGAATAATGTTAGATGAGCTATTGGTTAAATACAATTATAAAAAAGCTATAATTATTTCTGCATTAATATTTGCAGCAATTCATCTTAATTTTGTTCAACTAACAGATGCTTTTATTGCAGGTATCATCCTTGGGACTGTTTATTGTAAAACTAAATGTTTAATTCCATGTATTATAATTCATTTTTTAAATAACTTATTTTGCAATATAGCTAAATTTTATCCCAGTATATATAAAACTAAATTTAATATTATAAGATTAGGTATTGGAATAGCTATTTTAGCAACATTAGCATATATTTTTTTAAAAGATAGAAAAAAAGTTATTTTATAGCAAAATCATATCTAATGTTTTAAAGAGGATAATCATAATTTCAAGGTTAATTAATTTGTTTCTCCAAAATTAAAACATATATTGCTAATTACAAATTAGAAGTATATAGAAATATGTGTTACTATAGCAATATAGGAAAATATATAATTGGAGTGTGATATAAATGAAAATAGCAATGCCTAAGAATGAAAAAATAATTAACCAACATTTTGGAAAAAGTAAAAGCTTTGCCATAGTAACAGTAGATGATAATAAAATTATAGATATTAAAGATATATCAACAGAAAGTTTACAACATAATCATGGTGGTCTATCCAGTTTGTTAGTAGAAGAAAAAGTTGAACTAGTTATAACAGGAGGCATTGGTCAAGGCGCCTATGATGCTTTAATTAAGGAAGGACTAAAAGTTATAAGAGGGGCAAAGGGAACAATTGAAGATGTATTACAACAATATTTAAGAGGAGAACTTCAAGATAGAAAAGTAATGTGTAATCATCACGGTGAACATCATCATCATTAAAAATAAAAGGAAAGTACCTAGTACTTCCCTTTTATTTTTTAGTGTATATTCTATACTTTAAATTATTTTTTATTTAGGTGTTAGGTTTCAATTTATTAGGAATAAAATTATGTGATATAAAAAGTATTTTTGAAGAATATGAATAATATTTCTTCTAAAAATACTTTTTATTTTTTTTATTAATTTTAAAAATAAAATAAATTTTTGTAAAAATATATTATAATTTTCAATAATATCTGATATATTAATTATAACAAGAAGAATTTCATGATTTTATTTAATATAATTATATATTAATAAATGGATTTACTTTATATGGTTTATTTAATGCTTAATAAAATTATAATAAGAATTTATTTCAAATAAATATGTTTTTTATTTTAAGTTATAAAAATTGATTTAAAAGAGGAGATTGTAAATGAAAGAGTATATTATAATGACGGATTCTTGTTGTGACTTGCCTAGTGAGTATATAGAAAATAATCATATCCCTTATATTCCATTAACCTGTAATGTTGAAGGGAAAGAATATATAGACAATTTTGGACAAAGTCTTCCTTATAAACAGTTTTATGAAGCTATGATAAAGGGAGAGATACCAAAAACGTCACAGCCAAGTCCAGAAGCTTATTACAAAGTATTTAAAGAGTTAATAGATAAAGATAAAGATATATTATATGTATGTGTTTCTTCAGGATTGAGTGGAACATACAATAGTGCCAATATAGCTAAAAATATGATTTTAGATGAATTTCGTAATGCTAGAATAGAAATAGTAGATGTATTAACTGCATCATTAGGACAAGGAATTATGGTAATGAAAGCTATGGATATGAAAAAAAATGGATTAACTATTGATGAAGTTACTAGTTATTTAGAAGAAAATAAATTAAATTTAAATAGTTATATGGTTGTAAACGATCTTATTCATCTGAAAAGAGGAGGAAGAATTTCAACAGCTGCAGCTCTTATAGGGACGGTTCTTAATATAAAACCTATACTAACTTTAAATGATGAGGGCAGAGTTATAACTGTGCGCAAAGCTAAAGGTAGAAAGGTCGCTATAAGGAAATTAGCAGAAATAGTTATAGAAAGAATAAAAAATCCAGAAGAAGAAATAGTAGCTATTTCTCATGGAGATTCAGATCTGGATGCAGAGAAGTTGAGAGAACGCATATTAAAAGAGATAAAAGTTAAAGATATAATAATAAACTATGTAGGTCCAGTAGTAGGAACTTATGGAGGGCCAGGATCTCTTAATGTATTTTTTATGAGTGATCATAGACAAAATCATATTATAGATATAAATTAATAAAATAAGGAAAGTGCGACGCACTTTCCTCATTTTTTATCTTTGGCCTTTACCTGTAATATGTTCTATTTCAATCTTTATAATTTTAATTTTATCTTGAGCTCTTTCTATATAAGCTGTCCCTTCTTTTAAATAATCCTTTGAATATTTATTTATAAGAGCTAATAACGCTTGTTTCTTTTCATCTTCAAATACTTCATAAGCTTTACCGAAGGTTATTACACTTTCATAATTTGTATCAAATTTTGAAGGAAGTAATTCTACATTATTTACAATAGAAAATGAAACTTTATCGTTTCCATTTATTGCTTCAAGTTTTTGTCCTTCTTTTGCGCAATGAAAGTAAATAGCCCCATTACTGTAA
Source organism: Clostridium botulinum (assembly GCF_001276985.1). GTDB lineage: Bacteria > Bacillota > Clostridia > Clostridiales > Clostridiaceae > Clostridium_F > Clostridium_F botulinum. The sequence continues at coordinate 170,734 of NZ_LHUL01000008.1, forward strand.
ACAAAATTTAATGGTACACCGTAAGCATACCCATTATTAAGACATACTGAAAGGATTCCATAATTAGATTCTTTTAATAAAGAAATACTTTCCTCATTATTTAACTTTTTTTCTTTTCTTCTTATTTCTTTAAACATATAAAGCCCCCTTTAAATAATAGTATATTATCTAATATTTTAACATTTAATTTTTATATAGTTAAAATAGCTTACAATCCTTTAAAAGTCAACACTATTTCAAAATCCGTCAAAAATTTCGTCAAAAAATCATTTAAAAAATATTTTCAATTATTTTAGTTGCTTTTTTCATCATATCATCGTTAACATGACTATAAGTTTTCATCGTTTGTTCTACTGTATGTCCAAGCAATTGAGCTACAGTCTTAAAATCTACTCCATTGCTTATAAGTTTAGTTGCGTATGTATGTCTTAACTCATGCACAGTAATATCATATCCTTTTAATTTTAGTAATCTATTTAAGCATATACATGATGAATTAGTATTTTTGAATTTAAAAATTCTATTATTTATATTAACAATTTTTTTATGTTTTTTCAATTCATCTAATGTATTTTTGGAAATTGGAATTATTCTATTAGAATTTTTGCTCTTCAATTCACCAAAATTGTACTTGGTAGGGTTAACTTGCTTCCATTGTTTATTTATTATTATAGTTTTATTTACTTCATCTATATCACTCCACGTAAGGCCTAATATTTCTCCAAGTCTTAACCCACATTTTAAACCTAATAGTATAACTAAATAATATTTGTTACTTTTAAAATCTTCTAATAATTTATTTTCTTCATTTTCATTTAATGCCCGCTTATTTACTTGCTGCTTACTTTTATTAAATTTTAAATTTTTAGTTGGTAATTTATCTATTATATTATAATCATCCATGGCAGATTTAAAAATAGTATTAAGCTTTCTAATATATTCTTGTATAGTACTAGGATTCAATCCAGTAAGTGTGAGACTATCCACAATGTGTTGTATATCAATATTAGATATCTTAGCTAATTCTTTATTAGAAAGCGTTACAAAGTGATTTAAAACTGTTTTAAATGCTAATATAGTGTTTGTTGTTCTATATATTTTCAAATGTTCTAAGTACATATCAGTAAACTGCTTGAAAGTTATTTCAGACATTGAAGGATCCATATTATTTTTAACGGATTTTTCTAATTCAACTAAGGACTTATCCATAGCAGTTTGCGCATCTTGCCTTTTCTTAAAACCTTGTTTGCTCTTAGTTTTCCACTTATTGCCTACCTTATAAGTTATTATGTATTGATAGCCCTTATCTTTTTTTCTTATAAGTGTAGAATATTGCAAGGTAACACCTCCTTAAAATTTTTTCATTACTCCAAAATTAGGTTCAAAGAACACTATATAATTATCTATTTCAAATAGAACTCCATATTTCTCTTTATAATGCTGTATAGATGATTCTAAAAAATCCTCCGTAACCTCTAAATGCTCAGCCATTTCATAACGATTTTTAGTACCGGCATTGAAAGCATTAATAATGTCAATAATACCAACTAATTTTTCATATCCCCAATTTCTTGCTCTTTTTTCTTGTTTTAAATTAGATATATTAGAATTGTCTAGTATATTACCACTTGAGGTATAATGATGACCTAGTTCTTCTGCAAGAATGCATCGTTTTTCTTTTAATGTCTCTATGTTTTTATCCAATGCTATTACATTATCTCCATACAACCCTTTGCATTTACCTTTAAATTTCATTTCAACAACTTCTACCCCCTGGCTTTCAGCTTCATATAAAAGTTTATTATACGTCATATGAATCCCCCATTTTGTCTATTTTTTCTTTTTGGATATTATAAATTTTATGAAATTCTCTATATCTTCTACATCCTCATCTGTAAATTCTTCCCCTTCAAAATGTGCAGCCAAAGTTTTAATTTTATTTTCTTGTTTTTCAGGTTGATTAACTTCTTCAATCCCATATTCCTCAGTAGCTTCTTTTACCATGTTGTATACCTTTTTTACAGAATCAAGTGTCATATCCAATTTTTCTTCTGTGTTAAGCAAAAAGTCGGTTGAAACACTAAAAAATTCTGCTATTTTAATTAATACTTCATAACTGGGCTTTCGGGCATTAGTTTCATACATTCCTACCATAGAAGTAGTAACTCCTATGTTTTTCCCTAATTCTTCTTGTGTTATATTTTTACTCTTTCTTAATTTTTTTATTTTATCTCCTAACAAAGTAATCACCTCAAATATATTATTAACACTATTAGTATTATAACCTGTAGTTGTAATAATATCAATACAACTAATAGTGATAATTGAAGCTATAAGAAGCAATAGAAAGGAAATAGCACTTAATTTCTCACTAATGGTTATAATTGCATTTGATTCCTATAACTGTTAGTTGTAATATATACATAAAGCAAATTGAAACGAGGTGATAGATTTGGCAAACCACATTACAACTTTGCGAAAGAAAGCAGGATTTGATACAGCTAAAGAAGCTGCAAAGGCTTTAAATATAAGTAATGGTATGATGTATCAGATGGAAGGTGGATATAAGACCCCAGGTTCACAGTTAGCAATTAAAATGTCCAAGCAGTTTAATTGTACATTAGAAGATATTTTTTTACCTTTTAATACAACTAAGAGTTGTATTAGATCATAAAAAGATGAAAGGTTGAGATTAAAATGGACAAACTTTTAACTAAAAAGGAGCTAGCTGAAAGATGGCAGGTTGCAGAAAAAACGATTGACAACTGGAGGGAAAATGGCGTTTTAACGCCGTGCAGTGGTATACCAGCTATAAGATTTAGCTTACAACATATAGCAGAACTAGAAGGAACTAAAGTGGAAAAATTTTCTCCAATAGAGAGAAGAAGGCTTGAAATAGAAAATGAAAAGTTAAAGCAAGAAAATGAAAAGTTAAAAGGAATATTAGCAAATGTTTTATCTGAAGTATCTAAGATTATTAATTCATAGGGGGTAACAAGATGAAAAAGATAAATTTAACTATAGAAAATGGACAACCTGTAATAACAGAAATAAAACCAGTAGTAGTTAATAACAAAAGGATTTTAACTACAAAACAGTTAGCAGAGGTTTATCAATGTAACGAAACTCAAATACAACAAAATTTTAATAATCATTCAGATAAATTTATTTTAAATAAACATTATTTTTTACTTAAAGGTAATGATTTAAGAGATTTTAAGCACAACATAGATAATATCGAAGTTGCCCCAAATGTAAATAAGCTTTACCTATGGACAGAAAGAGGAGCAAACCGACATTGCAAAATCCTTGATACTGACAAGGCGTGGGAGCAGTTCGACAACTTAGAGGAAACTTACTTTAGAGTTAAAGAAAAGAATTTGCCACCTATGAGTATAGAGGATATTTTAATAGAAAATTTACAACAAATGAAAGATGTAAAGCAACAACTTAATCAAGTAAATTACACTGCTTTAGAAGCTAAGCATGCATCAGAAGAAAATAAAGAAAAACTTGAGGAATTCCCTTTATTTACTATAGATAGTAAGGAATTAAGTAAAGTAGTTAGCAAAATTGCAATTAAATGTTTAGGTGGTAAGGGTACTCCAGCATATAAGGAATTAAATAGAAAAGTATTCTCAGACATATACAAACAAGTTTGGAGAGAATTTGATGTAACAAGTTGTGCAGCAATAAAAAGAAAATATTTAGAAGATGCCAAGAAATTTATAAGTGAATATAAATTACCAAGAGCATTAGCAAATGAAATTGAAACATTAAATAACCAAGTAAGTTTTTAGGAGGGTGGTAACCATGAAATGCCCAAAGTGTAATAAGGAAACCAATGGTATTAATTTTTGTATGCAGTGTGGAGCTAAATTAAATAAAACATGTAAAGAGTGTTGGATGAAGAATAGGCAGCCATATAACTGTGGTTTTGAAAAATGTCCAGGCTATAAGCTACCTATTATTGAAAAATTAAAGCCCTAAAGATTTTTTTATAGTTTCAGAAGCTACATCTACAAATATATCTCTTATGCCTTCAGCAGTATATGTAGCAGCTTTACCTAATAATTTCTTAAATCTAACTACAGCAACTTTAGTTTTAGGGGTAGGAGATTCAACTAGTAAATCTGGAATAGATTCAGAAAATTGCTGTTTTTCAATTTGACTTAAATTTTCGTCCTCATTTATTAATAATCTTGCTGATTCTAGTGCAGATTTAGTCCAAGGATATGGTTGACCACAATTATAACAATAAGCTGGCGTAGTATGCATTGTTGACCCAAGATAACATACAGTATCAGATTCATAATCACCACGAATATTAGCACTACAATTTGGACAAGATATTATAGTTTTAGAACCACATTTAGTGCAAAATTTTTCACCAAACTGAGGAGTTGTATCATAGCTATCAGTTACAATATGACCGTTTAAACATATTTGAGCAATGCGATAAGAACCCATAAAAACACCCCCTTCCAACAAAATTCTACCACAAAGGGGACAAACAGTAAAAGGAGGATTAAAAATGAGTAAAAAAATAAAAACAACAGATTTAAATTTAAATGTTTCTACAGGAACAATGCTTTATGTGGATATAGATATTTTTAGATTCTCATACGATCAAGAAATATTTAACTTAACTATTAAAATACTTGATGGAGAGAATTATGAATTTTTCGAAGAAGTTGATTTGCCAGAAGATGAGGCCATTGTAGATCATAATGATCTGAAAATATTTGCCCTAAATTGGATATTTAAAAATGTTGAGGTAGTAAAGGAGATTTAAAATGCTAAGAAAGTTATTAAAAGAAAGGGGAATTAATTTAACAAAAGAAGAATTTGCAATAGTTGCTGAAATTACAACAGATGATATTAAGTTTAATAGAGTTAGCTTTAGAAAGTGTACAAGCTTAAATTATGTACTATATATTGCAATAAGAAGTGCAAGTATTTTTAAAAGATGTGCATAGAAAGAAGGTGTAAAAGATGAATGAAAATTGGTGCATATTAGCGATAGCTGCTCTTTATGAAAGACCTTGCACAATAGAACAAGCATTTGAAGTGTTTGATAAAGGTAAACTTACTAAAAATAAGAAAAAATCCCAAGAGGATATAGAAGATATGGTTAAGTTTAGAAATATGGGAATGACCTTTGAAGAAATAGCAGATATATATTGTGCAGACAAAAGAACTGTATGTAGATTAATAAACTCTTTTAAAAAGAAAAAAATAGCTCCCTGCCAGGAGCACAATAATTAAATAAAAATTCGTTAAGTACAGTTTATAAGAAAATTTAATGTTTGTAAAGATAGGTGTGATTATTATAGCTAAGAAGTATTATTGGTTAAAGCTTAAAGAAGATTTCTTTAGGCAAAAAGAAATTAAAAAATTAAGGAAAATAGCAGGTGGTGATACATATACAATAATTTATTTAAAAATGATGCTTTTAAGTTTAAAAGATGAAGGGAAATTATTCTTTGAAGGGTTGGAAGATTCTTTTATAGATGAAATAGCTTTAGAAATAGATGAGGATTTAGAAAATGTAAAAGTTACAATAATGTTTTTAATTAAATGCAGATTAATAGAAGAACTTACAGAGAATGAGTTTTTAATGACGAAGGCATATGAAAGTATAGGTAGTGAAACACAGTCGGCTGAAAGGGTTAGAAGGTTTAGACAAAGAAAAAAAGCGTTACTTAGTAACGGTGAGGTAACAAAGAGTAACACAGAGATAGATATAGAGAAAGAAAGAGAGATAGATATAGAGAAAGATAAGATAAAGATAGACTGGAATAAAATATTAGAAGCATGGAATGCATTACCAGAACCAATAAAATCAGTACGTTCCATTACAGATAAAAGAAAAAAGAAAATAAAAATTAGAATGAAAAATTTGAAGTTGACACAAGAAGATATATTAAAAGCAATAGACAAAATAAGTAAAAGCAACTTCTGTAAGGGAATTAATAAGAAAGGCTGGACAATAGAATTTGATTGGTTATTCAAAGATGATAATAATATTACAAAGGTTTTAGAAGATAAATATATAAACAAGGATGGTAAATATGGAGATAGAGAAAATAATTCAAAGGATAAAAGCCAATATGACTTCAATAGACCATATACAGGACCAAGTTACAGCGACCAAGAAATTGACTTCTAATATATGCCACATATGTAATGGTACAGGATGGGAATTTGATAATGAAACAGAAACATATAGAAGGTGTGAATGTTATGAAAAAGAGAAGTTGCAAAGACTTTGGAATAAGTATGGAATAGATCCAAAGGACATAAAAAAACTAAATGAGTACAAGCCTATTGATGATATACAGATATCTGCAAGAGATAAAGCAGTAAAATATATAAAAAACTTTGAAAATATAAAAGATACTAAAGAAAATGGATTCGGATTATTTGGACAACCAGGGGCAGGCAAAACACATATCTTATTATCCATAGGTGCTGCACTGATAACAAAAGGTATAGAAGTTATATATATGCCTTACGTTGAAGTAATGAGGGAGTTAAAAGCTACAGCAATGGATAATGAATACTATATAAAGTTATCATCTAGTTATATGAAAGCAAAAGTTTTAATTATTGATGATTTATTTAAAGATAAGTTAAAAAATGGTGAATTAGTTGGAGAGTTAAGGGAAGCTGATATTAAACATCTTTACCCTATATTAAATTATAGGTATTTAAATAACTTACCAACTTTAGTGAGTACAGAATGTATTCCAGATATTCTACAAAAATTAGATAATGCCCAATGCGGAAGAATGATAGAAAGATGCGGAGATAACATAACAATATTCAAAGGACCCAAGTATAACTATAGAATGAGGAAATTTGTTAAATAAGAGGGGTGATAGTATGCAATTAATGATTTTAAAGAATAGTTCTAAATTAGGAATAAACAATGAACTATTAACATTGGAAAACCTTATAGATAAGTTACAGGAAGAAGTAAAAGAACTAAAAGATGCCGTAGAAGATAAAAACAATATAGATCATGTAGCTGAAGAAGCTTGGGATAGTTTGCAGATGTGTATAGAAGTTCTGGACAAGCTAGAAAGTAAACATAATGTAAATTTAAAAGCAACGTTAAATAAACATCATAAAAAAATTAAAGATAGAGAATGGAAGGCTAAAAAGATGATAGTTTTCCAAATATTCAATGACTATCATTAGGTCGGAATATGAAATTTATGCGACATAAGGGGGTGAAGATTTGAAGGTTTTGAAATGGCCGGGAACTAAATGGAGTATAGCAAATAAAATAGTGGATTTAATGCCTGAACATAAAATTTATTTAGAACCATTCTTTGGTTCGGGAGCAGTATTTTTTAGTAAGCAACCTTGCAATACAGAAATACTAAATGATTTAGATAGCGAAGTAGTTAATCTTTTTAGATGTATCAGAAATACGCCAGAAGAATTGGCCAAACTTATTTATTTTACTCCATACAGTAAAGAAGAATACAAAGAATCTTATAATCGTTCCGGAAGTGACATAGAAAGGGCAAGACAATTTTTAATAAGATCTAATATGGCCAGAGCAGGTATGCAATATTATTCTTCCAGTTGGAGACATGCAGGGCCAGTACTAGGAGGACAATGTAAACAAAGAGTAAGTGGAGATTGGAACAAAGTTCCGGAAAGAATACTTCAAGCTGCAGATAGGTTAAAAGATGCGGAAATAGAAAATACAAATGCTTTGGAATTAATAAAAAAGTACAATAAGAAAAATTGTTTAATATATGTTGATCCACCATATTTACTAAGCACCAGGAGACAAAGGTATTACAATGTGGAAATGACAGAGGACCAGGAGCATGAGGAACTAATCAATTTATTAAAAAAGCATTCAGGACCTGTAATGCTTAGTGGATATAATTCAGATTTGTATAATGATCTACTAAACGATTGGAGTAAAGTTGAGATAAAAACCAATGCAGAGCAAGGAAAAGAAAGAATAGAAGTTATATGGACCAATTATGAAATACCAAAACAAATTTCATTATTTGGTTAGTTAATATGATATAAGAATTAAAATAATTGTTCTTTGAAAATTGAATAATACGGTGGTTTAAAACTATTATTTTTTTCTATCTATCGCTTATAATATATGGGATATATGGTATAATTTTTTATAATGATTAAATTACACTTATGAAACAATATTAAAAGCCGAATTTATAAAAATATAAGTTTAATAATTAACTTATTAGTGTCAGAAGTGCCATAGTTAAGCGAAAGATTTTAAGGGGGATGAAAATGGACGAACAACAATTTTTGAAAACAATGATTGAGACAGTAAAGTATGATGATGAGTATAGCAATAAAGATGAACTACTTGGAATTTTAAGAAATTCTAAAATTACATATGATAAAACTAGTGATTTTTCACGTAAATATTATCACTGTTGGGAGTATATTGACTTAAGAGCACCTGTGCCTATGTTAACAGTAGCTAGAAAGTTTAAAAGCGTTTTAGGAAAATTAGCAGCAGACGTGTATATTGAACCAAGTGACTATGAGTTTGGTGGCTTATGTATAAAGCCAAAACCTGTAGAGCTTGATAGTGAAGAATATACTGAACACAATGTTTTCTTTGATGAAATAAAAGATACAATAGTTCAAGGTATTCGAAATGCGAAATATACAATATGGGCTGCTGTAGCTTGGTTTACTGATACAGAGATATTTGAGGAATTACTGTTAAGAAAAAAAGATGGTGTAAATGTACGAATTATAACATCAGATGAAAAATCGAATCAATATTTAATAGAAAAGCTTGAAAGTAATTTTGAAGTTGTGAAAGTGCCGCTAAAAGGTACTTATTTATCAAACAGACTTCACGATAAATTCTGTATCATTGATTTTGAATTTGTAATGCACGGTTCATATAATTGGAGTAAGAACGCTAGGGGAAATGATGAAACTTTAGTTACTGCACTTGACAGAGACTTTGTAAGAAAATTTGCAGATGAGTTTATGAAATTATATAATGAAAACTAAAACTCAACATTCTTATTTAATTTTACAACTAAAAAGCGAATCAGCTATTAAAACACCGTATTATTCAATGAATTTTATGGTGTTTTTACGTCGTAATCCAAATAAATTACCAAGGGGAAGGAGAGACAGTGGAATGAGTAAAAAATGTTTGCTTTTATGCAATAGGCACAACAGCATTTATGGAGATAATTGGTGCTTATGGTGGGGTGAAAGAGAAAGTAAAAGTGGTTATACAAGTGATATAAGATTAGCACATAGATTTAATGAAGAAGAGATTAAGGGGTATGCAGAAAAAGGATATGACATACCAGTACCAATAGATGTAATAGGAGTATTGGAAGAGTATGAACCAAAAGAAACTTATAATAAAAATTTAAGAGTAATGATAGAAAAAGGCACTCTAAATGAATTGATGGAATTAGAATTAAAACCTTTGTTTCCAGATGATGAAATTATATGTCCTAATTGTGGGAGTTGTCATTATAAAGAAGATTTTGATTATATGGGAAATGAAATATTAATATGTAAAGAATGTGAATATGAGTTTAGCGAAGATGATTTATAGTTCATAATTCAAAAATTTAATGAAGTAAAAGGAGAGATAAATTATGAGTTATGAAAAAGACATAGAACATGAATATACAAATGAAATTGTGTGCCCATTTTGTGGTTATGAATTTATTGATAGTTGGGAATATGGTGAAGAAGATTTAGGATTAATAGAGTGTAATGAATGTGGGAAAGAGTTTTATGCAAATAGGGATATTTCAGTAACTTATCTTACATGTAAAGCTAATTATGGAACTTGTAAACACTGTAGAGACGATAATGTAGTGATTGAAGATTATAATTCAACAGTAGGTAAATATAGTGGTTTATGTGTTAAGTGTGGCGAGCTAGAAAAGCAAAGATTACTGAAAGAATATTTTGATAGTATTCATAACAAGAAAGATTGTTAGAATGCAATTCAAAAAATTTTGGAGGGATAATATGAGGTTAGAAAAAGTTGAAAATAGAAATAGAGGATATGACATTTATTTAATTATTGCTAATAGAGATTATAAAAGTTGGTGGACCTCTCCACCTAAATCAGTAGATCATGCTGGACTTGAATACTTAAAAGATAGATATCCTAAGATAAACACCAAAGCAAGAATGGAAACTTTTAAGGAATTATATAAAAATTTATGGATTGATATTACAAAAACACAAAGACAAAATATGAAACATTGTATAGGATTGGACTATAAAAAGAAACCCTATAGGAATTATTATTGTACAAGCCATAAAGATGAAAACTGGAATAACCTTGTAGAAAAAGGTTTAGCTGTTAAAAGTTCTAAAGAACCAAATAGTTATGGTTGCACATGCTTTTGGTTAAGTAAACAAGGTGTTGAATTTATACTTGATAAGTCTATAAGTGATAAAGTTTATGAAGAATTATAGTTTGTAATTAAAAGAAATGAAATTATTATGTATCAAAGGAGGATTATATGGAGATTTATATTGCAGGTAAGATAACAGGTTTAAAGGACTATAAAGAAAAATTTAATAAAGCACAAGAAAAGCTAATTTCAAAAGGTTATAAGTGTATGAATCCTAGTGTTTTACCAGAAGGATTTCCATGGGAAGTTTACATGCCAATTTGCTATGCAATGATTGATGCTTGTAATTCAGTATATATGTTAAAAAATTGGACTGATAGTAAAGGTGCTAAGTTAGAGCTAGAATATGCTAAAAGCAAAAATAAAAAAATAATTTTTGAGTAGTCTTAAATATTATATGGAGGGAGCTTAAACATGCAATATGTAAAAGAGATTAATATTAATGAGGCAGTAGTTCATATATTGGACAACAATAGTGAGGAGCCAGTATTAAATGAATATAAATTAAGATTGGATGATGAGTGTTATAAATATATATTAAAACATATAGATAAATGTCTAAAGGATGAAGAATTAAAATATGCAAAATTTAATGAAGAGAAAAATGTAGTAAAAGAAATTTCACAGGAATATTTAAATGGCCAGAATGATTTATTAGATGTTTCTAAGGAACTAGCTAAACAACTTTTTATATTGATGAAAGGCAATGATAATATATCTTCTTGCGATTTAATGATAGTTTCTATATCAACAGAATATGGCCCAATGTTAGCCATATTAAAAATGGATTATGTTAAAAATTATATTCATGTAGTAGATATGGTAGAGGATAAAGTAGGTATAGATATAGTGCCAGAGTTTACAGGATTACCTGCCAGTGCTCAAAAGATACAAAAATGTGCATTTATAAAACCTATAAGAGAAAATCAAGAATTCAATTTAATGGTCATAGATAAGCAGAAAAAAATTAAAACTAGTGAAGAATATGGCTCAAATTATTTTATAAATAAATATCTAGGGTGCAACATAATAGAAAATGAAAGGGATTCTACAAAAGCATTTGTACAAGCTACGGAAAAGTGGTCTAAAATCAATTTGAATGAAGATGCAGCAACATCAGAAAAAATAATAAGAACAGTAGGAAAACTATTAAAAGAAAAAGATACTATAGACATAGAAGAAGTTTCTAATGGTATATTTGGCGAAAATTCAGATGCTAAATTAAATTACGAAGGATTTATTGCAGAACAGGGTATAAAAGAAAAAATAGATGTAGACAAAGAATGGGTAGATAAGAAATTTAAAAGAATAAGATTAAAGATAGATAGAGACATAGATTTGTATATAGATAAAGAATCCTATCATGATGATTCAAGGTTTGAGGTAAAAAGAGTAGGGGATGGATCAGTAAATATAATAATTAAAAATGTTTATAATTATATGCAAAAGATAAGTGGAAAATAATAATATAAATTAAAACTAAATAGGTGTAAGGATTAAAATGTATATTCTTGCACCTTAACTGTATTAGTATATTAGAACTGTATAACATTAAGAAGGGGTGTTATAAGTGGCTAAAAAACAAGAAAATGTCTTGATTGATGGACAGGTAAGTATTTGGGAAATAAATAAGACAATTAAGAAAGGCAATGATAAACCAGTTATAAAATTAGAAAATAAAGAAATAAAAATAGACAATATGGATCAAACAAAAATAATAGCAAAATATAAAACATATGAGAATCTAAATAGAATAATAGGATATGTTGGTGGAGCTTTAGGGATAGAAGTTAAGTATAAAGATAGATTTGAAACAATTTATGTAAATAAAAAAGGTGAAGAAGAATTTGTAATTAAGAAGAAATCAAGTGTTCTGCCTTGGGATAAGATTATTTATTTTAGAGAAGATTTAGAAATAAATAATATACAGAAAGAAAAAATAAAGAAAATAAAAGGACAGGCTCTAAAAAGACCAGGAGACGAAAATATAATTTTTAATCAGGGCAATAAAGTAATAAGTGTAATAGAAAATGGCTGGATATTGGAATATGACAACATAAGGATAGTAGATATAGAAAAGTACAAAAAAATAAATGCAAATAGTATAAATCAAGATCTTAGAAAAACTTTAAAGCTAGGTAATATAGTTGAGACAGAATATAAAGATGACATTATACAGGGAAAAGTAGTCCACATTTATAATAATGGATATACTTGCAACATAATTGAGGGAAATAGATATATACCTATTCCTATATGTGGAATTAGGCAGGTGATAGCTTGAGTTGGATAGATGAAATATTAGATAGAGCATTAGAGAATGTTAAAAAGGATTTAAAAGAAAAAGACAAGCCTTTAAAAAGATATAAAAAAAGAGTTAAGAATAGAAACATCTTGTATAAGAAAAGGATGAAACTAGGTAGAGTAAAAAGAAAAGTAAGAGGTGGTAATCGTGGAGGAAAATAAAAAAAGATTCATGGATTATGCAAATTTAAGATTAAAGCAAAAAGAATATAAGAAAAGATTATTATATTCAGATATTGCAGATTTAAGGATTAAGAGTATTGAGAAATCAAGAAATAGAAAAAATGGTCAGTTCTAGGAGGGAGCATTGTGTTAAATAAAATATTAGGAGCTATTGCAATATTAACTTTTATATGGTTAGTGGCATTTAAAAAGATAGATAAAGAAGAAAATTCAATGTGCAAATTTAATTGTGAATATTGTGGTGAGAATGATGTTTGTGGCATAAAGAAAGGAGCAACAAAGAGCTATGATGAATAAAAAAATTTATGAGAGATATAAAAAAAGTGTAGAGAATGATTTAAGAAATTATCCATATTGGTTGTTGGCCATAGAAACTCCAGGTCTAGGTTCTCCAAATAGGTGGGGACAAATAAAGCAGAATGGATACTCTCATACAAGTACTGTAGAAGAAGATATGTTAAGGGACATGGAAAAGAGTTGGAAAGTTGATGTAATAACTAAAGTATTAGGACAGTTAGATCCTAAAAGTAAAAAAATAATTGAAGAGTGGTATTTTAGAGATATTATGACAAGAGAAGAAATACAAGTGAGCTTAAATTTAGATAAAAATAAGTTTTATTACTATAGGAATAGGACTTTAAAAAAATTTATGGCAGCTTTAAATTATATTTAATAAATAAAAAGTTAGAAAAAATCAAGAAAAATTAAAGAAAAAATTAATGCAACAAAGGGAAAGGTAATATATCATATGATATAAGGGTTAAAAGCCCACGCAGGGAACTTATCGTACAGTAAGGCAACTGCGAAAATAAAAAAATAAACATATTGTGTATGTACTAAAGGGCACTTGGAACAGACTTTTAATCTGTAATCCAGGTGCTTTTTACATACCTGTAAAAGTACAGGAGATTATATCAAAAGGATGTGAGGATATGCTAAGTATGTATACAAGTTATATATGTATTTATTGTAAGAAAGAATTTGTTTTATTAACAGAAGAATTACAAAATACAAAAGGATACTTAGTATGTCCTTACTGTTCTAGTAGAAAAGTTAAGAAAGAGAAAGTAAGTGATATTCTTAAAGAGTGCATGAGTGAACGAAGTTATAAAAGAATTAAAGGTGTATTAAGGCAGGTGAGATAGTTGGGGATAAAAAGGCCTGCTAAACCAATTACTAGTACAACTAAAGTATTAGATATACAAGACTATCTCAGATACAAAAATGAAAGAGATTATGTATTATTTATACTAGGAATTACAACAGGGTATAGAGCAGGTGACTTAGTTAAATTAAAGGTTAGAGATATTAAAGAAGCTTTAAAGAGAAATGAATTTACAATTTATGAAGGAAAGAAAATGAATTGTAAAAACATAAAAGACAGAAATAAAAAACCGAGATCGGTTGAAGTACTTCCTAAGCTAGCTAAAATATTAAAAGATTGGATTAAAAATAAAAAGGACTATGAATATGTATTCCAATCCAGGAAAGGTATTAATCAGCATATAGGAGTACAAGCGATAAGCAATATATTAAAAGATGCAGGAGAATATTTTGGCCTACATGATATAACTGCACATAGTATGAGGAAGACGTATGCATATAAAATATACATGGAAAGTGATAAAAATATAGTTGCAGTTAAAGAGTTATTAGGCCATAGAAGTATAGAAGAAACTAAAAAGTATATAGGATTAGATAAAGAAAAATATCATCAGTATTCAAAATCATTAGAGGAATATATTAGATGATATTTTATTTTTTTTATTAGTCAATGTTTAAAAAATTATATAGTAAGTATTGAAGGTATAAAATTAAGTGTATATATTAGAAGTTAATTTTTAGAATGAATGTGCTATTCACATATATAATTAAACATTCGGACAGATTTCAGCCATATGTATAAAAGCTATATATATCAATGCTTTCAAAGGGTTTTGTTAATAAATGCTATTTTATATTTTTACATCAAACTTAAAAAGTTAGGAAATATAAAAAAAAGCGTAGCACTTTACAAAGCAAGTGCTACGATAATGAGGTGAAAAAGTTGGCAAGAAGTGATAGCTTTGAAGACATAATTGAGAAGCGTTTAGATGAGATAGAACAATGGGTTGAACACAATAATACTGATAAGGAAATAGCTGAAAAGTTAGGAATTGCATATTCCACATATAGGAAATATAAGAGTACTAACGTAGCACTTAAGAGCCGAATTGCTACGGCAAAGGACAAGAAGAATCAAGAAGTTGAAAAGGCATTGTATAAATGTTGTATTGGATATCATTACTATGAAGAAGTAGTAACAAAAGTTAAAACAGAAGATGTAGTTGATGGACAAATAGTAACAAATGAAGATGTTGTTATTAGTAAAGTTAAAAAATATAAAGGCCCTGAGTTAAATGCAGAAAAGTATTGGTTGAATAATAAAGAGAAAGCTAAATGGAAAGAAGACCCACACAAGGTTTTAAATGATAAGAAGGTTACTAAGATGAAAGAAAAAGAAGTAGAATTAAAAGTTAAGATGATGGAAGGGTTGGAAGAATAAATACCTATTTATAAAAGGTGCAGTAGATGTAATAAAAGAATACCTTCGCGAACTGTGTGCCCATGTAAAGATAAGAGATATAAAGAAGAAGATAAGTACAAGAAAGATACTAAAGAAAAACAATTCTATTCTAGTGAAGAATGGAGCGTAATGAGAGAGAAGGCAAAGAACAAGTACAAAGGAATAGATGTATACAGCTATTATGTATTAGGCATAGTTGAGTACGGACAAACAGTTCATCATATAAAACCATTGAAAGAAAATTGGGATATAAGATTAGATATTAACAATCTTATATATCTTACTGAAAGCAACCACAGGAAACTACATTATAGGATGGAACATGGAGAGAAAGAAGAAGTAATTAAAGAACTATATAATCTTATAGAGAAATTTGAGAAAGAAATAATAAATTAAATTAATAAATATTTTTTATTAATTATAAAGCTATAGGGGGTATACAAAAATGTTTTAAAGGATCTCTTCTAGACCGCATCCCTAATGTTCTTTCCGCAAATTTCCCAATAAAAAATTAGAAAGGTAAATTTTAAAAAAGAAAGAAGGTGAAAAATAATATATGTCAAAAGCAAGAGTCCCATTAGAAATGCAAAAAAAACATTTAACACATGAAGAAAAAATTCAAAAAGAACAAGAAGAAGAAATTTTGACATTAGGAAAAGACCAATTAGAAAATCCACCTTCTTGGCTTATAGATGGCATTGCAATAGGAGAATTTAAAAGGATAGTTAAAGAAAATGAGAAGGTTAATATAATTGGTAACTTAGATGTAAATAATTTAGGTGCATATTGTAATTCATATTCAATGTACTTAAAAGCAACAGAAGGACTTAAAGGTAAATCATTAGTTTTAAGGAAAATAACAAAGAATGGACCTATAACAGTGGAAAATCCATTAATTAAAGTTCAGAAAAATTATGCAGAAGAAATGAGAAAATTTGCTTCACTATGCGGAATGACTATTGACAGCAGATTGAAATGTGCGACAGTTAAGACTACTAAACAGCAAGAAGATATAGTAGATGAATTCGGGGATATTTAATGACAATTAAAGAAGAGCTGATTCAATATGCTAATGATTGTATTAACAATAAAGTTATAAGTGGTCAAAAACATAAGTGGGCATGTTTAAGGTTTTTAGAGGACTTAAAAAAGTCAGAATTAAATATATTAAAAGAACCTTTTAATTATTACTGGAATGAAGAAGAAGCTTCAAAAATAGTTAAATGGTTTTCTTATTTAAAACATAGCAAGGGTGTATTAGCAGGTAAGTTTATAGAGTTAAACATCTGGCAAAAATTTTGTTTGTGTCAAATTTATGGCTGGGAGCATAAAGAAACTCATTTAAGAAGATTTACTAAAAGCTTTATTGAAGTTGCTAGAAAAAATGCTAAATCTCAAATGGAAGCTGGCGTTACTTTGTATGAAATGTCAGTTAGAGCAACTAGAAATAGAGAAATCTATGAATGTTATTGTGCTGGTGTAAAAAGAAAACAATCAGAAGTTATATTTAATGAATGTAAAAATTTATTACGTGGCTCACCACTGAAAAAGAAATTTAAAATAAATAAAGGGACAATAATTCACATAAAAACAGGTAGTACATTAGAGCCGCTAAATAAACAGGATGGTAAAGAAGGGGATGGTAGTAATCCAGCGTTACTGGTATTGGATGAATACCATCAACATAAAACTACTGAATTTTATGATTTAGGGTTAGGTGGGAATACTAAAGAAAGTCTGCTTATGATAATAACTACAGCGGGAGTAGATTTAACTTATCCATGCTTTACTCAAGAATATTCGTATTGTTCAAAAGTATTAGACCCTAACATTGATATAATTAATGATGAATATTATATTGATATTTGTGAAGTTGACGAAGATGATGACGAAGATAATGAAGAAAATTGGCATAAAGCTAATCCTGTAAGAATGACTTATGAAGCGGGTATTAAAAAAATTAAAGAAGAATATAAGATTGCTAAAGAAATACCCGAAAAAATGAGTGCTTTTTTAACTAAATGCTTAAATAAGTGGGTGCAAGCTAAAAAGAATGGTTATATGGATATGGCTAAATGGAAAAAATGTGAAGTTGAAAAGATACCATATAACTTGAAAAATAGAATAGTATATGTTGGATTTGATATGTCAGCGAAGATAGATTTAACTTCGGTGGCTTTTATTATACCTATTTTAAGCAATGAAATAGATAAAACAGGTAAAAAAATAGTTAAATATTTATGCTTTTCACATTCATTTATACCAAATCGAGAAAAGTTAAGAGAAAGAACTAAGATAGACAAAGTTCCTTATGACGCATGGGAGCGATTAGGATATCTAACTATAACTGATACAGAAATAGTAGATCAGCAACAAGTTATTGAATATGTTTTAAAAACTTGTGAAGAAAATAAGTGGAAAGTCGATACTTTATGTTTTGATCCAGCAAATGCAAGTAAAATTATGATGGATTTATCAAATGAAGGATATGCTGTTGAAGAAGTGTATCAATCACATAAGTCTTTAAATGAAAGTACTGCTGGATTTAGAGAGCAGGTTTATTGTAAAAATGTTATTTATACAAATAATCCATTACTTAACTTTTCTATGAGTAATGCAGTAATAAAACAAAATAATGGGCTTATCAAAATAGATAAAGATGCAACAATAAAGAGAATAGATCCAGTTGATGCTATGTTATGCGCTTTTAAGTTAGCATTATATCATGAATTTGTAGACACTGCTGATGTTGATGAATGGCTTGATAGTGATGAATGGTAAGGAGGTGAAAAATGAGAATAATCAATAAAGTTAAAAAAATATTTAAAAATGAAGTTGAGACAATAGGTACTAATCCTACTTTAGAGGAACTAAAGGAGTTTTTTAACAGCAATATTGAAGAGATTGCAAATAATAAACTTACAAGTACAAGTTATTATTCATGTATGCAAATAAGATGCAATGCTATAGCTAAATTACCATTGAAACTTATGCGAGAAACTGAAAAAGGATCAATAAAAGCAAAAGAACATAATTTATATAAACTTTTAAAGAAAAGGCCTAATCCTTTTACTAATTCACATGATTTCATGTGGGCTACAGAATTTAATAGACTAGAATATGGCAATGCTTTTTGGGTTATGGATGTGAATATTAGAGGGCAAATACAAGCGTTATATTTATTAGATAGTAGAAAAGTAAGTATTATGGTTGATAATACTGGAATTTTAAATAATAAAAATGCAGTTTATTATGTTTATGAAGATGAAAAACAAGGTCAAATTATCTATACAAGTGATGAAATAGTACATTTTAAAAATTTTAGTATGAATGGATTAAAAGGTACTAGCATTAAGAAATATATAGCTGATACAGTAGAAAATGAACAGTATTCAGCTAAATTGTTAAAAGATAAATATAAAAATGGACTCCAAGATCCTATTATTGTTCAATATATTGGTGATTTGAATGATGCTAAACAACAAAAAATAAAGAAAAAGTTTGCTGACATGGGTGGCGCTAAAAATGCTGGTAAGGTTGTACCAATTCCAACAGATTTCAAGGTAGAACAATTGGAAACTAAACTTGTGAATAGTCAATTTTTTCAATTACAGGGGCTTACTACAAAACATATTGCTAATGCTTTTGGAGTAAAAGGCTTTCAACTTAACGATATGGAAAAAAGTACTTACAACAATATAGAACAGCAGAATAAAGCTTTTTATAGTGATACATTGCAAAATGTTTTAACTACCTATGAACAGGAAATGGATTATAAAGTGTTAACTACAGATGAAGAAGAGAAAAAAGGATACTACTGGCAATTTAATGTTGATAGTATTTTAAGAAGTGATTTAACCACTAGAACAACTTCATACCAAATTGGAATTAATACAGGGTATATGTCAATAGCAGAAGTAAGAGCAAAGGAAAATTTACCTTATATAGAAGGTACTGACCAACTTATTATAGGTAATGGTGCTAGTATTCCATTAAAAGATTTAGGAAAGCAATATATGAAAGGGGGTGGAGAGAATGAGTAAAATTAATTGTACTATTTTTGATAAAAAATCTAATAAGTTAAAAAATGTTGGATTTATGGAAATAAAAAATAATAGTAATGGGAATGGAGAACTTTATTTATATGGAGATATAGTAAGCGATCAATGGAGTAAATGGTCAGATGATGATACTTGCCCACAGGACATAGCTGATTTTCTAAAAGAATTAAATTCATTTGATAATTTGGATATTTACGTAAATAGTGGTGGAGGTTCTGTATTTGCTGGTATTGCTATTTATAATCAATTAAAAAGACATAATGGTTTTAAAACTGTTCATGTTGATGGAATAGCAGCTAGTATTACTAGCGTAATTTCATGTGCTGGTGATAAAGTTATTATACATAAAAGCGCACAGTTTATGATTCATAAACCAACAGCTAGCTATTTTTGGACTTCACTTAATGCTGATGAATTGAGAAAAGAAGCTGATACATTAGATATATGCCAGGATTCAATTAGAAATATTTATATGGAGAATGTAAAAGAAGGTATTACAGAAGAAGAAATAAATAATTTAATTAATGCCGAAACATGGTTTACTGGTGAAACAGTAATAGATTATTTCAATTTTGAAGTTGAAGAAAGTTCAGAAAAGGTAGCTAGTACAAGTCAATTTTATGATAAATATAAGAATACTCCTAATAAACTATTAAAGAATAAAACAATAAAAAATAATGACCATAATAAATTAAAAAATAAACTACAAACCGAGTTAGATTTACTTAGTATGTAGTTTTTTTTATGTAAAAAATTAAAAAGGAAGTGTATTAAATGAAAAAATCTTTAGAAATGAGAAATAAATTAGAAGGTTTAAAAAATGAAGCGCAAGCTTTATTAGATGAAAATAAAGTTAAAGATGCACAAGATAAAATGGAAGAAATTAAAGACTTAAAAAATGCTATTGGCATTCAAGAAGCTTTAGAGAAAGAAGAAGAAGAAGTACTTGTAGCTGAAAATAATATTAACAATGATCCAAAAGATAATAATAATGAAATGCCAGAACATAAAGCTAAAGAAAATGCTAATTGCATAAGGGCCATGATAAAAAAAGTTACTGGAAGAAGTCTAACAGAAGCTGAAAATGCTTTATTAGTTCAAACTCCACAGACTAGCGCAGGAAATGGGGAAGGCTATCTACTACCAACAGATGTTTCAACTTTAATTCACAAAAAGATAAGAGAATATAGAAGTTTAAGAGATGCAGTAGGATATATGCCTGCTGGTGCATTAACAGGATCATTCCCGGTAGAAGATTTTGAAACAGTATCAGAACTTATTGATTTTACAGATGGTACAGACGGAGGCGATAGTGATGATATTAAATTTAAAAATGTATCTTATGCTTTAAAGGAAAAGGCAGCATTCATTAAGCTATCTAATACTTTATTAAAAATGACAGATAATGCTTTAATATCTTATGTAGTTGAAGTTTTTGCTAAAAAAGCAGTTATAACAGAAAACAAGATAATTATTACTAAATTAAAAGAGAATAAAAAAGTAAAAGAATTAAAAGGTTGGCAAGACTTAAAGAAATCCTTAAATATAGATTTAGATCCAGCAGTTTTATTTGGTACTGTAATTGTGACTAATCAAACTGGATTTGATTATTTAGATGGAGAAGTAGATAAACAAGGTAGGCCAATTTTATCTGATGATATTGCTAATCCAACACAAAAGAAATTCAAAGGATATACAGTTATGGTTTATTCTGATGCGATGTTGCCAAACACAGGAACTAAAGCACCAATTTTCTATGGTAATTTATCAGAAGCTATTAAATTTGTTGATTATAATGGATTAATTAGCTTTGCTACTTCAAGTGAAGCTGGATTTATGAGTAATACTACTATTGCAAGGCTTATAGAATTTATTGATGTAATTCAAGTGGATAAATCCGATAAGTGCTATATAGCCGGTACTATTGATACTACTGTAACTGGTGCTTAACTAAGAGTTTTTACACTCCTTTAAAATTTAAGGAGGGATAATATATGGATTTAGAGCAAGTAAAAAAGTTCTTAAGAGTTGATTTTAGTGAAGATGATACTTATATAACGCTACTAATTGATGTTGCTAAAGAGTATATAGTAGATGCAGTTGGTAAGTATGATGAAACAAGTGCTAGATATAAGCTGTTGTTATTTAATATCGTTTCTACTTTATATGAAAATAGACAATATACAATAGATAGGAGTAATGAAAAAGTTGCTTATACATTAAAAAGTATTATATTGCAATTACAATTGTAATATATAGGAGTTGATAATGTGGAAGGTTTAAAATTAAATACCCTGCTTGAATTGTGGGGTATGGTACCTTTTAAAAATGAATTAGGTGAAAATGATACAAGAGAAGGGAAAATAAAAGATATATGGTGTGAAGTTATTCCGATAGGTGGAAGTGTTAGCACTATATCCAATACAGAAATAGAGTATTCCAGTGTAACCCATAAAATAAGATGTAGAAAGTTAAGCATAAAAGAACCAAGCAAAGATATGTCTTTTAAAGATAAAGAAGGAAATAAGTACGAGGTACAGTATTTTCAAAGAGATTTTAAGAAAAATAAATTTATAGAGTTTATGACAAAAATATTATATGAATAGAGGTGCTAAATGGGTGAATTTGAATTAAGAGAATGGGAGAAAGAACAATTAGTACAGAAATATAATGAGTTGAAAGAAGAACATGAGGGTATAAAAAGGCAATTAGATGAAGCGGGGACATTAATAGAACAACTGCATAAAATAAAAGCTGAATGTTTTGAAAAAATGCAAGGTATAAGAAAGGTACTCCTAGAAAAATATAATTATCCAGTGGTGTAATAAATGAATGGGTTTGATACTAAACAATTAGATAAGTTTAGCAAAGGTCTACTAAATACAGCTAAAAACGAGTACCCTAAGAAAACCAAAGCATTTTTAAGGAAAGAAGTTAGAAAATTAAATAAGCAAAATAAACAAACATTTGCATCTAAAGGCATAGGAGAAGAAACCGGAAATTTAAAGAAAGGGTTTAAAGCTGGTAAGTTATATAAATATAAAGGTAAAGAACTAGCTATAAGAGCATACAACTCTAGTCCTCATGCTCATTTACTTAATGATGGTTGGATGCATAAAGCTAGAAATGGGGACGAAAAATTTATTCCTGGATTTCATTTTATAGAGGATTCAGCGCAAGCTTTTAATAGTGAATACTACGAAGATATAGACGAATTTTTAGATGAATTATTTGATTAATAAAGAAAATATTCCTTAAAAATATAAAATATGTTATTCTATATTTGGGGGGTGCATACAATGCAAATGTTTGAAGTAAGAAAAGATATAAATCAAATAAGTGGTAATTATGCAGGCGACTATCCAAATCTTGCGATGAGTGGTATGCTGAAACTAAAAATAGATAAGGATAAATTAATATTTAAGCAACTATGGAAAACATATCATAAATTAGATTTAAAAAATATCACAGATGTACAGCTAAAGACAGAAGAAGAAATAAGCAAAGATGTAACATTAACAAGACTTTTAGCTTTTGGAATATTTGCCTTTGCTTTAAAGAAAAAAAGAACAAACCAAAGGTATTTTATAATAATAAGTACAAAAGAAGATGGGTTCGACAACGATTTTGTGATGGAAATAGACACTGCAAAAGGTTTTGGTTTACCTATGGCGCAAGGATTCGTAAAAACCCTAAGAAAAGAAGTAATAAAATATAGAGATTAAGAACATGTATAACATGTTCTTTTTTATTTTGGAGGGATTATAGATTGTAACATTAAAAGAAATAAATAAGGCTATAGTACAGCAGATCAAAAAAGGCCTAAAGGATACAGATTATAAAGATATTCAATTTTCATCTACAGATGTAAGAGAAAAGATTACAAGACCTTCTTTTTATGTAGATTTTACAGAAAATAAAACAAGTATGTTAAATGGAGAAGCCAGTCAAAGGAATTTTGATGTTAGGCTTTTTTATTTTGCAAAAAATCGAGAAACTAGCAAAATTGAACTGCTAGAAATACAAGATTTATTAAGTTTAATATTCCAAACAGGTATTAAGGTTACTGATGACTATTACATATCTGTTTTTGAATGCGAATTTGATTCTAGGGGTGAGGAAGGTTTGCTAATAACAACATTGGCTGATTTATATGCAATGAGTGTGAAAGAGCAAACTGGCGAGGATTTAGAAGAATTAGAAATAGGAGGTATTTAAATGGATAATACATTACCGTATATTAATGTTATTTTTAAACAACGTGCCACAACATTTTTACAAAAGGGTGATAATGCTATTCTGATTTTAAAAGATGATACTGATAAAACTTTTAATAGAGTAGAATATAAAAATTTAGCAGAATTAGAATTAGACAAAACTAAGTACACAGCAACTAATTTGCAACATATTAAAGATGCCTTGCTAGGAAATCCTAACAAGGTTATTGTCGTAAGGGTAGATTTAGAGGAAACTATTACAGATGCTTTAGACATAATAAAAGGTTATTATTCAACTGGTTGGGTTAGTTTAGCTTCTGACATTAAAACGGATTATGATGCTTTAGTTAGCTGGACAAAAACAAGAAGAGATATAGATAAAAAGACTTTCAAAGCTGTAGTATACGATCCTACAACAGCACCCGACCATGAAGGTATCGTAATATTAGGAAACACAAAAGTAACTTTTAAAGATAATGCCAGAGGAGAAAAAGATGGATATGAATTTTTACCTACATTGTTAGGGTATATCGCTTCAGCAGGAACAGAAGCAGGGACAACATATATGGTTATGGAAAACTTAAAATCTGTTTTGGAACCATCTAATCCAAATCAAGAGATTCAAGCAGGAAAATTAATTTTGATAAATGATGAAAATATCGTAAAAATCGGGTTAGGCGTAAATTCCCTAACTACATTTACTGATGATAAAAATGCAGACTTCTCTTTAATTGAAGTAATTGAAACAGTAGATTTAATTAAAGATGATATAAGAAAAACGTTTAAAAATAATTACATAGGTAAATTCAAGAATAAATTAGATAATCAAATGCTATTTGTAAGCGCGGTTAATACTTATTTTAGTAATCTAGCTGCAAGGGATGTATTAGACAGTGCGTATAGCAATGAAAGTTTTATAGATATAGAAGCACAAAGAAAAGCTTGGATATCTAGTGGAAAACAGGAAGCTAAAGAATGGGATAATTCGACAGTTAAAAATACCACATTTAAAAGAAAATTATTTTTAGGCGCAAATATAAAGATCTTAACAAGCATGACTGATTTAACACTAGTTATAACAATGGAATAGGAGGGATTTTAATGGCTAAAGGGAATGAAGTTATAAGTGGAAACGAAGGTAGAATTTGGGTTAATACTGAACTTTGGGGAAATCTTTCTAGCATAGAAGCTAAATGTTCCTTGGAAACAGAGGACATAAGATTTGTTGGTGATGCTAACAAATACACCAAAATTACGGGTAATAGTATCGAAGGTACTATTACAATCAAAAAAACGGATTCAAGAGCGCAAAGACTTTTAGCGGAAGGGTTTAGGACTTTGGATATGCCAGATATAAGCATAGTTGTTGCTACTGCAACAAAGAATGGCAACAAAATAGAGAGATTAAAATTAGAAGACGTAGTTTTTACAGAACTACAACTAGCAAAGCTAGAAGCGGGGGCGATGATAGAAGAAGAACTACCATTCACAGCGAGTTCATTTGAATATTTAGAATTAATTTAGGGGGAGAATGTATGAATAAGGCAAAAAAGATAGGGTTGGAAGATTTTATTAGAAAGGCAACAGATAAATATAATAGAAGAAAAAAAGTTGCAGAAATAGAAGTAGAAGGGTTTGGGTTACTAACATTTAAAAGACCTACAGATGCGGAACTTTTAGAGTTTAAAAATGTTTTAGCAAACAGTGTAAATGTAAGTAAGGATGAAAATATAACAAAAATAGATTATAGTAATATGTTACAAGCAAGCAAGGAGCTACTATATAATACCTGCGAATTTTTACATAGTCCAGAATTAATAACAACAGTAGAAGCAACCGAACCCTTTGATGTTCCTGTCAAAGTGTTTGGAATAGATGAGACAATTAGTTTAGCACAAAAAGTGAATGAAGAATTTGAAGATCAAGAGATAAGCAAAAAAGTAAAAAACTAATAAAAGAAGGTAGCGGTAAAAAGGCGCGATATGGGGAACTGTATTGGGTCTCTTATTTTGTTTGTAGAGGACAGCGCCTTGACTACCTTCTTAATTTAGATGGGCTTGAGAGAGAGTTTTTTATTCAAAGCATGAGAAATGAGATAGAAGAACAAGTAGAATATGATAATCAAAAAATACAAGCTATATTTGGTAAGAAATAAATAAGAAAGGAGGTATGTGTATGGCATCTAAAACTATTGGTGTCGTTCTCTCCTTAAGAGATCAAATGAGTAGCGGATTGCTTAAAGTAAATAAAAATATAGAAGGCATAACAAAAGAAGCAAAAAGAGCATCTCAACAAGTTTCTTCTTTTGCTCAAAAATCTAAGGATCACTTTGAAAGAATTGGAGATAAAGCAATAAAAACAGGTGCAGTTATAGCTGGTGCCTTAGGTGGTGCAGCACTTAAAACTGGTATTGGCGAAGGAATGAACATGGAAGGGTTTAGAACTCAACTTATGACTGCGACCAAGGATGCTAAGAAAGCAGCCAAAATTATGAAGTGGTCAGTAGAATTAGCAAATGCCACACCGTTTGAAACAGGTGAAGTTGTAGAAGGAAGTGCCCGTTTAGAAGCTATGGGACTTTCTGCACAAAAGAATCTAGGCATAATAGGAGATATGGCGGGAGCAACTAATAAACCACTTCTACAGGGCGTAGAAGCTTTTATTGATGCTCAAACTGGAGAATTAGAAAGACTAAAAGAATTTGGAATAAAGAAAATGGATATAGCTAAAAAAGCAAATGAGATGTTTCGAGGACAAGAGGTTATTAACCAAAAAGGGCAGATAGTAGACCAAGAGAAATTTAACCAAGCTCTGCTAGCCATAATGAATGAACGTTACAAAGGCGGGGCGGAAATGCTTGCACAAACAGCTAAAGGTATGTGGAGTACAGTTACAGGAATTGTTAAAAATTCGCTTGCTAAAATAGTAGGGTTAACTGATGAAGGAACTATAAAACAAGGCTCTATCATGGAAAAGTTAAAGGAAAAAATAAAACAAGTCGCTGACACTTTGCAACAATGGCAGAGTGATGGCACTATGGATAGAATAGCAAGTAAAGCAAGTGAAGTTTTTACAAAGGTTTATGATGTTGTTAGCAAGGTTATAACTTTTATAGTAGAGCATAAAGATGCAATAGCAAATGTAGCTATTGTATTTGCATCCTTCTATATAGCCATTAAAATTTTCAAGGTACTTAAAGGGGTTATATTCGGAGTACAGATTGCAATAGGATTGCTTAATGGTACTTTAATGCTTACACCTTTGGGATGGGTCATGGTGGCGATAACGGCTGTAATAGCAATAGGATTATTACTATGGAAAAACTGGGATAAAATAAAGCAAGTTGCTCAAACTTTATGGGAAACAATTAAAACAGTATTCACTAATATATGGACTAGTATAACAACAGTTTTTACAAACATATGGACTACGATTTCTACAGTAGCTAGTAATATATGGACTAGTATAACAACGGTATTTACAAATATATGGACTACAATAACAACTATATTCACTAATATCTGGACTGCAATTTCTACAGTACTTACAAGCATATGGACTACAATAGTTACGGTATTTACAACTATATGGAATGTTATTGTAACAATACTTACACCTATCGGATTGTTTATAGAAGCAGTATGGAAAGGCATATTGGCTGTAATAATAATTGTAGGAGCATTTATATGGAACGCAATTGTAACAATGTGGACTAACGTATGGAGCGTTATACAACCTATACTAACAGCTATATGGAATGTTATAACAACAGTATGGACAGCTATATGGACTACAATAACAACAATAGCCACAGCGATATGGAACACTATAGTAAATGTATGGAATACTATAGCCGGGGTTGTGTCCACTGTAATGTCAGCTATTTGGGGTGTTATTAGTTCTATATGGAGTACCATTTATGGAACTGTAAGTGGAATTATGTCCTCAATTTGGAGCACTATAACAGATATATGGAATAATATTGTATCTACTGTTAGCGATATTGTTGGTAATATCGCTAGTACAATAAGTGACGGTTTTAATGCTTTAATCGGGATATGTTCTGATATATTTAATAATATAAAAAATACTGTAATGGGGATTTTTCAAGGCATATGGGACGGAATAAAGAGCATTATAAATGGTGGCATTGACTTAATGAATGGGTTCATAGGTGGTGTCAATAAAGTTATATCAAAAGCAAACAAAGTGCCAGGAGTTAATATAGGAAGTGTATCCGAAATACCTCATTTCGCCAAAGGAACACGATACTCACCTGCGGGCATGGCGTTAATAAACGAAGAAGGCGGAGAATTAAGAAAGCTATCCAGTGGAGAAACAATACTCCCTGCAGATAAGTCCAGACAACTTATGAATGGTGCTTCAAATCCCACATTTAACATATATTTCAATGGAAACGTTGGGACGGAAGAATTTTTCGACCAAGCAGGACAACATATAATAAGTCAAGTTAGAATAGCAATGCAAAATATGTAAAGGTGTAGTTTTATAACTATGCCTTTTTTATTATAGGGGGTGTAATATGGCAAATATATATTTCAGTACATTAGACAGAAAACAATTGTATGAACTTCCTATTCTTCCAGAAGAAATGCCAGAACTACAAAAATCCGCGAAAAATGAAACCTTTGAAACCTTTAATAATGGAGAATATAACTTTTTAGGGAAGTCAAGTTTAATAAGTTTTAATTTAGAAAGTTGGTTGCCAGCATATCCAAACAAATATAGGTGGGCTAAGAGCCAAATTAATCCTTATCTTTTAATTAATATGTGGAATATCGCTATGGATACTGAAAAACCTCTGCGAGTTGTTATAAATAGAAATAAAAATACTTTTTTGCCACAAGAATTATTAAATTGGATGGTTAGCGTGGAAAACATTAGTTGGCATGAGCTAACAAATGGGGATGTGGCTTATAAGTTAGAGCTAAAACAATATAGAGAGGAACCCAAATAATGTGGTATCTATATGTTTCCTACATAGTGGGGAAAGGATATACAACTAAAGAAATAATAAAGTACTCTAATAATTTAAGTTGGAGCAACGACATAGATACTCTAGCGACTTCCTTGTCTTTTGATAGTATATTAGATCTATCAGAGGGGAGAAGTAAAATAATACTAAAACAAGACAAAGTAATTGTTTTCGAAGGTGTTATAGTAAGTAAAAGTAATAAAGAAAATATCCATAGTTACACTGCAATGGATTATGCTTTCTATTTAAATAAAAATAAATATGTAATGCAATTTAGGAATGTTTATGCAAAAACTGCTTTACAGCAAGTATGTAAAAAAGTTGGTATAAATAATAGTATTATATGGCTAGGCACTAGGATAAATAAGCTATATTTTCAAGAAACGCTAAGCGATATAATAAAAGACATATTAGAACAATGTAAAAAAGAAATAGGCACAAATTACATAATGGAAATGCAAGGAAAAACACTTTATATAAATAAACTTGTAGATTTAAAGATTAATTCAACTCTATTGATAGGGAAAGATTATAGTGTTAGTAGAAGCATGGAGGAATTTAAAAATAGAGTTATAGCAGTAAACAACGATGGCAAGATTCTAGCAGATATAAAAGATACAAAGAATATTAAAACTTATGGAGAGCTTAGTGATATTGTAAGTGTAGAAGATAAAAATACTAGCCAAGCTTATAATATCGCAAAAAACGAATTAAGAGAGAAAAACAAAACTAAAAAAGAATTAACTTTTAATACAATAGATACTGGGAAAGGTATTTATATAAATTCTAATAGGTTAATTAAAGTCAACTTAGGTAAATATGGTGTAAATGGTTGGTATAGGATAAAAAGCACACAGCATACTTTAAATAATAATATACATAAAATAGGTATAACAATAGATTTTAGCTAGGAGGTTATATATGGATTATGGAATAGAATTTGCCCAATGGCTAAAAAAAAGAAATAATAAAGATAGAATAGGACCAACAATAGGGAAAGTTGTAAAAGGCGGTTCAGATTACAGAATAAGTATTATGGATAATCAATTATATTTGGACCCAAACAATTCTACTTTATGCAATGCTTTAAAAGATAGAGTAGAAGAAAGAACTATAGAATTAAATAACACTAGCTACAATGCTAAAATAACATATAGTAATATGCTAAAAAATAATGATAAAGTGTTGGTTATTGCAAATGAAAGCGACCAGCACTTTTTTATTGCAGATAAAATATAGGAGGGGTGAATATGGCACTACTTCCAGAAGAAGATATAATAATTGAAGAAGTAGAAGAAATAGAAGAAGAACAAACTTTATCCAAACTGGGTAAGGTTTTTTTATTTGACTTTAAAAAGAATGAATATGTAATTAAAGACGGGAGGCTTGTTGAATGTACAGAGCGACAAGCACTAGAGCAATGGATACATTGGATATTGTTAACTTATAAAAATAAATACAAGATTTACAAAGGTACAAATTTTTACTGTAATATAGAGGATTTAGCTGGAAAGAAAAGAAATGCGTATATTCTTTCGGAGCTACAAAGAGAAATTGAAGAAGCGATTATAAAGCATAGATATGTAGATCATATAGAAAACTTTGTAACAACACAAGAAAAATCAATTTTGAATGTAAGCTTTGATGTTGTTACAAAAGATAATGAAGTTATTAATATAAGCGCTTAGGGGGGGTGGAAGGTTGAGTGTGAATGTAAAGACAGAAGAACAGCTAGTAACTGATATGTTGGGTAATATATCGAATGTTTACGAGAAAAGCCCAGGTTATTTGACCTACGATATAGCTAAAACTAACGCTATAGAATTGGCTGTTTTATATCAATACGCTTTAT
Source organism: Clostridium botulinum (assembly GCF_001276985.1). Classification (GTDB taxonomy): domain Bacteria; phylum Bacillota; class Clostridia; order Clostridiales; family Clostridiaceae; genus Clostridium_F; species Clostridium_F botulinum. The sequence goes on from NZ_LHUL01000008.1 coordinate 201,334, forward strand.
CTATAGCTAATCTTAGATTAGTTAAGGACTTATCTGGTGATGATTTAACCGCAAGGGTCTACGATAATAAAGGCATAGTTAGGAAAGTAGCAACAAGAGCAAAAGTAATTCTAACTCTAACAGGAACAGGGACTATTGATAAAGAGGATTTATTTGGTACACCTAACAAGATAGAATTTGCAAGCCTAGAAAAAAAACAAATAGAAGGAATGGGAACAATATTAGCAGAGTGTACCCAAGTTGGTAATATTGGTATGGTTGGAGCTAATAGTATTACAGAGTTCCCGATAACAATAACAGGTTTTACAGAAGTTAATAATTCCAATCCCAGTTTTGATGGGTTCGAGGAAGAAACGGACGAATCACTTAAACAACGATACTACGAATCTCTAAAAAATCCAATAACAAGTAACAACCAAGCACATTTTATATATTGGGCTAAATCTGTAACAGGGGTCGGCAATGCTAAAGTAATACCACTTTGGAACGGAGATTTAACAGTAAAAGTTATAATTATAGATTCAAATATGCAACCAGCCAGTGAGGATTTAGTTAATACGGTACAAGAGTATATAGACCCTAAAGGGATACTAGATACCAATACAAATACATGGTCTTTGTGGGGTACTGGTGCTGGTGCCAGCGCCATAGGTAACTATTGCACCGTTGTAAGCGCTACGGCTAAAAATATAGATTTAGAATGTAGTATAACTAAAGCCAATGGTTACAGTGATGAAGAAATAAAACAAAATATTTCTAGCAAGATAACAGAATACTTAAAAGAAATTGCTTTTTCTACTGCTATAAATTACGTAAGTCATGCCAAGATAATTTCTTTAATCCTATCTGCGGATGGGGTGTTGGATGCAACAAATGTAAAAGTAAATAATAGTCTAAGCGAAAACGTGATTATAGGTGAAGAAGAAGTCCCTACAATGGGCGCCGTAACCTTAATATAAGAGGTGAGAAGATGAATATAGAACAACAGTTAATAGGAAATTTACATAAACGTGTTAGGAAAGATCCATACATAAAAGAATTGTGTAAGACTAGTGGAGTTGAAATGGACACTATAGAAGATGTCATAACAGATATAAAGAAACAATTTAATTTCTCTACAATGACATGGGGAGCCGACCTTTTAGCAAGTGAGATGGGAATTAAATTAGACCCAGTTTTAAAGCAAGACGAAAAAAATAGTATTATAGCTGCTAGATGGAAATCAGAGGGGAAGGCAGATTTAAACTTATTACAAGCTATATGTAACAGCTGGAAGAATGGTAAGGTAAAAGTGTCATTTATAGATGGTAAAATAGTACTCAAATTTGTGGGTGAATATGGAATACCTACAGATTTAGAGAGCTTAAAAAAGCAAATAAACTTATCTAAACCTAGCCATCTTCCAGTAGAGTATTTATTTGCATATCTATTATTAAAAGATGTAGAAGCAATGACCTTAACAAAATTAGAAAACACTACATTAAGCAATTTTGCATTTTAGGAGGGATTAAATGAGTATAGAAACCAAAAACTTAAAACTTTTTAAATATGACCGAGAAGCAGACGATTTTAATACAACAACTTTTAATATTAAAAAATGTTTAAATGATAATTGGGATAAGATAGATTTACAATCAGAAAACACACAGAAAGATATAACTGAAATAAAATTAAAAGATGAAAACCAAGATAAGCTAATCCAAGAAGCCATCGGCAAACTATCTTTTAAGTCGTTTAAACGCGATTTGTTAGATACTGGATATTACAAACGTGTTGTATGGACTAGGAAAGATGGCACAAAATTTGCAGATTCAACTCTAGATGGTACAACAACAAGCGGAGAGTTTCACCCAGACGCTATAAATATAACTTTTTATAACGAATCTGGTAATTTGCCTGTAGAAAAATTTAGTTTTAAATTTACTTTTGATAATGAATCTGGCGATTTAATAGAAGCGAGGTTGATGTAATGTTTAATTTTCAAATGGATAATTTATTAACTTTACACAAATTAATAGGCGAAACTAAATCAAAAGGTGGTAACACTCCATTAGGTAGATTTAAATATGTTAGCACTCTAAATATTAATGATGAAGTTATAAAAAAACTACTAGTAAATGACAAATATTATATAGCTGTTGGGTCGCAGGGTATAATGTATTCTACCGTTTCAGATAAAAAGGTATATTTTGTTTCCTTAAATGATTTAAACAACCCCAAAGCGGTAGATACAATAAACAATTCATATTCAACGGGAGAAACAATTCAACTATTTTCTGTAAAAGATGGTTTTATAGGTATATATAAAGACAATTCTAGCACCAGTACAACAGCACAATATACAGTGAAACAATATGATGGATTAGGTAATTTTGTTAGAGGGAAATTTATTGATGTAGATGAGTCTCAACACTCAAACTCAGCCATAAGAAAAGTTGTGCAAGACCCAATCAACGAAAAGATTGTATTTATATTTAATTTATCATGGGGTTCAGTACCTACTTATTTAGTTGTTACAGACAAAAAATTATCTCCTACAAAAGAAACGTTTATAGAATATAAATATAGCATCAATACGGAAACAAGGAGTTATATGGCGTATGATGGATGGTTGTATGGTCAATCCGCTTCTAACAATAGTTTGTTTTGTAAATTTAAATATGATACAACTGATAGTATAGATAAAAGTTATGCATCATTTAACACTTCTCACCCTCAATCATATGTAGCTGACCCTAAAAATCAAATAGCTTACGATTTAGTTAGCGGTTGGTCATATAGAATGGATTATATGAGTATATATCTTAAAACATTTGGTTTATATCATCACACCTCTAGTGAAGATGTTCCTATGTGTATTAATATGAGTCCGAACCCTGATATTGGATTCATTCTTTGTGCTAAAGGATGGGAATTGTTCGAGGTTAATTCTAGAGTTCCAAAACTAAATCCTTTTGATTTTGCGCCTATGCCAGAAGTAAGACAGATGACAGAAATCAACTACAGTCGTTCGTGGGATTATTGTAAGATACTAACTTCATATGATTCTAAAAACTTGATAAGTATAGGTTATAATAAAGATAGCAATTATACAAATACGATTTATTTATATAGGAGGTAAATGTATGATATATTTAACAATGGAAGAATACAAAGAAATATGCAAAGAAGATTTTATTACACAATAAAATAAATTTATAAAAGCAGAGTAAGGACTATTAATATGTAGTCTTTTTTATTTTGCTTATTTTTAAATAAGAGAGGTGCGGAATGGAAAATGAAATAATTAAACTAGTAGCAACACAAGGAGCTTTTGCAGTGTTTTTTGCATATCTTCTTTTTTATGTGCTTAGAGAAAATTCTAGGAGAGAAGGGAAATATCAAGATATTATTAAAGAATTAGCAGAGAAATTAAATGTTATAGAAGATGTAAAAAAGACAGTTGATAAAATAGAGGGTAAATTGGAGGGGTAGTATGGATAGAGTATTGAATAAAATAACGAGTGCTAGATGGCTTATAGCTGTAATAATGACTATTGTATTTGCTATATTAGCAATTAAGAATACTTTAAATACAGAATTTATAACCATCTATACAATGGTTGTGGCATTTTATTTTAGTAAGGATAGAAAAGAGCAAGACAAATAGTTTTGTTCTTTTTTTATTAAATTTTAGGGAGGTATTTATATGAAAATAGGAATAGATTGTGGGCATACAATGTCTGGTGCAGATTATGGAGCAGTAGGAATAAAAGCAGAATCAAGCTTAACTAGAGAGGTAGGAACAAAAGTTATAGCTAAGTTAAAAGCTTTAGGTCATACAGTCATTAATTGTTATAAGGATAGTTGTTCAAGCTTAAATGATAGTTTAAGTTATAGAACTAATACAGCTAATAACAACAATGTAGATTTATATGTATCTATTCATTTTAATTGCTATAATGGTAGTGCTTATGGTGCAGAGGTTTTTACTTATGGCGGAAAATCTTTTACAGAAGCGTCAAGAGTATTAAATAATATATGTGCTTTAGGTTATACAAATAGAGGGATAAAAGATGGTAGTAATTTATATGTACTAAAACACACAAAGGCTAAAGCCATGCTTATAGAATGTTGTTTCTGTGATAATGCAGGAGATATGAACAGATATAATGCTGAAAATATGGCTAATGCTATAGTTAAAGGATTAGTAGGACAGACTACAAGTAGTACACCAAGCAAACCAACAGATAACAACAATAATAGCTGGATTAATTTAGATGGTAAAACAGGTACTATATGTACCCCAAGCGGTGTAAATATTAGAGAAAAGAAATCTACATCTAGCAGAATATTAGGTGCTTTACCTAATGGTGCAAAAGTACAATTATACCGTAAAGAAGGAGATTGGATACATATTTATTATCCTCCGCATGGTGGTTATGTTTATGAGAAATATATAAGATATTAAATTTTTAAAGGTACTTCTGTAATGGAAGTACCTTCTTTTTTTATTTTGCTGAATAATAATGTAAAATGTCTGAATTTTTGGTAAAAATTATAAAGGAAAAATTGTATAAATGTAGAAATTATATAATAAGAGTCTGTTAAGTTAAAATGATTTAACAGATAAAATAATATAGAGGGGGATGACTAAATGAAAAAAATTGCAATTGGTCTTTTAACAGCATTGATAATTGGGGTAAATGTGTCTACTGCCCATGCAGCATTTATTTGTAATGTATGTGATGCCAGGGTAATGCCAGGACAAAGCCATTCATGTTGTGATTATTTAGGACATGTGGAGGATGTACATTCACGTGACGATGGAACAGGTTGGGTCGATTGTCTTCGTTGTCGTAAGATACTAAGAGCCTAGATAAAAGAAAAAAGATTATTTAAATAAGAGAACCCCAATAAAAAGGGGTTCTTTTGTATGGATTTATATATTGGTGCTATGTATTGGTCTATTTTTATTATATCCAGATGTAGAAAAATTAATCAATTAGAAATATATAAACTTTCAATTTTAAAGGTACTTCTATAATAGAAGTACCTTCTTTTTTTATTGGAAAAATTATTATAATTTATATAAATAATTCTTAAAAAGGTATTGATTTATTATACTATGCATAGTATAATATAAGTATAGTAATTGATAAGGAGGTGAGTAAGTGATAGAAAGTATAGGAAAGCTAATAGCCCTAGTAATTTCACTCCTAACAATCCGTCAACTGAGTTTGCAGAACAACAAGACGGAGTTAGAAATAAAAAAACTAAGGCTAGAAATCAAAAGGTTAAAAGAGGGGGATTAAACCCCTCAACCTTTCCTATATTATATCACAAGTATATGAATAAAATACTAAATTATTTATTAATAATATCAATTATAATAATATTATTACTGCTAATCAAATTGACTTATAATAAAAGGAAGAAAACTAAATTAGAATTAGAAAAACATGAAATTAAAAGTAAAAAGGATGATTATAATGGCAAAGAGTAACCAAACGGAAGCCAATAAAAAATGGTATGACAAAAATAAAGAACACGCCAAATACTTAAATAAGAGATCACACACACGAAGTTTTATAAAAAATTTTGCAACTTTAGAAGACTTGGAAGAATTAAAGGATTTAATAGAACAAAGAGAAAGGAAATTGAAATGCGAAAGGGAATAAGATATTTAATAGTAGGCTTGTTAATTGGAGCTTCCACAAGATTCATCGGCATTGCAAAAGCCATTGAACCTTCAGAGGATAATTGCCCAGAGAATGGAGAGTATATGTATTGTTTAGATAAGACTACACCGCTATGGATATCTATATATGATGTACACGAAGAAGAAAAATTTATTTATTTCCGACAACCAAATACAAATAAAATTATTAAGCTAGCAGAATTAAAATAAAAACAAAGAGGTAGTTTCCCAAGTGGAACTGCCTCTTTTCATATACACAAGATTTGTTGATTTATTTACAAATATAACATTTTTGGTATAATTAAGCTATATTACCAAGAGGGGGATTAGTACATGAAAAAACTAATATCTATATTAATAGCAGGAATTTTAGCCTTAGGATTAGTTGCTTGTGGATCTAAACAAACAACTAAGGAATATAATAAAGAAAATATTAACCAAGATTTAAAACAGGAAGATAAAAAAGATGAAAAAAAAGAATCAATAGATTTAAAAAATACAGAATTAAATAAAGGACTTTCAACCGTAATTCCTTTAGAGATTACTCAATTAAGGGAAGATGGAGAAGGTGATGATAAAGGATTATTTGTAGAATTGAATACTAAGGATGGAAGTGTGGAACAAAAAGTGAAAGATTTTTACACATATTCTAATGTTATATCAGGAATTGTTAGCAGTGATAAAAAATATAATTGTTATAAAAGAATAGCATTTACAACTAAGCAATTAGGAGGCATTTTAATGTACACTTCTAAAGAAAGTGTAGATAATTTTTTGACATTTGATAGTGGTACTTTTGGTAAAGAAGAATACCAAAAAATATTTGATAAATTGATCAAAGAGGGAAAATAAATATATAAACAAAAACTCTAAAGGTTAATCCCCTAGAGTTTTTTATTTGACGTCAAAAATACGTCAAAAATGTTTTTCTAATTATTTTAATTTGTTTAAGTGAAAAAAATTTTTGTTAGATTAAAAACATTGAATTTACTAGGTTTTTCAAAAGTATTCTAAATTGCTGGTAGCATTTACAATATAATTTTTATATATTAAAGTGTATTTAATGATTATAACATAGCTTAAAAAAATCGTTTTAATGATATATTTGTAGAGACATATAAAAATATATTAATATTTTATTTAGTTATAATAAATAATCTATAATTATAAAAAACTAAAATAAAAGTATGTTTCTAGTAATATTATTATAAAATTATTTTGTTTTTATTTTGGACATCAGTTAATTTATGGTTTATTATAAATATATATATTTATATTTGTTAATGATTGGGGGAATATAATTGAATATAAGCAAAAGTGGGCTTACTTTTTTACAATTTGCACTTTCTTTTATAATATATAAGTTATTAATGAATTCTTTTAACTTTAATTATAATTTATTTAGTGATAAGTTTAATATATTAAAGTTTTTTATGGATTTTGGATGCTGGGTTATAGTATATTTAATAGTATGTTTTATTTTTTCAAAGTTAGTTACAATAAAAAAGGTAAGTAGAATTTTATTTTAAATTTTTATAAAAAAGGAGATAAGTATGAAAAACACTATGGAAAACTGTAATTTTTGCAAGATAATAAACAAGGAAAAAAAGGCTAATATTGTATACCAAAATGATTTGGTTTGCTGTTTTTTAGCAGAAGAGCCTATTAATGAAGGACATATGCTAATAGCACCTAAAAAACACTATTTAGATTTAGACCAAATGGATGATGAAACGGCTATAGAAATAATGAAAGTATCTAAAATTATGGTAAAGGTACTGAAAGATACATATAAATCAGATGGATATAGTATAATGCAAAATGGTGGAAGCTTTAATAATGTTGGTCATTATCATATGCATTTATTTCCAAGATATAAAGGAGATAGTTTCAGTTGGAGTTATGGAGAAGAGGATAGTAGCACCCTTGAAGTTGTAAGTAAAAAAATACAACAACAATTAAAAGATTATGTAATAAAATAATTTATATTTAAAGTAAAGTTATTTTAATATGTTTTCTAATTAGATTACTAAAAAATTAATTATAAGAAAATTTTATTTAATTGTAATAGTATATTTTAAATTTTAAAAAGACCTATTTAGTTATTTAACTAAATAGGTCTTTAAATTTTATATTTTTACATAACTCTTCCTGGCAGTATAGCATCTATAACACCAATGACTAAAGCTGCAATTATAGCACCTACTATAGAAACTCTCATGGTTGGTACTAAAAATTGAGTTAAATATATTATTATGGCTGATATAACAAATCCTTTTAGTCCTCTACCAAAAGGAGAGGCATCTACTCCCATAAGTTTTTCTACTAAATAATCTATAGCGCTTATGATTACAGCAGCCAATAGAACTGCCCAAAATCCATGTATAGTAAACCCAGGAGTAAAAAACGCAGTTACACTTAAAACAACCATAGATACTATTAATCTTATAATGTATCCCATTATTCCACTTGACATATTATTTGAATCATTTTCTCTTTTTCTTTCATCCATTTTTTATACCTCCAATTTAAAACTATTACTATATATATATTTTGTACATTATTTTAAAAAATATTATAAATATCTAATATTTTTTTAAAATAAAATATTTAAAATTTGTATAACAATATAGGACAAGTTTTTTTATTAATTAATTAATATTTAAATCAAGTTATATTTAATGAATTTTATAGTAAAAAATAAAAAAGTATTATAATAGGGTTATTAAATTCCAACAAATGGCAATTATATAAATATAATATAAAATATAGAATTTTTTAAGAATCTTATTGAAAGGTATGATATGAATATAATAGTTTTAATTTTAGGCATAATTATAGGAAGTTTTTTAAATGTATGTATCTATAGGATACCTAAAGGAGAATCTATAATTTTTCCACCTTCTTATTGTGAAAAATGTGGTGTAAATATAAAAATATATAATTTAATTCCAGTAGTAAGTTATATATTTTTAAGGGGAAGATGTAAATGTTGTAAAAATAAAATATCTTTAAGATATCCTCTAGTAGAGTTATTAACAGGAATATTATTTTTAAGCATATATCATTTATGTGGTTTGAATTTTAGCTTTATAAAATATATTATATTTGTTTCTTTTATAATTGTTATTGGATTTATTGATTTGGATACTACAGATGTATATAGTAAAATTACTATTAGTGCTATGATAATTGGAGTAATTTACATACTAATAGAAAAATTTTATTTTGGATATGGTATAAAAACATATATGTATGCAGTGTTATTATGTACTACTGCTATAGGAACTATAATTTTCACAACTGAAGGAATGGGAAGTGGAGATTTAGATATTTATATAGTAGTTTCCTTATTTTTAGGACTTAAAATTACTGCTATGACTTTATTTTTTTCTTTTATTTTTGGAGCATTAATAGGAATTTTTCTTATAATTTCAAAAAGAAAAACTAAAAAAGATTATATGCCCTTTGGACCTTTTATAGCTATGGCTTCTATATTCTCTATATTATTTGGAGATAAAGTATCTTTATTATATATATCTTTTATAACAAATTGTTTTTTAAATAGATAATGTTATATATTTATATTATAAGCACAGCACCTAATAAAATACATTAATGTCTATTATATTCATAAGTATTTAGAGGTATTATTATGGATATAAAAATTATAATGTTTTAAAATTTATCAATAATAATTTGAAAATGTTGATATTAGAGTTTAAAAATTTACCATAATTGAATATATTTTACAAAGTGTCTCGTAAGAAGAGAAAAAATGAAAATAATTATAAATAATAATGTATTGGGCACTAGGTTATTTAAATAAGAGATGATAATAGGGGGAATAATATTTAATAAAAGGCTGGGATTAAATTTAAAATATACCTTATAGAGTAGGTAATAAAAAAGTCTACTCTATGGGGTATTTTTATTTTAAATAATAAAGATTAAAAGAGCATAATAGTGTTGTATAAAATTTCCCATAGTTTATTGTAAATATATTTTATTAATTATTATATGAATTATAAAAAAATCATTATATATACATATGTTATAATTAAATTTGCATATTAAAAAATAAATATTATATTTTAGTGTTAAATAATATAAATATATTAAGAGATTAGTTCATTAAAGGAATTATTACAGGAGATGAGGAAATGAATTTTATAGACATATTAAAAAGAAATATAAAAAAATTAACTAAATCCGATGTTAAAGTAATAATTTTAACTATTATAGTTATAGTTAGTATATTAATGCCCAGTAGCTATATAAGAAAGGAAGCTATACATGGAAAGATTACAGAAATAGAAAATAAGGAAGGTGAAAAAGGACAGCTTTCTAGAAGTAAAGTAAAGGTAAAAATTTTAAATGGTAAATATAAAGATAAAGTAATAGATATGGACAATTTAGTTAGTGATAAAACTTATCATGAAACCTATGCCAAAAAGGGAAATGAGGTATTAATAAATATAGAGGAAGATGATAAAGGTAACATAAAAAAAGCATATATATATGAAGTTGTAAGGTACAAATATTTGAAAGGGATAATTATATTATTTTTAGTTTTACTAAGTCTTTTAGGTGGAATGCAGGGAATACGCTCAGTTTTAGCATTACTTATAACTACCTATGCAGTACTTAAAGTCCTTATACCACTAATAATGGTAGGATTTAATCCGATATTAGTTTCTATAATCATATGTATAGGAGTTAGTATCTTAAATTTACTTATAATAAGTGGAAAAAACAAAAAAAGTTATGCTGCTATTATAGGAACTCTAGGCGGAGTTATGGTGGCAGGAATTATAGCTCTTATAAGTAGTAATATACTTCAAGTAATAGGTCTTACAGATGAAGAAGCCCAAATGCTTATATATATAACTGGAAATCCAAAATTTAATTTTAAAGGATTATTATTTTCAGGAATCCTTATGGGAGCTTTAGGTGCAGTAATGGATATAAGTATGTCTATAGCATCATCTATGAAAGAAGTAAAAATAAATAATCCAGACATAAGTAAAAAACAACTTGTAAAAGCAGGATTCAATGTAGGAAGGGATATAATGGGAACCATGGCAAACACTCTTATTTTAGCCTATGCAGGAGGAGCTATGTATACCTTATTACTTATATCTTCTTATAAGTTACCTTTTGAAAGAATGCTAAATCAAGATGTAATGGCAGCAGAAATAATACAAGCTTTATGTGGTAGCATAGGACTCATATTCACAATTCCTATAACTACATTGGCTGTAAGTCTAATAGGTGTAGATAAAGAATGATGGGATACCATTCATGGATTTTAATTATAATGTAATAATTAAGGGAACTGTTCATAAATTTTAGTTATAATTTAAAGTAATTAAAAAGTATAGTTCATTAAACTTAGTTATAATTTAAAATAATTGATAGAAATATATAATTAAATTTATTTTAAATAATATATTAAAATGTATTTTTTATGGGGCAGACTCAAGTATTAGAGGACTGTCCTTAATTTATTACCGTTTATATAAAATATAAGAACACTCATTGCTATTTTATGGGATATGGGAAATGGATGAATTATAATAAAATTGAAAGAGAGATGATAATTTAAAATTGATATTGAAATTAATAATAGACTAAAATAATTTTATAATCAAGTCATTATTAAATTAAGCTGCGGCTTATTTATAAGGAATATTTATCCATTACCAGTCTTAGAAGAACTGCCATAATATTAGGATTTTGAGGAAAAGTGAAGTATATAGTAGAAATACATTGAATAAGGCAGTTTTATGTTTAAAATAGAAGATAATTAGAGAAAAGTTAAAATAAATAAAAATATTTAGAGCTTATGAACTTTGGGAAAATACATTTTAGAAAAATTTGTATTATAATTATTGGGGACATGACGATTTATATGATATAGTGTTATTTTAATTATTTATTATAGCAATAAATATAGTATTAAAATAAAAAAACTAGGTCTATGAATTAGTGTATTTTATAACCTTATTTTTTATTTTTTTATATATTTTTATATGTAATATATATCTAGTTAGTGAAAGGACAGGTAAAGGAAAAATGCATGTTATAATTGTAGGAAATGGGAAGGTAGGTTACACTTTAGCAAAGCACTTATCTCAAGAAAATAATGATGTGATTGTTATTGATAAAAATGCTGAAGCACTTCAGAAGGCTATGGATAATCTTGATGTAATGTGTATTAAAGGTAATGGTACAAGAGTAAGTGTGCTTAAGGAGGCCGAAATTAGTAGAGCAGATGTAGTAATTGCAGTTACTAATAGTGATGAAAGAAATATGCTTTGCTGCTTAGCAGCTAAGAGATTTGGAGCAAAACATACCATAGCAAGAATTAGAGATCCAGAATATGCAGAGGAGCTTACAATGCTAAAAAGAGAGCTAGAAATTGATATGATTATTAATCCAGAAAAGGAAGCAGCTCTTGAAATTGCACAACTTATAAAATTTCCAACGGTATCTAGTGTAGAAAATTTTGCTCAGGGCAAAGTAGATTTAGTTAGTTTTAGATTAGGGAAAGAAGACTTTATAGCAGGAAAATCTATTTCTGATATTGATTTAAAAAAATGCTCTGTATTATTTTGTGCTGTTGAAAGAGATGGCAGAGTATTTATGCCCACAGGTGATTTTATACTTAAAAGTAATGACAAGGTATATGTTATAGGAGATCACGAGAATATAACATTGTTTTTGAAATATTTAGGTAAACATCAAAATAAAATTAAAAGTGTAATGGTAATAGGAGGAGGAAGAATAACCCATTATCTTACTAAATTAATTAATAAAGTTGGTGCTAATATAAAAATAGTAGAAAAAAATTATATTAAATGTAAAGATTTGAATGAAACATTGCCAGAAGCTATTATTATAAATGGAGATGGTACAGAACAAGAACTTTTAGAGTCAGAAAATTTAGAAGATGTGGATGCTTTTATAGCCCTAACAGATCGTGATGAAGAAAATATTGTAGCGTCCCTATTTGCATTAAATGCTAATATACATAATGTTATAACGAAGATAACAAGAGTAAATTATAATCATATAGTTAAAAATATCGGAGTTGAAAGTGTTATAAGTCCTAAAACTTTAACAGCCAATAAAATAATTACATATGTAAGAGGATTGAAGAATAAAAAAGGAAGTTTTATTGAAAACTTATATAAAATAGTTGGAGAACAGGCAGAAGCAGTAGAATTTGCAGCTAATAGTACCACAAAATGTTTAAATGTAGCTTTAAAAGATATAAAGATAAAAAAAGGAGTATTAATTGCCGCTATAGTTAGAAATAAAGATATAATAATTCCTAATGGTGAGGATTCCATAAAAGATGGTGATAATGTCATTATAGTAACGGAAGAAAATAATATAATGGATATTAATAATATACTAGAGGGAGGAAACTTAATATGAACTACCCAATAGTATTTAAAGTATTAGGAGATGTAATAAAATATGAAGCTTTAGTTATGATATTTCCTCTTATAGCGTCCTTATATTATGGTGGCAAGGATGCTAATAGTTTTATAATAACTATTGCAATAATGCTGTGTACTGCAGTTATAATGTCAAATATTAGACCTAAAAATAGAACTTTTTATGCTAAAGAAGGTTTTTTATCTGTTTCTGTTTGTTGGATAGTTATATCTTTATTTGGAGCATTACCATTTTATATAAGTGGAGCGATACCTTCCTTTGTAGATTGTATATTTGAAACAGTGTCAGGCTTTACAACTACAGGAGCTACTATTTTAACAGAAGTGGAATCTTTATCTAAGGGAATATTGTTTTGGAGAAGTTTTACACATTGGATAGGTGGTATGGGAATATTAATATTTACATTAGCATTAATGCCTTCTATAGGTGGTACTACAATTCATCTTTTAAAGGCAGAAAGTCCAGGGCCTACTCCAGGGAAAATTGTTCCAAGGATAAAAGAAACAGCTAAAATAATGTATTTAATATATTTTGCTATGACTATATTACAAATAAGTTTACTTTTAATTGCAGGGATGGAACCTTATGATGCATTAATACATGCCTTTGGTACAGCTGGTACTGGAGGATTTTCCAATATGAATAGTAGTGTAGGAGCATATAATAATGTATATATAGAAGTTATAATAACAGTGTTTATGTTATTGTTCGGTGTTAATTTTAATGTATATTTTCAACTAATAGCAGGAAATATTAAACAAGCTTTTAAAAATGAAGAAGTGAAATATTATATAGGTATGGTATTGATTGCTATGACAATAATAGCTTTTAATATTAAAGGAATGTATGGGGGATCTTTAAAGGAAGGTTTTAGGCAATCATCTTTCCAAGTAGCCTCTATTGTAACCACTACAGGTTATGCTACTACTAATTTTGATTTGTGGCCAACCCTTAGTAAATCAATATTAGCTTTATTAATGCTTACAGGATGTTGTGCAGGTTCTACCGGTGGGGGAATTAAAACTGTTCGTATAGTACTTTTGTTTAAAGCTATGAAAAGAGAAATAAGTAAAATTATTCATCCTAGAATGGTTAATTCAGTAAAACTAGATGGTAAGGTTGTAGAGGATGAAACCATATCGCAGGTTGGATTATTTGTATTTGCCTACGTTAGTATAATTGTAATAGCAGTACTTTTAGTATCTATAGATGGTATGGATATGGAGACCACACTTTCTTCTGTGCTTGCAACTATAGGTAATATAGGACCTGGTTTTAAGGTGGTAGGACCTATAGGTAATTTTAGCAGCTATTCATCTTTTAGCAAAATAGTATTTTCATTTTGTATGTTAGCAGGAAGATTAGAAATATATCCAATGCTAGTAATGTTAAGTCCTTCGAGTATGAGAAAAATATAATATAGTTTAACTGATAGTAATAGAAGAGTAATAGATAGATTTAATTTTAAAAGGACAAATATAAAAAATATACTTCATGTATCTTACTTATATGTTTAGTACGTGTATTTTTTATATTTGCTATACTAAAATTAAATCTATTTCATTTTGAGATACTTTTTTGCAGGTTCGTATCTATGAAGTTTAATTCATGAAATACAAACCCTATTTAAAGAAAAATTTATTAAGTTGTGTTGTTTTAATAATATTATTCATAAGAATCGCTCTAATGATAGAATTTTGCCTTATTGCATCGAATTTAATCAATTATTGCAAGAAAAATATTTATAATTTTATTTACAAGATTTTAAGGGAGGAAAATAATTTTTTAAAGTTAATTCCACAAAAAAGCAAAGAATCACTTGAAAATAAATTAAATATATATTTATATAGTGTTTTTTATAATAATAAGATTACCTATGATAGAATATAAGAAGATGTATATAGTGTTTCTTAATTATAGGTGGAGTTTTATTAAAAATAATATAAATACATTTAATAATAAAAATCAAGGTATAATTGGAGGTGAATCTTATGTTAGATATATATCTTAATGATAAACAGAAAAAAGTAATAAATACATTAGATAAAAATATACTCCTTTTGTCTTCTGCAGGTACAGGGAAAACAAAAACATTAAGTATGAGGATAGGAAATATAATAGCTAAAAACTTAGCTTTAGGAGAGCAAATACTTTGTTTAACTTTTACTAATAGAGCCTGTAAGGAAATGAAAGAAAAAATAATAGAAACAGTAGGGAAAGAGGGATTAAAAGTTACTGTAAAGACTTTTCATAGTTTTTGTTTTGATGTAATAAAAAAAGAGGCAAAAAAGAATACAGATATTTCCTCTGATTTTACTATATATGATGAAGAAGATACAAAGGAAATAATAAGTGAATTAAATTCATATAAGTTTAATGTTTCTTGTCTTCAAAGATTTATAAACATTGTTAAAGAAAAAAGTATAAATTATAAAGATAGAGATTATAAAGATGTTATAGATACTATGATAAAATATAATTCCAACATATTTAATGATATATGTAAAAATGAAAAATATATGGTAGATAAAACTTTGGTAGATTATTTAAAAATATATGGATATTTAATGGTGATAAGCTATGATAAAAAGCTATATGAAAGGCATGGATTAGATTTTAATGATTTAATAATAAAGGTTTATGACTTATTTCAAAAGGATAAAATAACTACATATTGGAGAGAAAAATATAAATTTATTCATATAGATGAAATGCAGGATACCAGTGAAATAGAATATAATATAGTTTCAAAATTATTTAGAAATAACAATATAATGCTTAGTGGCGATTATTACCAGACTATATATGAATGGAGAGGATCTAATCCTATCATAATATTTGATAAGTATAAAAAAGAATATAATCCGGAATTTATAGTTTTTGATAAGAACTATAGATCTTCAGAAATATTATTAAAGGCCTCATATGAATTTTTACTAAATGCTTTTGGAAAAGATGTAAATGAAATATATAAAGAAGGTATAGAGCCTAAAGCTAATATAAAAGGGGATCTAATAGAATTTAAGAAAGCTTATGATTTTATGGAAGAGGCAACTTTTATATTTAATAAAATAAAATCTTTAAAGGTAGAAAAGCTTTCAAGAGTTGCTATATTAACTAGGAATAATAGAATAAATATAGCTTTAAGTGAAAAGTTTAAAATACTAAATTCAAAGCTTCCAAAAGAAGAGAGAGTGGGATTCCTTTTGGTGGATGAATTTAAATTCTTTAGAAGAGAGGAAATAAAGGATGTATTAGCTTATTTAAAACTTATAGTAAATGATTTTGATAGTAATAGTTTAAAAAGGATATTAAAGAAGTTTGGAAAGGGCATAGGAGAAAGAACCATAGAAGAAATAGAAAAAGAGGAAAATATAAAAATAGGTGTAAGACTTACAGATTTAATTCATAAGAATACTCAAGAATATGGAGATTATTATGAGCTTTTAACTAGAGGATTAGATAATGAAAATGTAGTAGTTTTTGATGTAGAAAGCACAGGGATTAATACTACAGAGGATGAAATAGTGCAAATTGCAGGTATTAAAATAAACAATAAAGGAGAAGTTATAGAAAGTTTTCAAAGATTTTTGACTCCCAAGAAGTTTGTAGGGGACTCTTATTTAGTTCATGGTTTTAGTGACCAATTTTTAAAAGAAAATGGAGAAAATAAAAAGGTAGTTTTAAAAGATTTTTTAGAATTTATAAAAGATACAGTAATAGTTGGACATAATGTAGCCTTTGATATATCCATATTAAATAGTGAACTTGAAAGATTAAGTTTAGAGAAAGCAAGTTTTAAAACCTATTATGATACTTTAGATATAGCTAGAAGATTTTATCCTAACTTAACAAATCATAAATTAGAAACTTTAAGTAAGTTATTTAATACAGAAACGAAATCTAGCCATGATGCTATGGATGATATATTGGCTACAAAAGATGTTCTTATGGCTATGCTAAAGGAAAAAGTTAAACCTACTATAATAAATAGAATGGTAGTGTACGGAAAATATATTAAAAAATTTCAACCTATATATAAAGAAATAACTAATTTAAAAAAATTAACTTATATAAAAAATCCGAAGGACATAATAGGAGAAATAGTTAATAAAACGAAAATAAAGGAAATATACAAAGACCAATATATTAAGATAAACAATTTGAGGGAATTTTTTGTTATAGCTAAAGAAATAGAAAATAAAGAAATTTCATCAAGAGATAACTTAATAGAACTTTTAAAAATAACTTCTTTGTCTAATAGCGAATTAGATAGAATGCTTACAAAATATCCAAGAGTACCAATAATAACAGTGCATCAAGCAAAGGGTGCGGAATTTGATTATGTATTTTTAGCTGGACTTCAAAATAATATATTTCCAAATTATATGGCAGTAAAAGAAGGAAATGAAATAGAAGAGAAAAGACTATTTTATGTAGCTATGACTAGAGCAAAAAAATATTTATATATAAGCTTTTCAGAATATGAACATAACAGGAGAAAAGCTAAAAGTATGCTTATAGATTATATACCTAAAGATTATTTAAAGTATATGTAATAAATATAAGTTAAAGCCACACTAAGAAAAATATAATTTAAATATTTTTACTTAATGTGGCTTTCTTATAGAATAATGCCTATAGACATTATATTCCTCTATGGGGTTATTTTTATTCATGAAAGACCTCCATAATTTTTATTTTTCATAAAAACTAACTAGATTTTTACACAATAATTTACAAAATTACCTCTTTAAAAGAATATATAATAGTTGTTTAAAACTATTCAGATAAACATTCACTTAAACATTCTTCTATAACATCTTCTGTTAAAATTATTAAAGTTTCTTTAAGCATTAAGCTCACCTCCTTATAAATTTCTACAATAAAAAAATTATATATAAATACAAAAGTGCATGAATATATAATCTATAAAATATATTGTACTTTTGGTGAAAAGATATCATATAAATATTTATATGATAAAATATTATAACATATAATTTATTAAAGAACAATACTTATTTGTAAAACATAATTATTCAAAATGATAAATAATTTAAGGAAATTACGATTTAAAAGGAAGTTATACTATCCTTGGTTTAAAAAAGGGATATGTGGTTAGAAAGGCAACTCACTCCAATAAGAGATTCTAACTTGTTTTTTCTTAAACTATATGGTTCCAAATCATAACTTGCTGAACGCTCAGACAATAATTTGGAACATACATATATTTTGCAAAAACAACTAAGAATCTCTAATCTCGTTTAAATGTCTTTTACACCACATATCCCTATTTTTTAAACCACGGGGAGTTAGAATAACTCTTTAAAAATAATTTTCTATGGGACAAAAGCAGTATAAAAGGAATATTCTACTATATTTTATTCTGTAAAATACACAATTATATTTTCCTTTTTAAGATATTTATACATTGTACATATATATAATTTTTAGTTATGTATATTCTTTTCAGTAAGCACTTCAAAAAAATTTTCGATAGAAAATTAATGTGGTAGCATGTCAAAAGACTGTATTTTTCATAATGTTTATATTAATTAAATTTACACCCAAATCTATTTGTGCTAGCAAACAAATTTAATATAATAAAACAATAATTTTAGTTAGCCTTATTTTATATGAACTTACTAAAGTCAGTACTATAGCACCTTATTTTGGGTTAGAATTTTATAATTAAGATTATTTTTGTTATCTTGCACTATAAAAATTCCCATAAACTTTTTGCTATAAAACTCTCGGCTACGCCCATTATTCTTGAATAAAATTAAAGTCTTTTATATAAACCTAAATATTTCTTGTTTTAATGCTGAATCTTTAAAAGCTGTTAAGTCGTATTTTCCTTATTTAGCAAAAAAAGATGCTATTATAGATACAATTATTATCAATATTAAAGATATATATACAATTAGGCCTAAAGGTCTACCTGCATTTATAGTCCAACCTATGCCAAATCTTTTTTCTATAAATAAGGAAGGATCTTTTTTGTTATAGTATATTGTATTACCTAATATCCAATGGTCATCATCATCTTTATTTATAAAATTATTTTTATTATCATTTTTATAGTTTAACTTTAAATTACTTCCACCTTGACCTACTTTTACTCCTAATAGTATAGTTGCTATTATTATAGATAAAGTAAATATTAAGCTAACATACATCATATATTTATCATTTATGTCTATAACTTTCATGATTTCAAAATTTATTATAGACAAAAATATAGTCATTGCTATGGCACTAAAGGTCATATAAATTGATAGAATACGCCTAAATAATTTATTTCTTGTCTTTGATTCCTCAGGGTTAACAGCACTTATTTGTTTTTTAGACCATCCTATAATTTTATAGCATAAAAAGAATATACTAGTTATAAAAAGTTCCATTAATGGCATCTGATATATCAAAAAAGTAGATTTATTTTGATAACCGTTCACATTACCATTAAAGTCCCAATGTGTAGCTACTTTGTTAGGTAAGTTTGGATATGCTTTTATATTCATAAATATAGTAATTAAAATTATTAAAATAGGAATTAAAAACCACCAAGGACTAATTAAACTTTTATTAGCATTTTCAGAAGAAAATTCAGTATCTACAGCAATTACTTGTTTTTTATTTTTAAACCAATTTTTATTAGATTTTAATTTTTTTACATCGTTATTGAATTTAAGATATATTAAAAAGCTAATAAAAATATAAATAAATGTAAATAATACAAATAGACCTATATTATTAAATTTATATACTATAAAGGATAAGAGAAAGATTACAGGTAAACTTATTATAATATTCCATAAGACAAAACTTCTATAAATATTTTTAATTTCCATTTTCTCTGATTCCTCTTCAGGGATTCTAACTCCTAAAAAAATATCTTTTCTTGTGGTTTTAGGGGTTACAATTTGAAAGGCTAGTAATAATAAGTTGCAGAACCCTAATAATATAGATAAAAATAAATTTTCATGCATAGATATTCACATCCTTACTCATATTCTTTTAGTATGTCTTCACAAAATTTAACAAATTCTTCTTTAGAAAAACCCCTGCAATGAGCATCTGCAGTTATATACTTAAGCACATCTTTAAGATTATTTTTATATTCATCAGTTTTTTTGGGTAAGTTAGTACTTATAACTGCACCAACCCGTCTGTCTATGACTACGTAACCTTCTGCCTTTAAGATATTATAAACTTTGTTTACAGTATGAAGATTTATGCCTATATCTTCAGCCAGTTGGCGAACTGAGGGAAGTGGATCCCCAGTTTTTAAATGTCCTTTAGCTATACCTTCTATTATTTGCCTTTTTAATTGTTCATAGATAGGTGTTTGAGATTCAAAATCTATGTGTAATATCAATAATAATCACCTCATGTTATATAATATATATCTGTTATATATATTATATAACAAATGTTCTAAAAATAAAATATTAAAAACATAGATAAAAGGTTGAAAAAGTATGAACTTTTATTATTTATTTAATGTAACTTAGATATACGTAAGAAATATTAATATTTCTTACGTATATCTAAACTTATATTTTTACTATATATACTTTTTTGTTTATTTATAGGGAGTTATTTATTCATTTGATATAATTTTAAGTATGTTGTTTATTAAAAATTTTTATTTATTGTTGGTTTGTTATTTATAACAATATTTTAAATCTTGATAGTGGCCCTTAAATAATAATATTATTATTTAACATAAACCATGTTACCAATTCTAGCTGTTATAGGCTTGGACCATAACCATTTATTAGTGGCAGTATTATCAAAATAATATAGTGCACCTTTGCTTGGGTCAGATCCATATAAAGCTTCTTTAGCAGCTTTTTTTGATGTTTCTGTAGCAGGTTTATTTATCCAACCATTTAATACAGGTGTAAATTGATAGTATCCATCACTTTTTTGATAAATTACAGATGAAATACTGTTTGGAAATTGAGAACTTTTTATTCTGTTTATAACTACAGACGCCACAGCTACTTGAGCGCTATAGGGTTCACTTTGAGCTTCAGCTGTTATAAGTCTAGCTAAAAGGTCTAAATCTGATTCTGTATAATTCACTATAGGCTTTGGTGTAGTTGGAGCTGGTGCTGGACTAGTATTACTAGAAGTTTTTCCAGGTAAATTCAAAACTTGTCCAGGATAAATTGTGTCATCCAATTTATTATTTGCTTTTCTTAAATTGTATAAACTTATGCCCTGCGCTTTAGAAATTAAAAATAGACTATCTCCACTTTTTACAGTATAAGTATTGCAAGGAATGTTTAGAACTTGTCCAGGATGAATTGTGCTTTCCTTAAGATTATTGTTTTTTATAATAGTGTCTGAAGATACATTGAATAATTGACCTATCTTGTAAAGAGAATCACCAGAACTTACCCTGTAATCTGCAGCAAAGACTGGACTAGATAAACCTACACAAAAAGTTAGTGTAGCTAAGAGTGTTTTTAATGATTTGTGCTTTGTCATTAGTTAAATCCCTCCATATTGCCTCCCAGGTTAGTTGACGGGTTCGGGTTAGAGGTACCCTATTCCTAAGAGATTCACCCCAAGAGTATCCCCGGTACTTCATAAAGAAGATTCGGCATGATTTGTTTATTAATATTTAGTGACATTTTAACAAAATTTTTAAAAGTTTGTCCATGTTAAAAATGTGGAATAGAAGGAATATAAGGGCCAAAATATAATTATAAACCATATATTTTTTAAAATTTGACCATGAAAGTATATTAATGTTGAAATTAAAACTTATGATTTATATGGAAAAAATTAATTGTTTAAAACACATATAAGTTGGAAGATAATGTTTTAAATTTAAACATAAAACCTATAAATAATATTATAGATTTAAAATGTTACATAAACTGAGAACAAATGGAAAGAATAACTAAGAAATTAAAAAATAGAAAGATAAATTAGACATAATATTTATTTCAATAATAATTTTCATAATTTTTAAATTATTAGAGGGAATTAGATATAAATATAGAAAGTAATTATTAGAATACTTTGTTAGATATAAATATATAACAAATTTGTATGAATATATATGATTTTAAATAAAATTAAAAATAAGGAATAATGATTATTATTTAATAATAAGTATTGACAGAATTTTCTTTATAAGCTAGAATATAATTGTAATTAAAAATTAATTTTAAGCTATTAAATTGTTCATTAAATTATATGAACTATTGATAATATACAAATATATAGGAGGGTTTTTTATGAAATCATTAAGAGGTACAAAAACAGCAGAAAATTTATTAAAATCTTTTGCAGGGGAATCCCAGGCTAGAGGAAGATATACTTATTATGCTAGTGTAGCTAGAAAAGAAGGTTTTATACAAATTTCAAACATTTTTATAGAAACAGCAGAACAAGAAAGGGAACACGCAAAAAGATTTTATAAATTTTTAAAGGAAGATCTTCAAGGTGATGCCATTGAAATTACTGCTTCATATCCAATTGCATTATATGATAATACTGCAGATAACTTAAAGGCGGCAGCTTCTGGTGAAAATGAAGAATGGACAGAATTATATCCATCATTTGCAAAGGTAGCAAGAGAAGAAGGGTTCCCAGAAGTCGCAGTAGCTTACGATATGATATCAAAAGTAGAAAAAGAACATGAAAAAAGATATCTTAAACTATTAGAAAATGTAGAAAATGATAAAGTATTTAAAAAGGATGAAAAAGTACTTTGGAAATGCAGTAATTGTGGATTTATCTATGAGGGAACTGCAGCACCAGAAAAATGCCCATCATGCTTGCATCCAAAATCTTATTTTGAAATAGCCTGTGAAAACTATTAATATATAAATCTTTAGTGATATAAGTCATTTTGAAGGCTCGGTTAGTAAATTTTTATAAAACTATAGATTTTATATTAAATACAAAAAGCTATGAAACAGAGGGATAACACCTTAATTTCATAGCTTTTATTTTACAATAAATTAAGTAATATTTAATAAAATACATCTTTAAATAGTTTTATATTCTATATTTAGAATTCATAAATGATTTATTAGCATTTTTCCGTCTTATACATAATATAGATATGATGTAGTTAGAACTAAAAAATTATTATGTTTAGGAGGAACGTTAAAATGAAAAAGATTATGGCGTTGGTAATTTCATCGGCTATAGTATTAGGAGGAAAGGGTGTAGCAGGAGCAAAAGGAGATTATAATGTAAATAGAATAAGTGGAAAAAATAGATATGAAACATCAATAAATATAGCTAAGCATTATAATAGTGAAAAGTTTGAAAATGTAATCATAGCAAATGGAAATGACTTCCCTGATGCTTTGGCTGGATCTGCGCTTTCAAAAAAATTAAATGCACCAATATTGTTAATTGATGAAAATGTAAATTCTAGTAGAGAAACTATTAATCTTATAAAAAGTAAACTTGCTAAAAATGGTTCCATATATATATTAGGGGGAGAAGGGGCCGTTGATAGAGTATATGAAGATTGGTTTAAAGATTTTGGATATAAAAATATTAAAAGGTTAGGTGGAATAAATAGATTTGCTACAAATAAAAATATTGTAAAATCCCTAAATGTAGAAAAAGGAACTCCAATAGTTATTGTTAATGGTTTTGGATTTGCAGATGCTTTAAGTGTATCTAGTTCTGCAGCATCAAAAGGATATCCAATTTTTATGAGTAATGCAGATAAGTTACCTAATGAAATAAAGGATATAATAAAGGATATATCACCTACTAAAGCCTTTATAATAGGTGGAGAAGGTGTAATGAGAAATAGTATTGTAGATGAATTAAAAAATATTGTACCATCATTAAATAAAGAGGATATAGAAAGAGTTGAGGGTAAAAATAGATATGAAACATCTTTAAACGTATGTAGCAAGTTTAATTTGTTATCAGATAATGCTATTGTTGCGAGTGGCGAAAATTTCCCAGATGCTTTATCAGGAAGTGCCTTAGCTTCTAAGATGGATGCTCCTATAATATTGACAGATGGTGTTAATATATTAAAGCAGAAGGAATATTTAGATAATAATAATTATAAAAACCTTATTTTGCTAGGGGGAACAGGGGCTATAAATACAGATTCACAGCGTATACTAGAAAACAAACCAGTTATTTCAGATAAAGATGCTAAAAATTTATTATTTAATGGAGACGAGGAATTCAAAAAAATCCTTAAAATAGAAGTTCATAAAGAATCTTATATAGATTTAGATGGAAGAAGCTATGCTCCAGTGAAGGAAGATCTAAGTAAATATGATTCTATAGATGATTACTTAAATAAAAATTTTAAGCTTAGCACTTATTATACAGAAAATTTTATGAAAAACATGATAAACTTTGAATTTAAAAATATAGATGGACAATGCTACATGGGATATGGAAATCCAGAGCCAAGACTTATTGTTAAAGATGCCAAAATTATAGAAAAAAATATGATGGAAATAAAGTAAATGTGTCTTTAAACGGTTATTACCCTATTCCAGGACATGTTAGCAATGCAAAGGCTACATTAATATATGATGGAACTAAATGGGTTATAGATGAGTTTGACAATTGGTTTTAGGTTAATTAATAAATAAATTTTAAATGTAAAGGGCTATGGAATATAGGGTTATAACTTAATTTCATAGCTTTTATTTTATAATTATAGATGATGTTTAAAAATTATTAAAAAATAGGCTTAAATCTTATTTAATTTGAGATTTAAGCCTATTCTAAAGTAAATTTATTTTTTATTATTTTAATTTAACTATATCTTCTTCTCCAGCTTTAACATGGCTGCCAAGTTTAACAATTTCTAATTTTTGATCATCAGTTAAATTAGTAAATATTATTGGAGTTATTATTGAAGGAACTTCATCCTTAATTTTATCAATATCTACTTTTAATATTGGATCTCCTGCTTTAACTTTAGCATCTTGTTCTACTAAGGCTTCTAAGCCTTCGCCTTTAAGATTAACTGTATCTATTCCAAAGTGGATCAAAAGCTCAAGTCCGTTTTCTGCTGTTATTCCTATAGCATGCTTAGTTGGGAATACTGTAGTTATTACTCCATCTACAGGGGAAACTACTGTTCCATTTTTAGGCTCTATAGCAAATCCGTCACCCATCATTTTTTGAGAGAAAACTTCATCTGGAACATCAGTTATAGAAAGTATTTTTCCTTCTATTGGGGCTACAAATTTATCTTTAGAAGAAACTTTTACAGTTTCTTTTTTAGGTTCTTCTATTTTAACATCTTTAGTTATAATTTTTCCAGATATAACATCTTTAATTTGCTCTTTTAACTGATCAGATTTTGGACCAAAGATAGCTTGTATATTATTACCAACTACCATAACTCCAGAAGCACCTAATGATTTTAGTTCTTCTTTATTTACTTTATCAATACTATTAACACTTACTCTAAGACGAGTTATACAAGCATCTAAGTTAGCTAAATTTTCTTTTCCACCTAAAGCTTCTAATACTTTAGCAGCTAAAGAGACTTCAGAACTGTAGTTAACACTTTCTGAACCTGCATCATCTTCACGACCAGGAGTCTTTAGGTTCCATTTCCTTATAGCAAATCTAAATCCAAAATAGTAAATTGCAGAGAAAGCTAAGCCTACAGGAATTACAAGCCACCATTTAGTTCTATTTGGAACAACACCAAATATTAAGAAATCTATAACGCCACCAGAGAATGTCATACCAATTTTGATATTTAATATTTGCATAACCATGAAGGATAATCCTGCAAATATACAGTGAATTCCGAATAATACTGGTGCAACGAATAAGAATGAGAATTCAATTGGTTCTGTTATACCTGTTAAGAATGAAGTTAAAGCTGCAGAGGCCATTATACCACCAACAAGTTTTTTCTTTTCAGGTTTAGCTTCTTGATATATAGCTAAAGCAGCAGCTGGAAGACCAAACATCATAAATGGGAATTTACCAGTCATAAATGTACCTGCTGTAAGAGGCGCATGATCTTTAATTTGTTGGAAGAATATAGCTTGATCTCCGTTTATAACTTGACCTGCTTTGTTTATATATTCACCAAATTGATACCAGAATGGATTATAGAATATATGATGTAATCCAAATGGAATTAATGCTCTTTCAATAACACCAAATATAAAAGCTGCTAAAGTTCTATTAGCATCTATCATGTTGTGTGAGAATGAATTTAATCCATGTTGGATTGGAGGCCAAATAACTACCATTATTAAACCAACAAGTATAGCAACTGCTGCAGTTATTATTGGAACAAATCTTTTACCTGCAAAGAATCCTAAATAAGAAGGTAATTCTATATTGTAATATTTCTTATATAATGATGCTGCAATAATACCCATTATAATACCGCCAAATACCCCAGTTTGTAGTGTTGGTATACCTAAAACACTTGCAAACTCAGGATGAGATTTACCTATTAATCCTGGAGTTACACCAACTACAAGACCCATAGTAGTATTCATAATTAAGAATCCAACTATAGCTGCTAGTGCGGCAACACCTTCACCTGCTGCTAATCCTACAGCAACACCTACTGCAAATAATAAGGCTAGATTAGCAAAAATTATATTACCTGATTGTTCCATAACTCTTGCGAAAGCTTGAAATCCTGTTGAACCAAAAGCTGGAGCAAGTTTTAAAAAGTCAGGGTTTTGAAACATATTACCAAAGGCTAATAAAATACCAGCGGCAGGTAATAATGCTACAGGAAGCATTAAAGCTTTACCAACTTGTTGTAAAACACCGAATGATTTCTTAAACATAAATAAGTTCTCCTTTCATATCATACAATAAATTTATTTTTTAATAATATTGTTTACTAAAATACAAAAGGCATGAGTAAAACTTTAAATAAGATTAAAAAGTGTAGAGTACACCTATGTAATCTTAAATATTAAAGTCTCACTCATGCCTGATCGAATCAGTAACACGTAAACTTAACTATTAAATTCATTTATACTATATCATATATTTTTTTTATTATCAATATAAGTTAAAAAAATATATTGATAATAAAAAAATTGAAATGTGCTTGAATTTTAAATTTTTATATTTATTTTTAGATAAGATAAAAATATTTGTAACATATGAAGATTTGTAATTTATGCTAAATATCCAATACCGTTTTCTTGAAATAGTTCCATATGTTTAAAAACACCATTATTGTACATAATAATGGTAATTAAAAAAATAAGATTTAAAGGAGGAGAATTTATGAGAGTACCAAATCATATTGGTATAATTCCAGATGGAAATAGAAGATGGGCTAACAATAAAGGAATGGAAAAACAGTGTGGATATAAATTTGGGCTAAATCCTGGACTTATATTATTTAGGCTTTGTAAAGCCGTAGGTATAAATGAGATTACATATTATGGTTTTACGACAGATAACAATAAAAGACCTAAAGTACAAAGGCAATCTTTTACCAAAGCCTGTGTTGAAGCAGTAGAAATGCTATGTAATGAAGATGCTTCTCTACTTGTAGTAGGAAATACAGAATCATCAATGTTTCCAAAGGAACTACTTCCCTATACTAAGGAAAGAAAAGTATTTAAAAAAGGGGGAATAAAGGTAAATTTTCTTGTAAATTATGGTTGGGAGTGGGATCTTCAAGCTTTAGAAAATAATAAGTTAAGTAGTAGAAATAAAATAAATAAACATATAAAGTCTACAGATATATCAAGGGTAGATTTAATAATAAGGTGGGGAGGTAGAAGAAGGCTAAGTGGTTTTTTACCAATACAATCAGTATATTCTGATTTTTATATAATAGAAGATTACTGGCCAGATTTTAAATCAGAACATTTATATGAAGCATTAGAATGGTATGATAAGCAAGATATAACTTTAGGTGGCTAAACGCAATAAAATTAAATTTATCCATCAATTTTAATATATTAGTATTACAGCACAAATAGTATATAAGATAATCTATTATATGAGCAACACTATTAAATATTAGTTGAGTACAAGATTCTCTTTATTGAATATCATAGAGATATGGCTTTTGAAATTTTAACAGATGAAATAAAACATGCAATTAAATATAACTGTATACTAAATACAACTCATAAAAATAAAAAAAATTACAGGAATGGAAAAGGATGAATATATGAATAAGCATGAGATGAGAACAATAATGTGGTAGCTTATAATTTAAAATTTATATTAAATATGGAACCAATAATGAGTATAAGGCATAACATAATAATGTAATTTGAAAATTTATTTAATGAGGTGTAGTTATGAGAGATGGAAATATGAATAAAATGCCAATGAAGGAAAATCCAATGAAGGAAAATCCAATGAAAGAAAAGCCAATGGGCATGAAGCCAATGGGCCATCCAATGCACAAAATGTGCCATCCAATGCATACAATGTGTCATCCAATGTGCTATCCAATGCCATTTATGTCTCCTATGATGGGGATGGGTGATATGATGGGCATGGATGGTATGATGGGAATGGATGGTATGATGGGAATGGATGGTATGATGGGAATGGATGATATGATGGGAATGGATGATATGATGGGCATGTCTCCTATGATGGGGATGGAAAATATGATGGGCATGTCTTCTATGCATCCAATGCAATGCTGCATATGCCTTATGATCATGCCATGCCATATGATGCCAATGCATATGCATCCTATGAAGCACATGAAGCATATGAAAGAGAAGCATATGAAAGAGAACGTGAAAGAGATGAAACATATGAAGGATAGGGATCCAGATTATATAGACATGGAATAACAATATTATAATTAATATATTTATTTTACTATAATAAAATAAAAGGCACATGTATATACTATTATTAAGAGCTTTATTTTAACTGAATTTTAGTTTATAGCCTATGGTTAGGCTAATATGTATTTAAACATATGATGTTTTATAGGATTAATAATTATAGTATTATATATCCATGTGCCTTTTATAAAATATAGGTATAAAATAATAGAAATTTTAGTTAAAATCATTGACAGTTTTATAACAGAAGAGTATATTTAAAGTATACTCATTAAGTATACTTTTAGGAGAATAAATATGAAAATTACACAAGAAGCGGATTATGCATTAAGAGTTATACTCCATTTATCAAAATTAGGTTATGGAGAAAGAGTAGAGGCTAGAATTATATCAGAGCAAGAAGGACTACCTTTAAGATTTTTACTAAAGCTTTTAAGAAAACTTACAAAGTCAGGAATAGTAGTATCCTTTAGAGGCGTTAAAGGTGGATATGCATTAAATAAGCAGCCTAAGGATATAAATCTGAAAGATGTAATAGAAGCAATAGATGGACCAATTTGTATAAATAGGTGTATATATGATCCTAGATATTGTAATGCAGGTAAAAATGGAAATTGTGAAATACATAGGGCTTTATGTAAAATACAAAGAAAACTTGTAAGTGAATTAGAAGCTGTAAATTTCCAAGAAATTTTAGATAAAGATAGGTAAATAATTTCACAGGCATTAAAAAGAAATAGAATATTAAAATTTTAATTATCTGAAAGTATACCAAAAAGGTCTATTTTTAAAATAGGAAAGTTACTAATAAAAGTCGAACATATAAATAAACATATAAAAATAGAGGAATTTAATATATTCCTTTTATTAACAAATAAAACTATACCAAATAGGTAGATATTATAAAGGAGGATGGATTATGTCAATGTGCACAAATTGTAAAACTTGTAAATCAGCAGATAAGGTTCTTCAAGGATTTATATCTAATATGGATATGGAAACTTCTCATCATAGGGTAGAGGATCAAAAAATAAAGTGCGGTTTTGGTCAACTAGGAGTTTGTTGTAGACTTTGTTCAAATGGACCCTGTAGAATAACTCCAAAATCACCAAGAGGAGTATGTGGAGCTAATGCAGATACTATAGTTGCAAGAAATTTTTTAAGAGCAGTAGCAGCAGGAGCAGGATGTTATCTACATATAGTAGAAAATACTGCAAGAAATTTAAAAGCTACAGGGGAAAGTAAAGGAAAAATAAAAGGAGAAAAAGCTTTAGATAGATTAGCAGAAATCTTTGAAATAAAAGAGAAAGATATATACCAAAAAGCAGTCAAAGTAGCAGATATGGTTTTAAAAGATCTATATAAACCACGATATGAAAAGATGGAAATAGTAGAAAAAATGGCCTATAAACCAAGATATGAAAACTGGGAAAAGCTTAATATATTACCTGGTGGGGCTAAGTCAGAAGTTTTTGATGCTGTAGTAAAAACTTCCACAAATCTAAACAGTGATCCTGTAGAAATGCTATTACACTGTTTAAACCTAGGTATATCTACAGGTCTTTATGGACTAACATTAACAAATTTATTGAATGATGTAATGCTTGGAGAGCCAGTTATAAGGCCTGCCAAAGTTGGATTTAGGGTTATAGATG
The DNA here is from genome assembly GCF_001276985.1 of Clostridium botulinum. Lineage (GTDB taxonomy): Bacteria > Bacillota > Clostridia > Clostridiales > Clostridiaceae > Clostridium_F > Clostridium_F botulinum. Next base: position 231,930 of record NZ_LHUL01000008.1, read on the forward strand.
AAAGTTATATAAATATCATGATAACAGGTCATCAACATTCAACTATAGCACATCTTCAAGATAGATTGATAGAAGAAGATGTAGTAGAAATGGCTAAAAAAGTTGGAGCTAAAGGTTTTAGATTAGTTGGATGTACCTGTGTGGGACAAGATTTACAATTAAGAGGAGAACATTATAAAGAGGTATTCTCAGGCCATGGTGGAAATAATTTCACAAGTGAAGCTATAATTGCTACAGGAGCAATAGATGCTATAGTATCAGAATTTAATTGCACATTACCAGGTATAGAACCTATTACAGAAAATTTAAAAGTAAAAATGATTTGTCTAGATGATGTAGCTAAAAAATCTAATGCAGAATATTTAGAGTATTCTTATGAAGATAGAGAAAAAATCAGTGAACATATTATAAAAGAAGCGTTAGATGCATATAAAGAAAGAAGACAAAATATCAAAGTAAACATACCTAGAGATCACGGTTATAATGATGTTATAACAGGAGTAAGTGAAGTTTCTCTTAAAGAATTTTTAGGTGGAACTTGGAAGCCACTATTAGATTTAATAGCAAAAGGAAAAATAAAAGGGGTAGCTGGAGTTGTTGGATGTTCTAACTTAACAGCTATGGGACATGATGTATTTACAGTAGAGCTAACAAAAGAACTTATAAAAAGAGATATAATAGTTCTTTCAGCAGGATGTTCTAGTGGTGGACTTGAAAATGTAGGTTTAATGTCAACTTCAGCAGCTTCTCTTGCAGGAGATAATTTAAGAGCAGTATGTGAAAGCTTAAAGATTCCACCAGTACTTAATTTTGGACCATGTCTTGCTATAGGAAGACTTGAAATTGTAGCTACAGAATTAGCTAAAGATCTTGGTATAGATTTACCACAACTTCCATTAGTTCTTTCAGCACCACAATGGTTAGAGGAACAAGCTTTAGCAGATGGAGCATTTGGATTAGCTTTAGGATTACCATTACATCTTGCTATATCACCATTCATAGGAGGAAGTAAGGTAGTATCCAAGGTATTAACAGAAGATCTTAAGACTTTAACTGGAGGACAATTAATAATAGAAGATGATGTAAAAAAAGCTGCAGATAAACTAGAGGCAATAGTTTTAGATAGAAGAAAAAAACTCGGACTTAAATAGTTATTTTGATAATTACATTTTTGCATTGATCTGAAATTTAAACTAAATATTATTTCAGATCAATGTAAAAATATTAACTATAGAATTAAATTAAAATTAGTTTTTAGAAGAATCTGGTTTTGAAATAAGTTAAGGGGGAATTCTTTATGAGAAGAATTATGATAAAAAAGGATTTATGTGAAGGATGCCTAAATTGTGTTCTTGCCTGTATGTCAGAGCATAATAAAAGAGGAAAATCCATATATGATTTAGATTTAGAAGATAAGGTTAATGAAAGTAGAAATCATATAGAGTTAGATATGCTAGGAAACAAAACCCCTATATTTTGTAGACATTGTGATAATCCAGAATGTGTAAATACTTGTACAACTGGAGCTATGAGTAAAGATGAAAAGACTGGTGTAGTATCTTATAATGAAGATAAATGTGCATCCTGTTTTATGTGTGTAATGAACTGCCCTTATGGAGTACTAAAGGCAGATGAAGAAAACAGTAAAGTTATAATAAAATGTGATTTATGTAATGAAAGAGAAATACCTAGATGTGTAGAAAACTGCCCTACAGGAGCTATCTATGTAGAGGAAATTTAAGTATATACTAAAAAATTAAGTAAGGTACAATGTATTAGTTGAAGTTTTTATTAAAAATAATTAACATTTTATAATTTAAGAGTATAGATTATAAAGTAGGATGCAAATAAATTAGCAGAGATTAGTATAAAATTTTCTTTAATAAGAATTTGATTTTATGATATTATAAAAAATATTAAGGCTCGGGAGGTAAATAATATGAAATATGTGATAATAGGGGCTAGTGCAGCAGGAATTTCAGCAGTTAAAACTTTGAGAACCTTAGATAAAGATTCTCAAATAGTTATGATTTCTAAAGATGATAAAGTATATTCAAGATGTTTGTTGCATCATTTTATAGGTGGAAATAGAGAGATAGAAGGATTATCTTTTATAGAAAAGGATTTTTTCGCTAAATATAATGTAAAATGGATAAAAAATAAAAAAGTAGAAACTGTAGATATAGATAAAAAGGTAGTAAAAGTGCAAGGAAAAATTTCAGAACATTATGATAAATTGCTCATAGCATCAGGTTCTTATGCGTCTATACCGCCGATTAAAAATTTAAGAGAAGCTAAAAGAGTATACACTTTAAGGAATTTAGATGATGCAATAGCTATAAAAGAAGAGGCTAAAAAAATTAAAAAAGCAGCAGTAATAGGGGCAGGACTTGTTGGGATAGATGCTACTATGGGATTATTAGAAAACGACGTAGAGGTAACTGTTATAGAAATGGGAAATAGAATGCTTCCACTGCAATTAGACCAAAGAGCATCAAAAACTTACGAAGAATTATTTAGAAAACACAATGTTAATATAAAAACCAGTGTAGGAGCTGAAGAAGCTTTAATAGATGGGAATAGAAATGTTTGTGGAATAAAATTAAGTAATGGTGAAAAGATAGATTGTGATATTATAATTGTAGCAGCAGGAGTTAGACCTAATATAGATTTTATAAAGGATGAAAGAATAAAGATAGAAAGAGGCATAGTTATAAATGATAATTGTGAAACTACAGTTAAAGATATATATGCTGCAGGAGACGTAACCTTTAGAGCACCTATATGGCCAATAGCTATGAAACAAGGAAGAATAGCTGCTTGTAATATGGCAGGAGAAAAGAAGCTATTAGATGATAATTTCGGAGCAAGAAATTCTATGAATTTTCTAGGTGTATATACTATATCTTTAGGAATAGTGGAACCACAGGATGAAAGTTATAAAGTAGATATAATAGATAAAAATGGAGTTTATAAAAAAATAATACACAAAGATGGAATCATATATGGAGCCATACTTCAGGGAGATATAGCTTATGCAGGAGTATTAACAGAGCTTATAAAAAATAAAATAGATATATCTAAAATAGATAAGGATATATTTGATATAAGTTTTGCAGACTTTTTTAATATAAAAGAAAATGGAGAATTTAGTTACAAAAAATAAGGAAAGTGCGAGGCACTTTCCTTAAAATATTTTATTTAATCTCAGTTTTCATAGGTGGTTTCAGAGATTATTTCTAAGTTTTTATTAGGTTTTTTGAATAATTTTAAAAAAACTGATTTTTTCATTTCTAATAAAATTATAGACACAAGAATTAAAGCCATTCCTAATATTTGAACTAAATTTAAAGATTGATTAAATACTATAAAACCTAAAACAGAAGCTATAACTAGTTCCAAAGAGGATACCATACTAGCGATGCTTGCTTCTATATATTCTACAGATTTTACATAGGCGGTGTTTGCGATAAGGGTACCCACAACACTCCAGAATATGTTTTTAAATAGGAAAAATAGATTATTAGAGTTTTTAAAAATATGAATGTTGTTTTTCATATCCATAAAAGGGAATAAAAATATAGCTGCAAATAAAAAGGAGTAAGTTAATAAAGAATTATGATTATAGTGATATTTTTCATTACTTACTTTAGCTAAAAGTATTTGTAGTGCAAAGGTAAATCCAGATATAAGCCCCCAAAATATACCCTTGGTACTTAGATTGAAACTTCCTAATTTGTGCATTTCACACATCATAAAGCAACCTATTAAAATTAATAGCATAGATATTGCTTTTTGTGTTGTAAACTTTTCTTTAAACATAAAGTAAGAAATAGTTACTACCCAAATTTGAGAAGTGTATAAAAACATAGTTGCCAATGCTAAAGCTAGGGGCAGTAAATTTATGGTTATATTAAAGGCTATAAAGCATCCTGCTATAACCACTATGCCATAAATTATAAAAAATAAAATACCTTTTTTATCTACTTTAAACAAAGAAGGATCTCTCCTAAAGGAATATATGAAATAAAATATTGCAGGTATACTTGTTTTAAAGAAAGAAATAGTATAGTTATCAAAACCTAAATCAGCTAAATGTTTAGTAGGAACCCCTACATATCCCCAAAACATAGCTGCTAAAAGCACTAATATAAGTCCTAATTTTTTATCATTTATATTTTTTAACATTTTATCCCTCCACAATTTATGAAGATATTTTTGTCTTTTACCTTTTGTTTGCAATAGCGATATAGAAATGAGGATTAAAGCTATACCTAAAATTTGAACTAGATCTAAAGATTGGTTAGATGAAAAATAAGCTATATTTATATTATTTTTAAAATTAATAAAGGATAATAAACAAAGTGAAGCAAATATAAAAGAATAATTCACTAGAGTGTTTGGGTTATATTTATTGCAATTTATTTTTGTAGTGTAAAGGTAATACCAGGTAGAAGCCTCCTGTAAACAAAGAAATAAGCCTACCTTATGTACGCCAATACAATTATACCACTTTATCTATGTTATGGTAATGTTTTATCAAAGATTTTAAATTTTTTACATATAAGTTTATACAAAATAGTCGTAGTATTCTTTTTTTAATCCTTTTTCGTCTATAATTTTAATTTTCTTATATCCTAAGGAAATCATTCCTTTTTCTTGAAAAGAATTTAATATCTTAGTAACTGTAACTCTACAGCTACCAATAAGTTGAGCAATTTCTTCGTGAGAATAATCAATAATATAATATTTATCATTTTTATTTTTTTTAAAATGCGCGCCTAATCTTACTAGTAATTGGGCAAGTTTTTTTTCTGCTGGTAAAAAGGCCATATTACTAACTTGAATCGATAGATTTTTCATTGTTAAGGACATAAGATGAAACATTTGAACCATTAATTCTGGATACTTAGTTAGATAGGGGTACAAATTTTCCAGACTTACTGAAATTAATTCGACATCTGTAGCAGCGCTAACAGATGTTAATCTAGATCCATAACTAAAGCAGGAAGATTCTCCAAATAATTTTCCTTTTCTTAATATTTCAATAGTAAGCTCAGTTCCTTCAGGCGAGATAAGAAACATTCTAACACGACCAGATTTTATTAAATAAAAGTTTTCTGCCACATCCTCTTGGAAATAGATTATTTCATCTTTGCTGTATTTTTTAATTGTACCAGCTTCTTCAAATATTTTATAAAAATCAGAATTAATATCTATAGAAGAACCAGGAAGAAATCTATTCTTTTTTACCATGCCAAATCCTTTCTTTAATGAAATTTTATAAATCAATTGTAGCCTAAACTACAATCTATTTTCAAGGTTAAGAGTAAAATTTAATTTGCAGAATTTTTATGGGAGGCAGAAATATTATGGAGACTAAAGAAAAACTATGGAGCAAATATTTTATATTAGCATTAATTATTACAGTAGGAGTAAATTTAACTTGTAATTTATTATTATCTACCATATCTATATATGCTAAGAAAATTACTGGGGTAGATAGTTATGCAGGTATAATGACAGGAGCCTTTACATTGGCTGCTTTATTTATAAGAGTATTTGCAGGAAAGTTATTAGACAAACTTGGAAGAAAAAAAATATTGATATTAGGAGTAGTTATTACTGCATTTTCAACTATAGGATATATTTTTAGTAATGGGATAATATTACTTGTAATATTTAGAGTAATGCAAGGCTTTGGTTTTGGTATTTCATCTACAGCCATAGCTACTATTGTTACTGATGTTACGCCACCGGCAAGAATGCTTGAGGGAATAGGATATTCAGGTGTTGGTATAACAATTACTACAGCCATAGGACCATCTATGGCACTTCACATAGTTGGAAGGGGATACAATGAGTTTAATTTATTATTTATTACAACTTTTGCAGTATCTATAATTACTATACTAGTAGCACTTTTTTTATCCTATGAGAAAAATATTAATATACAATGTGAAAAATTTAAGATTATAAAAAGTGATACAGATTCTAATAGGATTAGTAAAGAAATATTAATACCAGCTTTAATTCTATTTTTAGCAGCAGTTGCAGAAAGTACTATATTATCCTTCACAGCATTATATGGCATAGAACTAGGATTTGATAATATAGGTTTATTTTTTACAATAAACGCACTAGGAATATTAGCATCAAGATTATTCATAAATCAAATAGTGGATAAGCTTGGAATGAATACTGTATTGTCCATTGGACTTATAATATTCGCCTTTTCTATATTTGGAATAGCCATGGTAAAAACTATGTATATGTTATTAGTGTTGGGATTTTTATGTGGTATTATGATGGGATCATTATTACCTATAATAAATGTAATGATTTTAAATACTGTAAGCCAAGATAAAAAAGGTGTAGCAAATGCTATTTACTATGCATTATTAGATGGTGGTTATGGAATAGGATCAATATTGTGGGGAAGGATTATTATAAACTATGGATATAGAGCTATATATGCCTTAGCAGGTATTGTATTAGTAGCAGCTTTTGTAATATTTGCATTAAATTTATTTTATAGGGGATCTACAATATTAAAAAGGCATTATGAATAAAAAGAATGTTATAAAGCTATGGGATGTTTATTTTTCCTATAGCTTTTTTATAAAGTAATGTAAATACATATATAAATCAGGATAAAAAATAAGAATAAATTTAAGAATATAATATATGAATAAAAGATTTATAATAATAGGTGAGTATAAAAGTGTTTAGTTAATCTGAATGCTTGACGGTAAATTATTGCAATTATATAATAGGTTATTGGAGCTTAAGAATACTTAAATATAAAAAATTAGGTATTAAAGCGTATTACATAAGAGATTAAACAATATATAGAAAAGAGGGGATGTAAATCATGAAAGGTTTAAAAAGAAGAGTATCGATTATTATTTGTATTATGTTAGCTTTTATGCTAGTATCATGCAATTTAAAGAAGGGAGAAAATAAAGAAACACAAAAAAATATAAAAATTACAGATTCCTATGGAAAAGAGTTAGCTTTTGAAAAAGCTCCAGAAAGAATAGTTAGTCTTTCACCTGGAGCAACGGAAACCATATATGCCTTAAATAAAGAAAATACATTAGTTGGAAGATCTGATTTTGATGACTATCCAACAGCAGTTAGCAAAATAAAGTCAGTTGGTGGAGTAAAAGATCCAAGTATAGAAAAAATAACTGAACTAAAGCCAGATTTAGTTATAGGTGGAGCTCATTTTTCAAAAGATACTGTGAAAAAACTTGAAGACTTGGGCATTAAAGTAGCAGTGCTTTATGGTGCAGAGGATCTAGATGGAGCTTATAAAAACATAATGGATATTTCTACTATATTAGGAGTAACTGAAAAAGGCCAAACTATAGTTGATGGTATGAAAAAGAAAGTTGAAAGTGTTGAGAATAAGGTAAAATCATTAAATAAATCTAAGATTTACTATATGGTTGATTTTGGGAAAGCAGACTTTTCTGCTGGAGGAGATACTTTTATAGGTAAAATGATTGAAAAAGCAGGTGGAGATAATATTGCTAAGGATACAAAGGGATGGAATTATTCTTTTGAAAAAATAGTTGAAAATAAGCCGGAAATGATAATATTATCAGATAAATTTAACACTAAAAAGAATTTTTTAACTGCTGATAAGTATAAGGAGCTTCCCGCATCAAAGGCTAATAAAGTATATGAAATTGATGATAACATGTTATTAAGACAAGGCCCAAGGCAAGCCGATGGATTAGAAGCATTAGCAAAAATTATTCATCCTGAAGCATTCAAATAATCAATAATGAGGGGACATTAAATGAAAAAAAAGAGTTTATTCATTGGGTTAATAATAATTACTATAGTGGCTTCTTTAGTTTCCATAACTATTGGAGCTGCTAGTATAACCCCTTTTAAAGTTATAGAGGTTATTTTAAATAAATTTATAGGAAATATAAATGATTCTATACTCCAAAAGATAATATGGGATATAAGAATGCCAAGAATAATACTTGCAGCTTTGGTAGGCATAGGTTTATCTGTTACAGGGACATCTTTTCAAGGGATATTTAAAAACTCTATGGCAGATCCTTATGTTCTTGGAATATCTTCAGGAGCAGCACTTGGAGCAACTATATCTATAGTTTATAAATTAGAGACAAAAGGAGCTTTGGTAACAACTTTATGTGCATTTATAGGAGCTATTTTAACTATTTTTATAGTTTATAATATAGCCAGAGTAGGAAATAAAATTCCAACCACCACATTATTATTAGCAGGGATAGCTTTGAACTTCTTTATGTCCTCTTTAATTTCAATGTCAATGATATTACATAAAGAGGCTATAGACAGAATTGTTTATTGGACAATGGGTAGCTTGGGAAATGCTTCTTATAAACAAATTTATTTTTTATCTCCGATAGTTGTAATAATAACGTTTATTTTTTATTATAACTATAGAGCGTTAAATATAATGGCCGCAGGAGAAGAGAGTGCATATATACTAGGGATAGATAGTGAAAAGTTTAAAAAGAAAATGATAGTTTTAAGTTCAATAATGGTAGCAGCAATAGTATCTGTTAGTGGAATAATAGGATTTGTAGGACTAATTGTTCCTCACATAGCAAGACTTATAGTAGGAGCTAACCATAGAGAAGTGATTCCCTTTTCAATGGTTTTAGGAGCTTTATTTTTAATAATATGTGATGCATTAGCAAGAGGTATAATGCCACCTATAGAATTACCAGTAGGTGCTGTTACAAGTTGCTTTGGAGCACCTTATTTTATGTATTTGCTTTGGAAGAAGAAAAGAGGGTAAAAATGGATTTTTTAAGTTTAAAAAATATTTCCTATAGAAATGGAAGTACTGAAATATTAAAAGAATTAAATATAGATTTTCAAAGAGGACAATTTTATGTCATAGTTGGACCTAATGGAAGTGGGAAAACTACATTGTTAAAGACTATAATAAAGAATATAATACCCTCAAAAGGAATCATAGAACTAGAAGGAAAAAATTTAAAAAATATAAAGGCAAAACATTTAGCTAGTAGATTTAGTTATGTTCCACAAAACACAAATATAGAGCTTGAATTTACTTGCTATGATTTAGTTATGATGGCAAGAAATCATAAACTTAAAACTTTTCAGTCAGAAGGAAAAATAGATGAAGATATAGTTATAAATGCAATGAGGAAGATGGAAGTATTACATCTTAAAGATAAGCCTATTACTGAAATAAGTGGAGGAGAAAAGCAAAGAGTTATATTAGCTAGAGCTATTGCTCAAGAAACAAGTTATATTATATTAGATGAACCTATTTCCAATTTAGATATAAAACATCAAATCTTAGTTATGGAATATTTAAAAAAATTAAGAGAAGAAGGCAAAACTATTATTACCGTATTACATGATTTGAACTTTGCTTTAAATTATGGAGATTATGGAATTTTAGTTAGTAAGGGGAACGTATTTTCTCAGGGGAAGATAGAAAATGTAATAACCCCTAAAACAATAAAAGAAGTTTATGAAGTAGAAAGCGAGATTATTAAGAAAAATAATAAATCTTTTGTAATTTATTAATTCGGGTGTAATATTACAGTATCAGTGACTGTTATAAAGACAGCCACTGATAGTAATTAACATTATTATATTATAAAGAATTTGTAGATATTACGCTGACAATATCACTTATACATAATAACTAAGATACAAACTTTTAGAGATATATTTTAGGTTATAAAAGTATTAATAATAAGAAAGACAATATTTGTAGATGTATATGAAAATGCTATAGAAGATATTACTTATGCATTTTTATGGAGTTCACTTCATTAGAAACCTGTTCTATTAAATTTATAAAATCTTCTTCAGATTTAACATTTAAATATATATTTAATAAAGCTTTAGTGGACATGGTGTTATAACCTTTGCAACCATTTTCTAAAATTTCAGTTAGTGTATCTATAAAGTAATCTTTACTTTTATCTATGTCTTTAAGAATTTTATCTGCCTTATCATTTATTAATTCTGTTTTTATATGATTTCTAAGTTTTTCAGCATAATTTTTCATATAAATTTGTGTTTCTTCTGGATATGCTGAAAAGTCACCAGATAAAATATCTTCTATTTTTATCAATGATAAAACCTCATTTCTATTTTTTGTATTAATTATATGTATTTCCAGTGATTTTAAAAAATTATTTAAAGTTATTAAGTATTTTCTAGGAGTTTAGCCAAATAAACAGATTTCATTTGTTTACTTGCCATTGCTTTTTTTACAGGAGAAAGCTTAAGGATGCTTCCTAATATAGCAGCCATGGCTTTATGGCTTAAATGAGCGTTATTATCAAAAATTAAATTTTGCAGTTGGCCTTTTTCTATTGCAGATAATACTGCTCTATGAACAGTGGTTACAGGTGTGATAACACTTTCCTTTCTACGAACTAACTTAATAGCATTAGTTTTGCAATTTTTCACACAAACCCCACAGCCAAGGCATAAATCTTCGGAGAGTTCAGCTATTTTAGAATTATGATTTTCTAATGAAGTTTCCTTTAATTTAATTGCTTCCATAGGACAAACTTTAGTGCATTTTCCACAGCCTACACACCTATCTTTATTTATGTTAGGTAAATAACTGGTGGTATTAACTGGAACTAAGAATCCAAATTTTTTTGCAGATACAAATGCTTCACAATGGCATTTACAACAATTGCAAATAAAGTTTGGTTGCTTTTGAACATTTTCTCCACATTGTACTAGATTATAATCATAGCACATATTTAAAATATCTAGAGCTTCAGAAGCATCTATTTTTCTAGCATAATTATGCTTTATAAGAGTGTAAGCAGTGGTAGAAAAGCTCATGCAAGTTTCCATAGGGGCGTAACAGTCATCTCCTAAATGATGGGCTTTATGTCGACAATAACATGAACTAACACCTATATGTTTAGCATTTTTTATTATGTAACTTGCTTTTTCATAATCTAATATATTTATAGAATTTTCATCATTTAAAACCCTCTCCTGAACAAAGGCTCTACCTAATTTTGTTTCTGTACCCCAAAATAGCTCTTTAGAGAAATCATCTTCCACATTAAGATATTGATGAAATAGTTCACTAAGAACCTTTTGGTCAAGGTGTGTACCAACTCTCATTAAAGCAAATTCAAAAAAGCCAGCCATTGGAGGAGCCATCATATATTTTTGCTCTCCATCACTTTCACATTCAAGATCTAAAATTAATGCTTTAGAAGCTAAGGCTTGAAGGATATTAGCAGCTTTGACTTCACTAACTCCCCAAAGTTCACTAGCAGTTTTTATGTTAAATGACTTTATAGGGAGTTTTGCAACCATTGCTGCTTCTTCTTTAGTGAACATCATGGATAAGATTTTATAAAGTGTTTCAGAGGGTGGAGCCCCTTGTGGAAACCTATTTAATCTTTCTTCTAAACTTTTGTAAGCATCTTTTCCGACTATATGTGACATGTTTTCACCTCAATCTAATTGTTAATTATATGATTGCATAGATTGGTAATAAATGCAATAATTTAATGTAATTATTAAGAATAATTATGTTGCTATAATAATTTTAGATGATGGTATTAGTATTTTATAGGGGGAAAATATAAATGAAGAAGATTATTTCTATACCGTACTATATAACATATGTTGAGAAGCAAAATTAGCAATTAGGTTTAGTATTTAAATATTTTAGTATATAATAATAATATAAGTAATTTCAGAGTAGAGTAATTATAGAATGATTATTAGTACGAAGATATAAATATGAAGATAAACTAAATATTGAATTATATTTAGGTTGATGGAATTAATTAAAAGATTGAAGTTTGTATAATATTTAGAAACAAATAATAGAAAACTGAGGTGAAGTATGGGAGTTCTTTTAAGAATAAGAGAAAATTTTGATTCTATGACTAAATCAGAAAAAAAAATAGCAGAATATATTTTTAAAAGTCCAAGAGATATAATAAGTGATTCTGCCCAAGAAATAGCAATCAAAACAAGTACTTCTCCAGCATCCGTTATTAGATTTACTAAAAAAGTAGGATATAATTCTCTTAATGAATTTAAATTTGCACTTGTTGCAGAAGAATATACTAAAGAAAGTACAGAGCTTGATTATATAATAAATTATAATGATAGTATAGATTCAATTATTAATAAACTTGGAAATAAAATGATTGACACCATAAATGATACTAAGGAATTAGTAGATGATGAAAAATTGTTAGAAGCTGTTAAAGCAATAAAAAATGCGGAAACAATTTACCTATATGGTGTTGGAGCATCTGCTATGGTGGCTATGGATTTTCAATATAAATTGCTTAGAATAAATAAAAAGGTAATGTTCCAACAGGATTCACATCTGCAGTTAGCAGTATCAGTGCATATTACAAATAGAGATGTTGCTGTAGCTATTTCATATAGTGGAAATACAAGAGAAGTAAATTTAGCAGTAGAGGAAGCGAAAAAAAATGGTGCTACCACTATAGCTATAACTAAATGTGGAAAAAGCATTTTAAGCAATATTGCGGATATAAATTTAAATATACCCAGTATAGAAAAAGATTTGAGAATAGGGGCAATTTCTTCTAGAACATCTCAATTATTTGTAACTGATAGTTTGTTTTTAGGAATTGCAAAGGAAAATTTGGATAAAACAGAAAAGAATTTAATTAATACAAGAAATTTAGTAGAAGTTTTAAAAAGAGAATAGATTATAAAACTTTTTATTTTAAACTGAAAAGTTAATCTAGATGGTGAAGCAATGAGTATAAAAATTCATTGCTTTTATTTTATTTAAACATAAGAACGAAAACTAAAATTTATTTTAGTTCATATGGAAATAATCTTGGGAAGAATATTATAAAAATTATGAAATTATATTTCGTAAATTAAACAATATACTTGAAATTTTATTTCATAAGAATATAATAAAGATAAAAGAAAAGGTTTTCAGATTCTTTGATATATAACTTATGAGGAGGATTTAGGTATGACCAATATTAGTTTAGATAAATTAGTAACTGAGAGTAGAAATGAAAATACTAAAAATATAGATAGAGTTGAAACTTTAGAGATGTTAAAGATGATAAATAATGAAGATAAAAAGGTTGCAGAAGCTGTAGAAAAAGAGCTTATTCATATAGCAAAGGCTGTTGATAAAATAGGAGAAGCATTTTTAAATGGGGGTAGACTTATATATGTAGGAGCTGGTACATCAGGAAGATTAGGAGTATTAGATGCATCAGAGTGTCCACCAACATATGGGGTGAGTTATGATTTGGTAAGAGGGATTATAGCAGGAGGAGAATCGGCTATGTTTAAAGCTAGGGAAGGAGCAGAGGATTCTAAAAAACTTTGTATTAAAGATTTGAAAAATATTAATTTTGGTAAAAATGATATATTGGCTGGAATTGCAGCTAGTGGAAGAACTCCTTATGTTATAGGAGGATTAGAATATGCAAATGGGATAGGTGCTACAACAATTTCAGTTACGTGTAATCCAGAATCAGAAATGTCTAAGATTGCAAACATTTCAATAGCACCAGTAGTAGGGCCAGAAGCTATAACAGGATCTACTAGAATGAAGGCAGGAACAGCTCAAAAAATGGTTCTAAACATGTTATCAACGGGTGCTATGGTTAAAACAGGCAAGGTTTATGGTAACTTGATGGTTGATTTAAAAGCTACTAATGAGAAATTGGTAGAAAGAGCTAAAAGAATTGTTATGCAGGCTACAGGATCTAAAAGAGAGCAGGTAGAAAAAATTCTTAAAGAAACAAATTTTGATGTTAAGTTGTCCATTTTTATGATAGAGAGTTCATTAGATAAAATAAAAGCTAAGGAAATATTAGACAAAAATAAAGGATATATAGTAGAAGCAATAAAAGAAATAAGTTAAACACAAAATAAATAGATAAAAATAGAATAATTATAGGGTGTAATTTAGAAATAAGATTATTGTTTAAATTTAAAACGCTCAGTTATATTTAAAAATAAAGGGGGATTTTATTATGTCAAATGTAAAAGATATAGCTCAAAGTATATATGACATAATTGGTGGTAGTAGCAATATAGTTTCATTTACGCATTGTATGACAAGATTGAGACTTGTGCTTAAGGATCAAAATAATCTAGAGATGAAGGCTATAAAAAAAATTGATGGAGTTATAGGCGTAGTACAGCAACAAAATCAACTTCAAATAATTCTTGGACCAGGTAGAGTAAATAAAGTTACAGAGGAATTTGAAAAGCTTTGTGGAATTCAGATAGAAGCAGTAACAAAAGAGGTTGAGTTTGGAAATGGAAGTAAGTTAAGAGAAGAAATAAAGGAAAAGAATGCAACGCCATTTAAATTATTTTTAAAGAAATTATCTAATATATTCATACCATTAATTCCAGCATTTATAGCTTGTGGATTAGTTACTGCAATATTAAATATAGTGCTTAAATTAGATCCAGCATTTGCAGAAACAACAATTGGAGGATTATTAAAAATAGCAGGTAATGCAGTGTTTTGGGGGTTAAATCTATTTGTAGGTGTTAATGCAGCTAAAGAATTCGGTGGTTCTCCAATGCTTGGAGGTACTATGGCGGCTATAATATCTCATCCAGAATTAGCTAAGGTAACATTGAATGGTCAAAAGCTTTTACCTGGTAGAGGCGGTATTATTGCAGTATTATTAGTTGTTGCATTTTCAAGTTTTTTAGAAAAGAAAGTAAGAAAAATAATGCCAGATGCATTAGATTTATTTATGACTCCATTAATAGTAATATTGGTATCAACTTTTGTTTCAATATTTGCATTACAACCAGCTGGTGGATTTATTTCAGATGCTATAGGTAATGGAACTAAAGCAGCAATTTCAGGTGGTGGAGCCGTAACAGGGTTTATATTAGGAGGATTTTTCCTACCATTAGTAATGACAGGGTTACATCAAGGACTAACGCCAATCCATGCGGATCTATTAAAAACTACAGGTTTAAATCCACTTCTTCCAATATTAGCTATGGCAGGAGCAGGACAAGTAGGAGCAGCTATAGCAGTTTTACTCAGAACCAAAAATAAGAGATTAAAAAAGACAATAATCTCAGCATTACCAGTGGGAATTATGGGAGTTGGAGAACCTCTTATATATGGTGTAACATTGCCGTTAGGAAAGCCATTTATAGGAGCATGTATAGGAGGAGCAGTAGGTGGTGCAGTTCAAGCTTTGTTTAAAGTCTCTTCAACATCAATGGGCTTATCTGGATTACCATTAGCTGCAATAACTAGTACACCATTGTTGTTCATTATAGGCTTGGTAGCAGCTTATATAGGTGGATTTTTTGCAACATTACTTTTAGGATTTGAAGATCCAATAGAATAATCTTTAAAATATATATAAAGTTACAGTTAAATATCATTAATATACTAATAAATAAGGTATAAAAGGAATAGACGAAATATTCGGAAAAAACAGAGTAAAAATATAAAGTAGCTGCCTTAAGAGAAAAATAGATTTAATTTTAAAACCGTAAATATAAATAATACATTCATAAGGCAATTCATTTTGCTAAGTAGTTCTAAATTTGACTCCATTAAAGATTTCCTACCTGGTAGAGGCACAAACCATGGCTTAACTACCGGCTCCTCACGTCCTGTGAGGAATTACGTAAATTTTTAATTAGGTAAAGTTAAGAACTACTAAAGCTTATTCATATGCTTATTACATGTATTATTTATATTTACTTTATTAAAATTAAATCTATTTTAAGACAGCACCTAAATTTTTGTAACAAGGAGATTTATTATGGGAAAAGGTATATCAATTTTTTTAGGAATGGATAATAGTATAGATAAAATATTAGAGTTAATTAAAATAGCAAAAAATAATGGTTATGATAGAATATTTACTTCTCTTCATATTCCAGAAGCTAACTATAGTGTTATAGTAGAGGAATTTAAACTAGTTTTAGATATGGCAAAGAAAATGAATATGAAAATAATTGCAGATATATCACCTAAAGGCTTTGAATATTTACAGATTAAAGATATGGATTTAAACAAAATAAAAAGTATAGGTATAGATGTATTAAGATTAGATTTTGGGTTTACAGAAGAACAAATAGCTAAATTTACAAATAATAATTTAGATATAAATATTGAGCTGAATGCCTCTACAATAACAAAGGATTTTTTAAACAAATTAAATAAGTATAATGTTAATTATAAAAATATTCAAGCATGTCATAATTATTACCCCAGAAAAGACACCGGAATTTCAGAAAGTTTATTTTTAAAAAAGAATTCTATGTTAAAGGAAATAGGAGTAGAAGTTTCAGCCTTTGTGCCTTCTTTAGTAGGTAAAAGGGGACCTATATATGAAGGACTTCCTACTATTGAAAAACATAGATTTATGAATCCTTATTTATCTGCCAAACACTTATTTGCAATGGGAGTAGACAATGTTTTTTTTGGAGATGCAATGCCATCGAAGGAAGAAATAATGGAAGTTGGCATGATTAAAGAAGATATAATAGAATTAGAAGTGGATTTAGAAGATAATTCCCTAATTACATGTAATTATTTAAACCAAGATTTTTATACAAATAGAGTAGATGTAGCTGAAAATGTTATAAGAGCTGCGGAAGGAAGACTTATAGTAAATAATAGTGTAATAGAGCCATTTAATACAGTAGATAGAAAAGTAGGATATGTGACTTTAGATAATAAAGGATATTTGAGATATATGGGAGAGTTACAGATTCTGCTAACGGACTTAGAAAAAGATGATAGAGTAAATGTTATAGCAAAAGTTAAAAAAGATGAGCTGTTTTTATTGAAGTATATAAATGAAGGAAGAAAATTTAGATTTAAAATAGAATAATCAATTAATTCAATTAGATTAAGACTATAGCTAATACAAAAACAGCCTCTTAAGATAAAAAGTTCTTAAGAGGCTTATATACTATTATCAAAATATAATTTTCAATTGTAGAATGATTTACATGAACATTAAAGCTTACTAGACTAGAATTCTAACTATATATATGATGCATAAAGAACATGATAATATATAGTGATGCTACTAAAATTTTTGGCTTTATCCATAATTACATAACAACTAATGGCTACATAGAATTCAATATTTATATTGACCCACGAACATATGTTTGGTAAAATTATCTAAAATAGATTTTTAAGAAAGGGTGGAGGGTATGGTATTAATTAAAGAACAAAATAAAGTTAAAATGGATGTAATGTGGAAGAAGTTTAATGGTATAGGATTAGAACATCTATTTTTATTGAAAGATGATGAGAGTATTAAAGTAAATTCAGTTATTCTAACAATGAAAGAGGATATGCCAGTTCGTATACTTTATAATATATACTGTGATCTAGATTGGAAAGTTAAAAAATTTGATATACAAATATTTTATGATAAACATAAAAATATTATATTACAATCAGATGGTAATGGAATTTGGACAACTGATACTAATGAATTAGTAGAAGATTTGAAAGGTTGTATAGATATTGACATTTCTGTTACACCTTTTACTAATACAATTCCCATCAGCCGTTTATTATTAAATGTAGGAGAGTCAAAAGAAATAAAAGTAGTTTATGTTGATATTTATAATTATAGTTTAACACCTGTAAGACAGAGGTATACTTGTCTAAACTCAAATCTTAAAGGTTATAAATATAGATATGAAAATTTAAATAATGGATTTATAGCAGAATTTTTCGTAGATAAAGAAGGTTTTGTTATAGATTACCCAAATCTATTTAAAAGGATTTATAATATTGAAAATCAAAAATAGTTTTATTATCATTAATACATTTAGTATTAGTCTAAATTTATTAAAATTAAGAAATATTTTAAATTATGGTTAATATATTAAAGAGGATGAAAATGTTTAGCATATATACTAAAGAAAGTAATTATATAAGATACCATTCAGATGAAGATGAGTATTAGTTATTTATAAATTCCTAATGAATCTTGCAATGTTTTAAAATAAAGTTAATTAAATTTATATTATAGAGATATATGCAAGATTGGCTTATTTATCTGGAACTTTAATTTTAGGAGTGATAGGAATATGGATAAAAATGTTGCATGGTATATTAAAAAACAGGTTGAAAGAACTATAAAGAATCTAAATAGCCGAAATATGGGAGGATATTATATTAATAATATAAATCAATTATTCCAAAAATTAAAGGAGCTTATGCCGGAAGGGTCAACAATCGGTGTAGGAGATTCAATGACTCTTTTTGAAACTGGAGTAATAGATTTTTTAAGAAGTGAAAACTTTAATTTTTTAGATAAATATCAAGATAGACTTACAAGTGATGAAAAAAGAGATATATACATTAAGAATTTTTCTGCAGATACTTTTATTTGTAGTACTAATGCAATAACTGAAAGTGGAGAACTGTACAATATAGATGGAAATGGGAGTAGAGTTGCACCAATGATATATGGACCCAAACAGGTTATTCTTATAGTTGGAATAAATAAAATTGTTAAGAATATAGAAGAGGCTGAAATTAGAGTAAGAAGCTATGCTGCTCCTATTGATGCAAAAAGATTAAATAAAGATACCCCATGTACACAATTGGGTTATTGTGTTGATTGTAAAAGCCCAAATAGAATCTGTAATGATTTTGTTGTAATTAGGGGACAGTTTATTAAAGGGAGAATAAAAGTATTAATCCTTGGAGAAAATTTAGGTTATTAAATTATATACTTATAAATTAAAAGTATATAGTAATATAAAGTAACCATATTTAAATATGCTATAAGAGAATTAGGTTGTAAATAATGTGGAGTTTGTTTTCAAAAGATTAAGAGGGTGTCTCAAAATAAGAATAGCCTTAATTTTTATATTTACGGTTTTAAAATTAAGGCTATTTTGAGACACCCTCTTGTTATTTATAAAAGGCATGAAATCTTCTCATGCTTTGACGTATTAATTTTAAATAAAAAGGAAATATTAATACATAGTTATATTTATTTAATAAGTAGTAATGGAGGGGATCTTACATGAAAAAGCTATCCACAGGTATAGCTGTATTTTTATGTACAATATTAATTTTAGGGCAGATTAGAATTGTTAAAAATGCTATTTTCCCTAGTGGAATAAAACATGAAAATAATAGGATTCATTTAAATACAGGAAACACTATTAGAGTTTCTGGAAAATCTTCAAAAGAGATAGGTACTAAAGTTACAGATATATTGTTTCCAGCTTTCAATTATGAAGGTAAGCCTAACGGATTAATCATTTACAAGGGAGATAATTGGAAGGATATATTAGCTTTAATGCCCCTTGTTAAAAAATATAATAGCACTATAATACCTTTCAATGAAAAAGATGAAAGCTCTCTTTTAGATTATATAAATAAATTAGAGCCAAAGGGTATTCCAAAATTAAATAATGCACAAGTTGTTATTTGCGGTGATAACATAAATACATTAAAAAACAATTTAGAAAGAAAAGGTATAAGGGTAACTAACATAAATTATAAAGATACAAATAGCCTTTTGGAGAAAGTCTATAATAGTGTTTTTTCTAATTCTGAAAAATGCTATGGCTATATAGTTTCAGATGAGGATCCGTTAATGACTGTTCCAGTAGCTACCTGGATAGTTCAAAATGGGGGGATACCATTGTATTTAAATAATGAAAAGAAGCTTTATAGTTCTTCAAAAAAAATATTGCCTAATATAAGTAAGATATATGTAATTGGAAAGAAAAATAATGTTGATGAGGAAGATATTAAATCCTTAAAAGTACCTGTGCAGAAAGTTTATGGATATAACCCTGAAAATTTTGCCATTAACTTTGCTAAGTTTTATGATAGAGAAGAAGGTTTTGGGTGGCATAGCAATAGAAGTAGAGATGATAGCAATCACAATTTTATATTATGCTCTAAGGAAGAACCATTAATGGCTTTAGTAGGAAGTCAACTTGCACTTAAAGGAAAAGTAGGACCAATTCTTTGGACGAATAAGAATTATTTATCTCCTCTAACAGAAAACTACCTATGGAGAATGAAGCCTAATTATTGGGTAACTGCAGCGGAAGGACCTTATAATAGTTTGTGGGTAATGGGTAATGAAGATATATTACCTTTTTCAATTCAAAGTAGGGTTGATTATACTCAAGAAATTCAACCTTATAAAACTATGGGGGACCAGGCAGTTAGCGGATTAGATGGTATTTCTATAATATTTAGTTTAATATCCATACTAGGTGCTATATGGGTTTCTATTCATTTATATCTTAGAATGAAAAAATTAAGTATATTAATAAAATTTATGTGGATACTTACAGTACTAGTTTTAGGGCCTTTAGGAATATGGTTTTATGTAATATCTTATATAAATTCTCCTTGGATAAAGATTAACGAAAAGATCGTGTATCTCAGGTCTTTATGGAAACAAACCTCTGTAGCAACTTTATCTGGATTAGCCTTTGGAGCGTCTAGCATAATTGTAGTAAATTATATATTAACGTATATAGGGTCACCATTAATTTCTTTCTATGCTAGATATGGAGGCTATTTATTAGGTAATCCTATGATAATAAAAATGATAATATCCTACTTAATAGCTTTTTTATTAGATTTATTTGTTTTCATGCCTACTATATTAATAGAAATGAAGAGTAGCAAATATAAAGATGCGGTAAAAGAATCATTACTTTTAGTTTTTATTTCTATTACATCAATTTCAGTTGGAATGATGCTAAGTATGTGGTGGTTTAATATGTCTTATTCTCCTAGCATACTTCGTGAAGATAATATACTATGGTTTGGTTTTATGTTTTTATCAGCATTCATAGGATTTTTAACCGCATATATTCCTAATTGGATTTTAGTTAGAAATGGTAAGAAAATGGGTACTTTATAATAAATTATTTTTCTTTACTAAAAATTTATAGATATAAAAAAGAGGTGATAGATTGATTATAAATGAAAATTTAAATAAAATATATAAAATAGTTTTAACTATTATTCTCGTAATTTCCTTTTTTCTTATATGTTTATTGTTTTTTTATAAACCTAATTATTATAAAAATAAAGTCGATATAAATAATAAAAGCACTATAAAAAACGAAAATAAATACCAAAGAGTTACTGCAAATACAGTCAGGATAGAGGGAAAGGATTTATATGAGACTTGTACATCTATATCACAAATAGTTTATCCAGCTACTTCTAAAGAAGATAGACCTAATGCAGTTATATTAGTTAGAAGTGATAAAATAGAAGATGCTATGTTAGCCGCTAGAGTTTCTCATGATCCAATAAATGCTCCTATACTTTTTACTAAGAAAAATAGTATTCCAGAAAGTACTTTAAAGGAAATAGAAAGACTAAATCCTGAAGGATTATTTGTAGATAGTAATGTAAAAGTTATATTGATAGGTGATATGGGAAAGGATATAGAAAATACTTTGAATAAAAAAAATTTAAAATATAGGCATATAAAAGGAAAAGATATTTACGATTTAAGTCTTAATGTTGACAACTATTTGGCTGCATTCCGTGGAAATCATAAGGATGTAGTGATAATAGCGCCTATAGAAAAACCTGAATATTCTCTAGCACAAGCTTCTTGGAATGCCCATAATGGAGATGGATTCTTTTTCGTAGAAAAAAATAAAGTACCAGAATCCGTTAAAAACGCTCTTAAAGCTAGATATGGAGGATCCTATATTTATATATTAGGAGATAAATTTCATATATCCAATAAGGTTAAAAAGGAACTTGCCAAATACGGTCATGTAGAGAGGATCCCTGGTGGAGAGAATATATATAATCAAGCAGTCTCTTTTGCAACTTATAAGGATGTAGGTAAAAATTTTTCATGCTGGTTTAGTAAAAAAAATAGAGATTTTGGTTGGGGAATTACACAACCAGGGCATAATTTTATATTTGTAAATCCTGATAATTGGCAGGTAGCAGTAGCTTCATCCATTTTATCACATAAGGCAAAGCAGGGTCCCATGCTTCTAGTATATAAAAATTCTATACCAGAAAAATTAAAAGATTATCTATATAATGTAAAACCAAGTTACATCTCTTCACAGGAAATTAATAATAATCATGGATGGATAATAGGAAATAGTGATTATATTAGTGATATGAATCAAGATAAAATTGATAGTCTTTTAGAAAGTGAAAGGAGTAATAGATAATGCCGTCAACGGATACTGAATTTCAAGAACAGATGCAACAACAAATGAAACAAAGGCTTGAAAACTTACCTAGATTTACTTATAAGGTTACAAGATTTTTTAAAAATAAAAGTGATTTACAGCAAGCTATTGATGATTTAAATAATGGAGGTATTCCTAATCTTAGTAGCAAGAAACTTACGGATAATTATATAGAGGAAATATATGAAATGTGTTTCTTGTTTAAAGTAGAAGGAAGAAAAATTTTAAAAGGGTTTATATATGGAGCTTTAATAGGTATAATTTTAGGAATATTGCAGGGAATTGGATTTTTGGCCTTTCCTATTTTAAATCCTATTTCAGCTGGAGGAATGATAGTTTCAACATTAATAATCTCACTGATTATATCTGTAATATGTGGAGGTTTTACAGCTATAGTTTTACTTTTTAGACCTATAAAGAAAGTAGATTCATCCTTTTACATGCTTACGGTTTATTCAGATTATGAAAATAAACAAAATATAGAGGACACATTAAATAAACATATAAATTTTGAAATATAAATTTGCTATTAATATTTAATTAAGAATTATATAAGCATAACTAATTTTTGTACCTCCAATTATTATTTAATATTAATGATTAAATATAATAAAACACTATCAAATATTTTTACATAATTTGATAGTGTTTTATTTATAAGAATTTCTTTAATAAATGTGTCTTTTATTGTTATTGATTTTGTTCATCTTGTTGCTGTTGTTGCATTTGAATTTGTTGTTGTATTTGTTTTTGTTGTTCTTCAGGTTGATATTGTGGTTCTTCACTCATAACAAAGTTAATTCTGCTTTGTAACATGTTTTCACACATTTTCATATTTTCAGCTATTTGATTAAACATTTGTTTTGCATTAGGATCATCTGTATCCATAGAAAAAGTTCTGCAATTAGATTCTGTGCCTTTTAACGCTTCCATTGTTTGATTAAGTTTATTGATAACAGTCATTTATAATACCTCCAATTTTTATAATTCATTATTTAGTATTTCATAATATAAATAAATTTATACTATTAAAAAATTTACAATGAAAATAAATGGAGGGGTATATTCTATATATGAGTTCTCTTGGGTACATTAAATCAATATTAATATAAAAGTTAATAAATAATAAATAATAAATAATCTGTATATTTAGCAAGAGAAGCATCAGTTAAAGTTTCAGGAGAAAATAATATAGAAATATTAAAGAATAGTTCTATGACAGGAAATGATTTCTTTTATTTCTTAAATGAAGTTATAAAGAAATAAGTATCAAAGCAATATTCAGCCTAAAACAGACAAAATGTTGTTTTTTTATGGATTTATTGCAATTTAGAAAAGAATATGGTAATATTTAAATATAATAGTTGGATAATTATTATTTGGTAATAATAAATAGAGTGAATGATGTTATAATAAACAATCTTTAATTTTATCAATAAATAAGAAGGACTTTAGGAGGACGGGTTATGGAAAATTTAAAAGTAAAAAATAAAATACTTTTTATGAGTTCAATTATGCTGATTTTTACAATAATTGTAGGGATAACAGGATATTATTTTAATGCTAAATCTAATAAAGCCATTAAAAAATTATATGAAGATAATCTTATTAGTGTAAAAGTATTAAATGATGCAAGAGCTCAGGCAAGAGGGGCAGAAGCAGATGTTGCTAGAATAGTCATCTTATCTAAAAATGTAAAAACTCAGGAAAAATTAAAAAAAGATATTGAAAGTAGAGTAGAAAAATTTAATAAAGATATTGAAGAATTTAAAAGGATAGGTCTCAATAGTGAAAAGGAAAAAGAACTTTTAGATTATATGGAAAAAAATTTAAATGAGTTTAGACAAAGAAGAGAAGAAGTATTCAAAGTAGCTAAGGAAGGAAAGATGGATTTAGCCGCTAAAAAGTTTAGTGAATTAAATGAGGTAAATGAAAATTATCAGAAGTCTCTTATAGAATTATCAGATTTTAATGTTAAAGAGGCAGAAGAGTTTAAGATTCAAAATGATAGAGCTAATGCTTTTTCAAATAGATTTATAACAATAATTTTAAGTTTAAGTATAGTTATAGCACTAGTTACTACTAATATAATTTCTAAATCTATAATTAATCCATTAAAGGAATCAGTAGAATACTTAGATAAATTGTCTACAGGAAATTTTACAGAAAAAGTTTCAGATAAGCTTTTAAAGAGAAAAGATGAAGTTGGACAATTAGCTAATGCAGTTAGCAAAATGTATGGATCTATAAGAAATATAATAAATGATGTTTTAAATGAGATGAGTAATTCAAGTAATGTAGTTGAAAATATAGATGAGAATATTAATGATTTAAATAAGAGAATACAAGAAGCATCAACGGCTACAGAAGAATTATCTGCTAGTATGGAGGAAACAGGAGCTTCAGCAGAGGAAATGAGTGCAACTTCAGAGGAAATAGAAAAGGCTGTAGAAGATATAGCTTTAAAGGCAGAAGAAGGTGCAAGTAGTGCAGGTAAAATATTAACTAAAGTGGAAGAACTAAAATCTGATGCTATAAAATCTCAAAAAAATGCAAATAAAGTTAAAGCAAATATAGATAGTGCAACCAAAGATGCTATAGAAAAATCTAAAACTATAGAAGAAATAAATGTATTATCTGAAGCTATACTTGAAATAACCTCTCAAACAAATTTATTAGCTTTAAATGCGGCTATCGAAGCTGCAAGAGCAGGAGAATCTGGTAAAGGGTTTGCAGTAGTGGCTGAAGAAATAAGGAAATTAGCGGAGCAATCAAGTCAAACTGTAGTGAGAATACAAGATACAACAAAGGAAGTATTGAAAGCTGTAGAGGATCTTAAAAAGAATTCAAGTAATGCATTAAATTTTATAGATAGTTATATAGTAAAAGCTCACCAAGATACAGTAGAAGTTTTTGATTCTTATAGTAAGGATGCTACTTATTATAATGATATATCTAATGACTTAAGTGCTACATCAGAAGAATTACTAGCTTCTATAAAAAACATAGTAGAAGTAATTAACAATGTAGCAGATGCCGCTAATGAGGGAGCTAAAGATACTACTAATATAGCTCAAAATAATGAAAAGATTGTAATAGCTAGTGAAGATATTGTTAAATCTACAGATTTATTGAAAAATAGTTCACAGAAATTAATAAATTCTGTCACAAAATTTAAAATTTAATAAACAGAGTTCTTGGCTTCAGAGGGAGTTTTTACTCCCACTAAAGCTTAGAAATCGTTATCCAGGGACGTGACCGCTCTTTACCCCCACTTTGAAGAAAAGCAGAGAGTCCAAATCTTCGATTTGGTGCGAATCGCTTTCACAGAGTGCGATGGGGGTATTAGAGCGGGTAGTCATCGGATAAAATATAGATGGCTTTTTAAGAAGAGTCATCTATATTTTTATTTGGATAAATATTAAGTTCATATGCTATATTTTATATATTAATTATAATAATTTTAATTTTCTCAATATGAGAGAATGTGAATAAATTATCAAAATGATACAATGTTTTTTCTCAAAATGACACAAAGCCTTAAAATTTAACAGAATTTGATACTTTAAACATTGGCATGGATTTTGCTTATTAATATATATGTGCATAAAATATATTAATTTTAGGAGAAAGGAAGGCAACATGAAAAAAATGAAATCAATTAAAAAAGCTACGGCTATGTTGTTAATTGCGTTATTTACATTGCCAATAATATTTACTGGTTGCTCAAACAAAAAAGAACAATCAGAAAAAGATGATAAAAAAGGCAAGACAGTAGTTTATGGTGCAGAATTTGAAGATGAAAAATTAAATCCTGTATTAGCGCCTGCCTATGCTAATGATTTAATTTTTAGAGGCCTTATGAGATTTGATAAAGATAATAAGCCGCAATGTGATATTGCAGAATCTTATAAGAAATCCACAGATGGGTTAACCTATGATTTCAAAATTAAAAAAGGTGTAAAATTCCATGATGGAAAAGAACTTAAAGCGGAGGATGTTGTATTTACGATAAAGTCAATACAAGATCCTAAGGTAAATACAGAAATGAAACCAGAATTTGAAGAAGTAAAGGATATAAAAGCCGAAGGGGATTATAATGTTAAAGTCACATTAGCTAAGCCTTTTCCAGCACTTTTAGACAAGTTAACAATTGGAATAGTTCCAAAGCATGCTCTAGAAGGAAAAGATTTAAATAATGCAGAGTTTAATCAAAAGCCAATAGGAGCAGGACCATTTAAATTTGTAAAATGGGAAAAAGGTAACAATATAACGTTATCAAAATTTGAAGACTATTATGGTAAAGACAAAACAGGAAATGTAGAAAAGTTTATATTTAAATTTATACCAGACTATAATGTACGTGCTATGCAACTTGAAACAGGAGAGATTGATTTAGCTTATGTAGAGCCAAGTCAAGTAGCTAAACTAGAAAAATTAGAAAAAATAAAAATATATAATGAAAATACAGCAGACTATAGATGCTTTATGTTTAATATGAGAAAAGAATTATGGAAGGATGTTAATGTTCGTAAAGCATTTAACTATGCAGTAGATAGAAAAGGTATGGTAGATGGAATATTAAAAGGTTTTGGAGTAGAAGCCTATTCTCCACTTCAAAAGAATAAATTTAATAATGCTAATGTAGAAAAGTATTCTTATAATTTAGAAAAAGCTAATGAATTGTTGGATAAAGCAGGTTGGAAAAAAGGACAAGATGGTATACGAGAAAAGGATGGAAAGAAATTTGAATTTACTTTAACTGCACCAAGTACTGATGAAGTTAGAGTAAAAATAGCTAATTACTTAGCTTCTCAATTTAAGAAAATAGGAGTTACTGTTAAAGTTGCAGCACTAGATTGGAATGCTATAAAAATAGATGAATGTGAAGCTTTTGTGTTAGGTTGGGGCAGCCCATATGATGCAGATGATCATACATATAAATTATTCCATTCAAGCCAAATAAAGAATGGTAACAATTTTGGAGCTTATTCAAATCCTAAAGTAGATAAATTATTAGAAGAGGGAAGAACTACAGAAGATGAAGAAAAGAGAAAAGAAATATATGGTAAACTTCAAGAAGAATTAGCTAATGATCCACCATATAATTTTGAAATTTATGTAAACGCTATATATGCTGTAAACAAAAAGGTTACAGGAATAAAGGAAAAGATATTAGGACACCATGGAGCTGGATTCATATGGAATGCGGAGGAGTGGAAGGTTCAATGACCTCAAGATATATACTAAAGAGATTAGGACAGGGTATATTGATTATATTTTTTTTAAGCATAATATCCTTTCTTATCATAAATGCTGCGCCGGGAGATCCGGCGGTAGCTATTTATGGTGGGAAAGCTGATAGATTAACCAACTCAGAAAGAGCTAGAATAGTAAAAAATTATGGGTTAGATAGGCCGGTAATGGATAGATACATAAAATGGTCTGGTCAAATGATAAAAGGAGACATGGGAATATCCTACATAGAAGGAAGATCAGTATCAGAAATATTGAAGGAAAAGATTCCAAATACTATGGTGCTTTTTATAAATTCTATACTTTTGATAAGTTTAATTTCAATGATTTTGGGATTAAAAGCCGGATTTAATGAAGGCTCTATATGGGATAAACTTCTTAGTACTTTAAGTATAGTATTTTATTCTATACCACCTTTTTGGTTAGCTCTCATTTTTATATTAGTATTTTCTGTTTATACAGGTTGGTTGCCTTCCTCAGGAAATATGAGCATAGGTGGAGAAGGAAGTGTTTTAGATGTACTAAAGCATGCCATACTACCTATAGCAGTTATAGTAATTACTCATATAGGTGCTTATTCAAGATTTATACAAGAAAAAGTAAAGGAAGAGGATAAAAGCTATTATGCTATGGTAGCTAGAGCAAATGGAGTATTAGAAAAGAAAATAAGAAAAGGAATAACTAAAAATGCAGTAGTTCCTTTTATAAATTATTTAGGCATAACTATTCCTACTTTTTTTAGTGGTTCTGTAATGATAGAAACGGTGTTTTCCTGGCCGGGCCTTGGAATGCTTACAGTTAAAGCTGCTAACTCAAGAGATTATCCATTGCTTATGGGAGCTATATTTATAACTGGAGTTTTAGTTGTTTTATGTATGATAGTTACAGATATAATAGAAATAATAGTTAATCCACATCTTAGAAAGTAGGTGCAAACATGAATAAAAAATCTTATAAAATATGGATTATAGTTTTTTCAATAATAATATTAAGTTCTGTTTTTGCACCCATAATAACTAAGTTTAATCCTTATGAAGTAGAACTTACAAAGGTACTTATTAAGCCTAATAAAATACATATAATGGGTACGGATAGTATGGGAAGAGATGTGTTTTCCAGAATATTGTACGGTGGAAGGGTCTCTTTAAGTGTGGCTTTATTATCTGTGCTGATCTCTACTACTATAGGAACATTATATGGAGTTATAAGTGGATATTTTGGTGGGAAAATAGATAGTGTGATGATGAGAATATTAGATACATTTTTAGCCATTCCTACATTAGTAATAATGCTTGCACTTCAATCCATTATAAGAGGTGGAATAACAAGCATGATTATAATAATGGGACTTACAGGATGGCTTCAAACTGCAAGAATAGTAAGATCTCAAGTAATGAGTATAAAAAATAAAAATTATGTTAAGGCAGCTAGAGTGCTTGGAACTCCAATCTATAAGATTATGATAAATCATCTTTTGAGAAATAGTTTGCCAGCTGTATTAGTTATATCTGTTTTAAATTGTGCACAGGCTGTTTTCACGGAAGTTTCCATGAGTTTTTTAGGTATAGGAGTACCAGAGGGAATGCCTTCTTGGGGAAGCATGCTAAACTGTGCTCAAAATGATATACTATCAGGGGCTTGGTGGATAGCTTTTTATCCGGGTATATTTACAGTAATATCTATGCTTAGTATAAATTTTATAGGAGAAGGTATTAAGAAAAAATTAGTAGCTTATTAGGGAGAAATTTAATTTTATAAATATATAGTCATTAAACAAGTTTTACAGGTTAAAAGATTTTTGCAAATCATTCATTTAGCCTTTTAGGAGGAAATAGTTTGAATATTTTAGAAGTCAAAGGCCTTAGGATTGAAGAAGAAAAAAATAAAAAAATTTTAGTTGGGAATACTAATTTTGAAGTAGAAAAAGGAAAGATTACTTGTATAGTGGGAGAAAGTGGAAGTGGCAAAACTATTACAGCCATGTCCATAATAGGAATGCTTCCACAAGGAGTTAGGGTTATAGAGGGAGAAATACTTTTTAACGGGAAAAATACTTTTAATTTCTCTAAAGAAAAATTAAGAGATTTTAGAGGAAAGAAAATTTTTTCTATATTTCAAAATTCTATAAATTGTTTTAATCCCTCTGTAATTATGGAAACACAAATATACAATATGATATGTAGTCATTATAGTATAGATAAGGAAAATTTTAGAAATAAACTTATAAATATAATGAAAAATATTAATTTGAAAAATCCTGAAATCATATTAAAACAGTATCCTTTTCAATTAAGTGGAGGTATGCTTCAAAGGATGATGATTGCATCAGCTATACTTATGGAACCAGATATAATAATAGCAGATGAACCAACTACTGCCTTGGATTTAACATCTCAAAAAGATATACTAAATCAATTGAAAATGATAAAGGAAAAATTGAATACTACTATATTAATGATAACTCATGATTTTGGAGTAGTAGCGGAAATTGCAGATAATGTGATAATTATGCAAAATGGAAATATTATAGAAAAGGGAAATGTATATAATATATTTGATAATCCTCAAGAAAATTATACTAAAACTTTAATAAATGCTACCTTTAAAAGAGAGGTAACTTATGTATGTTAGAAGTTAAAAATGTAGTAAAAAGCTATAATACTAAATTAAGGTTATTTACAAAAAATAAATTAGATTTTAGAGCTATAGATAATGTATCCTTTAAATTAAAAGAAGGAGAGGCTATAGGAATTGTAGGAGAATCAGGCTGTGGTAAAAGTACATTGGGAAGACTTATTTTAAGATTAGAAAATACTACAGAAGGTTCAATAAAATACAAAGGGAAGGATATATGGAATTTTAAGGGCAAAGAGCTAAAAATTTTTAGAAAACAGTGTCAAATAATATTTCAAGATACATATTGTTCTTTGAACCCTAATATTAAAATAATAGATTCCCTTATGGAGCCTTTAGATAATTATTTTATCCAATTATCTAGAGAAGAAAAAATAAATAAAATAGAAAATATCATAGGATTTGCTAAATTAGATAAGGATATATTAGAAAAATATCCTTCATCTATAAGTGGAGGGGAAAGACAAAGAATAAATATATGTAGAGCGCTGCTTTTGGAACCTAAGCTTTTAGTTTGTGACGAAATAATATCCAGCTTAGATGTATGTACTCAAGTATCAATAATGTCTATGATAAAAGAGCTTAGGGAAAAGAGTAACACAGCTATATTGTTTATATCACACGATATAAGTGTTGTAGATTATCTTTGTGATAAGATTATTGTAATGGAATCTGGAAGAATAATAGAAACTATAGAAAATAAAAAATTAGGATTATATTCATATAAAAAAGAGTATACAGAAAAACTTTTATCTTCAGTTCCTATAAATCATCCTTCTAAAAGAGTAAATACTATTTATTAATAAATTATTATGCTAATAATATGATTACTTAATATAAAATCTAAATTTTGTTAGAACCTCCTTTGAATAAGAATAAGAGTAAGAATAGTAATGCTTTGTTTGAAGTTTAATCAAAGTATAGATAAGGAAACCCCATAATATGTTAAATAATATTGTTAAATAAAAAGTGAATATCTAGTGTTAAGTAGTCATATTTTAAAGAGTTGAATATAAATTTTAATTGATTTATATTCAACTCTTATTTTAATATAATGTTTACTGTAAATTAAAATTTTATATATAATATACTAACAAAAACAGTATACAATATAGAAGAGATTTGTATATTATGAATATTAATAATTACAATAATTAATATTCAAATAAAAATCTAATTAATATTATTAGATAATTAATTTCATAAATTGGATTATTTGTTTTATAAGTATTTGGGAGGAATTTGTATGACTAAAGGTATAAGGTTACTGATACTTTTTGTATTAGTAAGTATAATAGTAGTATATTCTTGTACCTCTGTGATTATGGATGATAAAAAGGAATCAGAGAAGGTATTTAAAGAGTATATAAATTTATTATATACCGTTAAACCTAAAAGCGAATCAAATAGAAATATGACTTTACAACAGGTGCATACAGAAAATATTTTTCAAGATGTAATGACAGAAAATGCTTATAATAGTTTATGGAAAGATCAGATTCCCTTAGTATTATCACTTATAGTTAATAGAAATAACTATGATATAAAGGTTAATAATATAAATATAGAAAATTACCATAAAAATAAGGATGGAACAACTACCTATACTTATAATGTTCACTTAAATATATTTTCTCCTTTAGATAAAAGGCATAGGGAAGAAAAATTGAGGGGAAGGGCCACTTTAAAGAAAATTAAATTTAAATGGAAAATCGTAAAAGATAAGCAGTTTAATTTAGAGAAGATTCTTTTAAAATAATAGGTTTAATGATTCTCTAATATAGATAATATTTATTAGAAGATTATTTAAAGTTATGTAAAATTATAAAGTTTAAAAAATAGTTATTTATTAATTTATAAAAAAGTAACACTTATAAAATCATAAGTGTTACTTTTTTTGTAAAGGGGATCTTAAAATTGTAAAATTTTTAATTATCTTGTATCTTTTGGGGGAGGATACAAGAGTGATATATATAATATCATTTAATAATTATTATTTATTAATATTCTATACCATTTAGTTCTACATGTCAACAACTAAAAAAGTAACTTTATTTATTTTTTTTAAATACCATAACTATAAGTAAAATAAAAACAGAAATAAGGGCTGTTATTCCTCCAGGAGCACAATCTAAATAATAGGATAAAAATAAAGCAGATATTACATCAAATATACTTATTAATATAGATAAAAATAAGGTATTCTTAAATCCTCTTTTAAACTGTAGAGCGGTGGCTACAGGTAGAGCTATTAGAGAGCTCAAAACTAAAACTCCAACAATTCTGATAGATACGGATATGGTAGCTGCCACTAAAATAGAAAAAATATAATTTATAAGTTTTACTCTTACATTAGCTATTTTAGCTCCCTCTTCATCAAAAGCTATATATAAAAGTTCACTATGTAATAAAATTAAAGTAAGACAAGATATTATGCTTAATATAAATACAGTTAAAAGCTCACCTTTTGATACTGTAAGAATGCTTCCAAATAGGAAGGAATTTATATTACCTGAAGCTCTCCCAGAGCTTACTAAGGTTATAGCAATACCTACACTTAATGAAAGAACTATAGATAAAATGAGTTCTGCATATCTTTTATAATAATCTCTTAAAAATTCTATAAAAACTCCTGCTATAGAAGTAAATATAAAAGCGCTTAGTATAGGGTTCTGGCCTAAAGATAATCCTATAGCTATACCAGCCAGAGAACTGTGAGCTAAAGTATCTCCAATCATTGAATATCTTCTAAGTACTAAATATATACCTATACTAGGGCATAAAATGGATATAAATACAGAAATAATTAAAGCTGTTCTCATGAAAGTGTAACTTAACATTACATCACCTCTTTCAATTTTATGTATTGTTCTTTTGTATAAAGTTTTCCAACACCATCCTTAATTTTAAAAAGATGACTTGAGTTAGAAAGAGCTGCAGAAATGTTATGTTCTACGGATAAAACCGTTATATTATGGCAATTATTTAAATGACTTATTATTTTATATATTTCATTTTGACTATTTACATCTATACCTGTAGAAGGTTCATCTAGTATTAAAAGCTCTGGTTCTCCCATTAAGGCTCTAGCAATAAATATCTTTTGTCTTTGACCTCCAGATAAATTTCCTATAAGAGAATGTCTATATTTAGTCATCTTAACAATGTTTAAGGCCCTATCTATAGCAGTAGAATCTTTAATTTTTAACACTTTTTTATGACATTTAAGTACTTCTTCTACAGTAATAGGAAAATCAGAATTAAAATTTTCATATTTTTGAGGAACATAGCCTATTTTACTATTTTTTAAATTTATATCTCCTAAAGTAGGGCTTAGAAATCCTAGTATTAGTTTTAATAATGTACTTTTACCAGAACCATTAGAACCAAGTATAGAAATATACTGACCCTTTTTTATATTGAGATTTATGTTTTCTAGAATATAAGGTTTTTTCTTAGTATAAGAAAAACATAGATTATTTATTTCTATCATATTTTACCTCCAATGATATTTTTAATAAGAACTTATTTATTTTAAGTTTTATTTATGATATATTATTAAATGAATTTAAATTTCATTCCCAATTGATGTTGACAGTTTTCTGATATATGTTTATATTATACATATAAATGCAAATAGTTTGCAATAACCTATAGGAAAAATATTAATAATAATTATGTATAGATAATCATTTTGAATAAGGAGTGATACTATGAAAAAAATACTAAGCTTTATTTTAATTCTATCCAATATAATATTTTTTACAGCTTGTTCAGCGCAAAATAAAGAAAGTTTTTCCTCGAAAGATGAAAAAATT
Source organism: Clostridium botulinum (assembly GCF_001276985.1). GTDB lineage: Bacteria > Bacillota > Clostridia > Clostridiales > Clostridiaceae > Clostridium_F > Clostridium_F botulinum. The sequence continues at coordinate 265,880 of NZ_LHUL01000008.1, forward strand.
AAGGTGGCAGTTTCCTTTAACCCTCTTAAGGAGTATGTAAAGGCCATAGGTAAAGATAAAGTGGAAATAAAATCTATAATACCAGAGGGGTCAGAGCCTCATGATTTTGAGCCTAAAATAAGAGATATGGAATCTATAAATAATGCTAATATATTTGTATACAATGGTTTTGGTATGGAAGCATGGGTGGATAAAACTTTAAATAATATAGATAATAAAGGAGTAGTTGTAGTAGAGGCATCTAAAAATGTTACCCCTTTAAAAAATAAAGAATCAGAAGAGGAACATGATAAAGGACACGAAGAAGAACATGAACATAGCCATGGTCAATATGACCCTCACACTTGGTTAAGTATAAAGGCTGCAGTAAAACAATCAGAAGTTATAAAAGATGCTTTAATTAAAGTAGATCCCAAAAATAAAAATTATTATGAAAGTAACTATAAAGACTTTAAAGAAAGTTTAGAAAAATTATATAGTGAATACAAAAAGAAGTTTGAAAGTGTAAAAGGCAATCACTTTGTAACAGGACATGCAGCTTTTGGCTATTTGTGTAGAGATTTTAATCTGGAACAAAATAGTGTGGAAAATGTTTTTGCAGAAGGGGAACCAACCACTAAAAAAATGAAGGAACTAATAGATTATTGTAAAAAGAATAATATAAAAACAGTATTTCTAGAAGAGAATGTAAGTGAAGAAGTATCTAAGACCTTAGCGAAGGAAGTAGGAGCTAAAGTAGAGAAAATTTATACTTTAACTAATTCGGTAGAGAATAAAGGATACATAGAAGTAATGCAATATAATTTAGAAAAAATATATGAAAGTTTAAAATAACATAAATTATTATAAATATCTGTAATTTAATATAAAAGTCTTTCTTATGATATTATCTTAAGATCCTTATTAGATGTAAGGATAAGATGATTTAATAAGAAAGACTTCTTAATTTATTCTGTAGTTTTATTTGATATTACATTAGTTTTTTTAATGATATCAACGGATAATTCTTGTACAAAGGATTCTTTTTCTTCTAACTTTTTATCTCGTTCTGAGAATAAGTATTTTTTTATAAAGAATATTCCGGCTAAAGACAAAACCCCTAAAAATATTTCAAGAGCAGAGGAACCGTAAACTAACATTTTTCTAGCTATAGCATAGAGCATTACTTCAACTACACTATTTGGTGTATGCTTTACTAGCATTAAGGCCAATTCTAAGGCTATTACTAACAATAAAAGATGAGATAGAAATTTTTGAAACATATCGTAGGATGGAATTGCATCTAGGGTAAAAATTTGTACGATAAAGCTTATAAGGTCTTTAGAGCTTAGTAATACAGAAGCTATCATAAAAATGGCTAACAAAGTTTCTAACCACATAACACCGGATATTATTTTAGACTTTAAATTTTTTAATTTAATATCGCTATATTTTTTCATTATTATATCAACATCCTTAACAATTTAATAATTAAATTTTTTAATAACTTAAAAAATTAATAAAAAAATAAGTAAGTAAAGTGGTTATAAATACCTTATATAAATTATAATATATACTTGTATAAGTTATCAATAGGAAAACATAAAGTATAATGAATTATTTTTATTTTCCAAAAATTTAATTGGAAATGGAAAGAAGTTATTATTAAAAAAATTAATAAACAGGAGCTTATGGCACAAAATATAATATAGACCTGTTAGTTTATTATTATGTTGAGAAGACGAATGTATAATAAATATGCTTCGGCTACTTTGGATTTTAATATTAGCAAAATTTATCCGATGACTACTCGCTCTACCGCTCTAATACTCCCATCTTCTTCAAAGTGGGAGTAAAGAGCGGCTACGTCTCTGGATAACGATTTCCCCTAAAGGATAACGACTTCTAAGGAGTAAAACTCCTAAGAATTCTGTTAATAAGCTTTAGAGGGAGTAAAAACTCCCTCTAAAGCCAAGAACTCTGTTTATCTCATATTTTTTTATTCCTACTTTAAAATAAGGGAATTTTGATTATAATTAGGATATAAATTGGAGGAATTATTATGAAAAAAGCTTCCATAGATAGAAATTTTAGAAAAATAAAGAATTCCTATAGTCAGACAGAAGATATAGTACAACATTCTAAAATTAATAGTTTGTGGGAACAAGAAGCTTCTATTAGAAAAAAATTAAAAAAGTTAGAGTCTATGAAAGATGAAAACATAAGGGATTTTAAAGAAGTCTATAATAATTATTCGCACCTTTTAGATTATATATCTAAAAAACTAGTAAAAGATTACAATATAAAACATAATACGAATTTTGATTTTCATGAAATAATAAAAGGCAATAGAAAGAATTATTTAAAATCAGGAATAATGAGTGTTCTTATAACTAGGCATATTCCAACTATGATATTTAAAGAATTTGATAGGATATTTCCGAAGAATCCTAAAGATGAGTATAAGGAAGTTAGACATATGAATAGAAAATTTTATCTTCATTTAGGAGAGACTAATACAGGAAAAACTTATAATTCTATGGAAAGACTAAAAGAAAGTAAAAAAGGTATATATTTATCACCTCTCAGAATACTGGCCTTAGAAAATTTTGAAAAATTAAATAAAGAGGGTATAATGTGTAATCTTATAACTGGAGAAGAAGAAATAAAGAAAGAAAAGGCTCAACATGTATGTTGTACTATAGAGAAATTAGATATCAATGAAGAGTATGATGTAGCTATTATAGATGAAATACAAATGATAGATGATGATCAAAGAGGAAGTGCTTGGACGAGAGCTATATTAGCATTAAGGTGTAAAGAAATACATGTTTGTGGAGCATTGAATACAAAAGAATTAATAATAAATATCATAGAAGATTGTGGAGATGAATATGAATTAAAAGAATACTTTAGAAATATACCTCTTAAAATTGAAGAAGAGGCTTTTAAATTAAAAGATATAAAAAAAGGAGATGCATTAGTTACTTTTTCTAAAAAGAAAGTTCTTCAATTAGCAGATTATTATGGAGATTTAGGTATAAAAACCAGTGTAATATATGGAAATCTTCCACCAGAGGTTAGAAAAAAACAATATGAACAATTTATGAGTGGAGATACTAATATATTAATAACTACAGATGCTATAGGTATGGGAGTAAATCTTCCTATAAGAAGAATAGTATTTATGGATATTAGAAAATTTGATGGAAATGATATGAGATATTTAACTTCTCAAGAGATTAAACAAATAGGTGGAAGAGCTGGAAGACTTGGTATATATGATATAGGTTATTTAGCATCTTATGGAAACACTCAAAATTTTGTAAAGGAAATGATAGAAGTATACGATAGAAAAATATATGAAGCTGTAATAGAACCAAGTGAGGCTATATTAGATGTAAGAAGCCTTCCATTAAGGGAAAAATTAGCTCTTTGGAGTACACGAGAAGAAAAAAGTTTATTATATAGAAAAATGGACATAGGAGAAAAAATTTTAGTGCTAGATAGTATAAAAAATTATAAATTGCCAGAAAAATATCAGTGGCAATTATTAAAAGTACCCTTTGACGTTACTAATATAAATATAATGAATGCTTTTTTAAAATATGTAAATGAGATTTTTATAGGTAATTTTAAAAGTATATCTAAACCAAGACTTAATTCTAAAGATTTATATGATTTAGAATTATATTATCAAAAACTGAATTTATATTATTCATTATCTAAAAATTTTAATTTAGATTTTGATGAAAGTTGGGTTTATGATGAAAGAACTAAGTTGAGTATAGAAATAAATAAAGTACTTAGAAAAAGATTTAGTTTTTAAACTTAAGAAAATATGCTTTTATATAAATTCTCATATTATTGTTTATTTAACAGCGTTAAAAATATATGTTTGTTTAAAAAAATGATTTTGCCCTAATGTTATAAAATATGTTTAAGGAGTACAGGTGGTTATTTATGAGTTATGAGTACATGACCAGGGAACAATTAATAGTTGAACTAAAAAAGAAAGATAAGATAATTGAAAATATTGTACGTTGTGCAAGTATAGATTCTCTTACATCAGTGCTTAATAGAAAAAGAGGATTAGAAGATTTATATAGAGAAATAGAATTAGCTAAAATTAATAAAGAAAAACTTACTATAGGATTTGCAGATGTAAACAATTTGAAATGTATAAATGACAATTATGGTCATATTACAGGGGATTATGTATTAATAACTTTATGCAATATAATAAAGGATAATATAAGGAAAAGTGATTTTATATTTAGATACGGTGGAGATGAATTTATAATTGTACTACCTAAAACTAATATAAAAGAAAGTAGTATAGTATGGAATAGGATAAGTGATAAAATAAAAAAAGTAAGTAAAAATTTTAAGTATGAAGTAGGAATGAGTTGTGGTTTTGTAGAGTATGATGAATATTACAATGAATCTCTTAAAGAGTTGATAAAAATGGCAGATTTTAAAATGTATGAGAGTAAAAGCAAAATAGGGTAGTAATTAAAATATTTTGTATATATTATTATACAAAATATTTTAATTTATTAAAGAAACCTCTGCTACAATAAGAATAATATTAGTAATGGTTATTATGTAGCTTAATTTTTTAGGACTTTTTATTAAAGGGATTTTTTAACATTTGTAGAATACTAAATATAAGATTTTCTATAACCTAAGTATTGACCTCCTTATTAAAAATAAAAGAACCCTATTTATTAGGGTTCTTTTATTGTGTAGTTTCAATATATTGGTGCTATATATTAGCTTATTTTTATTGTATCCAAGATATAATAATTCCAATCATATAAAGGAATATTATAAATTGTATAGAAGGTTAACAGTATAGATATTATTTTACCATCCCGTTTAATACAAAAAGAACCCATTTCATATTTAATGCTGGGTTCTTTTTTTACGGGAGTTTATCGGTGTAGGTGTAATAATTAAATCCATTTTTATTATATCCAAGGGATAAAAATTTTAATCAAAATTTTTATATTTACCTAAAGTCTGTTAAATTAATATTAATTGCATATAAATAGGAGAATTAGTATGAAGAAAATTATTTATGTTTTTCTATTACTTTTATTGTATAAGTACACAAAAACCGTAATAAAAGTGTACGGTTTTTATTCAATACCATGGAAAAAACAAAGAAAAATAATAAAGTACATATAATAAAAGCACGGTGCATCAATACATGTTAAGTCGTGCTAAAAAAATAAAATTGTAGTACAATAATAATAAATTCTAATGAGACTTTTAGAGAAATTTTAGATTAATTCTTTTAAGTATAACAAAGATTCTAGAATAAAGATAAAAAATATGAAATGGGAAAAGTCGAATCCAGTGTTTATATATGATTAAAAAATAAAAAGCTTATTAATATAATACAAGGAGGTTATATATATGAAAAAGAGAATTGGTATATTATTAATGGCCTTTCTTTTAATTTTTTCAGCTTTATTTGTGGTAGGTTGCTCAAAAAAGGAGGAAAAGAAGGAAAGCACAAATACTACACAGGAAAGTAATAAAAAAGAAAAAATTAAAATAGCCACTTTAAAAGGACCTACTGGTATGGGAATAGTTAAACTTATGGAAGAAAACAAAGAGGATTATGATATTTCTTTATTTGATGCTCCAGATCAAATAGTTTCTAAAGTAGTAAGTGGAGAAGTAGATGCAGCGGCAGTTCCATCTAATTTGGCTTCTGTTTTATATAATAAAACAAAGGGGCAAGTTCAATTAGTAGGAGTAAACACTTTAGGGGTCTTATATATTGTAGAAAACGGAGATACTATAAAAAATATAAAAGATCTAAAGGGTGAAACTATTTATGCTACAGGAAAGGGGGCTACTCCAGAATTTATTTTGAATTATATATTAAAGAAGAATGGATTGGATCCAGATAAGGATGTAAAAATAGAATATAAAGCTCAACATAATGATTTAGCAACTTTAGTAGCTTCAAAAAAAGCAAAAATAGCAGTACTTCCAGAACCTTTTGTAACACTATCCAGAACTAAAAATAAGGATTTAAAAGTACAATTAGATTTAACAAAGGAATGGGAAAAAGTATCTGGAGAAGGGAAATTAACCATGGGAGCATTGGTATTTAAAAAGGATTTCATAGATAAAAGAGGAGAAGATGTAGAAACTTTTATAAATAATTATAAAAAATCTGTAGAGTTTGTAAATAACAATAAGGAAGAAGCTAGCAAACTTATGGAGAAAAACGGTATAGTATCAAAGGCAAAAATAGCACAGATGGCTATTCCAAAATGCAATATAGTATTTATGGATTCTAAAGATTATATGAATTCTCTAGAAAAATTTTATAATATTTTAAAAGAAAATGACCCAAAATCCATTGGAGGAAAACTACCAGATGAAGATTTCTATTATAAGGAAAAATAAAATAATTTCAAAATTAGTTAGAAGAACTTTAATAATAATATTCTGGGCATTTATATGGGAGCTTAGCTCCCTTTTTATAAATAACGAGATTTTACTTCCATCACCTAAAAAAGTATTTGAAACTTTAATTATTCTTGGAATTAAGAGATATTTTTGGCTAAGTGTATTTAAAAGTATAGTAAGGGTCGTTATAGGAATTCTTATATCTATAGTATTAGGAATTAGCTTAGGTATAATTGCAGGTATAAATGTTTTTATGGAGGAATTATTAGAACCTTTAGTAGTAACTATAAAGGCTACTCCTGTTATGTCAATCATAATAATAGCTTTAGTATGGCTCAAATCTTCTAGTGTAGCTATATTTACTAGTATACTTATGTGTTTCCCTATAATATATACTAATGTTTTATCAGGAATAAAGTCTGTGGATAAAAAATTAGTAGAAATGGCCAATTTGTATGAGGTTAAAAATAAGTATATATTAATTAATATTTATCTTCCCTCTACTAAACCTTATATTATATCAGGAATACTTATGTGTTTAGGCATAGGATGGAAAGTTTCTGTGGCCTCAGAGGTCTTAAGTACTCCTAGGTATTCTATAGGGCTAAATCTTCTAAATGCTAAAGCTACCTTAGCTACAGAGGAACTATTTGCATGGACTATAGTAGTGGTTTTACTTAGTCTTATATTTGAAAAAATATTTAGATATTATATTAAAAAAGTATTTTGAGCAAAAAGGTAGTGTATCTTTATAATATTAATGTTACTGTATTTAGTAGTACATATGAGAATTGTTAAGAAGAGAGTCTGAAATTAAGAATTACTTAATATAGAGATAAAATTATGAAAAAACATGAGGTAGTGTATGAAATGCAATTTATAAATGCTTGTAAAGCTTATGGAGATAAAATAATTTTGAAGGATTTAAATTTAAACTTTGAAAAGAATAAAATAACTGCTCTGTTAGCTCCTTCTGGTTATGGTAAGACAACTTTGCTAAATATTATAGCGGGCCTAGAGTTTTTAGATAGTGGAAGTTTTATTATGGAAGCTCAGAGCATATCTTATATGTTCCAGGAAGATAGATTATTACCTTGGCTTACCGTCTATGATAATATAGCCTTTGTATTGAAGTCTAATACCTTTAAATGCGAAATAGAAAATATTATAGATAAATATTTAGATTTAGTTAACTTAAAAGAATATAAAGATTATACTTTAGATAAATTAAGTGGAGGTATGAAAAGGAGAGTGGCTCTAGCTAGAGCTTTTGCTTATAAAAGTGAAGTTCTTATTATGGATGAACCTTTTAAAGGTATTGATCTAACCCTTAAAAAGGGAATTATATCAGGATTTCTAAAACTTTGGGAAAAGGATAAAAGAACAGTTATAGTAGTTACTCATGATATAAATGAGGCTAGGATCCTAGCGCATAATATTTATTTTCTAGAAGAATATAATAAATTATAGATTAAGCAAAGATTTTTATATCTTTGCTTTTATATTTTTATAATTACTATACAAATTATTTTAATAATATACTAAAATTTAATAATAAATAGCATTTGATAATAATACAAAATAATGATAATATATAAATGGCAAATGCTAATAATATGATTGAGATTTTTATATAAAATTAGAGATATAAAGGGAGTAATAAAATTGAAAATAGCATGTGTAAGTGATGGAAAGAATATTAGTGGTCATTTTGGTCATTGTAATGAATAATTTCGGGAAATGATTATATGAGTACACAATTAGACTATTTTAAAAATTTAATTGAGGAAAAAGGTTACAAATTTACTTTTCAAAAGAAAATAATATTAAAAACTTTAATGGAGAGTTCTATTCATTTAAATGTGGAGGAAATATATAATAAGATTAAGAAAAATAATATAGGAATTGCTACAGTTTATAGAAACCTAAAAGTATTTAAAAAACTTGGTATAGTGAAGGAATTGAATATCAACGCTGTAAATTACTACGAAATGAAACTATTTAGTAGAAAACCCTTGCATACACATTTTAAATGTTTAAAATGTAATAGTATAATAGATATTGATAATAATAAATTAGATTTAGAATATTTAAAATTAAATAGATCTATAGAACATAGTGAAGACTTAGAAATTCGTGATGCTAATATATTATTTTTAGGGTTATGTAGTAGATGCAAGGAGGAAGAGAAATGCCAAGACCAACAAAGTTTAGAAGAGTAGAATTTTTCCCAGAGAATAATTATTTTGTGCCCTGGGGGAAACCCAAATGTGAAATACATGAGGTAGTATTAAAAGTTGAAGAATTAGAGGCTATGAGACTTAAGGATATAGAAGAATTAAATCAAGAACAATGTGCGGAAAAAATGGAAATATCTCGCCAAACCTTTCAAAATATAATAGATAGTGCTAGAAAAAAGGTAGCTATAGCTTTAACAGAGGGAAAGGCTATAAAAATAAGCGGAGGACATTATACTACGAAGCTTTGTAAACTAAAATGTATAGATTGTGAAGAAATTTATGAAATAAATTATGAACAGGATAGACATCTATGTCCTAATTGTGGATCAGAGAAAGTAATATGTAATAAGAAAGCTGATTTTTGTAGAAGGTGGTGTAAAGGACAAAATAGGAAAGAACAATATGAGGAAAGTAAAAATAAATAAATTATTAAATTAAGCACCATTTATAAATGGTGCTTAATTATGATGGCTGCTTTAGATTGTATAGTAATAAAATTTAGGTACTCACTTGTGAGATCATAAAATCATATAATGCTATGAGGTGATTTTATGAGAATCTTAAAAAAAGGTGATAGAGGATCAGATGTTAGAAAAATTCAAGCAGTACTACAAAAGATAGGCTATGATGTAGGGCCCATAGATGGAATATTTGGAAGTAATACAGAGGAAGCAGTTAAAAGGTTTCAACTGAATAATGGGTTAGTTGTGGATGGTATTATAGGACCTAAGACTTATGAGCTATTGAATAAGTTTATACTAGGTTACAATACTTATACTATAAAGCCTGGAGATACTTTATATAATATAGCTAAAAGACACTATACTACTGTAGATAAAATAATGATTGCTAATCCTAATATAGACCCTAATAACCTTATTATAGGAAGCCAGATAATAGTTCCTATAGGCATTGATATAGTGGATACTAATGTTAACTATACTTACGAAATTATGGAAAAAGACATAATGGCTTTAAAAGAAAGATATCCTTTTATACAGGTAGGTGTTGCAGGAAAAAGTGTTTTAGGGAAAAATTTATATTATATCAAATTAGGTGATGGGTCTAACGAAGTATTTTACAATGGAGCTCATCATGCATTAGAATGGATAACTGCATTATTGCTTATGAAATTTATTGAAGACTTTTCTAGAGCCTATAGTGAAGGCAGCAAAATAAAAGGATATAACATAAAAGATATTTGGAATAGAAGTAGTATTTATATAATGCCAATGGTAAATCCAGATGGGGTAGATTTAGTTATAAATGGACTTCAAAGGAATAATCCTTATTATGATGATTTAATAAAATGGAATAATGGCAGCACAGACTTTTCAAAAAATTGGCAAGCTAATATAAAAGGAGTGGATTTAAATCATAATTATAATGCTTCTTGGTATGAGTCTAAAATTGCAGAAGAATCCTATGGTGTGTATGGGCCAGGTCCTACTAGATATGGTGGGCCTTATCCCGAATCAGAACCTGAAAGCAGATCCGTTGCTGATTTTACAAGGAATCATAACTTTAGATTAATATTAGCTTACCATAGTCAAGGAGAAGTAATATATTGGACTTATAGAGATATAATCCCACCAGGCGCAAGAGAAATTGGAGAATTATTTTCAAAAGTAAGTGGTTATGAGCTTTCAGAAACCGTTGGGATAGCCTCTTATGCAGGCTATAAGGACTGGTTCATAGCACAATTTAAAAGGCCAGGTTTTACCATAGAAGTAGGAAAAGGGACGAATCCATTGCCTCTAAGTCAATTTGATAAAATATATAGAGACAATATAGAAATACTTTTATTGGCACCAATTGTTTAATTTGTAGTTGAGTTATTATTTATTAATTTATAGCTTATATATTCGTGCTAGGATTAGGATATAGTAATACTATTAGTATAATATATTATTATTTATTAAAATTTAATATAAATTATGGATATTATAAAGGAATAGATATTTATGGTACAGTTTTTAAGTGATTATCTATTCCTTGTATTTTTAGTTTTAAAATAATGACATATAATAATAATTAAGATATAAGTGAGTAACAATAAATGCAAATTATTAATATGAAAATAATATAAAAACTAAAGTTAGGAGGAATAAAATGGTTGATTTGGCTTTATTAGGATGTGGGGGAGGCATGCCTATTCCAGATAGGTTCTTATCTTCCCTTCTTATGAATTATAGAGGGAGAAAAATACTTATAGATTGTGGAGAAGGAACTCAAGTATCTATGAAAATACTAGGGTGGGGCTTTAAGTCTATTGATATTATATGTATAACTCATATGCATGGAGATCATGTAGTTGGGCTACCAGGGCTCTTGGCTACTATAGGTAATAGTGGCAGAGAAGAGCCTTTAACTATAATAGGTCCAGAAGGCATAGAAAATGTAATAACTGGACTTAGAACTATAGTTCCCTATTTACCTTATGATATAGTTATAATAGAAAATCCTAAAGAATCATTAAATGTAAATGTGCTGAAAAATGGTATGGAAGTATTAAAAGAATATGGTAGCGGCAATTTAATAAAGAATAATAGCTTAAAAGATTGTATAAAAAATGGAGAAGATAGTATTAATCAATATGAAAACTATAATGATAAGCTAAGATATGATATAGAAATTTCTACATTGGAATTAGACCATTCTTGTCCTTGCATAGGATATGGATTTTATATTAATAGAAAGCCTAAATTTAATCTAGAAAAAGCTGAAGGAAATAATGTACCGAAGTTTTTATGGAGTAGACTTCAAAAAGGAGAAAGTTTAGTTTATGAGGGGATAAAATATAATTCCAGTATGGTTATGGGGAGAGGCCGTAAAGGAATAAAATTAAATTATGTTACAGATACAAGACCAATAGATCCTATAATAGATTTTATAAAAAATAGCGATTTGTTCATATGTGAAGGAACTTATGGACAGGATGAAGATTTACATAAAGCCATAAAAAATAAACATATGACTTTTAGAGAAGGAGCTAAGTTGGCTAACAAAGGTAAGGTGTCACAGCTTATATTAACGCATTTTAGTCCGGCTATGATAGATCCAGAAAGTTTTAAACAAAATGCTATGGAAGTTTTTCCAGATACTTTAATAGGAAAAGACAGACTTATTAAAACATTGTCTTTTAAGGAATAGTTATATATTTTTTAAGATTGAAACATAATTTATTACATGATAAAATATTTTTATTATAAAATATAATTTAAAATTTAATTAAAGATGAATGAAGATTATTAGAGATATTTTTATTTTAACTTAATAGGATAGCTTTTATATAAAAGGATAGAGGTAATTTTAGATTTATTTATTATAGAAATGTATAAAATTTACTTTTGTTCTTTTTATTTTTTATTTTTATGCAGAAATCTGTTATAGAATTATTATATTTTTAATTTAAGATTATAGACTATAGTATTTTGTGGATAAAATTTTCCACCAAAGTAATTTGATACTAAATACTAAAGAAAGGGAAGAAATGATATGAAAGATGCTAAAGAGGAAAATTTGCAAAAAAACCTAGGATTATTTGATGCTATAGCTATAGTTATAGGTATGGTTATAGGATCAGGTATATTTTTTAAGCCAGCTATAGTTTTTAAAAATGCTGGTTCACCAATGTTAGGTATATTGGCTTGGTTAGTTGGAGGTTTAATTACTATAGCTTCTGGTCTTACAATAGCAGAAATTGCTGCAGCTATTCCTAAGACTGGGGGAATATTTGTTTATATTAAAGAATTATATGGAGAAAAATTTGCATTTTTAATAGGATGGGTCCAATCAATTGTATATATACCAGGGTCAGCGGCAGCTTTATCCATAATACTTTCTATACAGATTACTAGTTTTATACCTTTAACAGCTATTGAACAAAAAGTTTTAGCTATAGTGTTTATAATATTTATCATGATTTTAAATATTATATCTACTAAATTAGTAAGTAAAATGCAAGGGATAATAAGTATTGCTAAACTAATACCTATCATCGCTATAATAGCTTTAGGATTTATAAAGGGAACAGCAAAAGGGGATATACTAAATATTAGTTCTTCAAGTACTGTATCTGGGTTTGGAGCTGCACTTTTAGGAACTTTATGGGCTTATGATGGATGGATAAGTGTAGGTAATATGGCAGGAGAACTTAAAAATCCTAAAAAAGATTTGCCAAGATCTATAATAATAGGTTTAGGTACTACTATAGTAGTGTATGTACTTATAAATTTAGCTCTAATTAATATAATGCCAATGAGTGCAATAATAACATCTGAAAAACCAGCTTCAGATGCAGCAGTAGTATTATTAGGAAGTACAGGAGCAAAAATCATTTCAGCAGGAATATTAATTTCTATATTTGGAGCCTTAAATGGATATTTGATGACAGGAGTTAGAATACCTTTAGCCATGTCTCAGGATAGGAGCATACCTTTTAGTAAGTATTTTAGTAAAGTTCATGAAAAATCAGGGACACCAGTTAATGCCTTTATATTTGAAACTGTATTAGCTTGTTTATATGTATTATCAGGATCATTTAATGTACTAACGGACTTAGTGATGTTCGTATTATGGCTATTCTTTACTATGGCAGTAGCAGGCATATTTGTTTTAAGAACTAAATTTAAACATTTGGATAGACCCTACAAAGTACCATTATATCCATTAGTACCTCTTATAGGTATAATAGGAAGTAGCTATATAATAATAAGTACATTAATAACAAATACTTTCTATGCTCTTTGTGGTATAGGAATAACCTTATTAGGTTTACCCGTTTATAGCTATATAAAAAAGCAGAATAAAGTATAAACATTAGCTCACCATTATATATATTTTGATTTAATATGCAAAGAAAAGCAGATTATAAAAAGTTATGGAACTTAGAATTTTAAAGGATTCTAGAATTTTAAAAATAAGTTTATAAAAATTAAGTTAATTGTAGGAGGATGAAAGATGGGATTATTTAATGGATTAATGGGAAACGCTTCAGAGGTTAATATAATGGAAGTAGAGAAAGAATATAGTAATGTATTAGCTGAAAATGAAAGAGTAGAAAAAGCTTATAAGTTAATTCGTGATATGTTTATTTTTACAAACAAAAGATTAATTCTAGTAGATAAGCAGGGTATGACAGCTAGGAAAACAGAATATCATTCTATTCCATACAAAGCTATAACACATTTTAGTATAGAAACAGCGGGCAATTTTGATTTAGATGCAGAACTTAAAATATGGATTTCAGGAACTCAACTGCCTATAGAAAAGCAATTTAATAAAAGTTTAAATATATATGAGCTTCAAAGTGTATTAGCTAACTATGTTTTAAAATAAGGATTAAAAAATATGGAGAGAAAAAAATTACTAATTATATTTAGATACATAGCTATATTATTTCTTATATTTGGTATAGCTTCTTTTGAAAAAGAAAATATTACAACTAATGCAGTTATTTTAATATTATTATTTATTATAAATAATCAAATCAGATTTTTTGTTTTAAATAAAAATAAGAATTTGGTTTTGATTTCTATAATATTAGAGTGTATTTTAGCTTACATTGGATATATTAATTATTCTGGAATATTGTTTTTTTATTTTTTTACAGATATTTTAGATTCAGCTCTTTTTCTTAAAGATGGGATATCTTACTTAGCCTGTTCTATAATATTAATTATAGTCGTATTTCTCGGATGGAATTTAAATTTAAGCGAAATTTTATCTATAGTAACTTCTTTTATTATGTTGTTTATATTAGCTACTTATATAAAAGAAGAAAATAGTGGTAAATTAAGGGCGCAAAAATTATATGATAAACTTAGAATTTCAGAAGAGAAATTAAAAAAAGCTAATAAGGACTTAGAGAGTTATGCCAATTCTATAGAGGAGCTTACAGTTCTCCGTGAAAGAAATAGAATATCTAGAGAAATACATGATAGTGTAGGACATAGTTTATCTACAATGATAATACAATTAGGAGCTATAGAAAAGATTGCCGAAAAGGATAAGAAGCTCACATCAGAAATGGCGAGGAATTTAGGCGAATTTGCTAAAAATAGTTTAGCTGAAGTAAGATGTGCTGTAAGAGCGTTAAAACCTAGGGAATTTGAAAAATATGAGGGTATATTAGCGGTAGAAGAACTTACAAAGAACTTTGAAAAACTTACAGGGGTAAAAGTAAAGCTAGGATTTTCAAAGGAAAAGTGGACTCTTAACTCAGATCAATGTTTTGTTTTATACAGGGTGGTGCAGGAATTCTTATCTAATTCTTTAAAACATGGGAAAGCAACAAGAGTAGACATATTTATGGGATTTAATGAAGAGAATTTAATAATAACTCTTAAGGATAATGGACAAGGGGCAGATAAAATAGAAAAGGGTGTAGGCCTTAAAAGTATATGGGAAAGAGTTAATGAATTAGGTGGAACTGTAGCATATAATAGTAAAAAAGAAGAAGGATTTTTATTAAAAGTAGTATTATATCCAAAAATTAATGAAACCTAATAATTTTCATTATAAACAGAGTTCTTGACTTCAGAGGGAGTTTTTACTCCCTCTGAAGCTTAGAAATCGTTATCCAGGGACGTAACCACTCTTTACTCCCACTTTGAACAAGATGGGGCATTAGAGCGGGTAGTCATCGGATAAAGCCCATGGAAAATTAATTTAATAAGGGGAAAAATAAAATGAATAAAACTAATATTATAGTAGCAGATGATGAAAAATTAATAAGAGAAGGATTAAAAATAATTCTCTCTACCTACAATGATATTGAAGTTGTAGGTCTTGCCGGTGACGGGAGGGAAGCATTAAGTTTATGTAAAGAAAAAGATGTACAAGTAGTTTTGATGGATATTAGAATGCCCAATTGTGATGGAGTATTAGGTACGAGAATCATAAAAGAACAGTTCCCACACATAAAGATATTAATATTAACTACATTTAATGATAAAGAATATATTCATGAAGCTTTAAAATTTGGAGCTTCAGGGTATTTACTAAAAGATAGTTCTAATGAGTTAATTTATGAAGGCATAAAAGCCTGTGTAAAAGGAAATGTAGTGGTTCACCCCGATGTGGCTAACAACATAATACTTAATACTACTTATGAAAAAGAATTAAATGATGATGATATAAGTTTGAGATATAATTTGACGGAAAGAGAAATTAATATAATAAGACAAATAGCTAATGGACTTTCTAATAAAGAAATAGCAGAAAAAATATATCTTTCTGAAGGAACTATAAAAAACAATATAAGTACCATACTTTCCAAATTAGATTTGAGAGATAGGACACAAATAGCTATATTTGCTTTTAAAAATAATATAGTTAATTAAATAATAAACAGA
This sequence comes from Clostridium botulinum, assembly GCF_001276985.1. Taxonomy (GTDB): domain Bacteria; phylum Bacillota; class Clostridia; order Clostridiales; family Clostridiaceae; genus Clostridium_F; species Clostridium_F botulinum. The sequence goes on from NZ_LHUL01000008.1 coordinate 281,892, forward strand.
TTTCTTGGCTTCAGAGGGAGTTTTTACTCCCACTAAAGCTTATTAACAGACTTCTTAGGAGTTTTACTCCTTAGAAGTCGTTATCCTTTAGGAGAAATTGTTATCCAGGGACGTAACCGCTCTCTATTCCCACTTTGAAGAAGATGGGAGTATTAGAGCGGGTAGTCATCGGATAAAGTCTAAGATTTGAAAGTTAGAATAAGAATAACTTAAATAGAATTTATGAACTGTTCCTAAATAATTAGTGACTTAAGTCACTAATGTTAGTTACTTAAGACAATGGTAAAACTTTCTTAAATTTTCTATTATATAATTAGAAAATTTGAGGAGGTTTTTTTATGAGCATAATCGAAGCAAATAACGTTACAAAAAGATTTAATGATAAATTGGTTTTAGATAATATAAATTTTAAAATCAAAGAGGGAGAAGTATTTGGACTTATAGGGCCTAATGGAGCAGGAAAGTCTACATTGATAAATATAATGACAAGTATTTTAAAATCTACATCAGGTGATATAAAAATTGGAGGATATTCTATAACTAAAGAGGCTTTAAAGGCCAAAGAATATATAGGATTAGTACCTCAAGAAATAGCCTTAATAGAAACTGTATCTGCTGTTGATAATCTTGAATTCTTTGGAAGTTTATATGGGCTTAAAGGAAAGCTTTTAAAAGAGAGAATAGATGAAGCACTAGAAGTTATAGGACTTAAAGAAAAAAGGCGTGAAAAGGTTAAGAAATTTTCTGGAGGCATGAAAAGAAGACTAAACATAGCAGCAGCTATAATGCACCATCCTAAAATATTAATAATGGATGAACCTACAGTAGGCATAGATCCTCAGTCAAGAAATCATATATTTGAATTTACAAGAAAAATAAATAGAGAAGAAAAAACCACTGTAATTTATACATCTCATTATATGGAAGAGGTTGAAATGCTTTGTAACAATTTATTCATTATGGATTTAGGTAAAGAAGTAGCCTATGGAAATAAAAATTATATAAAATCTATGTTGGGAGATAAGAATAGAGTGATTTTAAAGCTAGAAAACTATACAGGAGAGCTTCTTCTTAATCTTAGATCTTTAGGAGGGGTTATTGAATGTGAAGAGGAGGAAAGATTTATTAAACTATTGGTTCATGAAAATGATTTTGAATTGAATAGTTTACTTAAAGTATTAGAAAATGAAAATATAAAAATAAAAGGGATAAACTTTGAAGAGCCCACATTAGAAGAGGTATTTTTATCATTAACAGGTAAAAAGCTTAGAGATTAGTTATCTTAATATTAATAAATTATATTGTTGATATAGAAAATTTATATATTTAAAATATTGAAATGAGAAATTTATAAATTAAATTTTATATAGGGAGAGAAGAATGTGAGATTAAAAGCATTTATAAAACTAACATTAAAATCTGTATTTAGAGAATTACCTGTTATGATATTTACTTTTGCAATATTTCCTATAGTTATAAGTTTATTATATGGATATTTTCAAAAGGATATGTTTAATCCTAAAAATGAAATAGATAGAATAGCAATTTATGTAGAGGATAAAGATAATTCAAAATTGTCTAATGAATTTATAAAATTTTTGGGAAGTAATGAGTTAAAGAAATTTATAGATATTAAAAAAAATAAGGAAAAAGCTATAGAGGAAGTAGTAATTCCAAAGGGATATGAAAAAAGCATTATAGAAGATAAAGAAATTACAATAAAAATAAATGAAAGAGAAAAAGATAAGGAAGTATCCTCTAAAATATTAAAGGATTTAATAGATAATTATAATAAAGAAGTGAAAAATAATCTTACAATAGGAAACAACATAAATAAAATGGATATTTCTAAAGAAAGAAAGGATCTATTAGTAAAGGAAATATCAAAAGATATTACTAAAATATATAAAAAGGATGCTATAAGAAATTCCATAGTTAAAAGTACAAGGAATTTAACTTCCTTTGAGTACTACTCAGTGTCCATATTAAGTTTTATGTTTATAGTAACTATAATAACGTTATGTAATGGATATTATGAGGAAAAGAGAAAAGGTATTTTTCAAAGAACATTATCTACAAGTATAAGCAAAGTTCAATATTTTAATTATTCATTAGTTTCTTGGTATATTTTTGCGGTTTTATTTAATTCAATATATGTGCTGTCGTATAGACTTTTAGGACTATCTTTTAAAGGTAATATAGGACTTTTATTATTAATAGTACTTGCTAAAAGCCTTTTAGAAGTGGCTATATCCTCTGTAGTGATAGCCTTCTTTAAGGAACAAAAGATGGCAGCAATATTTTTAAATACAGTTATTATAATAAGTGTAAGTTTAGGTGGAGTATTTTATCCATTAGAGAAAGTTATTAATAGTTTTAATAAAATATTTAGGGTTATAAGTGATTTTGCACCTAATGTACTTATTATAAAAACCTATAAAAGCTTTTTAATTTATAATTCCTTTGAAGCTATTAAATATTATTTAATTACATTTATTCTTATTTCTATGGTTTTATATAGTATTAGTCTTTTAAAGATTAATATGAAATGGGGGGATTAACATGAAAATTTTAAGATATGGATTTATACAATTCAAAAGAATGATAAAAGATATAAAAGTTATAGGTTTTATGCTTATTATGCCCCTAGTAGTAATAACCATAATTAATTTTGCAATTAAAAGTGGTGGCGGAAGTACTATTATGGTTGATGTAGCTTTTAATGTAGAAGATAATGGGAAAGAGGGAAAACAGCTTTTAGAAGAACTTAAAATACCCACTAAATCTATCTTTTATAAAGATAAAGATAAAGCTATAGAATCTTTGAATAAAAATGATGTAGTAGCTGTATATGAAATACCCAAGAATTTCTCAGAGAAGATTAAAAAAGGAGAAAAACCAGAAATAAAAGCATATAAAAAAGAAATTGGTAATGGAACTCTACCTATTGAAAAGTCTTTAAATAATAACATAAATAAAAAAGTAAGAGAAAATTTATTAATAAACAAAAACATTATAAAAAGTAAAAATCAGTTAGATAGCAATAGTGTGAAAGCAGTTATAGAAAATACTAAAAATATAGAGGAAGGAGCATTTTTAGTACTAACTCTTATAATAAATTTTATAATTTTTTCAGCTAATAATGTAAGTTCAGAAATACTAAATTTTAAGAAACAAAATATATTAAAAAGGGCTATAACTACTTCTAACAGAGGATTTGAAATAATAGGTGGAATATACCTAGGTATGATATTAATTCAAAGCTTTGTGTATATGTCTGTTTATATAGGCGGGAAATTTATAATAGGATATTCCTTTGATAATTTGGTTTTTATACTCATAAATACAATAATAGCTAGTATATTTTCAGTAAGTTTAGGTGTATTTGTAACTAGATTATTTCAAAATGAATCTGTAGTGGTCCTTGTAGTTAATATAATAGGTATAAGCACAACATTTTTAAGTAGTATACACTCTATGGGATTATCTGTGAGTAAATCTTCTTGGATACTATTGAATATAGAAAAATTTACTCCGCAATATTGGATATTTGATAGTATGAAGAATTCTAGTATATTTCCGAATATATTTATAGTAATACTTATGTCATTAGTATTATTTACTGCAGGAAACATTAAAGTAAGAGATTTTGCAACCAACTAATATATGGAGGTGATTTTTGTGAAAAAAGCAAATAAAACCTTAATTATAGGTATTTTTATTATTACAATTACTACGAGCTTAAGACATTTTACAATACAATTACCAGAATTTGTTTTGGGATTAGGCTATGGAATCGGCATTGCACTTGAGTTAATCGGAGTATATTCAATAAATCATGATATTTCAAAGCTTCAAAATTGTAAAAGAAACTTTATAAAAAAGTGTTTAAATAAGTAAAGCGCGACGCACTTTACTTATTTAGAGTACAGAGTAAATGAGCAGAGAACAGATATGGATGATTTTGTTCCGCTCCTCTACACAAAATCTTTAATTTAAATATTTTTATTAAGATTATTAAGTAGTTTAAATATTATAAAATTAAATTTTGATTTCATATATAGATATCTTAAAAAAGCGATAGCGCAGCCGAAGGCTTTCTATAGCAATTAATATTTAGATTGATATAAAAAATTTAAGTATAATTTTTACATGGAGTGCTTACTTATGCAAAGGATTAGGCAGAAGATTCATTTATAATTATCGGCTTAGTCAGAAATTTTGTAGCTAAACATTTATAAGAATTTTATATAGAGTAATCTTAAAAATTTTCTTTATTGGAGAAGTATAACTAAAAAATATATAAAAGCTAATTGAAATTAGTGGCTTTATATATTAAATTTGTTTGCTAACGCAAATAGTTTTGAATGCAATTTAAATTCGTATAAAGATTATGAAAAGTACAATCTTTTGCCATGCTACGCATCAATTTTCTATCGAAAATTTTTTAGAGGCCTTAAGTCTTTTTTATAAAAAGAAGATATAATTTTACATTTTACGTAGCAAATACGTAGCGAAACGGAGAAAAATTATCCATATCTGTACTCCATACTCTATACTCTGTACTCTGAAAAGTGCGTCGCAATTTTCTTATCTTATGTAAGTTATTACATTTTCGTTTCTTTTAGGGGCTTTAACTTCACCTACATTTTTATATCCTAAAGCTATTCCAAAATAAGGCTTATATCCGTTAGGTATATTTAATTTTTCCATGACTTCTTTATTTTCAAAAGCTAGTGAGATAAGACCTATCCATAAAGAACCTATATTTAAGCTTTCAGCAGCAATTAGCATATTTTCTATGGCAGCAGAACAATCAACTAAAGGGGAATAGTTACCTTCTTTTCCTGATACTAGGATTAAAGTAGGTGCACCATGGGTTAAATCAAGTTTTTCATTATTACCCATATTTCTAAAATTTTCATTAGGTAAATCCTTAAGTTTTTCTTTAGCTACATTGCTCATAGTGGTAATTAAGTCTCTGTTTTGAATAACAGTAAAATGCCAGGATTGATGATTACAACCAGAAGGAGCATAGATTGCAGCTTCTAATATACATTGAAGCTCTTCCTCTTTTATTTGCTCAGGTTTATAACCCCTTATACTTCTTCTATTTTTTATAGTTTGTAATACAGTATTCATATAAATCCTCCTCTAACTAACATATAATTTGTTCAATAATGAAAATACTAATTTTACTCCCGCATATTTAAAATATAGTAGTTTCTAACTGGAGTATTTTGTAAACAAAAGGGATAAAAATTAATATTAAAAGATAATAAAATATAAACTAATATTATTTATATTAATTGTAACATAAGTTAATGTAAATTTTTATAAGATTTAATATAATTATTAAGGTATAAAACTATATGATCTAGATATAAAGAATATAGATTATATTTAATTAATATAATCTAACCTAATAATTGGATGTATAAAAGTCTAATAATATAAAAATGTAAGTTAATTAATGGAATATATTATTTATTATTATAAGATTAAGTGTATTACTGTATTTATATATGGTATGTGTAAATAGTAGAAGTGTAATTTTTCATAATATAAAGTAAGATTATTAATATCTTTATATAAATATTTATATAAAGAGCATATATTAGAAAAAACTATTTAAAAGTTTTATCCATATAAAGACATATATATGTTATAATATATGCTCTTGTTTTTAAATATGAAAATTATCTTTTTTCGTTAGATAACATTTCGCGCACAATTTTTAAATATCTTTGGGAGACTTCAGGACAGGCTGTTAATAAGGTGTCTACTACGTAATCAATATTGGTATCATCTATTTTTTTAGCAGTTGTATCTTCATCAATAAGCATATCTTCATCATCAAGAGAATTATATATTGTATTTACTATAGGTGATTGCATAACTTTATCATTTTCTACACAAGTATCACTAAAATATAGATTGCCCTCTGTAATTACAAATTGACCATAAGTATATTCTTTTTCTAGATTTTTGCTATCTAAATCTTCACAAGGATATTTTGTATGTTCTACATGTTTTATATCTAATTTATTTCTATGTTCCTTTCGAGTGAGTACAGTTCTTATTTCTAATTCTAATAATCTTTTTTTCATTTTTTCAGAAAAAATTTCTCCAAATTCAGAAATAAAGCCTTTCATAGCTATGGTTTTTTTCATGTTATAATTTTTTTTCATTAAAACTACTCTCCTTATACTAAACTATTTTTAAGCAAGGATTTGGTAAGCTTTATAAAAGTTTAATAAAAATTTTATATAATATAAAAACCACCTTAATAAAGGTGGCGTGGTATTTGCTATTTATATATTAAAATATTTAATATATTATATATTACAAAGTTATATTATAGCTTTATAACATTAGCAGCTTGAGGACCTTTTTGACCTTCTTCTACTTCGAATTGAACTTTTTGTCCTTCTTCAAGGTTTTTTCTTGGCTCATCTCCTTGGATTGCTGAGAAGTGAACGAATACGTCTTTTTCGCCTTCTACTTCTATAAATCCAAATCCTTTTTCTGAGTTAAACCATTTTACTGTTCCAGTTTTCATTGATTGACCTCCTAGTGTAAAACATCATGCTTTACTAATTAAATTTTATTCTATTATTATAACATATTATTAACAAATAGACAAATATAAATGCTATGTTTTTTACAAAAATATTTTAATCTGGATTAAAGACCACGCATATGATTAAAATACAAGTAATATTTATGTTAATGTGTGATATTATTTTTGAAATTTTACTTTTTTATGCTATTACTTTTATATTATAATAAACTTAGAGAAAATTTATATGAAGGTAGGAGAATTATATGTACAAAAGAATAGATGATTTACTTTGCAATAAAGTTTTTAAATATTTTAAAGATATAAGTAATGTACCTAGAGAATCAGGATATGAAAAGAAAGTTAGTGACTATCTCTTTAATTTTGCAAAAGAAAAAAATTTATGGGTTATTCAAGATGAATATTTAAATATAATTATAAAAAAGAAAGCTACAAAGGGATATGAAAAAGCACCTACTATTATATTTCAGGCACATATGGACATGGTTTGTGAAAAGGCTAATGAAAAAGTCCATGATTTTAAAAATGATCCCATAGAATTTAAAATAGAAGGGGATATGCTTTATGCAAAGGATACAACTTTAGGAGCTGATGATGGAATTGGATTAGCTTATATGTTAGCTATATTAGATTCCAATGATATTAATCATCCCAATCTTGAAATGTTATTTACCACTGAAGAAGAAACTACTATGCTAGGAGCGTTAAATGTTGACCATAATTTGTTTGAAGGTAGAATTCTTATAAATATAGACTCAGAAGAGGAAGGGAAAATTTTAGTAAGCAGTGCTGGAGGAGTAGATATTAAACATAATGTACCTCTAAAATGGGAAAACGCAAAAGAAAATTTAGAAGTTTTTAATATAGTAGTAGAAGGTTTAAAAGGGGGACATTCAGGACTTGATATCCATAAAGGAAGAGGAAATGCTATTAAAATATTAGGAAGAATACTAAAGAATCTAAACTATAATATGGAATATTCTTTAGCTTTTATAAAGGGCGGAAGCAAAACTAATAATATTCCTGTAAATGCTGAGGCTAAAATTTTAATAGAAAAAAGTTATGAAAATAAATTAAAGGAATTTATAAAATTTTCGAATAATACATTAAAAGAGGAGCTATATCTAAAAGATGATAATATAAACATAAAGTTGAAAAATTCTACTCATAATACAGATAAAATTATTTCAGAGAAAAGCAAAAATTTAATTTTAAATTCTATATTGATTACTCCAAATGGTATAGAATCTATGGTAGCTAATATAGATAGATTAGTAGAAAGTTCTGTAAATTTAGGAACTATTTCAGTAGATGATAGTAAAGCTATATTGGAAAGTGGAATTAGAAGTTCAAACGAGACTTTAAAGCATAAAATAATAGAAAAGATAAAGGCATTAGGAGAGATTACAAATTCACAAGTTATTTGCCATGGAGATTATCCAGAATGGCCATATGATGAAAAATCAGAAGTACTTTCTCTAAGTAGAAAAGTGTTTAAAAAATTATATGGGAAAGAGGCAGAAATTATAGCATATCATTGTGGTATTGAATGTGGGGTGCTTAAAAATAAAATAGAAGGATTACAGTGCATATCTATAGGTCCTAATATTTTTGAAATACATACACCTAAAGAACACTTAAGTATAAGTTCTGCAGAAAGAACTTTTCAATACATAGTAGAAATATTAAAGGAAATGAATAATTTTTAGTTACAAGATTATAAAAAGATGTTACAGAATTGTATGTATGGAAGGGAGAGTGCTGCTATGAACAAATCTAAAAAAAATATTATAATAGGTGCTACTATATTAATTTTAATTACACTAGGGGGATTTGGAAGTTATAAATATATAAAGTATAAAGATTATAAAGCTCTATTAAATAAGGCAGAAGCTTATATGGAGATAGAAAATTATGATAAGGCTATAGAAAATTATGAAAAAACCTTAGATTATAAAAATAATAAGGATGTTCTAGATAAAATAAATTTAGCTAAAGAAATAAAAGAATCTAAAGCAAATTATGAAAAGGCTATGGAGTCATATAATAAAAAAGATTATGTAGGTGCTTTAGAATTATTTAAAAAAGTATCTAAAAGAGATAATAAAAGATTCAATTTAGCCCAAGATAAGATAAAGGAATGCATAAAGATTTATGTAAATGAAAATTTAGATAAAGCGAAAGCTTTAGCAAAGGATAAAAAATATAAAGAAGCCTATTCTTACTTAGATAAAGTATTATCTATAGATAAAGAAAATATAGTGGCTAAAAATTTAAAAGATCAATATATAAAAGAAGAGAAAGAACTACAAGAAGAAATAAAAAAGGCAGGAGAAGAAGAAAAAAAAGTAGAAGAGGAGCAGAAAAAGCAAGCTGAAGAAGAGAAGAAAATAAAAGAGGAAAATAAAAATTTACAAGGACAAGTAACTACAAAGAAGAAGGCAGAAGAAATAGTAAAAAATAAGATAGGAACTAGCAATAATAATATGAAAACTATTTGTGAAGGAGAAGAAGTTAGACAAGGAGTATCATATTATTTAGTCCATGTATATGAAGTTGTTGAAAATCATACAGCAACAATAGGTTGGTATTATGTAAGAAAAGATAACGGACAAGTGTTTTTATGGGATTTAGCATCTGATATATTAAAACCAATCTAATATAGTAAAAACAATAAATAAAAAATTGTGCTTGATTAAGCACAATTTTTTTGTTTTTGTGGACAGTTTATTAATTTTTTATTTAAAGCCTATATTTAACGATATTAAAAATTAATACATTATATATAAATATTAATCTACATATTGATTTTTTATAGTATCAAATTTCAAATTAACAATTGTATGGATACAGTTGAAAAAATATCAAATTTCATATATTTTAAATATAAAATTATATAAACAGAGTTCTTAGCTTCAGAAGGAGTTTTTACTCCCTCTAAAGCTTAGGAAATGGTTATCCAGGGACGTAACCGCTCTTTACTCTTACTTTAAAGAAGATGGGAGTATTAGAGCGGGCAGTCATCGGATAAATTGAAATTGTTTAGGAGATGGACATATGAAAGTAGATACAAAAAAAGTAGCGGCTATACATGATATATCTGGTTATGGGAGAGCATCCTTGACTACAGTAATACCTATAATATCTCTTATGGGTACGCAGGTATGTCCAATTCCCACAGCGGTTTTGTCTACTCATACAGGGGGATTTGGTAGTCCTGAAATAATAGATTTAACAGATAATTTACAGGCTTATATAAATCATTGGAAAAGCTTAAATTTAGATTTTAATTGCATATATAGTGGATATTTAGGATCAGTACATCAAATAAATATAATATCAAGTTTTATAAAGTATTTTAAGAAGAAAGATACATTGGTAGTTATAGATCCAGTAATGGGAGATGATTGTGAGCTTTATTCTGCTATAGATTATGAAATGGTACATAAAATGAGAGAATTCATAAAATTAGCCCATGTTATAACGCCAAATTATACTGAAGCTTGTTATCTTTTAAATAAGGATTGTTTTAAATGTAAAATTTCCGAAAAAGAAGTAAAAAAAATGCTTATAAGCTTAAGTAATATAGGGCCAGAAAATGTTATAATAACCAGTGTTCCCTTATATGATAATATAATAGCTACAGTTTCATACAATAAAGCAAATGAAGAATTTTATATAGCAAAAACGGAGAAATTAAATGTAAATTATCCTGGTACAGGAGATGCTTTTACTAGTGTAATTGTAGGAAGCTTATTAAAAGGAGAAAGCATAAAAACTGCCGTAGATAAGGCTGTTGATTTTATAAAGTATGGTATAGAAATAAGTTTGAAATATGATTATAATCAAAGGGAAGGTATTTTATTAGAAAAAGCTTTAAAAAAGTTAATATAGAATAGAATCAAGTATTTCAGTCTTAGATAGATCTGTCTTATAAGGAGACATTTTTGTATGAATCTTAAAAAACTATCTAGGAAGGTGCTTAGCATTATGGAAATATGAGATACTAGCTAAAATTATAATACTTCATAAATTAATATGGGTTGTAAAAAATAGAATTAATTATAGATAAGTTAAAAGAGGCTGCCTGAAAATAAAATTTATTTTCAGACAACTCTTCTAATTTTTAGTAGTAATAATTAATGTAAAATAAAAAAATCACTTTAATTTTAAAATTAATTTTATTTACTATTATTAAAACCTTCTACAATAGATAATAATCTGTTTTTAGCATCCTCGGAAAGATTAAAGTCTTCAATTTCCTTATTTAGCTCTTTTAGAGAACCATAACCTGCTAAGTATGCATTTAATTTATGGTATAAAGGAGAAGATATTAAATCATTACCAGTAGAAAATTTGGATCTTAAATTAGACATAATTACAGGTTCTAATTGAACATAATATTTTTGGTGATAAAATTCCGCATAATAAAATTTTTCTATAGGGGAAATTTTAGTTAAAACTTCCGTCTTTAATTCTTCTTTTTTATTTTTCTTCCAATCTAAACAAAGCTCTTTTTCATTTTCATTATTATAGAAAATAGCAGAATAATATTGTAATAGATTAGGTCTTACAATATAATTATGATTTTCTTCAAAAATAGTTAGTAGATTTTCAAAGGCTATTTTACTGGAGTCGTAGTATACTTCTAAAGTTTCTAAATGATCTCCTATACTATTGTAAGTAGGAAATAGTGTATTTCCACCAGTATATCCAACGTAGGTTTTAACAACACCATCTAAAGAATCAAATAAAGCTTCTACTGACCAAAAGCAACCCATAGAAAAATAAGCTTTTTTTATATGGTTTCCTTCTAACATTTTCCACACTCCTAATTATAAAAAAATGAAATTTTAAATATAAAAAAATAAATAAGAAAATAAGCAAAAAATAGTTGCAAAGTATTGAAAATAATATTATAATGGATAAAAATAATAATTATTAATTAAAATATATTATACCATATTTTTAGAAATGATTAGTTAGAAATTAAGTTTTATGAAAAAAACTTCAATAATTTTAAAAAACTTTTTATTTCATTAATAATAAATTAATAAAATATGGTTATAATATATATAAATTAAAAGAATCCCTCTAAATATCCCCCCCAATAATAGTGAATATAAGTAAGGAGATAAGCGTAATGCTTATCTCCTTATTTTTTTATAATGTTAGCAAAATATAAGAGAAGATATAAAGTAAATTTTACTTTGTTTATGATAAATATGTTAAAACTTTTCTATTTAAATAGATAGTTTTGTATTACAAAGTTGTAATGTAGTTGAAATGTTAATCGATTTTTAATGCTTGTTATTGTATATATAATTAAAAATGTAATATGAATCTTAAATTTTAGGGAGGAAAAGATTATGAAGGAAATACTGAAATCTATAAATATAACAAAAGTATATGGAGAAAAGAGAAATACATATCAAGCGTTAAATGGTATAGATATGAAAGTTTTTGAGGGTGAGTTTGTTGGAGTTATGGGACCCTCAGGTGCAGGAAAATCTACATTGTTAAATATAATATCAACTATTGATAGACCTACAGGCGGGAAAATTTTAATAGATGGTGATGATATAACAAAGTTAAAGGGAGATAAACTATCAGATTTTAGAAGGAATAAGTTAGGATTTATATTTCAAGATTTTAATCTATTAGATACATTAACTGTTAAGGAGAATATTGCATTACCCCTTAGTTTATCGAAACTATCCTATAAAAAAATAGATAAAAAAGTAATAGAAATAACAGAAAAGTTAGGTATAAAGGATTTATTAAATAAATATCCTTATGAAATATCAGGAGGGCAAAAACAAAGAGCAGCAGCAGCTAGGGCTCTAATTAATAAACCAGCATTAATATTGGCAGATGAACCTACAGGAGCATTGGATTCTAAATCTTCAAAGGAGCTGTTAGAGACACTTAGTTTATTAAATGAAAGAGATAAATCTACTATAATGATGGTTACCCATGATGCTTTTGCTGCATCCTATTGCAGTAGAGTTATATTTATAAAAGATGGAAAATTGTATAAAGAAATAGAAAATAGTTTAAGTAGGAAAGATTTTTTTAGAGAAATATTGGATGTAACATCTATGCTAGGGGGAGAAAATAATGGGCTTATTTAGTATAGCTTTTAAAAATGTAAAAAGAAATTTTAAAAATTATGCTATGTATTTTATATCTATGATATTTTCGGTACTTGTATATTTTATGTTTAAATCCATTGAATATAATGATCAAATTGCTAATGTAGCAAATGGTATGAAAACTGTAAGTAAAGCTTTTTCTGGAGCATCAGTTATAATTGCGTTGTTTGTCTTTATGTTTATATGGTACTCAAATTCCTTTTTTATTAAAAAGAGAAAAAGAGAAATAGGTTTATATTCTATGTTAGGTGTAAAAAAGAAAAATATAGCAGCTATGATGTTTTATGAAACTATGACTATGGGAATTATAGCTTTAGTTATAGGTGCTTTCCTAGGAACCTTTTTCTCTAAAGGTTTTATATTAATTTTTTTAAAGCTTATAGATGCAGAGAATATTATAAAAACTACATTTTCAATTAAAGCTTTAGTTTCTACAATAAAAACTTTTATATTAATATATTTTATAGTGTCTATAAGTGGAGCTAGCATTATATATAGATATGAATTAATAGATTTATTTATGGCAGAAAGTAAGAGGGAAAAAGAACCTAAAGCTTCTAAGATAAAAGCTATTTTATCTTTAATATTATTATTAGGTGGATATATTATATATATTTCTAGTAAAGGCAGTAGTTTAGGATCAGCTGCTATGGTTACATTAATTACAGTAGTAATAGGAACTTATTTATTTTTTAGTTCTTTTACAGTATATTATTTAAAAATAAAAAGAAATAATAAAAAATTTCATTTTAAAGGACTAAATATGATTTCAAATTCTCAACTTTTATATAGAATAAAAGGGAATGCTAGAGCTTTAGCTACTATAGCTATACTTATAGCAACAACCCTTACAGCTTCAGGAGCTAGCATAAGTTTTTACAAATTTTTTTCACAGAATATGGACAAAGCTAATCCTTTTGATTATGTTATAAAAGCAGAAGATAATAAAATTAAGAATGATATAGACAAGCTTATAAAAAATAATACTAAAAATAAATTAAAAGAAAAAATAGATATTACGGCGCTACAATACAAAAATGACGGTAGTGATATTTATGATGGCAAATCTATTTTATCAGAAAAGGATTTTAATAAAATAGCTAAAGCTAAGAATATTGAAGTTAAAAATAAAATAAATGAGGAAAAAGATGCTTATTATTTTCCAACTTATGCTGATAAAAATCACAAGATTAATGGCATTAGGATAAAGAGTGAATACTTTAAAATAGTACATTCAGAAGAAAGATCATTAGTTAATATGATGATTTTAGACAATACATTAATAGTTAAAGATGAAGAATTTATAAAATTAGAAAAACAATTAAAGAAAGAAAAATATGTACTTTATTTAGTAGAAAATCATAATAGAAGTGGAGAGTTAACAAAGGATTTTAATAACATAATAAAAAATCATGAAAAATCTAAAAATGGTCCAGAGCATAAATTAGTTAAATCTAATTACTATGAAAATTATAGGGAAAATGTATCTTCAGCTGGTACTATGTTATTTATAGGATGCTTTGTAGGATTAGTTTTCTTAGTATGTACAGCAAGTATAATATTTTTCAAGCAACTTTCAGAAGCCATGGAGGAAAGACACAGATATAAAATATTAAGAAATATAGGAGTAAGAAATAAGGAGCTTAAAGCTTCTATATATAAGCAAATGACATTTATATTCTTTGCTCCATTAATAGTAGGTATAGCCCATGGAGGAGTAGCTTTGACAATATTTGGAGAATTATTAAACTTAGGTATACTGGCTCCAATAATAATAGTAGCTATACCATATACAATAGTATATTTAATCTATTATTTCTTAACAGCACAATTTTATTACAAAGCAATATCATAATTTATAGAAATTAGATTTCGGAATATGCTTATTTTCTTAAAACTATTTATTACTAAAAGAAAAGATATAAATATAAAAATTCTAAATAAATATAAGTTCTATTTAATATAAATTTTTCGGAAAGTATGTAAAAATATTCAATAAATTGAATAAAAAGCAGGAGGAAACAAAGATGAAAAAGATATTAAAATTTTTAGTAGGATTGGTTTTGATCTTAGCAATAGGTTCAGGAGTATTTTTAAGAAATGTGCTCTTTGATTTAAAGCATAAAGATGAAATAAAAAAATATGCAACAGAATACAATGTAGATCCTTATTTGGTTGCAGCTGTAATTAATTTTGAAACAGCAAATGAGGAATTAAAGTATGAACCTTCTAAGCCTTGTGGGCCATTTAACTTAAAAGATACAAAAGTATTAGAATATGCAAAGGAAATGGGATTAAAAAATTTTAAAAAAGAAGATATAGGAAATTCAGATGTAAATGTAAAGATAGGAACTTGGTATATATCTAAGAATTTTAAAGGAAATTACAGAGAGTTTGCAGCTAAATGGGTAGAAAGAAACCAACAAGAAGATAATAAAATGAAAGATTATGCTAGGGAGTACTATGGACCTAAAATGGAAAAAAGGGCTAAGATATATAAAGTTATTCATCCAGAACTCAAATAGATTAAAGTGCTAAGTAATTCTAGAATATTTTTACAAAACATAAAGTAAGATATCTAAGAATTTCTTAGCTTTTTTATATAATGAAATTTAACATAACATAGTAAAGATTGCTTTTAAAAACTATATGTATAATTTATAATTTAAAAGAGATAGTTCATTAATTTTAATCTTAATTTAACTATGAGAGAATAGTATTTTATTAGTTTCATGATTATTTTAACCTAAAAAAAGCTAAGACCTATTATTTTTATGCTTAATTTAATAGTAATTCATGAATTCTATTTCAAAGTATTATTATACTATAATACATTTGGTGAATTTCTATAATAAAATTAATTGTTAAATTTTAAATATAAGTTATTTTAAGAATAAAAAGTTCATCTATAGATGAATTTAGTACAGGCTTTAATGTGTAAAATATAAAACAGGAGTGATATATATGAGTTATAAGATAATGATAATAGAAGATGATAAAAATATAGCAAGGCTTTTAGGTGAACATATAGAAAAATATGGATACGAAGCACTAGTAGCTAAAGATTTTAAAAAAATATTAGAAACCTTTGAAATAGAAAAACCAAATTTAATTCTTTTAGATGTTAATTTGCCCAAGTTTGATGGATATTACTGGTGTAGACGAATAAGAGAAAAATCTTTATGCCCTATAATATTTATATCCGCTAGAGATTCAGAAATGAACCAAGTTATGGCTATTGAAAGTGGAGCAGATGATTATATTACTAAGCCATTTTACTATGAAGTAGTTTTAGCAAAAATAAAAAGTCAACTAAGAAGAGTATATGGGGATTATGCGGCAAATAGTCAAGTAGAAAGAATATTAGATGTAGAAGGATTGCTCTTTTATCCAGAAAGGTTACAAGCCCATTTTAATGAAAAAGAAACAATGCTTTCTAAAAAAGAGGGAGACCTTTTAGATGAAATGATGAAAATATATCCTAAAGTAGCTACAAGACAAGAATTATTAGAAAAAATATGGGACGATACTACTTTTGTAGATGAAAATACTTTAAATGTAAATATAGCAAGACTTAGAAAAAAATTATTAGATTTAGGTATAAAAGATTCTATAGAGACTGTAAGAGGGGCAGGATATAGATTGCATGTAACTTGGAGGAAATAGAATGAAAATTTTTATCAAAAATAATAAGGGCGTCATAATATTATTTATACTAAATTTTATGATACTATTTAGCTTATACAATCTAATGGGTGGATTTGAGGACTTTAATAACTTTATTTATTTTATGTTATTAAGCTTATTTAATTTATTGGTTTATTTAATATTAAAATACTTAAATGAAAGAAAAATGTATAAGAGTTTAGAGAAAAAACCTGAAATATTTGAAGATTGTTTAAATTCCTTTGGAGATTCTACTTTAGGGAAAAACTTAAATGGATATACCGGCGAACTATATAGTATTTATAAATATCATATGCATGAAAATATAAAAAAGCAAACAGAACATTTAAATTTTATAAATCAATGGGTGCACCAAATGAAGACACCTCTATCTGTAATAAAGCTAATAATTCAAGAAAATGTGGAACAACAATGTATAAAAGATATCAAAGAAGAAGTAGAAAAATTAGAAGAAGGATTAAATATCGCTCTTTACAATGCTAGGCTAGAAAATTTTCATAATGATTTTAATGTGGCAGAGTTCGATTTGAAAGAATTGGTTTTAGATAGAGTTAACTATAATAAAAAATTGTTTATAAAAAATGGAGTTTTCCCAAAAGTAGAAATGAATAATATTAAAATTAAATCAGATAGAAAATGGATATCTTTTATATTAGATCAGATTATAATTAATGGTGTAAAATACTCAAAGGGGAAAGGAAAACTGATAGAAATAAAAGCAGGAGAGCAGCAAAAAAGAAGTTATATATATATAAGAGATGAAGGCATTGGTATACCTAAAAAAGATATAAACAGAGTAATAGAACCTTTTTATACAGGAGAAAATGGCAGGACTTTTGGAGAATCTACAGGCATGGGGCTCTATATAACAAATGAAGTTTGTAAAAAATTAAACCATGAATTAGAGATACAATCTAATGAAGGAGAAGGCACTAAGATTACAATATATTTTAATTAATAAAATGGTAGCTTACTTTAAAATAATTAATATTATTTTTGATAGTTAGGAGAAATATATGGATATTATTGAATTAAAAGAAGTTTATAAAATATATGGTACAGAAAAAGGTAAAATAGCTTTAAAAAATATAAATTTGTCCGTAAATGAGGGAGAATTTATATCTATAATGGGTCCCTCTGGCAGCGGGAAAAGTACTCTTTTAAAGTTAGCATCTACTATAGAAAAGCCTTCTGCAGGGAGTATTCTTATAAATGGAATAGATGTAAAAAAAATTAATGAGGAAGAAAGGAGAGAATTTAGAAGAAAAAATTTTTCTTTTGTATTTCAAGACGTAAAATTAATAAAAAATTTGACCATAAAAGATAATATCATCTATCCAATGCTTTTGGAAAACAATAATAAAAAATGTATAGAAGAAGCAGCAGACAAGATTTTAAAACTTTTACATATAGAAAATTTACAACATAGAAGAGTATGGGAATTATCAGGAGGACAAAGCCAGAAAGGTGAGATAGGAAGAGCCCTAATCCAGCGAAAGAAAATTATGTTTTTAGATGAACCTACAGGAAGATTAGATTTTAATTCTCGAAAGAAAATTATGGAGATATTTAAGAATTTTAATGCAAAAGAAAAATGCACGATTTTTCTTGTAACTCATGATCCATTTGTGGCCAGTTATGCTAAAAGAGTACTTTTTATAAAAGATGGGGAAATATATAGTGAAATTTATATGGGAGAAGATCAGGAAAGCTTTTATAAGGATATATTAAATTTTAATATGTTCTTAGGAGGAAGAACTAATGAGTTTTAATACTATAATTATAAATAATATAAAAAGGAATTTAAGAAAATATAGTGTTTTCATATTAAGTGGTGTAGTATCTGTGATAGTATATTATTTCTTTTCTTTAATTTTAAATAATATAGAACTGATACAAGATTCATTTACTATAGGTTTTGCAGATGATTTGAATTTTATAAAATTATTATTAATAATAGGTATATTCTTTTTAACGGATTATTCCATAAATATATTTTTGGGGTCCAGGATAGAGGAATTTCAAATATTCTATAAGTTGGGTATTTCTCAGAAAAAGATGAAGAAAATTATTTTTATAGAAAGCTTATTTTTAGGTATTATAATAACAGTATTTGGAATTATAATAGCTTTTGTATTTTCTAAATTTATGATGATGGGTATAGGAAGAGTTTTAAATAAAAAAATAAATACAATAGGAAATCTTAAAGCTATAAAAGATACAATTAAAGTTTTTTTTATTATATTTATTATATGTGGTATAACTGAGGGAAGGTATGTAAAAGGAATTAATAAGACATATAAGGAAAGAAAGCCATCCCTGTTTTTAAGTATAGCTTGTATAATGATGATTATATGTTTGCTTATAATAAGTGTAAGAATGGACTATTTTAAATCCACAGGAGAAATAATTCTATTTTTTATATTAGGATTCTTGTACACTTTATTAGCTTTAACAGAGTTATTCCCTTATGTACTGACTAAAATATCAAAAATTAAGCTAATATATATGGATGAAGTAAATATGATTTTTATATCAAATGTTAGAGAAAAAACTCTTCTAAATAGAAGTGTTCTTTTTGTTATGACTATGTTTTTGTCTATATCTATATTTATATTTGGAATTCTATATGTTCAAAAAGATTTAATAGATAAAAATAAGGATATTCTATATCCTATTGATATAGGTTATGTGGTTAAGGAAAAAGATTATAATAATATTATAGATAACAAATTAAAAGAAAATAATATTAATTTTGAGAAAGTAAAAGTTACATTTTACGATGTAGAAAGCGCTAAATATAGTGTTATATCAGAATCAGAATATAAAAAAATAGCTAATAAACTTTTCTATCCAGTTTATAACATAGAGGAAGGTAAGGCTGTAATACTATATAATACTAGTATGAGCGAAGAAGATATTAAAAAATATTATTTCAATGAAGTAATAAATATTAATGGTAATAAAGTTAAAATAAATAAAATAGGAGAAAAAAGTATATTTCAAAGTAAGACTATGGGAAATATTATTATAGTAAAAGATAGTTCTTTAATGATATTACCAAAGGATAAAAAGATAAATTATTATATGTATAATATACAAAGTTCTAAAAAAAGTATAAAAGAATTAGAAAATATAAAAAGAAGTTTGCCTGATGAAAGAATATATATAAAGCAACTAGAATTAATGAAAGAAAGAGGATCGGCCTACGGTTTTTTCTACCTTTGTAGCTTTGTAGCCCTAGTTTTTTTCCTTATGGGAGTAAGTTTTTTGTACTATAAATTTTATGATGATATAAAGAAAGAAAAAGGTAAATATGATATATTGATAAATTTGGGAATATCTAAAAAAACAGTAAATTCTATAATAAATAAAGAAATGTTAGTTATGTTTTTTGTACCTTTTTTAATTAGTTCATTGAATTTGTTTTTTATATTTAAGTTAAATAGATTGATATATAATTACAAAGGAGATGTTTCTGAAACACATGTTTTTATAATATATCTATTTATATATACATTTTATTTTATGGTTTGGAAAAGGAAGATTATAGAAGAAGTAAATGAATAAATGTGGTATCAATAGTGTATTGAATAACATATAATGGTAAAGAAATTAATATGTAGGAAAGATACAGTATGAATTTTATGCCCTTTGATAATTATAATATGTGTAAATTTTGTTATTTAAACAGATACAATCAAAATATGCATAATAACTTTAAAAATTATAATAATTATTATAGAAAATGTAATATGGAGACTATACCTTTAAATGAGCAAAATTTACAACCTAAAAATTTTAGAATAACATATCCATTTGTAAAGGATATAGGCAACGAAAATATATCAAAATTTGTAAATAAATCTATAGCTAATGAGGTAAGTAATTTATTTAGAGAACAAGCCTTGCCACCGGAGAAAATAAATATCCAGGAGGTTATAGGGTTCTATGATGTTAAATTAAATAAAAGCTGTTTATTAAGTATATTATTTGGAATATACACTTATTATGCTAATGCAGCTCATGGTTCTACAACCTATTCCTCTTTAAATATAGATATAGATACGGGTAAGATATATAAGTTAAGTGATCTTTTTACAAGTAGAATAAACTATAAACCTATTTTAGAGCAAAAGGTAAAAGAATATATAAAAGTAAATAATGTTCCTCTATTAGAAGAATATAAAGGGTTACATGAAGATCAACAATTTTATCTTACTCCAAATTCATTAGTATTATACTATCCAATATATGAGTATACTCCATATGCCTATGGTTTATTCCAAGTACCTATACCATTTAAAGATATATTAAATTTATTAGGACCAGCAAGTCCTATACAAAGATTACTTAAATAAAATTAAAAGATTACAAATCAATAATATTAAAAGGCTATAATTTAATTCATATTCACTTATAATATAGAAGAATAAAGATAAATATGAGTCATAATAAATCGAATTTCTAAAAATAATATAACTTATATATGAAAAAGAATAGCATAATGTCTTTTCTGCTTAAATATTGTGTGTTATAATGATTTTGTGAAATTAATTTATTGATTTTGAATTTAGGGTTTATATTTTGTGTATTATATAATTGTTATAGCTATAACTAGTTAAAAAAAGGTATGGGGGAGTTAAAATATAGAGTATTTACTAGGTCTAATAATATAAAAGCTTTGGTGGTGGGGAATTATTAAAAATGGGGAAAGTTTTTTTAATGAAAAAGAAATGATGAGAGGAATAAACATATGCCAAGAGAATGGTACATTAAATGAAAAGAGTATAGGATGGAGTAGGAATCCTATATTTCATTGTAATCTTAAAGGGAACAAATTTAGAAAGAAAAAGTGGAATTATTGGTATATGGTAAACGAAGATTGCTTATTTTCTGCTACTGTAGCAGATTTAGACTATATAGGAATGGCTTTTGTATATTTTTATGATTTTAATACAAGAGAATTTGCCGAAAAAACCGTTATTACACCTTTGGGGAAGGGATGTAGTATATCAGAAAATGTTTTTGAAAATGTAGAGTTTTCTAATGACAAGCTACAGGTACTTTTTGAATGGAATAAATACTTAAAAAGTATGAGTATACTAGTACATTGTAAAGATTTTAAGGGGAGGAATCTTACAGCGAAATTTTCTGTATTTTATCCTAAAGGTCATGAAACTTTAAATGTATTAATACCTTGGAATAAAAATAAATTTCAATTTACATCAAAGCAAAATTGTTTGCCTACAGAAGGAAGAATTATGATAAATAATAAAACTTATACCTTTGATAAAAGTAATAGTTTTGCGGGATTAGATTTTGGAAGAGGGATATGGCCTTTTAAAATTATGTGGAACTGGGCTACTGCATCAGGAAATCAACAGGGAAGAATCATAGGATTTAATTTAGGAGCAAAATGGACGGATGGAACAGGTATTACAGAGAATGCATTATTAATAGATGGAAAAATTTTAAAGCTAAATGAATGTATATTATATGATTATGATAAGAATAATCTTATGAAACCTTGGAATATAAAAACAGAAATATCCGATAAGGTAAATCTTATTTTTAAACCTATATATGATAGAATGGCTCGGACGGATGTAGTGCTGTTAAAATCTACAGTTCATCAAATAATAGGAGAATTTTATGGAGCGATAAAAGACGAACAGGGGAATATTATTAATATAAAAGCTTTAAAAGGTTGTGCAGAAGAACATTATGCCAAATGGTAAAATATATAATAAACTTAAATAAGTCTATAAAGATATTGTAACTTTATAGGCTTATTTTTATTGATATGTTTATAATTAATTAAGATACTTTATTTTTAAAATTAATAGCATAGTATAGGAATTTTTTATAATTAATTTCAATTGTATGATATTAAATAATAAATTTTGATAGATATAATCTTCAATATAAATAAATGTTATTTAACTGATTTTATATACTATGATATCATGAAAAAGGTAGAAAAATGACAAAATTATCACAAAATTCCCAGTGATAAAAGAAGGATATTTATAATAAAATAATTAATTTAATATAAAGTAAGAAATTCTTTATGTTATTAAGAATGTAAATATTTAAAATGATTTTATATGGAGTGATAATTATGAAGTATAATTTTGACAAAGTAGTAAATAGGGATAATACAAATTGTAGTAAATGGAATTTTAATAAAGAAACCTTTGGGTATGAAGATATTATATCTATGTGGATAGCTGATATGGATTTTGAAACAGTTCCAGAGGTAAAAGAAGAAATAATAAATAGGGCTCATCATGGTATTTATGGATATACTGCTACGGCAGAATCCTATTATAAAGAAGTTGTAAATTGGATGAAAAAACGTCATGGATGGAATATAAAAAAAGAATGGATAACTAATACTCCTGGAATAGTTATGGCTGTAAATACTATAGTTAGAACTTTTACTCATTCAGGGGACAAGGTACTACTCCAAAGACCTATATATTATCCATTTTTTAAGGCTATAAACAATAATGGATGTCATATAGTAAACAATCCATTAAAGTTTGATGGGAAAAGATATGAAATGGATTTTGAGGACTTAGATAACAAACTTTCAGACCCTAGAGTAAAGATAATGATATTATGTAGTCCCCATAATCCTACAGGAAGAGTCTGGACTAAAGAAGAGCTCGTAAAGGTAGGTAATCTTTGTTTAAAACATAATGTATTAGTAATCTCAGATGAAATACATTCAGACTTAATATATAAACCTAATAAACATATTCCTTTTGCAGCTATATGTAAAGAATTTGCAGATATAAGTATAACTTGTACAGCACCAAGTAAAACCTTTAATTTAGCAGGACTTCAAGGTTCAAATATAATAATATCTAATGAAATATTGATGAATGAATTTAAAATAGCTATGGAAAATATAGGATTGTCAAGATTGAATATTTTTGCATCTATAGCCTGTGAAGCAGCCTATAAATATGGAGAACAATGGGTAGAAGAATTAATAGATTATTTACAAGAGAATAAAGAATTTGCAAAGAAATTTATTAAAGAAAAAGTGCCTATGTTAAAGGTAATAGAGCCAGAGGGAACATATCTTTTATGGATAGATTGCAGAGAATTAAAAATGTCAAAGGAGGAACTTGAGGAATTTATGCTAAAAGAAGCAGGAGTAGCCTTTGATGAAGGTTATATATTTGGAGAAGAAGCTATAGGTTTTGAAAGAATGAATATAGCTTGCCCTAGAGAGGTACTAAAGGGGGCTCTAGAGAAAATTGAAAAAGCTATAAGCAATAAAATGTAGGATATGATGGCTGGTGGTACAATGAGTAAACTATCACAAAAGTGGTTTAAACTTGATATAACTAAGAAGGAATAGGTGTGGTAGTATATGATTTTTGACCTAGAATATTTTAATAAATTAGTGCCTTTAATGCTTAAACATTTGAAAGTTACTTTTATAATTTCTTTTTTAGCATTGATTTTAGGATTAATTCTTGCTATATTTATAGCAGTAATTAATGAATTAAAAATCAAAGTCCTTTATAGTATAAGTAAAATATGGGTATCCTTTTTTAGAGGGACTCCTTTAATTGCTCAATTGTTCTTTTTATATTTTGGTATAGTTCAATTAATACCTAGTTTAAAAAATATGGATGCTATGACTGTAGCCATTATAGGCTTAGGGTTTAATGCATCAGCTTATATGTCAGAAACATTAAGAGGAGCTATTTCTTCTGTAGATAAAGGGCAAATAGAGGCAAGTTTATCTATAGGAATGACACCAATTCAATCCATGAAGAGAATAGTATTTCCACAGGCTGCTAGGGTAGCGCTGCCAGCTCTATCCAATAGCTTTGTAGATATTATAAAGGGTTCTGCATTAGCTTTTACTTTAGGGGTAGTAGAGATAATGGCGGTGGCACAAAGTGAGGGAGCATCTAGTTATAGATTTTTAGAATCTTTTACTGCAGTAATAATTATTTACTGGATTATAATTAGTGCCTTCGGATATTTGCAAAATATACTAGAAAGAAGAATGAATAATGTTTATTAGTAAGGTTGGTGAAAACATATGATAAAAATAAGTAATTTACATAAATCTTTTAATGGAGTAGAAGTATTAAAGGGAATAAATTTAGATATAAAAAAAGGTGAAGTAGTTGCTGTTATAGGACCATCGGGTACAGGAAAATCTACGCTTTTAAGATGTATGAATTTTTTAGAAAAACCTGAAAAAGGTATAATAGAAATAGAAGATTTAAAGGTAGATGTAGAGAAAGCTACCAAACAACAAATACATGAACTAAGACTGAATACATCTATGGTTTTTCAAAGCTATAATTTATTTAAAAATAAAACTGCTTTAGAAAATATAATGGAACCTTTAGTAATTGTAAAAAAAATGGAGAAAGATAAGGCTAAAGAAAGGGCATTAAATATACTTAAACAGGTGGGATTGGAAGATAAAAAGGATTATTATCCTTCCAAGTTATCTGGCGGACAACAACAAAGAGTAGGCATAGGTAGAGCTATGGCAGTGGATCCTAAAATAATGTTGTTTGATGAACCTACTTCAGCCTTGGATCCGGAGCTTGTTGGTGAAGTTTTAGAGGTTATTAAAAAATTAGCGGAGCAGGATACAACAATGATTATAGTAACCCATGAAATGAGATTTGCAGAGAGTGCAGCGGACAAAGTTATATTTATGGATGGTGGAAATATAGTAGAACAGGGTACACCAGAGGAAGTATTTAATAATCCTAAAAATGAAAGAACAATAAAATTCTTAAATAAAGTTAAAGATAAATAGTAATAAAAGAGGATATCTCAAAATAGCCTTAATTTTAAAACCATAAATATAAATAATAAATTCATAAAGCAATTCATTTTGTTAAGCAGTTCTAAATTTTACTCCATTAAAAATCTTTTACCCAGTAGAGGCACCTTCCTTGGCTTCACTACTGGCTCCTCACGTCCTGTGAGGAATTACAAAAATTTTTATTCCGTCAAATTAAGAACTACTAAAGCTCATTTATATGTTTATTACATGTATTATTTATATTTACTATATTAAAATTAAGGTTGTTTTTATTTTGGGACACTCTCTTTTATATAGATATTTTATACTAGTTCTACATAGTATACAGTAAATATCTATATAAATTTTTTTAATTTTGATGTATAATTAAGTTGAAAATTAAATATTGCTTTACCAATTCATAAGGGGGATTTATATGTTAAATGGAAAAAAAATCCGAGAAGCTAGAATTAAGTTGGGCTATACTGCTCGGGACATTGAAAATCTTACTCATAATCCTAAGTTTACAACATCTATTTCAAAATCCTATTTAGAAGAATTAGAGAGAGGGGATAAAAAGAATCCAAGTTTTGAAAAAATAGTAGTTTTATCTCAAGTCTTGATGTGTAAATTAGATGATTTAGTAGCTAGGTAAAGCATTTACTATTAAAACTTAAAATTAACTTTTCTATGAAAGCGTTAGAGAATAACTTAAAAAACAAAAATATAAAATATTCATGTGAATTTACAATTGTATATAATAAAAACACTATCACTTATATTTTGATAGTGTTTTTATTATATATTTAAAGTATATTAGCAAGTTTTTTATGATGTAAATAATATTGATATTTTAATACCAGTATTTATTTTTATTTCTATTTTTTTTGTTAATCTTATTTTTAAAAAATTTTACTAAAAAGAATATTACGGTAATTATAGCTAGTACTAAAATTATAGAAACCACATAAAAAGGCATATTCTTTTTCATTATTTCTTCTTTAGGTAAACCAGAGTATACTTCATATTTTTTTTCGTATTCTCTTTCTTTTACAGTTAAAGTTCCCATATTTTTTTTGCCAGAAAGAGCAGCATAAGAAGTATTATCTATATTGATTGTTTTATTAGCTTCTTTATCATTTACTTCATTTTTATAGTAAGTAACATCTTCTTTTAAAATTATAGGCACATCTATAGTCACAGAAGGTCCTATAATTTTTAAAGGATTATAGGTTACTGTTTCTGTTTTTAGGCTAGAGTCTTTTTTATATAGAGTGGATGGTTTTACATTATAACTCCAATCTATAATTTTTTTCATATCTTGAAAAACGAAAGAATCTTTAGCATCATATACAGATCCCATAACTACCCCAAGTATTTTTCTACCATCTCTATTAAACAAAGTTACTAAACATCTACCAGCAGCATCAGTGTAACCTGTTTTACCTGCAACACAACCATCTTTCCCTAAAAGCTTATTACTATTTTCTATAGCCATTTTTGTACCTTTAGAAGTGACTATAGAGCTTTCTTTTTTATTAGAAGATTGGTAAACCCAAGGATTTTTTAGAGCAGCCCTACTAATTACACTTAAATCATAAGCTGTAGTATAATGATTAGGATTATGTAATCCATTAGGGGTTACAAAGTGAGTGTTCTTTAAATTTAACTCTTGTATCTTTTTGCTCATCATATTTTCAAAATTTTTATTATTACCAGCTAAAGCATCACCTATCATATAAGCTACATCATTACCAGAAAAAAGTAATAATCCGTCCATAACATTTTCTGCTTTTATAGTTTCTCCTATATTTATAGGGTGAAGATTTATATTTAGAGAATATTGCGGTTGACTTTTAGCAGTAGCTGTATAAGGTATATTATCATTTTTCCCTTTGTTTTCAGCCAATAAAAGGGCTGTTAAATATTTTGTAGTACTAGCAGGATACATACGCTTGTCAATATTTTTAGCATATATTATTTCACCAGTTTCAACATCTATAGTCATAGCTGTCTTACCATAAATAGTAGGGGGCTCAGTATTTGAATCTCCTGCAGCAAATACATTAGATGTTAAGGTGAGAATAAAAATTAATAGTGAAATTAAAGTCGTTTTTCCTTTTCTCATAGGCCATCTCTCCATTTACTTTTTTCTAATTTAAATATAAAATTTTAAGTATATACTATATGTATACACTTTGATAGTATAGCATTAGAGAGTATATTTTACAAATATAAATCATAAAAAATATAACATTTTATGATTAGGATATTTCGTATTGTCATAGACTAAAGTAAAATAAAGAAATTTAAGATAGGTGTATAAATTTATAATGATACCATGAAACAGAAAGAAATTATTAAATATTCAGTAATAAATAAGTACCTAGCTTTAATTTAGGTATAAATTATTTTTAGGAGGAACCATGAAAAGAGAGTTAATAGATACAGTATATGAAAAATTTGAATATAGAAAAGCAAAGCCTATAGGTAATTTCAAAAGAAGTTCAGTAATGATATTATTAAATAAAGTAGGTACAAATATTAATATAATATTTGAAGTAAGAGCATTAACTTTAAAAAATCAACCAGGAGATGTTTGTCTGCCAGGTGGAAAAATGGAAAAGGGAGAAAGACCTCTAGAAGCAGCTTTAAGAGAAACTGTAGAAGAACTTAATATAGATAAAGAAAAAATAAAGGTAATAGGACAAATGGATTATTTCATTAGTCCATATAATTTTGTGATATATCCTTTTGTCGCGATAGTGGAAGATATAGATATAGCTCCTGATAAAGAGGAAGTAGATCACGTATTTGAAGTGCCTATAGAGTTTTTTTTAGAAAATTTACCTACTTGTTACGAAATAGATATAGTACCTAGTATAACAGGAGATTTCCCTTTTTCTCTTATAAGAAATGGTAAAAACTATAAATTTAGTAAGGGAACTATCCCTGAATATTTCTATGAATATGAAGGTAATGTTATATGGGGATTTACAGCGCTTATTGTAAAAAATTTTATAGATATAATTAAGGACAAAAAAAATTAATAAAAGTATATTAAATATTCCACCAACTTTTAATTAGTTGGTGGAATGTTTTAAATGCTTTTTTCCTGTTTTTTCATACCAGCTATTGCAACTGATATAACTATTAAAAAAGCATAACCAATAACATATAATATTGATATTATAGTAGGCATAATAAAAAATTTTAAGTAAATAAATACAGCTAAAGATACAATAGCCCAAAATAAAGAAACATAAGCCATTCTATTGTTTCTATTCAGCCAAGTTTTAGGTTCTTTCATGTCTCCAACTATTTTTTCATTGTTTTCATCCTCTTTAGATGAATTATTAGTTAATATTTTAAAATAAATAAAAAAACTTAAAGATATCAAAGATATGCCTAAAAAGAAATAAGACAATGATATACTTGTTACGTTCATAGTAAAGCTCCTCCTATAAATAAAAATCTATTTTTCTTGTATCAATTACATATTGCTATTTTAACCAATAATGTAGAAAAAATACCCAAAGCAAACAATTGCTTTATAGTGTAATTTAAATTTTAATAATTATTATAAAATAAATGAGCTTTAGAATTTAGAGAAAATAACAATAACTTTAGATAAAAGGATTTTTCTAGATAGTATAGAATTATTTATATCAAAAGTATAATAAGTTTTAGGTAATGACATAGAGACACAAGTGATGTTGTAGTATATGCTTTTAAACTATTTCTTAAAATAATATTTAATTAAAGATAATGGGAGGAGAAATAATGCTAAATTTTAATTATTCTATACCAACAAAAATTTTTTTTGGTAAAAACCAAATAAGTGTTTTAGGAGAGCAAATAAAAAAATATGGATCAAGGGTATTGCTTACTTATGGTGGAGGAAGTATAAAAAAGAATGGAGTATATGATAAAGTTATAAAAATTTTAAAGAGCAATAATATAGGATTTGTTGAGCTTTCAGGAATAGATCCTAATCCAAGAGTAACTAGTGTAAGGGCAGGAGTAAAATTATGCAAAGAAAATAATATAGATTTCATATTAGCAGTAGGAGGAGGAAGTACTATAGATTGCTCAAAGGTAATAGCTGCATCAT
The DNA here is from genome assembly GCF_001276985.1 of Clostridium botulinum. Classification (GTDB taxonomy): domain Bacteria; phylum Bacillota; class Clostridia; order Clostridiales; family Clostridiaceae; genus Clostridium_F; species Clostridium_F botulinum. The sequence goes on from NZ_LHUL01000008.1 coordinate 311,231, forward strand.
ATTATTATGAAGGAGATCCTTGGGATATAGTAATTAAAAAAGCTAAAATAAATAAGGCATTACCTATAGGAAGTATATTAACACTAGCTGCCACTGGCTCAGAAATGGATGCTGGAGCAGTAATTAGTAATATGGATACTAATGAGAAAATAGGAGTAGGACATCCTTCCATGGCCCCTAAATTTTCCATACTAGATCCAGAATATACTTTTACAGTGCCTAAAAATCAAACAGCAGCAGGAACTGCAGATATAATGAGTCATATATTTGAAGCCTATTTCAGTAAGACAAAGGAAGCTTATATTCAAAATAGAATGGCAGAGGCTATTTTAAAAACTTGTATAAAGTATGGGAAGGTAGCTATAAAAGAGCCAGAAAATTATGAAGCTAGGGCTAACCTTATGTGGGCATCTAGCTTAGCTATAAATGGATTATTAAGTTATGGTAAATCAGAACCTTGGAGTGTACACCCTATGGAACATGAATTGAGTGCTTTTTATGATATAACTCATGGTGTGGGGTTAGCTATATTAACGCCAAATTGGATGAAATATGTTTTGGGCGATGAAAATGTAAATGATTTTTATGAATATGGAGTAAATGTTTGGGATATGAATCCAGAAGAAAGCAAATATGAAGTAGCACAAAAGGCTATAGAAAAAACTCGAGAATATTTTATAGAATTAGGAATTCCAGCCACATTAAAAGAAGTAGGTATAGGAGAAGAAAAACTAGAACAAATGGCAGAGGCTGCTACAAGAAATGGAACTTTAGATGGTTTTAAACCTTTAAGTACTGAAGATATTTTAAATATATATAAATTATCACTTTAACTTTAATATAGAATATATACCTATGTTAGGTAATTTTTGATTTTAAATATAGTTTCATTAGAAATAATTATCATTGAAATTTAAAATTATTTATTTAAGAGAGTAAAAATCGGAGGACTGTTAATTATTTCATTAATGGTCCTTTAACTTTTAAGTTAAAACAGTAATAATTATTCTTTATATAATTTTATCTTTTATCATAATTATAGGAAAACTATTAAATAAATATAAAATCAAAAAATTTACCTAGAATTTTATAAAAAAATGTAATGGATCATTCAATTTAATGAAAATTTAGTTAATTTTATAACAAAACCATTTAAATACTTTTTCTTCTGATGTATAATATTATTTGTATTATAGTGGGAGAAAGGGGAATTTTTATGGAATGTCCATTTTTAACTACTTTTGATGAAGAAATAAAATGTTTTAAAGAATGTGCTTTATATGAATATAAAAATAATGAGGGTATATGTCCCTTTAAGGAATTGGAGGACAACAAGGTAAGTATTGAAAAAGATTTTGATAATATAGATGATACAGCTATAAATGAGGGATTAGATTTCATAAGAGAACATTATAAATTTACAACAGAACAGTACTTATAATATTAAATTCAATCTATAAAAAATTTATTAGTATATAATAATAATTTTTATTAATCTATTATAGAAGAGCGCGTTTTTGCTTAAAGCAATATCTATACACTTAAAATATTATGCTTTAAGTGTATAGATAAGAAGCGATGCTTGAAATATATTAAAAATGGGGGGGATTGTTGTGACAAAAAAGAAAAAGAAAATAAGCTTTCCGACAGCTTTTACGGTATTGTTTATTGTATTAATTATTGCAGCTATACTTACTTATGTAGTTCCAGCTGGATCTTATTCAAAATTAAGTTATGATAACGATAGTAAAGTTTTTGTTGTAACTAAACCAGATGAATCGACAAATGAATTACCAGCAACACAAAAGACTTTGGATAAACTTAAGATTAAAGTAAGTGTAGAAAAATTTAAAGATGGTAGTATTAATAAGCCTGTAGCTATTCCAGATACTTATGAACAGGTAGAACAGAAACCTCAAGGGTTTTTTGAAGTAATTGAAGCACCTATTAAAGGGGTGTATGATACTATCGATATTATAATGTTTGTACTTATTTTAGGAGGAGTTATTGGTGTAGTAAATAGTAGTGGAGCATTTGATGCAGGTATTGCCAAACTTTCTGTAGCTACTAAGGGTAAAGAATACCTATTAATAGTTATTATCACTACATTAATTGCTTTAGGTGGAACTACTTTTGGACTAGCAGAAGAAACCATTGCATTATATCCAATACTGGTTCCAGTTTTTATAGCAGCAGGATATGATGCTTTAGTTTGTATTGCAGCCTTGTATATGGGATCATCTATAGGTACTATGTTCGCTACGGTAAATCCTTTTTCTGTTGTTATAGCATCTAATACTTCAGGAATATCTATTGCTTCAGGATTTATATTTAGAATTGTAGGACTTATTTTAGCAGTAGCTATAACTATTGTTTACATTGTAAAATATGGAGTTAAGGTTAAAAAAGATCCAAGCAAATCTATAATATATGAACAAAGGAAAGAAATACAAGAGAAGTTTTTAAAAGATTATAGTAAGGATGATGTTACTCTAAAATTTTCTTTAGGTCGTAAGCTAATGTTAATAATATTCGCATTAACATTCGTAGTTATGATTTGGGGTGTAGCTTATAAAAAATGGTGGTTTACTGAGATGACAGCTCTGTTCCTTGTTGTAGGGATTATTTTAGGTGTAATCTCACGAATGGGAGAAAAGAATTTTGTAGATAAGTTTGTAGCTGGTTCAGCTGATTTGGTAGGAGTTGCATTAGTAATTGGAGTTGCAAGATCTATTAATCTTGTTATGGAAAATGGAATGATTTCTGATACAATTTTGTATCATTCTTCAAATATGATATCAGGGATGAATTCTAGTGTATTTATAATATTTATGTTAATTGTATTTATAGGACTTGGATTTTTTATACCATCATCTTCAGGACTTGCAGTGCTTTCAATGCCTATTATGGCACCTCTAGCAGACAGTGTAGGATTGCCAAGAGAGACTATAGTAAATGCTTATATGTTTGGCCAGGGATTAATTTCATTCATAACTCCAACAGGGCTTATATTAGCTACATTAGCTATGGTAGATGTTACTTATGATAAATGGATTAAATTTATAATGCCACTTATGGGATATATAGCAGCCTTATCAGCTATAATGTTATTAATACAAAGCTTTGTTGCTTAGTGTAATAAAAAATTCAAAAGCTATGAATTGAAAAATTTTATTATATTTCAATTCATAGCTTTTATTGCTTATTATAAGTTAAAAGGTAAAAATAAATTCAAAATTTTTAGAAGTCTATTTTAGAGCTATAAATACATCTTATTCTTCATAAGTATCTGAAAACTTGTGTAAAAGTTCTTGTTTAACTCTCCAAAGCTTTGGGGAAAGGTCTACGTAATACTTATGAGGGTTTTCAAACCTTAAAACTTCAGGCCAAAATCTTTCAGTTTGTTTTTTGGCAAAGGCTTTTATATCCATAACATCAGGGCTTTCATAAACTTGTTTTCCCTTATTAAATATTTTAACTAGCAATTCTTCTACATAGTAATCCTTAATTTTTTTCTTTTTCCATGTAAATAAAGGATTAAATATTTCTAAGGGCTTACTTTCGTCTATTTTTTCATCATGCATAGTAATAAGATCCGCAATAGCTTGATGTGAATTTTTGTCATATATTCTATAAAGTTTTTTGAAGCCTGGATTAGTTATTTTCTCTTCATTTTCACTTATTTTAATTTTAGGTGTTATTATTCCATCATAAGCTTCTACTGCAACTAATTTATACACGCCACCAAAAACAGGTTCTGATTTTGCAGTTATAAGTCTTTCGCCTACACCAAAGCTATCAATCTTAGCTCCTTGATTTAGAACATCTCTTATTATAAATTCATCTAGAGAATTTGAAACCACAATGCCTACGTCTTTATAGCCTGCGTCGTCTAACATTTTTCTACAGATTTTAGTAAGGTAAGTTATGTCACCGCTATCTATTCTAATGCCTTTAGGTCTAATACCTTTAGGTCTTAATACTTCATTAAACACTTTTATAGCATTAGGAATACCAGATTTTAGTACATTATAGGTATCTACTAAAAGCACACAATTTTCTGGATTTACTTCTGCCCAGGCTTTAAAAGCTTCATACTCTGTAGGAAATAGTTGTATCCAACTATGTGCCATAGTACCTGCAGCAGGTATTCCAAACATTTCTTCAGCTATAGTACAAGCAGTTGCATTACATCCACCAATTACAGCTGCTCTTGCACCATATATAGCACCATCATAACCTTGAGCACGTCTAGATCCAAATTCCATAACAGAACGATTTTCAGCGGCTCTACAGATTCTATTAGCTTTGGTAGCAATTAGAGTTTGGTGATTTATAGTAAGAAGTATCATAGTTTCTACAAATTGAGCTTGAATGGCCGGACCGCGGACTGTAACTAAAGGCTCATTTGGAAAAACAGGATATCCTTCTGGTACTGCCCAAACATCACAAGAAAATTTAAAGTTTTTTAGATAGTCTAAAAATTCTTCGGAAAATTCCTTTTTAGATCTTAAATATTCTATATCATCTTCTGTAAATTTTAAACCGGATAAATATTCAATAAGTTGTTGAACTCCTGCCATAATACAATAGCCCCCACCATCAGGAACTCTTCTAAAGAACATATCATAGTAGGCTATTTTGTCTCCCATACCACTTTTTAAATATCCATTTCCCATAGTAAGTTCATAAAAATCCACTAACATAGTAAGATTTCTATTATTTCTCACATCGAAGTTTTTACTGTATTCCATTATTAATTCTCCTCTATGTAATAGTAAAAATATATAACAACATTGTAATACTTTACAAGAGCTATTACAATACTTAGTGGTTAAAATTAAAATATTAACTTTCTTTTATAGGCCTAACAAAGAGGTTATACAAAATATATATTAAGTGATTATAAATAAAAATATTATATTTATTCTATTTTTATATACTATAAATTATTAATATACATTGCATAAAATAAGAATAAGCTTATAATTATAAAAAAAATTAATAGCATTTTATTTGTATATTATGTTTTCCTATAATGAAACATAATAATAGACAATAATACAAAAAGCTGTTTATAATGAAAGAGGAAATTGTGTGAAAATTAAATTATATTAAACTTATTATGATAAATACATAAGCTTAGTATAATTTTATTTTATATATAATATTAACTATATAATTATTAATTATTCTGGGGGGGGAAAATTATGTCTAAGAAAAAAATATTAAGTGTTTTATTTATAGTGGTATGTATCATATCTTTTACATTAATTGGATGTGGTCAGAAAAATTCTTCTAATGGAAAAGACAGTTCCTATTCAAAAATTAAAGATAAAGGACAATTAGTAGTAGGGTTATGTGCTCAATATCCACCCTTTGAGTCAAGAAATGATAAAACAGGTGAAATAGAAGGCTTTGATGTAGATTTAGCGAAGGAACTAGGAAAAGAAATGGATTTAAAGGTTGAAATAAAAGATGCAGAATGGGAAGCACTTTTAGGTGGCGTCAATAAAGGGGATTATGATGTTTTAATAACTTGTATGTCTAAAAAAGAAGCGGCGGAAGCTAATATAAACACTTCTGATACATATTACAAATTGGATGATATAATAGTGGTAAATAAGAATAATAATTTTATACATAATAAAGGTGATTTAAAGGGAAAAGTAGTTGGAGTTCAAACATCTACAAGCAGTGAACAAGTAGTTGATAAATTAGATGGAATAAAGGAGATTAAAAGATATAATAGAAATCCTGAAGCATTCATAGATTTAAAAAATAATAGGATTGATGCTGTAGTTGTAGGATATGCTTATGCAGCTACCACCATGAAAGATAAAAAGGATGATAATTTAAAAATAATAAATTCTCCTGTAGGTTCATCGGACATAGTTATGGTTACTAAAAAGGGTTCAGATGACTTAACAAAAGAGTTAAATAAAGCGCTAAAAAAAGTAAAAGAAGATGGTAAATATGAAGAGATTAAAAATAAGTGGTTAAGTTTAGAGAAATAATATGGAACTTAATTTTGATATTATTTTTAGAAATTTACCATTCTTATTAAAGGCTACGTTAGTAACTATAAAAATAACTTTACTTTCTTTTATTGTGGCTATAACATTAGCTTTTATTGTTGGGATTCTAAGAACTTATAAATTTTCCAAAATACTAGACCTTATATTAAATGCATATGTAGAGATTTTTAGAGGATCTCCACTGCTTATACAATTATTTTTTATATATTATGGATTACCTAGTGTTGGAATAGCTATGGATGCAGAAGTAGCTGCTGTTATAGGATTAGCACTGAATGGAGCTGCGTATATGTCAGAAATTATAAGAGCAGCTATAATTTCTATAGATAGAGGGCAGGAAGAGGCTGGTTTTTCTTTGGGATATACAAGATTTCAAAATTTATACTATATAATATTACCTCAAGCTGTCAAAATATCTGTCCCTCCATTAGTAAATGGTTTTTCATCACTTTTGAAAGATACATCCTTGGTATCCGTTATTTCTATAACAGAACTGACAAGAAGTGGAAATCTTATATATTCGAGAACAGCTAAACCATTTGAAGTATACTTAACTTTGGGACTATTTTATTTTGTGTTAACTTATATAGTTTCCATATGCTCAAAATTTATAGAAAAGAGAAATGAGAAGTGGAATTAGATAAAATAAGTGGGTTTATTTGTTTACAAAATTTTAATTAAATATTTATTATGTATTTGATTATTTCGCAGCTAAAAGCTGCTTTTTCTTTTGTAATTTTAAAAAATATATTTTAAGGAGAAATTAAATAATGAGAAGAAGTAAGAAAATAGTTTTGATTAGTCATTGTATATTAAATGTAAATTCAAAGGTGGAAGGATTAGCTCAATACGAAAACAATTCTTTAGAACTTGTAAAATATTTGATAGAAAACAAATTTGGAATAATACAATTGCCCTGTCCAGAGGCAGGTTTTTATGGAATGAGAAGATGGGGACATGTAAAGGAACAATTTGATACACCTTACTATAGAGAATACTCACAAAAAATATTCTATCCCATACTTCAGCAAGTAGAAGATTATATAAATAATGGATATGAAATAAAGTGTATAATAGGAATAGATGGCAGCCCAAGCTGTGGTGTTTCTCTTACGTGTTCATCAAAAGAATGGAAAGGGGATTTTATAAATAAAGATGAAACATTAAAAAAGATAGATGATATAAAGTATTGTAATGAGAAGGGTATATTTATGGAAGAAATAGACAAAATATTAAAAGAAAAGAATATAAATATACCTATGATTTCAATAAATGAAGTTTCAAAGACTTCTTTAGAAAAGATAAAAAAATTTTTATAAATAATAGTAAATGTTGTTATTGTAAATTTGATATTTTCTTTAGCTTCTAGTAAAGTATACTTAATTAACATTAGAAAGTTAAGGGAGTTTTTATATGATAGATTATAGTTTCTTAGATCAGTATCAAAAGGAAGCGGTTAAATGTCATAAGAATAATACATTAGTGGTAGCTCCACCTGGTTCCGGTAAAACCACTGTTATTATAAATAGAGTTGTGCATTTAATAGAAGATTTAAAAATAAATCCTAATAATATATTAGTAATAACTTTTACTAGGGCTGCAGCTATGAATATGAAGGAAAGATATAAAAAAATAAGTGTCAGTAGGAAAATACCTTTTTTTGGAACATTTCATGGCCTTTTTTATAAAATATTGAACAGACACTTTAAAAATATAAATATAATAAGTAGCAAGGAAGTCTATTCTCTAATAAATAATATACTTATATCTTATTTGGATTCTGTAAATGAGGATAAGGTAAGAGACGTTTTAAATGATATATCACTTTTTAAAACTAGTGGGTTAAATATGAAGGATTTTGTTCCTAAAATTGATAAAAGTATATTTGAACACTGTTTTAATAGCTATGAAGAGTATAAAGATAAAAAGGAACTTTTAGATTTTGATGATTTGCAAATTAATATATTTAAACTTTTAAAGGAAGATGAAAGAATTCTTAAGGGTTATAATAAACTATTTAAATATATATTAGTAGATGAATTTCAAGATTGTGATACATTGCAAATAAATATTCTTCAAATGTTAAGTGAGGGAAATTCTCTATTCGCAGTAGGGGATGAGGATCAGTGTATATATTCCTTTAGAGGATCTAAGCCAGAGTGTATGGTAGATTTTAATCATTATTTTAAAAAAGGAGAAAAGATATATCTAAGATATAATTATAGAAGTCCTAAAAATATAGTAGGGATTTCTAAAAATCTTATTAAAAATAATAAATTAAGAAATAATAAGAGAATAGAAGCTTATAATGATTATGATAAGAATATAGTGTTAAAATCCTTTCTGAATGAAAGGGAGCAAGCAGAGGAAATAAGTAAAATAATTAATGATATTATAAAGAAGGGCTATGGATATAAAGATGTAGCCATACTTTATAGAACTAATATGGAAAGTAGAAGTTTAACAGATTTGTTTTTTAAAAAAAGAATACCTTTTAGACTTTTAGATAAGGGTTATAATTTTTTTAATCATTTTGTATGTAGGGATATACTAGCTTATATGCAAGTTTGTATAGATTCCTATGATAAGAAAAGTTTTTTAAAGATTATAAATAAACCCTTTAGGTATATAAGTAAATTAAATGTGGAAAGGGTAAGAAGATATAAATATGCTAAAAATAGCTTTGATATATTAAAGGAACAAAAGGATATACAACCTTTTCAAATTAAGAATTTAGAAAATCTTGAAAAGGATATAAACAAAATGAATAAAATGAGTGCCCAAGATGCCATAGGTCACATAATCCATAATTTAGGCTATGAAGAGTATATTAAAGAATATAGTGAAAGAATAAAAATAGATAAAGAAGAACTTTTACAAATAGTAGATGAATTAAAAGAAGCAGCTGAAGAATATACAAGTATTTTAAGCTTTTTAGTTCATGTAGAGGAAGTAGAAAAAGAAATAAATAAAAAAGAAATAAATGAAGATAGTGTAATATTAAGTACAATACATGGGGTTAAGGGCATGGAATTTAAAAATGTAGTTATTGTGAATTGTAATGAAGGTAATATTCCTTACAGTAAAGCAGATGAAGAAGTTAATATAGAGGAAGAGAGAAGACTTTTTTATGTAGGTATCACAAGGGCAAAAGAAAACTTATATTTAACTGTACCAAAGGTTATAAGAGGGAAAAATAAAGAAAACTCTAATTTTATAAAGGAATGCAAGTTAGATAAAGAATTATTAGAAAATGATTATTTTAAAGGAAAAGAAATAGTGATTCATAAGGTATTTGGTGAAGGAATTATTGAAAATCAAGGGGAAGATTATGTGGAAATAGGATTTTTAGATGGAACTAAAAGAAAATTTGATAGAAATGTTATAACTAAAAGTAATATTATTAAAAAGAAAAGTGTATCATAAGGTTTTCCATACATGTAACAGCAAAAACATGCGTGGAGGTATGGAATAAAAATGGCTAAATTAAGGTTGAAAAACTGATAAAAGATATATAAGTTTACAAGGTGATTATAAGGGATATAATAAAGAAATTGAGCGTCAAAGCTTAATTTCTTTTTTTAATCCTAAGAACAAAGGTAAACTTACAGTTGATTACAACGAGCTATAGAACATGAGATTGAGAAGTTTAATTCTAAACTTACTAACGTTTATGATGACTTATCTTTTACAGTAGATTTAATATGTCCTAATCCATATTGGACATATGTAGAGCTTAATAAAAAACAAATAGCATTATGGAAGGGAGATTTTCATTTTCCTTTAGTAATTTCAATTAATAAGGGTATTACTATGGGACATAGAGAGCCTTCCTTAATAGTTAATGTGCTAAATAATGGACAAGTAAAAACAGGAATGATAATAGAATTTTTTGCAAGAGGTACTTTAAGTAATCCAAGCTTATTTAATGTAAATACTAGAGAGTTTATAAAGATAAATAAAGGAATGGCCGCAGGAGAAAAATTTATAAGAAATACTAATGTAGGAAAGAAAAAAATATTACAAAACTTAAATTGTATAGGAACAGACATATTAAATTATCTAGATATTGTTGGCGGAGGAGATACATTTCTACAACTAGATGTAGGAGATAATTTATTCCGTTACAATGCAGATAGTAATTTGGATAATTTAGAGATTAATATATATTTTAGTCCACAGTATTTGGGGGTGTAGGATATATGGAGCTTTATATATTTAACAGAGATTTAAAATTAATAGGTATATTAGATACTTTTACCTCTTTAAGGTGGATTAGAAGGTATAGTAAAACAGGAGAATTTGAATTACATTGTGCTTTAAATTCTAGTACATTAGAATTGTTAAAAAGAGACAATGTAGTTTATAAAAAAGATGATGCTGAAGCTGGATATATAGAAACAAGGCAATTAAAAATAGGAGAAGATGGACAAGAATATCTAGAAGTTAAAGGCAAGTTTTTAACTAATTATTTAGATAGGCGTATTAGTTGGGATAGAGTTAATTTTTCTGGAAAGACAGAAGAATTAATGAGGAAACTAGTTAATGGCTAAAGTTAACCCAGCTGCAAAAGAAGATGCAGGAAACCGAGAATTAAACGTAGAAGATACTACAGAAGAAGTTGTTACTCAATAGATAATTCGCATGTTGAAAGATTATTTTGTAATTACCGGGGGTGAGACTTTTGAAGGGAATTAAGCACATTTTATTAGGAATTGCAATAATTTTAATTGGAGCTTCTTTTATTATAAGTACGGATAGTAGTATGGGTGGATATGGAGAAGTAATTGTTTTGATAATAGGATTAGCTCAATGTATACGTGGTGTCAAAATGGACGATTGAACATTGGATAATGGCATAATATTAATTCATGGCTGTAACAGAGCAAGTGAAATATGACGAAGTATTGTTGAGTTTATAAACTTAAATATAGAAAGCGAGAGTGTTAATAATGAAAATTGAATATGCAAGTGAATTGGACTTTCAATTTATACTTGATAATGATAGACATGTATCAAAACAATTAATAAAAAATAAGCTCAAAGAAAAAGAAATTATGATAGCAAAAGACCAAGATAACAAAATTATTGGTTGGTTAAGATATAGTTATTTTTGGGACAACATACCATTCATGAATATGCTTTATATAAATGAAAACTATAGGAATAAGGGAATAGGGAAAAAATTAGTTGAATTTTGGGAACCTGAAATGAAAAGTAAAGGTTATGAATTGGTTATGACATCTACCTTATCTAATGAACAAGCACAGCATTTTTATAGAAAATTGGGATATAAAGATGTTGGTAGTTTACTATTAGATGATGAGCCTTTAGAAATAATTTTTACCAAAAGTATATAATTATAAATTATTAATTCATATTTTTCTTATAAAGCGACGCAAATTTAATTTTACGTAGCTTTTGATAAATTTTATATAGAGGATTTTATGTAAAAATATAGAATATTAGTTTTGGGTATAATTTAAAATTTATATAGCATTTAAGAAAAGAGATTTTTAACATGAATAAATTAAGTACAATAATAAGTACTATACCTATAGCTATTATAGCAACCATTATAACAATTATAGTAACTCATATTAGAGAATATCTTAAAGATACAAAAATCAAAAGGAGATATGCAGCTATTTTATATTATGATATGAATGATTCTATAGATATGATAAAATCTGATATAGAAGGTGTTCTTAAGAATCGATTTACTTTTATTGATAAATACAAACTTTATGATTATTTAGTTTCTGTTAGAGATATCATATCAGAAGACAGTTTTAAAAATATAAAAATATATTATAAAAATATTTTTCTTTTAGAAAGTTGTTGGGAAAAATATTGGGATTGTAAAGATCAAAAGGAAATAAAATCATTAGAGAAAGAATATTATGAAGCAAAGAATTTGCTAAAATCACTATATGAAAATGATAAGCAAGGCTTTATAAATACTATTAATATTTTAAAAGACATAGCAAAAATTAAATAACAATAGATAAAATATGTACATTTATACTTACTAGTATGTATTTATAATTTATAGTATGTATTGTATAATTTTCAAGAGGGGGAAATTACATATGGCAACTATAAGAAAAAATATTACACTAGATTCTAAAGTGTATGAAGATTTTTGCAAGATAGCTGAAAGAAAAGGAATAAGGATGTCTACATGGATTAATGCAAAAATGAAAGAGTTTATAGAAGAAGAACAGGTAAGGGTTATAGAAGGATAGGGTGTGTATAAAATTTACATTTTTGATTTAAAATTGACAAATTTTCATATATCGTCTATACTATATAAATGATGCAAACATTAAAAAGAAAGGTTTAAGAGGTTAGAACAGATATTAATTTTGAAGAATATGAAAATTTAGTTGGGAAACTAAGTAATTTAAAAGTAAGAGAATGGTATATTTACCATGATAAAAACATTGTTAATAAAATAGATAAATCATTAGCAATAAAAGAACAGGCTATAAAGGCTCATTTATTAAGAAACAAATATAGAATGCAAGCTAGAAAATTAATGAAAGATAGAGAGTTAGCAACATATTTGAATATTAATAATTCTAATTTACCATTTGAGTATTATGAAAATAAATATTTAAAACAAGGATACACTGGTAATTTACTTTATAAAAAAATATTAGAAGCTTCAAATAGAACAAATAAAGAAGTAAATAAACAATTAGGAATAATATAATAAGAACTAGAAGGCACTTAATAAGGTGTCTTTTTTAGTTTGCAATAGTGAGTATTTATAAATATAAGTAGTTACAAATGGCTATAAATAAAGGATTATAAGTATGGATGGATATGATTGTAAATAGATAAATAAAGCGACAAAATTAAATAATTTATAAAGGCAAAGTAGGCACCGAATAGGTGTTTTTATTTTGCCTATTTTTAATTAAGAGAGGTGCGAAATGGAAAATGAAATAATTAAATTAGTAGTAGCACAAGGAGCTTTTGCAGTGTTTTTTGCATATCTTCTTTTTTATGTACTTAGAGAAAACAGTAAGAGGGAAGGACAATATCAAAATATTATTAAAGAATTAGCAGAAAAATTAAATGTTATAGAAGATGTAAAAAAGGCAGTTGATAAAATAGAGGGTAAATTGGATGGGTAGCATGGATAGAGTATTGAAGAAAATAACAAGTGTTAGATGTCTTATAGCGGTAATAATGACTATTGTATTTGCTGTACTAGCAATTAAAAATATGTTAAATACAGAATTTATAACTATTTATACTATGGTTATAGCATTTTATTTTAGTAAAGATAGAAAGGAAGTAGATAAATAATGAAAATAGGAATAGATTGTGGTCATACATTAAGTGGTGTTGATTATGGAGCAGTAGGAATAAAAGCAGAATCTAATTTAACTAGAGAAGTAGGAACAAAAGTAATAAGTAAATTACAAGACTTAGGGCATACAGTTGTTAAATGTTATAAGGATAGTTGTAGTAGCTTGAACGATAGTTTAAGCTATAGAGCTAATACAGCTAATAGCAAAAATGTAGATTTATATGTAAGCATACATTTTAATTGCTTTAATGGTAATGCACATGGAACAGAGGTGCTAACTTATGGAGAAAAATCTTTTACAGAAGCATCAAGAGTATTAAATAATATTTGTGCTTTAGGTTATACAAATAGAGGTATAAAAGACGGTTCTGGTCTTTATGTATTGAAACATACAAAAGCTAAAGCTATGATTATAGAATGCTGTTTCTGTGATAATAGAAACGATATGAACAGATATAATGCCGAAAATATGGCTAATGCTATAGTTAAAGGTTTAGTAGGCAAAACTACTTGTACAACATCAAATAGCAAACCAAGCACATCTAAGCCAGTACAAACTAATAAGAAACATACATTAATAAATCAACTTTATGCGGAAATGTCTAGACAGGGTTTTAATACTTTTCCTGCTTGTAGGCAGGGTGCTAGAGGCAATATTACAAAGATTATACAACAAATGCTTATCAATATAGGGTATACAGTAGGTTCTTTTGGCAATAGTACAGTTATGGCAGTCAAATCTTTTCAAAGAGATTGTAACTTATCTGCGGATGTACTTGTAGGAAAAGAAACATGGAAAGCTTTATTTAGAAATTTAAAATAGATTAAAAGAAGGTAGTTCCTTAATTGAAGCTACCTTTTTTCTTATTGCTAAAGTATAAGTTTTGAATTTATAGTATATATTAATTATGCTCAATTATAAAACTGTTTATTCAAGTACTTAGAAACATATCTTTATCATTATCTTTGTAGAGATATAATAGTATCAATATTATTTTACTATATTATTATTTAATAATGAAAGGAAACCCAAATGAATAGATTTCATTTTTAAAATTTTTTAATATATATTGGTATAGCATTTAAACATATTGAGGTATTTTTTTGATGTATAAATTTAACACGACTATTATTAAGCTAAAATCAAATAATATAATTATGTGAAAATTATATTAAATGGAGGTAATAATATGCGAAAACTTTCAGAAGTAGAAGTGTTATCTTTAACATCATTATTAAAAATGGAACAAGATGGATTAATTGTACAAAAAGCAATGAATACATTAATAACAGATGATAACTTAAGAAGACAAGGTGAAGCTAGTGCATTAGCATCAGAGGGTAGAATAAAAGGATTGCAACAATTTATAAATGAAAATGAAATAATAACTTCAAGGGAGGTACAATAAAATGGCAAAGATAATTGAAAACATGATTAAAAATAATATTAATATTAATGATGAAGTTATATCTGTAAATATGCTTTCTGCAGGAAAAGCTGCAGCTGATGCATATCTTAATGCCACATTAACAAGTAGTACTCCAGAATTAAGATCCATATACTCTGCTGGTTTAAATCAAATAGTTGGAGGTCATAGTGCTCTTACAGAATTAGTTGTAAATGAAGGTTGGGCTAAACCTTATGATTCATCTAAACAACAATTAAGTGATACTTATAATGAATCAAAGACTGTAATTAATAAAATTGAGCAATAGTATAAAGCAAAGTCTATTAAAAATATAAAAAATAGCCTTCCGGATATTAGTTTTATAACATTTGGAGCTAATTCAGATTGAATGGATTCTTTCTTTCAATAATATTATTATTGACATAATTCTTAAATTTGCTTTATTATGTATAAATATGATAATTTTAATAATATATAAATATATAATAACTTATATTATAAGTATATTTAAAATATTTTTTAATCATATATATAATAATTATTTTCTATTAAGCTAATATTACATTGCTAAGTGAATATATAAATTAAATTTAGTTAATAAAGTAACACAAAAGAAATTATGGACACTAATAAACTTAGTGAAAAAGTAAAAATATAAATGTCACAGCAAAAGAGCTCCAATAAACGGGGTTCTTTTTTGTGGAATTTTTTATATTGGCGCTGTATATTGGTTTATTTTTATAATTCCAGGTGTAGAAAAATTTATTTATTTACGACAACCAAACAGCAATTTTATTATTAAATTAGCAGAATTGAATTAACAAATAGAACGGTAGTTTCTTAACTGAAACTATCTTTTTTAACTATTTGTAATAATGTGTACAATGTTTGAACTTTATGTAAAAATATTGTATAATCGACGTGGAATATATTTAATTTTATAGAAAATTTAAGGAGGATATTATATGGAATCACTTACAATTATTTTATTTTTAATTGGGTGTATTGGAGCACTTGTTGCAACTATATTAATAATTAAAAATGCTATTAAAAAGCAAGATAATAAAATGAATAAAAAAATATTAATAGGATTCATTGTGTTATCAATAATAGCATTTATTGCAGTTCCTACCAAGTCTAATACTAAGAAAGATGTAAAAACAAGTAATGAAATTACAAAAGAGAATAAAAGTATCTTAAGTTCAAAAGATAAAGAATTATTGAAAAAGCACTATGAAGATTTTGATACTGCACAAAGAACTCAATTTGCAGAAATAGGAGAAAAATATAAAAAAATGAATGCAAAAGAAAAGGAAAGCATTAAAGCAGACTATGAAAGACTATTAAAAGAACAGGATATTCAAGTTAAAAAATGGGCAGAGGAAGATAAAAAGAAAGCTGAAGCAGCTAAGGCAGCCGAAGCTAAAAAATGGAATGATTTTGTAAATAAAAATACTAAAGAATTATCAGCAGGAGAACATACCGTAGGTACGCATATAGATGAAGGATCATATGATGTAACTTTTAATGGCTCAGGTAATTTCAACATATATTCAGCGGATGGTGATTTATTAACTAATGAAATAGGGGGAAGTGATTTAGGCATTGATAAGTATAGAATAATATTAACACAAGGTAGTAAAATAAAAATTGAAGGCATGAGTGTTAATATGAAACCGATAAAAAGAAGCCTAATGCCTTATAAAGAAACAAGTATTTATTCTGGTTATTGGATTTGTGGACAAGATATATCAGAAGGAAGATATAAAGCTATGGCTGAAAGCGGGCAAGGTAATTTTATGATTTATGATAATGGAACACCAAAAACAAATGAAATATTAGGCGGAGATTTAGGCGTTAAAGAAGTAATTATAGATTTAAAAAAGGATGATATAATAGATGTAGCAGGATTAAAAAGTGTAAGATTAGTGCCTGAAAAATAAGAAATATATTATAGATTAATAAAAACTCTAGAGGGTTAACTTTTAGAGTTTTTATTTTACGTGAAAAATATAAGAAAATACTTAAAATGTATAGAAGTCAAATTAAATAAAGAAATAGATAAACAGTGAGTTTAAAATTCTTTGTTTTGATGTATTATATAAGGTGGGATATTAATTTACTTTATTTTACTTTTGTATAGTTAGAACATAACAATATAGAGTATTAAAATATCTCTAATTTGCAATTTATATTGTATGTCACATAAAACATAAATATGCTATAATAATTGTAATATATGGAATAATCTTTAAAATTGAATATTGGGTTATAACATTTACAACATTTTACCAAGTACATCTACAGAAATACATGGGTTAAGGGCATGGAATTTAAAAATATAGTTATTGTGAATTGTAACGAAGGTAATATTCCTTACAGTAAAGCAGATGAGGAAGTTAATATAGAGGAAGAGAGAAGACTTTTTTATGTAGGTATCACAAGGGCAAAAGAAAATTTATATTTAACTGTACCAAAGGTTATAAGAGGGAAAAATAAAGAAAACTCTAATTTTATAAAGGAATGCAAGTTAGATAAAGAATTATTAGAAAATGATTATTTTAAAGGAAAAGAAATAGTGATTCATAAGGTATTTGGTGAAGGAATCATTGAAAATCAAGGGGAAAATTATGTAAAGATAGGATTTTTAGATGGAACTAAAAGAAAATTTGATAGAAATGTTATAACTAAAAGTAATATTATTAAAAAGAAAAGTGTATCATAAAAAATCTATTTTAGTAACAAATAAACTTCTATTCTAAATATATAAGTAGCAAATTTTATATTACACACATAATAATATAAGGAAAACCTGATAAAATGGATTTTATTGTATTAAAAATTTTAATTACATAGATTAAATAACATAAATATAAGCGGAATATATAATAATATTTATATTAAATCGAAGGATTTACAACCTTTTCAATAGAAAAGTTCATAATAATATATATAATAATATATATTAATACTTTTATAGACTTTAATATATTTGACATAAAAACAAAATGTGGTATACTATATTTGAAAAATATGACGAAGATTAAAAGCATTTAAGTTGAAGGAGGAAAAATCATGATTCATTTTAAAACAATGTGGGATGATGTATGCGGTATTTTAAATCATAATGAAATAGAAAATTTAGAAATTCTTGAAAGCTTTAAAACAGGATTCATAGTTAAAACAGATAATGGAACAGAATTTATAACTAGAGATGATTTCGTTGATTTTTGGTGTCATATGCTATGCTTTAATAAAGTAACAGAAATGGATATAGAACAAAAAAGTAAAGAAACAAAAAAATGTATTTGTAATATTGTAAAAAATTTACCTTATATAAATGTCAATAATGGTGTAATAACTTTAGTAGAACAATAAAAATATAGTATATCTTTAAATACTTTTTTATATAAATAATAACTTAAATGCAAGCCAGGATATTATTATGTACACGTATAGGTGTTTTAAAAAAGTTGCTTTTGTTGAATCTTTGAATATAATATTATATAATTTTATTAAGCTCATATTCTAAAAATTAGAGAATATGAGCTTTTAAATTAAGAAAAAGAGGTAGTATACTATGGAGAAAAATCATCTTGACAAACAGAATATAGTATTCGCTTTGGATATAGGTACTCGCTCAATTTTAGGAGCAGTTGGAGTAGTAAGAGATAAAAAATTCCATGTTATAGAGGAAAGTTATGTAGAACATGAAGAAAGGGCTATGATAGATGGTCAAATTCATGATGTTTCTTTAGTAGCTAATGCTGTAATAAAAGTAAAAAGAGATTTAGAAGAAAAGATAGGTATAGAATTAAATAAAGTTTCTATTGCAGCTGCAGGAAGATTTTTAAAAACATATACTGCAAAATCCGAATTAAATGTGGATAATGAAAAGGAAATAGATAAGGATACCATAAGAAGTTTGGAGCTTACATCAGTAAAAAAGGCAGAGGAAGAAGTGAGTAAAAAATCTGGTGGTAAGCTTTATTGTGTAGGATATACCGTTAAAAATTATTATTTAAATGATTATGTTATAGGGAACTTATTATTACAAAAGGGAGAAAAAATAGCAGCAGAGGTTATAGCAACTTTCCTTCCAAGATATGTTATAGATAGTCTTTATTCTGTTATGAAAAAAGTTGGACTTATAGTAGATAGTTTAACTTTGGAGCCTATAGCTGCCATGGAAGCTGCTATTCCTAAAAAATTAAGACTTTTAAATTTAGCGCTAATAGATGTAGGTGCAGGAACTTCAGATATAGCTATATGTAGCAGAGATAGTATAACAGCCTTTGGAATGGTTTCCTTAGCAGGTGATGAGGTAACAGAGGCTATTGTTCAAAATTTTTTAGTAGATTTTGAAACAGCGGAGAAAATAAAAAAACAATGTTCAGAATCTGACACAGTAGAATACATAGATGTTTTAGGATTAACTAATAAGATTCCATCAAAGGATATAAAAAGAGTTATAGAACCAGTAGTTAAGAAGATATCAGAGGAAATAGGAAACAAAATAATTGAAATAAATGGGGAGAAATCACCTAATGCTATATTTTTAGTAGGAGGAGGAGCTCATACGCCACTTTTGAAAGAATTTTTATGTGAAAAACTTAATATGCCTTTAGAAAGAGCCGCCATAAAGGACAGAGATGCGGTTATAGATTGCAGTATTGAGAACAATAAATTTGGTAGCGAAGGTGTAACAGTTTTAGGTATAGGTTTAATATCTATAAGAAGATTAGGAAATGATTTTATAGATGTAATGTTAAATGGAAGCATAATAAGTCTTTTTAACTCTCATAAACATATAGTTGTGGATGTAATGCTTCAGGCAGGTATAAATCCTAAAGTTTTGTTGGGTAGAAATGGTAGGAGTATAAGATTTACATTAAATAATATAAAAAGAATGGCCTTTGGAACTTTAGCTACCAATGCATTAATAAAAATTAATGGAGTAAAAGCCTCCGTTGAAGACAATATAAAAGAAGGAGATAAGATAGAAATTGAGTTTGCCAAAAATGGTGAAGATGCAAAGCCAACTTTAAAGGATTATATAAAGAAAGTATATTCTACAACTTTCTTTATAAACGATATTATAGAAAATTTAACTCCTTTAGCTTTTGTAAATGGTGATAAAAAAGATATAAATTATATAATTAAAGAGGGAGATAATGTTAAAATTTTCTTTCCTGAAACCTTAGGCCATTATAGGGAGTATTATGAAACTTTGAAAGATTATAAATATTATTTGAATGGAGAAGAACTTAAGGAAGATTATATAATAAAAGAAAGCGATAGGATATATAAAATAAGAGATGAAATAGAGGAAAATAAAGAAGAAAATTTTGAGATAAATGAAGTTGACGGAAAAGATAATGAATTAAATGTAGTAGAAAAAGAAATAATTGAAACAAATGATGAAACAAGTATTAGGGAAGTAATAGAAGATAACTATACACAGAGTAAGGACAATAGTTTAAAGAGTAAAGATTTACAAAGTGAAGTATTAGAGGAGAAAGAGGCCGCTTTAACAAAAGAATACATAGAGAATGAAAAAGAGAATAGAGAAGGAAAAATAGAAACAGAAAATTTTAATATTAAGGAAACAGGTATAAGGGTTAGAGTAAATAACGAGGAAATCCTTCTCAAAGGTAAAGACAAATATATTTTTGTGGATATATTTAATCATGTGGAATTTGATTTATCTGTAGCTAAAGGAAAACTAGTTCTTCTTTTAAATGGTAAGAGCGCTGGATATTATGATAATTTAAAGGATGGAGATTCAATAGAAATAAAATGGGAATAGGCATAAGCAGAGTTCTTGGCTTCAGAGGGAGTTTTTATTCCATCTAAAGCTTAGGGAATGGTTATCCAGGGACGTAACCGCTCTTTACTCCCACTTTAAAGAAGATGGGAGTATTAGAGTAGGTAGTCATCGGATAAATCGATTTTAAATACAAATATATATTTTATAAATAAGAGATAAAATATTCAATTGCATTACTTAAATAACTGGAGGGTAAATATGGGAGAAATAAATTTTTTAAAGGAAGCTTTAGATATAAAAGATGAAGTTATAAAATTGAGAAGAGATTTTCATGAGCATCCAGAATTAGATTATGATCTTTTTAGAACCTGTGAAAAAGTGAAAGAATTTTTAAAAAATCAAAATATAGAATATTACGACACAGCAGGTACAGGAATTTGTGCCATAATAAGAGGAAAAGGCCATAAAACTGTAGCCATAAGAGGGGATATGGATGCTCTTCCACTTCAAGAAAAAAATATTTGTGATTATTCATCAAAAATAGAAGGGAAAATGCATGCCTGCGGACATGACGCCCATACTGCCATACTTTTGGGTGCTGCTAAAGTTTTAAATTCTATAAAGGATAAATTAAATGGGAATATAAAATTATTATTTGAGCCTGCAGAAGAAACCACTGGTGGAGCTAGAATTATGATAAAAGAAGGAGTTCTTAAGGACCCAGATGTAGATGCTATTATAGGTCTTCATATGGAGGAGAAAATAAATACAGGAAAGATAGGATTAAGAAGGGGAGTAGTAAATGCAGCTTCAAATCCCTTTACCATAAAAATAAAAGGAAAGGGTTCCCATGGAGCTAGGCCTAATAATTCTGTGGATCCTATAATTATAGCTAGCAACGTGGTGGTGGCTCTTCAAAACATAGTAAGTAGAGAGTTACCTCCTACAGATCCAGGGGTGTTAACTATAGGAACTATCCATGGGGGTACAGCTCAAAATATAATACCAGATGAGGTTATACTATCTGGCATTATAAGAGTGATGAAAACTGAACATAGAGAGTACGTTAAAAAAAGGTTGGTAGAAATAGTAGAAAATATATGTAAAGCTATGAGAGGTGAATGTGAAATAGATATAGAGGAAAGTTATCCTTGCCTTTACAATAATGATGAAATGCTAAATAGCTTTATAAATTCTGCAAATGGTGTAATAGGAGAAGATAACATAGAAATGTTAGAAGAACCAAGCATGGGAGTTGAAAGCTTTGCCTATTTTTCTATGGAAAAACCTTCGATATTCTATTATTTAGGTTGCAGAAATGAAGAAAAGGGTATAGTACATCCTGCTCATAGTAGCTTATTTGATGTGGATGAGGATTCTCTAGCATTAGGAGTAGCACTTCATTGCAAAGCTGCCTTTGATATTTTAAATTCATAATATAAGGGTAGTAATATAATTTAGATTAAATTTTAAAATAGGTTGTGAATATGAAGTGAAGAAAAAGATAGTTTTAGTTATGTGTGTTATTACTTTGTTATTATTTAGTGCATGTACTAGTAAGGAAAATTTTAATAAAAAAGTTGGAGAAGAGAAGAAAGTAGTTAATAAAGAAGAGGAATCACAAAAGAAAAAAGAAAATGCATTTGGAAAGAATAATGAAGAAAAAGAGCATAATGATATATTAAAAGAAAAAAAAGAAGATAAATCTAAAGAAAATTTAAAAAATAAAATAATAGTAATAGATCCTGGTCATGGAAGCAAATCTAATTTAGAGTTAGAAAGAGTTTCTCCAGATAGTGAGGAAAAGAAGATTAAAGATGGTGGAGGAGCTGATGGAGTAAATAGCAAAACTCCAGAGTATTTAATAGCTATGGATGTAGCCTCAAAACTTAAAGAAACTCTACAAAAGGAAGGTTATACTGTTATTATGACTAAAAATAAACATTCCGAGAGTTTAGGAAACATAGAAAGAGCAGAAGTAGGAAATAAAAATAATGCTAATTTAGTTATAAGAATACATGCAGATTCAGCAGACTTAGAGGATGCTAAGGGAGCTTCTATACTTGTACCATCTAAAAAAGGATATGCTTCAGAAATTAATGAATTAAGCAAAAAATATGGAGACATACTTCTTAGGGAAATGGTAGCATCAGCTAATATGAACAATAGGGGTGTAATAGAGAGGGAGGATATGACAGGATTTAACTGGTCAAAGGTTCCAGTAGTTTTAGTTGAAATGGGCTTTCTGTCAAATGCAGAAGAGGATAAGCTTTTAAATACTGAAGAATATAAGATAAAAATAGTACAAGGCTTAACTAAAGGTATTAAAAAAGCGATAAATTAATTGTTATATAAAATGAAAGCTTTAATTTAATGTTATATGTTTAATATATTCCACTAAGGTAGATTTTTCATGTTTACTTTAGTGGAATATCTTATTTAAAGAAACTTTTTAGCCTATTGGGACTATTGAAATACCCTATGGAACTTTCTTTAACGGATTTACACTAAATCACCATTTCATATAAAAGATTTCATTTTAGTGAAAGATTTGGGAAATAAACTTAAGAGTTAACATATCTTTTTTCTATAAAATTAGAAAATTCATTATTAATATAGTTAATGTTTTGTAACAGGTTCTTTACTTGATAAAAATATAATAGTAATATATAATAAGTTGTTAGTATATACATTATAAGCATAAATTATATAATTTATAGGGGAAATGTGTATTTAAAGCAATAAATATGAAATAGTGCTACATAGAAATTATAAGGATGCATAATATAGAAATAATAAAGTTGTACTGTAAGGAGTGTTTTCATGAAAATAGTAATAGGAGCAAATGAAGCTGGCCAAAGGTTAGATAAGTTTTGTAGAAAATGGTTAAAGGATGTACCTCTAAGTGCTATATATAAAGCTATAAGAAAAGGTGAGATAAAGGTCAATGGTAGAAAATCTAAGGAAAAGAATTTTCTAGAAGAAGGAGATATAGTAGAATCCTTCAATGTAAAATCTAAGGGAGAAAAAAAGAAGTTTGTTAGAATAGATAATAATCTTAAGATTACCTATGAAGATGAAAATATGGTATTAGTAGAAAAGTGGCCAGGAGTTTTAGTTCATTCGGATAAAAAAGAAGGAGAGTCTACCTTAACAGATTATGTGCTATCTTATCTTTATGACAAAGGGGATTACACTCCAGAACTAGAAGTTACTTTTACACCAGCATCTTGTAATAGATTAGATAGAAATACCTCTGGTATAGTTATATTTGGGAAGAATTATGAAGCATTAAAAACTTTAAATGAAATGATAAGAGATAGAAAAATAGAAAAATATTATTCTTCTTTAGTAAAAGGAAGAATTAAAGATGGTATTTATGAAGCTTATATATCTAAAAATGAGGACACGAATATGTCTAAAATATATAATGAACCAAAGCCTAATACTAAAAAAATAGCTATGAATGTTAAGACTATTCAGACCTGCGGTTCCTTTTCATTTATAGAAATAGAGCTTTTAACAGGAAGAAGTCATCAACTTAGAGCCCATTTAAGTCATTTAGGAAATCCTATAATAGGGGATTCTAAATATGGGGATAAAAAATTAAATAGCTTTTTCCACAATAAATATGGATTAAGCTATCAATATTTATATTCCTATAAACTTATATTTAGAGATACTATGGGAAATTTGGAATATATGAAAAACAAAACCATAGCAGAAACTTTACCACCGATTTTTAAGAAAATAAAGAAAGATGTGTTTAAGTTTTAATAATATATAAGTATGGGATGGGGAGTACATTATGAAAAAGCAATCAGTAACTAAGGGGTTTGCCATATTATCCATAGCGGGAATGCTAGCCAAAGTTTTTTCTTTAATTTACATACCAGCATTAATAAATATACTTACAGATCAAGGATATGGTATTTATATGGCTGCTTATCAGATTTTTGCATTTATATTTGTTTTAACTAATTCTGGTATACCTGTAGCCATATCTAAGCTTGTATCAGAGCTTATAGCAACAGAAAACTATAAAGATGCTTTAAAATCTTTTAGACTTGCAAGATATATGTTGTTATTTTTAGGATTTATAATGGCTTTGTTTACCGTTTGCGCATCAGGCTTTCTATCTAAGCGTATAGGGTACCCAAAGGCTCAATTATCAGTATTGGCTTTAGCACCATCTATTTTATTTACCTCTGTTGCCTCTGCTTATAGAGGATATTTTCAAGGCATGGGTAATATGACCCCTACTGCTATATCTCAGGTTATAGAACAGCTTGTAAATATAATATTTTCTTTATTATTTGCGGCAATGTTTATAAAATATGGATTAGAAGCAGGTTGTGCAGGAGGTACTGTTGGAACCTCATTAGGAGCTTTAGTTTCAGCTTTATTTTTGATATATTGTCATAGAAAAAATGGAGCAATAAAAGTAAAAGATAAAGACAGCATAAAAGATGAAAAATATAGTGTAGCTTATTTGATGAAAAAAATTATACATTATGGATTGCCTATAACATTGTGCGTAGGTATGAATTCAGCAGGGACTTTGGTGGATGTGTATAATACTAAGGCAAGGCTTATGGTGGCTGGATTTAATGAAGTTAATGCCACTGTACTTTATGGTTATTTGGCTAAGTATCAACAACTTATAAATGTACCTATAGCCATAATAAGTTCACTTTCTATGGCAGTTCTTCCTGTTATAGCAGGAGCTGCGGCTAAGGGGAATAAAAAACAGGTTAAAAGTAATATAAATTATGCTTTTAGATCATGTTTTTTAATTGCAATACCAGCTGCTGTAGGATTAGGATTTTTAGCAGATCCTATATATAAAATGTTACATATAGGTGGCGGTGTAGAAATAATGAGGTATGGTGTTATAGTTTTAGTTTTAATGGCCGTAGCTCAGATACAGACTACAATACTTCAAAGCATAGGAAAGCTTTATGCGGCTACCTTATATTCTGTAATTGGAATATGCTTTAAAATATTTACAAATTATGTGTTAATAGCAAATCCAAGCATAAATGTAATGGGAGCTATATATGGTAGTGCTGTTGGGTTCTTAATACCTATTATATTAAATCATAGAATGATTAAAAAGTCTTTGAATGTTAAATTTAACATTATAACTCCTGCTATAAAGCCTTTTATAGCTGCACAAATAATGGGTTTTGTAATTGTACCTTTTCATAGTGTAATTAATCATGGTATAGTAACTTTATTTAAAAAAGCTTATATAGCTAATGCAGTTGGAACTATGGTTGCTATAATATTGGGCGTATTTGTATATGTTTATTCATTGATACTAATAGGAGGATTAAGAAAGAGGGATTTAGATAGAATGCCTTCTAGATTAATAAAATTTATACCTAAGTTTGTTAGAAAAAGAATAAGATAAAAAAACATTAGATTGGCAAGGTGTTTTCTTGCTAATCTAATGTTTTTTATTTGTAATATTTATAAGTATAAACATTAAGGAGAATCCAGAAAATATTATTAAAATATTTTTTATATAAATATTTTGTATTAATATTATATTATTTAATAGATTTAATATAAGATATACTAAAATTGTACATAAAGCATATATGAATTTTTCATGGAGGTCTATTTTTATAAAACAATGTTTTTTTATTTCTTCAAAGTTTAATACTATAGATGTTATAGAAGTTATTATTAGGGTTATACCATAGCCGTATATATTTATAAAAGATAAGCCTGTTAGTATATATAGAAATATCAAATCTTCTATAGCTACAATTATTGAATTTCTTAAAAGTATTTTCTGTTTCCCTATACCGTTTAATATAGCATAACTTATAATGGAGACATATGCGAAAGGTGTAGAGAAGGATAAAAACCTTATATAATTTCCTAGGTCCGTTCTATTAAAAAACATAAGTCCTAATTCATTAGGTATAGCAGCACAAATAGATAAGGTGCTTAAACTTAATATTAGAGCTATTTTTATAATTTTTTCTATTCTATTTTCCATAGAAAAGTAGTTACCTTTACTCATACTCTCAGATAAGTCAGGTATTAATATAGTACAAATAGAGGTTAATATTATTGAAGGGAATAAAGGAATAGACAAGGCCATGTTTGAAAATTTTCCCATCAATGATAAAGCTTCTCTGTAATTAATTCCAGCACTTATTAACCTTCTTGGTATTATAAGGGTTGATAATGTATATAAACCAGTAGTTAAAAAACCGTTTAAGCATAAGGGCAAGGATACTATAAGTACATTAAAGAGAAGTTGTAGACTATCCTCAGATTTATTATAGCTAAATTTAAATTTCAATTTATTTTTTATATAAAAAAAATATAGAAAAATTAAACTTACAAGTTCTCCTACAGCAAGAGTAGTATAAGCTGTAGTTACAGTCCCAGATACTGAAGAAATATTAAAGGAATAAATTATAAGGGAAAATACAACAATTCTAAGGCCTTTTTCTACTATATCTATGATAGCAGGTACTTTAGAAGTTGATATAGAATAAAAATATCCTTTTAATATAGCAGACAAAGCAATAAAAATCATAGCAGGGCATATAACCCTCAAAGCCCTAAGAGATCTAGTGTCTTTTATTATATTAGAACTTATGTAAGAAGAATTAATAAAAACAAAGCACGCAACAATTATAGCCCATATAGCATCAAAGGTTAGGGCAGATTCTACAGTTTTATGTAAATTGCCAAAATCATTTTTACCGAAATAGATAGCACAATTTCTAGATATAGCTGCAGTCATACCACCGTTTATAAGGCAAGTGAATAAATCATAAATAGGCATAATTAGCCCATAAAGTCCCATACCTTCAGCGCCAAGTTTGTTAGAAATAAGTATAGAGAAGGTAAAAGCACAAACTCCGGTAGTTAAATTAGAAACTATTAATGTAAGGGACTCTTTAAAAAAAGTACTTCTTTTTTTAAGCATAAAAAATATATTTCAACTCCTCCAAAATACTAACACTAAATAAATATGAGGAAAACTTGAAATATATTCTACTGAATACCAAATAAGAAGAAAGTTATAAAAGGACGATATTTAAATAGAAGATTTAATTTAAGATTCATAACTTTGATTATAACGTATATTAATGCATCATTAGCATAATTAAAAACATTAATATAATCAGTAAAAATTTTTTTGCTTTTCACACAGTTATGTTATATTATATAATAAAGTTGGGAGTTTATTCTAGGGGTATAATCCCTAATAGTTTTATGACATATTGTATAGAACAATTAATCACAGGAGGGGAAGTTATGCAAAAGTTGTTTTGTAATATTTGTGGTATAGAAATAAATGAAAGAAATTATAATTTAAATAAGGAAGCTTTTTCAGATAAAAATACTACTGATTCTATAAAATTTTGTCCTATATGTGGAGCACCCATAAAATATTTAAGTAAGGAAAGGTTTATATATAAGTTAGAAGATAAAGAATTAAATAAAGAAGTGGTTAAAATATTAGACCATGCTGTAAAATTAGAAGTATTCAATGGAGATTTTTATAAAAAGGCTTCAGAATTAGCTAAGAATGAAAAGATATCAAAATTATTTAAGGCCTTAGCTAATATTGAATATGGTCATGCTATGGTGCACAAAAATTTAGCGGGAATAAGAGAAATGCCTAAACTTGCTCCAATGAATTATGATAAATATGATGCTGACAGTATACTATTAGAAATGGCTGAAAAAAGAGAAGAACATGCTGTTAATTATTATAACAAATATGGTAAAGATATTAATTCGAAGTCATTAAATATAGTTTTTGAAGCTTTGAAAAATGTGGAGATAGATCATATACATATAATAAATGAAAAATAGAACTTAGATTTAACTAAGTTCTATTTTTTAACCCT
Source organism: Clostridium botulinum (assembly GCF_001276985.1). Taxonomy (GTDB): domain Bacteria; phylum Bacillota; class Clostridia; order Clostridiales; family Clostridiaceae; genus Clostridium_F; species Clostridium_F botulinum. The sequence goes on from NZ_LHUL01000008.1 coordinate 339,661, forward strand.
TTGTACTTTTTTAACCTTTTGAATATTACCTTCCATAGGGATTAAATCTTTTTTTGTAGTCATATTTCTAACATTTATTATTTCAATAGATTCTCTGTTTTCTTTTCCTTTTTTACCTTTTAAACCTTGTACAAGTATAAAATTTCCTTGGGATACATTTATAAATTCAGGCTTTTTAAACCATTTTTTCTTTATATAAGTACATTTAATAACATTTTTACTTCTCTCAGGTTTTACAAGTAAAGTTACTGTAATTTTATTAAGAATCCAAAGTATAGATTTTTTTTCAACCTTAGCTGAAATTACATTACCTTGAACTTGAGTAATTCTATCTCCATATTTTTTTAGATATGCTTCTGTGTAGTATGATCCAAGTTTTTCTTTAAAACCCATAAGTATAACTCCTTTACTAATATGCATTTAAAATAATACATAATTGCTATAATTTTATGTATATTATAACATAGTATTCATAAATTTAAAATAATTTAATTTGAAACCTATTGACATATGGAAAAATTACTAATTATATAATAATTTTATAATTTGTTACTATAATAGTATTACCATAAATATTGTAAATTAATAATGAACAATTCACAAATAGAAAAAATAAAATTAAAGCACTATAGAGATTTTTATAAGTTAAATATAATATCTATAATATTTTTAAAAGACTCTTTATAATTTTGATGTTTTAAAAGTTAATGAAAATTATAATTCATATTTATAATGATATCTGAAAAAGAAAAAAGTTATTAAAAGCTTAGAAAATCAGCAAATATTAATATTCTTATATATAAAAATGGGGAGAAATATAGAGAAAAAATTGTTAAGATAATAGCATATTAATATATAATTAATTTTATTGTGCAATTTTAAGAAAATTTAGCAATTATTTAGTTTGCCTGCAGAGCCTATATATATTATTATAATTATAAAGTATAGTTAAAAGAAAAAATAGGAAGTGGTTTTGTGGGTAGTAATAACTACGCCTTGCGTAGAGCTTTTATAACTTTTCTATTAAGTGGTACAGCAGTGTTTATAACATATGTACTTATAAGGCTTAGATATGTTCTTCTTTAATATATAAAAGAATAAGAAGCCAAATTACTTTTATTATTTAAGTAATTTGGCTTTTTATATAAATAATTTAATATAAATAGAATAATTATAATTAATAAAAGCATAAAATTAGTTATTTAAATTGATCAAGCTTAAAAATATTTAATAGCAAATTACAAATATTTACAAATTGTTAAAAAATTATTAATGGAATATGAATAATAATTTTAAATATATAATATATAGTTAGAAAATACCTTAGGTTAATAGATATAAGGGTTTTTAATTCAAAAAATTTTCCTTATAATGTTTTTATATAATTGTAAAAACTATTGTATTTTGTTAAAAAAATAACTATAATATAAATATGATAGTTTATTTACATTATTTATATAATCTTATATAAATTTAAGGGGGTATTTATGAATGTGGGAATCTAAAATGGCTATAAATGAGATAAGAGAAATAAGATCCAAGACCACTGTTTATTTAGGGGTAGGAGCAATAGAAAAAATATATGATATAGCATCGAATTTGAAAAATATGAATATAGATAAGGTACTTATTGTCACAGGAAGAGGGGCTTACAGAAAAACTGGGGCTTGGGAATATGTTGAAAAAGCTTTGGAAAAGGAAAATATAACCTATATTTTATATAATGAAGTTACACCAAATCCAACTGTAGATCAAGTAGACGAGGCTGCTAGAATGGGAAATGAATTAGGTGCCAAGGCGGTAATAGGTATAGGAGGAGGAAGTCCTATAGATGCAGCTAAAAGTGTAGCAATACTTTTAGAATATAAAGATAAAACTGCAAGGGATATATATGAATTTAAATTTACTCCAGAAAAAGCAGCTCCAGTTATTGCAATAAATTTAACTCATGGAACAGGCACAGAAGGAGATAGATTTGCAGTAGTCAGTATTCCAGAAAAAGAATACAAGCCAGCCATAGCCTATGATTGTATATATCCTTTATATGCTATAGATGACCCACAACTTATGGTTAAACTACCAATACACCAAACTTGCTATGTATCAGTGGACGCTATAAATCATGTAGTAGAGGCTTCCACAAGTAAAGTAGCAAATCCATATACCATATTATTAGCAAAGGAAACCGTGAGACTAGTTTCTAGATATTTGCCACAGGCATTGCAACATCCAGGGGATCTAACAGCTAGATATTATTTAACATATGCTTCTTTAATTGCAGGTATATGTTTTGATAATGGATTACTTCATTTTACTCATGCTTTAGAACATCCATTAAGTGGAGTGAAACCAGATTTATCTCATGGTTTAGGATTAGGAATATTATTACCTGCTGTAATAAAGGAAATATATCCATCAGTATCTGAAGTTTTAGCAGATATTTTATCACCAATAGTTTGTGGGTTGGAAGGAAATCCGGGAGAAGCTGAAATAGTAGCTAAAGGTATAGAAAAATGGTTATATAGTATAGGTATTACAGAAAAATTAACAGACTTAGGATTTAAAGAAAATGATGTGGAAAAATTGACAAAGTTAGCTTTTGAAACACCAAGCTTAGACTTATTGTTAAGTATGGCTCCAATAGATGCAGATGAAAAGGTCGTTAGTAATATATTTAGAAATTCTCTTTAAATTTAATATAAATAGTAATTATAAAAAAGCTTTTATATAGGTCATATGAAAGCAAAAAAATTAATTTAAAATAAAACTACCTAAAAGATGATTAATATGGAAAATGATAAAAATATAAATGTGCTCTCATTTATATTAAGCCTTCTTAAAATAAAAAATCATCTTTAATAGGTAGTTTTATTATTTAAAAAAATAGTATTATGAACCTATATTTAATATGGTTAATACAATATATACAAAGGAATATTAATAAAGAAACTTAATTTTATATTTTTTATTATGAAAATATAAACCTCTTTAGTTACTAAAATAAACCTTAATGAATATTAATATATTAACGGCTAAAAGGGGGAGTGAAACATGTTAAGAAAAATAGAGTCAAAAGATTTATTATATAATTTGGAACTCGATGATATTAATATAGATAGAACCCAAAAGTATACTCCGGAATATAACTCTATATATGAAAAGATAAATCTTGCTTTGGATATAGATAAATCAGGATACAATTTATACTTAGTAGATGATTTTTCTAAAGAAAAATTAAATAGTATAATAAATTTTATAAATCAAAAACTAGAGAAAAAAAGTAAACCAAAGGATATTTGCTATGTAGTTTTAGAGGAAGAAAGATACCCTTATAGTATATATTTAGAAAATGGGAAAGGTAAAATATTAAAAGAAAAATTAAAAGATATTCAAACAAAATATAATGAATGTATATATGATTTTTATAACAAATCTTCCAATAAAGAAAAAGAAATTATTTTAGAGAGTATGGAGAAAAAAAGGAGTGAAATAGTAAACGAACTTATAGAGGAGTCAAAAAAAGAAGGTTTTGAAATAAAAACTGGTGTATCTGGCTTTGTCTTCATGCCTATAAAGGATGGTAATTCTCTAAGTGAAAGTGAATATGAAGACTTGAATAAAGAAGACAAAGAAGAGATATTAGAAAAAGTATCTAAATTAAAGGAAAAGGCAGAATCTTCTTTAGAAGTATTAGCTGATATGGAAAGAGAAGGATTAGAAAAATTAAAGGATATAATGAGAACTTATTTGGAAATGGAAATGAAAGGTTCAAAGGAAGAATATAGAATGGAGTTTGAAGATAACATTCAGACTCTAGATTTTTTAAATAGTGTTTGCAGAAATATAGAAAAGGAATTAATAGAAAGTTACACTTCAAGCTATGAAGAAGATCAAGAATCTATAATAAACGTTATATATAAATATAAAGTAAATGTAATAGTAGACAATACTTTAAACAAAAGTCCTTTAGTTATATTTGAAGAAAATCCCTCAGTAAATAATTTAGTTGGAAGCATAGAATACGAAAATAAAAGTGGAGTATATTATACAGATGCTAGTTTAATTAAAGCCGGATCACTTTTAAAAGCTAATGAGGGCTGCTTAATTGTGAGAGCTAACAGTTTGTTTACAAATGGCTCAGCTTATTTTTATTTAAAAAAAGCTCTCATAAATGATAAGATAGATTTTGATTATAATAAGGGATATCTAGAACTATTATCTTTGGGAGGATTAAAGCCGGAGCCAATAAACACTAAATTAAAGGTAATAATTATAGGTGATTATGAAACTTACAATTTGCTTTACAATTATGATGAAGATTTTAAAAAGATATTTAAGCTAAAATCAGAATATAATAAAGTAGTGGATATAAATAGTAAGAGTAAAGAACAGATTTGTAAAAATATATATGATATATGTGAAAATAAAGATTTAAAAAATATAAATGAAGAGGCAGTAAAAGAAGTATGCAAATATTTATCAAGAAAAGCTGAAAATAAAAATAAATTTTATTTTGATAATTATGAAATAGATAGATTATTAATACAAGCGGATAGTAAAGCTAGGATTGAAGATAGAGACATTATAACAAAAGAAGATATTCAATTTGTAGCTTATGAAAAAGAGGAAATAGAAAAAGAAGTTATGGAAGGTTATGAAAAAGAAAGAATATTTATAGATGTAAAGGGAGATAAAGTTGGTCAAGTAAATGGACTATCTGTAATAGATTTAGGATATGCAAGTTTTGGGAGGCCTATTAGAATAACTTGTTGCTGTTATAAGGGCAATGGAGATATTATAGATATCCAAAAGGAGAGTAATTTAAGTGGGAATATACACAATAAAGCTATAAGCACATTAAAGGGGTATATAAATAGTATAATAGGGAAATATGATACGTTGCCAGTAGATTTCCATTTAAGTTTTGAACAGATATATGGAACAGTGGATGGAGATAGCGCTTCTGTAGCGGAGGCCATAGCTATGTTATCTGCTTTAAGTAATATACCTGTTAGACAAAGTATAGCAGTTACAGGATCAATAAATCAGTTTGGTCAGGTTCAGCCTATAGGTGGTGTAAATGAAAAAATAGAAGGATTTTATGAGGTATGTAGATATAAAAAAGATATAAAGGATAAGGGGATATTAATACCAAAATCAAATAAAGAAAACTTAGTGTTAAATAAAGAAGTAGAAGAGGCTATTAAAAACGGAGAGTTTAGTATATATACTATGGAAACTTTGGAGGATGCAGTAAAAATACTCCTAGGAGAAAAAAATTTAAAATTTAATGAATTAATAGTGGAGATAGAAAAAGAACTGAAAAAGTATAATAAGAAATCTAAAAAATGCAGAAAAATAAAATTATGAAAAATTATAAATAGATTATAATTAATATAAATGAATTTAAATAAGATGACTTTTGTTTAGTGAAAAAGTCATCTTATTGATTCCAAAAACCGGGTATATAGGTAAATTCGGTTTTTATATAAACATACCTATATACCCATTTTAAAAATTGTATTATTCATATAGGATATTCTTTAAATATATTTAAAACCTCAAGATGCTTTTAATTATAATAATAATTGAGGAGTAGCATATATTCCAACTTGATCAAAAGCATTTTCTACAATTCGAACATATTTACTATTTTCGCCGTAAAGATTTTTAGTAACTTTAATTAAATCATTTCTACACTTAGAAAAATTTGTTGTTTCATCCCATTCATAGCAATTGGCTGTATAAAATAATTTAGCCATAATATCTTTACTATTTTCTACCCCTAATTTTTCTACTCCATCTGCAATCAAGTAAGCTGCATGATTTATTATACCTGAATTTATTAGTACTGGGCGATTTTTCATTTCTAGTATTAATGAGAATAGGGGGTATTATTAAATTTATTTACTATAGAACCATCTTCAGCATTAACAAAAACATTCCAATTTCCTGTATCTGTAACTAAATCTACTAAATAAACCACATAAGGATTTCCTTCAAAATTATACAAATATAATTCTGCCTTTGACTCATATAAACCTTTATATTTAATGTTATTCTTAGCTTTTTCTATAGCGACATTCTTTGATAGTTTAATTTTATTTTTCCAGTTTCCATCTTCAAAAGCGGTGTCCACTCTACCGGTTATAGAACTCATAGTGGAATCTTTTTCAGTAGTAAAAACTATTCTTCCATAGTATACAGGTATACTTTCTATTTGGTAAATTGTATGATAGTAAGTTTTGCCTTTTTCATCTTTTAAAGTTTTTGTGCTTTTAAGAGAGCCTTTCTTTAATCCAAATTTAGAGATATTTTGTTGAAAGAATTGGTTTATTTCTTCGAAATTGTTAAATTTTTTTTCATTTATATCAGTGGTTGATTTTTTATTGTTCTGCTTACTTTTTTCCCAAAATATTGTTGTAGTTTTTGGCTCATTTTTACTTTTTTTCCCTACAGGTCCTGTAGCATAAATTGATGAAACTGGTGAAAAAGTCATTATAGTACTTAAAAGTATAGTTAATAATTTTTTACTTTTCATAAATATCTTAACCCCCAATATAATTATATTAATCAATTATTATAAACTTGTATTATATAATATAATTATTATATATAAATAAGATGATTTCTATGCAAATAAGAAATCATCTTATTTATTTAAATTTAGTTTTTTACATAGTTATATTTATAGGTTTAATAGAATTTTATTATAATGGTAATTGAGGTGTAGCAGTTATTCCAACTTTGTCAAAAGCATTTTCTACAATTTGAACATATTTACTATTTTCACCGTAAAGGTCTTTAGTAACTTTAATTAAATCATTTCTACATTTAGAGAAATTTGTTGTCTCATCCCATTCATAGCAATTAGCTGTATAAAATAATTTTGCCATAATATCTTTACTATTTTCTACTCCTAATTTTTCTATACCATCTGCAATCAAGTAAGCTGCGTGATTTATTATACCTGAATTTACATGAACACCACCATTGTCATAGCGTATATCCATAGATCTATAATCTTTCATATGAGCTGGCTGGTATCCTTTAGATGGATCTTGCATATCTCTTATTGCATCCCCCTCAATATCTGGTGTCCAGCAGTCTTCACCTAATTTGAAATTTTTACCTTTAATGGCTATTCCCATAATATCTGAAAAGGATTCATTTAAAGCTCCGGATTCATTTTCATATTTAAGATTAGATTCTTTACGTGTTACACCATGACTAAACTCATGACCTACAACATCTAAAGCCTTTGACATATGAGAACTATTTCTTCCATCACCATCCCCTAAAAGCATGGAACCAAGATTTTCGCTCCACTCAGCACCCGCATATTTCTCACCATGATGAATAAAGGCTTCAACGTTCATACCTTTATTATCAATACTATTTCTATTAAATTTATTTTTGTAATAATCATAAGTCTTCTCTAAGTTTATATAAGCATCTACAGCAATTATATGTTTATCATCTATAAATTCGTTATTATTATTTTCTACAAGCTTAGAAGCCTTTAATATAGAAGATTTAGGGGTAGTAAAAGTGTTTATATATTTATTATTTAGATCATAGACATAAATATTTTTATTGCTATTTTTTAAATAATATTTTCCATCTTTATAAGTTAGATCAATATCTACTATTCCATTTAAAGAGCTTTTACCTTTTCCTTTAATAGTATTACCTTGAACATCAATTAAATTATTTGATTTATTAACTTTAGTATTAGTTTTTTTAGTACTGGTGAATTTCTTATCTCTAGTATTAGTTAGAGTAGGGATGTTATTAAATTTATTTACTATAGAACCATCTTCAGCATTAACAAAAACATTCCAATCTCCAGTATCTGTGCTTAAATCTATTAAATAAACAACATAAGGCTTTTCTTCAAAATTATATAAATATAAGTCTGCCTTTGAATCATGTAACTCTTCATATTTGATGTTATTTTTAGCTTTTGCTATAGCATCACTTTTTGATAGTTTAATTTTGTTTTTCCAATTCTCATTTTCAAAGGAAATGTCTACTCCACCATTTATAGAGCTTATAGTGGAATCTTTTTCAGTAGTAAAAACAATTCTTCCATAGTATACAGGTATACCCTCCACTTGATAAATTGTATGATAGTGGGTTTTCCCTTTTTCATCCTTTAAAGCTTTGGTACTTTTAAGAGAGCCTTTTTTTAAACCAAACCTAGATATATTTTGTTGAAAGAACTGATTTATTTCTTCGAAATTGTTGAATTGTTCTGAAGCTATATTAGTGGCAGATTTTTTATTATTTTGTTTACCTTTTTCCCAAAATATAGTAGTAGTTTTTGGTTGGTATTTACTTTTTATCCCCACGGATTCTGCAGCGTAAACTGATGAGATTGATGAAGCTGTTATTATAGCACTTAAAAGTATAGTTAATAATTTTTTACTTTTCATAAATATCTTAACCCCCAATATAATTAGTATACATAAATAAGATGATTTCTTACTTGAATAGAAATCATCTTATTTATTTAAATCTAATTTTTTATATAGTTATATCTATAGTTTTACAGTTTTAATGATATTTGGATTATAATGATAATTGAGGTGTAGCAGATACTCCAACTTTATCAAAAGCATTTTTTACAATTTGAACTTCTTTACTATTTTCACCGTAAAGATCTTTAGCAACTCTAACTACATCATTTCTACATTTAGCAAAATCTGTTGTTTGATCCCAGTAATAGCAATTAGCTATATAAAATAGTTTTCCCATAATATCTTTACTATCTTTTGCACCCATTTTTTCAAATCCATCTGCAATTAAATAAGCCGCATGGTTTATTATACCTGAATTTTTATGAACCCCACCATTATCTTCAGACATATATACATAATCTTTCATATGAGCTGGTTGATTTCCTCTAGATGGGTTTTCCATATCTCTCATTACCCCTCCAGCAATCCAGCAATCTTCACCTAATACAAAGTTTTTACCCTCAACAGCTGTTCCCATAATATCTGAGAAGGATTCGTTTAAAGCACCAGATTCATTTGCATAATTAAGGTTAGATTGTTTATTAGTAACACCATGACTAAGTTCATGTCCTACAACATCTAAAGATTTAGCAAGAGCAGAGAAGCGTACTCCGTCACCATCACCAAAGAACATACTATCATATGGTCCATACCAAAAGGCGTTACCCAAATTTTTGTCTACATGGACAAATCCATTAACATTCATACCTTTATTATCAATACTATTTCTAGATAATTTATTTTTATAATAATCATAGGTCTTAGCTGTATTTACATAAGCATCTACAGAATTAACTTGATTATCATTTATAAAATTATTATTTGAATTAGATACTAGTTCGGATTGAGACATTAATCTCTGTTTATATTCAGGAGCACCATAGTAATAATGTTCTATAATATATCTGTACAAATCGTCACCACTAACTTGATTTTTTAAATCATATAGATAAATTTTTCTATTATTGTCTTTTAAATAATATCTTCCACTGCCATAAGTTAGATCAAGATTTACTAGTCCATCTAAGCTAGTTCTTCCCATTCCTTTAACGCTTTGGCCTTGTACATCAGTTACACTATTTACATTACTAGCATTAGCCTTTTTAGCTTCATTTTTTTCAGCTTCATCTTTAATTTTTTTAGCATTAGGTAATTTTTTATCTTTATTCTCAACTAAAGTAGGAGTAGTATCAAATTTATTTACTATAGAGCCGTCTTCAGCATTAACAAAAACATTCCAATTACCGCTATCTGTCATTGTATTTACCAAATAAACTACATAAGGTTTTCCTTCAAAATTGTACAAATATAAATCAGCTTTTTCACTATTTGATTTTTGATCTTTAATATCACCTTTAGCTTTTGCTATGGCGTCTTCTTTTGATAGTTTGATTTTGTTTTTCCAATTTCCATTTTCAAAAACAGTATCAACTCTACCATTTATAGAGTTCATAGTTGAGTCCTTTTCAGTAGTAAATACAATTCTTCCATAGTATACAGGTATACCTTCTACTTCATAAATTGTATGATAGTGAGTTTTACCTTTATCATCTTTTAAAGTTTTAGTACTCTTAAGAGTACCTTTTTTTACCCCAAATTTAGAGATGTTTTTTTCAAAGAAATTAGTTACTTCTTGAGCGTTGTTAAATTTCTTTTGCTTTATGTCTGTAGCATCCTTTTTAGTGTTTTGTTCACTTTTGTCCCAGGATATTGTTGTGATTTTTGGTTCACTTTTACTTTCTTTTCCTACAGGTGCAGCTGAAACTGCTGAAACTGCGGAGAAAGTGATTACAGCACTTAACACTGTAGCTAATAATTTTTTGCTTTTCATGAATAAATAACCCCCATTTAATATATTTTTACTTATAAACCTATTAATGTTTATAAAGTAAAATGCTAAAATTATATAGTTTTATAAATATATTTTATAATCAAAGTATATTTGATTATAATGGCAATTGAGGTGTAGCAGTTATTCCAACTTGGTCAAAAGCATTTTTTACAATTTGAACTTCTTTACTATTGTCACCGTAAAGATCTTTAGCAACTTTAACTACATCATTTCTGCATTTGGAAAAATCTGTTATTTGATCCCAGTAATAGCAGTTAGCTATATAAAATATTTTTGCCATAATATCTTTACTATCTTTTTCACCCATTTTTTCAAATCCATCTGCAATTAAATAAGCAGCATGGTTTATTATACCTGAATTTGTATGAACCCCACCCCAATCATGATCTTCATCAACAGGAAGATCTCTAAAATCTTTCATATGAGCTGGTTGATTTCCTCTAGATGGATCCTTCATATCTCTCATTATCTCTCCATATCTATCACTAGGTATCCAGCAGTCTTCACCTATTTCAAAGTTTTTACCCTCAATAGCTGTTCCCATAATATCTGAGAAGGATTCGTTTAAAGCACCAGATTCCTTTTCATATTTAAGATCGGATTGCTTATTAGTAACACCATGACTTAGTTCGTGGCCTACAACATCTAAAGCTTTAGCAAGAGGGGAGAAGTATAGTCCGTTACCATCGCCAAAGAACATACTATCGTATTCTCCATACCAAAAGGCGTTACCATAATCTTTGCCTACATGAACAAATCCCTTAACATCCATACCTTTATTATCAATACTATTTCTAGATAGTTTATTTTTATAATAATCATAAGACTTACCCATATTTACATAAGCATCTACAGAGTTAACTTTATCATTATCTACAAAATTATTATTGGAATTAGACACTAATTCAGATCTACCCATTAGCGCTTCATTGTGGTTCCCAGGGTACCAAGTCAAATAATTTTCTAAGTCAGTGTCATTAACTTGATTTTTTAAATCGTATATATAAATTTTTCTATTATTATCTTTTAAATAATATCTTCCATAGCCATAAGTTAGATCAATATTTACTAGTCCATCTAAGCTAGTTCTTCCTACTCCTTTAACGCTTTGACCTTGTACATTAACTATACTATTCACATTGGTAGCCTTATTAGCCTTTTTAGCTTCATTTTTTTTAGCTCCATCTTTAATTTCTTTAGCATTAGGTAATTTTTCAGCTTTATTGTCAATTAAAGTAGGAGTATTATTAAATTTATTTACTATAGAGCCATCTTCAGCATTAACAAAAACATCCCAATTGCCGCTATTTGTAATTAAGTTTACTAAATAAACTACATAAGGTTTGCCCTCGAAATTATACAGATATAACTCAGTCTTTTCCTTGTTGAATTTTTGATCTTTAATATCAGTTTTAGCTTTTGCTATGGCATCTTCTTTTGATAGTTTGATTTTGTTTTTCCAATTTCCATTTTCAAAAACAGTATCAACTCTACCATTTATAGAGTCCATAGTTGAGTCTTTTTCAGTAGTAAAGACAATTCTTCCATAGTATACAGGTATTCCTTCTACTTCATAAATTGTATGATAGTGAGTTTTACCTTTGTCATCTTTTAAAGTTTTAGTACTCTTAAGAGTACCTTTTTTTACCCCAAATTTAGATATGTTTTTCTCAAAGAAGTTAGTTACTTCTTGAGCGTTGTTAAATTTCTTTTGTTTTATGTCTGTAGCAGCTTTTTTAGTATTTTGTTCACTCTTGTCCCAAGATATTGTTGTGGTCTTTGGGTCACTTTTACTTTCTTTTCCTACAGGTGCAGCTGAAACTGCTGAAACTGCTGAAAAAGTGATCACAGCACTTAACACTGTAGCTAATAATCTTTTACTTTTCATGAATAAATAACCCCCATTTTAATATATTTTTACTTATAAACTTTTTAATGTTTATAAAGTAAAATACTAAAATTATATAGTTTTATAAATATATTTTATAATCAAAGTATATTTGACTATAATGGCAATTGAGGCGTAGCAGTTATTCCAACTTGGTCAAAAGCATTTTTTACAATTTCAACTTCTTTACTATTGTCACCATAAAGATCTTTAGCAACTTTAACTACATCGTTTCTGCATTTAGCAAAATCTGTTGTTTCATCCCAGTAATAGCAATTAGCTATATAAAATAGTTTTCCCATAATATCTTTACTATCTTTTGCACCCATTTTTTCAAATCCATTTGCAATTAAATAAGCAGCATGGTTTATTATACCTGAATTTATATGAACTCCACCCCAATCATTATCTCTATCAACAGGAAGCTTTCTAAAATTTTTCATGTGAGCGGGTTGTCTTCCTCTAGATGGATCTTTCATATCTCTCATTACCTCTCCATAGAACCAAGTAGGTATCCAGCAGTCTTCACCTATTTCAAAGTTTTTACCCTCAATAGCTGTTCCCATAATATCTGAGAAGGATTCATTTAAAGCACCAGATTCCTTTTCATATTTAAGATTTGATGCTTTATTAGTAACACCATGACTTAGTTCGTGGCCTACAATATCTAAAGCTTTAGCAAGAGGAGATAAGCGCACTCCATCACCATCGCCAAAGAACATACTATCGTATTCTCCAACCCAAAAGGCGTTACCTAAATTTTTGTCAAAATGAACAAATCCCTTAATATTCATACCTTTATTATCAAGACTATTTCTAGATAGTTTATTTTTATAATAATCATAAGACTTAGCCATATTTGCATAAGCATCTACAGAGTTAACTTGATTATCATCTACAAAATTATTATTAGAATTAGATACTAATTCAGATCTACGCATAAGCTCTTCATTATGGCCACCCTTTGGAGAGTCATAAAAATCGTTTAAGTCATCCAGATCAACTTGATTTTTTAAATCATATAGATAAATTTTTCTATTATTATCTTTTAAATAATATCTTCCATTGTCATAAGTTAGATTAATATTTACTAGTCCATCTAAGCTAGTTCTTCCTAATCCTTTAACGCTTTGACCTTGTACATCAATTATATTATTCATATTATTAGCCTTTTTAGCTTCATTTTTTTCAGCTTCATCTTTAATTTTTTTAGCATTGGGTAATTTCTCAGCTTTAGTATCAAGTAGAGTAGGGGTATTATTAAATTTATTTACTATAGAACCATCTTCAGCATTAACAAAAATATCCCAATTACCGCTATTTGTAATTGAATTTACTAAATAAACTACATAAGGTTTGCCCTCGAAATTATACAGATATAACTCAGCCTTTTCCTTGTTGGATTTTTCATTTTTAATATCAGCTTTAGCTTTTGCTATGGCATCTTCTTTTGATAGTTTGATTTTGTTTTTCCAATTTCCATTTTCAAAAACAGTATCAACTCTACCATTTATAGAATCCATAGTTGAGTCTTTTTCAGTTGTAAAGACAATTCTTCCATAGTATACAGGTATACCTTCTACTTCATAAATTGTATGATAGTGAGTTTTACCTTTGTCATCTTTTAAAGTTTTAGTACTGTTAAGAGTACCTTTTTTTACCCCGAATTTAGATATGTTTTTCTCAAAGAATTTAGTTATTTCTTGAGCGTTGTCAAATTTCTTTTGCTTTATGTCTGTAGTAGCCTTTTTAGCATTTTGTTCACTTTTGTCCCAAGATATTGTTGTGGTCTTTGGGTCACTTTTACTTTCTTTTCCTACAGGTGCAGCTGAAACTGCTGAAACTGCTGAAAAAGTGATTACAGCACTTAACACTGTAGCTAATAATTTTTTACTTTTCATGAATAAATAACCCCCATTTAATATATTTTTACTTATAAACCTATTGATATTTATATAGCAAAATATCAATAGGTTTATAATTTTATATAGATATATTTATAGCTTCAATAGGGCTTTTATTATAATGGTAATTGAGGTGTAGCAGTTATTCCAACTTGGTCAAAAGCTTTTTCAACAATTTTTACATAGTTGCTATTTTCGCCATAAAGTTCTTTAGTAACTTGGACTACATCATTTCTGCACTTAGCAAAATTTGTTGTTTCATCCCATTTATAGCAATTAGCTGTATAGAATATTTTTCCCATAATATCTTTACTATTTTTTGCACCAGTTTTTTCTATTCCATCTGCAACTAAATAAGCAGCATGGTTTATTATACCTGAATTTGTATGAACACCACCGTTATCGTCATTCATAGTTTTGTATTTATAATCTTTCATATGAGCTGGTTGGCCTCCTCTGGATGGATTTTCCATATCTCTCATTACTCCTCCAGCAACCCAGCAATCTTCACCTAGTACAAAGTTTTTACCCTCAACAGCTACTCCCATAATATCTGAGAAAGATTCATTTAGGGCACCAGATTCATTTTCATATTTAAGATTAGACTCTTTATTTGTTACACCATGACTTAATTCGTGGCCTACAACATCTAAAGATTTTGCAAGGGAAGAGAAGTATATTCCGTCGCCATCGCCAAAGAACATCCCATCATATGGACCGTACCAAAAAGCATTACCATAATTTCTACCTACATGAACAAACCCATTAATATTCATACCCTTATTATCAATACTGTTTCTATTTAATTTGTTTTTATAATAATCATAGGTTTTATTTGTGTTTACATAAGCATCTACAGAATTAACCTGATTGTTGGCTATAAAATTATTATTGTAATTAGATATTAATTCAGATTTGCTCATTAATATTTGTTTATAGTTAGGTCTACTAAGATAATTGTATAGATCATATTCATCAACTTGATTTTTTAAGTCATATAGATAAATATTTTTGTTGCTATCTTTTAAATAGTATTTTCCATTTCCATAAGTTACATCAATATTTACTAGTCCATCCAAGCTAGTTTTTCCTACTCCTTTAACGCTTTGACCTTGAACATCAATTACATTATTTGCATTACTAGCTTTTTTAGCTTCATCTTTAATTTTTTTAGCATTGGGTAATTTTTGATCTTTAGTATCAATTAAAGTAGGAGTATTATTAAATTTATTTACTATAGAACCATCCTCAGCATTAACGAAAACCGTCCAACTCCCGTTGTCTGTAATTAGATCTACTAAATAAACTACATAAGGTTTGCCCTCAAAATTATACAGATATAAATCGGTCTTTTTACTAGTTGCTTTTTCATCTTTAATATCATTTTTAGCTTTTGCTATAGCATCTTCTTTTGATAGTTTGATTTTGTTTTTCCAATTCCCATTTTCAAAAACAGTATCAATTCTACCGTTTATAGAATCCATGGAGGAGTCTTTTTCAGTTGTAAAAACAATTCTTCCATAGTATACAGGTATACCTTCTACTTCATAAATCATATGATAGTTAGTTTTACCTTTTTCGTCTTTTACAGTCTTGGTGTTTTTAAGAGAACCTTTTTGTACACCAAATTTAGATATATTTTTTTCAAAGAATTTAGTTATCTCCTCAGAATTGTTAAATTTCTTTTCAGTTATATCAGTAGCAGCTTTTTTAGTATTTTGTTCATTTTTTTCCCAAGTTATTGTTGTAGTTTTTGGTTCAACTTTACTTTCTTTTCCTACAGGCGCAGCATAAACTGCAGAAACAGTAGAAAAAGTGATCACGGCACTTAGCACTGTAGCTAATAATTTTTTACTTTTCATAAATAAATAACCCCCAGTATAGCATATTTTTAATTATAATGGT
The DNA here is from genome assembly GCF_001276985.1 of Clostridium botulinum. Taxonomy (GTDB): domain Bacteria; phylum Bacillota; class Clostridia; order Clostridiales; family Clostridiaceae; genus Clostridium_F; species Clostridium_F botulinum. The sequence goes on from NZ_LHUL01000008.1 coordinate 355,732, forward strand.
AATTGAGGTGTAGCAGTTATTCCAACTTGGTCAAAAGCATTTTCAACAATTTTTACATATTTACTATTTTCACCATAAAGGTCTTTAGTAACCTGAACTACATCATTTCTACATTTAGCAAAATTTGTTGTTTCATCCCATTTATAGCAATTGGCTCTATAAAATAATTTTGCCATAATGTCTTTACTATTTTTCTCTCCAGATTTTTCCATACCGTCTGCAATTAAATAAGCAGCATGGTTTATTATACCTGAATTTGTATGAACTCCACCCCAATCATGATCTTTATCATTAGGAAGATATTGAAAATCTTTCATATGAGCTGGTTGATTTCCTTTAGATGGGTCCTCCATATCTCTCAATGCATCTCCAGGAATATTTGGTGTATAACAATCTTCACCTATTTGGAAATTCTTACCTTCGATAGCTACTCCCATAATATCAGAGAAGGATTCGTTTAAAGCACCAGATTCCTTTTCATATTTAAGCTTGGATTCTTTACTAGTTATACCATGGCTCACTTCATGACCTACAACATCTAAAGCACTTGCAAAGGAAGAGAATTTTACCCCATCTCCATCGCCAAAGAACATAGAACCAAGGTCATCTCTCCAAAAGGCATTATTGAAATTTTTACCGGTATGAATAAATCCTTCAACGTTCATACCTTTATTATCTATACTATTTCTGTTAAATTTATTTTTATAGTAATCATAAGTTTTTGATAAATTAACGTAACCATCTACTGCAGTAACATGTTTATCCTCTGTAAATTTATTACTGTTATTTTCTACAAGAGTTGAACGTCTTAATATATAATCTTTGGAGAAAATACCAATCGTAGGAGCCCAACTATTATTTAAATTATATAAATAAATATTTTTATTGCTATCTTTTAAATAATATTTTCCATCTTTATAAGTTAAATCAATATCCACTATCCCATCTAGACTAGTTTTACCTTGTCCTTTAGTACTTTGTCCATTAACGTTAATGACACTGTTTATATTAGGAGCTTTTTCAGAACTTCTTTTAATTTCTTCAGCATTGGGTAATTTTTGATCTTTATTATCAATTAGAGTAGGGGTGTTATTAAATTTATTCACTATAGAACCATCTTCAGCATTAACAAAAACATTCCAATCTCCATCATCTGTAACTAAATCCACTAAATAAACTACATAAGGTTTTCCTTCAAAATTGTACAAATATAAGTCTGCATCTGATTTAGATAAATTATCATATTTTATGCTACTTTTAGCTTTTTCTATAGCATTATCCTTTGATAGTTTAACTTTGTCTTTCCAACTTTCATTTTCAAAAGCAGTATCAATTCTACCATTTATAGAATCCAAGGAGGAGTCTTTTTTTGTTGTAAAAACAATTCTTCCATAATATACAGGGATATCCTCTACTTGATAGATCATATGATAGTGAGTTTTACCTTTGTCATCTTTTACAGCTTTAGTATTTTTAAGAGAACCTTTCTTTACCCCAAATTTAGAGATGTTTTTTTCAAAGAATTTAGTTATTTCGTCAGAATTGCTAAATTTTTCTTGAGTTATACTAGTAGTAGATTTTTTAGTATTTTGTTCGCTCTTTTCCCAAAATATTGTTGTGGTTTTTGGTTCACTTTTACTTTCTTTTCCTACAGGTGCAGCAGAAACTGCAGAGACTGTGGAAAAAGTGATTACAGCACTTAAGACTGTAGCTAATAACTTTTTACTTTTCATAAATATTTACCCCCTAACAAATTTATGGTTAATTGGAATTTTCAATATTAATTATATCAATATTGAAAATGAATAACAATTTCACATATTAACCAATTATTAACATTAAGTTTAAAATTATGAATTATTCTTTAAAATTGTAAATATTCCTTCAATTTTTAAAATTCAGTACATTATATGTGAATGAAAAAAATTATGTTACAAAATAAATGAATATATTAATTTACTTATTTATTTTAATATGAATATAAACAGCTTATTTCAATGTTTTGGAGCAATTGAAAAATATAAAATTTAATAAGTTGTACTGTATAATCTATTTATAAATTAAACAATTATAAGCACTTATAATATTTTAAGATATATTTAATTCTTGTTATTATTTAATGAAATTTGTAAAAAAATATATTGTAATTTATTAACTAAATGTAAATATTGTTTAAAAAGATAAGGTTATATAGAGGGGATTATTCACAAAAAAAATAATCTGTGTAAACTCTATAGAAAGTAATAGTAATTTTTATAAAAATAGAATTTTCACAAATTATTTTAAATTTTTATTGTAAGATAACTATAGAAAAATGAGAAATGAAATTTTGTAATTATAAATATGTTAAATTTTTCATGCTTAAATCTAAAACTTTAAAAGAATGAGTAAGTGATCCAGTAGAAATATAGTCTACACCGCAGTTTGCTATATATTTTATTTTTTCTATGGTTACATTCCCAGAAGCTTCAGTTAGTGCTCTTCCATCTATTATGTATATGGCTTTTTTCATCATATCTAAAGACATATTATCAAGCATAATTATATCTGCTTTATAATCTAGAGCTTCTTCTAATTGTTTTAAATTTTCAACTTCAACTTCTATTTTTCTTACAAAAGGGGCATTGTTTTTTGCTAAAGTTATAGCATTTTTTATTCCGCCAGCTGCATCTATATGATTATCCTTTATAAGGATCCCATCATTTAATCCAAATCTGTGATTAAAACCGCCACCAATCCTTACAGCATATTTTTCAAAAATTCTAAGATTTGGAGTAGTTTTTCTAGTATCTAGTAATTTAGTTTTTGTGCTTTTCAATTCCTCTACAAATTGTTTAGTTAAAGTAGCTATTCCACTCATCCTTTGGAGAAAGTTTAAGGCAACCCTTTCACCGGTTAAGAGAGTTTTTACATTTCCAAAAACTGTGCCTATTTTTTCGCCTTTATGTACTTTCTCACCATCTTTTATATAGAACTGAGCATCTGCATCACCAATTAGTAAAAATACTCGTCTAAAAACTTCTAAGCCAGCAATTATACCGTCTTCTTTTGCAATTAAATCTATTTTTGCTCTTTTATTTTCTTTAAATATAGATTCTGTAGTTATGTCTTCAAAGGATATATCTTCTTTAAGTGCAGATTTAAGTATTTCATCAACAACTAACCAATTCATTTTGTAAATCACTCCTTAGTTTAAGTAGAGATTTTGTAATTATTTTTTTATTTAATAAACTATAATATTCTACATTATGTTTCAATGTATAAATCTTTGTATATGATAATTTAATATTGTTTATTTCAAAATTTATTTTTTCAGCTCCACGTTTTGAAAATACTAGTCCTTCTAGTAGGGAGTTGCTAGCAAGTCTATTTTTACCGTGTACTCCAGTGCAACTTACTTCACCAAAAGCATATAAATGATTCATAGAAGATTGTCCAAATAAGTCTACTTGTATTCCACCCATGAAATAATGTTGTGCCGGAGATACAGGAATAGCATCTTTACAAATATTTACGCCATTTTTTAAACAATTTTCATAAATAGTAGGGAATCTTTTCTTTAAAAAAGTTTCTGGTTTAAAGGTGATATCTAAATATACATTATTAGAGCCGGTTTTTCTTTCCTCTTCCAGGATATACTTGGTTACTATATCTCTAGAGAGTAATTCATTTACAAATCTTTCACCTTTAGAATTTAAAAGCTTTCCTCCTTCTCCTCGTACTGACTCAGAAATTAAAAATTTTTTTCCATTAATAGTATCCTTAAAAAATGCTGTAGGATGAAATTGTATATAATCCAAATTTTTAATTTTTATATTGTTTTTTATAGCTATAGCTATACCATCTCCAGTTATAATTGGTTCATTAGTTGAGTTTTTAAATAATCCTCCTATACCTCCTGTTGCCAGTATTGTTACTTTTGAATATATGTTTATTTGCTTATTATCTTTTAAACATATACCTCCAAAGCAAGTATTATTATTTTGTATTAAATCTACAAGGCTACAATTTTCAATTACAGTTATATTCTTTCTTTTAAGTGTTTTCTTAGTTAAGATTTCTTCTAATTTTTTACCAGTATAATCCTTAAAATGAACAATTCTGTTTATACTATGAGCTCCTTCTTTTGTATAGCTTAATTCCTTTTCACATTTATCCAAGTTAAGGCCCATATCCTGCAATTTATTAATATTTTCTATAGATTCATTTGCTAATATTTTTACTGCACACAAGTTATTTTCATAGGATCCTGCTTTTAAAGTATCTTCTACAAAAGTGGTTATATCATCCTTATTCCTTGCTACAGAGATTCCACCCTGGGCTAGGGTAGTATTACATTCGTTAAGTTTACCTTTTGAGATTAAAACTATTTTTAAGTCTTTTCTTAAATTTAAAGCTGAATATAATCCAGCTACACCGCTTCCTGCAATCAAGACATCAGCATAAAGATTCATAGTTATCTGCCTCCTAAAGTATGCATATTTATAAGGGCATCATAGGCCTTTAATCTTAAATTTTTATCTAATTCTATTTTATAATTTAAATTTAAAAGACTATCATAGACATTTTTTAAAGAAGTTTTTTTCATGTTTATGCAGGTCATTCCTTCTCCAGGGAAATAGAATTGTTTTTCTGGATTTTTTATTTTTAACTGATGAAGAATTCCTTCTTCAGTAACTATTAAAAATTTTGTATTATTGCTTTCTGTTGCAAATTTTATAATATCCCCTGTACTTCCTACAAAATCGGAGGCATGGCGAATTTCTTTTTCACATTCTCCATGGCACAAAACTTTTATATCAGTATGTAAGCTCTTAACTTTTTTAATTTCTCCCAACCTTACTTTGTGGTGAGTTATGCAAAAACCATTCCATAATATTATTTCTTTATCCGGTACTTGAGATTGTACATATTCTCCTAAATTTTTGTCTGGAATAAAGATTATTTTTTTTTCTGGTAAGTTTCTTATAATGTTTATTGCATTTGATGAAGTACAACAAACATCAGATACAGACTTTACTTCAGCAGAAGAGTTTATATAGCATATTACCTTTGCATTAGGATGATCTTTCTTTAAGTCTAATACATCTTTTTTACATATCATATCCGCCATTGGACATCCAGCATCAAATACAGGCAAAAGTACGGTCTTATGAGGAGAAAGAATTTTAGCACTTTCAGCCATAAATTTTACCCCACAAAACAATATTGTGGATTCACTACAATCTTTCGCTATTTTACTTAGGTAGTAAGAATCACCTACTGCATCTGCTATATCTTGTATTTCAGGTCTTTGATAATAGTGAGCAAGTATTATGGCATTTCTTTCTTTTTTTAAATGAGCTATTTTATCTTTTAAATTTGGTTTCATATAATCCTCCCGAAGTATACACTAAATTTTACATGTGTATATACATATATATAAAAAATATATCATTCTAAAATATTAATATCAAGTATACACATAAATATATTTTTAAGTATTTATATATATATTAAGTAGATGAAGAGGAGAATTAAGGGTAGTGATCTATGTAGAAGGGGTTCAAAGATATAAAAATTTGCTTAGAATTTTATATAAATGATTTTTTAGTTTATGTTTAAAGGGGGAATAAAAAATGCTATAATTCATTTGTATACAAGCACAATATTATAATATAATAATTTTCATAATAATTAATATATATAATATTTTGGAGATCATTAAATGATAGGATTTAATAAAGTATTAATGGGGGATATATGAACTATTTAAATTATATTTCTAAAAAAGTTACTAAAGATTTTGGAACAAGACATAATTACAATGAGAAAACAAATTTTTTAGAATTTATAGATAAGGAATTGAAATTTTTAGGTTATGAAACAGAGATAGTACGAGGGAAAAATGTAAAACAATGTAGGAATTTATGTACAGTAGAAAGTAATGCAGATATTATATTTACTGCTCATTATGATACACCAGGTACTATGCCTAAATTTCTTGGGTTTATATTTAAACTTTTTGGTCATACAAGGCAAATAATAGGTAGTATAATATACATTATTATTATTTTATTACTAATTAGGTTTATAAGAAATACATTAAATGTAAGTATATCTTATATGATAGTATTGATATTAATTGTTTTTCCAATGCTTATAAAAAATAAAAAAAACTATAATGATAACTCAAGTGGAGTGATAACACTTTTAAATATTGCCTATGAGCTAAAAAATAATGAGAGTTTAAAGGGGAAGGCAGACAAAATAAAAATAGTATTTTTAGATAACGAGGAAAGCGGCTTGTTAGGATCTAATTTACTATCAAAATATTGGCAAGAAAAAGATGAATATTTTAAAGAGAAAAAAATAATTAATTTTGATTGTGTGGGAATAGGGGATATACCTATAGTTTATTATTCAAAGGAATTAGATTATGAGTTAGCTGACTTCCTGCGAAATATTTTAGGTTATTATGAAAAGAACAGTAAGAAATTTATGTGTAAATATTATCCATTGTCTGATGACTATTCCTTTAAAAAAAATCCAGCTATAAGTATAATTTTTTCTAATAACAGCATAATACCAGGGGGATATTATATTCCTAATGTACATTGCTCAAAAGATAATGTTTTAAAATTAGAAAATATTCAATGGTTAACAAGAGAAATATTGAAAAAAATTTAATTTGTTATAGGTAATTTTTGTAGTTTTACAATTAAAATAAACACTATGAAAATCTATTAGATATATAGTTCACAGTGTTTTTTATTATATTTAGCTTTATCTAGGTATCATATAGAAAAGTGAGAAAAAGTGAAAAACACTTCCACCTATTACAAATAAATGCCATATTGGGTGGTTGTAAGGTATATCATCTAACATAAAAAGAAAGGCTCCAACAGTATAAATAACTCCACCTACTATAAGATATATAAGGGATATTCTAGGTATAACTAAAACTAATTTTTTAGCATGAAGCATTATAAGCCAACCCATGAAAATATATATAGCAGTGGATAGTTTTTCGTATTTACCAGTTGTAAATACTTTTAAAATGATTCCTATTAAAGTAAGGCCCCATTCTATACCAAATATAGTCCAACCTAAAGGATCTCTAAGAGAGGTAAGTATAAAAGGGGTATAGGTACCTGCAATTAAAAGAAAAATAGAGGAATGATCAAAGATCCTAAATATTTTTTTTACTTTGCTGCCCTGGAGACTATGGTATAAGGTAGATTCCAAATATAATATAAAAAGGCATGATCCAAATATGCTGTAACTTGTTACATACCAAGCATCTCCATACTTAGCTGAAAATACAATTAAAATAACTAAGGCAGCTATAGATAATAAAGCACCAATACCATGAGTTATAGCATTTGCTATTTCTTCACCTTTAGTATAAAATTCATTTAACATAAACATATCTCCTTTTTAAGAATATATATTATATTATACTATAATGGTAAAAGTATGTACTATACATTAATAAAAAATCACCATTGCTAACCAATAGTGATTTTTTATTAATGAGATAGATTAAACGTTAAATCTAAAGTTTACAATATCTCCATCTTGCATTACATATTCTTTTCCTTCAAGTCTAAAGAATCCTTTTTCTTTAGCATGGGCTTCAGAACCACATTCTATAAGTTTATCGTAGGATATAACTTCTGCTCTTATAAAACCTTTTTCAATATCAGTATGAATTTTACCAGCAGCTTTAGGTGCTTTTGTACCTTTAACTATAGTCCAAGCTCTAACCTCAACTTGACCTGCAGTTAAAAAGCTTATAAGGCCTAATAATTTATAACTAGATTGAACTAGTTTATCAAGGCCAGATTCTTTTAACCCATATTCTGAAAGCATTTCAGCTTTTTCATCATCTTCTAAAGTTGACAATTCTTCTTCAAGTCTTGCACATAAAGTTATCACTTCAGAATTTTCAGCTTTTGCAAATTCTTTAACTTTTTTAACAAACTCATTTTCAGGATTTCCAGACATTAAATCATCTTCAGATACATTAGCTGCATATAAAACAGGTTTTGAGGTCAAAAGGAAATAACTTTTAACTAATTTCTCTTCATCTTCTTCAAGTTCCAACGTTCTAACAGGCTTACCTTTTTCTAAATGAGCAACTATTCTCTTCATGAGAGCTTCTTCTGTTTTGGCTTCTTTATTACCACTTTTAGCTAGTTTACTATTTTTTTCAATTCTTCTTTGCATTAATTCTATATCAGAAAATATAAGCTCTAAACTAATAGTTTCTATATCACGAATAGGATCTACAGAGCCATCTACGTGTACTATATTTGAATCTTCAAAACATCTTACTACATGAACAATAGCTTCAACTTCCCTTATATGAGATAAAAATTTATTTCCTAATCCTTCTCCTTTACTTGCTCCTTTAACTAATCCAGCAATATCATAAAACTCAATAGCAGTAGGAACCTTCTTTTTAGAGTTATACATTTTTTCTAAAACATCTAATCTTTTATCTGGTACACTAACTACCCCTACGTTTGGTTCTATGGTACAGAATGGATAGTTAGCAGATTCAGCTCCTGCTTTTGTTATTGCATTAAATAATGTACTTTTACCTACGTTAGGTAAACCAACTATTCCTAATTTCATATTATGTACAGTCCTTTCTTTTGTATATTAACTTTATGTAATTAAAAAAATCTAAATAATTGATAAAACAATTTATATTTGAATAAAAATAATTTAGGTTATTTTATCAACTTATAAACACAGTTAGATCTTGTAAAAAATTAGTTTTTATAATTTCCTATTAAATTATACTAAAGGCTAAAGTTTATTTCAAGAATAGAGCGGTTATATTATGCATTTTGAAAATATAATTTAAAGAATAGTAAATCAATATATTAAATCTTATAAAAGGATATTTTTATTGGGTCTATAGTTTTTTATAAATAAATAGGTAGGTTTATATAAATTTTTAAATAATTAAAAAAGGTTTTGAAAGTGTAATAAAAATAGAACTATTATAGTAAAATAGCATGTTTATTTTATTTGGTATATATAATATAGGATATGAAAAATATTTTATCAAAATATGTCTAAAAATTAATAGAATATTAGATAAAATTTTGTTTTTTTTGTGATTATGCTTTATATAAATAAGGAGAATTTTCTTGAAAAAACAAATTATATTTCAGAAAACTTAATAATATGACTGTTAAACCTTATTTTACTAATCTTATTAATATTTTAAATTAATTTAAAAATCGAAGTAAAAATATTTAAGTTAATAGAAGGAATTTTAATGAGAATATAGAATATTAACCTTAATAGTGGTTTAAAGTGGTTCAAAGTGGAGTAAAAATTACCAATTGGGGTGGAGATATGTTTATAGGGGAGTATAATCATGGCTTGGATACAAAAAATAGAATTATAATCCCGGCAAAGTTTAGAGAGGAATTAGGAAAGAACTTTGTATTGACTAAAGGATTAGATGGATGTCTTTATGTATATCCTAAAAGCCAGTGGGAAGTTCTTCAGAAAAAATTAGAAACTCTACCTTTAACCAATAAAAATGCTAGAGCTTTTGTAAGATTCTTTTTCTCAGGAGCTCATGAGTTAGAACTAGATAAACAAGGGAGAACATTAATACCACAAAACCTTTTAGAATATGGACAAATACAAAAGGAAATAGTAAGTATAGGAGTTTCCAATAGAATAGAAATTTGGAGTAAGGAAAAATGGGAAGAATATAATAATTCTAATATAGATTATGATAGTATAGCAGAGCAGATGAGTGAACTTGGAATATGATTATTTATTATATTTTAACTATTTAGATTTAATCTTAATTATAAAATAAGTGTAAATGCATTACATTAGGAGGATACACATGGAGTTTAAACATATATCTGTATTATTAGAAGAGACTATAGATTCACTTAATATAAAGGAAGATGGTGTATATGTAGACTGTACTTTAGGTGGTGGAGGACATTCTAAAGAAATATTAAAAAAATTATCCCACAAGGGAAAATTAATAGGCATAGATCAAGATACAAGTGCTATTAAAGCAGCTAAGGAAAGATTAAAAGATTATGAGAATGTAATTTATGTACATAATAATTTTTATAATATAGATAGTATTTTAGAAGAGCTAGATATAGATAAAGTTGATGGTATAATAATGGATTTAGGGGTATCTTCTTACCAATTAGATGAAGCTTCAAGAGGCTTTAGTTATATGAAAGATGCACCTTTAGATATGAGAATGAATAGAGAAGAAAATCTTTCAGCCTATGGTGTAATAAATAATTATGAAGAAGAAGAATTGTTTAAAATATTAAAAAATTATGGGGAAGAAAAATTTTCTAGAAAAATTGCTAGATTTATAGTAGAAAAAAGAACAGAAAATCCTATAGAAACTACAGGAGAATTAGTAGAGATAATAAGAAAAGCTATTCCAGCTAAGTTTCAAAGAGAAGGACATCCTGCTAAAAGAACCTTTCAAGCTATAAGGATAGAAGTAAATAAGGAACTTCAAATATTAAATAAAGCTATAGAAGACAGTGTAAATAGACTAAATAAAGATGGAAGATTAAGCATAATAACCTTTCATTCTTTGGAGGATAGAATAGTAAAGGTGAAATTTAAAGAACTAGAAAAACCATGTACTTGCCCACCAAGCTTCCCAATTTGTGTCTGTGGGAAAGAACCACAAATAAAAATAATAACAAAAAAACCAATAGAACCTTCAAAAGAAGAAAAAGAAATTAACTCTAGAAGTAGAAGTGCAAAATTAAGAGTATGTAGAAAAATATAAATATATGAGTTTAATGCTTTTAAAAATTTTATATCTAATACTTTAAAAATATAGTTATAAAACAGAAGGAGGCTGAATAAATTGGTAATGTTAGAAGCAAAAAACAGATTCAATGGGAATACAGTTTTAAAGCCACAGTATGAACCACAGATAGAAAAAGATAAAGTGAAAGATAAAAAAGAGCAATACAAAAGGAACAAAAAAATACAACAAAAGCTTTTAAAAAAGAGATTCAAAACTTTAAGAAATATTATCATAGCTTTTATAATAGGGGTTACTTTAGTTGCTAGATACGGAATACTCTATAGTATGCAAAAAGATTTAAGTAATATAAATAGCCATATATCAGAAGTAGAAAAAGAAAATGAAAATTTAAAAGTGGAGTTAGTTCATTATAATAATTTAAGCAATATAGAAAAAGTAGCGGGACAAAATCTTAAAATGGTACCCCCTGATAAGGATTCAGCAATATATACGGATTTAAGTTATAACAACTTTAAAGCAGAAAATTCTAAAAATCACATTGGAGAAAAGCATAATGCTTTTTTAGAGTTTTTTTCTAATTTAAAGAAAGTGCTATTTTAAATGGAGGTAACATAATTGTCAAATAGTAAGTACAGAGACAAAGTAATAATTAGAAAAAGAATGATGTTTATATTTGCTCTTCTAATTTTAGCTTTTATAGGTTTAGTAATAAAAATGGGAACTATAATGATAGGTCAGTCTCCAGAGTTGAAAAAAAAAGCTGTGGATCAATGGACAAGTGAAGTAAAAATTGATGCTAAAAGAGGTAGAATATTAGACAGAAATGGTAATGAACTAGCAGTAAGTGCTAATGTATACAGAGTAGATTTAGATATGAATACTTTAAGAAGTACCATGGAAGAAAAAAAACTATCTAAAAATGACGTAGCATCAAAACTTTCAAAAGCATTAGATATGGAACAAAAAGAAGTAGAAAAAGTATTGAATAAAAAGCTTCCAAGTGGATTACCTTTAGCCTCTGCTACTTTAAAAAGAAGAATAGAAAAGGACAAGGCTGACAAAGTAAGAGATTTAGATTTAAGAGGGATTTTAGTATCTGCGGACACTAAAAGATACTATCCTAATAATAATTTTTTATCTCATGTATTAGGACATACAAATTCTGATGGAAAGGGACTTACAGGAGTAGAGTTATACTATAACAATATATTATCAGGTAAGCCAGGAGTAAGGATTGCTGAAACGGATAATAAAAGCAAGGAATTACCTTATACCATTTCAGAATACACTAAACCAGAGGATGGGAAAGATTTAGTATTAACCATAGATGAAATGATACAACACTTTAGTGAGAAAACAGCAGAGCAAGCTTTAAAGGATAATAAAGCAAAGGCAGTATCTGTAGTAGTAATGGATCCTAGAACTGGAGAAGTACTAGCTATGGCAAATAAGCCAGATTATAATCCTAATGATCCTTGGCAGGAAGGGAAAAGCTATGAAGAACTTCAACAAAACTGGAGAAATAGATCGGTTAATGATACTTTTGAACCAGGATCTGTATTTAAAGTTTTTACAGCAGCTACCGCTTTAGAGGAAAATTTAATAACCTCCGAGGATAAGTTTACTTGTGGTGGAAGCATAACTATAGGGAAAAGAACTATACGTTGCTGGAAAAGCGGAGGGCATGGTACTCAAAATTTTATAGAAATACTTAAAAACTCTTGTAACGTAGGTTTTGCACAGTTAGGTCATAAGATAGGTAAAGAAAAATTAAATTCATATATTCAAAAATTTGGTTTTGGTAAAAAAACTGGTATAGATCTTCCAGGAGAAGCTCCAGGGATAACAAAGAAAACGGAAAATATATCAGATATAGATTTAGCTACAATATCCTTTGGTCAAGCTAACACGTTGTCTATAGTACAATATCTCCAAGCTTTTAATGCAGTGGCTAATGGAGGAAATCTTATAAAACCTCATGTTATGAAAGAAGTAGGACATTTTGATGAGGAAAAAAATAAAGAAATAATAGAAAAGAAAAATACCATAGAAAGCAAGCAAATTTTAAATAGTCAAAAGATGGCTACCCTAAGAAGCTACTTAGAAAAAGTAGTGTCAGAAGGGGGCGGTAAGAAGGCTTATATAGCAGGTTATCATATAGGTGGCAAAACTGGTACAGCTCAAAAGGCTGGTAAGGGTGGATATATGCCTGGTAAATATGTAGCTTCCTTTGCAGGAATGGCACCAGCTGATAATCCAAGAATAACAGTATTTGTTTCTATTGATGAACCGGATCCTTCAAATTACTATGCAGGCCAAATAGCAGCTCCAGCAGCACAGGGGCTATTCAAAGATATATTTAATTATTTGGCATTAAAAAGTGATGCCCAAGGGGAAGATATAGCTAAAAGTCTTCTAAAGGATATAACTATTCCTGAAGTTAGAGGTAAGTCAAAAGAAGAAGCACAAAAAATATTAAAAGATTTAAAATTAGATTGTGAGATACAATCTGAGGGAGAATATATAGTAGATATGAATCCTAAACCAGGGTATACTGTAAAAGAAGGCAGTAAAATTGTTCTTTACACAGGGAACAGTCAAAATTATAATAAAGTAGTAGTTGTTCCGAATGTAAAAGGGTATACAGTAGAACAGGCCATGTCTGTATTAAATAGTATAGGCTTAAGAGGGGATATACAGGGTGATGGAATTATTTCTCATCAAAGTATAGAAGCAAATAAGGAAGTTAAAAAAGGAACTATGGTTAACTTAAAAGCAGAACCAATAGGAGATTAATATAATAAAAAATTGGCATGCAGTAATACAGGGTTCTGTGTATTGCATGCTAATATTTTGTTAGTTCTACATAGATAATTTAGTTAATAGACTTTAAAAAAATTACATAAGAAACTATAATAAAATAAGGATATATAAATAAAAAATAAAGTTTTTTATTTACAAAAATTAAATATGGTTTTATTGTTATTATATTAAGTGACAATAATTAAGATAAGGAAGTGTTACAATGAATTTAAATTTAATACTAAAGTCATTAGAATATTCTTTTATAAAAGAAAATAAAAAGGAAATAGAAAAGATAGAATATGATTCAAGAAAAGTTAAAGAAGGAGATTTATTTGTTTGTATAGAGGGATATGCAACAGATGGGCATAAATATGCGAAAAAAGCTTATGACAATGGAGCTAAAGTAATTGTTTGTGAGAAGGATTTAGAAGACTTATCCTATTATAAAGATTGTACTATAATAAAAGTTTCAGATAGTAGAAAAGCCTTAGCTATAATGTCATCTAATTATTATGGTAACCCATCTAAACATATTAAAATAATAGGTATTACAGGAACAAATGGCAAAACTACATCTACTTTTATGATGAAAGCTATACTAGAAAAAGCAGGCTATAAAGTTGGGCTTTTGGGAACTATAGCAAATTATATAGGAAATAAAAAAATAGAATCTCATAGAACTACTCCAGAGTCTCTAGAACTACAAAAATTATTTAAAGATATGGTGGATGAAAAAGTAGATTATTGTGTAATGGAAGTATCTTCTCATTCTTTATATTTAGATAGAGTTTATGGAGTAGAATTTAAAGAGGCTATATTTACAAATTTAACGCAGGATCATTTGGACTTCCATAAAACCTTTGAAAATTATTTTAATTCCAAACTAATTTTATTTAAAAATGCTCAAAATTCAGTGATAAATATAGATGATAGTTATGGAGAAAAAGTATTAAAGAAAGCTTTAGGAAATAAAATAACCTATGGTGTAGAGAAAAATTGTGATTTAAAAGCGGAAAATTTACATATGCATTCTAGAGGAGTAGAATTTGACACTATATTTAAAAATGAAAAAGAAACTATAGCTTTAAATATACCAGGTAAATATAATATATATAATGCTTTAGGAAGTATTGGAGCTTGTCTTTTGGAGGGTATCCCTTTAAAAACTATAAAAGAAGCATTAGAAGATATGCCATCTGTACCAGGAAGATGTGAAATTGTAACTAAAAATTATAATTTAGGTTATGATGTTATAGTAGATTATGCCCATACTCCAGATGGATTAGAAAATATATTAAATACTGCTCGAGAATTTACAAAGGGAAGATTAATAAGTGTATACGGATGCGGTGGAGATAGAGATAGAACTAAAAGACCAATTATGGGAAAAGTGGGGTCAAATTTAAGTGATATAGCTATAATAACCTCAGATAATCCAAGAACAGAGGATCCTAAACTTATAATAAAAGATGTATTAGAAGGTATAGAAAGAGATAACTATATAGTAGTTGAAGGAAGACGAGATGCCATAAGAAAAGCTATGGAAATAGCAAAAGAAAATGATGTTATAGTAGTGGCAGGAAAAGGCCATGAAGATTATCAAATATTAAAGGATAAAACTATTCACTTTGATGAAAGAGAAGTAATAGAAGAACTAATAAAAGAAATATAATTACTCTAAAAATGGGAGTGTTAACATGGAAAATATTAAACTAGAAGAAATAATAAAAGCAGTTAATGGTGAGTTAGTGATAACTGGAGAAAAAGATGAATATAATTCAGTAAGCACAGATACAAGAAAAATAGAAAAGGGAGATATATTTATAGCCTTAAAAGGAGAAAATTTTAATGGAAATAACTTTGTAGAAATGGCCATAGAAAAGGGTGCCGCTTTATGCATAGTAAGTGAAATAAATTTTAGCGAAGGAAAAGTGAGCAAATCTTCCTATGTAATAAAGGTAGAGAATACTAATAAGGCTCTTTTAGATTTAGCTAAATACTATAGAAGTAAACTAGATATAAAAGTGGTTGCTATTACTGGATCTACAGGAAAAACATCTACAAAGGATTTAGTGGCAGCTGTGCTTTCAGAAAAATATAAGGTATTTAAAACAGAGGGAAATTTTAATAATGAGATAGGACTTCCTCTTATGATCTTTAAATTAGATAAAAGTTATGATATAGCAGTTTTAGAAATGGGGATGAATCATTTTAATGAAATACACAATATGGCAGAAGCAGCAAAACCAGATATAGCTATAATAACTAATATAGGTATATCTCATATAGAAAATTTAGGATCTAGGGAAAATATTTTAAAAGCAAAACTAGAAATAACAGATTTCTTCTGTAAGGATAGTATTTTAATAATAAATGGAGACGATGATCTTCTATCAAATTTTGAAAGTGATAAATTTAAGGTATACAAAATAGGCACAGATAAAAAATTTGATTTTAATGGAGATAATTTAAATTTAGAGGCAGAAAGTATAAAATTTGATATATTAGAACGAGGTAAAACAGCTTATAGATGTTTTAGCGTAAATGTACCTGGAAAGCATAATGTGCTTAATTCTCTTACAGCTATAGCTTGTGGAAGAGTTTTAGATATAAATTACAGGGATATACAAACTGGGATAAAAAATTTAAAAGCTACTTCTATGAGATTAGATATTGTTAAGGAAAAGGGATTTACTATAATAAATGATTGTTATAATGCAAGTCCCGATTCTATGAAAGCAGCTATAGATGTAATGAAAAATATAAAGGGAAAAAGGACTATAGCTTTATTAGGTTCTATGAGGGAACTTGGATCCGAAGGGTATAGAGCTCATAGGGAAGTTTCTGAATATGCAAGAGAAAAGGGAATAGATCTATTATTTTCTATAGGAGAATTTAGTGAAGCATATAGAGAAGGGTTTGAAGAAATAAACAAAGAGAATTATAAAAGCTTTTTAAATAATGAAGAAGCAGCAAAATACATAAAAAATATAATAAAAGATGGTGATATAATATTAATTAAAGCATCTAGAGCTATGAAGCTAGAAGAAATAGTAAAAGAACTAAGGATAAAACAAGAAAAATAGGAGGTGACTTGCTCACATAATTAGAGCAATTATTTATGAATAGAATAGTATATGCAGTGCTTTTAGCCTTTTTAATATCAATATTAGGAGGACCAATATTAATACCTTTATTACACAAATTTAAATTTGGACAAAATATAAGAGAAGAGGGACCAGAAAGTCATAGAAAAAAAGCAGGTACCCCTACTATGGGAGGAGTAATATTTATATTATCATCTATAATAACAATGGCTTTAACTATAAGAAGGCCAGGGGATGAAGCTATGGTAGCTTTATATGCTTTTATAGCTTTTGGAATAATAGGAGCTTTAGATGATGGATTAAAAATAATTCATAAAAATAACTTAGGATTAAGAGCTTACCAAAAAATGCTATTAATCTTAGTGGTATCTGGTATATTTGGATATTATTCTGCCAATAATCCTAATATAGGTACTTCAATAATAATGCCTTTTACTAGGAAAAGTTTAGATTTAGGAGCGTTTTATATACCAGGTATAATAATATATTTTGCAGCTACAACTAATGCTGTTAATTTAACAGATGGATTAGATGGATTAGCTACTTCTGTTACATTACTTGTTATGACTTTCTTTGCTTTAGTGAGTTTCGGAATGGGTCACTATACTTTAGCCATATTTTGTGCAGTGGTAGCAGGAGCTCTTTTAGGATTTTTAAGATATAATGCATTCCCAGCCCAAGTATTTATGGGAGATACAGGTTCTTTAGCTTTAGGTGGAGCAGTAGCTGCAGTGGCTATGATACTAAAATTGGAAATATTAGTTATAATAGTAGGTGGAATATATGTATTAGAAACGTTATCTGTAATAATACAGGTTCTATCCTTTAAGCTTACAGGAAAAAGAGTATTTAAAATGAGCCCTATACATCATCACTTTGAACTAAGTGGATGGCATGAAACTAAAGTAGTATCTGTTTTTTCAATAATTACAGTAATATTATGTTTAGTTGCTTTCTTAGCATTATAATAAGCATTAGATAATGTAATTATAGATATGAATTTATTTTGAACCTATAAGTAATATAATAGGAGGAATTAGCAGGATATGAAAAAAACTAAAACTAAATTAGGTGCTATAGATTTTACTCTTTTTGTTACTATAACATTGTTGGTATCTATAGGAGTAATAATGGTTTATAGTGCTAGTTCTTACAGTGCCTTTTTCAATCCAAATATAAAAGATAGTACTTATTTTTTAAAGAAACAGGGAGCATTTGCAATTGTAGGAATAGTATCAATGCTCTTTATAATTAAGATTGATTATCATAAATATAAAAAGCATACTAAAAAATTAATGCTTATAACTATAGTTTTATTACTTATGGTTTTTATATTTCAACCAGTAAATGGAGCTAGAAGATGGATAAGATTGGGTCCATTATCTCTTCAACCATCAGAGATAACTAAATATATGATAGTTATGTATATGGCGAAAAGTTTAGAATACAAAGGAGAAAAAATTAAAACTTTTACCTATGGCATAATTCCCTATCTATTAGTCTCAGGTTTTTATGCAGGGTTGGTATTTGCAGAAAAAAATCTTAGTATAGCAGCTGTTATAATGATAGTTACTTTAATAATTTTATATGTAGCAGGAGCTAAAACTAAACATATATCTCTTGTAATGCTTATGGTTCTATTAGCAGGAGTAGCAGGCATAATCTTTGAACCTTTTAGAGTGGCTAGGTTTTTAAGTTTCTTAGATCCTTGGAAAGATCCTAAGAATACTGGATATCAGCTTATTCAATCCTTATTAGCCTTAGGATCTGGAGGTATCTGGGGAGTAGGCATAGGTAGATCAAGGCAAAAATGCTACTATATACCGGAGCCTCACAATGATTTTATATTTGCAATAATAGGTGAAGAATTAGGTTTAATAGGTTGTATCCTTATAATTATTTTATTCTCAATATTCATATGGAGAGGAATAGTTATAGCTACAAAAGCTAAAGATACATACGGTACTATTTTAGCTACGGGAATTACATCTATAGTAGCAGTTCAAGCTATAATAAATATGGCTGTTGTTACAGGTTCTATGCCTGTTACGGGAGTACCTCTTCCTTTTATAAGTTATGGAGGATCTTCTTTAGCAATTAACTTAATGGCCATGGGAATATTGCTTAATATATCTAGGCAAACTGAAAATACTATATAAAAAATAGCAACATTTAGTTGCTATTTTTTTTATATTCTTAAATTAATATTAATTTAAGAATACTAAGATATAGTTAACTGGCTTTATATAAAGAAGTATACTATAATTTTATTATAAGAATTCTTGTAAGATAAAAATTATTTAATGAAATTTTAAAATAATATTATAGATAGTTAATATACAATATGAATAAGTTTTTACTTTGAAAATATATATTTGAAATATTGTAATTATTTTTTAATGAAATAATTGAATTAAAATGTTAAAATAAATTTGAGTTTAGATTGTAAATAGATTAAATTTTAGGTAGGTAGAATAATGAGTAAAGATTTAATAAGCACAGACGAATACATAAAAATAAAAAAAAAGAGAAAAAGAATAAAAAAAATAGTAGTATTATTTATATTTTTAATATCTATTTTGGTAACATTATGCCTTAAGATACCTTATTTTAATATAGAATCAATTGAGATAAAAGGTAACGTAAATATACCCAAAGAGGTAATAAAAGATAGCTCTACTATTAAAACTGGCAATAATATATTTTATACTAACAAAAAGGATGCAATAGAAAATATATCATTGAATCCATATATTGAAGAAGTAAAAATTACAAAAAAACTTCCTAATAAATTACAAATATATGTTAAGGAAAGGGAAGCTTTATTTTATAATAAAGTGGATAATGACTTTTTTATTATATCTAAAAATGGATGTGTATTAGAAAAAAGAAAAGAGATTAAGAATATGAAGCTCATTAATTTACAGGGATTTGAATTTAATGAATCTAAAATAGGGAGCGCTTTAAAAGCTAAAGATGAAAGAGCAGTAAAAATTTTAAATGATTTTGGAGTTCTATTAAAAAATAATACTTCTGATGTAATTTTTACTCAGTTAGATTTAAGAAATTTATTAGATATTAAAATTTACTATAATGGTATATGCGTAAAAATAGGTACATCAGACCAAATAGAAAAAAAATTAAATACAGCTATAAATATTTTAAAAAGGGATGAACTTAAAAAAGCAAAAAAAGGATATGTAGATGTGAGTTATGAAGGAAATCCTGTATTTTATATAGAAAAATAGGAGGTAAGAAATGAAAAAGACTTCACAAATTAGTATAGCATTAGTTTGTGCTATATTAGGATTTATGCTATCTTATCAATTTAAATCAATAGTAAAACAAGAAAAAACTTTAAACATAACAAGTAAAAGCAGTGAAGATGTTACTGTAGAAATTGATCAATATAAAAAAGAAAAGGTTGAATTAGAAAAAAAAGTAGATGAACTTCAAGGAAAATTAAAAGATTATGAGAATAAGGCTTCTTCCAAAAGTGATGCTACTAAAAATTTAATTAAAGAGCTTGAAACCACAAGACTTCTAATCGGAAATACAAATGTGGAGGGCCCTGGTGTAGTAATATATTTAAACCCTATAAACGATATATTTGGTTCTGCTCCAAGCGATAAGCTAACGGACAAGCATCTAGTTTATTTAGTAAATGAATTGAGATTTGCAGGGGCAGAGTCTATAGCTATAAATGGCATAAGGATAGTTAATAGAACGGGGATAAGAATTGCTGGAAATTATATAATGATTAATGGAGAAAGAGTATCACCAAATAAAAGAATAACTATAGAAGCTATAGGAAACAAAGACTTATTATATGCTACATTAGATTTTCCAGAGGTTTTTGAGTCCTTTAAAGCTATATGTGATATAAAGTATGAAAAAAAAGACAGTATAAAAATGTCGAAATATAACAAGGTTTATAAAAATGAATATGCAAAACCTGTGGAAGAAAAATAATTTCTACTAAAAGTAATATAGGAGGACTTTTATATGATAGGTTTTTTAGGACTTATAATAGGCATTATAATAGGAGCAGTTTTTCAAGTTAATATACCAGATAAATTTTCACCTTATATGTCAGTAGCCATATTGGCTTGCTTAGATTCTGTATTTGGGGCTTTAAGAGCTTCACTTGCAAAAAACTTTCATGCAGATATATTTATATCAGGATTTTTTGGTAATGCAGTGTTGGCAGCGGGGTTGGCTTACTTAGGAGATAAAATGGGGGTTCCTATATATTTGGCTGCTGTAGTAGTTTTTGGAGGCAGAATATTTGA
Source organism: Clostridium botulinum (assembly GCF_001276985.1). Lineage (GTDB taxonomy): Bacteria > Bacillota > Clostridia > Clostridiales > Clostridiaceae > Clostridium_F > Clostridium_F botulinum. The sequence continues at coordinate 376,716 of NZ_LHUL01000008.1, forward strand.
TAATTTTGGAGTTATAAGAAGAATACTTATAGAAAAAGCTAAATCTCATACTGAGGTGAAATAGATGAGAAAAAACGAAGCTACTATATTTATATTCATAGCTTCTATAGCCATAGGAATATTAATCTCCATGAATATAAGTTTTAAAAAGGTAAATGCTAGAACTTTTTTAAATGTAAAACAATATCAAGAAGCACTTAATGAAAAAAATAAATTATACGCAGAAGTTAGTAACTTAAAAGAAAAATATAACGATTACTATGAAAAATTAGAAAAATATGAAAACCAATTGTCCAATGAAAAAGAAATAAGAGAAGAGGTTAATAAGGAGATTTTTCAAAACAAATTACAATTAGGAACTATACCTGTAGAAGGACCAGGAGTAAAGATAGTGTTAAATGATGCAGATAAGCAATTATTTGAAGGAGGAACTCATGAAGAAAATAAACTTAAATTAATACATAATACAGATATAATACAGGTTATAAATGATTTAAAAAATGCTAAAGTAGAGGCTATATCTTTAAATGGTCAAAGAATAACTAATATTTCTGATATATATTGTGATGGAACTTTTATTGGAATAAATGGGGGAATAAAACTATTAGCTCCTTTTTATATTGAGGTTATAGGTGATAAAACATCAATTAAAGAATATATGCTTAGAAATGATGGATATCTTCAAATATTAATGCTTAGAAAAATATATGTGGACATACAAGAAAAAGATAAAATAATAGTACCAGCTTATACTAATGATAAAAAACCAAAAAATATTAGATCTACAGAAAAATAATTAGTTTAAAAGTGTTTAATTCTGAAGGACTTTTAGATTTTATAGAGAATATTATAAAGTAAATAATAATTAGGCTGTAAGGGGGCATAACTTTGGAAATAGAAGACAATATTAATAGCATAAAAAAAAGTTTACCAAAAGATGTAACTCTTATAGGGGTATCCAAAACTAAACCAGTAGAATATATAGAGGAAGCATATGAGGCTGGATTGAGAGACTTTGGAGAAAATAAGGTGCAAGAGCTTATAGATAAAATAGAGTATTTTAAAGAAAAAAAAGATATAAGATGGCATTTAATAGGGCACCTTCAAAGAAATAAGGTAAAGTATATAGTAGGAAAAGTTTATTTAATACATTCTTTAGATAGCATTAGACTTTTAGAAGAAATAGAAGATAAATATAAAAAACAAAATAAGATAGCAAATGTACTAATTCAGATAAATATAGGAAAAGAAGAAAGCAAATATGGCATATACAAAGAAGAGTTAGGAAATATGATAGATGCTATAGAAAAATGTGAAAATGTGAAAGCTAAGGGGCTTATGACCATAATACCTAAAGGATCTGATGAGGAATGTGCTAAATATTTTAGACAAATGAAAGAAATCTTTTCAGCATTACAAAATAAAAGCTTTAAAAATATAGAGGTTAACTACTTATCTATGGGAATGACAGGAGATTACCCTATTGCTATAAAAGAAGGCTCTAATATGATAAGAGTAGGACAAGGAATTTTTGGGAAAAGAAATTATGATATAAAGTAATTATTAAGGAGGTAAACATTATGTCAGGTAAAATATTAGATAAAATGGCTGGACTTTTAGGCCTAGAGGATGATTTAGAAGAGGATTTAGAAGAGGTAGAAGAAGAAACAGCAGAGGAAGAAGTAACTCCGCTTATATCTTCAAATACAAAGAGAAATAATAAAGTGGTAAGTATACATACAGCAGTTTCCGCTAAAGTTAAAATAATAAAACCCTGTAGTTATGAAGAAGCTGTAGATATATGTGATGAATTAAAGAATAGAAAAATAATAATAGTAAATACTACTGATTTAGAAACTAAAATAGCCCAAAGATTACTAGATTTTATGGGAGGAGCAAGTTATGCATTAGGTGGTAGTTTAGAAGAAGTAGAAAAATCTGTATATATATTAGCTCCTTCAACAGTAGAAGTTACTAATGAACTTAAAAGTCAATTAATATCTAGTAAGGGTATATTTAATTGGAATAAATAAGTATTTGGAGGCAAATATGGTATCTAACACTATAATAACAGCTGTGTCACTTTTGTTTAGGCTTTTAGAAGCAGCTATTTTAATTGATGTACTATTATCTTGGATAGCTCCTGGGAGAAGGGATCCTTTTACTAATTTTATACATAGTCTTACGGATCCGCTTATGAAACCTGCAAGAAGTTTTCAAAATAAAATAGCCCCTAATTTGATGATAGATTTTTCACCTATATTTGCTTTTATTTTATTAGATGTTTTAAGAAATTTAGTTTTTGTTATTTTAGGAATGTTCTAAATGGACAAAGAAAAATTTTTAAATAAGGTAAATATAGAAGATAAGAGTTTATTGTTAGATATATATAATAAAGCTATTTTGGCAGAAAAAACAGGAAAACAATTATTTTCATCTTATTTTTGTACTAATAACATATGCAAAGCTTCTTGTGAATTGGCCCACTTTTTAAATTTAAAAATAGATATCGCTGGAGTTTTTAAAGATGCAGAAAGACAAATTATAGGATTTAATGTTTATGATATTGAAGATTTTCCAGTAGTTCTAGCTAAAATAAGTTATAATTCTAAATTTGTAAATCTAGAACATAAGGATTTTTTAGGTGCTTTAACATCCTTAGGGATAAAGAGAGAAAAAATGGGAGATTTAGTTTTAAAACAAAATAATTGTTACGTACCTATTTATGATGACTTATATGAATATATAAATATGAATTTAAATCATATAGCTAAGGCACCCTGTAGAATAGAAAAGATGGATTTAAAAACTCAGGTAATTCCTGAGTTTAATTTTCAAGAAAAGTCTATTATTGTTTCTTCTAATAGAGCAGATTCTATAGTGGCATCTCTATGTAACATTTCAAGAACTAAGGCTCTGGATTTCATAGGATCTTCAAAAGTATTTGTGGATTATGATGAAGTTAAATCTAAAAACAAAGAAATATGCATAGGATCTATAGTAACTATAAGAGGATATGGTAAATTTAAAATGGATTCTTTTATAGGAGAAACAGCTAAGGGAAGAATTAAAATATTATTTAAAAAATTTATTTGATTTGAGGTGTGTTCTATGAAGATAACATCAATGGATATTACGAATAAGCAATTCAAAAAATCCATGCGAGGATATAATTGTGATGAAGTAGATGAATTTTTGGATAAAATATCAGATGATTATGAAGAGTTATATAAAGATAATTCATCTTTAAGAGAAAGAGTAAATACATTAGAAGAAAGGTTAAACCATTATGATAAAATGGAAGAAACTATACAGAACACTCTTTTGCTAGCACAAAATGCGGCAGAGCAAGCAAAGGAAACAGCTCAAAAAGAAGCAGATTTAATAATAAAAAATGCTAATGATTCTGCTAAAAGAGTTATAGAAAAATCTCAAGAAGATGTTATGAAAATAAATGATGAATTCCAATATACAAAACAAGAATTTAATAAATTTAGAAATAGATATAAAACATTTATGAAAACTCAAATGGACATGTTTTATGAAATGGAAAAAGAATTTATGAAGAACTATAATCTTGGTACTGGTATAGAAGAAAAGTTTGTACCTGAAAAAGAAATCGAAGTTCAGGATAGTAGAGCTTTAGCAAATGAGATAGATAATTCAGAAACTAGAGAACATAGTTTTAAAGTTTCAGATATTACTATAGATAATTCTTCTTTAAACAAAAATAACAATGAAATAAAGAGTTTTTATATAAAAGAGGATTAACAAAAGAGTTTTTGCATATAGCAAAAACTCTTTTGAGTTATGTATAAGTTTCTAATTATATGATTAATAGAAGCTATTTTCAATAAATAAAAAAGTGAAATTATATTTAATATACTAATAAAGTATTAGCTATGTGGTATAATAAATTTATCCTATTGATAACATTGCTAATACTTCCATCTTTTATCAAGGCGGAAGATATTTAAATTTTTGAACTAAAAAATTTAAGATTTTATACAGATTATTAATTGTAATTTTTAATATTAATACTGATATTTACTAATTAAAATCAAAATATTGCTAAGGTATTTTTATAGGCTATTCTAAAGTTTCATAGAGAAGCATTTGTTATAATAGCAATTTACAATGATTTCAGAATTACTTTATATATGAAAGTAGGTGAATTTATGAAAGAAATAATATTAGAAAGTTTAGAACTTAAACATAGGGTATACATAAATAATAACTTAAATAGATTTCACAATATACTTTTAGAAAATAGGATAAAGGATAGCGATAGTATATTTATAATAACAGACGAAAATGTATATAACTTATATAAACATAAAATGGAACAGTTTATAAATAAAAATAAGTATTTTGTATTTGTCATGGAACCAGGGGAAGAAAATAAAAATATTAATACAATAAATAAAATATATGATTTTTTAATGGATAATAATGCTAATAGACATAGTGTATTAATAGCTTTTGGTGGAGGAATAGTAGGAGATATTACAGGATTTGTAGCATCTACATATATGAGGGGGTTACGTTTTATAAATATACCTACTACCCTATTAGCTCAAGTAGACAGCTCAATAGGAGGAAAAGTAGGATATAACCATAGAGAAATAAAAAACTTAATAGGTAATTTTTACAATCCAGTCTTTGTTTATGTTAGTACTAGTTTTTTAAAAACTTTAAGTAAAAGGGAGTTTTTAAATGGATTAGGAGAAATAATAAAATATTCTTTAATAAGGGAGAATGATTTAGCTTATTTTATAGAAAAGAATATTAAATTTATATTAGAAAGAGAGCAAGATAAGCTTATTCATATAGTGAAGGAATGTTTATCTATAAAAGCAGCTATTGTAGAAGAAGACTTTAGGGATTTAGGTATGAGGAATTCCTTAAATTTTGGTCATACCGTAGGGCATGCAATAGAAGCTAATTCTAGTTACAGGATATCTCATGGAGAAGCAGTGGCTTTAGGTATACTAGTAGCCTTAAAATTGTCAGAAAAAAAGTTAAATCTAGATAAAAACATATATAATAATGTGGTACAGTTATATAAAAAGTTAAATTTACCACTTTTCTATAAAGTTGACAACTATAAAACATTTTTGTATGCTATAAGACATGATAAAAAAAATAGAGAAAAAATTAGATTTGCTTTACTAGAGGAAGTAGGTAAAGTAAAGGTAAAAGTAGAAGTAGAAGAAAATGAGATTATTAAAGCTATAAAAGAAAGTATAGATAGGGAGGAAAAATAAATGACAATAGGTATTATAGGTGCAATGGATGAGGAATTAGAATTATTATTAAAGGAATTAGATTTGGAAAAAAAACAAGTTAAAGCCAATATGACATTTAATTTTGGGAAACTTTGGGGAAATAATGTGGTAGCTGTAAGATGCGGTATAGGCAAAGTAAATGCAGCAGTTTGTGCTCAGATACTCATAGATGATTTTAAAGTGGATAGAATAATAAATGTAGGTATAGCTGGGGGAACAGCAGAAAATGTATTACCAGGAGATGTTGTAGTAGCGGATAGTTTAGTTCAGCATGATATGGATACTTCTGCTTTTGGAGATCCAATAGGACAAATTCCAAGATTAGATACATTTGATTTTAAATGTGACATTGAATTAATAGAGAAAGCTAAAAAGGCCTTCCAGAATAAAACAGAACATAAATGTTTAGTAGGAAGAATAGTTACAGGAGATCAATTCATAAATGATAAAAAAAGGGTTCAATGGATGTGCAAAGAGTTTAATGCACTAGCTTGTGAAATGGAGGGTGGAAGTATAGCTCAGGTCTCTTATTTAAATAATATTCCTTTTGTGGTTATAAGATCCATATCAGATAATGCAAGTACAGGAGCTCATATGGAATATGAAGATTTTATGACTATAGCTATAAAAAATTCTACTAACATATTAAAAGGAATGCTTACAAATATATAAATTTATCAGATATTTAGTTATTTAAAAGTTTAAAATAATATATAAAATACTTTAATAGTATATAAAAACATTAGTCTAAAGAAGAGAGAAAAGAAAGAAATTTTCGTAGGTGATATTTTAATGGAAAAATTATTAATAGATAAGAAAAATGGTGAAAACATTAGAGTGAAGGTAGGAGATATAGTTATAGGTGGAGAAGAAAAGATAATTATATCAGGACCCTGCGCTGTAGAAGATGAGAAAACAGTTGTGGCTATAGCAGAAAACCTTAAAAAATTAGGCGTTCATATGTTAAGAGGAGGAGCCTTCAAACCAAGAACTTCTCCTTATTCTTTCCAAGGTTTAAAATTTGAGGGACTTAAAATTTTAAAAGAATGTGGAAAGAAATTTAATATGCCTATAGTAAGCGAAGTAATGGATGCTAGGGATTTAAAAGAAGCTTATGATTATATTGATATGATACAAATAGGTTCAAGAAATATGTATAACTACACTCTATTAAGAGAAGTAGGAAAGACAAAAAAACCTATTCTTTTAAAAAGAGGCATGAGTGCTACTCTTAATGAATGGATTTATGCAGCAGAGTATATAATGAGTGAAGGTAATATGAATGTAGTATTATGTGAAAGAGGTATAAGAACCTTTGAAAGTTATACAAGAAACACACTAGATTTAAATACTGTAGCCGTAATAAAGGATAAATATAGAGTTCCTATAATAGTAGATCCAAGTCATGCTACAGGCTTTAGGGAATATGTAAAACCAATGTCTTTAGCTTCTATAGCGGGAGGAGCGGATGGACTTATAATAGAAAGTCATATAAATCCTGATAATGCTATATCTGATGCTAGACAGACTATAAATGTTAAAGAGATGAAAGAAATAATTGATAAAGTAAAACAAATGGATAAAATATTATAGTGTAATTTTTTATACTTTTAGTTGCTAGGATACTTGATAAGTTATTGTAAAATTTTATAAATAAAAATATTTTTATGGAAATTTGGGTTAATAGGTTAAAAATAGATTAATATTAAGAAATTGGTGAATAAAAATGGATTTATTCGTTAAAGGTTTAAAAAAAAGTTTAACAGGAGAATACGAAATAATAGGAGACAAATCTATAGGTCATAGATCTTTAATAATAGGAGCATTACCTAAAGGAGAATATAAAGTTTATAATTTCCCTAAAAACTTAGATTGTATGGCCACTTTAGACTCTATAAAAAAGCTTGGAGTAGATATAAAGGTAGAAGGAAATGTCTTAGAGGTAAATTCTCCTGGTTATGAAAATTTTAATAAGAAACCGGAAGTATTACAGGGTAAGAATTCAGGAACCACGGTAAGACTTATGGCGGGTATTTTGAGTGGCATAAGGGCAGAAACAAGATTTATAGGCGATGAATCTTTAAGTTGTAGACCTATGAAAAGAATTATAGAACCCTTAGAAAAAATGGGAGCAGAAATAGAGAGCAAAGATAATAAGCTACCTCTTAAGTTTTTAAAGCATAGTGGATTAAATTCTATAAAATATAATATGGAAATAGCATCAGCCCAAGTAAAATCTTGTATATTATTAGCAGGTTTAATGTCAAAAGGAAAAACCACAATAGTAGAGAATAAATCTACTAGAGATCATACAGAGAGAATGTTAAAATATTTAGATGCTTCTATAAATATAAGGAATATATATTCTAAGGATAAAAAGAAAAGTAGTTCTAAAAAGGAAATAACTATAGAAAAGTCTAAATTAAATAGTAAAGATATATATGTACCGGGAGATATATCTTCGGCAGCCTTTTTAATTTCAGCGGCTTTACTTATACAAGGTTCTAATCTATGTATAAAAAATGTACTTTTAAATGAGGGCAGGATAGAATATATAAATGTTTTAAGGAATATGGGAGCAAATATAGAAATAGAAAAGGGAAAATTATTAAATGGTGAACCTGTAGGGAATATATATGTAAAAGAAAGCTATTTAAAGGGTATTACAGTAGAAAAACACATTACGCCTAATATAATAGATGAAATACCAGTATTATCTGTAATAGCAGCCTTTAGTGAAGGAAAAACTATATTTAAATCTGTAGAAGAACTAAAATTTAAAGAAAGTGATAGAGTAGAAGCTATTATAGAAAATTTGAAAAGAGCTGATGTAAAAGCCATATATAAAAATGGAGATTTGATTATAGAAGGAAACAGATCTTACATAGATAAATCCTTAGAGATAGAAAGTTTCAAAGATCACAGAATAGCTTTAGCTTTTTTAGTTTTATCTCTAAAAAATAAAAAACATACTTTAATTAAGGATTACCAATGCACAGAAATATCATTCCCTAATTCTTTAAGTTTATTTAATCTAGATTACGAGTTAATTTAGATAGGCTTAAATTTCTTATATATATAAAATTTTTACTATAATATATAAATTTAATTTAAAAAAGTAATAGTTATTATAATAAGGAGTTTGTTATTATATAAAATGATAACTAAAATTAGGTTAATTAAAAGCTTTTTACATAGAATAAATAAAACAAATATACTTAAAATATCATTAGGAAAGTAAAAGTTCTATGGAGAAAGGGGTTTATAACCTATGGATAAAAATTCTTTAGAATATTTTAAAAATAAACTTATAAGAGAAAAAGAAAGCGTAAATTCTTTGCTAGAGGAAATGAAAGATAATGAAACCATAGATTCTAACTCTGCCATGAGCATGGAATTATCTAATTATGATAACCATCCTGCGGATACAGGATCAGAACTTTTTGAAAAAGAAAAAGGTTTGGCTCTTAAGGAAAATGAAATATCTATAATGAAAAAAATAAATGATGCATTGAAAAATATAGAGGATGGAAATTATGGGATTTGTAAGAGTTGCGGTAAACATATACCAAAGGAAAGATTAGAATTTGTTCCTTATGCAGAGTTTTGCGTTAAATGCCAAAATGAAGTTAGTGGGAAAAATGTTAGAAAAGTTCAAAGACCTATTGAAGAAGATGTATTGGGTTATCCTTTTGGATATGGATACAATGATAAAACTTCAAAAGTAGAATTTGATGCAGAAGATTCTTATCAAAGCGTAGAATTTTTTAATAAGATGAAAAATATGGATGAATATTACAATGTAGGAGAAGAAGAGGATTTAGAAGAAGAAGGTTATGTAGAGCCAGTAGAAAGAATAAGTAATGAATATTATAAAAGTACATTATATGATTAAAAATTAAGCATCAAGTAATTCTAAGGTTCAGCTAGAGCCTATTTATCCGATGACTACCCGCTCTAATACTCCCATCTTCTTCAAAGTGGGAGTAAAGAGCGGCTACGTCTTTGGATAACGATTTCTCCTAAAGGATAACGACTTCTAAGAAGTAAAACTCCTAAGAATTCTGTTAATAAGCTTTAGAGGGAGTAAAAACTCCCTCTAAAGCCCAGAACTCTGTTTATAATAGAACACTGAACCTTAGAATAATTTTTAAAATTAGAAATTTTCATATAAAGTATTTATATAAAATATAATAATATAAATATAATTTATATATATTATTAATTTAAAAGTCAATAGTATTTATAAAAATTCTATTTAATAACAAGGCGTACTTTATAGTAATAGGGGGGATACTTTGGGAATAATTGTATTAATATTAGGTATATTTTTAGATAGAATAAGTAAAATATGGGCTTTAAATACATTAGCTTCTGGTAAAGATATAGTTGTAATAAAAAATTTATTTACCTTTTCTTATTTAGAAAATAGAGGAGCAGCTTTTGGAATATTTCAAAATAGATTAATATTTCTGAGTTTAATAACTGCAATTGTAATTTTAGGAGTAGTATATTTTATTGTAAAGTACAAGCCGACTTCAAAATTACTAAAGATATCTTTATCATTAATAATAAGTGGTGCTATAGGTAATTTAATAGATAGGATTTATTATAAATTTGTAGTAGATTTTATTATGTTACACTATAAAGATGTTTATTATTTCCCTACATTTAATGTAGCGGATATGTTAGTAGTTATAGGTACTGTACTACTAGCTATATACATATTAAAGGAAGAGTAGTTTATGGAAAAAATAAATTTACAAGTAGAAAAAGAATTTGATAATGTAAGATTAGATTTATACTTATCCAAAATATTTGAAGACAAATCTAGATCTTATCTTCAAGGGATTATAGATGAAGGTAATGTTCTAGTAAATAATAAAGAAAAAAAGAGAAATTATAAATTAAAAGTTGGAGATAATATTGAAGTAAATATACCAGAACCAAAATTGCTTCAAATAGAACCAGAAGATATTAAGCTAGATATAATATATGAAGATAAGGATGTAATAGTTGTGAATAAGCCCCAAGAAATGGTGGTACATCCTGCACCAGGAGTATATTCAGGAACGTTAGTTAATGCTCTTTTACATCATTGTAAAGATTTATCTGGTATAAATGGGGTAGCAAGACCTGGTATTGTTCATAGAATAGATAAGGATACTTCAGGAATATTAGTTGTGGCAAAGAATGACATATCTCACAATAATTTAGCAGCTCAGTTTAAAGAGCATTCAATTTCTAGAGTATATATGGCATTGGTAGAGGGCATAATAAAGGATGAACAGGGAACCATAGAGGCGCCTATAGGTAGACACCCTGTAGATAGAATAAAAATGGCGGTAGTAAAAGATGGAAGGCATGCCGTAACTCACTACAAGGTCATAGAGAGATTTAAAAATCATACTTTAGTAGAGTGTAGGTTAGAAACAGGAAGAACACATCAAATAAGAGTTCATATGAGCCACATAATGCATCCTTTAGTAGGAGATCCTGTTTATGGTTATAAAAAACAAAGATTTAATCTAAAGGGACAAATGTTGCATGCAAAGTTATTAGGCTTTATTCATCCTACTACGAGACAATATGTAGAATTTGAAAGTGAACTACCAGAATATTTCAAGAAAATAATAAAAATCTTAAAAAATGAATTGATTTAATTGCAAAATAGTGATAATATATGTCTATAAATGTCACAAAAGATAAAAACATAAAATAACAGAAGATAAAATTTTCTAAGAACAAAAGATAAAATAGTTTAAGAACAAAAGAAAAACATATAATTGTAATTAGAAAGATTAATAAAAACAAAAGACAAAATTACAGTGTATATTTATTAGTAAAAACAAAAGAAAAAATTAAAAATGTTGAAAAACTAAATTAAATGTTGTATAATAATAAGAAATATTTTACCTTTAAAATGATCCTGTGAGGTCATAAGGCTATAAATAAATCTACACGGAATTATTATGCCTTTACTCACAGAGTAAAGGCATTTTTTATCTGATGATTAACAATTCTAATATTCCTTCTTATATAAGAGGAAAATGAGGATTTTAAAGTTTCTAGATTTAGTTTAATTAAAATTCAGATGGGTAAAGGTCCAACTTAATTAAGTTTTGGTTTATAAAGAAGGAGGCATAAAATTGAATCTTAAGGCTGAAATATTAGATGAAAAAGGTATTAAAAGAAGCCTTACAAGAATAGCCCATGAAATAATAGAAAAAAATAAAGGGGTAGAAGATATTATTCTTGTAGGTATAAAAAGAAGAGGGTACCCTCTAGCTAAGAGAATAGCTAAGGCTATAGAAGATATTGAGGATGTAAAAGTACCTGTAGGCTCTGTAGATATAACTTTATATAGAGACGATTTAACTAAGGAAAATGAACAACCAGTAATAAAAAGCTTAGATTTAGAACATCATATTAATGATAAAAAAATAATTTTAGTAGATGATGTAGTGTTCACAGGAAGAACAGTAAGAGCAGCTATGGATGCTACTATACATCACGGAAGACCTTCTGGTATACAGTTGGCGGTTCTAGTTGATAGGGGACATAGAGAATTACCTATAAGACCAGATTTTGTAGGTAAAAATATTCCAACTTCGAGAACAGAAGTAGTATCAGTACATTTAAAAGAACTTGATGGACAAGATTCCATTAAAATATTTGAAAAATAGCATCTTTTAAAATAGTCCAGAGAGACTAAAAGGGGGAAATAATATGAAAAAATACGTAGACGTAAATGAAAAATTACCTATCTTAAAAACTATACCTTTAAGTTTTCAACATTTATTTGCAATGGTGGGAGCCACTATATTAGTGCCAATGCTTACAGGTATGAGTCCTTCTATTGCATTGTTTGGAAGTGGTGTAGGAACACTTCTTTATGTACTTTGTACAAAAGCAAAACTACCAGCTTATATAGGATCATCTTTTGCATTTATAGGTCCTATGACAGTAGCATCATCGGCTTATGGACCAAATGCCATGTTATCTGGAATAATAGCTGCAGGTTTAATTTATATATTAGTAGCAGCTATAATAAGTTTTACAGGAACAGATTGGTTAAATAAAGTATTACCACCAATTGTAGTTGGTTCCGTTGTAATAGTAATAGGGTTAGGATTAGCGGGAGTAGCAATAAATTGGGCAGGTCTTAATTCTAATTTTATGGTAGATTCCATGCAAAGCGTACCAAGATGGGCATGGATTACGGTTTCAATAATAACCTTAGGAATAGGAATACTTGGAACTATGTATTTCAAAGGATTCTTAGGAGTGATACCAATCCTTATAGCAATGATATGTGGATATATTTCAGCATTAGCCCTAGGGGTTATATCTCAGGAAACTTTAACTCAAATAGCAAGTGCGCCTTTGTTTCAACTTCCACCATTTATGAAACCAGAGTTTAACATAAACGCCGTGGTATTAATGGCACCAGTAGCCTTTGTAACCTTAGCAGAACATATTGGACATGTTTATGTAACAAATAATGTAGTAGGAAAAGATTTTACAAAAGACCCTGGCCTTCATAGATCTATACTAGGAGATGGAGTAGCTACTCTACTAGCAGGATTCATAGGTGGACCTCCTAACACAACTTATGGAGAAAATATTGGAGTTATGGCTATAACTAAAGTATACAGCGTATGGGTAATTATAGGAGCTGCAATAATAGCTATTATACTTTCCTTTATAGGACCTGTAGCAACATTAATAGCTACTATACCAATGCCAGTAATGGGCGGAGTGAGTATACTTTTATTTGGAATAATAGCTTCCTCAGGTTTTAGAGTATTTGTAGAGGATAAAATAGATTTTAGCAAAAAGAGAAACTTAATAATATCCTCTGTAATAATAGTATTAGGAATAGGTGGAGCTGCAGTAAAATTTAAGTTAGCAGGATCAGAGGTAGAAATAGCAGGAGTTGCATTAGCAACACTAGTAGGAATAATATTAAATCTAATACTTCCAAAAGAAAGTAGAACGGAAGAAGAGGATAATGAAGAAGAAAATCTTAAAGAAGAATTTGTTAAACCTATAGAAAAAAATGTGGGTTAAAAGATTTAATGTATAATACCTTTTAAAGGTTAGGAATTAAAACAAAAAGTATTTTTAGTCAATAAATAGCTATAAAAAATAAAGAATACTAATATTTGTGTCCTAATATCTAAACTAACGCACTGATGCCACGTCCTGTGACAAAGTGCTAAATAAACGTCCTGTTTATTTTACGCTTATATATTAGTCCACAAATAAAGTATTCTAATTATTTTTCTAGATATTTATTTTCTCTAAAAGTACTTTTTGTTTTAATAGGTTTAAAAGGTATTATTCTAATTTGTATTTATGAAAAGCTTGAAAGTTTTATATATATTTTTTCAAAGAATTTCATTATGGATTTCTTAAATCATCTGTAAGAAGTTTATGCTAGCTTCTACTATTTGTTTAAAAAGATGCATGTGTGCCGTAAAAGGCATTTTAAAAAGATCAACCATATCTGCCCTCTGTACTCTATACTCTGTACTCTAAATAATAAAAGTCCCTGGCACTTTTATTATTTTACGTGTGTTTTTGAAAATTTTTTGATATAATTTATAATAGTTATTAAATAACATTATTTAGATGAATTTAAGAAAAGGTGAGTATTATGAGAATTTATTCTTGGAATGTTAATGGTTTAAGAGCAGTAGCAAAAAAGAACTTTATTGAGTGGATAGGTGAAGAAAGCCCTGATATATTATGTATACAAGAAACGAAGTTACAGGAAAATCAATTGGAAGATAATATAAAAAATATAGATGGCTATTATTCTTATTTTAGCTTTGCAGTAAAAAAGGGATATAGTGGTGTGGCTACTTATACTAAAGTAAAACCTATTTCAGTAAAGCATAGTATAGGTATAGAAAAATTTGATTCAGAAGGAAGAATACTTATAACAGGATTTAAGGATTTTACACTTTTAAACATATATTTTCCTAATGGCCAAAGAGATGAGGAAAGACTTCAATATAAATTAGATTTTTATGAAGCATTATTTAATTATTGTGATGAATTAGTTAAGGAAGGTAAAAAGCTAGTTATATGTGGAGATTATAATACAGCTCATAATGAAATAGATCTTAAGAATCCTAAAGCTAATGAGAAAACCTCAGGATTTTTAAGAATAGAAAGAGACTGGTTAGATAAAATAATAGAAAGAGGATATACGGATACCTTTAGAAATATGAATCCAGATAAGATTAAATATTCTTGGTGGAGTTATAGATTTAAAGCTAGAGAAAGAAATGCAGGTTGGAGAATCGATTATCATTTTGTTTCAAACAATTTATTAGATAGGGTAGAAAATACAGAAATATTAAATGAGGTTTATGGTTCAGATCATTGTCCTGTAATGTTAGAGTTAAAGTAAATAATTACTAATATAAAATATATTAGATTATAGGTTAAATAATTTTTCTTGTTAAAATATTTTTAATACTTAGGATAATAATCTATTAAGAAAGTGCATTTAAAAATCTATAAAATAGGAAAAATTCAATATATATAATCAATTATGATAGATTAATAAAATTATAAGAAAATTTATTCAGTATATGAAACACAAATTATATTTAAAGTAGGAGATGAAAAAATGGAATATACACTAATTGCCACAGCAACCTTTGGGTTAGAAAAAGTAGTAGCTAATGAATTAAAAGAATTAGGTTATGATGATTTAACAATAGAAAATGGTAAAGTTACCTTTGTAGGTGATGAAAGAGATATAGTTACATGTAATATGTGGCTTAGAACTGCAGATAGAGTTTTAATAAAAATGGCAGAGTTTAAAGCGGAAAGTTTTGAGGAGCTTTTTCAAGGAACTAAATCAGTACCTTGGGGAAAATATATTTCAGAAGATGGATTTATGCATGTTACAGGAAAATCTATTAAATCCGCACTACATAGTGTGCCAGATTGTCAATCTATAGTAAAAAAAGCTGTAATAGAAGCTATGAAAAGAGAGTATGTTAAGGATTGGTTTAGCGAAGATGGTGCAGAGTATAAAATAGAGGTAGGTATTTTAAAGGATATAGTTACATTAACATTGGATACTTCAGGTCCAGGACTTCATAAAAGAGGATATAGAGAAAACGCAGGAGAAGCTCCTCTTAAGGAAACATTAGCATCAGCTTTGGTGCTTTTAAGTAAATGGGAACCTTCAAGAATACTTTCAGATCCTATGTGTGGTTCTGGAACTATTGCCATAGAAGCAGCTTTGATAGGTAAAAATATAGCACCAGGTTTAAATAGAAATTTTGCAGCAGAGGCTTGGGATATAATACCTCTTAATATTTGGGAAGAAGTAAGGCGTCATGCTAGAAGCTCTATAAATAAAGAGGACTTTAGAATACTAGCTTCAGATATAAATGGCAAGATATTAAAGACGGCTAGGGCTAATGCAGAAAAAGCAGGTGTTTCTGATTACATAGCTTTTCAAAAAATGCCTATGGAAGAGTTTAAATCAAAAAAGAAATATGGATTTATAATAACTAATCCACCTTATGGTGAAAGGTTAAATACTTTAAAAGAAGTAGAAAAAATTTATAAAAATTTAGGCGTAGTATACTCCGATTTACAAGATTGGTCTTGCTTTGTATTAACTTCTTATGAAGGATTTGAAAAAATATTTGGGAAAAAATCAGATAAAAATAGAAAACTATATAACGGAAGATTAAAATGTTATTACTATCAATATATAGGATTAGAGCCTCCTAAAAAACATTATGAAAAGTAATATTTAAAGGATATAGATTTAAGTATTACTTTATTATATAAGTTTATTTCGATAGTTTAATATAGGACACTACTTAATATAAAACCCACTAGCTAAAGTTAAAGTGTTTTAATATCTATCATTTTTTATAAGATCTAGGAATTAATGAAGATAGTTAAGTAATGCAAATATTAGAATTATAAATAAAGGTGGTGAAATTTTATGGGATTATAATATCTCATAAATAAAATATGGATAGATTAATAAAAGTAGAAAACATTAAAGATATATTACCTATTTATAAAAACACAGCTATTGAAAAACTTTTTAAATATCATAATTTAGGTTATAAACTAGAAAAATATGATAATGCAGAATTGTTAGTTGGAATGTGTATGGATAATCGTAAGCAACTTAATATACCTAATAATTTTGCGTATATACTTAGAACAGGTGGAGGAAATTTAAGATATAGCGAGTTTAAAATATCCTATGCTATTGCAGTAGGCGGGGTTAAAGCTTTAGCGTTAATAGGACATAATCGTTGTGGAATGGTAAATTTAATGAATAAAAAGGAAAAATTTATCCAAGGACTAGTTGATAATGCTGGTTGGGATAGAAATCAAGCAGAGGAACATTTTATGAGTTTTGCTCCTATGTTTGAAATAGAAAATGAGACTAGCTTTTTATTAAGTGAAACTAAAAGGCTAAGAGAAAAATATCCTAAAATATTGATAGCACCATTGTTTTATAATGTGGATGATAATTTATTATATTTAGTTAAGGAGAATAATTAGAAACCTTCTAGATAATCAACTATTAAAATAACTTAATTTATTTGACATTAAAAAATATAGGGAAAAGATAATTATTTAGTATTATATTAGAAAAACATTTACAAAAGGTATTTGAGAGAGTTTACAAAAATGGAAATATGATCTATATTTAAAATATATAAAAAAGGGGGAATTATTTTGAAAAAATTTTTGAGTATTTTAATTATAGGAACTTTATCATTAGGACTATTTGGATGTGCTAATGGAAAAGTAGAAGAAAAAAAAGAAGATACATCCAGTAAGAAAGAATCTAAAGAAAATCTTGATATAACTGTATCTGCAGCTGCAAGTTTAACAGAGGCCTTAACAGAGATACAAAAAAAATATGAAAAAGAAACAGGAGCTAAAGTTTCAATAACTTTTGATGCTTCTGGTACAATTCAAAAGCAAATAGAACAAGGAGCTCCAACGGATTTATTTATATCAGCATCTAAGAAAAATATGGACAAATTACAGGAAGAAAAATTAATAGATAATGATACAAGAAAAGATTTACTAGGAAATAAACTTGTTTTAATCGTATCTGAAGAAAATAAAGATAAAAAAATTGAAAAAGTATCTGATTTAAAAAATATTGATTCTAAATTAGCTATAGGAGAACCTGAAGCTGTTCCAGCAGGAAAATATGCAAAAGAAGCGATAGAATACTATAAATTGTGGGATGTTTTAAAAGATAAAATTGTATACGGAAAATCTGTAAAACAAGTCGCTAAATATGTAGAAAGTGGAGAAGCTGCTGCAGGAATTGTTTATAATAATGATGCTAAAGTATTAAAGAAAAGTTACATAAGATATACTTTTGATGAAAAATCTCATAAACCTATTGTTTATCCAATGGCAGTAGTTAAAAATAGTAAAAATAAAGAGGGATCAAAGAAATTTGCAGAATATATCCAAACAAAAGAAGCTCAAGATATATTTATAAAATATGGATTTGATTATATAGCAAAATAGGAATTCATTATGATATTACAACCAATTATTTTATCGCTAAAAGTAGCTTTTATATCTACGATTTTTACCTTTATATTTGGTATATTATTAGCTAGAGTTTGCACTAAGTTTAATTTTAAAGGAAAAGATATACTTGAGAGTTTAATTATTTTGCCAATGGTTCTTCCTCCAACGATTACCGGATATGGATTACTTATTTTAATGAGTAAGAGGAATTTTATGGGGAAATTTCTATATGAGAACTTTGGAATAACTATTATATTTACTCCAGTTGCAGCTTGTGTTGCAGCGACTATAGTTTCAATACCTTTAATGTACCAAAGTGCTAAAGCAGCATTTTTGAATATTGACCATATATATGAAAATGCAGCAAGAACACTTGGTGTAAGTGAATGGAGGATTTTTTTTAAGATAAGTTTTCCCTTAGCGTGGCCAGGCATAGTAAGTGGAAGTGTATTGTCCTTTGCAAGGGCTTTAGGAGAATTCGGAGCAACTTTAATGGTTGCAGGAAATATACCTGGTAAGACGCAGACTATACCTACTGCTATATATTTTGCTGTAGATAACGGATATACGAAAGTGGCAAATATACTTTTAGGGATAGTTGTAGTATTTAGCTTTGTTTTAATATTTTCATTAAATTCATGGTTAAAGAAGAAGGACTATAAAAGACTAAATTAAATAATATTTATAAAGACTTAGAGGCAGTATATTATGTTAGTATATAATTAACAAGCATGATTACTGCTTTTAGTCATAATTGATCCGATGACTACCCGCTCTAATACTCCCATCTTCCTCAAAGTGGAAGTAAAGAGAGGATACGTCCCTGGATAACGATTTCTAAGCTTCAGAGGGAATAAAAACTCCCTCTGAAGCTTAGAAATCTGTTGATGAAATTACATAATTCTTAAATAATATTGAAAGTAAAAGTTAAGGAACTGTTTACAATAGTATTTGTAGCCAATTAATTCAATTTTAAAAAGGAATTAAAAGGGGTTTTGACAAATGATAAAATTAGATATAGTTAAAAGCTTAAATTATTTTGATTTACAATGTAATTTAACTTTAGGGAATGAAATAGTTGCATTGCAAGGTTCTTCAGGATCGGGAAAAACAACCATTTTAGATTGTATTGCAGGGATTAAAACTCCTGATATAGGAATTATTAAAATTGATAATAAGATTGTTTTCTCTTCTTCTAAAAATATAAACTTACCAATAAAAGATAGGCATGTAGGATATTTATTTCAAAACTATGCTTTGTTTCCTCATATGACTGTGGAAGAGAATATATTATTTGGGGTAAAAAATCAAAAAGATTATGATATAAGCTATATAAAGTATATAACTGAAACATTTAAAATACAACATCTTAAAGATAGAAAGCCTAATCAAATATCAGGTGGAGAAAAGCAGAGAGTAGCTTTAGCAAGAGCTTTAGCAATAAAACCTAACGTATTAATGTTAGATGAGCCATTTGCAGCATTGGACAAGGCTACTAAGGAGGTAGTTTATAAAGAGTTCATAGAATATAAGAAGCAGTTTAAAATGAGTATTTTATTGGTTACCCATGATCCTTATGAAGCAGAATTACTTGCGGATAGATCAATAATTATTAATGAGGGAGTACTTGTGAAGAGTAAGGATGCTTTTAATATTGTGCAGAATAGTTTATAATAAAATAAATTTGGATTTAAAACATAGTAATAGATGAAGGGGAAGATATAATTATGAAAAGTTTTTTAAAAACATTACTTATTGTGTTAATATGCATAGTGATAGTGGGATTTGCATTTTTTAAGATGGCTACTTACCAAGGAGAGAATTTAAGTGATAATTCCATTAAGAATGAAAATATACTAGACAAACTAAAGAACGTAGAACTTAGCAAGGGAACCTTAACTGTAAATGAAGAAGATGTAAATGAGATGCTAAAAGTTTATTTTCAAAATGAGAAAAATGTAGGAAGTATATTAGTAAAATCTGTTAAGGTTGATACTAAAGACAATAAATTAAATTTATATGTGCCAGTTAGATATAATGGGATTGATTTACTTATGTCATCTTATGGAGATGTAAGTGCAAGAGATGATAAAATAATTTATAAGGTAGATAGTATAAAAATGGGAAAAGTATCAGTACCTAAGAGTATTCTTCTAAATGAAATAAAAAAATCAAACATGAGTAATATTCAAAGCAATGGAGATGAGATTATTATAGATAAGGGAATTACTAAAGTTAAAATAAAGGATATAAAAATCGAAGATGGTAAATTTAAAGTTAGTTTTTAAAAATATAATTTTACTGTAGTTTTTTCAGTGCTTATATGATTTAATAGAAGATTAAAAATCATATAAGCACTGAAATTTTTTTGAAATAGAATATATACTACTTATAAAGTAAATTTTATAATTTAGATAAAATAATTTAAAACAAAACATATGTTGTTTATAAAGTTATTTTAAGATACGAATATTGACTTTTATAGAAGTAAACATTGTAATTATTATAAGTAATAAGTAATAAGTAATAAGTAATAAGTAATAAGTATTAAGTATTAGTTATATTGTAATGTTCAAGTTATATATGTGTAAATTGTACCTATATAAAGTATATTAAGAGTTTAAGAAACATACTATAAAATAAAGCAATATATTTTAAGGTGATTTTATTTGTTAAAAGCAGACGGTGTTTTTCAAGGTGGTGGAGTTAAGGCTACAGCTTTTACAGGAGCTATCTGTAGATTAGAAAAAGAAGGAATGATGTGGCAAAGGCTTGCGGGAACATCCGCAGGAGCTATAATAGCGGCCTTTCTGGCTGTTGGCTATAGAGGAAAAGAAATAAAAAAAATAATGTACGATTTAGATTATGAAAAGGTTGGAAATATAACTGCTATTAAAAAATTTCCTTTAGCAAAAAAGTCTTTGGGGCTTATATTAGAAAAGGGTATTTTTAGTACAGTATATATAGAAAAATATCTTGAAGAAATGTTTAAAAATAAAGGTAAAACTAAATTTAAACATATAAGTTTAAATGGTCAGTCTCCATTGAAAATAATAGCTTCAGATGTTACCAATAAAAGATTACTTATATTACCAGATGATATAAGAAAATATGGCATGGATCCTATGGAGCTAGAAATATCTAAAGCAGTAACAATGAGTATAAGCATTCCTTTCTTTTTTACACCAGTAAAGCTCAAATATATGGGAAAAGAAGCCTATATAGTAGACGGAGGAATAACTAGCAATTATCCTATATGGATATTTGATGTAAAGGATGTGCCAAGATGGCCAACCTTTGGTTTTAAATTAGGAAATGGTGGAGATGATTTTAATAGAACTATAGAAAATAAGGATTTTATCTCCTACATAGTAGACGTGGTAGAAACAACTATAGATTCTTATGATGAAAGTTATTTAAGGGATAAAGATAAAATTAGGACTATATCTATACCGGCCTTAGGAGTAAAAACTACGGAATTTAATATATCCTTAGAAACTAAGGAAAAATTATATAAAGAAGGTTATGAAAAAGCAGATGAATTTTTGAAAAAATGGGATTTTAGAAGATACATAAGATCCTATAGAATTTAAGAAATCTTAATTAAGTATGTAGATCTTTAGTGTTTTAAACTAATTGTTGTTTTATATAGGTTTATAATTAAAAGTTGTAAATTGTTCTAAAATATTGCCCTAAAATTTAAGTGATTTTATAAACAGAGTTCTTGGCTTCAGAGGGAGTTTTTACTCCCACTTTGGAGAAGAGGGAGTATTAGAGCGGATAGCCATCGGATGAAAGGCTATAGTTTAAATTTGTTAATGATTTTTATAAATATTTATTTAAAAGTTACTTATACTAAAGATGTAAACTTAATAAATCAGGAGGTATTATTATGAAGCCAAAAGAAAAGAGAGAATGGACAGAAGAAAATTATTTGGCTAATGGTCATAAGACTCAAAATCAATGGGCAAAAAATAAGCTTAATACTACTATAAAAGAGCCAGGAACAAATGAAAGTGGTATAGAAGCTAAAAAGAAGGGATATTAATTTATTCCAAAATATATCTTGGGAAAGTTTTTCTTAAATAAAAATTAATTACTTCTTTCTGGTAAAAATTAAAAGTATAAAACCAGAAAGGAGTTTTTTATTTAAAGACAAGTGTTATATTAAAATGTTATAGAAAAAATTTAACTTATTTGAATTCCATATAATTGTAGAAAATTTATTATTGCAATGCTAAAATACACAGTTGGAAGTAATAATTAGGAACTAAGGGTAATAATTTAAAAAATATTTTTATTTAGAAAGGAGTGTTTTAATTGATTAAAGAAGAGATGACACCTAAAGAAAGAATTGTAGCCTTTTCTAAAGGAGAAGAAATTGACAGAATAATATGTGTTCCAGATATGGGAGTTACCATGGCACCTTTTATTGGGGTTACAGCTAGAGATTACTATCATTCAGCACAACTTATGGCAGATTTAGAAATAGCTTTATTTAAGAGGCTTCGTCATGATGGTGTAAGTATATCTACTAGTCTTAGAGGAGTTGCGGAAGCTATGGGTTCTAAAGTTGGTTATCCTGAATATGGAATTTCTTATTTAATAGAGCCAGCTATTAATTCTATAGACGAAATAGAATCTCTTAAAGTTGTAGATCCTTTAAAAGATGGTAACTTACCAACTTTACTTGAGGCAATAAAACTGACTAGAGATGCACTTATGGATGAAGTAGATGTTGGTGCAGCTATGTCTGGACCTTTTAGTGTTGCGGCTTCTGTAGTAGGAACAGAAAATCTATTAAAATGGATGATTAAATATCCTAAAAAAGTGCATACATTAATGGATATAGTAGCAGAATCTAATAATAGATACATAGAGGAAGTAGCAAAGCTTGGAGTCTCCATTGGATTTGCAGATCCAGTTTCATCTACTAGTCTTATAAGTCCAAAGCAGTTTAGAGAGTTTTCATTACCAGCTTTAAGGAAAAATATTAATAAAATAAAAGAGAAGACTGGAGGAGCTCCTGGTATACATATTTGTGGTAAGAGTAAGGAATTATGGGAAGATGTTGTAAATGCAGGGATTTCTAATTTTAGTATTGATAATGCAGAAGATTTAGAAGAAGCTAAAAATATAATGGGAGACAGAGTTGTTATTACTGGAAACGTTCCCCCTGTAGATATAGTATATAGGGGAAATAAAGAAGCTATTTTCAAATCCGTTAAAGAATGTATTAAAAAAGGTCATGATTCTAAGAAAGGGTATATTTTAAGTACAGGATGTCAAATCCCAATGCATACACCAATAGAAAATATTGAAATGTTTATGGAAGCAGGAAAAACTTATGGAAAATATCCTATAGATCTATAATAAAGAATTTAGATCTATAATAAAGAATTTAGATCTATAATAAAGAATTTAGAAAATAACTTTAAATTAAGATGAGGAGAGTTTTAAATGGGAAATACCAATGAAAATAAAGGAAATGGAAAGGCTCTTATACCTTTTGCTATTTTTGTGTTAGTGTATTTATGCTCAGGAATTATATTATCTATTATGGGAGTAGAAATGGCATTCTATCAATTCCCAGCTCCAATTGCAGTAGTAATAGGAATAATATTTGCATTTATTCTAATACAAGGAAGTTTAGATGAAAAAATGGACAGCTTTGTTAAAGGCTGTGGGGACGAGAATATAATAATAATGTGTATTATATATCTTTTAGCTGGTGGATTTTCATCAGTTTCTAAAGCAATGGGTGGAGCTGATGCTACAGTAAATTTAGGATTAACTTTAATACCACCTCAATTTATTGTAGTAGGTATATTTTTAATATCTGCATTTATTTCTATTGCAACAGGAACATCAGTAGGAACTGTTGTTGCAGTAGGTCCTATAGCTGCTCAGTTAGTAGCAAAAGCAGGATTAAATATGCCCTTGGCACTAGGAGCATTAGTTGGAGGAGCTTTATATGGAGATAATTTATCAATTATATCCGATACAACTATAGCTGCTACAAGGACCCAAGGGGTAGATATGAAAGATAAATTTAGAGTTAACTTTGGCTTTGCTACGGTAGCAGCTTTAGTTACAATAGCTTTTTTATTTATATTTGGAAAGCCAGTAACTACACCAAAGATGGTAAGTCATTCATTTAATTTAATAAAAATAATTCCTTATATGTTTGTTTTAATAGCAGCCTTAGCTGGGAAAAATGTATTCGCAGTATTAATGGGTGGAATAATACTCTCTGGAGCTATTGGGATTGGTTATGGAGACTTCACAATTTTAGGATTTGCAAAGGAAGTTTATGGAGGATTTACAGGGATGTTTGATATTTTTTCATTATCACTGTTAACTGGAGGACTTGCTAATATGGTATCTAAAGGTGGTGGTCTTGACTGGCTTTTATACAAGATAAATAAAATGATAAAAGGTAAAAAATCTGCTGAATTAGGAATAAGTTCACTTGTAGCATTAACAGATGCAGCTACAGCAAATAATACGGTTTCTATAATCGTTTGTGGTGAATTGTCAAAGGAAATATCAAAGGAATATAAAATAGATCCAAGAAAAACGGCTTCTCTTTTAAGTACATTTTCAATGGCAATGCAAGGAATAATACCATATGGAGCTCAATTATTGATAGCAGGTAGTTTTACTAAAGGCTCAGTTAGCCCAGTTCAAATTGTACCTTATATGTGGTATCCATTTATATTAGCTATATTTGGTATAATTTTCATATTAACTCCTTTTGGAAATGGTTATTTAAAGAAACATCCTTGGGATTTTGAAAATAGTAGACCTGCGGTAAAGGGGAGTTTTGAAAATAGTAAGCCTGTAGAAAAGGCATAAATTGATTTAAAGGACAAACTCATGAATAAATTTTTATGTGTTTGTCCTCATACCCTTATTTTTCATATGAATATTTTATAATTGTAGTTTTTATTTCAGCAAAGAAAATACAATCAATTTGATATAGAAAGAGGTAATTTTATGGCTAGGATTACTTTTATAAAGGAACAGTTGGAAATAGAAGTGGAAAACGGTACAAAGCTTATAGAATGTATAAGAAAAGCAGGTCTTTATATTGAAGCACCTTGTAATGGAAAAGGTAAATGTGGCAAGTGTAAAGTTATAGCTAAGGGGAATCTTTCCCCTAAAACAAAAGATGAAGAAAAATTTACAGAATCAGAAGATACTAGACTTGCGTGTATTTGTGAAGTAATGGGCGATGCGAAAATAGAACTAATAGCAAAAGATAAAAATAAAAAATTAAAAACTATTAATAAAGGTTTTTCTATAGAAACAAAATTGGATAGTAAAATAAAAAAAATAGAATTAAAAGATGTTGATGAAAAGACTAATATACCGTATAAAAATACTCTAAATTTTAAAACAGAAAAACTAAGTGTCTTAAAGAGAATAGGGAAAATAGAAAAAAGTAAGGAAAAAGAATTTTGTGGGGTAATTTATAAAGAAGAACTGATAGATATAATACATAAAGAGGATAAAGTCTTAGCTGTAGCTGTGGATATAGGAACTACAGGTTTATCTGCTTATCTTTTAAATTTGGAGGATGGGCAAATTTTAAATAAGATATCAGATTTGAATCCTCAGACAGAATATGGAGGGGATGTATTATCTAGAATAACTTATTGTATGGAGAACAAAGATGGTGTAGAAATTTTATCTAAATGCATAAGGAAAAGAATAGATTATATGGTAGAACAGCTAATAGGTAAAGAGTATGATAGAAAGAATGTGTATGAAATTGCTATAGCAGCTAATACTACTATGCTTCATCTTTTTACTGGTGTTAATCCAAATACTATAGCTAAAGCACCATATAGGTCTATATTCTTAGATCAAATAGAAATAAAAGCTAAAGATATGGATATAGAAATAAATAGGGAAGGAAATATTGTATTACTTCCATCATTATCATCTTATGTAGGAGCAGATATTGTGGCAGGAATTGTAGCTACAGATTTTCAAAATAAAAAACATCCAGCTATATTTATAGATATAGGAACCAATGGTGAATTAGCAGCTATTTATAATGGAAGTATGTCAGCATCCTCTACTGCAGCTGGACCAGCCTTTGAGGGTATGAATATTTCCTGTGGCTCAAGAGCTGAAGAAGGTGCTATAGATAGTTTTTCTATAGATGAAGAATATAATATTAAATATTCAACCATTGGTAATGAAGAGGCTAAAAGTATTTGTGGTAGTGGACTTATGGATGTTATGGCGGCATTAATAAAAAGTAAAGTGGTTATGGCTAGTGGAAGATTTAATAAAAATATGGCAGATAATTTAAGAGAAAGATCAAAAGATAAGAAGTTTTATATAACAGAGAATGTTTATATATCTCAAAATGATATAAGACAAATGCAGCTGGCTAAAGGTGCAATATCCTCAGGAGTTACTATGCTTTTAAAAGAAATAGATGCTAATATTGAGGTCATAGAAGAGGCAGTAATTGCAGGAGCCTTTGGATATCATATAAATCCAGAAAGTATAAAGATATTAGGAATAATACCAAAGGGGTTTAAAGGTAAAATAACTTTTGTAGGAAACTCCTCCATAGAAGGAGCAAGATTATCTTTACTAAATAAGGATATTTCAAAAGCTATGGTAGATATAAGAGAAAACATAAAAGTTATAGAACTCTCCACTAGGGAAGATTTTCAAGATTATTTTGTAAAGGCTCTAAGTTTTTAATGATGTCTTAGAACTTATAGCGTTTTATCAATAAAAATCAAATATAATTAAAATTGTAGCATTAGGTAAATCTTAATGGAGTGATTAAAATGATAAAAGTAAATTTAATTTCAGGTTTTTTAGGAGCAGGAAAGACTACTTTAATAAAAAAAGTTTTGGAAAATGTGAAAGAAGAAAAGATAGTAATAATAGAAAATGAATTTGGGGAAGTAGCTATAGATGGAGACTTAATAAAAAAAGAGGGTTTTGATGTATTTGAATTAAGAAGTGGATGTATTTGTTGTATGATGAAACAAGACTTTGAGGATTCCCTACAAAAAGTAATAGAAGAATATAAACCAGATAGAATAATAATAGAACCTACAGGGATAAGTTCCTTAAGTCAACTTTTGGATATATTAGAAAAGGATAATTTTAAAGATAAAATTAACATTAACCGAGTTATAACTGTGGTAGATAGTACAAGCTATTTAGAGGAAAAGGATGCCTTCGGAGAATTTTACATGGATCAAGTAGAAAATGCAGAAATATTAATAGTAAGTAAAACTCAAATGGTGGATAAAAGTACTTTAAAAAAAGTAAAAGAATCCTTAAGGGAGTGCAATAAAAAAGCCAGTATAAAAACATTGGCCTTTGAAGAATTTAATAAGGAGTATATACTAAATTTTTTAGATGAGGATTCATCAAGGGATATAAAAAGAGATTCTGTAGAAGTTATGATATCTACAGAAGATGGGTTTGAAAGTTTAGGTGTAAAAACTAATAAAATATTTGAAATAAGAGAAATAAATGAAATTGTAAGTAAATTATTTACTGGGAAATATGGGGATGTAATAAGAATAAAAGGGTTTTTAAAAGGGGAAAAAGAAATAATTCAAATCAATTGTACTAAAAAGGTTCATAACATAGAAACAGTTGAAGATAGCAAAGAAATAAAGATTTGTATAATAGGACAAGACCTACGTAAAAGGAAAATACAATTTTTGTTCAAAGAAAAATATAATATAAAAAAATTATAAAAAATTTTAAGGAGTAATGATAATGGATTATGATGTGAACTTTAAATGTGTTTTAGATACAGGAGAAGAGATGCCCAAAGAAGCTGTAGAAAGAGCGGGAATAAAATTTCCTGATGTGCACAAAAATGCTAAGGATATGGCGGTACTTTCTAAGAATATAAGAGAATACAATGAGGACTTCTTTTCTATAGTACCTTTTTGCATGACAGTGGAAGCGGAAGCATTAGGAGGAGAAATAAATTTAGGAGACGAAAAGGCTGGCCCTAGAGTTTCAAACTATACATTTAAAAGCATTGAGGATATTGAGAGATTAAAGGAAATAGATTTTAAAACTAAAAGAATAGGAGAAGTTCTAAAATCCGTTGAGATATTAAAGAAAGAAGGAGAAACTGTAATAATGGATGTACAGGGACCCTTTACTATAATAAGTTCTTTAATTGATCCAAGAATTTTTTATAAAGCAGTAAGAAAAAATAAAGATGAAGTAGAAAGACTTATGAAAATAGTACAAAAGGGATCAGTGGAATTTATAAAGGAAGGAGTAAAAAGAGGAGTAGATATAATATCCTTTGGAGATTCTGCTGGAACTTTAGATATATTAGGACCAAAGATGTATAAAGAATTAGGTGGAAAATATACTTACAATGTTTTAAAAGAAGTCAAAAATTACCTAGGAGATTCTATAATACATCTTTGTGGTATAACTTCATCTTCATTAGATAGAGCAGGATTTATAAAGTCAAGCCCTATAGAAGTACCAGAAGGAATAACTTATGGACAGGCATTAAATTATATTATAAAAGAAAATAAGGATGTAAAAATATTAGGTCATAATTGTTTAAGAAAGACTATTAAGCCGCTGAAAAAACCTATAGTATGGGAAATAAAATTATAATAAAAATATCAAGGAGGAAAAGTAAATGAATAATGTATCAGAAGAGCTAATAAAAAAGTTATCAGAATCAGTAGTAGAAATGGAAGAAGAAGAAACAGTAGAATTAGCCAAAGAGTGTATAGAAAATAATATTAGTGCCTATGAAGCTATAGATAAGGGTCTTGCCCATGGAATGAATAGAGCAGGTGAATTATACGAAGAAGGAGAATATTATATTCCAGAATTATTGATGTGTTCTGATGCTATGTACTCAGGACTAGAAGTTTTAAAACCTCACTTAAAAAAGAATGATTTAGGGAAAAAACATAAAATAGTCATAGGAGTAATACAAGGAGATACCCATGATATAGGAAAAAACTTAGTTAAAATAATGATGGAAACAGAGGGCTTTGAAGTTATAGATTTAGGAAGAGACGTACCACCGAGAGATTTTGTAGACAAGGCTAAGGAGATACAAGCGGATATAATTTGTATGTCTACCCTTATGACTACAACTATGGATGGAATGGAAGAAGTTATAAAATTATTAAAAGAAGAAGGCATAAGAGACAAAGTAACAGTAATGATAGGAGGAGGTCCTATATCTCAAAATTTTGCAGATAAAATAGGTGCAGATGTGTATACAACAGATGCTTCAAGAGCTGCAAAGCGTGCTAAAAAAATAGTAGAAGAAAAAGTTAAATGTTAATAATCTTATATTTAAATGAATAAGTTTTTTGTATATTTCACAGTTAATATAAGTAAAAATTTTAAAATATATGAGGTGCATTAAATGTTAACACCAAAAGAAAGATTAAATTTAGCATTAAAAAACAAAGAAGTAGATAGGCCTCCTTGCATATGTCCAGGTGGAATGATGAATATGATAATAGAAGATTTAATGGATATAAGCGGATATAAATGGCCAGAAGCTCATACAGATGCTGAAATTATGGCTAACTTAGCTATATCAATGTATGAACAGGGAGGATTTGAAAATTTTGGAGTACCTTTTTGTATGACCATAGAAGCGGAATCTATGGGAGCTACAGTGGATTTAGGAGATAAAACTACTGAACCTAGAGTTATAAAATATCCAATAAAATCAGTAGTAGAGTGGAGACAATTAAAAAGAATAGATTTAAATGAAGGAAGAGAAAAAGTAGTTTTAGATGCTATAAAAATTATAAAAGATAGAAATTTACCAGTACCCATAATGGCAAATTTAACAGGACCTATAAGCGTAGCATCATCTTTAATGGAGCCTATGTATTTTTATAAAGAATTAGTTAGAAAAAAAGATGAAGCTCACGAATTTATAAATTTTGTAACAGAAAATTTAATAGAATTTGGGAAAGCTCAACTTTTAGCTGGAGCTAATGTTATAACTATATCGGATCCAAGTGGTACAGGAGAAATACTAGGACCAAAATTGTTTAAAGAATTTGTTATACCTTATATAAACAGAATAATAGATGAACTTAAAGACTACACAGATGGAACAATAGTACATATCTGTGGAAGATTAAAAAGTATATATAAAGAATTAAATGATCTTAATAGTGATGTAGTAAGTTTTGATTCTATAAGCAGTGTAACTCAAGTTCTTAAGAATGTACAAAATAAAGCTGTAATGGGAAATGTAAGTACATTAACTATACAAAATAGTAGCGAAGAAGATGTAGAAAAACTAGCTAATGCTTGCATGAATTTAGGAGTGAATATATTATCACCAGCCTGCGGTATAGGAACTAAAAGTCCTATAGAAAATGTAAGATCAATGGTAAATGCAGCTAAAAAAAGAAACGCAAAATAAGGAAATTGTGATTTAAAGGTAGTTTACCTTTGGCCTACCAAAAAAGGATATGTGACGAGATCGGCAAATCAATTCGCTAAGAGATTCTAATTTGTTTTTTCTTAAAATATATTGAAAAAAATGAAACTCGCTGACCGCTCAAACAATCATTTTTTTCTTAAATATATTTTAAAAAAACAAATAAGAATCTCTAAGCTTTTTCCAATGCCTTTTACGTCACAGATCCCTCTTTTTAATAGGCCGAAGCTAGTATAAATCTTTAAAGAAAATTTCCTATGTGGTAAAGAGATATAAAAGGAAGATTTTACTCTACTACGTTCTGTAAAATACACAATTATATTTCCCTTTTTAAGATATTTATACATTGTACGTATATAAAAAATTTTTAGTTATTTATATTCTTTCTAATAAGGACTTAAAAAAATTTTCGATAGAAAATTAATGCGATAGCATGTCAAAGAACTATATTTTTCATAATGTTTATATGAATTAAATTTACACCTAAATCTATTTACGTTAGTAAACAAATTCAATATAATAAAAAATTCTTATTATAGCTATCTATTGACTAAAAGTATTTCTTGTTTTAGTACCTTTGAAGGTTGTTATAATAATTTCCTACTGAAAGAAAAATAGTGGAGAATATACAATTTAAAAGGTCATATTCTGTATTTTGCTTAGTTTCTTTTGCACTTTAATAAGAGTGTTATACGAATTTTTTATAGGAAAATATTCATCTATTAGAATTTTATATAATTGTAGAAAATTTATTAATCCAATGCTAAAATACAAAAATGGAAGGAACAATGGCGAATTTAGTATTATATTAGATTAAAAAAATAAAAATTCTACTTTAAAATATAAATATATTAAAAATAAATATAAAATAAATAAAAAAAGAATAGAAATTTAATATATAAAATTTGAAAGAAAGGTATGTTAACCATGGATACTTTTAAAGACGAAATGACTGCAAAGGAAAGATCAGAATCTTATTTTAAAGGTGAAGAAGTAGATAGATTACCTTGTGCTATTATGTTTGAAGAAACGGCTGCGGTGTATGCAGGAATAAATACTAAGGAATATTATTTTGATGCAGATAAAATGCTAGAGGCAGAAGTATTTAAAGTAAGAGAGCTTGGAGCAGAAAGTGCAGGAATTAACGTAACCTTAAGAGGTATGGGAGAAGCTCTGGGTAGTAAAATGGGCTATCCAAGTGATAGAGCTTCTTATTTAATTGATCCAGTATTAAAAGATTATAAAATGCTAGATAATATGGATGTGGTAAATCCTTACAGGGATGGAAGATTACCAATAATATTAAAAGCATTAGGTAAAATAAAAAAAGAGCTAGGTAATGAAGTAAACATAGGTAGTGGAGTTTCAGGTCCTATTAGTGCAGCTTCAGCAGTTAGAGGGACAAATAATCTCATGAGAGATTTTGTTAAGAATAAAGAAGGTATACATAAATTATTGGATTTTATGACTGAATGTAATTTAGCTTTTGTTAAAGCTGCCTATGAAGAATATGGATTAGTATGTGGCATAGGAGATCCTTTATCCTGTGGTAATTTAATAAGTGGTAAGCAGTTTGAAAAGTTTGTAGAGCCATACCTTAGAAAAACTGTAGATGGTATATATAAGATAACAGGTAAGAAGCCTTCTTTACATATATGTGGAAAAACAAAACATATATGGAGTCGTCTGGGTAAAATGAATATATCAACATTTAGTGTAGATAATTGTGAAGATATAGGAGAACTGAAAGCTGTATTAGGGGATAAGGTATGTATAGTAGGAAATGTTGATCCTGTTTCTGTTATAAGAAATGGAACTTTAGAAGATGTATATGATACTGTTAAATTATGTATAGAAAAGGTTGCAGACAGTCCTAAAGGATATGTAGTAGGATCTGGCTGTGATATACCTGGTGGAGCTCCAGTAGAAAATATAAAAGCTATGATAGAAGCTACTAAAAAATATAGTAAAGGTATTAGAATAGGTAGAGGAATTTAACTCAAGAGGAGATGTAATATTAATGATAGAAATATTAAATTTACAAAAGTTTTATGGTGATACAAAAGTTTTACGTGATATAAATGTAGAAATAGATAAAGGAGATATATATGGTCTTTTAGGAGTTAGTGGAGCAGGAAAATCTACGCTTTTAAGATGTATAAATGGACTTGAATCTTATGAAGCTGGAAGTTTGAAAGTAAATGATGTAGAAGTGAAAAATTTAAACGAAAAAGAGCTTAGAGCTTTTAGAAAAAATATAGGAATGATATTTCAACAGTTTTCTTTACTTGAAAGAAAAACTGTATATGAAAATGTAGCATTACCTATGGAATGCTGGGGATATAAAAAGCAAGATATAGATAAAAAAGTAAAGGAATTATTGGAATTAGTAGAATTGGGAGATAAGATAAAGTCTAAACCTAAGGAATTAAGTGGTGGACAAAAGCAAAGAGTTGCTATAGCAAGAGCTCTTACCTTAGATCCACAAATATTATTATGTGACGAGGCAACTTCAGCATTAGATCCTAGTATAACAAATTCTATTTTAGAATTGCTTAAGAAGATAAATAGGGAATTAGGTATAACTATTGTAGTGGTTACTCATCAAATGAATGTAGTAAAACAGGTGTGTAATAAAATGGCAATATTAAGTAAGGGGAATTTAGAGGCAAAAGGGAAGGTAGAGGATATTTTCTTGGACAAGCCTAAAGTTTTAGAAGAGCTTTTAGGGGAATTGGAATATAATGTAATACCAAAACAAGGGGTAAATATAGAGATAATAGAAAGAGAAAATATTCAAAAGAGTTCACTCTTGTCTAGCTTAGCTATAGATACAAAGGTTAAATATTCTTTAGTATGGGGTGGAACGGATAAATATAGAGACAAAATATTGGGGGCTTTTGTTATAAATATAAAAGAGGACGATAAATTAAAAATTACAAATTATCTAAATGAAGAGCATATTGAGTGGAGGGAAGTATAAAGTGAGTGAAATTACAACTTTGATGAAACAAATAATTCTTCCTAGTTTATGGCAAACCATATATATGATAATAATATCGACTATTTTATCTTTTGTAATTGGCTTTATATTAGCTATAGTATTAGCAGTAACAGATGAAAGAGGCATTAAGCCAAATAAAATAATTTATGGCATATTAAGCACTATAATCAATGTATTAAGATCAGTACCATTTATTATTCTTGCAGTAGCTATAATACCTTTTACAAGAAGCATTGTAGGAACATCTATAGGAGAAAATGCAGCCATAGTTCCTTTAACTATAGCTTCAGCACCTTTTATAGCTAGATTAATAGAAAGTAGTCTAAAAGAAGTAAACCCTAGTTTAATAGAAGCTGCTAAATCCTTTGGAGCCTCAAATATTCAAATAATATTTAAAGTAATGGTAAAGGAAGCAATTCCATCTATAAACCTGGATTTAACTTTAGCTACAATAACAATATTAGGATTAACAGCTATGGCAGGAGCAGTAGGAGCTGGAGGTTTAGGAGCTGTTGGACTTACTTATGGATATCAAAGTTTTAATGATACTATAATGTATACTACTTTAATTTTATTAGTAATAATAGTTGGCATTATACAATTTGTGGGAAATATTATATATAAAAAATTAAAATAAATACATAATAATCTATTTAAAAAAATTTAAAGCTATAGTTAACTTAACTATATTTTTAAATAAATATATACAATAATTGTATACATAGAAAGTAACAGTCCATATAATTTAATAAATTTTACATATTTAAGGAGGATTTAAAAATGAAAGGAAAGAAAATAGTCAGTATTTTAGCAGCTATAACATTAACATTGGGAATGGTAGCCTGTGGAAACAGTTCATCTAAAGACAAGGAAAAAGCTAATGAAACATCAGGAGATAAAAAAGTAATAACTATAGGAACATCAGTTATATCAAAGGATGTTTTAGAGGAAGCACAAAAGGTATTTAATAAAAAAAGTAGTAAATATGAGATGAAAGTAAAAGTATTTGATGATGCAATAACACCTAACATGGCAGTCAATGACGGAAGCATAGACGGTAACTTTTATCAATATCAAGATTATATGGAAAACTTTAATAAAGATAGAGGGACAAAATTAAAAGCATATGGTAAGCCAGTCTTTGCATTTCAAATAGGATTATATTCTAATAAAGTTAAGAAAATAAGTGATATTAAGGATAAAATGACTGTTGCAGTATCTAATGATAACACTAACAGAGCTTTAGCACTAAAATTATTAGATAAAGAAGGAATAATTAAACTTAAAAAAGGTGTAGAAGTACCAAACACTTTAGATATTGTTGAAAATAAACACAATTTAAAATTTGTTGAAATGGAAAGATTAAATTTAGCAAATGCATTAAATGATACTGATATGGCTATAGTTATGGCAGATGTTATGCTTAAAGCTGGTAAAGATTCAGAAAAAGCTTTAGCTTTCGCTCAAGAAGAGGGTATTGTTTTAGTACTTAAAGAAGATAAAGAATGGGCAAAGGAAGTAGAAGAAGCTTTAACTAGCAATGAGGTTAAAACATTTATAAAAGAGAAAACAAAGGGAACAAAAACACCTTTATTCTAGGCTAAATATTTTAAGATAATCACAATTCCTATTGTTAAATACAAAGATACCTCTAAACTGTTATAGTTTGGAGGTATCTTATTTTAGTTTTTATTCAATCCTCTCATCTTCTTTGTATTCACCCATAAAAACTTCTCCATTAGCTTCAATATACATACCTTTTCCATGTCTTAAATCATTTACCCATTGACCAATATATTTATCTCCATGGTTACAAACATAAACGCCATGTCCATGACGCATATCAGAAATCCAATCACCAGTATAAACATCACCATCAGACCAAGTATAAATGCCCTGACCGGATTTTAAATCATGTTCCCAATATCCAACATAACTTTCGCCATCGGGCCAAGTATATATGCCATATCCATGTTTTTCATCATTTTGCCAACTGCCAGTATATTTTTCCCCAGAAGCCCAAAGTAAAACACCTTCACCATGCATCATATTTTCTTTCCAACAACCTACATATTTAGTTCCATTAGTGTATGTATATGTGCCAAAACCATGCATTTTTCCAGCTTTTCTCTCTCCCTCATATACTCCACTATGGCTATGATGACGTTCATTAGAAACAACAGATTTATCTAATGTAGATTTAACACATATAACATTTAATTTATGACTTTTAGGATCTTCTATTTTTAATTTTTTCATATTATATACCTTACCTTTCTAAGTATTAGTAAATATTTATCTAATTTTATTGGAAAATAATTCATTGTACACAAATGATTTTTTATTTCATTTAATAATTAATACCAAGTATAAAATATTATATCATAAAATACTGAAAATAAGATATTAAATTAGAAATAGATTATATTAATTTTTTATAATATAAAAATTTTATTTAATATTTTTTTGTTATATTTTAAGAAGCTATTTTATTTTAAAAGACAAATAAAAATTATGATAGGTTTAGTAGATTGATTTTGAGTTTATTTTATAGAAGATGAGTAGTTAAATTCAAATTATGCAATTACATAAAATATCTTTATATAATTTAAGATTTTTGCATATAAAATGTTAAATTATAATTTGTGAAAATTAGGGATAATTAATAAAATTTAACACTGCGATCTATCAAAAAACAGAGAGAGTTAATATATTTAAAGTAATATATAAAAGACAGTTAAAAATTCTGTTTTAATTCTTTTGGTGAAAGTTCAACATTAAATCAAATTATGCTAATATAATAGTATAGAATTGAAACAAAACAGGGGGAACTTTTATGAAAAGTTTATTTGATAAAACCTGCATAAAAACAATGGAACTTAAAAATAGATTTGTTCGCTCAGCCACCTGGGAGGGCATGGGCACAGAAGAAGGACATATTACGGAGAGATTACTTAATTTATATGAAAAATTAGCAAAGGGTGGAGTTGGATTAATAATAAGTAGTTACACTACTATATTTGATTATGATAAGCCAAGTCTTAGAATCCTTGGAATTTATGATGATAGCTTTATTGAAGAATATAAGCTTTTGACAGATATAATTCATAAATATGAGGCTAAAGTATTAATGCAAATAGTCTTAGGGGAGAATTATATTAATAATGAAACAGGTAGTGAATTTTACGGATTAAGTGAAAATATGCCAGAAGATGATATAAAGGCTATAGTAAAATCTTTTGCAAAGTCAGCTAAAAGGGCTAAAGAGTCAGGTTTTGATGGAATTCAAATTCATGGAGCCCATGGATATTTTTTAAGTAGAACATTAAGTCCTCTTTTTAATAAAAGAAAGGATAAATACGGTGGTTCAGTAGAAAAAAGAGGTGCACTAATACTAGAGGTTTATGATGAGATAAGAAAAGCAGTGGGAAAAGATTTTCATATATCCATAAAAATTAATTGTTCTGATTTTGAAGAGGGCGGAGCAACCTTTAAGGAATGTGAATTTGTTTGCAGGGAACTCTCTAAGAAAGGTATAGATTCTATAGAAATCAGCGGTGGAGGAACAATTTGGACAGAAACTAATAAAAAGGAATCTATATATAAAGAGTATGCCTCAAAAATAGCTGAAGAAGTAGATACTCCCATAATTTTAGTTGGTATGAATAGAAGTTATGACAATATGAATGAAATATTAAATAATAGTAAGATAGAATATTTTTCAATGGCTAGACCTTTTATAAGGGAACCGGATTTAATAAATAAATTTGAAAAAGGTGAAAATAAAAAAGCTAAATGTATATCCTGTGGAAAATGTTGTGGTGAAAATGGAATAAGGTGTATATTCAATATGTAAAATAAATATAAGGATGGGGAATGTAAGTAAAATTCTCCATCCTTATATTTATGTAAGCATTATTTTAAGATATATCAAATTAGTATTTTAAAAACAAAAGAACCCCAATTACTAAAATATCAAATAAATACTACAAAACGTTGATATTTTATTAAAAAATATATTGACTTAATGATAAATTTACGTTAAAATCTAATATATAATTAATAGATTGATTTTAGATATAATGATTATAATGTTAGCACTAATAGGCAATTATTTAATCCTAGGTGTAAGATTATAGGGATTATGTAAAATAATTTTGAAGAAAATTTTAGGAGGGAAACATATGATAAAATTTAAAGATAGATTAATGATACCAGAAGGATATGAATCTACATTAGGAATAAGAGAAACAGAGGTTGCTATAAAAAAAGTTAAAGATTTCTTTGAAAGAACCTTAGCAGAAAAGTTAAACCTTACAAGAGTTTCAGCTCCTTTATTTGTAAGAAAAAACACAGGCATGAATGATAATTTAAATGGAGTAGAAAGACCGGTAGACTTTGATATGAAAGATCTACAGGATGAAATGATAGAAATAGTACACTCTTTAGCTAAGTGGAAAAGAATGGCTTTGCACAGATATGATTTTAAAGTTGGAGAAGGTCTTTATACAGATATGAATGCTATAAGAAGAGATGAAGATTTAGATAACCTTCATTCAATATATGTGGATCAATGGGATTGGGAAAAAGTTATTAAAAAAGAAGATAGAAATAAAGAAACTTTAAAGGCTATAGTTAACAAAATATATAGTGCATTTAAAGAAACAGAGAGATATATTTGCAGCCAATATGAAGGGTTTAATGAAATATTACCAGAGAAAATATGTTTTATAACTTCTCAAGAGCTTCAAGATACTTATCCAGATTTAGATTCAAAGGAAAGAGAAGATGCTATAACTAAAGAAAAGGGAGCAGTATTTTTAATGGAAATAGGAGGAGTTTTAGCCTCAGGGGAAAAGCATGATGGAAGAGCTCCAGATTATGATGACTGGACATTGAACGGAGATATATTATTTTGGAATCCAGTATTAGAAAGAGCCTTTGAACTATCTTCTATGGGTATAAGAGTAGATGAGGAATCTCTAGAAAAACAACTTAAAATAGCAGGCTGTGAAGATAGAAAAAAACTAGAATTTCATAAATTACTTTTAGAGGGTAAATTGCCATATACTGTTGGCGGTGGAATTGGACAGTCAAGAATATGTATGTATTTTTTAAGAAAAGCACATATAGGGGAAGTTCAAGCATCCATATGGCCAGATTTAATGATAGAGGATTGTGAAAAGGTAAAAATCAACTTGCTATAGTATAATAATAGAATAAATTAAGTAATTATTAAATGATTCTAAAGTTAAGATGGAGTTCTAGTATGAAAAATAGACCTCCATCTTAATCTTAGAATCATTTTTATAATATTATAAAATATTTGGATCAATTCTATTAGGATTTTCTTTATAATGATTTAATTTATTAATAGCAGGTCCTTCAATAATATCACCTTCATAGCTAAATCTAGAACCATGACAAGGGCAATCCCAAGACTTTTCTGCATCATTCCATTTAAGTTCACAACCTAGATGAGTACAAGTATTATCTACTAAATGAATAGCACCAGCATTATCTTTATAAGCTCCATACTTTCGTCCATCAATTGTAACAACTTTTCCTTCGTCATTATTAAGGTCTAATGTATTAGGTGCACCTTGTAATTTCCCTTTAACAAGTTCTTTGGCTACATCTATATTTAAAGTAAATAAGTTTTTAATGGAACTGGAGGTCATAGGTCTTGATGGATTATATAAATCCTCCCAGGGATTTTTTTTATCGATAATGAGATCCTTTAGCAATATGGCGGCAGCAGTACCATTTGTCATTCCCCATTCTCCAAAACCTGTAGCTACATAAATATTTTTAGTAGAAGAGGTTAAATGCCCTATGTAAGGTACTCCATCTACTGTCATGTAATCTTGAGTTGACCAATAGTATAATATATCATCTATATTAAAAGTTTTTTCTGCAAAGGATTTTAAATTTTTATAGTGAGTTAACGTGTTTTCGCCATGAGCTGTTTTATGCCCCTCACCGCCTACAAGAACAATTTTACTATCCTTATAATTTTGACAACGAAGGGAACGTCCAGGTTCTTCAGCATTTATAAACGTACCTTCAGGAAAGTTTTCCTTCGTTTTTACAGCTAAAACATAAGATTTTTTGGGAGAAAGTCTTGCAAAGTATAATCCTAAAGCATCATAACAAGGAAAGTGTGAAGCTATAATAATTTTTGAAGAAGATATTTTCTTCTCATTATCAGTAGTACATACGCAGCTATTATCGCTATCAATGTCTACTATTTTTGTATTTTCAAATATATGACTTCCATCTCCTGATATTTTATTGGCTAGGTCTAATAAATATTTTCGTGGATGAAATTGAGCTTGATTTTCAAAACATAAAGCAGCTTTTACAGGTAAAGAAATAGGAATACTATCTAAAAATTTTGCTTTTAATCCTAAGCTTAAAGCTGCTTCTGCTTCTTTTTTTATTGAAGATACAAAGTTTTCATCTTCAGTATAAATATAAGCAGGGAGTCTGTGAAAATCACAGTCTATAGAATATTCATTAACTATATTCTCTATGAAATTTATTGCAAATTCATTGGCATCTGCATACTTTTGTGCCTTTTCTATTCCCATTTCAGTAATTAACTTATCGTATATTAAATGATGTTGAGAGGTTATTTTGGCCGTAGTATGGCCAGAAGTACCTTGGCATATTTTATCAGCATCTATTAGCGCAACCTTGAAACCTTCTTTTTTTAGAAGAAGAGAAGCGGTAATTCCTACTATACCACCACCGATAACAGTTATATCCACAGTGATATCTTCATTTAAAACAGGATGGTTTGTTTCTGGAGTAGAGTCTAACCAATAAGATTTAAAAACGCCTTCAAAATTTTCACAGGTATTACATGATTTATTCATCAATATCTATCCTTTCTTTAACTAATAATACATAGATCTAAATATATATGTTAGCTTTTGTAATTAATAAAGAAATATTCTAAGATTTAATTTAATAATGGTAACTTCTTTAAAGTGAAAAAGAGAGGAAAGTTCTAAAATTTTTAATTAAGATAATTTAAAAAAAAGAGGGAAACATCCAAAAATTTTTAAGTTTGAATTTAACTAAAAAGAAAGAGCCGTCTCCTATTTTTGAGATTTAATATAGTTAAAAAGAATGAAATATACCCTATTTTTACAGAATAATTCTACTAAAATATGATATAATCATTAAATGAATAATTAAAACGAATAAATAATAGTGATGGTGAGAAAATGAGCAAATTATTATTAGCAGAAAAGCCCTCTGTAGCTAGAAATATAGGAGAGGCACTAGGATGTAAAACTAGAAAAAATGGATATTTAGAAGGGAATGGATATATAGTTACCTGGGCCTTTGGTCATTTATTAACCTTATATGATTGTAAAGATTACGATCATAAATTAGCACTTTGGAGTTTCGAAAATTTTCCATATATACCTACAGAATTTAAATATAAAGTAAAAAATGACGGTAAAAATAGAAATGTAGTAGATGCAGGAGCAAAAAAACAACTTGAAATAATAAAGGAACTTATAAATAGAGGGGATGTAGAAGAGATAATATCCGCTACTGACTATGATAGAGAAGGAGAACTTATAGCTCTTCTAATATTTAATTATTTAAAAGCAAATAAACCTATATATAGAATACTTATAAATGAATGGACACCTACAGAAATAAAGAAAGGTCTTAAAGATCTTAAAAAGAATGAAGAAATGATAAGCTTACAGGATGCAGGAGTAAGTAGACAATTAGCAGATTGGGTTATAGGAATAAATTTCACATCTATAGCCACCATGAAATATACAAGAGGAAAGGGAAATCTTCTTAATATAGGTAGAGTATTAATGCCAACTTTAAAGATTATATATGATAGAGAAATAGAAATTAAAAATTTTAAGGTAGAAGAGTTTTATGAACTAGAAGCCACTTTTAAAAATAAAAAGGGAGAATATAAAGGTAAATTTTTTTATGAGAAAAAAGAAAAATTTCCAAATAAAAAAATTATGGAAAAGCTTAAAGCTGAAATAAAGGACAAAAGTGGATTAGTAACAGAAAAAACTATAGAGATTAAAAAGGAAAATCCACCAAGTTTATTTAATTTAAGTAATCTTCAAGGATATATTACAAGTAAATATAAAGGTTTTACTGCAGATAAAGTTTTAAAGGTAGCTCAAAGTCTTTATGAAAAAAAACATATAACTTATCCAAGAACGGAAAGTACGGCTTTAGAAGAAAGTATTAAGGATAAAGCTAAAAAAGTATTAGAGGTTTTGAAAAATGATTTACCTTTTAAAGATGAAATAATCTTTAATACTTCAAAAAAGGTATTTAACAATGCTAAGGTAGAAAGCCACAGTGCTATAATGCCAACCTACATAATACCTAAAAATTTAACTCCAGATGAAAGATTAGTATATGATGCAATTAAAAATAGATTTATATCTCAATTTATGAAAGAAGCACAATATGAAAATACAGAGATAGTAACTACTGTACCAGGAGAAAATTATGAAAGATTATTTAAAACAAAAGGGAAAATACTTAAGTGTAAAGGATGGCTAAAATTATATAAAGAAAAGAAGAAAGATGAACTTTTACCACCTATAGAAAAAGATGATGAAGTAGAAATAAAAAGTTTAAAAATAATATCAAAAAAGACTAAACCACCTGCTCATCATACAGAAAAGACTTTGCTTAAGGCTATGGAAACTTGTGGCAAAAACACAAAACAAAGTGAAGATAATGAAGAGGAATCAAATATATTATATGGATATTCTATAGGAACAGCAGCCACTAGAGCAGAAACTATAAATAAGCTAAAATATGCAGGCTATATAACTCCTAAAGGAAAATCCTTATTAATAACAGATAAAGGTACTAAACTAATAGAGACCTTTCCTATAAGAGAATTATTAGATACAGATTATACAGGAAAGCTAGAAAAAAAACTATATGATATGGAAAAGGGAAAATTCAAAAAAGAAGATTTTTTAAAAGAAATATTTAATTTTACTGTAAATGGAGTAAATAAAATAAAAAATATAAGATCAAATGTAATTTGTGATACAAGAGTTAAAAAAGATAAATAGCTCGATAATTAAAAAGGAGGGTTTTAATGTTAGAGGATAAATTTTTAACTAAAATAGAAGAGCAAGAAAAAAACGTTAAAGAATATAGTAATACCTATAGTATATTAGGGACTTTAAGATTAATAGCTATGATAAGCCTTATATATTTTATTTATAAAGCTTTAAATTCAAATTTTTATAGTAAATATTTAGGTTTATCTGTATTAATGGCAGGTATATTTGTAGTATTACTAATAAAGCATAGCAATATAAAAGATAAACTTAAATTTTCTAAAGAAATGATAAACATAAATAAAAGATATATAGATAGAATTAATGGACAATGGACAGAATTCCAGGATAAAGGGGAAGAATTTATTTCAGAAGATCATCCTTATTCTGGGGATTTAGATATAGTAGGAAAAGAATCACTTTTTCAACTTATAAATACAACTAATACCAAAGATGGTAGAGATAATTTGGCAAAATTATTATTAGAGCCAAATAAAGAGAAAGATAACATAATTTTGAATCAAAAAGCTATAGAGGAATTAGGAGAAAGACTAGATTTTTGCCAGAATCTAGAATATACAACAGGAAAGTATAAAGAAAAGCTAAAAAGTACAGAAAAACTTATGGGATATATAAATGAAAATGGTGTTCTAATAAAAAGTAAAATAATAAAGAGTATATTGTATATAATACCATTAATTACAGTGCCTGTATCATTAGGTATAATTATATTAAGGCTTAGGAATCTATATATTTTAGTAGGGATTTTAGGTATTATACAATGTTTAATTTGGATGTTAAAAGTTTTAAAAATTAATAATATCCTACAATCTATAGATAAACTTAAATACAATTTTCAAACTTATAGTAAGGTGCTAAAGTTAATAGAAAGGGAAGAGATAAAGTGTGAAAGATTAAAAAGTATAAAGGAATTACTTTTTAATGAAAAGGAAAATTCTATTAAAGCTATAAAAGAATTAAATATAATTTCAGAAAAAGTTAATTTAAGGTATGGTGGTAATGGTATTTTATATATAGTTTTAAATATACTTTTCCTTTGGGATTATCAATGTGTTTTTTCTTTAGAAACTTGGAAATTTAAATATGGCGATAAAATAGAAAAATGGCTAAATGGCATAGGAGAAGTAGAAAGTCTTGCAAGTCTAGCTGTTTTAACTCATATAAATGATAAAATTTCTTTCCCTAATATATATGATTCTAATGAAAAAACAAGTTTAAATAAAAATATTCAGTTTAATAGTTTAGATAAGGGGAATTTCAAATCTGAAGAAGGTAGTTATCCAAATTTAAAATCACAACATAGTGAAGATTTAAAGATAGAATGTAAAAACATAGGGCACCCTTTAATTAACATGAAGGATAGAGTGTGCAATGATTTAACTATGAAAAATAATATTCTTCTTATAACTGGATCTAATATGTCAGGAAAAACAACCTTTTTAAGAACATTAGGAATTAATTTAGTTTTAGCCTATAGTGGAGCACCAGTGTGTGCAAAAGAGATGAATTCTTCCCTTATGAATATATATACTTCTATGAGGATAACAGATGATCTAAAGGGTGGTATATCTACATTTTATAGGGAACTTATAAAAATTAAATATATAATTAACCATTCAAAAAATAAAACCCCTATGATTTTCTTAATAGATGAAATATTTAGAGGAA
Organism: Clostridium botulinum; assembly: GCF_001276985.1. Lineage (GTDB taxonomy): Bacteria > Bacillota > Clostridia > Clostridiales > Clostridiaceae > Clostridium_F > Clostridium_F botulinum. Next base: position 420,804 of record NZ_LHUL01000008.1, read on the forward strand.
CAAACTCTAAGGATAGATACATAGGAGCTAAAAATGTACTTCTTAACCTAAATAAATCTTGGATAATAGGAGCATTAACTACTCATGATTTAGAGCTTTGTGCTTTAGATAAAGATAAAAGAATAAAAAATTATCATTTCTCAGAATACTATAAGAATAATGAAATATATTTTGACTATAAAATAAAAGAAGGACAATCTACCACAACTAATGCTAAATATCTTATGAATATGGTAGGTATAAAGATTTTAGAAGAATAAAATAAACAAATAAGGTGTTTTAGAATATATTAATATTAGATTTAATCTTAATGTAGAAAATACACTTCATAAGTTTAGTAGTATGCTTATGAAGTGTATTTTTTATCTTTTTTATAAATATATTAGTTTATGTATAAACAGCCTAATTTATATTAATAGATGAATTTCTATACATAGTTTTTGTGGGAGTAAATATAACGTCACAACATTGCAAATAGATATTAAATTTAAAATATATCTTAAAAATGTCATAATATTAATAATATAGAATATATATTTTAAATAGACAAGTTAAAAAAGCTAAAGGGGGATGAAAATGTTATATAGAAAATTTGGGAAAACCGATGAAGAGGTCTCTATATTAGGATTTGGATGTATGAGACTTCCAATAATAGATAATGATCCAGCCAAAATTGATGAAAAAAAAGCTATAAAACAAATAAGATATGCTATTGACAATGGGGTTAATTATATAGATACAGCTTATCCGTATCATGAAGGTGCCAGTGAATTTTTAGTAGGAAAGGCTCTTAAAGATGGATATAGGGAAAGAGTAAAATTAGCTACTAAACTTCCTTCTTGGCTTATAAAAAGCAGAGAGGATATGGACAAATATTTAAATGAGCAATTAGAAAAATTGCAAACAGATCATATAGATTTTTATCTTTTACATGCTCTAAATAAAGGAGATTGGGAAAATTTAAAAAAGCATAATGTATTTGAGTTTTTAGATAAAGCTATAGAAGATGGAAGAATAAAATATGCAGGCTTTTCTTTTCATGATGAATTATCTTTGTTTAAAGAAATAGTAGATTCTTATGATTGGAGTTTTTGTCAAATTCAATATAATTTTATAGATGAAAATTATCAAGCAGGTACAAAAGGGCTTAGATATGCTTCACAAAAAGGTCTTGCAGTTGTAATAATGGAACCTTTAAGAGGTGGAAACTTAGCAAGAGTAGTTCCAGATGATGTTAAGAAAATATGGAATAAATCTCATATTAAGAGAAGTCCTGCTCAGTGGGGGTTCAGATTCTTATGGAATCATCCAGAAATAACTGTAGTTTTAAGTGGTATGGAAGAAATGGATCATATAAAAGAAAATATAAAAGAATCTAATAACGGATATGCAAGTTCCTTAACAGAAAAAGAGCTAGAATTAATTGATAAGGTGAAAGAGATATATATAAGTAGAATAAAGGTTGATTGTACAAACTGTAGATATTGTATGCCATGTCCCTTTGGAGTAAACATACCTAAAAATTTTAAGTATTTAAATATGGCTTCAATTTATAGTGATGTGAAAAAACAAAAGAAAAAGTACATAAATCACTTAAACAAAAATGAAAAAGCTTCAAACTGCAGAAAATGTGGAAAATGTGAGGAAGCTTGTCCTCAGAATATTAAAATAAGAAATATGTTAGAGGAAGTAGTTAAAACTTTTGAACCTTAACAAATTGTTTGCAATTTGTTAAGGTTCTTTCTTTGTAATTTTCTCTTAAGAGTATTTTTAAATACTTACTTCTCTAATTTCATTTCCACTCCATTGTAAGAATTTATAAAAATCCTTGTAATCAATAGTAAGAGTAGCTGTATTTGTATTAGGATGAAAATTAATTTTACCATCATGCTTTAAATCCTTATCTAGAAGTACCTTTACTTTTTTATCAGAATTATTTATAATCCCAAATGGAGTAACACTTCCAGGAGTAAGCCCTAAATGTTTATAAAGCCTTTCTTCTGATGCCATGGAAAGAGGTGTGCTTCCTATTTCCTTTGCCAAAGCCTTTAAATCTGCCATTTTTTCATCACACAAAATAAGAAGATAGTGTATATTTCCTTTTCTATTTCTAAGAAATAAGTTTTTACAATGTTGACCTTCTATATCCAATTGTAAATTATTTACCTCTTCTATTGTATAAACTGCCTCATGTTCATGTTTAATATATTTAATATTTAGCTCATCTAAAATACTATATATTTTTTCTTTACCTTTGTTCATTTTTTCACCTTCCTACTGAATTTACTTAAAGGCTATGTATAAACCTTACTATTTATCATTTATGTATTATTATAATGTATTTTAGTATTAATTTCACTATATTTTATATTTTCTTAATTTTTTGATAAAACTAATCTTATTTTATAATCACTAAATTTTAAAATTGAAAAAAATGTATTGACCTCATGGTCAACGGGTGATAATATATAGTTAAATAAAAGAGGAGGTCAGTAATTATGTATCTTTCATTAAAAAATATAGGTAAAAAATTTAATATAACAGGTAGAGAATTTTGGGTACTTAAAGATATAAACTTAGAAATAGAAAAGGGGAATATTGTTACTATTTTAGGGCCTTCTGGATCAGGAAAATCTACTTTATTAAATATAATAGGAGGCATAGATAAGGCAGATAGTGGTGAGTTTGTTTTAAAGGAGAACATTATAAGTAATCTTAAAGATCAAGAGCTTACTTTATATAGAAGAGAAAAATTAGGTTTTGTATTTCAATTTTACAATTTAATACCTAATCTTACGGTGTGGGAAAATGTAGAAGTTACCTCCAATATAAGTAATAATCCTAGAGATATTAAAGAAATATTAAAAAAAGTTCAGTTATATGATAAAAGAGATAAGTTTCCACAGGAGTTAAGTGGTGGAGAACAACAAAGGGTTTCTATAGCTAGGGCCATTATAAAAAATCCAGAATTGCTTTTGTGTGATGAACCTACAGGAGCTTTAGATTATACTACATCAAAGGAAATTCTAAAATTATTAGAAGAAATAAATAAGGAATTTAATACTACAATTTTAATAGTAACTCACAATGAAGCTATAGCTTCCATAAGTGACAAGATAGTAAAGATTAGGGATGGGGGAATTTCTGAATTTATAGATAATAAAGAAAAGATTTCAGCAGAGATGGTGGTGTGGTAAATGGTTTTATCTAAAAGAATTAAAAGAGTTATAAAATCTAATAAGGGTTCCTATATAGGGTGTACTTTATTGGTTTTATTAAGTTGTATACTTTTTTCATCATTTAATATAGCATTTAGAAATATAGATAAAAATTTTAAAGAATTCGTTAAGGATTATAATATAGATTCTGCTAAATTTATGGTAAATAAACCCATAGAGAATATAAAAAAATATAGAAGATAAATTTAATCTATCGTTGGAAAAAAGATATGAAATGGATTATAACTTAGATGATTCTACATTAAGAATATTTAGTAAAACATCAAAAATAAATAAAGCTTATATTATACAGGGGAGAAATTTAAAAAATAAAAATGAGATACTTTTAGATCCATATTTTTCAAAAGAAAAAAATATAAATTTAGGAGATAAAATAAAAATACAAGGACAAGATTTTAAAGTAGTAGGCTTTTTTTCAATACCAGACTATATCTATCCCTTAAAATCTGAAACAGATCTTATATGGGATGCAAAAAAATTTGGCATAGCTTGTATGCCAGAGGAAAATATGAAAAAATTAAAGGGAATAAGGACTTTTTACCACACAGTGTTTAAAGAAAATAATGAAAATGACTTTAAAAAATATATAGAAGAAAAATATAATATAGTATCCTATACAGAAAGAGATAATAATGTAAGATATACTCTTGTAAAAACTAAGATGGATAGTTCTATATTAATGGCCATAACTATGCCTATGATTATAATTTTGTTAACTTCTACTCTTTTAGCTATAGTAATGTGGAGGATTATAAAAACAGATTTAAAGCAGATTGGAACTTTGTATGCTTTAGGTTATAAGAAAAGTGAAATATTAAAGCATTATATAAGCTATCCTATTATAATTGGTACTATTGGAGGAGTAATAGGCACCTTATTAGGAATAGTTTTATCAAAACCTTTAGATACACTTATGAGAAATTATTTTAACATACCTTTAATAAAAGAAAATTATAGCATAAATTATATTATTTTAAGTCCAATAATACCATTATTTTTCTTAATTCTAGCTTCATTTATTGTAATATTAAAAGTTTTAAAGATGTCTCCTGTTAATCTTATGAAGGGTTTTAAAAATAAGGGAAGAATAAACAAAATAGAAAAAAATTTAAAACTCTACAAATTTAGGTTTAAAAATAAGTTTAAAATAAGAGAAATTACAAGAAATATAGGAAGAACTACTATTTTATTAGTGGGGATAACTATAGCTTCTATGCTTTTACTTATGGGGTTTATGATTAAAGACTCCATGGACTCTTTAATAAAAGCTCAGAATAATATAAACCAATATGAGTATAATTACATTTTTAAAACCCTTCAAATACAAAAAAATTATGTTGGGGAAAAATATAATGTATCCTCTTTTAAAGTACAGAATGATGAAGAACCTATACCTATATATGGTATAGATAAAGATTCAAAGTTTATAAGTTTAAAAGATTCAAAGGGAGAAAAAATACAGTTTAATAAAGTCATATTAACTAAGGCTTTAGCAGAAAAATTGAATATTAATAAGAGAGATAGAATAAAGATATATAATATTTATAATGATAAAGGGTTTTTTATAAATATAGATGAAATAGCAGATAACTATATTACTAAAAGTATATATATACCTCTTGATAAATTTAATACTATGATGAATTATGAAAAGAATAGTCATATAGGGTTGTATTCAAAGGAAAAATTAGATATAGATGAAAATTTAATATTCAAAGTAGAAAGTAAAAAGGAAACAGAGGAAGCCTTTAAAGCTATGATACAACCTATGAAATATTCTCTTACTATCATGGCCATTTTCGCTTTTATAATTGCTCTAATTGTAATATATGTTGTAACTTCTATAATTGTAGAAGAAAACAAGGGTAATATATCTATGTTAAAAGTATTAGGATATAAAAAGGAAGAAATAAATTCCCTAATACTAGACACAGAAAAAATTTCTGTTCTAATAGGTTATCTGCTTTCTATACCTATATTAAAAATATTCATGGGAGAGCTTATGAAAAAGGTAGCGGAAGATACCAATTTTTCCATACCTATGAATATTTCCATAAAATATATTGTAATAGGCTTTGTAATAATATATTTAACCTATGAAATATCAAAAATATTCTCTAAGAGAAAAATTTTAGCCATATCTATGGTAGAGTTTACGAAGACTGAATAGGAGAAAAATTTATGAATAACAATTTAAAGAATATACCAAAAGATAAAAAAGAGGCCATACTAGAAGCTGCGTTGGAAGAATTCGCTATAGGTGGATATGAAAATGCCTCTACAAATAAAATAGTAGAAAAAGCGGGCATATCAAAGGGGCTTCTATTCCATTACTTTGGTAATAAGAAGGGATTATTTATATATGTATATAACTATTATTTTGAGTTTTTGAAAAGAGAGTTATATATAAAAGTAGATACAAAGGAAAGGGATATTTTAGAACGAGTAAAAAAATGGACTATGATAAAGATGGAACTCATAGATAAATATACCAGTGTATTTATGCTATTTATAAAATCCACATTAAATATGCCTAAGGATATAAAATCTACTTTAGAAAAAATTCAATCAGAGGAAAGAAAGGAAGCCTATGAAAACTTTTTATCTAATATAGATTATTCTAAATTTAAAGAGAATATTGACATACAGAAGTGCTTAAAAATACTAATGTGGACATTGGAGAAGTATGGTGAAGAATATATAATTCTTAATATAAATGAGCCTTTATTGGAAATAAATAAAGATAATATTAAGAAAGAAATAGAAGAATATGTGGATATATTAAAGGCTGGCTTTTATAAATAGTTTATTAATTATATAAAATGCTGACTAAAAATAGATTTAATTTTAATATAACAAATATAAAAAAATTAGGAAATGATTTAGTTTATAGATTTAATTTTTTATATTTAAGGTGTTAAAATTAAATCTATTTTATTTTGAGCGAGCCTTTGTTGTGTTATACGAAATATGGCTTATATAATTTATTTTTACATGAGATTTAATAACATTCAATAGTATAAAAAAAACAAATAGTTATAGATAAAATTATAAATTTTATCTATTTGATTAGAAAATGCCACTATTATATAATGAAGTTTGATTTAAGATGGAATATTAGTAATTTTTTATACGAAATAGTATATATAGATAAGAAGGAGATATAATGGAAAAAGAAAAAATAATATTTTTATCTCATTGTATATTAAATAAAAGTTCAAAAGTGAAATATTATGGAGAAGAAAAGAATAGAGAAAAAGATGAGAAAATAAGAAAATTTTTAAATTTACTTATGGATAATAATATATCAATTATTCAACTTCCCTGTCCTGAATTAACTTGCTATGGGATTAAAAGATGGGGACATGTAAAAGATCAATTTGATACCCCACATTTTAGAAAACATTGTAGACAGTTATTTTCAATATATTTAGAGCAAATAGAAGAGTATATTAATAATGGTTATGAAATTTTAGGGATTGTAGGAATAGAAGGAAGTCCAACCTGTGGTGTAAATAAAACATGTGCAGGTAAGTGGGGAGGAGAACTTTCTTCTAATAATTATCTACAAAGCATTATAGGAACTATAGAAAAGGTAAATGAAAGAGGAATATTTATGGAAGAAATAAAAAAAATATTAGAAAAAAAACAGTTAAACATTAATGTTATAGGATTAGATGAAACTAATATAGAGAATATATATAAACTCTTTCTGTAGGGCGGTGCTAAAATGAATTTGAAAATTGAAAACCTTACCATGAAATTCAAAGAGGTCATTGCTGTAAAGGATTTAAATTTAGATATAGAAGAAGGGACTATTGTAACATTATTAGGTCCTAGTGGATGTGGTAAAAGCACTACATTATATACTATAGCTGGGCTGTACAAGCCTACTAAAGGAAATATATATTTTAATGATAGGATTATAGATAGTTTAGAGCCAGAGAAAAGAAATATAGGTATGGTTTTTCAAAATTATGCCCTATATCCTCATATGACTGTATATAAGAATATAGAATTTCCTTTAAAAATGAAAAAGATTAAATCTAAAGAAGCAAATGAAAAAGTAGAAGATATAGCTAAATTGGTTAAAATAGAAGATTTATTAGAGAGAAAACCTTCACAGCTATCTGGGGGACAACAGCAAAGGGTGGCCATAGCAAGAGCCTTGGTTAAAGAACCTGAAATACTATTGTTAGATGAACCTTTATCTAATTTAGATGCTAGGCTTAGAATTGAAATGAGAGAAGAAATAAGGAGAATACAAAAAGAATTAAATATAACTACTATATTTGTTACTCATGATCAAGAAGAGGCTATGACAATGTCAGATAAAATTGCTTTATTAAAAAAAGGAGAACTTCAGCAATATGATAAACCAGAAAATTTATATATAAAACCTAAAAATTTATTTGCAGCTAAATTTTTAGGAAATCCACCTATAAATATTTTAGAAGGTAAAGTAGATAAAAATAGCAATTCTCTAAAAATTTTTGAAGGTAAAACCATATTACCTTTAGACGATTTTATTAAAGATAAAAATATAGAAAATGGCACATATAAAATTGCTATAAGATGTGAAGATTTTATACTAGGAGAAAAGGATGTGTCTGCTATAAAAGGTACTATAGAAATGATAGAGATCATAGGGAGAGACACTATAATAAGGGTAAAAGTAGGTAATGATTATATAAGATGTATAATACCCTATGAAAATTTAAATAAAAATGAAAAAACAGTATATCTAAATATAAAAAAATATAAGGTGCATTTTTTTAGTTTTCAAGATGAAAAAAATATATTAATTAAAGGTGAAGAAAGTGAATAATAATAAAAACTTAAAATCCTTTGTAAAAGGTATTATGTATATAGCACCAGCTCTTGGACTACTTTTAATTTTTAATATTTATCCTATAATAAAATCCTTTGATATGAGCTTTTATACTCGTTATAACTACTATAAGGATATAGTTTATGCTAGGGGATTAGATAATTTTTATTACATATTTAGTGATAAAGAATTTTTAATAGCTATGAAAAATACTTTTATATATGTGCTTTATGTTATGCCTATATCTATTATTTTATCATTGATAATTGCTATTTTGTTAAATTCAAATATAAAATTTAGAGGTTTTTTTAGAACTATATATTTTATACCCTTTATAACATCAACAGTAGCCATATCTATGGTTTGGAGATGGATGTATCATGCGGATCATGGAATTATAAATTATTTATTACAAGTAATAGGATTATCTCCTGTTAAGTGGCTTTCAGATCCTAAATGGGCTATGCCTAGTTTAATTATATTAAGTATATGGAAAAGTCTTGGTTACAATATAGTCATATTTTTAGCAGGACTTCAAAATATAGATGAGCAGTATAATTTAGCAGCTAAATTAGATGGAGCTAATAAGTGGGAAAGAATCAAAAATATAACTGTACCACTTTTATCACCAACTATATTTTTTGTATGCATAATGACTTTGATAAGCTCTTTTAAGGTTTTTGGAGAAATATTTGCCTTGTTTGATAAGCAACCTGGACCATTAAATACTTGCCTTACTATGGTATATTACATATACAACAAATTTTATAATCAGTATCAATATGGCATTGCATCTGCTGCAGTATTTGTTCTTTTTATAATAATAAGCCTATTTAACTTTATTCAATTTTATATAGGAAAGAAAAAAGTAGAATATCATTAAATTATCTAGAGCATATTATGCAAGGAGATTATATTATGACAAAAAATATTTTAAAGAAATCTTTGATTTATATCATATTAGTATTAGGATGTATTATTACTTTGTTACCTTTCCTGTGGATGATAAGTACATCATTAAAGCCCTTTAATGAAATATTTTTAATGCCACCTAAATGGATACCATCTAAAATAATGTGGAAAAATTATGGAGAAGTTCAAAGTAAAATACCTTTACTAAAATATTTTTTTAATAGTGTGTTTATAACTTTAGGTATAACTTTAGGAACTCTTATTACTACTATTTTAGCAGCCTTTGCTTTTTCAAAAGTTAGGTTTTGGGGCAGGGACGTAATATTCTCTATATTTATTGGAACTATGATGATACCAGGAGAGGTTATATTAATACCTAATTACATAACTATATCTAAGGTAGGTTGGATGAATAGTTATAAAGCCTTAATAATACCCTGGACTATAAGTGTATTTTCTATATTTTTATTAAGACAATTTTTCTTTACTATCCCAGAGCCTCTTTATAGGGCGGCAAAAATAGATGGGTGTAGTGATTTTAAATTTTTGTGGACCATAATGGTTCCTTTATCAAAGCCAGCTTTGATAACTATAGCATTACTTAGAATTATAAACAGCTGGAATGAATTTTTATGGCCACTTATTGTAACTAATATACCAAATATGAGAACACTTCCAGTAGGTCTTATGACATTTACATCAGAGGCTGGAGCAGACTATCATTTATTAATGGCTGCAGCTACTATGATAATAATCCCAATACTTATAGTTTATTTTGTATTACAAAAATATATAATATCTGGTATGACCAAATCTGGAATAAAGGGATAATTTGTTTTTAAATAAATTTAATATAAATAAGTTGGAGGGGATAAAATGAAATTTAAAAAATTAACAGCTCTTATTACAGCATTTACATTAACCTTTGGGTTAGCAGCCTGTGGTAGCAATAAGGAAGATGTATCAAAAAAGGAGGAGTCAAAAGCTACAATAGCCACAGAGATAAAAGAGCCTGTTACTATTGAATTTTGGCATGCTATGAATGGTGATAATGAAGCTGCTCTAAAGGAGATAACAGAGGAATTCAACAAAAAAAATAAAGATAAGATAACAGTAAAATTAGTATATCAAGGTCAGTATAAAGAATTATTTTCAAAGTTAGATGGTGCTGCTAAATCTAAAAAATTACCAGCATTAACTATGATATATCCAAATAGATTAACAGCTTATGTTATGAATGATTTAGTAGAAAATCTAAATCCTTATATTGAAAATGAAAAAATAGGATTTAAAAAGGATGTATGGGATGATATTCCTGAATTTGTAAGAGATAATGGTATGTGGAATGATAAGCATTATTCACTCCCATTTAATAAAGGTACATATCTTCTTTTCTACAATGAGGATTTACTAAAAAAATATAATGTAAAAGTTCCAAACAATTGGAATGAATTAAAAGAAGCTTCTAAAAAATTAACTGTAGATACTAATGGAGATGGAAAAAATGATATATATGGTCTAGGATTAAATTCATCCGTAGGAATAGATTCAAGTTTTTGGGTAGAACAAGCAGGTGGACATTTAATAGATGAAGCCAATGATAAACTTCTTTTCAATTCAAAAGAGGGAGCAGAAGCCTTTGACTTTTTATCAGAATTAGTTAAATCAGGTAATGCTAAAATATCCACTGAAGAAAAATACATGACTGGTGCTTTTAGTAGGGGAGAAGCAGCTATGGGAATTTCTTCAATATCAGCCTTGCCAGATATAATAAAGGCTTGTAAAGGAAACAATATAAACTTTAAAACTGCAGTGCTACCAGAAGGAAAGAAAAAAGCAGCATTATTTTCAGGTACAGATGTAGCAATATTTAATACTCCTTCACCAGAAGAGAAATTAGCAGCCTTTGAATATTTAAAATTCTTTATGGAAAAAGAAAGTCAAACAAAGTGGGCTACTAAATCAGGTTATTTACCACTTAGAAAATCTGTTATAGATTCAAAAGAATTTAAAGATTATGTAGAAAAAGAAAATCCAGCAAAGGGAGAAGCCGTTAAAGAATTTGATTATGGCTACTGTGATCCTAAAGTATTGAATGGATATGCTATACATGATAATATGGCTAAAGCCTTAGATCAGATAATAGCTGGAAAGAAAGATTCAAAACAAGCTCTAAGTGATGCAGAAAAGAAAGCAAGACAAGAGTTAGATGAAGCTAAAAAAGCTTTTGGAAAGTAGACATAAAAATTAATAGTTATAGTACTTATTTTAGATAATATAAAAGAATAAAGATTTTATAATAAGAGATTCTAAATTCTAAAAATTTACCCTATAGAGTGGACAATGATATGATACCTTTAAGGTAGACAGATTAAAAAATAAAAATCTGTTATTGGAAAGGGCACATATTAAAGTCTATCTATAGGGTAATTTTGATAGTAATGTTTATCTTATATAAAAACTATAGACAAGATGCATTATTTAAAGTATTTTTTAAAGTTTCAGCAGATTTAACTAATTTAGATGCTTCTGTTTTATTTAAATCTATACTTAATGCTTTTTCAATACCTGATCCACCTACAATACATGGCATTCCTAGGTAAACATCTTTAATTCCATAGTAATTTTCTACTAAAGTAGAAACTGGTAATATAGTTTTTTCATCCCCTAATATAGCTTTTACAATACGTGTTACCGCTAAAGCTATAGCATAGAAAGTAGCACCTTTTCTATTTATAACTTCGTAAGCCGCATTTTTAACATTTTCATAGACTTCTTTTCTAAAGTTATCATTATACTCAAGATTTTCTTTATTAGCATATTCATCAATTTTAATGTTTTGAATATTAGTTACACTCCAAGTAGCGATTTCTGAATCACCGTGTTCTCCCATTATATAAGTATTTACGTTTCTTGGGTCGATTTTATATCTTTTCCCTATCTCGTGTTTAAGTCTTGATGTGTCTAAAACCGTACCAGAACCTATAACTCTTTCTTTAGGGAAGCCTGATAGTTTATAGGTTACATAACTTAATACATCTACAGGATTTGAAACTACTAATAAAATAGCATCTTTATTATATTTTACTACTTGTGGAATTATTGATTTAAATATATTAATATTTTTATTTATAAGTTGAAGTCTTGTTTCACCTACTTTTTGTGCTGCGCCAGCTGTAATTACAACAATATCTGAACCTTCAGTATCTTTATAATCTCCACTTAGTATATTTACAGGCTTTACGAAATCTGCTCCATGGGATAAATCCATAGCCTCTCCCTCAGTTTTTGATTTATTAACATCTACTAATACTATTTCTGTTGCAACACCTGATAGCATTAATGCATAAGCAGTGGTTGCACCTACTGAACCTGCTCCTATAACTGATATTTTAGTAGTATTTCTTTTTTTTATCATTTTAAATTACCCCCTAAAAACTTTAACTTAATATAAATTAATTCAGTAGATTATTGGTATTTTGGTATTTTGGTATTTTGGTTTAGTGGTATTACCAATGATCACATGATTATAATATCATATAATATTATAGATTGCCAGAATAGTTAATTAATTAACATTATATAATACTATAATGATTTATAGCTAAGTACAAAGAAATATTAAGTAGCATTGGTTAATTTTCTTAAATCTTATATACTTATATATTTGTACGGCAGCTGTAATTCTAAAATTATTTTGTTATATATAACAATGTTAAGCAGTTAGTCATACTTGACATAAAATTGAAACTTAGAGTATAATCTTAATGAAAGTAATTAAGATTTAATTAAGATAGAGTTTATATTTCTATAATATATTAGAATTTTTGTGAATATGTTCACAAATGTATAACAATCAGGGTTAACTATATGAGAATCTTAATATGCAAGATTTACATTTATAAAGACCTCATTATATTTTTACTTTTAAGAAGGGATGAATAATTATGTTTAGTCCTATAAAAAACACGAGAGTTTATGAAAAAGCTATAGAACAAATTAAAGATATGATTGTTGAAGGTACTTTTAAAAAGGGAGATAAACTTCCTTCTGAGAGGGAAATGGCAGAAAGCCTACAAATTAGTAGAACTTCTATAAGAGAAGCCCTTAGAGAGTTAGAAATCATGGGACTTATAGAATCAAGACAAGGAGACGGAAACTTTGTAAAAAGTAGTTTTGAGAATAACTTATTAAAACCTTTGTCTACTATATTTTTATTAAAGGAAAGTAATCCAGATGAAATATTAGAACTTAGGCAAATTATTGAAAGAGGATCTGTTGTATTAGCTGCTGAAAGAATCACTGATGAGGAACTAGAAGAAATGGAACTTCTTTTTCAAGATTCTTCAAAATTAAATTTTAAAAATCAATTAGTAGATATAGATATAGCTTTTCATTATAAGATAGCTCAAGCTTCTAAAAATTTTCTTATATTAAGTATATTAAATGCTATATCATTTTTAATTGAAGCTTTCATTAAAGACATAAGAAAAAATGTAATAACAAAAAAAGAAAATACGGATATGCTTATAAAACAACATAGAGATATTTTGTCAGCATTAAAAGAGCATGATCCAATGGCTGCTGAAGAAGCTATGTTATCTCACTTACAATATGTTAATAGCCAAATGAAAAAAGAAATAGAAATCACTACTTAAAGTACTATGTATTATATAGTGCTTTTTTCATTTTAAAGAAAAAAGTCATGGGAGATAGGTATTAGATATTTTATTTTTCATAAAGATATATTAAGTGAAAGGATAATTTATAATCAGAAAATAGAAGGAGTTTTTACAATAATTATAATAATTGTTTTTGCTCTAAAATTGAAAAAAGAAATAAATGATTTAAAAGTAAAAGGTATAAAGTACCAGATTGTTAGCTAAAGTAAAGGAGTTAGCATACCAAAAACATAATAAAAAAAGAACTTTAATTTAGTACATAGCTAAAATCGAAGTTCTTTTTATTGTTTTTCTTACTTGTGTATACTATTGGTGCTAGTTTTAAAAAATATACATGAAATATAAGAACAAGTAAAAAAAATCATATTTTATGTAAGATATTCACAGGTTGTAAGTGTTTGTATATTTCGAAATTTATGTTATTATTTTACTTTAATATGTTCGTCTTCAATAAGCTCATTTGCAACCCATCTTGCAACTTTTCCAGTGATTGTTATGCAGTGTTTTTTTCTTTCTGGACTTTTAAAGTTATCTCCAGCCCATTCTCTTGTTATTACTCTACAACAAGTTGATTTGTATTCATTCTTTATATAATCATGAAGGCTGCTAGATTTTTTAAACATCTTTTCATTCATAGCTTCACCTTCAACTCTACCATATACCATACCTAGGGCCATTTGTCCACCTGAAACAGCACCACATAGACATCCTGATTTGCCAAGTCCTATAGGAAATCCACTTGCCATTTTAACTATGCTTTCATCATAAGGTTTTCCTAATACTTCATTAATTGTTTGAACTACTGCTTCACTACAAAAAAAAGTACCACTTCTAAAATAATTTTCAGCTACAGCTTGTACTTTATCAAGAAGTTCTTCTTTTGTAAATTCTTTTGTGTTAATTAAATCCATCACACATTCCTCCTACATACTTATAAAAACTCACTAATATTATAATTTAAATTAAATGCGCAACTTTTATTATAAGTTATATATTTTAAACTTACCAATAAATAAATATTATAATTAAATGATTACTTATAACAAAAACAAATAATTAGAGAATCATATTTAGAGCTATGATATACTTTTATGTGCATTTAATAAACTTATAGAAACCTTAAAGTACAAGGAGGCGATCTTAATTGAATGAATTTTTAAAGAAATATCCAGTTCCTATTGTGGGACTTATGTTAGGGTTGGCAGCGGCAGGAAATCTTGTTCAATCCTATGGAGAAATATATCGTAGTATATTTGGAATAATATCAGCTATATTACTTATTTTAATGATTGTAAAGATTGTAAAGTATCCTAAAGGTGTGGCAGAAAGTTTGGATAATCCAGTGGTAGCTAGTGTATTCCCAACATTGTCAATGGGAATTATGCTATTATCAACTTATTGTACTCCATATGCAGCATCCTTTGCTTATATAATGTGGATTATAGGAATTGCTTTACATATTATATTAATATTATGGTTTACAAAAAAATTTGTTTTTAATTTTAAGATTAAACAAGTATTCCCATCTTGGTTTATAGTTTATGTTGGTATAGTAGTTACAAGTGTAACAGCACCGGTTTATAAAATGGCAAATGCAGGGAAAGCAGCCTTTTGGTTTGGGTTTGTAACTTATTTAATACTTTTACCAATAGTTATTTATAGAGTTTTAAAAGTAAAGGGAATGCCAGAGCAAACATTACCAACTATCGCAATATTTGCAGCACCTGCAAGTTTATTATTAGCAGGATATATGAAATCATTTCAAGCAAAAAACATGACAATGGTTTGGTTTTTAATGGTGTTATCCATTATTATGTATATAGCAGTTATTATTATGTTATTTAAGCTTTTAAAATTAAAGTTTTATCCAAGTTATTCAGGATTTACATTTCCACTTGTAATAAGCGGAATATCAATAAAACTTACAAATGGATTTTTAACTAAGTCTGGACAAGCTATTCCTTTATTAAAGTATTTAGTGAAATTACAGGAAGTAGTAGCTGTTATCATAACACTATATGTATTAATTAGATATATTCAATTTCTTTTACCTGAAAAACATGACTGTATTAGTATTAATAAGGCCAATTAATAAGGAGCTATAAAAATTTGATTGAAGACAAGAATTTTACAAAGGTTAAATCATGGACTTTTAAAAAAATGCTATAAAACAATAAAATGTAAAAATAGAGCTAAAAATAGGAAATAATCAAATATATATTTTGGTGCGAAAGAAAGCATAACTTTTACCCATTCCCTTTTAAATCCTCTTAAAAGGGAATGGGTAAGTTTTTTGCTATCTTTTTTATAATTCAAAAATAAAAATAGATATCCTAGGAAAAAATTTTATCCTAAGATATTTTGATGATGTCAAAAAAGATTGATATGATTAAATCACTGGTTTTTAGGGGTAATAATTTTAAAACCTTGTTAATTTTATTTCCATAAATTTTTTTGTACACTTCTATTAATACAATCTAGTTTGGACTTTTTATATAAAATTAATCACATCTCTCATATTATTATCAATAGCTACTCTATTTTTCAATATTAATAGAGTAGAATATAATAACAAGGCAACACTAGGTTATAGTAGTCTTTATACTAAGAAATATTTTTATTTTACATATTAATTTTAACTGTTGACAGTAATAGTTGATTATTCTTAGCTTATTAAATTTTCAGATAGGTATAGAAAATAAAAAATATAATTAGTGATTTTAATAAATTATTGTTGAATTTAATCGAAATTAGTATAAAATAAAAGATAAATGTTACTTGTAATTTAAGGATATAAAGTATATAAATTCGTTTTATTTGTAATTTAAGGATGTAAAGTATATAAATTTATTTTATTTGTAAGTTACAAGTATGTAAAAAAATAGAGTTATACATATCAAGGAATAATGAATTCAGTAGAAGCTAATGAAACACAATAGTAATGGAGGCGTGTCATGCTTGCAGCAATAATAAAAAAAATTCAATTAATTTTAGAAACTAAAAAAAAGAATACATTTAAATATGAATGTATTAAAATATGTTTAATGTATATAATTAGCGGATTTATTTGGATTTATTTTTCAGATAAAATTATAAAGAAATTTGTTAATGATAAAGAGATGTTGATAATTATAAGTACATATAAAGGTTGGTTATATGTTATTATAACTGCACCAATTCTTTATTTAATAATAAGAAGTATTCTAAAAAAAGTTTATTTAGCAGAAAAAAAACTCAATAAAAGCTATGAAGAGTTATTAGCGGTTAATGAAAAACTTGAATCCTATGTAAAGCGATTGACTAATTCCAAGGAAGAACTAAAAATTCAATATGATCAAACCATTGAAAGTGAAAAGAAATTAAGCAAGAGTGAAGAAAGGTATAAAGCCCTTGTAAGTGAAATGCAACAAGGATTAGTACTTTTTCAAGGTAGTGATAATGAGGAAGGAAAAATTATAAACTATAAACTTTTAGATTCAAATGCAAGTTATGAGAGATTAACAGGATTAAAAAAAGAAGATATTTTAGGTAAAACTCTTTATGAGATATTCCCTAATATGGAAAAGAATCTGATTGAAAAAATCCAAAGAGTAGCAATAACAGGACAATCTGTGCATTATCAACGCTATATAAAAGAAAAAGATAAATATTATGAAGCAATAGTGTATAGGCCTAAAAAATTGCAATTTGCAGCAATTTTAACGGATATTACTGAAAGAAAATTTGCAGAGAAGGCCTTGAAAACCAGTGAATATAATTTTAGAAATATTTTTGAAAGTTCCTCAGATCCTATACTTATAACTCTAGATAATAAAGTTATTGATTGCAATTTAGCTATGATCGAATTATTAGGATATGATTCAAAGTCATCTATACTTCATAAAAATCCAGTTCAGTTTTCTCCAGAGAAACAGCCTAATGGAGAATCTTCTAAAGAAAAAGCTATTCAGGTATATAAGATTACTATGAAAAATAAGAAATATAAATTTGAATGGTGGTTTAAAAGGGTTGATGGTACCTTATTGCCAGTAGAAGTTATGATGACAACTATATTACATAATGGGAAAAAAGTTTTTCATTCTCTATGCAGAGATATTCGTGAAAGAAAAGAAATGGAAAATAAATTAGAATATTTAAGCTATCATGATCAACTAACAGGTTTATATAATAGAAGGTTTTTTGAAAACGAATTAAAGAGACTAGATGTGGAAGAAAATTTACCTTTGACTATTGTTATGGCAGATGTTAATGGACTAAAGCTTGTAAATGATTCTTTTGGCCATGCCGCAGGAGACGAACTATTAAAAAAAGTATCAGAAATTATAAAAAGGGGATGTAGATATAATGATATTATTGCTAGACTTGGGGGAGATGAATTTGTAATTTTACTGCCTAAGACAGATATATATGAAACAGAACAAATTGTTAAAAATATTAATGCTTTAGCTTTAAAGGAAACAGTAAGTGCTGTTAATATATCCATCTCCTTTGGATATGGAACTAAGAAGAAAGAAGAAGAAAAGATTGAAGAAATTTTAAAGAAAGCTGAAGATTATATGTATAAGAAAAAGCTTTTTGAGAGTCCAAGTATGAGAGGCAAAACTATAGGTGCTATAATTAGTACCCTTCATGAAAAAAATAAAAGAGAAGAGGAACACTCTCATAGAGTCTCAAGGTTATGCCAAGATATGGGGCATGCTTTAGGATTAACTGAAAGTGAGACAGAGGAACTAAAAACTATTGGTTTACTTCATGATATAGGAAAAATAGCTATAGAAGAAAATATACTAAACAAGAGTGAAGAACTTACAGAGGATGAATGGCAAGAAATAAAACGACATTCAGAAATAGGATATAGAATACTTAACACGGTAAATGATATGTTAGAAATATCAGAGTATGTATTATATCATCATGAAAGATGGGATGGAAAGGGATATCCTAAAGGTTTAAAGGGAGAAGAGATACCACTTCAGTCAAGAATAATAACTATAATTGATGCTTATGATGCTATGACTAGCCAAAGAAGTTATAGAAGCGCTTTACCAGAGGAGAGTGCTATAGAAGAGTTAAAAATAAATGCAGGCACTCAGTTTGATCCAGATCTTGTAAGAATATTTATTGAAAAAGTATTGAATAAATCTTTCTATTAAAAAAGTATATTTTTGTACTTTTTAGATTTTCAGAGCTTTAGAATATAGATATATTTTTCGGTCATAATATATTTTGAATAAAAAATATATTGAAGGAAGTGTTTAGTGTGGGAATAGTAAATACAGGAGCAGACCCATATCAAGCATGCATATATGCCTGCGGTAGATGTGCTCAAGCATGTTACGAATGTTTGGACGATTGTTTAAATGAGGAAGATGTTAATCCAAGAAAAAATTGTGTAAAAATTCTTATTGAATGTGCAAAAATGTGTGAAATGTCAGTAGGTCTTATGGCAATGAATGCACAATTTGCTAAGGATTATTGTAAACTTTGCGCTACTATTTGTGATAAATGTTCTCAGGAGTGTAAAATGGTTCAAGATGAACATTGCCAAAAATGTGCACAAGAATGTACTACATGTGCAGAAGAATGTAACAAGATGGCTAGAATGTAATATTCAAAATATAAAGTCCATTTTAATGTACAGTTTTAGCTAAGATATTTTTATAAATCTATGAAGAATTTAATAGCTAAGCAGATAAAAGCTAGAAAATTAGAAATATAACTAATTCAATTTCTAGCTTTTTAATTTTAAATTGAAGTTAAAAATTATCTATGAGCAATAAATAAATGTATCCATGTTGCATTTAAGTAATATTATGTAAGCTGGTGGCCATAATGAATCTAGAGAGCATAAGGAAAAGAATAAGTTTTTATTTTTTAATTTATTGTAAAGAAATTTAATACATATAAACTAATATATTAAATTTACGATTAATTACTGTATAGATAGACAAAATAAAAAAAGGAGTATGAGTACAATGAAAAAGAACTCTAGTATAAAAAATAAACTTATAACTTCTTTTGTATCTTTGATTTTAGTATCGTTAGTTTTACTAGGCTCTATAGTTTACACTAAAGTATACAATCAAACAAAAGAAGACTATGCTCAATCTATAGAAAAGCAAATTACCCAGGTGGATACTAGCTTTAATAATTATATTGTAGCCTTTGAAGAAAATATAGATATGTTTTCTAAAGGACTAAATAATTTAGATAAGCAAGTAACTTCATATGTTGATAAGAAATATCAATTAAACGAAATACCTATGACTCCTCTAAAAAATGGAAGTTTTGAAGCTTCTTTATATAAGGAGTTCGAAAATTTTACAAAAACACATGATGGAATAGAAACTCTTTCTATATCTTCAGAAAGCAATGGTGGATATATGCAGTATCCAGCAATTTCAAGAAAAAAAGGATATGATCCTAGAACTAGAGATTGGTATAATGAAGCTAAGAAAAATAAGGACAAGGTTTCTTTTACAGATGTTTATAAAACCTCATCAGGATCTATGGTAATGTCAGTTATAAATCCAGTTAAAGATTTAAATTCCAATTTTAAAGGAGTTATGACCTTTGATATAAACTTAAAAAAATTATCTGAAATGAGTAAAAATACTAAAGTAGGTGAAAATGGTTATTTTATTGTAACGGATGAAAAAGGAACAATAATAGCTAGCGGTAAAGATGAAAGTCTTGTTTCCAAAAGTATAAAGGAGCTTAAAGTAGAAAATTTAAATGATTTATCAAAATATAAAAACAGTAGCTTTAGTACAAAAATGGGTAATGGAAAAGAATATTTTATAAATGTAAAAAAATCCTCTAATGAAAAATTAGGATGGTATTACATATCTTTTGTAGAAAAAGCAGAGCTTACAAGATCTGCAAATAGTATAGGTCTCATAACTTTAATTTTAACTATTATGTTTTCCATAGTTGCAGTATTAGTATGTATATTTATATCTAATAAAATATCACAGCCTATTAAATATGCAGCAGAGCATATAAAAGAGATGGGAAAAGGAAATTTCACAATTCCAATAGAAGAAAAATATTTCAAATTAGAGGATGAAATTGGAGATATTATAAAGTCCTTAGACAGAATGCAGAATTCTATAAAATCTATGCTAGGCAAGGTAAAGGAAAGTTCTGAAGTAGTTTCAGAAGAGGGAGAAAAGTTGCTATCTGCGTCAGAAGAGATGACAGGTTCCTCAAGTGAAGTCTCAAATGCAATACATGACGTAGCTGTAGGAATTTCAAATCAAGCTGGAGAACTTGTAAAGGCTACCACAACTATATCAAGTTTTGGAGAAAGGCTTGATATGGTGGTAGGTGAGTTATCATCAATAAGCAAAAATTCTGTAAGTATAAATTTGGTAGCTAATGATAGCAATAAAAAGATGGTAAATATGATAGTATCCGTAAAAAATATTGAAGAGTTTTTTAAAGATTTTTTAAATGTAATATCTAAACTGGATAATAATGTAGGTCAAATAAGTGAGATGACAAATTTAATAAATAGCATTTCAGAGCAAACTAATCTTTTAGCTCTAAATGCAGCAATCGAAGCTGCCAGGGCAGGAGAATCGGGAAAAGGATTTGCTGTGGTGGCAGATGAAATAAGAAAGCTAGCAGAAAGAAGCAAGGAATCTTCTGAAAGTATAAATAAATTAGTAGAAAATATAGATAAAGATAAAAAAGATATTATAAATAATACTGAAAAAATGAAAGAAGAGCTTGATAGTCAGTCTAAAACTATAGAGGAAACGATAGATGTATTTAAAAATATAATAGAAGCTATTGAGGATATTGTTCCTAAAATACAAAATGTTAATAGTTCAGCATATTCTATAAATGAAGAAAAAGATGAAGTTTTATCTAAGATGGAAGGAAGCTCAGCTATTTCAGAAGAAATATCTGCCTCTTCAGAAGAAATAAGTGCTTCTTCTGAGGAAATGCATAATTGTTCAAAGGATGTATCTATATCTGCGGAGAAATTAAGTGAAATGACTAGGGCAATGAATGAAGAAGTAAATAAATTCAAAATATAAATAATTTATTATAATTATAATAAATTAAACTGTGGTGACATTTATAGAAACCTTTGGCATGAAAGTTTCCTTTTTAAGGAACTTTCATGTTTTTTTATATTTATGATAAAAATCTTGCTATACCATATTGATATTTATTAAGATAAATATTACAATATAAAAAAGGTAATATATTACCTTTTTATTTTCTATTAGGAGGAATAGCATGGATAATACAAAAGAAATAGATAATATTGATAAAAGATATCATGTTTTTGGTATGCTATTTTTATTGTCTAATAAGCTTGAAGCACTGGGAAATAATTTTC
Organism: Clostridium botulinum; assembly: GCF_001276985.1. Lineage (GTDB taxonomy): Bacteria > Bacillota > Clostridia > Clostridiales > Clostridiaceae > Clostridium_F > Clostridium_F botulinum. Next base: position 442,824 of record NZ_LHUL01000008.1, read on the forward strand.
TTGGAGAACTCACAACAAAACAATGGTTTTTTATGTTAATATTAATGAATTTTTTTAAAGAGCCTCCTACTCTTAGTGAATTAGCTCTCGAAATGGGAACTTCACATCAAAATGCAAAACAAATTGCAATTAAACTTGAAGAAAAAGGATTTTTAGTAGTGAAGAAGGATACTAAAGATAAACGTGTATTAAGGTTAACTCCTACAAATAAAATTGAAAAATATGTAAAACTAAGAAAAGATAAAGATCACTTTTTTATTGAGAAATTTTTTAACGTATTAACAAAGGAAGAAGTTAAAAATATTTATGAGAGTTTTACTAAACTATTAGATAATATAAAAGTTATAGAAAATAAATTTTTATAAAGGTATAATTTAAGGAGGTAAAATATATGTGTAATAAAATAGCAGTAATATATAAATCAAAATATGGTAGCAGTAAAAAGTATGCTCAGTGGATAGCAGAGGAAGTAAAGGGAGATTTATTTAATTCTTCAAACATTAAAGGAGAAAAGTTAAAAGAATATGACATTATTGTTTATGGTGGAGGGCTTTACGCTAGTGGAATTTCAGGTATATCTCTTATAACCAAAAATTTGGATATTTTAAAGGATAAAAAAATAATAGTATATACAGTAGGACTTGCTTCAACAGACAAAAAAGAAATATTTATTCCTATTATAGAAAAAAATTTCCCTAAATCTCAGAGAGAGGAAATAAAATTTTTTCATTTACGTGGTGGAATAGATTATAAAAAGCTGAGTTTAGTACACAAATCTATGATGGCAATGCTTAAAAGGGTAACAGCTAAGAAGCCTGAAGATAAGTTAACAGATGAAGAAAAAGAATTTTTAGGTACCTATGGAGATAAAGTAGATTTTACAGATAAAAGTACAATAATCCCCTTAGTTAATTATATTAATAATAGTATATAGTTAATTAAATAGGATTTCATTAAGAAGAAAGAGAAAGAACAACAATAAATGTTTCAGTTTAAGAGACAAGCTTGAAACCGAAGATAACAACCGGCTTAGGTAATTTATTTATACCCTTGCCGGATTTTTGTTAGTGTAAATAATAAAACTATAAAGTAATTAGCTCATAATAGTCTTCTCCCCATTTGCACATCATACTAAGAATAGGCATTAAACTTTTACCTAAATCTGTTAATGAATATTCAACTTTTGGGGGAACCTGAGCATAAACCTTTCTATCAACTAGGTTATCAGCCTCTAGTTCTCTTAGTTGTTGAGTTAACATTTTTTGAGTTATTTTAGGTATCAATTTTTTTAATTCATTAAATCTTTGTGTACCTTTTGTTCCAAGATGCCATATAATAAGAGGTTTCCATTTACCACCTATTAGATCTATTGTAATTTCAAAGGTACATGCATATTCTTTATTTTTAAATTCTAAAATATCGCAATTAGAGTTCATAGTTTTTATCCTTTCCATAGTATCTTTTTAGATACTATAATACAAAAAAGTGCGTACTTGTTTTGATGAAACTTATTTTTTACAATAGTAGCATAAATTATAAAAAATATCAATAAGGAGTACACATTTATGAATACAATATTAAATAGAAAAGGTATAAGAAAATATAAAGGCAACTTATGATATTGTTAAGGATTTATTAAGAGCAGGTATGGTGGCACCTTTAGCTATTGTATCCAGATGAAGAAAGAAAAATAGAGGATAGATTTAATAAAAGTAGAATACATTATAATAGATGATAAAAAACTAAACTAATATCATATATAAATTAAGGAAATATGCATTTTATAATGCTAAAAGATAATAGTAATTTTTAAGATGGAGGAGAAAAAATATGTTGACCAATCATTTAGGAATAAAAGTAAAAGATATAGAAAAAGTTGAAAAATTTTATTGTGAAAATTTAGAATTTGAATTTGAGCATAAATATGAGGATGAAGATAAAATTCTAGTATTTCTAAAAAACGAAAATTCAGTCTTAGAGTTAATACACTCCAAGAATAATGTATATAACTCAGTAAAAAATGGGATTATAGATCATTTAGCTTTTACTGTCACTAATATACAAGAATATATTGATAAGTTAAAAAGGAAGAATGTAAATTTTATTACAAATGAAATAACAGAAGTGGATGGCAAGTTAATTATATTTTTTGAAGGTGCTGAAGGGGAGAAAATTGAACTAGTTCAGTACATATAGAAATATATTATATGGAGGAGAAGGGCATATGAATAATGCATATTGTTATGAAACCCAAATTGGGAAAATAGTAATTGTCGAAAATGGGACATCTATTACTCAGCTGTGTTTTGGAGAAGATATTCCTAAAGATGTAACCATTCTTGAGACTGATTTACTAAAAGAAGCAAATAAAGAGCTTGAAGAATATTTTAGAGGAAAAAGAGAAAAGTTTGATTTATCCTTTGATCCACAAGGTACGGAATTTCAAAAAAAGGTTTGGAAGGCGTTACAAGAAATACCCTATGGGAAAACTTATAGCTACAAAAATGTAGCAGTAAATATAGGCAATGAGAAGGCTTGTCGTGCGGTAGGTATGGCCAACAATAAGAATCCTATACCTATTTTTATTCCTTGCCATCGTGTTATTGGAGCTAATGGTAGTTTAGTTGGTTATGCAGGTGGACTAGATGTAAAAGAGAAACTTTTAAAAATAGAAAAAGAGAACTCAAAAGGGTAAAACAAAACCACCCAAAACATACTGAATTGTTAAAAGAGATAAGGGGCTTAGAAGGTATGAAAAGGAAAAAAATACTAGAAAATCTGAAATCACAAATAAAGAAAGGAAATCATATTATTGGTGTAGCCACAGGAACAGGAATGACAGCAAAGTATGCCAAAAAGGGTGGAGCAGATTTTCTTCTCATGTTGAACTCAGGTAGATTTCGTCAAATGGGAAGAAGTTCATTAGCAGGGTTTTTACCCTTTTATAATAGTAATGATATGGTAATGGAATTTGCTTATAGAGAGATAATACCTTTGGTAAGGGACATGCCTATAATTTTTGGGTTTAATGCAACGGATCCCACAAAGGATATGGAAAGCTATATAGATGAAATAAAAAGCAAGGGATTTTCTGGTATTAATAATTACCCAACAGTTGGATTAATAGATGGTGAGTTTAGTAAAGCTCTTGAAGAGAAGGAATGCCATTATCTAATTGAAGTGGAAGCAATAAGAATAGCCCACCAAAAAGATATGTTTACCGTTGCATTCGTATTTAATGATATGCAAGCAGCTCAAATGATTGAAGCTGGAGCAGATGTAATTTGTGTGCATTTAGGCTTAACAGGAGGAGGGCTATTAGGAGCAAAGAAAGTTTTATCACTGGAAGCTGCAAAGATTAAAGCAGAAAAAATATTTAAAAAATGTGATGAATTAAATCCAGATGTAATTAAGTTAATTTATGGAGGCCCTGTGAAAACTCCAACAGACGTTCAGTATATGTACAGTGATAATGAAAATTTAATGGGCTATATAGGTGGATCTGCTTTTGAAAGAATCCCTTCTGAAAAATTTATTACAAATATAACGAAGGCTTTTAAAGTATCTTCACAATTAGATGAAGATGATTTAATGGTTAAAATGTTAGATGGAATTACAAAGCATTATGATTATGTTGAGTTTGTTAAAGAATATGTTACTAAAAATTATATGCGTGAAATTTCCTTTTCAGATTTGGCCAAGGTGGCTCATGTATCTAGGAGTTACCTAAGTACTTTGTTTAAAAAAGAGGTAGGCTGTAGTTTTCGAGAGTATTTAGTTAAATTTAGAATGGATAAAGCAGCAGAAATACTAGATAAAAAAAATATTCAGTTATCAGAGCTATCATCTTTAGTTGGATATGAAGATTATGCCCAGTTTAGCAAAATGTTTAAAAAGTATAAAGGCTGTTCTCCGAAACAATATAAAAATATAACATAAACACAAAAACACCTAATGTAATAACGTTTACACTAAAAAGTAAAAGCAGTATGATTAATTTGTAGTCAATCATACTGCTTTTTATTTTAAGATAATATTTTAAAGATTATTTATCTAGTATTGTAAAGGCTACATAAAACCAAAGTCATGGGGAGGTTGAAGAATTGAAAATAATCGCAATTGCAGGTACATTTGATACCAAGGGGGCTGAATATTTATATGTAAAAGAATTGATTGAAAGTTTAGGGTTAGGTACTTTTACTATTCACACAGGTGTATTTGATCCTGTATTTGAGCCAGATGTATCAAATAGGGAAGTAGCGGAGGCAGCAGGAATAGATATTGAAAAATTAGCTGCTAAAAAAGATAGGGCACTAGCAACGGAAACTTTATCAAAAGGTATGGAAATTTTAGTACCTAAATTGTATGAACAGGGAAAATTTCATGGAATTATATCCTTTGGTGGTACTGGAGGGACTTCACTAGTAACACCAGCCATGAGAGCATTGCCTATAGGTGTACCTAAAATTATGGTGTCAACAGTAGCATCAGGAAATACTGCTCCGTATGTAGGTACAAGTGATATTATTATGATGCCTTCTGTAGTAGATGTTGCAGGTCTTAACTCAATTTCAACAAAGATTTTTACAAATGCAGTATTTGCCATAGCAGGTATGGTTAAGTTTGAAAATACAAAAACAATAGAGAAGAAGCCATTAGTTGCTACAACTATGTTTGGGGTAACAACTCCATGTGTAAATGCAGCCAGAGAATATCTTGAAGCAAAAGGATACGAAGTCCTTGTTTTTCATGCAACAGGCGTAGGTGGACAATCTATGGAAGCACTTATTAATGCTGGATTTATTGAAGGAGTATTAGATTTTACCACAACAGAGTGGGCAGATGAAATTATTGGTGGCGTTTTGAATGCAGGACCACATCGTTTAGAGGCAGCAGGGAAAAATCATATTCCACAGGTTGTATCAGTAGGAGCACTTGATATGTGTAACTTTGGACCTTATGATACGGTACCAAAGAAATTTCAAGGACGTAACTTATATAAGCATAATCCTACAGTAACTCTTATGAGAACTAATGTAGAGGAAAATGAAAAAATAGGTAAAAAACTTGTTGAAAAATTAAATATGGCAAAAGAGAAAACTGTTTTAATGTTGCCTCTTAAAGGAATATCAGGAATTGATGTAGAAGGTCAACCATTCTATGGGATAGAAGAAGATAAGATGTTGTTTGATACTTTAAGAAAGGGTATTAATAAAAATGTTGTGGAATTAATAGAATTGAATTTTGCAATTAACGATGTAGAATTTGCAGAAATAGCAGCGCAAAGATTAATTGATTTAATGAATAGATAAAATTATATAAGGGAGGATTTATAGATGAATACAATGACAAGAAAAGAAATTATGAAAAAATTTAGGGAAGAAGTTAAAAATGGCAAAACATTAGTAGGAGTAGGAGCTGGAACAGGCATTACTGCTAAAAGTAGTGAAGCTGGTGGAGCTGATATGCTTATAATTTACAATTCAGGAAGATATAGAATGGCAGGTCGCGGATCACTGGCAGGATTATTATCTTATGGTGATGCAAACCAAATTGTGGTTGAAATGGGCTCAGAAGTATTACCAGTTGTAAAAGATACACCAGTATTAGCAGGTGTGTGTGGAACTGATCCTTTTAGAGTTATGGATGTATATTTAAAACAATTAAAGGATCAAGGCTTTAGTGGAGTACAAAATTTCCCAACAGTTGGTTTGATTGATGGTGTATTTAGACAAAACTTAGAAGAAACAGGAATGGGCTATGGTTTAGAAGTAGAAATGATTAGAAAAGCACATGAATTAGATATGCTTACAACTCCTTATGTATTTGATCCAGAGCAAGCAAAAGCAATGGCAGAAGCAGGAGCAGATATTTTAGTAGCTCATATGGGACTAACTACAAAGGGAACAATCGGGGCAAAAACAGCTCTTACATTAGATGATTGCGTAAAGAAGATTGAAGATATTATTAAAGCAGGTAGAGAAGTTAATCCAGATATTATGGTAATCTGCCACGGTGGACCTATTGCAGAACCGAAAGATGCTAAATATGTAATAGAAAGAACAGAAGGAATTGATGGGTTCTTTGGAGCATCTAGTATTGAAAGATTTGCAGCTGAGAAAGGTATTAAGTCACAAACAGAAGCATTTAAAGCAATAACAAAATAATAGCTTAGGGTGAAACAATCAACCCTGGTATTTTTAGCATGATTTTTAAAACACAATTCCAATGGGAATTTTATTTTCACTGGAATTGTGTTTTTATAATTAATTAAGGCCTTGATAATTAGAAAATATTTAGATAAAAAAGATCAGGCAATAATACCTATAATTAAGATTTAAATTCAGTCTTTATTAAGAAATACAGTTGTTTCTCTATTTTTTAATAATTTTTAAACTCTCAAGCTACAATTTGAAAGATTAATAAAGTGAAAAATAATTTAACTCACAGTTAAGTTTTCTATAGTATATTCAACTATGAATCCATTGGTATATATATTGAAGTAATATATACTAAGTATATAGGATCCTGTAATAACCACAGGGAGTGATAAGTAATGGAAAAATTATTAATAGGTGAAGTTATTTATAGATTAAGAAAAGAAAAAGCTATTACCCAAGAACAGTTGGCAAATTTTGTTGGAGTATCCACAGCGGCGGTATCAAAATGGGAAAGTGGAACTTCATATCCAGATATAACTTTATTACCAGCTATTGCAACATTTTTTAATGTTACTATTGATACTTTATTAAATTTTAAAATTGAACTTTCAGATGAGGAAGTTATGGATATATTTAATGAATGTGAAAAACTATTTAGTAATGGTGAGATACATAAAGCAATAGATAAAAGTAAGAAATACATAATAAATTATACATCAAGTTATTATTTAAAGCTTAGGATAGGATTTTTATTTATTATGTATTCATGGAAAAGTACAGATGAAGAAAAATGTAAGGAAATGATAGGTTATTCTATTAAATTATTTGAAGATGTATCTAAGAATTGTACAAAAATAGAATTGCTTGAACAAGCATTATTTCAGCTTGGAGCATTATATCCATCAATAGGAGAAGAGGATAAAGCTGTAGAAGCTTTAAATAAAATTAATAAAAGTAAGGTTAATCCTGATATGTTACTTGCAAATATATATATGGAGAAGAATGAATTGAAGAAAGCAAGGAAGATTATGCAAAGTAATTTATATAAGAGTATTAGCGATATAACTACAGCCTGTTTTGGATTGGCTAATTCTTATATGAAAGATGAAAAAGATTTATATATGGTAGAAAAATATTATAACTTGTCAATTAATATTAAAAGAGTCTTTTCAACTGATGGAAAGTCTATACTAGGATTATCAATGGAGTATTTAAATTATGCACAAATGTATTTGAAATTTAAAGATAGCAAGAAAGCATTAGGTATGTTACATAAGATGGTAGAAGATATAAAAGAACATGATATTAATGAACCAGAAAATTTTAGAGATATTTGGTGTTTGAATGAAATTTCAAATGGTAAACGAACAATAACTATGAATTTATATGAAAATATATTTAAAATTTTTGAAGCAGCAGAATTTGATTTAATTAGAGAAAGTAAAGAATTTATTTGTATAATGAATGATTTGAAAAATTTAGAGAAAAAATCCTTAAGGGAGAAGTAAAAATAGGATTATTAGTATTGAGGTGATTCAATAATGGAAAACTGACAAAACTTTGAATGCATTAAAAGATTTATCAGCTCCTCTTGCATTTGCCTCATTACTTGCTCCTTTATTAGAAATAAATCCTGCAAGTCTTCTATTACTTCCATTACACGTTGTTTTACTTGAACTTGTAATTGATCCTACTTGTTCCATTGTCTTAGAACGTCAGCCGGCTGAACAAGATATTATGGAGCGACCACCTCGTGACCCAAATGAAAAACTTCTAACAGTAAAAATCCTTTTCAAAAGTGCAGTACAGGGGTTGATGATATTTGGAGCATCATTTGGTACGTATTTTGCATTTTTAAATCAGTATCCAAACAATGCACCTCTTGCAAGAACCATGGGAATTACTATTATATTGTTAGCTAATGTGTTACTAGTCCAAGTAAATACTTCAGATTCTGATTTTGTAATTAAATCATTTATTAAACTTACAAAGGATAAGGTAATGTGGGCAGTTAATTTAGGAACAATTATAGGATTAATAGCAATACTATATACTCCGCTATGTGGTTTTCTCAAGCTTGAATCTTTATCTTTAAATCAAATAATTATATCAGCTTCTATAGCAGTAGCTTCAGTTATTTGGTATGAATTTATAAAGTTTGGGAAATATATAAAAAAGAATAGACTTTAAGATCGTAACAATTTAATATTTTCATAAACTATTCTACAAATTAAGGAGTGAAAAGTATGGAGGAAAAGTATAATAGCTTAAAGATCGCAGAACAAGGTGCTAGGATAAGTATTATTGCCTATATTGTATTAGCATTATTAAAGCTGGGGATTGGCCATTTATCTAATTCAAAAGCCCTAACAGCAGATGGATTGAATAATACAACAGATATAGTTGCTTCACTAGCTGTTTTAATTGGATTAAAAATATCAAGAAAGCCAGCAGATGATGACCATTACTATGGTCATTTTAGAGCAGAAACTATTGCTTCACTTATTGCCTCCTTAATTATGATTGCTGTAGGGATAGATGTTCTATACAATGCAGTTAAATCTATTGTTTTTTTTAAGGCCAAAACACCAGATTTAATTGCAGCTATAGTTGCTATTATTTGTGCGGTAGTAATATATATTGTGTATCGTTATAATAAAAAAATTGCTATTCAAATAAATAGTTCTGGCCTTATGGCTGCTGCTAAAGATAACCTTTCAGATGCTTGGGTTAGTGTAGGTACGGCTGTGGGAATTATTGCTTCTCAATTTGGCTTGCCCTGGATAGACCCATTAGCTGCGGTTGTAGTTGGTATATTAATTGTAAAGACCGGTTGGGATATTTTTAAAGATGCATCACATAACTTGACAGATGGTTTCAATAAACAACAATTAGATAGTATAACTCAATGTATAAATAAAGTTTCAGGAGTAAAAAAGGTTAAGGATATTAAAGCACGTTTTAGTGGAAATAATATTCTCATTGATGTAACAGTAATAGTTAGTAGAGATTTAAATGTTGTTGAAGGACATAATGTGACGGAAGAGATTGAAAAGAATTTAAAAAGTGATTTTAATATTACAGAAATAGTGGTTCATGTGGAACCAGAAGTTTAAGCAGGAATTATTTATTTTAGAGACATAAGTATAATTATAAAAGAGTTAAATTATTTAAGTAGATGAAAATTCTTATAGGGATGGTATTATGAATTATTTTTCAAAGTCTTTAGATAAGCAGTATAGTTCATAGTCATAAAATTTAGTTATATACTACCAATAGTTATTATAGTAATAAACTTTATGTAAAAGGATTAATTAATCGCAGCTTTCATAATATTTATATATTCTATATGATAAAAAATAATTGAAGGTGCGCAATGAAAAAGAGATTTAGAACTACTTTAAATTATATTGATGGTAGAGTTAAAATGTGTATATAAAAACATGAATTGTGGTACAACTATGTGCCACTTTTTATTTTTTAAATAAGATGGACTAAAATTCTAAAAGGAAAAAAGTATTGTGAAGTTATTGTATGATAATGGTATATATGATAAAATTTTATTATATACAAATATTTACAATAGAAAGAAGGGGATTGTATGTCATCAAATGTAAAGGAAAAGACTCATCCAAAGGGATTTTGGTTGATATGTTTTACAATCTTATGGGAAAGATTTAGTTATTATGGTTTAACATCATTAGTAATATTATATTTTACAGCTAGTGTAGCACAGGGTGGCATTGGGTTATCAACAGCTAAAGCTACTATGCTTTTTGCTTGGTTTGCTGGCTTAGTTTATTTAGCACCAGTAATTGGTGGTATTTTAGGAGACCGATACTTGGGACAACAAAAATGCATAATTATAGGATCTTTTTTAGCAGTAATAGGGGATTTATTTTTATTTTTTAGTACAGGAAGTATAGGTTCAGTGTATTTTGCTTTATTTATATTAATTGCATCTAATGGTTTCTTTAAAGCAAATTGTGCAAATTTAGTTGGAGATCTATATCCTAAGGATGCCTCTTCCACTAAGGATGCTGCGTATAATCTATTTTATAGTGCAGTAAATGTAGGTGCATTTTTTGCTCCAATAATAACAGGATTAATAGCAGATAATTGGTTTGCAGCGAAAAAAGGAAGTGAAATTGTATCGTATGGATATAAACAAGTGTTCTTAGTATGTGCAATTGGTATGCTAATAGGAGCTGTTGCATTTACAATGTTAGCACCAAAATATTTAGGTAATGTAGGCAAATATCCTGCAACTAAAAATACTGAAGGTAAAAAGGTTGAAAATAGACCACTTACAACTCAAGAAAAAAGAAGATGTACTGCAATGTTTATTATAACTGTATTTGTTATAGTATTTTGGACAGGGTATTTCCAAAGTCAGAACTCATTTTTAATATATAGTAGAGATCATGTAAATAGAACTATTGGCGGGTTTGAGATACCTGTAGCATGGCTTACATCACTTAATGCTATATTATGTGTATTTTTAGCACCTTTAATAGGGTCTTTTTGGATAAAATTATCTAAAACAAAAAAAGGTGATTTAACTATACCTACAAAAATGGGATTAGGAATTTTACTAATGGGTATTGGATTCTTTATTATGGTATTATCAGTTTTATCTACAGGTGGTACTGGAGATGGTGCTGCAAAAGCTAGTCTTGGTTGGATATGTTTAACTTATGTATTTAATACAATAGGTGAGATATGCCTATCACCTATAGGACTTGCAATGTTTAATAAATTATCTCCAGATAAATATAAAAACTTCTTTATGGGAATATGGTATACATCAACTTTCTTTTCAAGTTTAATTTCAGGAAAACTTGCAGCTTTCACAGAAAATATGGGATTTTTATCTGTATTTAGATTAATTGCTATTTCAATGTTTATAATGGCTGCAATATTATTCCTTATGAGAAATAAACTTCATCACATGATGACAGATGAAGATCTTGAATTAAAAGATTCAGCAAATTTAAATGCTTAATTAAAGTAAAAAATACAAGTAAAAGAACTACTTTTAGTAGATATATGAGTTTTTGTAATAGAGTATAATTGTTTATATGCCTATATAAATATAATTAAATATTTGCAGGATCTATTTGGATGCAAGTCGGTATTTTATGAAATAATTCAGAAAACCGGCTTGTATTTCTATATTTTCCATAGAATCTTGTTTGTAAATAATTCTCATATTATTCTGCATAATTTTAATTCGAATAGAACAAATACTTAGGTGTTTATATATGATAGTTGTTTAAGCGTTTTCTTATGTATCAATTTATATAAGAATGTAGGATAAAATCTTGAACGCATTGAAAAATATATTTAGATGTTATATGATAATGAATACAATCATTAGCTTGTAAAAAATGTATAGGCTAGAAGTATTACAATATTGTATTTTATATGGAGGATAATCATGTATGAATCAAGGGAAAATTATTTAGAGACAATTTTTATATTAGAAAATAGAAATGGTAGTGTAAGATCTATTGATATTGCAAAGGAACTTAATTTTAGTAAGCCAAGTGTCAGTCATGCAGTAGGTCTATTAAAAAAATCTGGACACATTAATATAGATAGTAAAGGATATATAACACTTACTAATATTGGACGTGAAAAAGCAGAAAGTATATATGAACGTCATGAGATATTGACTAAATTTTTTGTTGAAATAGCAAAGGTATCTAAAGAGGTAGCTGAAAAAGATGCCTGCAAAGTTGAGCATGTAATAAGTGATGAAACTTTTCAGGGAATTAAAGAGTTTATGAAAAAGTAGTGATAAAGCGGCATAAATTTTTGAATTAAAGATTATATTTACCAATACGATAATAGTTTATGAAAATATATTGTAATCTGGAAGGAGGTTTAAATTGATGGTAAAAATTCAATACGATAAAATTTCCCAGGAACAAATTTCTAACTCTTTTAAAAATATAAAAAAGGAAACTATAAAAAATAATGATGAGAAAAACAAGATTTTTGATATTAAAAAATTTTCTTCAAATAATAAGAAAGTTAGAGCTCATAAGTATTTCTTAGAAGGTAATGTAATAAAATTATATGTAGTAGAGAATGGAATAAAAACAAAGTGTCTTAAAAGAATTCCTTTAAAAGATGCAAGTGCATCAATTTTAGCTCAAATAGAGAATGTGAGTCCAGAAGAGTTGCGTATGATTGTTCAAATGCAACAAGATGAAAGGAAAAAAGATGAAGACAAAAAAAATGAAACTAAAGAATATAGCATTTATGATACAAAAAGCTATTTAAGAAATTTAAAATGATCTATTATATAAGTTTAATTTAATACAACACATAACAAAAGAGTTAAATACTTTCGTTAATATATCTATATTGTTTTTTCAGATTTTATAATATTTTTTCTATATTTAGGTTGAGTTTTATTATTAGTTAAATAATTTTTATTATTGTTTTAAAAGTTTTCAATGATGTGATTTTATTAAAATATCTATAAAAAACAATTTAAGAGAAGAACATATATTATAGATTTTTATGATGAGACTTTTGGTCATAGTTATATATTTCCCAAAATTTGTAGTATTTTAAATGGTAAATATCTATAAAAGGTTTAAGTATTTAATTAGATATAGCGATAATATATAATATTATAAAAAATATTTTATATGAAATGGGTGTTCAAAATATGGCAAAAATAAGTTTAGATAATTTAATTAGTAAAGTTGATGATATGCCTGTTCTACCAGAGAGAATAAATAGAATAATATCTCTTGCAGAAGATCCTTATTCTACAGTAGAGGAACTGGAAAAGGAGATATTAACTGACCAAAGTCTTACATCAAAAATATTAAAATTAGCAAATTCAACCTATTATGGATATGCTAGAAGAATTGATACTGTGTCAGAAGCTGCTGTACTTTTAGGTGCTCAAGCAATAAAAAGTTTGGCTCTTGCATCAGCAGTAAGTGAATATCTTGTAAAAGAACTTCCTGGAGGATATGGTCTTGAGAAATACGAGCTTTGGAATCAATCTCAAAGTTGTGCTATAATAGCAAGATTTATAGCTAAAAAATTAAAATATCCTAAAGCTGAACAAGCCTATGTTGCAGGTCTTTTAAGAGATATTGGTAAAACTATATTAAATTATTATGTAGCTAAAGAATATCAAACAATAATAAATAAAGTAGATGAAAATGGAAAAACCTTTGTAGAAGCAGAGGAAGAGATTTTCGGCTTTAATCATGGAGAAGTAGGAGCTAAAATAGCTGAAAAATGGAACTTTCCATTATCTTTAGTAGAAAGTATTCGTTATCATCATTCACCAGAATTATCAAAAGAAGATCCTAAATTGGTTTCTATAGTACATATAGCGGATTCTATTACTATGATGTTGGGAGTAGGTATTGGAAATGACGGACTATCCTATAAATTTTCGGATTTTGTCCTTGAAACTTTAAATATAAAAGGAGAAGTTATTGAAAGTATAATTTGTGAATCAGTAGATTACTTAAATGATAACGATAGTTTTAATATTATTTAAATGTTGAAAAATTTATAATATATTATTGATGCATAAACCAGATTACATAAATAATCTTTTAGATTATAATATTGATTTAGTCTTAACTGGACATAGCCATACCCCTTTATGGTGGAGTGGAAAAAACTTTATATGCAACTGAGTATCAAAAAGGAATGTATGATTTCAAAAATATTAGGAAAGAAAAACTATATGTTAATACTGGCATTGGAAATACAAAAATTCCAATGAGAGTTGGTAATATACGAAATGCAAGTATAGTGAGCATAAAGCTTTAGATAGTTCATGATAATATCAAATTGATTAAGCTGAACAATAAAATAAGTAATTTAAATAGCCCTAGAAATTATAATTTCTAGGGCTATTTTTATATTTTAAAGTAAAATTAAAAATTATATAACTATATAAAACATAGCTTTTATTTAAATTATATTTTACATAGATTATTAGCTATTTAAATACCTTTTGCTAGAGAATGACTTAAATTAAGTTTTTCTTTAAATATAAATCTATAAGTTTGAATTATTATTGTAGGCAGAGCAGCTAAGATATAAATATATATAAAATGTTCTATATTAAGAGGACTAACCTCAAATAATTCTTTTAAGGGATCAAAAGCTAAAACTAAATTTAATAAAAAGAATCCTATAGAAAAGGCTATCCAAGTATATTTGTTGGAAAATAATCCTATTTTAAAAATAGAACTATTAGAACGACAATTGAATCCATGGAACAATCTACTCAAACATAAAGTAGCAAAAGCCATAGTTGCTGCTAGATTTTCGCCATAACCCTTTAAACCTATATGAAAGGCTATCATAGTAAATATTGTGATTAAGATACCTTCACTTAGAATACCCTTTAAGAAATTTTTAGAAAGTATAGGTTCATCTATATTTCTAGGCTTTTCATTTATTAAATCATTTTTAGTTTGTTCAACTCCAATAGCTATAGCTGGTAAGCTATCTGTAAGTAAATTTATAAATAGAAGATGAACAGGAGCAAAAGGCACAGGCAAAGCAAATAGTGAAGCATATAAAACGGATAAAATGCCTGCAGTATTTCCAGAAAGTAAAAATCTAATGGCATTTTTTATATTGCTATATATACTTCTACCGTTAGAGATAGACTTAACAATGGTTGCAAAATTATCATCTGTTAAAATCATAGAAGCTGCGTCTTTAGATACTTCTGTACCTGTTATACCCATTGCAATACCTATATCTGCTTGTTTTAATGCTGGAGCATCATTAACACCATCACCAGTCATAGCCACAATTTTTCCTTTTTCTTGCCATGCTTTTACTATTCTTATCTTGTGTTCTGGAGAAACCCTAGCATATACAGATATATTTTCTACTCTATCTTTTAACTCTTCATCACTGATTTTATCTAGTTCTACACCTTCTATAGCTTCATCATTATTTCTTAGAATCCCTATTTGAGAAGCTATGGAGGAAGCGGTTATTTTATGGTCACCAGTTATCATTACTGGTTTTATACCTGCTTGTATACATTGTTTAACAGCGGCGTAAGATTCTTCTCTTGGAGGATCAATCATTGATATTAAACCTAAAAATACATAATTGTTTTCATCATCCATAGAAAGTTCAACATCTTCTTTTATTTCTTTATAAGCAAAGGCTAGTACCCTTAGTCCTTTTTGTGAAAACTCATAATTTATACTTTCAATTTTTTCCTTATCTTTCTCTGTAAATTCCTTTATACCTTCAGAAGTTCTTATGTATTTTATTCTTTTAAGGAGAACATCTACAGCACCTTTGGTAATCATAAGATATTGTCCATCAATTTTGTGAGAAGTACTCATAAGCTTTCTATTTGAATCAAAAGGTATTTCTGAAAGTCTTGGATAAGTTTTTCTTAAATCCAATTCGTCTAATGAGTAGTTCTTACCTAATTCTACAAAAGCTATTTCAGTGGGGTCACCTATTTTTTTGTCCTGTTGAACAGTAGAATCATTACATAAGATTGAAGATTTTATTAAAAGATTTTGTACAGAATTTTTTAAATCAAATTCATTAGATTCAAATATTTTATCATTTGTATAGATTTTTTCTGTTTTCATTTTATTTTGGGTAAGAGTTCCTGTTTTATCAGAACATATTACTGAAACACATCCTAACCCTTCCACAGCTTTTAGCTTTTTAATAATAGCATTTTCAGAAGCCATTTTTTGAGTACCAATAGCAAGTACAATAGTAACAATAGAGCTTAGAGCTTCTGGAATAGCAGCTACAGCTAAGGCTACAGCAAACATTAAGGAATTTAATACAGAAGATCCTCTATGTATATCTAATAGGAAGATTAAAGCGGATATTACTAAAATTATCATCGCTAATTTTTTGCCGAAATCATCCAAACTCACTTGAAGAGGGGTTTTCTTTTCTTGGGTATTCTCAATAAGTGAGGCTATTTTCCCTATTTCTGTGTTCATACCAATATTAGTTACAACTACAGTAGCTCTGCCATAGGTAACGAAACTACCGGAGAATACCATATTCTTTTGATCACCAAGGGCGATATCATTTTCAGATATAGTATTTGCAGTTTTAAGAACACTTTCAGATTCACCAGTTAAAGAGCTTTCATTAACTTGAATAGAGTAGTTTTCTATTATTCTTCCGTCAGCAGGTACATAATCACCAGCTTCTAAAATTAAAATGTCTCCTGGAACTATTTCTTTAGATAAAAGTTCTATTTTTTTACCATCTCTTATTACTTTTGCATGAGGAGAAGATAGCTTCTTTAAACTATTTAGGGAATTTTCAGCTTTTACATGCTGAACTGTACCTAATATAGCATTAAGAGCAATAACAGCAAATATTACAATAGTGCTTTCTATATTTCCTGTTACCATAGATATTATTCCAGCTATTATTAATATAATTACTAAAAAATCTTTAAACTGTTCTAAGAAAACCTTAAGGATTGTATCTTTTTTCTTTTCTACTAATTCATTGTATCCATATAATTCCCTTTGTTTTTTTGTTTCTTTAGAATTTAAACCATTTTTACTCACATTAAAGTATTTCATAGTTTCTTCAATAGATTTATGAAAATATTTTTCCATGAAAATTTCCTCCTTCTAGTTATAGATTAAAATGTTTAAAGGGTTAAGGAATTTATTGTAAAACATTACAAAAAGCACAGTACTAATAATAGTATCTATATTTTTAGGTTAAAGTTATATATTATTAAAAATTATTTTTATTTTTTAGCTTGGTTTTTTAATATAAAATTATAAATTACACTTATGTAAGTTTAATTTTTTATCCTCCTTAAATTAGATATTATTGGTAATATGAAATTCATAAAATAATTTATAATTGCCTAGCAAATAAAAAAGACTTTTAATATAATTCTTTTTATTTAAAGAATTATATTAAAAGTCTTGCAACCAAACTTTGGTATATAACACCAGATTAGAAAACTAACCGGCATGTTGATGTTATATTTTATACTACTCCCTTTTAATAACACATAACAATATTTAACTTAACTATATAATATAACTTTCTAGGGGGCTTGTCAATAAAATTAGTACTTTTATTTTGGGAAAATATATAATTATATAGTAAGCCTATTTACGATTATGTCTTAATTCAACACGATTTAATTAGAAAAGCTCAAGAAAAGGGGTTCCTTATTATTTGATTAACATGATTTCCATTTAAAGTTTTGGAGTAAATAGTTTGATGTGTATTTACAAGAAAAAATAATTAAATTTAATATGACACACAGATGTCATATTAACAATGTTATGATTAGAGTAATATAAAAATTGTTTAAATTTGTATATGGTTAGTATTATATTTTGCAAAGATGTTATATATTAAACTTTCCGTTGGGAGATGAAATAAATATGGACTTAGAATTTAAACTAAAATCATTATATGTATGTGTTAAAGATATGAAAAGAGCAATTGAGTTTTATGAGAATTTATTAGGGCAAGAAGTTACTGAAAAAAATCACATATATAGTGTTTTTGATATTAATGGTTTCAGGTATGGATTATTTGCCAATGAGAAGATGAATGAAGCAAAAAAATGGGGAAATAATTGTCTCCCAAGTTTAGAAGTAAATAATATTGATTTAGTTCTAAAAAAATTAGAAAAATTAAATTGCAAAATTGTTTTTCCCTTGACAATTATAGGTGAAAATCAGGTTTTAGAATTTATAGATAGTGAAGGTAATTGTATAGAAATTACCTGTCCTCTACATTAAATATAATTTGTAAATTAAGAGCATTTAATCTTATATAGATTAAATGCTCTTTGTTATAATTATATTAATATTATAATAATTATTTTATTTAAAGTTATAGTATAAGAGGTTTTATATATGATTTAAGAAGAAAATAATTAAGTAAACTAATAAAAATAATAGTTGAAGTTTTAAATTATAGATACTTTATGGGATTATCCAAAATTTCTTGAATATTATTAAAAAATTTTCCTACATGAATACCATCAACCAAGGCATGATGTACCTGTACAGATAGTGGTAATTTAACTTTCCCACTTTCTTCAAAATATTTACCCCAAGATATTCTGGGGATACTATCAACGGGGGTCATCTGAATTGGGTGAGTTATATTTGTAAATGAAATCCAAGGAATACTAGTTATATACAATAAGTCATCACGGCCTGGTTCATCCTTTATAGTTATATTATTTTTTGTTTTTCCAATTTCCTTTAATGCATTAGATTTAAAATCGTTATAACTATCTATAAAATTTACTGTACAAAAGCTAAACACTTCTTCTTTAGTCATTACGGTAAAAGAAGGACTTACAATTTCATGTTCAATTAACCTATCTTCTCTTATCCTAAATCTAAATTCTCTTATATCATTGGCTGTTTTTGTAGAAGCATATAAAACCGATGCAAAAAATGGTAGTTTATTTTTTTTTATATACCTATAAAAATTTGTAATATCTAGATTTCCACAAATATTAAAATGTGGGTAATCAAGTTGCTTAAAATAATTATAGTGATTCTTTCTTTTCCAGTTTTCTATATCTATAAATTTCATATTTACACCACTTTCCATAGAAAAATTAAAATATTAAACTTAATTTATCATGAAAAAGTTGTAAAGGGATATGACATATGTCATACTTAAAACAGAAATTTACAAGGGGTTTAAAGTTATGATAAGAATTAATGATTTAAAAGAAAGAGAGAAATATATTTTAAAGTATAGAATTAATGATATGTTTACTAAAGATATGAATCCTTTTATAGAACTTTTCTTTTTCAAAAAAAATGAGCATATTTGTAGAGAAGATGAAGAACTTAATTATCTTTTTTTTCTTGTGAAAGGAAAAGCTAAAGTATATACAACTCTTAGCAATGGCAAGTCTTTGTTACTTTGCTTTTATGATGATTTTAAATTATTGGGCGATGTAGAAATTATTAATTTAGAAAATGCATCTTCAAATGTGCAGGTTATAGAGGATACATATTGCCTAGCTATATCCTTAAAAAATGTAAGATTGTATTTGCTTAATGATGCTAAATTTTTAAGGTTTATTTGTAGTTCTTTAGGTGGAAAATTGAATAGATGTTCAAAAAACAGTTCTATAAATTTACTTTATCCTTTAGAAAATAGATTAGCCAGTTATATTCTTGCTACTGGTGAAAGAGTAAATAATAATGAAGAAAGAATAATAAAGTTTAATGAAAACTTAACTGAAATAGGAGAGCTTCTAGGTACAAGTTATAGACATTTATTAAGAACATTAAATAATCTTAGTTGTAAGGGAGCTATAAGAAAGAAAAGCAATTACTTTCAAGTATTAGATGAGAAAATTCTAAAAAAGCTTGCAGCAGATCTATATAAATAATTATTTTGAAAAAATATTTTAAATAATTGTATTAAAAATCAACCTTTAAAATCAACCGAAAGGTTGATTTTTTTATGAGAAATTTTCGTATCATAAAAATATGAAAGGGAGAAGGAAGTGTTGGAAATATTATTTAAAGGAGCTTCAAATAAGCAGATTGGAGAAAGACTAAATATATCTTTAGCAACGGTAAAAACTCATATGATTAATATATATTCTAAACTTCAGGTTTCTAATAGAGTACAAGCTGTAGAGAAATATAAAAAAATTAAAGCCATAAAGTATTAATACTTAAAGTAGTAATATTTTATGGCAACTAGCTTAGTATATTAATATTAAGCTAGTTTTTATTTGATAGCTACATAAATGTCTACTTCAGAATTTTCGGTTCCATCATATCTTTTGTCATAGAGTTCAAAATCTCCTGTATAGGTTCTTTCAAGTCCTGCATTCCATATATATCCCCAAGCTGCTCCTATTTTATCGGGCATTTTGCCTTTAGCTGTTACTACACAATATTTTGCAGTTGGTATCACTTTATATGTCATACCTTCTGGTATAGAATTTTTATCTGTAACTTGAAATCCCACCATAAAAGAATATAAGCCAAATTCTTTATTTTCATAATCAGTATATAAACCTAAAATCTCATCTTTATTTACTTTATTTAATATTTTGTCCCCAAGTTTTTTATTCTCAAATTCTTCCCAAAGCTTTGGAATTACAGCCATAAAGGCATCGTCTTTGTTAGTTGTTCTTATTTCTTTTCCAACTATTATCATTTTATCTTTTTCTACTACTTTAGTAATTATATCTTCTTTTCTCCATCTTTTTAAATTGGGTAAACAATTTTTCATTAATGCTATTGCTTCATCTTTCTTCATTCCTTTTTCTTTCATAAAAGGTATACATACGTCTATCATTTGTTCTATAGTTAAATTTGGATGCTTAAAAGCTCCATTTTCATAACAATAAATACAATATTCATGATTTTTTTTATTATTTAATTCAGTACTATAAAGCTCTTCACTCATTGGCATTCCACAACTTTGACAATATCTTTGTTACATATTTTATTCCCCTTCCTTATGCTTATATTTGTATTATATAGGAAGGCTTTGACAACACTATGTCATATTTGAATATATATCATTAATTTTTTTACATTTATCCTTTATAATTTCTCTAATATGATTGGGTTCAAGTACTTCCACACATTCTCCGTAACTTAATATCATGGAATATATCCAGTCATCTTCTAATAAATATGTATCTACAATTACACTACCATCTTCTTGAAACTTTATTTCATCTTTATCAAAACAATCGTCTATTCTATATCTAACTCTTTCAGAAAACTTTAATACAACTCTTGTAGGTACTTGTTCACTCTCACTAATATTTATATATTCTTTATAGGAAATTCTATTTTCATTAATTTTTTCATGTGGAACAGTTAAATTTTCCATTCTTGATAATTTGAAAAGTCGGTAATCATTTTTTAATTTGCAAAAGGAAAATAAATACCATGAGAAACCTTTAAAAACAAGAGTTAATGGCTCTATCTCCCTCCAATTATATTCACCTTTTGAGTTTCTATAATCAAAGGCTATACAGTTTTTGTTATCTACAGCATCATATATAATTTTGTATTTTAAGTTTTCTTCTTCACATTTTTTAAAGCCCCAAGGTAATGTATCTATACACATTTGCTCAAAATGCAAATCAAATACTTCTTTTTTTTCTTTAGGAACAATATTTTTTACCTTTTCAATGGCCATTTCAACATTTTTATTATCTAAAAATTTATTCATATTTTTTAGAGCTTCTATAATTGAAATCATATCTTCTAATGTTAAAAGTTGATGATTGATTTTATAGTTATCTATAATATAAAATCCTCCATTATTTCCAATTTGAGAAACTATAGGAATTCCAGCAAGATTAATTGCTTCAATATCTCTATAAATTGTTCTTACAGAAACCTCAAATTTTTCAGCTAATTCTGATGCAGATATTTTTTCTCTATTTAAAAGCATTACAACAATTGCCAATAATCTATTAATTTTCATGAATCTATAAACCCCCCATAATTTGAAATGACTATTTTATTATATCAAATTAATAACTTGTAAGATTGGTTAGAGAGAAATTGTTGAGGGAATTGCATAAGAAAGTTTTAAAAGAATAAATTCTAATATGGTAATTTTTGGGTTATCCATGGGTATGAACTTGACTTAACAAATGTACTATAGTAAACTTATATCGTAAAAAAGAATAAAGACAGTTCGTAACCATCCTGTCTATAAATAAAACTAGGACGTAGCTACCGCCTTAGGTAGTTTTTTTGTTGATGGGCATTTAATGCCCTTTTTTATTTGCAAAAAATTTACAAATAGGATTTTTGTTTTAGGTGAAATTTTTAATTTATATAAAGTTTAGAAATTGTTATTTAAGGACGCAGAGGTCTTATCCAATGAATTTTTTAACTTAAATATAACAGTAACAGTATAAGGCTGTTTTTTATAAAGATTGTCCAAATATAACTTAAAAACCTTACAAGGTAGGAAACTTTAAATAGTTGTAAAATATCCTAATAAATAATAATTTATCATAACCATTATAACTGTTTAATGTTTTCAAGTCTAAGTGAGTGTAATAGATTGAAAAATCTATAGCACAAGGAGGAATGAAAATGAAAAAAATAGGACTAACAACTACAGTGCCAGTGGAAGTTATTGTTGCAGCAGGATATACACCAGTAGATTTAAATAATATGTTTATAACTTCAGAGAATTATTTAAAATATATAGACATAGCTGAAAGAGACGGTTTCCCTAAAAGCTTATGTGCTTGGATAAAGGGAATTTATGGAGCATGTCTAGAAAATAATATTAAAGAAATAGTTGGAGTTATGGAGGGGGATTGTTCTAACACTAAAGCCCTCATCGAGGTTTTTAAACTAAGAGGAATAAAAATTTATCCATTTTCATTTCCACATAGCCATAGTTTAAAGGATGTAGAAATTGAAATAAGAAAGTTCATGGATATCTTCAATGTTAACGAGGATAAGGTAGAACAGGTTAGAAAAAGATTAAATAGAGTTAGGAAGCTAGCAAAAAAAATAGATGAAATGACTTATATAGATAATAAGGTTAATGGTTTTGAAAACCACCTATATCAGGTGAGCTTAAGTGACTTTAATGGAAACATAGATGAATTTGAAGAACACCTTAAAAAAGTCATTGAGGGTATGGAGAAAAGAGAGCCAATAAATAAAAAATTAAGATTAGGCTATATAGGAGTTCCTCCAATGACTGGAGATATATATGAGTTTAGTGAAAAATTAAATGCTCATTTTGTATATAACGAAGTTCAAAGAGAATTTGCTTTTCCTAGGGGGATAGAAGCTGCAAATATATTTGAACAGTATTATAATTACACCTATCCTTATGATAATGAGTTTAGAATTAAGGAATTGAAAAAGCAAATAGAAAAGAGAAAAATAGATGCTATAATTCACTACACTCAGGCTTTTTGCCATAGAGCTGTTGAAGATATAGTATTAAAAGAAGAATTAAATATTCCTATGTTAAATATTGAAGGTGATAAGTTAAATACATTAGATGCAAGAACTAAACTAAGATTAGAAGCCTTTCTGGATATGTTGCTGGACTTAAAGCAGAAGTAATAGGTGATCTAGTAAGAATTTTTATCTTAATATATTGTTGGATTTAAAGCAAAAGTAATAGACGGTATATAAAAGAAGTTCATGTTTTCTTTATATTTAGCGAAGGAGGGGAATTAATGAGATTGTTAGGAATAGACCTTGGAAGTAGAGAAGTTAAGATTGTTTTAATGGAAAACAATATTATAGTTCAAAAGAAAAAAGTAAGTACCATGAAATTTTATAGAGATTACTGTAGCTTTCATGGCAAGATTGTAGTAGATTTAGAAAAACTTAATATAGAAGGAATAGATAAAGCGATATCAACGGGTTATGGAAAAAATAATACGGATTTAGAATTTTTTACACCTATAAATGAGATAAAAGCCCATGTTTATGGTGGGATCTATCAAAGTAATTTAAAGGATTTTATACTTTTAGATGTAGGTGGTCAGGACGTTAAGGTGGTAAAGGTAGAAAAGGGTGTTGCAACAGATTTGGAGCTTAATGAAAAATGTGCTGCTTCCTGTGGAAGATACTTGGAGAATATGGCAAATGTACTTGAAATATCCCTAGATGAAATGAGCCAGTACTCGGAAAATCCCGTGGATTTAAATTCCACCTGTGCAGTATTTTCTGAATCAGAATTAATTGGAAAAATAGCCGAAGGGGTACACATAGAAAGGTTATGTGCTGGGGTTAATTACTCTTTGTATAAAAGGCTACAACCTCTTTTAAGTAAGTTTAGGGGGAAGAAATTAGTTATAACCGGTGGTGTTGCAAATAACCATTCAATAAAAAAATATTTAAATAATGATTATGAAGAAATAGTATCCGTAAAAGATCCTCAGTTTAATGGGGCTATTGGATGTTGTTATTACGGAAGCAAATTTTTAAAATAAACTTAGGAGGAAAAAACATGTATACTTTAAAAGTAGAACATAATTTTGATAGTGCTCATTTTCTTGCAGGTTATGAAGGTAAATGTGGAAATATTCATGGACACAGATGGAAGGTTGAAATTCAGGTTCAGGCAGAATCATTAGTACAAGGTGGTCAACTTGACGGGATGATAATAGACTTTGGAGACTTAAAAAAAGATGTTAAATCTATGGTAGATTATTATGATCATGCACTTATAATAGAGAAGGGAACTATGAGGGGGCAATCATTAAGCTCATTAAAGGAGGATGGATTTCGTATAATAGAAGTTAATTTTAGACCAACAGCGGAAAATTTTGCAGCTTTTTTCTATAAAATTATGAAGGATAGAGGATATAATGTAAAAAGTACTACAGTTTATGAAACACCTAATAATAGTGCTACCTATGAAGAAAGTGGGGTAATTTAAAATGGATTTTAAGGTGGTTGAAAGGTTTGTAAGCATAAATGGAGAAGGAAGGCGTTGTGGACAACTGGCTATATTCATAAGATTCGCGGGTTGTAATTTAAACTGTAGCTATTGTGATACACTTTGGGCAAATGAAAAGGATGTACCCTATGAAGTATTAAGTTCCAAAGATATATATGAATATATTAAGTCCAAAGAGGTTAAAAATGTAACTTTAACAGGAGGAGAACCTCTTCTACAAAAGGGAATAATGGAGTTATTAAAACTTTTGTCTAAGGATAAAGAGCTTTATGTGGAAATTGAGACAAATGGCAGCATATTATTAGATGAATTTTTGAATATAGAAAATTCACCAAGTTTTACTATGGATTATAAACTTCCTTTAAGTAATATGGAAAATAAAATGGCATTAGATAACTTTAAATATTTAACTAAGAAGGATACAGTAAAATTTGTATCAGGTAGTATAGAGGATTTAGAAAAAGCTAGAGAAATAATAAATAAGTATAACTTAGTAGATAAAACTAATGTATATATAAGTCCTGTTTTTGGAAAAATTAATTTAGATACTATTGTAGAATTTATGAAAAATAATAGAATGAATGGAGTTAATTTACAACTGCAGCTTCACAAGATTATATGGGAGCCTAGTAAGAGAGGAGTATAGCATATGGCAATTGATGTTAAAGCAATTGAAGAACACATAAGGGGAATTTTGATAGCTTTAGGAGACAACCCAGAAAGAGAAGGTCTAAAGAACACACCAAAACGTGTAGCTAAAATGTATGAAGAAGTATTCAAAGGTATGTGTTATAGCAATGATGAAATTGCAGAAATGTTTAATGTAACCTTTGAAGATGATTTATGTATAAATGATAATGAAAATGACATGGTTTTTATGAAGGAAATAGAAATATTTAGTCATTGTGAACATCATTTAGCACTTATGTACAATATGAAAGTAGCCATAGCATATATACCTAAGAAAAAAATTATTGGTTTAAGCAAAATAGCACGAATAGCAGATATGGTAGGACGTAGACTACAGCTTCAAGAGAGGATTGGAAGTGATATAGCAGAAATACTTCAGAAGATAACTGACTCAGAAGATGTAGCTGTTATTATAGAAGGAGAACATGGCTGTATGACTACTAGAGGAATAAAGAAGCCAGGTACTAAAACTATAACAACTACATTAAGGGGAAAGTTTAACACAGATCCTATTGTAAGCAATAAATTAATGATGCTTTATACGAAATAAAGAAATTTTTAGTTCTAGTTAGAGTTTTATTAAAATAAATATATTAAATTCGTACAAGATTAAAAAATCTTACACATGAGTAGAACAGTTTATATAAAGAGAGTGTATTAAAGAAGCATAACTATAACAAAGATTTTTGTAGATTGTAGGATGATAATAAAATAATAAAGGGATGTGTAGTAGATGAATAAGGAAAAAGCAATAGTAGTATTTAGTGGTGGACAAGATAGTACAACCTGTTTGTTTTGGGCAAAGAAAAAATATAAAGAAGTTATAGCAGTATCCTTTGATTATAATCAAAAACATAAATTAGAGTTAGACTGTGCAAAGGATATATGTAAAAAATATAATATTGAACATCATATTTTAGATTTAAATTTGTTAAATCAATTAGCACCAAATTCACTAACTAGGCAGGATATAACTGTTGATAAAAGCGCACCTAAAGAAGGGGTGCCTAATTCCTTTGTAGATGGAAGAAATTTATTGTTTTTAAGCTTTGTCGCAGTATTTGCAAAACAAAAAGGAATAAACACTATTATAACTGGTGTGTCACAGAGTGATTTTAGTGGATATCCAGATTGTAGAGATGTATTTATAAAATCTTTAAATGTTACATTAAATTTAGCTATGGATTATGAATTTGAAATAATTACACCACTAATGTGGATCAATAAAGCAGAAACGTGGAAAATGGCTTATGATTTAGGGGTTCTTGATATCGTTAAAGAAGAAACCTTAACATGCTACAATGGAATAAAAGCAGATGGATGTGGGGAATGTCCAGCTTGTAAATTAAGAAAAAAGGGATATTGGGAGTTTGAAAAAGAGTATTTAAAATAGTAATTTTATATGTGTTGCTTGAGCAATACCTCCTTTTTATATTTCGTATTTAGTTTTTGTAAATTTTGTCGATAATTTAATATTAGAAGTATGAAATATTAGGAGGATTATACTATGATAAATATTTTTAGTAAAAAAGATAGTGAAAAGGATAATAAAAATGATACTATTGAGCAGGAAGTTATTGTTGAAGAAAAACATGAAGTTGAAACTATAGATACTATGAAATTTCTAAAAGAAATGACTATACAGATAGAGGGTATAATACAGCAGCATAATAAAGTTAATGGTGAACATGAAGTGCTTGAAAAATTAGCAAAACAGATTGAAAATCATATGGTAACAGTATCAAATTTAACTGAAAGGACTAATGAATCAACAGATAAGCTTTTTAGTCAAGGAGAAAGTCTGTTAGAGATTACAAAAGATACTGTAAATAAATCCTTAGAAGGTAAAAAGTCAATTGAGGGTATGGTTAAAGTAATTGAAAATCTTGACATAGAAACAAAGGATACATACGAGAATATTAATGCTTTGGGCGAAAAACTAAAGGAGATTGGAGAAATTGCTCAATTAATAAGTGGAATAGCCTCAAAAACAAATCTTCTTGCTCTTAATGCTGCCATAGAAGCAGCCCGTGCAGGAGAACAAGGCAAAGGCTTTGCAGTAGTTGCTGATGAAGTTAGAAAATTGGCAGAAATGACCGGTGAAAGCAGTAGTAATATAACTAATTTAATTAGTGGCATAGACTCACAAACTGAAAATGTTTTAAATAGTGTTGAAAAGAGTACATTAGTAGTTACAGAAGGAGTAAAATCCTCTAAAGGAGCACTTGAAAAAATAGAAGAAGTTCTAGATTCATTTAACAGAGTTGAAGATGACACTGATAGCCTAATAAAAACAATTAATACTCAAAAAGAAGATATAAGTAAAATTTTTAACGGAATAAATGGAGTAGATAAAATTCTTACTGAAACCAATGAGCAAATTATAAAGCATATAGATGAGGCACACAAAGTAGATGAGAAATTAGAAAAAAGTGTATATCATATAGCTCAATATGTAAAATAAGATTAGAGGAATATATTTCACGAGTTAGTATTAATATAATAATATATATAATAACTTTAAATTTTTAAATGGAATATGAAAATTAAAAAGTTAGTAATTAAAACATCATTAGCATTAATGAAATAAAGATTATATTAAAAATTTATATGAATATTTATAGAGGAGAGCAATAAAATGTGGACACGAGAACAAATTAAAGGAAGAGCTAAAAGAATATTAGAACTTAATTATTGGAAAGCCTTTCTAGTAAGTTTAGTTATAAGTATTGTAACTGCAGCCAGTTATGGCAAGGCAGAAAAAAATATTAACAAATTTACTGATGACTACACCATTTTTGATAACACAGTATTCGAGGGATTAATAAATTGGACAGGAAAGCTCTTAGTATTTTTAGCATCTATAGCCATAATTTTGTTGATATTAAGAGTTGCAGTAGGATATATGCTTGAAGTAGGTGGAAGAAAATTCTTTATTAAAGCAGCAGAAGGGGAAACTAATATGGGATACCTTGGATATTGCTTTAAAGAGGGAAGTTATTTTGGAGTACTGGTAACAATGTTATTAAGGAGTATTTATACATTTTTATGGACTTTATTATTAGTAATACCAGGAATAATTAAAGGATATGCATATAGTATGGTGCCATATATATTAGCAGATAATCCTTCTATAGGTGCCGAAAGAGCCATACAGTTAAGTAATAGAATGACAGATGGAGAGAAGTGGGATATGTTTGTACTTGATTTATCATTTTTGGGTTGGTATATACTAGGAATGCTAGCTTTAGGAATAGGTGTAATATTTGTAAATCCATATGTTGATTCTACAAAAGCTGAATTATATCTAATTCTTAGAAAAAAAGCAATAGAAGATGGATCAACATCCTGTAAGGAATTAAATATTGTAAATTGTAATGGCAATATTTAAATATAGGCAAAAAGGCAAAGATTATTTTCAAAGCCTAAAATATATTAAAAAATACGTTAATAAGTAAAAAGGAATTTATAGGACTAAGGCAACAGAGGCTTAGTCTTTTTTAGATAGAGTAATGCACTTAAGATACGTAGAATTGGAAAAACAGAATTTTTTAATCAATAATATACTAAATTAGTAGCAAAGTAATAAGAAATTAGGATTAATTTTAAAATAATATGTTATAATAATATTAAAATTTAGGAAAGTTTAGGAAAAAACATTATTTTGTTACTTTTTAATGTGACTAAATTTGAAATTTAGGGGTTGAATATTTTGAGAAAACCAAGAACGGCAGAAGTAACAGCATATCTTCAATCTGATATAAAGTCTGTTTGGAATGTGGTTACTAATAATAATGACTATAAGTGGCGTAGCGATATTGAAAAAATTGAAATTATTAATGATGGAAAAGAATTTATTGAGTATACTCCTAGTGGAATTGCTACAAAATTTTTTATTACTAAAAAGGAAGAGCATAGCCAATATAAATTTAGTATGGGAAATAAAATGTTTACTGGTTTTTGGACTGGACATTTTTCAGAAACAAAAAATGGTGGAACAAAGATAGTTTTTGTAGAAAACATATTTATAAAAAATCCAATCATTAAGATTTTATCTTATTTTTTTATGGATTTAAAGAAAATGCAAAATACATATATATTAGATTTAAAAAAGAAGTTAGGGGAACAGTGATGACAAAAGGAGATTTAAATAATGTTAAAAGGCAAAGACAGACAAAGTATAGATGTTGCAAGATTATATTATCAATCTGAATATAGTCAACATGAGATTGCGAATTTACTTAATATTTCTAGACCTACAGTATCAAAACTTTTAAAATATGCTAAGGAAAATGGTTACGTTACCATTGAAATTAATGATCCAATGGATATATCTGATGATTTAGCCTTAACTTTAAAAAATAAGTATGATTTAGAGGAAGTCGCTATTGCTTATTCTCCATTAAATAACGAGAATGAGATAAAAAATCAGATAGGTCGTGTGGCAGCACAGTATTTACATGATGTTGTTAAAGATGGAGATACTATTGGGGTAAGTTGGGGAACAACCATGTATGCTCTAGCTACGCAATTAGTGGAAAAAGAATTAAAAGATGTTCAAATTGTACAGCTTAAGGGTGGATTAAGCCATACTCGTAGCAATACATATGCCTCAGAGATAAATGAATTATTTGCAAAAGCATTTCATGCTGAGGGAAGAGCTTTGTTATTACCTGTTATATTTGATACACAAGAATTAAAAGAAATTACAGAAAAAGATAGCCATATAAATGAAGTAATGCAAATGGGGAAACAAGCTAATATTGCTGTTTTTTCTACAGGTACAGTTGAAGATGATGCTCTATTATTTAGATTAGGCTATTTTAATGAAGAAGAAAAAAAGCGTATTCAAAAGTATGCTGTTGGAGATGTATGTTCCCGATTTATTGATAGGAATGGTAACATATGTGATGAAAAAATAAATAGTAGAACAGTAGGAATAGATTTAGAAGAATTAAAGAAAAAAGAAAGAAGTATTTTAGTTGCTGGTGGAGAGAGAAAACTTAATTCATTACATGTAGCATTAAGCTCAAAAATAGCTAATACACTAGTAACAGATCAGTTTACCGCTAAACTATTACTTGGAAGATAAGTATATAACAAATAATAACAGGCACTATATTTATTCTTTTAGGGTTGAAAGTGGCATTACAAAAGCAAAAATAATAGCAAACTTAAAAATCCAATTTTATAAATGAAAAAACTCTCATGTAATTGTTTATGGGGGCTTTTTTACTTTAAAGCAATATTAGAACAAAAGAAAAAACTAATATTTACTTTTGTTCTAATAAGTGCTATTATGAGGATACAAAGAAGCATAAAATAATAAAAGTAAAAAATAATTAATGTTTAATAATAAACAAAGTGAGAGGGGTTATAAATTATGAAATTATCTAAATATATTGATCACACACTATTAAAGCCACAAGCAACAGAAAAAGATATTCTAAAACTTATTGAAGAAGCTAAAACTTATGATTTTGCATCAGTTTGTGTAAATCCTAGCTGGGTTAAGCTTGCATATGAAAATTTAAAAGATACAGATGTTAAGGTTTGTACTGTTGTAGGATTCCCACTTGGAGCAACTTCAACTGCTTCTAAAGTGTATGAAACAAAAGTTGCCATTAAAGATGGTGCAGATGAAATAGATATGGTTATTTCTGTTGGACAACTTAAATCAGGGAATGATGAATATGTAAAAGAAGAAATCAAAAAAATTGTAGAAGCATCAAAGAATAAATTAGTTAAAGTAATTATAGAAACATGCTTATTAACAGAAGAAGAAAAAGTAAAAGCATGTACTTTATCTAAAGAAGCAGGGGCAGATTATGTGAAAACTTCAACAGGATTTTCAACTGGCGGAGCAAAACCAGAAGATATTAAATTAATGAGAGAAACAGTTGGTAAAGATATGGGTGTTAAAGCTTCTGGAGGAATTCATACTAGAGAAGAAATGGAAGTCATGATTGAAAATGGTGCCACAAGAATCGGTGCAAGCTGTGGAGTAGAACTTGTAAAATAAACATAATATTATAGATTGTTAATTTGTTTTTTATAACAGATTAGCAATCTATAGGATAAAAAATTAAAGTTATATTTTATATAATTACATATCAGTTTATATTAAAAAACAATTATTAAGTTCATATTTTATAGAAGTAAGTTATTATTATGTATTTTGTAAAGGTAAACATAGCTTAATGCAACGTATAAAGGAGGAGATTTAAATGAGTATGAACGATATTAAGAGATACCTAGCTGATTATTTAAATAAAACTCCAAGCTTTCAATATAAAGTAAGTAAATACTAAAATAAGTAGATGTAAGATGTACTACATTAAATATTGAAAGGAAGTGCTTAAATAATGGATATTGCAGTTATTGGTTCAAATATGGTAGATTTGATAAGTTATATTGATAGAATGCCTAAAGAAGGTGAGACTTTAGAAGCACTAGATTTTAAAATGGGATTTGGGGGTAAGGGAGCAAACCAGGCCGTTACAGCTGCAAGATTAAAATCAGATGTTATGATGGTAAGTAAAGTTGGAGATGATTTATTTGGACAAAACACTATTAAAAATTTAAAAAACAATGGTGTAAATACAGATTTTGTAACTGTTCAAAAAAATCAAGCTAGTGGAGTTGCACCTATTTTTGTTGATAGAGAATCTAAAAATAGCATTTTAATTATTAAAGGTGCCAATAAAAATTTATCTCCTACAGATATAGATGATGCAAGTGAAGAATTGAAAAAGTGTTCTTTAATTATTTTACAATTGGAAATTGAATTAGAAACTGTTTATTATGCTATAGATTTTGCAAATAAAAATAATATTCCTGTATTGTTAAATCCTGCTCCTGCTACAAAAGAGCTTGATTTCGATTATGTTTATAAATGTGATTTCTTTGTGCCAAATGAAACAGAATTAGAGATTTTAACAAATAAACCTGTAAATACAATAGGAAAGATAAAAGAAGCTGCTCATTTAATTGGGGATAAAGGTGTTAAAAATGTAATTGTTACAATGGGTAGTAGAGGTTTACTATGGATTAATAAAGATGAAGAACATTTTATAAAAGCACGTAAAGTTGATGCTGTGGATACCACTGGTGCTGGCGATGGATTTATTGGATGTTTTGCACATTATTATGTAGCCACAAAAAACATATTATTAGCTCTTGAAAAAGCAACAGCTTATGCAGCTCTTAGTGTTACAAGATATGGTACTCAAACTTCTTATCCTACAAAGGAGGAGTTTGAAAAATTTTTAAAATAAGTTTTAGGTTTGAGAAATTTTACTGTATAAAAATATATTTTTAAAAACAAAGACTCCTATACATTAGTGTAGGGTTTTTTTGTTTTGTGGAAAATAAAAATAAATATTTATTGAGATTTGGTTTTTATTTGTAAAAAATAAAATTGGCGGAAATACAATGTTCTATCTGTAAAAAATAATGTATAAACAGCTTGATTGATAGATATTTTAATGTTAGCCAGTTTTTTTTATAAATAAAGAAAACAATGGTTTCTATAGGTATAAGATTTTGTATATAAATCCATGATTTTCAAAGCAGTTGGCTTTGAAAAAGTGAAAAATTGTATTGACAGTAGTAAAAAGAAATGATAATATATTTTTAATTTATCACTTTATCCGAATAAACTAATAAAGTAGTAAAGCGAGGGAGACAGAATGGAAAATTGGAATAAGTATATACCGGAAGGTATGAAAGATATCTTATTTGAAGAGAGCAATATAAAGTTAAATATAGAGGATCAATTAAGAAAAATTTATAAATATAGTGGATTTTCTGAAATAATATCTCCTACCATAGAATTTTATGATGTATTTAATTCTAATATTCAAGCTATACCTCAAGAAAAAATGTATAAACTCTTTGATAATTTAGGTAGAATTCTTGTTTTAAGACCAGATATGACTACTCCGATAGGGAGAATTACAGGCACTAAAATGAAGGATTGTACATATCCACTTAAACTTTGTTATACAGCAA
Source organism: Clostridium botulinum (assembly GCF_001276985.1). Lineage (GTDB taxonomy): Bacteria > Bacillota > Clostridia > Clostridiales > Clostridiaceae > Clostridium_F > Clostridium_F botulinum. Next base: position 476,138 of record NZ_LHUL01000008.1, read on the forward strand.
ATATATTTAGAGTTAATGAAAAATTAAATGGAAAGCGAGGAGAAATAGCTCAATCAGGAATTGAAATAATTGGGACTAATGGAATAAAATCAGATGTGGATAGTATAGTTACAGCTATAAATGCTCTTTTAAGCTTAGGTCTTAAAAATTTCAAAATAGAACTAGGAGAGGCTGGATTTTTTCAGGCTCTAACAGAAAACATGGAAATAAAAGAGGAAAATTTAAAAAAATTAAAAGAAATAATAAGAAATAAGAACTATGTGGCTCTTAAAAAATTTTTAGATGAAATAAGTTCAAAGTATTCAAAGGAGGATTTTGAACTTATAAAAAATCTGCCTAAATTATTTGGAGATATTAAAATTATAGAAAAGGCTAAGGCTTTAACTAAAAATAAAAAAGCTTTAAAATCCTTAGATGACATATATAACATATATAAATCCATAGAAAATATAGGACTTGAAGCATATATATCCATTGATCTTGGAATGGTTCAAAACATAGATTACTATACAGGGGTTATATTTAAAGGTTATGTAGAAGAAGTAGGAGATTCTATATTAAGTGGAGGAAGATATGATAATTTAATTCAACATTTTGGAATAGAACTACCTGCTACAGGATTTGCTATTAATGTAGATGATATAATGATTGCTTTAAAGAAACAAAATACAATATCTATGGATAAAGACAAGAAGGTTTTAATATTTTACAAAGAGGAGTTTTTAAGAAAAGCATATGATTTTATGCAAGAGCTAAAAATGAAAAAAATTATATGTGAATTAAGTCTTTTAGATAATGATAAAGAGAATTTATTATACTCAAAGAAGAAAGGTATAGATTTTATTATAGGGTTTATGGGAGAAGAAAAACTATTTGTTAAGGATTTAAAATCAGATAAAATAGCTTTTCTAAAGAAAGATGAGATTGAAAATTTGTTAATGTTGTAATTAATAAGGAAATGGGTGATTACATTGAAAAATGTAAAAATAGCGTTAACCAAAGGTAGACTTGAAAAGAAAGCTATTGAAATATTTAAAACTATTAATATTAATACTAGAGAATTAGAGGATAAAGGAAGAAAACTCATTTTTAATTGTGAAAATGAGGAATATAATATAGAGCTTTTTTTAGTTAAAGCTAAAGATGTAGAAACCTATGTAGAATATGGAGCTGCGGATATCGGTATTGTAGGAAAAGATACTTTAATGGAAACAAATAAGGAGTTTTATGAAGTTTTAGATCTGAATGTAGGAAAGTGTAAATTTGCTTTAGCGGCTTTGCCTAGTTTTAAGTTAGATCAAGGATATAATAGGAAAAAGATAGCAACTAAATATCCGAATATAGCAAGGGAATATTTTAGAAAAAAGGGCATGGATGTGGAATTAATCAAAATAGAAGGCTCCGTAGAATTAGGACCTATTGTAGGGCTTGCAGATGCCATAGTAGATATTGTAGAAACAGGAAACACTTTAAGAGAAAATGGCTTAGTAGTTGTGGAGGATATATGTGAAATAAGTGCAAGAATGATAGTAAATAAGGCCAGTATGAAAACGAAAAAGGATGAAATCATAAAAATAATTGAAAATGTAAGTGAGGTAATAAGGCAATAAAAAAGAACAAAAATAGGAAAGGGGGGTATTTAGTGAGTTAATGTATTTTTTATATACTCTCTCACTAAAGTTAAAAAATGATAAATGTGGTTAAAATAGGTGAAGACAATAAAAAACAGTGCATGAATAATTTGAAAAGCAGGTCAAAAAAAGTACAAAAAGATGTAATTACTTCTGTAAAAAAAATACTAGGGGACATAAATGAAGATGGGGATAAAGCATTAATAAAATATACTAATAAGTTTGATAGTAAAAAAATAAATTTAGAAAATATTAGAGTTACTTCAGAAGAGATAAAAAAGGCTTATGAATTAGTTGATGAAAAATTTATAAAGGCTATAAAAATTGCTAAAGAAAATATATTGTTTTATCATGAGAAGCAAAAACAAAGATCATGGATGGTAACAAAGGAAGATGGAATAATTTTAGGTCAGCAAATTAGAGCTCTAGAGACTGTAGGTATATACGTTCCAGGAGGAACAGCAGCTTATCCTTCTTCAGTATTAATGAACACCCTTCCAGCTAAAGTAGCAGGAGTAGAAAAAATAGTTATGATAACTCCTCCTTCTAAGGATGGGAGTGTAAATCCTAATATTTTAGTAGCTGCTAATATTGCAGGGGTTGATGAAATATATAAAGCAGGAGGAGCACAAGGAATAGGAGCTTTAGCTTATGGAACAAAAATCATACCAAAGGTGGATAAAATAGTAGGTCCAGGTAATATATATGTGGCTATGGCCAAAAGAAGTGTTTATGGCTTTGTGGATATAGATATGATAGCAGGACCTAGTGAAATTTTGATTATAGCAGATGAAAGTTCTGATCCTAAATTTATAGCAGCAGATTTTATGTCTCAAGCTGAGCATGATGTATTGGCATCCTCAATGTTAGTTACTACCTCTGAGAGATTAGCACAAAAGGTAAAAGACCAATTAAACATACAGATAAAAAATCTTTCAAGGAAAGAAATAATACGTACATCTATTAAAGATTATGGTGCTATTTTTGTAGTAGATAATTTAGAAGAAGCTATAGAACTTGCTAATGATATATCCCCAGAACATTTAGAGGTTATGACAGAAGACCCCTTCACTATTTTAGGACAAATTAAAAATGCAGGTTCTGTATTCTTAGGTAAATATGCTCCAGAACCATTAGGGGATTATATGGCAGGACCAAATCATGTATTGCCTACTAGCGGAAGTGCAAGATTTTTTTCACCTCTTTCAGTAGATGATTATATTAAGAAATCAAGTTTCACATATTACACCAAAAGGGCATTGGAAAAAGTAAAGGATGTTACTGTAACCATTGCTGAAACAGAGGGATTAACTGCCCATGCAAATTCCATAAGAGTGAGATTTGATAATAATAATTTTTGATTTTAGGAAGATGTTAAGTTTAAATTGAAGATTTAAAAGTGGTAATTAATAGATAAATAGTAGTTTAATATGTTTCCTATAAAAATACAATTGGAACAGTTTATAATTATTAAATAAAATTCATATGCCATGGAAAAGAGGATAAAGTTATGAAGGAAAGCATAGCTAAAGTTTATAGAAAAACTGGAGAAACAGAAATAAAGTCGGAAATTAATTTATATGGAGAAGGAAAATATGATATAAAAACCGGTATAGGTTTTTTTGATCATATGTTAAATCTTATGGCAAGGCATGGACTTATTGATGTAAAACTAGAGGCAAAAGGTGACTTACAGGTAGATTCTCATCATACCGTGGAGGATGTAGGTATAGTTTTAGGTGAAAGTTTTAAAAAAGCTCTAGGGGATAAAAAAGGTATTAAAAGATACGGAACTAGCTTTGTTCCTATGGATGAAGCCTTAGCCAGTGTGTCTATAGATATAAGTGGAAGACCATATATAGTATGTGATTTTAACTTTACTGTAGACAAATTAGGCGAAATGGATACAGAATTAGTGGAAGAATTTTTAAGAGCATTGGCTTTTAATGCTGGAATAACTTTACATGCTAGAGTATTATATGGTAAGAATAATCATCATATGATAGAAGCGGTTTTTAAAGCTTTAGGCAGAGCTCTTAGGGAAGCTGTAGATAGAGATGAAAAAATAAATGGGGTTATGTCTACTAAAGGTACACTATAGAAATGATAAATATGAATTATATTACAAACAATTATGTTTATTATTAAGTATTACGAGCTTTACAAGGAGTAATAGGGAATATATAAAGCCGATAACATTAAAAAAGAAATATAAGGGGGACAAATAGGTGATTTCAATTGTGGATTATGGTATGGGAAATTTAAAAAGTGTAGAAAATGCACTTAATTTTTTAGGTATAAAGTCTGTAATTACATCAGAGAGAGAAGTAATTTTAAATAGTGATGGAATAATATTACCAGGAGTGGGAGCTTTTCCAGATGCCATTAATAACATTAAAAGAGATGGTATTGATAAAGTTTTAAAGGAAGCAGTAAAAAAGGATAAACCTTTACTTGGAATATGTCTTGGAATGCAGCTTTTATTTGAAGAAAGTGAAGAAATTAAAAGCTGTAGAGGATTAGGTTTTTTAAAAGGAAAAATAGAAAAAATGAAGGTAAATTTAAAAATACCTCATATGGGTTGGAATAATTTAAGTTTTTGTAAAGATTCCCCAATACTTAATGGTATAAAAGAGAACAGTTATGTGTATTATGTTCACTCTTATTGTGCCAAAATTGAAGAGGAAGGAATATTAAATACCTATTCCCAATATGAAATAGAAGTACCGGGGATAGTAAGCAAAAGTAATATTTATGGAATACAGTTTCATCCTGAAAAAAGTGGGGATATAGGACTTAAAATATTAAGTAATTTTGGGGAGATGATAAAATGATAATTTTACCTGCCATAGATTTAAAAGAGGGTAAATGTATTAGACTATACCAAGGAGATTTTAAAGCTTCAAAGGTGGTAGCAGAAGATCCTATAGAGGTAGCACTAAAGTTTAAAGAAAATGGAGCAGAATATATACATATAGTGGATTTAGACGGAGCTCTTACTGGAGAAATTAAAAATTTATCTATAATTTCTTCCATAATAAAAACAATTAATATACCTGTAGAGCTTGGAGGTGGAATAAGAAATTTAAATACAATAGATATGCTTATAGGCGCAGGAATTGAAAGGGTAATATTAGGTACAGCTGCATTAAATAATAGAGGACTTGTTGAAGAGGCTGTGAAAAAATATGATGAAAAAATTGCCATAGGAATAGATGCTAAAAATGAAAAGGTAGCTATAAATGGATGGTTAAATGTAAGTAGTATAAACTATATAGATTTTGCTAAAGAAATGGAAAAGATAGGAGTTAGAAATATTATATTCACGGATATTAGTAAAGATGGAACTTTAAAGGGGCCTAATTTAAAACAGCTTGAAAAACTAAATGAGAGTATAAATTGTAATGTTATAGCCTCAGGAGGGATTAAAGATATAGAGGATTTAAAGGGTATAAAAGAAATGGATGTTTATGGAGCTATTGTAGGTAAAGCTATATATTCAGGGAATATTAATTTGAATGAAGCTATTAAAATTATAAACAAGGGGAGTTCTAAATGAGTAAATATTGGAGCAATATAACTAAAGATATAGAACCTTATGTATGTGGAGAGCAACCTAAGAATAAAAAAATTATAAAGTTAAATACTAATGAAAATCCATATCCTCCGTCACCCAAGGTATTGCAAGCTATAGAAAATGCTGCCAAGGATGATTTAAGATTATATCCAGATCCAAATTGCGATACCTTAAGAAAAACTATAGCTAATTACTACAATTTAAGTAAGGAAGAAGTTTTTATAGGAAATGGCTCTGATGAGGTTTTATCCCTTTCTTTTTTAACTTTTTTTAATCCAGAAGAGACTGTAGTTTTTTCAGATATTAGTTATAGTTTTTATCCTGTTTATGCAAATTTATATAAATTAGATTATGAATTAGCAAAACTTAGAGAAGATTTTTCTATAGATATTGAAGATTTTAAAAATACAAAAGGAGGAGCCATTATAACAAATCCTAATGCACCAACAGGATTGTATCTTTCCTTAGATTCAATAAAACAAATTTTAGAGGATAATATAAATAAGGTGGTTATGGTTGATGAAGCTTATATTGATTTTGGAGGAGAATCTTCAGTAAGTCTTATAAAGGATTATCCTAATCTTTTAGTAATACAAACCTTATCTAAATCTCGATCTTTAGCTGGAATGAGAATAGGATTTGCTTTAGGAAAAAAGGAGCTTATAGAGGGGTTAAATAGGATAAAAAATTCTTTTAATTCCTATACAATAGATAGAATTTCATCTTTAGCAGCTATAGAAGCCATAAAGGATGAAGAATATTTTAAGGAATGTACACTAAAAGTAATAAAAACACGAAATTGGACTATAAATGAACTAGGGAAAATAGGATTTAAAATCATACCATCTAAAGCTAATTTTATATTTATTACTCATGATACATATCAAGCTGAAGATATTTTGATAAAGCTAAGGGATGAAAATGTACTTGTTAGATACTTTAATAAAGATAGAATAAGTAATTATTTAAGGGTTAGTATAGGTTCTAAAGAAGAAATGGAGATTTTTATGGATAAAATAAAGAAGATTATAAATAAATTATAGTTACTATATAAATAAAAATATATAGAAAGTATATATTAGAACATTATATATTTGGAAGATATAGATACAAAGAATAGGTTTAAAAATATAGTAAGTAAAAATCGGGTAAAAGTGTTATTGAAGTATAAAATTATGAAAAAAGAATATATGACTAAAAAATAGAAGTTTAAAAATATGCTAAAAAGGGGGAGTATATGTGATTACAAAGAGGATAATACCTTGCTTAGATGTAGATATGGGGAGAGTTGTAAAGGGAGTTAATTTTGTTAATCTAAAGGATGTAGGTGATCCTGTAGAAATAGCAGAGTTTTATAACAAAGAAGGAGCAGATGAAATAGTATTTCTAGATATATCAGCTACTCATGAAGGAAGAGCTACAATGATAGATGTGGTTAGAAAAACAGCAGAGAAACTATTTATCCCTCTTACTGTAGGAGGGGGAATTAAAAATATAAATGATTTTAGAGACATATTAAGAGCTGGGGCAGATAAAATATCAGTTAATTCATCCGCTATAAGAAATCCTAAACTTATAAAAAAGGCAGCAGAATGTTTTGGATCACAATGTGTTGTAGTGGCTATAGATGGTAAAAAACGAAAAGATAAGGATGGATGGAATGTATTTATAAATGGAGGCAGAATAGATACAGGCCTTGATGCTATAGAGTGGACAAGAAAGGTTGAGAAATTAGGAGCCGGTGAGATATTATTAACAAGTATGGATGCAGATGGTACAAAAGAAGGTTATGATTTAGAGTTTACAAATGAAGTTTCAAAGGCAGTAAATATTCCTGTAATTGCTTCAGGAGGATGCGGAAAACTGAAACATTTTGGAGAAATTTTTGAAAAAAGTTCAGCAGATGCAGCATTAGCAGCTTCATTATTTCATTTTAAAGAATTGAGCATAAAGGAAGTTAAAAACTATTTAAAAAAAGAAGGCTTTAGTGTAAGACTTTAGCTTCATATATTTAAATTTTAAAATTTTATAGATAAATTTCATTCTATATAAAGATTATAAATGATTACAAATAGATGTTGTAATTCTCATCTCCATATTTCTAAATAAAGGATGTTAAATTATGTAGTTACAAATTAAAATGGAGGATAAAAATGAATTTACAGAAGATATCAAAGAAAATAGATTTTAAAAAAGGAGCAGGTCTTATACCTACTATTATTCAGGATTTTTGCTCAGGGGAAGTTTTAATGTTAGCATATATGAACAAAGAGTCTCTAGAAAAAACTATTGAAACTAATACTACTTGGTTTTGGAGTAGATCTAGAGAAGAACTTTGGAATAAGGGAGCAACTTCAGGTCATTTTCAATATGTTAAAAGTATTCATATAGATTGTGATGGAGATACTCTATTGATTAAAGTAGAGCAGCTTGGACCGGCATGTCATACTGGGAATAGAAGTTGCTTTTATACAACATTAATATAAATGTATTATTTATAAATAGAAAAATTACATATAGAAATTGATGTTATAAAATGGATAGGGGGAAGGATGTGAGTATTTGGTGGTTTGATGTAATTTATAAACATCTGATCACTAAGGACAAATTATGAATAGAAATAATGTTATAGATAGTTTATTTAATATAATAGAGGACAGAAAAGATAAGCCCATAGAAGGTTCTTATACTGGATATTTATTTGAAAAAGGATTGGATAAAATATTAAAAAAGGTTGGAGAAGAAAGTTCAGAGGTAATTATAGCTGCTAAAAATGAAGACGAAGAGGAACTGATAAAAGAAATATGTGATTTAACCTATCACATAATGGTTTTAATGGTAGAAAAACAAATAAAATTAGATGATATAGAAAAAGAATTAGAAAAGAGAAGAGAAAGAATATGCAATAAAAAAAATGAAAGAAAAACAATAGAGAAATTATAAAAATAGGAAGAGTCAGTATAATTATTGTAATTTGAACTATTTTTATTAATATATTAAAATAAATGTATATTTATAAATTTCAAATAATGAATAAATAAAAAGAAAAAACATTAATATTTTTATAAGGGGGATAATATGTCTAAGGATATAGACTTACTTATTGAAAAAAGACATAATGATCATAAAGTGTATATAAAGAGGAAAAATCAAATTCCACAGGCAATAAGTATATGTATAATAAGTTTACTAGTAGGTTTTGTTCTATGGAAAATAAATGCTAACAATGTTTTTTATTGGTCTATAGGCATAGCTATTGGTTTTGTATTAAGAAAATCTAGATTTTGTTTATGTGGAGCTTTTAGAGACCCTTTTTTGTTTAATAATACAAAGCTTTTAAGAGGAGTAATAATAACTATTATAATTAATACTATAGGCTTTGGAATAATACAGTATTATTATACTAAAGGAAATATTATAAATTATGACAATATTCCTGGAAATGTTACTTCCTTTGGATGGCATATAGCTATAGGAGCTTTTATTTTTGGTATAGGCATGGTTATAGCTGGTGGTTGTGCATCAGGGATACTTATGAGAATAGGTGAGGGACATGCTCTTCCTTGGATAGTATTTATAGGAATGATAATTGGTAATCTTTTAGGAGCTAAAGATTATTCCTTTTGGTATGATAAAATTATTAAAAATTCAAAGGTTATTTATTTTCCTGAATATATGGATATAAGAATTGCAATAGCAGTACAAATAATTATACTTATAATTATATATAAATTCCTTTCTTTTAGAGAAAAGAGAAATTTTGAAAAAAAGTAATGGAGGCACAGTTATGGAAGTAAAGGATTTAGATTGTCTATATGAGCCCTGCCCAATACCTTTAGTTAGAGCAAGTCAAGAATTAAAAAAAATGAAAACTGGAGATATTGTAGTTTTACACTCAGATCAAAGTTGTATTGGGGTTATGGCAGAGGAGTGGGCAAAACAAAATAACTATGAAATAAAAGTAATTGAAGTGGATAATGGTGAATGGGAAGTTTATATTCAAAAATAATAAAAAGGGGATAAAATATGAAATGCATAAAGGATAGATTAAAAAAGCCCTGGCCTTATTGGATAGGTGGGATCTTGCTAGGTATTTTAAATGTAGCTCTTTTAGTAATAACGGGGGTTGCGTGGCATGTCACTAGTGGGTTTTTGCTATGGGGTGCAGCAGTATTGGACTTTTTGGGAGCTGAACCATTGAAGTGGGATTTTTTTAATATATTTAATGTACAATATAAGGAGATATTATTAAATCATAGTTTAATTATAAATAAATTTACTATTTTGAATATAGCAGTTATTATAGGATCTTTAATAGCAACTTTATTTGCTTCTCAATTTAACATAAAAAAAATCAAAAATAGAAAACAAGTAATTATTGCTTTAATAGGTGGTATAATCATGGGCTATGGAGCTAGGCTTGCCTCTGGATGTAATATTGGTAGCTTTTTAATAGGTATATCATCTTTTTCTTTACATGGTTGGATATATTGGATTTTTATTACTTTGGGAGCCTTTATAGGTACATTAATATTAAAGAAGTTTATATTATAACATAGATAATATAAACTTCTTTAATATTTTTTAGCAGAATCCTCTTTTTCTAGATATTATAAAATCAACAAACATTTTTTCGTATTTGGTAAATACATAATTTTTTCGAAATATTACATAATAATTAAATTTAATATCTATATTTTCCAAATTTATATGTTTAATACTTTCTTTTTTTAACTCTTTTTTCACCGTTAGTTTAGGTAAAAAAGCAAAACCTTTTCCGGCACATATGGAAGATTTAATAGCTTCTGGAGAGTTAAGATTATATACAATGTTTAAGTCCTCTATACTAACTCCTTTTTCAGAAAGAGCTTTTTTTACTAAATATGTGGCACTAGATGTTTTTTCTCGTAAAATTAATGGTAAATTTTTTAGTTCTTCTAAAGTGATGTTATCTTTGTTATATCTATTATTTCCCACCAAAATTAATTCATCTGAGGTTATAAGTTTTGCATCTATACTTTTATCCTTAGGCAGATCTTGAATAATTCCAATATTACTAGAGTGATCACATAATTTTTCCATAACCTCGGTAGAATTTAATATTTCCATATCTATGTCCACTTCTTTATTAAACTTTTTAAAAATGTATATGCTGCAAGGTAGTGCATATTCGCCCACACTTTTACAAGAACTTATGATTAATTTAGGTCTAGTTTTTTTTATATTTTTAATATCTCTTTCTATATTGTCTTTCATAGATAGAATAGTGTCCGCATAATTGTATATAATTTTACCTTCCTCTGTAGGTCTCACTCCCTTATTACTTCTTATCAATAGATCTGCTCCAATTTCTTTTTCAAGATTTTTAAGTTGCATACTAAGCCCTGGTTGGGTAAGGTGCAGAGCCTCAGCTGCCTTTGATATGCTATTACATTTTACAGTTATATAAAAAGATTGGAGATATTCAAAATTCATATATGTTCACATCCTTAGAATTAATAATTTTAGATAACTGCTATATAAGCAACTGTTATGCAGTATAACACTTACTTATTATAAAATAGGGTGCAATGATATTATAATAAAAATAGGGATTGAGAGAAAATTAACAAACACACTTTATTATTTTTATTATAATCTACATTTGTATAAAAATAAATAGGGAAGGGGGGATAAGTATAATTAACATATTTGGAGAAGCAGTAAATTTTTTTAGTACAAATTTATGGAACATTTTTTTGCCCTTTATAATAATTGCAACTTTATATGTAAATTATAAAAGAAAAAAATTTTTTAATGTAATAAGCAAAAAAGATTCTACTAAGATAGAATTTAATAAAGTAAAAAATGCTCTTTCAATTTCATTATCTTCAAAGATCGGTACAGGAGCTGTAATAGGAGTATTAGCTGCCATGTGGAAAACTTCCCAAAATGGTATAGGTGGAGAGGCAGTAGTGCTTTGGGTTATTATTGGCATGATTTTACTCATTCCATTAACTTATTCAGAGGTTTTTTTTACTCAAGTGATAAATAAAACTCCAAGGAATTTTATAGAGCGGTATATTAATAAAAAAGTTGCAGCTATTTATGCAGTATCCTTAGTTATATTGTATTCTTTTGGATTTACAGGATTTCAAATGACAGGGGTTCAGAGTGTAGTTAAAATTTTTGCTAAACAAAATTTCAACTATAACTTTACAACTAAAGGTAGATTAATTTTTATAGTTATACCAATTATAGTTATAGTATCTTCTATAGTTTTAACCAAAAGCTATAAACTTTTTATTAATGTATTAGGTTCTCTTGTTTCTTTATTAATTATTTTATATGCAGGGTTTTTTTTAGTATTTTTATTTATAACAAGGAGTTTTATACCAGAGTATTTATCTATAATTTGGAGAGATTTTTTAAACTTTAGAGCTGCAGCTACAGGTATTCCTATAGGACTTATTGTGGGATTTCAAAGGATTATCCAAGTAAGTGAAACAGGATTAGGAACCAGTGCTTTAGCTAGTTCAGATATGATGAATTCTCCTAGGAGAGAAGCTATGCTTCAGACCATTGCAACTATTATTACTATATGTAATGCAATTATAATAACATCCTATGTATTTACTTATGGAAGATACAATCTTAACGGAGTAGTTTTATCAGGAGATGGATTAGATAGAATTGCTAGTTATTTAAACAGTGCTTATGGAGTTACAGGCTTTTTAGGACAAAGTATAATAATTATGTTTTTTTTAACCTGTGGTTTTACTACAGTTTTAAGTTCCTATCATTTTATTAATACAATTATTTATTTTAATGAAAATAAGAAGATAGCATTTTATATATGCTTAGTAACAGCTTCTGGAATATTAAGTGTATCAAATTTTGATATGATTTTTGATGCAGTGGATTTATTGATGTTCATTGTAGCAACAATAAACATAACTGCCCTTTGTATATTTGTATATAAGGATATACAAAATTATAAAATTAAGTAATCAATAAGTTTTATTTATAAATACAGCCATTATAAGGGGCTTAATACCTTGTACAATATATTTTAATGGAGGTATAAATTATGAGCAAAAAATATTTAATAATAGGAGGAGTTGCTGGTGGTGCATCTACCGCAGCTAGACTTAGAAGACTTAGTGAGGAAGATCAAATAATAATGTTTGAAAAAGATCCCTATGTATCCTTTTCAAATTGTAGCTTACCTTATCATTTGAGTGGAGTTGTAGAGGATTCCAATAGTTTAGTACTTATGACTCCAGAACAATTTAAAGCTCAATACAATATAGAGGCTAGAGTAAATAATGAAGTTATAACAATTAATAGAGATAAAAAAGAAGTTATAGTTAAAAATACATTAACAGGAGAAAAGTATTCTGAAAATTATGATAAATTAATCTTATCTCCAGGAGCAACGCCAATAGTTCCACCAATTAAAGGGATTGAAAATGTAAATGTATTTACAGTAAGAAATGTAATGGATATAAAAAGATTAAGTGACAAATTAAAAAATAAAAAAGTTGAAAATATATCTGTTATTGGAGGAGGTTTTATAGGGGTTGAAGTTGCTGAAAATTTAAAAGAAGCAGGAAACGATGTTACTCTAATTGAAGCTATGCCTCATATTATGAAACCCTTTGATTATGATATGGCACAAATTTTACACAAAGAATTTTATGATAATGGTGTAAATTTAATTGTAAAAGATAAGATTAGTGCTTTTGAAAAAGACACAGTAGTTTTAGAATCTGGAAGAAAAGTACAGGCTGAGGCTGTAGTTATGGCCATAGGTGTAGCTCCAGATACAAGACTTGCAAAGGCGGCAGGATTAGAAATTGGAGAAACAGGAGCTATAAAAGTAGATCAAAATTATAGAACTAGTGATAAGGATATATATGCAGTAGGAGATGCTATTGAAGTTTATCATGCTCTAGCTAGAAAAACTACTAAACTACCTTTAGCAGGACCTGCTCAAAAAGAAGCAAGACAGGTGGCAGATCATATTCATGGAAGAGTTGTTAGGAATACAGGCTTTATAGGAAGTTCAGTAATTAAATGTTTCGATTATAATGCAGCAGCCACAGGACTTAATGAAGAAATGATAGAAGCATTAAAATTAGACATAAAATATGAGGTGGCTAAGGTGATACCGGGAGATAAGGTAGGATTAATGCCAGATTGTGAGCCTCTACATTTTAAATTAATTTTCGAAATTCCTACAGGAAAAGTATTAGGGGCACAAGCTATTGGTAAAGGAAATGTAGATAAGAGAATAGATATAATTGCTACAGCAATTAAATTTGGAGCTACTGTGGATGATCTAAGAGACTTAGAATTATGCTATGCACCACCCTTTGGAACTGCTAAAGATGTAGTAAATTTTGCAGGCTATGTAGCATGTAATTTATTACAGGATGAATTTAGACAAGTTAGAGAAAAAGATATAAGAAATATCGTAAAAGAAAAAGCTTTAATTATAGATGTAAGAGAGAAGCATGAATATGAATTAAGTCATATTATTGGTGCAAAAAATATACCTCTTAGTGAGTTAAGAGATAGAATAAATGAAATACCTAAAGATGAGCCTGTGTATTTACACTGTAGAAGTGCTCAAAGAAGTTATAACGCATTAAAGGCTCTTAAAAATTTAGGTTATGAAAATATTTATAACGTTTCTGGTGGATTTTTAGGAATTTCTTTTTATGAATACTTTAATGACATAACTACTAAAAGAGAAAAAATTCTTACAGATTATAACTTTTTATAAAATTAGAAATTGAGTAATCTAGCTTATTTAAATAACTATAAGGATTCTATGGTTCAAAAGGAGCTTTTATCTCAATTGAACCATAGCAATTCTTAACTAGCCTATTAGTTATAATAATGAATTAAATTAACATGGATGGAGGGAATGATTTTATGAATAAAAAACAGATATTCTCAGGATTTATAATTTCAATATTAATGATTATATTTGCTATAGTACAGTCCAATAGAAATTATAAGCTAGGATTGTTTTTAATAAGTGGTCTTGCTATAGGTTATTTAATGCAAAGATCAAGATTTGGTTTTGCAGGAGGTATAAGAAAGCTATATGTTACAGGAGAATCAAGTCTTACTAAAGCACTACTTTTTCTTTTTTCTATTTCATTAATAGTTACAGCAGCTATTCATTATGGAGCTCATGTTAATGGAGCTGAAGTAGCTTATAGAGCTTCAGAGGGGGTTAAAATAATACCTGGAACTCAAAGTGTGTATCCCGTAAATTTAGCTACAGTATTTGGGGGAATACTTTTTGGAATTGGTATGATGCTAGGTGGAGGATGTGCTTCAGGTACTTTAACAGATGCCGGTGAAGGGGAAGCCAGAGCTCTTATAGTATTATTATTCTTTATAACAGGTTCTCTATGGGGAGCACATGACATGCCATGGTGGAAAAGTACTCCTATTTATACCTGGAATAAGAGTGTGTATTTGCCAGATGTCTTTGGATATATGGGAGCTATTTCAGTTTCTTTGTTAGGATTTTTAGGAATTTATATATTTACTAAGAAATATGAAAATAAGAGAAAAAGAGAAAACACATATATACCTTTAGAATATGATAGTTGGCAAAAGGAATTGCCAGAGACTAATGAATATAAATTTTTTAGTAAGGAAACTTATCATAAATTTTTTGCGAAAAGATGGCCTTTTTATACAGGAGCAGTTTTACTAATGATAATGTTTGAAGTAATACTGCTAACTACAGGCAAAAATTGGGGAGTTACTTCTACATTTGTAGAGTGGGGGGCTTGGCTTTACCAATCTTTAGGAATAGTAGATGTTTCTAATTGGCCATATTTTGCAGATAAGATGAAAACTATAAATGCTGGTTTTATTAATGATCCAGGCTCTATGAGAAACTTAGGAATAATAATAGGAGCTTTAATATCTCCGCTTTTAGCAGGACATTTTTCTTTTAAGAGAGGTTTTAAATTAAGAGATATAATTTTTTATGCTTTAGGAGGTATATTTATGGGATATGGAGCAAGATTAGCTTCAGGTTGTAATATTGGAGCTTTATATGCTGCTATATCTAGTATGTCTTTATCTGGTTGGGTATTCTTACCTTCATTAACTTTAGGAGGTATAGTAGGAGTTAATTTAATTAGAAAATTCAATATTAATTCATAATGAAATTCAAAATATATAAAAGTGCTAAAACAAATTCATACTCATTAGTATTCTCTTGATAATACGAATATTATAAAAAAAATCACTAAAAATCAACTATAGACTAAGTTGGTTTTTAGTGATTTTAATTTTAGAAAATAAAATTGTTTTATACTTTAAATGTTCATGTTAATTTGTAATTTACAGTTATATTAATTTATTTTAGTAATGGCTATAGAAGCAGAATAAGTATTTTCTGAAATCCTTATAAAATCCTTATAATTATAGTTTAGAGTAAATATTGAACAGAAGGAGAGGATGATTAATATGGAAAAATATATTTTACAAACAAAAGATATTTGTAAAGTCTTTAAAGGTCAGCATGCAGTAAACAATATTTCAATTACAGTGAGAGAGAATTCTGTGTATGGATTATTAGGGCCTAATGGGGCAGGAAAATCTACTATGTTAAAAATGTTAACAGGAATGTTACGTCCCACATCCGGGAAAATTATATTTGACAATCATCATTGGACTAGAAAGGATTTAGTGAGTATTGGCGCTCTTATTGAAGCTCCACCCCTTTATGAAAATTTAACTGCAAGGGAAAATTTAAAAGTTCGTACTACTCTTTTAGGATTAAAAGACTCACGGATTGATGAAGTATTAAAAATTGTTGATTTAACCAATACAGGTAAAAAAACCGCTGGTAAGTTTTCAATGGGTATGAAACAACGTTTAGGGATTGCCATTGCTCTAATTAATAATCCTAAACTATTGATATTAGATGAACCAACAAATGGTCTTGATCCTATTGGTATTCAAGAGTTACGTGAATTAATTCGATCATTTCCAAAGCAAGGAATAACAGTTATTTTATCTAGTCATATTTTAGCGGAGGTTCAGCTTATTGCAGACCACATTGGAATTATAAGTAATGGAATCTTAGGATATGAAGCAAAAATTAATCCTTCAGAGAATTTAGAAACACTTTTCACAGAAGTAGTAAAAAAGAATAAAAAAAGGAGGGCATAAGAATGTTAAATTATATAAAAGCTGAAAAGTTTAAATGCAGAAGAACTTTTGGGAAAAAGAACATTTATATAGCTCCAATTACTGTTTTGTTACTTGCATTTTTATCTCCATTATGGTATCAAGCTTGTGCATTTAATTGGTGGTATCTATTAATTTTGCCAGGATTTATTGCTTTGAGTTGTTACTTTGTACATCAAAAGGAGGAAAAAAAATTAAATTATAGAGCTGTATTTTCTTTACCTATTGATTTAAGAAAGGTCTGGATTGCTAAAAATGTTATGATTTCTATGAATTTATTTATTGCTTGTGTGGTTCTATTAATTGGTATTAACTTAGTTGGAGTATTTTTTAGTGGGGCTCACAATATTCCGGTTTTAAATGCTGTAATGGCTACTATTATTATGGTTATAACATCTTTATGGCAGATTCCTTTATGTTTATTCTTATCAAAAAAGCTTGGAGCTTTTGGAGTTATACTAATAAATGTTGGAGCGGGAGTGATTTTCAGCATAAGTATAGTGTCTAAGTCTTTATGGTGGTTATGTCCTTACACATGGACAACTCGATTAATGTGTCCAGTACTAGGAATATTACCAAATGGACTATTTGCAGAACCAGGAAATCCATTATTAAATCCGAATGCTATTCCTATAGGAATTGGTATGGCTATTTCATTATTTATTATTATTATGCTTATTACAACCAATTGGTTTAAGAATCAGGAGGTAGCTTAAGTATGATCAGTTTATTTAGGTGTATAAAATCGGATTTTTACAAACTAAAACGTACTCCTATTTTATGGCTACATGTTTTTATCCCAATTTTAGGTTCGTTTTTATTTTTACTTTATTATTCTTTTGGTTCTAAAGGGAATATAGATTCAATCTGTGGGTACTTAGAGACAGTGGCAATAGTATTTCCATTACTAATAGGTTTAATGAGCGGTATGGTTATAGAACAAGAGGAGAGAACAGGAAATTTTCAAATGCTTTTAAGTAGCACAAAATGCAAGAGTATTACTTATCTAAGTAAATTGGTTTTATTACTTTTATTAGGAATTTTTTCTGTAATAATTGCTATAGGAGTTTTCGCACTTGGTTTTAAAAAGATGGATGCTATGTTTTATGTACAAGAAGCAGTTGTTTTATTTGTAGCAAATGTTCTTCTCTATATTCTACATGTATTAGTAACCCTTAAATTGGGAAGAGGAGCTTCCATAGGCTTAGGAATTGCTGGAACTTTACTTTCGGCACTAATGCTTACAGGTTTAGGAGATAGAGTCTGGCAGTGGACACCTTGGGCCTTCGGGGTTAGATTTTGTGACTATACTATGTTAAAAATAATAGATCCCTCAAATTACAATATTGTTTCTAGAGATGTGAATAAGGGATTTTTTATTATGATCTTTGAAATATGTATCGCTTTAATAGCTAGCCTTTTATGGTTTAAGTATTGGGAAGGTAGAAAATCTTATGAATAAAAAATTGGCTAAACAAAAATAGAAAATTTCAGTAATTATCAATAACAAGCTGTATTTTTTTCTAATAGGGTAGTTTATAATTAAAAATGAAGATATTATAAAAATAGGAGGATATTATGTCGAAAATACTTGTAATTGATGATGAAGAAGATATTTTAGCCCTTGTTAAAAATGTTCTTTCCAAGGATAATCACTTAGTAACTACAGTAAAGGAAGCAAAAGATATTCCGTTAAATGATTTTGTAAAATTTGATCTGATTTTACTAGATGTAATGATGCCTGATATTGATGGCTTCACTTTGTGTAAGGAAATTAGAGAGATGGTAGACTGTCCAATTCTTTTTTTAACAGCAAAAACTATGGAAAGTGACATTATGTTTGGATTAGGAATTGGTGGAGATGATTATATAACGAAACCTTTTGGAGTAGGAGAACTAAGAGCTAGAGTAAATGCTCATCTACGCAGGGAACATCGTGAAAAACGTCATATTTTTGTAGCTTCAGATATTATATTTAATCTATCCAGTAAGGAAATTAAAATAGGCGATGTAAAGGTGGCCTTCACAAAGGGAGAATATGCTATATGTGAATACCTTGCAAGAAATTCAGGACAGGTGTTTTCTAAAGAACAAATATATGAAGCGGTTTATGGGTATGATGGAGAAAGTGATAGCTCTGCTATTACAGAGCATATTAAAAATATTAGAGCTAAGTTAAAAGTTTTTGATATATCACCAATAGAAACAGTATGGGGGATTGGTTACAAATGGGTATAAATAAAAAACAGGTCACATTAAAAACTGTTTTTTTTAGATATCTATTAGCATTAGCTCTTGCTTTTTTTGTAGCAATAATAATTGAAATAATTATAGCAAGCTTAGGGATGCAAATGAATCTTTTTAATAGTGCTAATTATAGTGAAGATTTAGCAAGACGAGCAAAGCCTATACTTCAATCTTCGGAAAAAATTACAGAAGACATGATTCCTAAGGGGTGTAAATTTGCTGTATTTGATAAAGAATTTAAGGTCATTAAGACAGATCTTAAGGGGGAAGATTTAAAACAAGCAACTTTATATGCTAAAGGCATTGATAGAAAAAATGGGTATAAGAAAAGTTATTATTTTATTGAAAGAAAAGATGGCTTTTGTGTATTGCAATATTATATCAAAATGAGCTATTCTTCAGAATGGATGAATGAACATTTTCCTAATCCAGAATTTTTATTAATTACAACTCTTATTTTTGGATGTTTAATTGGAGCTTTTATTATTTCCATAGCTTTTGCAAAAAATTTAAAAAATAATTTAATTCCTTTAATGGAGGCTACTGAAAAAATAAAAGAGCAGGATTTAGATTTTGACATTGGAAATTCTCCTATAAAGGAATTTAATGATGTGTTATGTTCTATTTCTGATATGAAAGAGGAATTAAAGAAATCTCTAAAGGAGCAGTGGAACTTAGAGAAGACTAAAAAAGAGCAGATATCTTCTTTAGCTCATGATATCAAAACTCCTTTAACTATTATTAAAGGAAATACTGAACTTTTAAAAGACTCTGATCTTAATAATGAGCAGAAAGAATATATTGAGTTTATAGAAAAGAATTCAATACAGATTGAAAAGTATATAAAATTGCTTATTTATATGTCAAAAGGTAAATTAGAGTTTTTAGGAAAATTACAGAAAACTAATACAAAGGAATTTGCTTATGAGATTTATAATCAATTAATTGCTCTTGCGGGACCAAAGGAACTACAAATTAAATTCGAACAAAAAGATATACCAGAAAATATAATTATAAATAAAGAAGCTATGCATAGAGCTATAATAAATGTAATCTCTAATGCAGTGGATTATTCACCTTTTAATAGTGAATTATATTTTTATGTTGAAGGTAAAAATGACTCTGTAGAGTTTTCGGTTATTGACAGTGGTAAAGGATTCTCTGGTGAGGATTTAAAAGCTGCTAAGAAACAGTTCTATATGGGAGATTCAAGTAGAACATCAAAAACACATTGGGGTATGGGGCTCTATATTGCAGATTCTATTGTAAAACAACATAATGGAGTTTTGACTCTTAAAAATTCACATAAAATAGGAGGGGCAAAGGTAATAATTAAAATACCTTTATTAAGTGACTTTTAGGTCTGCTAAAGTTTATTTAGAATAATTATCTATAAGTAAAAATGACACAAAATAAATATTATAAAAATAAATCACTAAAAATTAGTTAGATTTCTGATTAATTTTTAGTGATTTTAATTGGGAAAATAATAAAATTTAAGAAATTCAAGAAAAATATATAAAAAATATTTTGTTTAATTATTCTATATGTATGAATAATTAAATGAATAAATAAAAAAAGTAAACGATACAAATATGCATAAATAAAGATATATATACTATAAATCATAAAAAAAGATGATATACAGTATAAAACAAATAGAAAGATGCATAATTATGCATCTGTATACAATTAGGAGAAAATTAATTGGATGAATAATATACAGAATATTTTTAAAATCCAGTAAAAACTGACTAAAATCTAAGAAAACCATATAAAAAATGAAGAAAAATGTAAAAATACAGTTGATTCTTCATATTTTTGACTAGAAATATCAATTTGAATTAATTATGCATTGAATGTATAATGAATAACAAATGTTAAATAAATAACTAGTACATGAGTACACAGAGGAGGAAAAAATATGAGTTCTTTTATTAATGTAACTTCTGAGATAGGAAAGCTTAATAAAGTTATGCTTCATAGACCAGGAGCGGAAATTGAAAATCTAGTTCCTGAATATCTTGAGAGATTACTATTTGATGATATACCTTTTTTAAAAGTGGCGAGGGAAGAGCACGATAGATTTGCACAAATTTTAAGAGAAAACGGAACTGAAGTTTTCTACTTAGAAGAACTTACAGCAGAAACTTTAGAAAATGTTAAAATAAAGAAAGAATTCTTAGAAGAGTTCTTAACAGAAAGTAAAATAACATCTGAAGTAGTAAAAGAAGCTTTAACTGAATATCTTCTTAATATGTCAACAAGAGAAATGGTTGATACATTAATGGCTGGTGTTAGAAAGAAAGATATCGAAGTTAAAGAAGCTACATCATTAGTAGATTTAATGCAAGATGATTATCCATTCTATCTTGACCCAATGCCAAACCTTTACTTCACAAGAGATCCAGCTGCTTCAATTGGAAGTGGAATGACAATAAATACAATGAGAACAGAAGCAAGAAGAAGAGAAACACTATTCTTAACATACATTCACAAATATCATAAGAATTTTGCTAATGGCGAAACTAGCCTATGGTATAACAGGACTTTACCTTATGCAATAGAAGGTGGAGACGAACTTGTACTTTCAGATAAAGTTGTAGCTATTGGATGCAGTGCTAGAACATCAGCTGAAGGTATAGAAATAGTAGCTAAAAGCTTATTTGCTAAAAATGAAAGCTTTGAAAAGGTTCTTGTATTTGATATACCAAACTGTAGAGCATTTATGCATCTTGATACAGTGTTTACAATGGTTGATTATGATAAATTTACGATTCATCCACAAATACAAGGTCCACTTAGTGTTTATGAAGTTACTAAGGGCCCAAATGGAACATTAAGATTTAAACATCATACAGATCCATTAGAAAAAATATTAGCTTCAGCTCTTGAAATTCCATCTGTTGAGTTAATTCAATGTGGCGGAGGAGATTTTGTAATAGCAGGAAGAGAGCAATGGAATGATGGTTCAAATACACTTGCAATAGCTCCAGGAACTGTTGTAACTTATGAAAGAAACTATGTATCAAATGAACTTTTAGCTAAGAAGGGCATTAATGTTCTTACCATGCCAAGTGCAGAGCTTTCAAGAGGAAGAGGCGGTCCAAGATGCATGAGTATGCCTCTTCATAGAGACAATTTAAGATAACCCAATTATTTAGATATGTTAACATAATTTATATAATTATGTTAACATAATCTATATAATTTTTCATGAAAATCTATATAATTTTGTATAATAATCTATATACATTGAGAAAAGAGGTTTGAAAATGGGAACACAAGATAAAAAATTAGGTCTTGGACTTTTGATTACTCTCGGTATAGGCTCTATGATAGGCGGTGGGATTTTTAATAGTCCCACGGACTTAATAACAAAAGCTAATCCACAAGCAGCTCTAATTGCTTGGATAATAGGTGGATTTGGAATTATATGCTTAGCACTAGTATTCCAATTTCTTGCTAATAAAAAACCAGATTTAAAAGGTGGAATTTATTCCTATTCACAGGATGGATTTGGAGACTTTATGGGTTTCAACTCAGCTTGGGGATATTGGCTTTCTGCTTGGCTTGGAAATATTGCTTTTATAGTATTAATGTTTAAAACCATAAACAGTTTATTAGGACCAGGACGTGAATTAAAGCCAATAGTGTCTTTTATAGCAGCATCTTTATTATTATGGTCTGTACATTACATCCAAACAAAGGGAACAAAAAATGCAGGAATCATAAATGCAGTTGTAACTATAGGTAAGTTATTACCGTTAACATTAGTTGTTATATTGGGTATATTCATATTTAAGCCAGAGCTATTTACAGTTTCAAACTGGAGTACAATACTTGCAAGTTCTGGAAAAGCAACATCTACGTTTAAACAAGTTAATGGTGCCATGGGGACTATAATTTGGTGCTTTATCGGTGTAGAAGCATCTGTAGTTCTTTCAGAAAAGGCAGAATCACAGGCTATAGTTGGAAAAGCAACAGTAATTAGTTTGTTAATTACATTACTTATTTATGTTTCAATATCATTACTTGCAATGGGCATTATTCCAGCTAAGGATCTTGTAGTATCAGGTACTCCTTTAGCAGATGTCTTATCAAAAACGGTCTTTGGAGGAGCAGGATCTGTAATAGTTAAATTAGGTCTTATAATATCATTGTTCGGAGCATTAATAAGTTGGGTAATGCTTGCAGCAGAGATACCATATGTAGCAGCTAAAGATGGAGTTATGCCAAAATGGTTTGCTAAAGAGAACGCAGCAGGAGTTGCAATAAATTCATTAACATTTACAAATATTATAACTCAAGTATTTTTATGTACATTACTTTCAGATAAATTACAATCAGCTTATAGTTTAGTATTTGCTATAGCAACTACTTGTATGTTAATTCCTTATACTTTATCATCATTTTATGCTATAAAGGTATGTAATGAAGAAAAGATAAATGGAAAAGATAAGATAATAGCAATCTTAGCTTCCATATATACAATATATGGTATATATGCAGGTGGAATTAAATACTTTGCTCTTGCATTTATAATGTACGCCTTTGGAGTAATAGTTTTCAATAAAGCCAAGAAAGAAAAGAAACAAAAGTATACATCAATTGAGAAGATCGGTACAGCCGTAGTTGTATTTGTAGGGGGAGTTATGATAGTTTTACTTTCAATAGGAAAAATATCACTATAATATTTAGATATAACTTGTGTAATATATTTTATATAAAGTAAAATATAAAAATTAAAACCGTCTCTATACTAAATAGGTTATTTATAAACTATGATTAAAATCATCTTTTTAAGTAAATCCCATTAATAAAATGGTTAAAATTTACTTAAGGGATGATTTTTTGTTACAAAGAGAAAATATAAATAATATAAAAGGATAGCCTTAGTGGTTATCCTTTTTCTACATATACATTATGTAATTTAACATAAGTATAAAATGACATAAGCTACCTAGAAGTACAAATATATGAAAAATATCATGGAAAGTAAAATATTTACTAGCAATTTTAGGTCGTTTTGTGCCATAAATTACTGCACCTATAGAATAAGCAACTCCACCAGCTATTAACCAAAATAAACCTCCAATGGAAAGAGTCTTAGATAATGGAAATATTGCAACAACTATAAGCCACCCCATAATTAGATAAAAACCAGTAGATATCCATCGTGGAGCAGAAAACCAAAAATTTTTAACTAGTATGCCAATAATAGCTAAAGTCCAAATAATAGTTAACATGGCTAATCCAAAGGTTCCTTTTAAAGCCAATAAACAAATAGGAGTATAACTACCTGCAATCAAAACATAAATCATTGAATGGTCTATTCTCCTTAATATTCTAATAGATTTTTTAGAAGCTGTTACCAGATGATATATAGAGCTAGCACTATATAATAATATTAAACTTGCTCCAAAAATTGCAAAAACTGTAATGTGCAAAGGGCTATCTTGAAATATTGAGTAATTAACCAACACTATAAGCCCTACTATAGACATAATGGCTCCAAACAAATGAGTTAAACCACTTACTGGATCTCTAAATTTTTTAAACATAAAAATCATCCTCTCTAAAATGCATTAATATAATGATATGTAGTTTTTAAAACTATGTGTTGTATTATTATCATTCTAATACTAAATATAAAATTTTTCAAGATGTTAATTTAAAATATTTTTATTTAATCATTATTTGTTCTAGTACTTACTGTCTATTTTGTGAAAGAAGTTTGCAGTAAATTAGCACTTTATCTAAAACTAAAGATTACTTAATAAGGCATATAGTTTTTAATTAAAGATTATATTAATAATTAAAATATAAAAATAGTCAAATAAACTATAGATATAGGTTTTTGTTACTAGATATTAGAGTAGAATATATAGATTTGTAGTAGCTTATACTATATAATTGTAATGAGGTGATTTTATGGAATATAATGAAGAAAATTTAGAAACTATTCTTTCAAATGTTACAGAATTTAACGATATTAAACTTTCAGATATTCCGGATATAGATTTATATATGGATCAAGTAACAACATTGTTTGATATGAAACTAGAATCATTAAAAAGAGATAAAAATGATAAAATTATGACTAAAACCATGGTTAATAATTATGCTAAAGGAAAATTCTTTCCAACTGTAAAGGGTAAAAAATATAATAAAGAGCAGATAATTTTATTAGAAATAATCTACAATCTCAAACAAAGTTTATCTCTTTTAGATATAGAAACAGTACTTACACCAATTATGGAGAGTATACATAAAGAAGAAAATAAATTCCCTTCAGTGGAAGAGTTATATGGAACTTTTTTAAGTATAAAGGAAATTCAACTAAAGGATTTTTATGAAGAGTTTAATAAATTAATGGACATAATAAGGGAAAAATCTGAAAAATTACAGGGAGAAGATGAACAATTAAAAGAATTAGTTTTATTAATCTTTACTTTAATTAGTAAGGCTAATATGGAAAAAAGAATGGCGGAGAAATTAATAGATAATTTTTTAAAAAACAATAATTGATTGTTAAAATATAGATAATTTATGAAGAAACTAAAATATAAGGTCTCTTTATTTTAAGTTGTAAATAGGAAGAGAGGATTATATATAATAAAAAAGATTCTTATAATAGAAGATGTGAGTTAGCTATAGCTGATTTAATGAGTTATTCATTAAAGAAAGAAGGGTATATAGTAAGAACTGTAGGTAATAGAATTGAATGGATGGGAATTACAGAAAGTTTTAAGCTTAATCTTATAATATTCGATTTAATGCTTCCAGATATAAGTAGAAAACATTAGTGTAATAATTAATTCGCAATCTTCTTGATATGATGAGCAATTGCAAGTTTTTATAAAATAATTATAATTTATATTAGGTTGGGTGGTTTAAAATGTATATAAAACAGTTAATTAAATTTATGTCCATTGCAGAAAAATTAAAAAATAATACACGTCATTCATGGACTTCTGATGGCCGTCAAGAAAGCGTAGCAGAGCATAGCTGGAGATTATCTCTAATGGCATATTTAGTAAAAGACGAGTATCCAGATGCAGATATAAATAAGGTTATTTTAATGTGCATATGTCATGATTTGGGGGAAGCGATTACGGGTGATATACCTGCCTTTTATAAAACTGAATCAGATGAAGCCGTTGAAAGTAATGCAGTAGTTAAATTACTTGATAGTCTGCCTCAGCCATATAATAGTGAATTAATTGCTCTGTTTAAAGAAATGGATGAGCAACAAACCCTGGAATCTAAAATATATAAAGCATTGGATAAGATGGAGACATTAATTCAACATAATGAGGCGGACTTATCAACATGGATACCTCTTGAATATGAGGTTAACTTGTCTTATGGAGCAAAAGAAGCTGCATTCTCAAACTATATGAAAAAATTAAAGGAAACAATTTATGAAGATTCCATACAGAAAATACAAACTGAATAATTGTTTGAAACATCGTATTATTCAAATCTGAATTTTACGGTGTTTTTAGGTCGTACTCCAAATATATTAGAAAGGATTGAAACTATGGCTAAATATAAAAAGTCAATGATGAGATCATCTAATTATGAATTTGAACCTTGGAAATTTGATGGAGATATAAATCATTATCATATTCCATCATATACGTAGGCATGGCTTGAGGATAATACATTATTGAAGGAAAGTTCATATATGGATAATTAGATGGTTCATTATAAAAGTCTTGATCAATTTGTTTATTAGAAGACTCAATACCATCCCTATTAATATTTTGATTGTCATTTCTGTAGTGCATATATATCCACAAATTTTAATTACACTAACATAGTATGAATGCATAAAAAAAGGTTACAAAATTAAAAGGAGGTTAAGTAGAATAGAGACACAGCAAAGCACTTAGTTAATTCCAAGTATTTTTATATTAGAATGGACAGCTTAATATAAAAATATATTAAGCTGTCCTATATTAAATAAAATTAATCTTCTTCAAATATAGGGGCTTCAATTAGTGTTGCAAAAATAAATTCATGTCTATGACCATCATTAAAGCTTGTAACACCAGATACAAAGTGCACATGTCTACCATTTCCTACAGGTATTGCAGGGCCACTAAGAACATTTATTCTGTGAAAGTGATCGAAGAAATCTGTATTTGTAGTTATTCTGTGCACGTGACTATTACCCATTCTTATAGCTTGACCACTAACACCAGCAAAACGATGGTTATGAGGTTCAGTTTGAATTTCAGCTAATCGAGTGCTACCTAAGAATTCATGAACGTGAGTTTGTCTTTCTCTTTCTTCACAATTACACATATACTCACCTCCTTTATTTCTGGATAGTATTATATTATGAAAATAATTGATTATTGTTACTAATGCTTTGGAAAGAAGATGAGTACATACTAAGTATTTATAGAAGCTATGTATGTTGTAGTTGTAAAAAAGAATTTGTTTTATTAATACTATCTTTGCGGTGTAAAATTGAAACCATAGATTAAAAATAAAAGGTGTAAATATTTTTATAAAATTAGTAAATGCATAGGAAATTTGGTATATAATGAGGAAGGAGGTGATAGTCCTTGAATTTAAAAGAATTAGTAGAGATAGCCCTTATTAAATGTTCAAAATTGGTAAGGATGGAAGGAAAGAAAATCTATAAAAGTGGATTAGTATTTGATATAAAAAGTAAAAAAATAGATAATGTTTATAATATATATGGAAAAGTTAAAAATGAAAATAAAAGTAATGATTATTATACTCATATAAGAATAAATATGCCAAAAGGTATATTAGAAAAAACTAAATGTAGTTGTGATGATTTTATTGAGAACTCTGTTTATAAGGAAGAATTTTTATGTCCACATATTATAGCTACCATGTATAAGTTTTATGATTTGGCAATTAAAAGCCTTAAGGATAAAGCTAATAAAAAAGAAGAGAAATCTGAGACTATGGTAGGAAATACAATATTAAATGAAATAACAAAATATAAAAACTTAAAAGAAAAATTAAATATTAGTATAAAACTAGATCACATAAATAATGATTCTTTAGATCATTATGAAGCTCAGTTTAAAATTGGTAAAAGTAGTATGTACTCAATAAATTCTTTAGAGGATTTTATCTATGAAAAAATCCAGGAAAGTAAGGTTTTTATCAACGATGAATTAGTATATAATCCTAAAATACATTATTTTTCTCAGGAAGATGAAAAAGTTATTAAGTTTATAGAAGAATGTGTATTAATAAATAAGGAAATTTTTAAAGGCGATATAAATCTGCCCTTTCAAATAGTTAATGGTAGAAAAATAATGATACTGCCAAGTACTTTAGAAAGATTTATAGAGATTATTCAGCACAAGACTATTAAATTTAAGTATGAATATATAGATTATAATACTAAAATTATACATAAAGATTTACCTATTTCATTTACTCTAAAAGAAAAAGAAGAAAATTTTATTTTAACCACTAAGAAACAGTTTCCAATTCCACTTACTTCAAAAGGAGAAGTATATTTTTATGATAACAATCTATATATTCCTTCTAAAATCCAAAGGCAATTATATAAACCTTTCTATAAACATCTGAAAAAGCAAGAGAAGATATTATTTAGTAAAGATGTTAAAATTTTTCAAGAATTAATAGTAGTATTAAACAAAATTTCTAAGGCGATAACCTTTGATGAAGGAGTAAAAAAATTTGTATCAACTCTTATAGTACCAAAATTCTATTTTTACAAAGAATTAGAACAGATTTTTTGTCAGGTTAAATTATATTATGGACAGGAGTACTTTGAACTTATTAATGATCCAAAAGAGAAAAATTTATCAAATTTTATAAAGATAAATTTGCCACCAGCAATAAAGGAAGGTTTATATATTAATAATATAAAATGTGAGAATTTTAGAGAAGAAGATTTAGGTGATGAAGTTATTATTAGAGATTTAGAAAAAGAAGAAAAAATAGTTAAGGAACTGGGGAAATTTAGATTTATAAAAGGAGAAAACAGATTTTTATTTACAGGAACAGAAAATGATTTATATAATTTTTTAAGCAAGGGATTAAAAAGATTTAGAAATATAGGAGAAGTAATTTTATCAGACAGCTTGAAAAGTTTAAATTTATATGGTTTAGCTTCTATAGAATTTAATATTACTGAAACTTCTGAGGAATGGTTAAATTTGTCTTATAATATTGGAAATGTTTCTAAAAAAGAGTTTAAAAATATATTTAAAGCTTTTAGGCATAATAAAAATTTTTATAAAACAAAGGATAATAATTTTATTGATTTAGAGGATAATGAAGTTAAAAGTTTTTTAAGTTTATTAGAAGACTTAAGTTCTAATGGAGATGTAAGTGGAGATTCTTTTAAAATTCATAAAAATATGGCCTATTATATTGAAAGCAGGGGATCGTCTTTTATTAAAGAAAAAGATTTGCTCCAAAATATTTCAAGCAGAATTACAAATATAAATGATGACCATTATGAAGTTCCTAAAAAACTTAATGCCACTCTTAGGGAATATCAAATAGCAGGATATAGATGGATGAAAATCTTAAGTAATATGAAATTTGGTGGGATTTTAGCAGATGAAATGGGACTTGGTAAAACCATACAGACCATAAGCTTTTTATTATCAGAAAAGGAGATCAAAAGCCTCATAGTTACACCAACTTCTTTAATATATAATTGGCAAGATGAATTCCAAAAGTTTGCCGAAACTTTAAAGATTGGAGTTATCCATGGAAGTAAGGAAGAGAGAATGAAAGTTTTAGATGATAGGGAGGAATATGATGTTTTACTCACTACTTATGGAACCTTAAAAAATGATATTCAATTATATAAAGATATAACATTTGATTATTGTATAATAGATGAGGGACAGAATATTAAAAATCCACTAGCTCAAAGTACTGATAGTGTTAAGAGAATTAATTCTAAAGTGAGATTTGCATTAACAGGAACTCCAATTGAAAATAATCTAATGGAGCTTTGGTCTATATTTGATTTTATTATGCCAGGATATTTATATAGTGAAGAAAGGTTCCAAGAGAAATTTATAGATAAAGTGGAAGCAAATATTGATAAACTAAAAACTTTAATTCGTCCATTTATTTTAAGGAGAGAAAAAAAGGATGTATTAAAGGATTTACCACATAAGATAGAAAAGAAATTTTTAGTGGAGATGACCACCAATCAAGAGAGAATATATAAAGCATATATGAAAAGTATAAAAGAAAAATTAAAAAACAACAAAGAAGATAAAATTACAATATTTTCGTATCTTACAAGACTAAGACAACTATGCTTAGATCCTTCTATTATAATTGATGAATATAAAGGGGGAAGTTCTAAACTTAGAATAGCCATGGAATTAGTTCAGGAAGGAGTAGATGAAGGAAAGAAAATTTTATTGTTTTCACAATTTACTTCAGTATTAAAAAACATTTCAAAGCTATTAAAAAAAGAATGCATAGAATACTTCTATTTAGATGGATCAACTAATGCTAGTGAAAGAATTAAGCTAGTTGATAAATTTAATAAAAATTCCCATGTTAAGATCTTTTTAATATCACTGAAAGCAGGAGGTACAGGATTAAATTTAACATCAGCAAACTTAGTTATACACTTTGATCCTTGGTGGAATCCAGCAGTAGAAGATCAAGCCACTGACAGAGCACATAGAATAGGACAGAAAAATTTAGTACAGGTAATAAAGTTAGTATGTAAGGGAACCATTGAAGAAAAAATTATAATGCTACAAGAGGATAAAAAGGAGCTTATAAATAATGTTATGAATAGTGATTTAAAGAGTGGTAATTTAATAAATACATTATCAAAAGAAGAGATATTAGATTTATTTACTTAATAATTGAAATAGATAATGTAGACTTTTAGTAAATCCTTTGATAAAATTTATAGAAATATTAATTTATACTACTATTAAATATACAAAGTATAAGAATATTGAGGACATAGGGATAAAAATGAACCAAAAAAAAGTGATCAAGTAGAGAAATGATCAAAAATATGTTATAAGGCAAGGTTGGAGGAAAATATGGAGAATGAACTTGTAAAAGAAGAATTTTTGAAGAAATATCCTTCTATAGAAGAAGACATTATTAAAAATCAAATAGAGTGGAATAACTTAATGGATATATATTTAGATTTTAATAAATACAAAGATACTTATGAAACCCAATGTGATTTTATATCTAATATATTAAGAACTCACAATAAAATACACTCTGTCAAATCTAGGGTAAAAAATGCTGAAAGGTTAATAGAAAAAATTATTAGAAAAACTCCTAATAGAAAAGAAAAGTATGGAGAAGACTTTCAATTTACTGTTGAAAACTATAAGGAAGAAATAAATGATTTAATAGGTATTAGAGTTATACATATATTTAAACAGGATTGGGAAGATATCCACCAGTTTATTTTAAATACTTGGAAGGTTATAGAAATAACTGCAAATGTAAGAGATGGAGACGATACAAAAAGATTTGAGGAACTAAATATTCAAATTCAATCTAGAAAATCCGGATATAGATCTGTACATTATCTTATAGAATTTTTCCCTACCAACCAAAGGGTTATAGCAGAAGTTCAAGTAAGAACCATATTTGAAGAAGGCTATGGAGAGATTGATCATCAATTAAGATATTGTCATGAGGAAATTCCTGAGGTTTTAGCATTAAATCTTCTTCTATTTAATCGTATTTCAGGAAGCGCAGATGAAATGGCATCCTTCATAAATTTGCTTAATAAGAACTGGGGAGAAAGAGAAGGAAAATACGAAGAAATAATAGCTTCCAAGGATAAGGAAATACGAAAATTAAAAGAAAAAATAGAAAGTCAAAATAGTAAATAATTTCTTAGCTAGTATAAATACTTTTATATATATAAGTTCATTAAAGGCTTTTCAAATTATGCAATATAATAATTTAAGAGGCTGCCTCAAAATAGCTTTAATTTTAAAACCGTAAATGTAAATAATACATTCATAAGGCAATTCATTTTGCTAAGAAGTTCTAAATTTGATTTCATTAAAAATTTTTACCCAGTAAAGGCGCCATCCATGGCTTCACAACTGGCTCCTCACGTCCTGTGAGAACAAAAATTTTTAATTGCGTCAATTAAGAACTACTAAAGTGTATTTACATGCTTATTACATGTATTTTTTACATTTACTATATTAAAATTAAAGCTAATATTATTTTGAGACAGCCTATTTTATGTAAGTATAATAAATTTTCTGTAGGAAAAGAATAAATTGAGGTGATTTTAATATGAATATAGAATTAAAAGAGAATAAAAAACAAATGGATAAATTTTCAAAAGGAGTACACATGGGAGGAAGTACTTTTAAAGATTATCTTGAAAAAGCTCAGAATGTTGAGCTTAAAAATGAATTGAAAAATATTATGGAATCTTTTAAAAGACATGAAGAAGCTATTACCAGTAGAATAGAACAAATGGGAGGAGATGCTCCAGATACTTTAGGATTTTTAGGAACTATAGCAGAGTTTTTTGAAAAGATAAAATTAATACCTGCAAATAATGATTTGGAAGTTTGTGATCATGCTATAAAGGCCATGGAAATAGGAATAAAGCAAGGGGAAAAATTTAAAGAAGAGAATAAGGATTTAGATTCTAGTTTGATGAAAGAAGTAAATGCTATAGTAAATGATTATTATAAGCATTTAAACACTCTTAATGAAATAATGAGAAATTATAATAGGTGATGAAAAAACCAGAAAATGCATGGATCTAATCTGTGATATTACGATTTTTATGTGAATTTATAGGTTTTTAATGTTTCTTAATCAAAATAATAAATTAATTTTTGAGACACAAAACATTGAATGGATGGAGGGTTATATTGATTTTTGAAAGAAAATACCATATAATCTATATGAAATGAAAATTAGAATCAAAATCAATTAAAGTAAATATCGTAGTATTGTTTAGATTAAATAGGGGGTTGAACTTTGAAAACTAAAAAAAACATTGTAGATATGTATGATGAATATATTAAGGAAGAGTTCAAATGTAAAACTTCAGATGAGCTCTTAGGCAAAAAGTATGTTATTGGAAAACAATTTGGCGTAGGAGATTATTCAAGAATGAAAATAGAAGATGGATTAGAAATTTCAAAGTTTAATATGTATTCAGCGAATATGTATTTTGATAATAGAGGATATGAAGATGATGTTTTAGAAATAGGGTATTGTTATAGTGGAACTACGAAAATTTTAGCTTTTCCTAGTAACAAAAAGTATCTGCTTAAAGAAGGGCAAATTTTTTTTTATAAAACATTAAATAATGTAGAATATTTTGAGTTTAAATATGATAAATGTAAAACCATATCAATTTGTATGCATTTTAGCACCATTAAAAATGCAGTAAATCCAATATGGGAAGATAGAGCTATAATGGATTGGGAAACACAAATGAATAACATATTTAAAGAAGATATATTAATAATTGAAAAAGCTAGTTATGATATAAAAAAGATAGCAGAAGAAATAGATGATATTCCAATTGATAATATGATGGGATATATGAAACTTAAGCTAAGGACAATAGAATTTTTGGCTAATTTTTTTGAAAAAAATTCTGACATAAAATTAATACAAAGTTCAGAAGATGAGGAAAGAGAGAGTATAATTAAGGCTAAGAATATAATAAGCAAAAACCTCCGAGAGCCTCCATCACTTAAGAAATTAGCTGGTGATTTGAATATAAGTTTATATAAATTACAAAAAGCTTTTAAAAATAGTACTGGAAATACAGTCTATGAATATATAAAGAAATCAAGAATTGAAAAGGCAAAATATTTATTAAAGAATACAAACATGTCAATTTTAGAAATTGCAAATGAAATAGGCTATGAAAATCCAAGTAAGTTCTCAAATGCTTTTAAAGGCTATAATAATATGAATCCATTAAAATATAGAAAATTAAATAAATCTGTATAAAAAATAATAAACTATAAAAATGTTCTAAAGTGATTTTTTGGAGCATTTTTTATTTTTTTGGAGTGGAAAATGAAAATGATTTTCAATTATAATTAGTTATGAAGTTTATTTCATAATTGTATCAAATATGGAGAAAGGAGAGTAATTATGAAAGAAAAATCAAATTTAAGTTTTCTTCTAGAGATATCTGGTAAGGAAAAAAACAAATTATATATATCAGCTTTATTTAGTATAATAAGTTCACTTATGGCTATAGTACCATATATTCTTATGTACAATATAGTGGTAGAGCTTTTTAATGATTCAGTTAATTATGAAAAAATTAAATCTATGGCTATAACTGTAGGCATTATTATAATCTTAAGGATGGTTATATTTTTATTGTCAGGGGTATTTTCTCATATAGCAGCTTTTACAATACTATATGAACTTAGAATAAAAGCAATAAATCATATGTCAAAGCTTAATATGGGTTTCTTTACAGGGAATACTATAGGAAATGTTAAAAAAACAATCAATGAAGATATAGAAAAATTAGAAAATTTTATAGCACATCAAATTCCAGATTTAGCTGCAGCTATTGTAACTCCTATAATAATTATAGGTTATCTTTTATATTTAAATTGGAAACTAGCTTTAGTTTTGTTTATTCCTGTTATTTTGGAATTTTTAAGTCAAATAGGTATGTTTAAAGGTATGAAAGAAATGATGACTCATTATCATGAGTTAGTTAAAAAACTTAATTCTACTATTATTCAATATATAAATGGAATGAATGTAATGAAAGCCTTTAATTTATCTGCAAAATCTTTTAAAAACTACAAGGATATTACAGAAGAATATGCAGATTATTGGATTGATCTAACTATGAAAAGCGCTCCTCTTTATGGTGTGTTTTTAGTTCTTATAGATTCAGGACTTTTATTTATAATTCCTATTGGAGGAATTATGTTTTTAAAAGGAAGTATAAATGCTTCTACTTATATAATATTTTTAATTTTAAGTGCAAATTTTCTTACTTCTTTTAAACAACTATTAGAATTTGGAGGAACTTTTTCAATGCTATTAGAAGGAGCTGGAAAAGTAAGAGATATTCTTGAAAAAGAGGTACAAGTAGAAGGAAATAGAAGTTTAGATAAAGATATTAATGGGAAAATAGAATTTAATAAGGTTACATTTAAATATGATAAAGAGGAAGTTATAAAAAACCTATCTTTGACTATAGAGCCTAAAAATATAGTTGCTTTTGTAGGGCCTTCAGGTTCAGGAAAGACTACATTAGGCCAATTATTAGGAAGATTTTGGGATGTAGAAGAAGGTAATATTACTATTGATGATGTAGATATAAAGGATATAAAAATGGAAGAGCTTATGGATAAGGTATCCTTTGTATTTCAAGATGTATTCATGCTTCAAGATAGCATATTAGAAAATATTAAAATGGGTTCTAATAAAACCATAAATGAGGTTATTGAAGCTAGTAAAAAAGCACAAATTCATGATTTCATAATGAGTTTACCTGATGGTTATGAGACATCCCTTGGAGAAAATGGAATTAAACTTAGTGGAGGAGAAAAGCAAAGAATCTCTATTGCAAGAGCTATATTAAAAGACAGCCCTATTGTAATTTTAGATGAAGTTACTTCCTATTCAGATATAGAAAATGAAAGTAAAATACAAGAGGCTCTTAGAAATCTTTTGAAGGGAAAAACAGCTATAATTATAGCTCATAGACTGTATACAATAAAAAATGCAGACAAAATTGTAGTTTTAGAGGAAGGTAAAATTATAGAACAGGGAACTCATAATTATCTTATGAATAAGAGAGGGTTATATAGACACCTTTGGGATATGTATGATTATGAAATTACAGAAGCATCAGAAGTAGCAGGGGGGATGTAATATGCTAGGGGATATAAAGACATTGCTAGGTGAACATAGTAAAAAACTTAGAAAACCTATAATTTTATTAACTATAGACAGTTTATTTAATATGTTTTTTTATTCAATGCTGTATTTTGTATTGTTAGATTTGATTAATTCTCAGCTAAGTTTTACTAAAATTAAGAATTATACTATAGCAATGATAATAGCTTTTATATTTAGAACTATAGTTAATGCCATAGGATATACGGGGATACAGGCTAAAGGTGCAAGGGGTATTCAAAGTATGCGTATATCCTTAGGAGATCATATTAAAAATATAAATTTGGGATTTTTTAATAAAAACAGTATAGGAAGTTTATCTAATATAATGACTAATGACTTGCAAGATTTTGAAAAAGTTATAACTCATAGCACTAGTGACTTAATAAAGACGGTAGTACTTAGTGTTTATCTTCTTATAATAACATTTTTTATTGATGTTAAGTTAGCTATTATCCAACTTGCCTTTGTGCTTGTAGCTATGCCTATTATCTTAATGGGAGGAAAAAGGGTTACTGCTATAGGTAAACAAAAAAAGGAAGTTATGAATGAAGTTATATCAAGAATGGTTGAATATCTTAGTGGTATACAGGTGTTTAAAGCCCATAATCTAGCAGGTGAGAAGTTTGAGAGATTGGAAAAATCATTTAGAGATTTAAAGAGAGAGAGTATAAGAACAGAAGTATCTATTGTACCTTTTGTTCTTATATTTCAGATAATAGTTGATATAAGCTTTCCAGTATTATTACTTATAGCTACAACTAAATTTGGAGTAGGCAATATTGACAAAAAAGCCTTTTTAACCTTTATTATAATAAATATAGCCCTTACCAATATTTTAAGAGCTTTTGGTGCTCAATATGGAGTATTTAGATATCTAAGACTTGCATCACAAAAATTAATAAAAACCTATAATCAGCCAGAAATGAGTTATAGATATGAAGAGGCAAACTTTAGAAATTACGATATTGAGTTTAAAAATGTAAGCTTTAAATATGAAGAAGGAGAAAACACCATAAATAATTTAAGCTTTAAGGCTGAAGAAGGAACTATGACAGCCTTAATGGGACCTTCTGGGTCAGGAAAAACTACAATTACAAGTCTTATAGCTAGATTTTGGGATATAAATAGTGGAGCAATAAAAATTGGTGGGAAAGATATAAAAGATATAAATCCAGATTCATTGTTAAAACATATAAGTATGGTATTCCAAGATGTATATCTTTTAAATGATACCATATATAATAATATAAAGTTAGGGAATGAAAGGGCTACTAAAGATGATGTAATAAAAGCAGCTAAAATTGCTAATTGCCATGAATTTATAGAAAGACTAGAAGATAAGTATGATACTATAGTAGGAGAAGGTGGATCAACCTTATCAGGAGGAGAAAAACAAAGGATATCTATAGCTAGGGCAATACTCAAGGATGCACCTATAGTATTACTTGATGAAGCAACAGCTTCTCTTGATGCAGATAATGAACTAGAAATTAGAAAAGCTATAAAAAAACTTACTTTAAATAAAACTGTTATAGTTATAGCCCATAGATTGAACACTATAAAAGATGCAGATCAGATCATAGTATTAAATGAAGGATATATAGAAGAAAAGGGAAGCCATATAGAACTTATAAAGAATAAAAAGAGATATTATAATATGTACGTTGAAATGGAAAGAGCTAAAAATTGGGCAATATAAAAATTCAAAGTATAGATAATCATAAACAAGGAGAAGAATAAAAGGATAGCCTTAACTGGCTATTCTTTTATTTTTTAAATTATTATTTTTATAGTAATAATAATACGGTATTATAATAAAAAAA
The DNA here is from genome assembly GCF_001276985.1 of Clostridium botulinum. Taxonomy (GTDB): domain Bacteria; phylum Bacillota; class Clostridia; order Clostridiales; family Clostridiaceae; genus Clostridium_F; species Clostridium_F botulinum. The sequence continues at coordinate 513,547 of NZ_LHUL01000008.1, forward strand.
TAATTATATAAGTTTTAGCAGTTCATATAATCATCAGTAGCTTAATAAAAATATTAAATTCATAAAATAAATAAACTATTTTATTCTTGAGAAAATTATAATTAGTTGGTAAGCTATAAGTGATTGCTTTAATTAAATATATTTATGTATAATAAATTGCATGAAAATTATAAACTGCATTGTTTACATAGTTTATATGTATAAAATAAGAAAAATAAAGTTTTGTGTGATTATATACAGGACATATTAAAAGGAGATTAATAAAAAATGAAGGTTACTATAAAAGATGTAGCTAAAGAAGCAAAAGTTTCACCATCTACAGTTTCAAGAGTACTATCAGATAATCCTAGAATAAGTGATGAAACGAAAGAAAAAGTATACAAAGTTATAGAAAAACTTAAATACAAACCCAATGCAATAGCTAGAGGATTAGTTAATAATAAAACAAGAATATTAGGGGTTGTGCTTCCAGAGGAAGCGGAAAATTTGCTATCTAATCCTTTTTTTATACAAGCTATGAAAGGAATAAGTTCTTATGCTGAAAAAAGAGAATACTATATAACTTACGCCTTTAGTAGTAATAAAGAAAACGAGAAAAAACATATAAAAGATTTAACAACTAGTGGATTAATAGAAGGTTTGCTTATTTTAAGACCAAAAGAAAATGATGAAAATATAAAATATCTAAAGGATATAAACTTTCCCTTTGTTATTATGGGACGCTTAAAAGATACAGAAGATGTGTTATGGGTTGATAATGATAATTTCCAAGCTATGTATAATATAGTTAATAAATTAATAGATAAAGGTCATACAAAAATAGCTCTAATAGGAGCTAAAAAGGAGCTAAATGTATGTAAGGATAGAGAAAAGGGATATAAAGTAGCACTAGAGATGAACGGAATTAGTTTTAGTGAAAAATTAGTTAGTTATGGAGAGGAATTTAAAGAAAAAGAAGGATATATACAAATGAATAAATTATTAGAAAAAGTAAAGCCAACAGCAGTGGTGGCAATGGATGACTTGTTAGCAATAGGTGCTATGAAAGCGCTAAAAGAAAAATATTTAACTGACCTTTCTATAGTGGGATTTAATAATATACCTTTAGGCGAATTTCAGAAACCTCAATTAGCTTCTGTAGATATAAATGGAGTAAAGCTTGGATATTATGCTACAAAATTGTTAATAGACAAGATAGAAGAAGTAGAAGATACTAGAGATCACTACATTGTAGAAACTACTTTTGTAAAGAGAGAATCTTTTAAATAGATTAATATTTTTAAGTAGATAATAAAAAAAAAATTGAATTAAGCTTTGATATATGCACAAACGTTTGCACGTGTATGCATTAAAAATAGTGAGTATTTTGTAGAATTTAGCATAATAAGTTAATAAAATTAATGAATTTGAAAATTTATGGCATTGTAAACTTTTACTTGCATTGATATAATAAAAATCAAATAAAATTAATATTATTAGTATTATTAATAAATAAAAACTTATTAAATAATAGATTTTATAAGGATTAATATGAAGTTTTAAATTTATATTAGTAATTATTGAGGTGATAAAATGAATAAAAAATATGTAGTGGGTGTTGATTTAGGGGGAACAAAGATTTATACAGCACTTGTGGATTTAGATGGAAATATAATAAAAGAAAAAAATGTTAAAACTGAAGCAAGCAAAGGAGAACTTGATGTATTATATAAAATAATAAATACTATTGATAATGTTATAGAAGGAGTAAACTTAGAGGAAATAAAGGCTATAGGAATAGGTTCACCAGGACCTTTAGATGCTAAAGAAGGTATAATAATTTCATCTTCAAATCTACCCTTTGAAAATTTTAGCTTAGTTCAACCTATAAAGGATAAATATAATATTCCAACATACCTAGACAATGATGCTAATGTAGCTACTTTAGCTGAATTTATGTTTGGTAAAGGAAAAGGTACCCAGAACATGATATACGTAACAGCAAGTACAGGCATTGGAGCAGGAGCTATAATAAATAGCAGAATATATAGAGGAAATACAGGAAATGCTTTAGAAATAGGTCATACAACTGTTATGAAGGATGGACCGAACTGTGGTTGTGGTAATAAGGGTTGCGCAGAAAGTTTAGGTTCTGGTACTGCCATTATGAAAAAGGCAAAAGAAGTTTGTAAAAATAATGGAGAGACATCTTTAAAAAAATATGATAATCTAACTGCAAAGGAAGTTTTTGAAGAAGCTAAAAAAGGAGATAAGCTTTCAAAAGAAGTACTAGAATTTTGCTTATCCTATTTAGGTATAACTGTAGCCAATATAATAAATACTTTTGATCCAGAAATGGTTGTTATAGGCGGAGGAGTTATAAATGGTGGAGAAATTGTTTGTGATATAATAAATAGAGAAGTGAAAAATAGATGCTGGAAAGCTATTAGAGATAATTGTAAAATAACAAAAGCAAAGCTTGCAGGAAAAGCAGGGGTTCTAGGAGCTGCAGCCTTAGCTATAACTGAAAGTAAAAATTAATGTTCTAAATCTAGTATATATATTTAGTTGGCTTATATTCTTATAAAGTTATAGTTATTGCCAAGAATAAGAAATGAGTTTATAACTATAAGTATTAGTTCTAAAGGACTAGTACTTATAGTAGAATTAATTATAGAAGAGTTATTAAGGTATTATTTTTTTATGTTTTGCGCAAACGATTGCTCAAATATTTATCAAGAGTATGCAAAAATTACTTAAAACTATATTACAAATGGAGGATTATTAATGAATAAGACATGGTGGAAAGAAGCTGTTGCATATCAAATATATCCAAGAAGTTTTAAGGATTCAAATGATGATGGTATAGGAGATATAGAGGGTATAATTTCAAAATTAGATTATTTAAAAGATTTAGGTATAGATATAATTTGGATTTGTCCTATGTATAAGTCTCCAAATGATGACAACGGTTACGATATAAGCGATTATAAAGCTATAATGGACGAATTTGGAACTATGGAGGATTTTGATAAGTTACTACAAAAGGCCCATGAAAAAGGTATGAAGCTTATAATAGATTTAGTTATAAATCATACCAGTGATGAGCATAAATGGTTCATTGAATCAAGATCTTCTAAAGATAATCCAAAACGTGATTTTTATATATGGCGTGATGGTAAAGATGGAAAGGAACCTAACAATTGGGAAAGTATATTTAAAGGTTCTGCCTGGGAATATGACTATAATACAGAACAATATTTTCTTCACTTATTTAGTAAAAAGCAACCAGATTTAAATTGGGAAAATGAAAATGTTAGAAATGAATTATATAAAATGATTAACTGGTGGTTAGATAAGGGAATTGATGGATTTAGAGTAGATGCTATAAGTCATATAAAAAAAGAAAAGGGATTAAAAGACATACATAATCCAAAAAATTTAGATTATGTTCCTTCTTTTGAAAAACATATGAATGTAGAGGGAATTCAAAAATATCTTAAAGAATTAAAGGAAAATACCTTTGATAAATATGACATAATAACTGTGGGAGAAGCCAATGGAGTAAATATAAGTCAAGCTCCTCAATGGGTAGGAGAAAAAGATGGCAAATTTAATATGATATTTCAGTTTGAACATCTAGATCTTTGGGATGTAGATCATAAAGAACAGTCTACAATAAAAAAATTAAAAGAAGTATTAAGCAAATGGCAGGAAGGTTTAGAAGGAGTTGGATGGAATGCTTTGTTTATAGAAAATCATGATATTCAAAGGGTAGTCTCAACTTTAGGAGATGATAAAAACTTTTGGGAAGAAAGTTCAAAAGCCTTAGCTCTTATGTATTTTATGCAAAAGGGGACTCCATTTATATATCAAGGACAAGAAATAGGAATGACTAATGTTAAATTTGAAGGTATTGAAGATTATAATGATATAAAAACTATAAATATTTATAAAGAAAAAATAAGAAAAGGTATACCAAAAGATCAAGCCCTCAAATATGTATGGGAAACTTCAAGAGATAACTCAAGAACACCAATGCAATGGGATACCACAGAAAATGCTGGATTTTCAAAAGAAAAACCTTGGATGAAAGTTAATCCGAACTATGTAGATATAAACGCTAGGGAACAAGAAAATAACCTAAATTCTATTTTGAACTTTTATAAAAAAATTATAAGAGTAAAGAAAGAAAATGAGGCACTTATATATGGAAAATATAATTTGATTTTAGCGCATCATGAACAAATATATGCTTACACAAGAACTTTACGAAATGAAAAATTTATAGTAATTGCTAATTTAACAAATAAGGAAGCTAAATATACTTATAAAAGAGAAAAACTAAATTATAAAGGATTGATAATTTCAAACTATTCAATAGAGAAACATGAGGATATAACAGAAATATTATTAAAGCCTTTTGAAGCGAGACTTTATAAAATAGTTTGAAATTTAAATTAATATAGATTATAAATATTGGGGGGATAAAAATGAAAAGGAATAAGCTAGTATCTTTTGATTTTTGGCAAAAATTTGGAAAGACACTATTAGTTGTTGTGGCAGTTATGCCTGCAGCAGGACTTATGATTTGTATTGGTAAACTTATAGGAATGCAGGCTTCTATGGGATTAGTACAGTCTGTAGCAAGAGTAGTAGAAGATATAGGATGGGCAATAATAGGAAATCTTCACATTTTATTTGCAGTAGCAATCGGTGGATCTTGGGCAAAAGAGCGTGCTGGAGGATCTTTTGCAGGATTACTTACTTTTATTCTTACAAATAGAATAACAGGAGCTATTTTCGGAGTTAAACCAGATATGTTTTCTGATGAAGCAGCAAAAGTAACTTCAATGTTTGGAAGACAATTAGTAGTTAAAGATTATTTTACAACTATACTTGGAGCACCCGCATTAAATATGGGTGTATTTATAGGTATAATTTCAGGATTTCTAGGAGCGTACTTATATAATAAATATTATAATTTTAATAAATTACCAAAATCTTTGGCTTTCTTTAATGGAAAAAGATTTGTACCATTTGTAGTTATACTAGGATCTGTAGTAACAGCAATAATTTTATCTATGATTTGGCCTTCTATTCAAGGTGCGTTAAATGCTTTTGGAAAATGGATAGCAACATCTAAGGATACTGCACCAATAGTAGCACCTTTCATTTTTGGATCATTGGAACGTATATTATTACCTTTTGGACTTCATCATATGTTAACAGTACCGCTAAATTATACTTCTCTTGGAGGAACTTATAAAATTTTAACAGGGCCAACTGCAGGTACTATAGTTGCAGGTCAAGATCCATTATGGCTTGCTTGGGCAAATGATTTGATTAATTTAAAAGCAACCGGCAATATGACAGAATATAATAATTTGTTAGCAACTGTTATACCTGCGCGTTTTAAAGTAGGGCAGGTAATAACATCTTCAGCTTCATTATTAGGTGTAGCTTTTGCAATGTATAAAAATGTAGATAAAGATAAAAGAGATAAATATAAAACTGTTTTCTTATCAGCGGCATTAGCAGTATTTTTAACAGGTGTTACAGAACCTATAGAATTTATGTTTATGTTTATATCACCAATTTTATATGGAGTTTATGCAGTTATTACAGGAACAGCTTTTGCTTTAGCAGATTTAATAAACTTAAGAGTTCACTGTTTTGGATTCGTTGAATTTATAGCTCGTACTCCTATGATGATAAAGGCTGGAATTACAAGAGATATGTTAAACTTTGCAATTGTATCAGTTATATATTTTGTATTAACTTATTTAATATTTAATTTTTTAATAAAGAAATTCAATATACCTACTCCAGGTAGAGCAGGAAACTATATTGAAATGGAAGGAGAAGAAGATAAAAAAGAAGAAAAAATATCAGAAAAAGATATAGATAGAGATTCATTGTCAGTGAAAATAATAGGTTTACTAGGAGAAAAGGAAAATATAGTAGATGTATATGCCTGCATGACTCGTCTTCGTGTAACAGTAAAGGATAAAGGCTTAGTTGCAGAGGAAAAAGAGTGGAAAAAACTTGGAGCATTAGGTCTTATAGTAAAGGATAAAGGGGTTCAGGCTATATATGGACCAAAGGCAGATGTATTAAAATCAGATATTCAAGATATTTTAGGAGATTAATTTATGAAGATTCTTACTTTGAATTGTCACTCTTGGCAAGAAGAAAAACAATTAGAAAAGATAAAATATTTAGCAAAGGTGATATACGAAAATAATTATGATGTTATTGCTCTTCAAGAGGTTAGTCAAAGTATTAATAGTAAAATATTATTTGATAATATAAAAGAGGATAACTTTGCTTTTATATTAATTAAAGAACTTGAAAAATTAGGCGAAAATAGATTTAAAATTTTGTGGGATTTTGCTCATATAGGTTATGATAAATATGAAGAAGGTCTTGCTATACTAACTAAACATCCTATAAAAGAAAAAAAATCTTTTTATATTTCAAAAAGTAAAGATAAAAATTTTTGGAAAACTAGAAAGATAATAAAATGTAAAATAGATTATAATAATAATCCAATTTATTTTTATTCTTGTCATTTAGGTTGGTGGGATGATGAAGAGGAAGATTTTAAATTCCAAGTAAATAAATTAGTTCAGGAACTGAAAGAAAAAGAAACCTGTATATTAATGGGAGATTATAATAATGATGCTTTTTTAAATAATAAAGGGTATGATTATCTTATAAATAAGAAACTTAAAGATATATATCATTTAGCAAGATCAAAAGACAATGGAGTAACTGCTATTGGTGATATTGATGGCTGGAAAGGAAATACAAAGGATATGAGGCTAGACCTTATATTATCTAATAAAAATTTAAAAGTAGAATATTGTAAAGTTATATTTAACGGAATAAGAAAAGAAATAATCTCAGACCACTTTGGGGTTGAAGCAAAAATAGAAATTTAAAAAAGTAAGAGGACAGTTCACAAAGTTTAAGTTATTTGAACTTAAACTTTGTGAACTGTCCATATTAATTTTCAGCTAGTATTACATGTAATATCAAATACATCAGTAGCATCGAAGATATATAATTTTAATATTGTAACTATTTATAAATATATACCATATTAATAGTTAATAGATAAAATTAAATTAATATTTTAGAAATTTATGTGAGTGGGGGTGATTAAGTGATAGAATCCATATTATTAGTGTCAGCCTTATCTTTAGATGCTTTTGCAGCTAGTGTTGCTTATTCAACACACAAAATAAAAATTCCGTTTATTTCTGCAACAATAATTAATGTTATTTGTTCAAGTTTCCTTGCTGTGTCACTTTTTTTAGGTTCTATTATAAAAGAGTTTGTTCCTGTTAAGGTTACTTCAACAATAAGTTTTATTATATTATTTTCATTTGGAATATATTATTTGTTTGACAGTATGGTAAAAAATTATGTAAGAAGGAACCGAGATTCTAATAAAAAATTGAAAATAAAATTTTCAGATTTAAGTTTTATAATAGATATATGCATTGACGAAACTAAGGCGGATATGGATCATTCAAAGATTCTTAGCCCTAAAGAAGCTTTGTATCTTTCTACTGCCCTTTCCTTAGATTCTTTAGCTATAGGTTTAGGAAGCAGTTTAGGTAATGTAAATTATATGCAAATAGTGATTTTATCTTTAATAAGTGATTTTGTATTCGTATATGCTGGAGCATTTGTAGGAAGAAAATTTGTTGAAAAATCAAAACTTAATTTATCTTGGCTATCAGGAATAATTTTAATATTCTTGGCTATAACGAGAATAATATAAATTTATATATTAATTAATTACAATTAAAAATAGTTTTAATATTTTAATGGTTAAATTTAATAAGTAAAATAGAGCTTGACAATTATGTGCTTTAATCAAACATAAGGCAATAACACTTTAAATCTTCTTATCTTAAAGTAAGAAGATTTAAAGTGAGTTTGATATAGATAAAATTATTTTTCAATAATATAAAGAGAAAAAACACATTAAAGCAATGAATAAAATTATCATAATGAATATATTTATTATTATGCTGTTTTTTTAATATTAGAACTTAATATACAATAATTAAAATTCAAATGAATTTAATATGGGAATTATATTTATTACAGGTATTTCATAAGGATGTACCTTTTTTATGGTAGTTATTGTATTTTTCAATACTTCTCTAGTACAGCAAAATTCTACTTTACATTCTTCTGCTTCACATATTTCACCTATATCTCCATTAAAAGGGGTAGATCCTCCTAAAGGTCTCCAGGAGCCTTTAACTCTGGAAACCGTCATACAGTTATCATAATTTCCTCCTACTGTAAGAGCACCTATGTAGTTTAATGCTTTTCTTAATTTTTTTACATATTCTTCTGGTATAAAAGTTTCTATTTTAAAAAGTTCAAATTCCACGATGCAACATCCTTCTTTCTATATATATCTATAATTATTATAGCCTAGATTTAAAATACTAAATTATTTGTTTAATATTAAAAGTAAAAATTTTCTTTTAGTTTTTAAAAGAACTAAATCCAATCTTTAATAAATTCAGCAAGTATATCATAGTTTGACAACATCCAAACTAGTAAACTTTCAGTTAGAGTTTTATAGTATTTGTGTTTATATGAAAATTTGTTCGAATATTTTTTATATAGTTACACTTTTTAAAATTTACACATTATAAATAAAAAAACATAAACTATTATGAAGGGATAAATTATATAAGGAAGGAGAGTTATCATGAAAAATACTCCTATAGAAATATTAGGTGTTACTTCTGAAGAGAAAATAAGTAAATATAATATACAATATCCATATAAGGAGTTTTGCAAATCTTATATTATAAGCCTTACAAAGAATAAACCAAAGATAGGACAAATATTAAAGGTATTTTTAAAACCTAAAATAAATGAATGGAAATATATATTTACTCAGGGACAATTTAAAATTTTTATAGAAGGTTCTATAAAAATAAGAATATTGTTTTTAGAAAACCAAAGTGATCAGAATATTTATTCTACTGAAATTAACAAAATTATTTCAGGATTTTTGCCAGTAGAAAGTGACTGTATGGACAATTTGAAGCCAACTTTATTTATTGAAGAAGCTTTTATTGATGCTTTAAATGAAAATAAATTTTCAGTATCCTTATTAATTGCTATGGGTACAATTTCAGAAGAAAAATGTAAAAATAAAGAAGTCATAGATAAAGAAGAAAATTTTGAACAAGATGGAGATTTTAAAGAAGAAGTACAATATGAAAATATAGAAGATAGTGATTTAAAAGAAAAAGCACAATATAAGGATATAGAAGATGGTGATTTAAAAGAAGAAGCACAATATAAGGATATAGAAGATGGAGATTTAAAAGAAGAAGCACAATATAAGGATATAGAAGATGGAGATTTTGAAGAAGAGATACAATATAGGGATATACAGGATGCAAGCTTCAAAGAAGAAGTACAATATGAAAATATAGAAGATACAGATTTAAAAGAAGAAGTACAATATGAAAATATAGAAGATGGAGATTTAAAAGAAGAAATACAATATGAAAATATAGAAGATACAGATTTAAAAGAAGAAGTACAATATGAAAATATAGAAGATACAGATTTAAAAGAAGAAGTACAATATGAAAATATAGAAGATGGAGATTTAAAAGAAGAAGTACAATATGAAAATATAGAAGATGGAGATTTAAAAGAAGAAGTACAATATGAAAATATAGAAGATACAGATTTAAAAGAAGAAGTACAATATGAAAATATAGAGGATACAGATTTTAAAGAAGAAGTACAATATGAAAATATAGAGGATGGAGATTTAAAAGAAGAAGTACAATATGAGAATATAGAAGATGGTGATTTAAAAGAAGAGGTACAATATGAAATTGTAAAGGACGTAGATTTTAAGGAAGAAGTACAATATGGGGACATAGAAGATGCAGATTTAAAAGAAGAAAATATAAAGGATGTAGATTTTAAGGAAGAAGTACAATATGGGGACATAAAAGATGCAGATTTAAAAGAAGAGGTACAATACGAAAATATAAAGGATGTGGATTTTAAGGAAGAAGTACAATATGGGGATACAAAAGATAGAGATTTCAAAGAAAAAGGACAATATGAGAATACAGAAAGAGTAGAAAATAAAAATATAGAAGAAAGAGATTTCTCGAAAGATATATATAAAATAAATTTACAAGAAATAAATTTAGAAGAAAATGATTTTAATGAAATTGATATGGAAAAGTTAAAGAAAAACTCTATAAATATAGATGTGGAGTATGATATGAATTCGAAAGAAAATGATTTTTATGAAATTGATATGGAAAAGTTAAAGTAAAACTCTATAAATATGGATGTGGAGTATGATATAAATTCGGAAGAAGATAATTTTTAATAGCTAAAAAAGAAAGGTAACATTTTTTTATGTCTATTAATATAGTGTAGTATAGGACGTTTAATTTACACAACCTAAATTAATTAAAGGGGGAAATGTTATGAGTAAATCTTCAGAAGAAAAGATGGGAAACAGAGAACTTTTAAATATAAATTCCTTTAGTATATCAGAATTTTGTAATGCAGATGAAGGAAATAATTTTATTCATTTTAAACCTTGTGAAATTTGTAAAAGAGTAAAGCTAGATCCTATAGATGTAGCACATACATCAAGATTATTGCAAGTAAATGTAGCTTTAAGAAATGTTTGTATTGGGAAGGAATTAACTGTAGGATGCATAATTGTATCTAGATCTGGTGAAGTGTTAGCTTTTAAATCCGAAACCTTTACTGTAAGAGGAGAAGGTGGATGTGGATGTGGCTGTTCAGAAAATGGAATGAGATCACCATGTACAAATGTTAATAAAAGATTTAGCTTTATTATTCCAACAAGGGATCTATGCGAGTCTCAAGAGGTAAAAGTAAAAATAATTACTAACTATACTCGTCCATGTTAAAGTAAATTAATATTTTAAAATAATTATTTAAAGTAAATCATAACTAAATACATAATAATATACCATTATTATGTATTTAGTTATAAAAAAGCATATCTTTTCAAAAACATACCTATTTTCAATAGGTATGTTTTTATTTCGGAGTTTTATGGAAACTGGTATGAATATTCTAAGTTTTATAATAATTAACTATTTAAAAGTTATAAATTATATATTTTTGAGAATAGTTATAAAATATTAGAATAATATATAAATAATCTTATTTTTTATATTAGTGGAATCAAAGTTAAATATATTATTTGTTAAACTCTACAATAACCTTAAAAAGATCCCCATCAATGATAATGTTTAAGCTCCCATCCTGAAGTTCTGAAATACTTTTTGCAATGGCAAGACCTAGCCCAGATCCATCTGTGTTTCTAGCCTTATCTCCCCTTTTAAATCTTTCAAAAATTTCATCAGCACTAAAATCCATTTCATAGCGTGAGATATTTTTCATAGTAATTATTATTTTAGTATTTGTTTCTATTAAATCTATATATACTCTAGTATTAGGTTGAGAATACTTTATAATATTGTTTATTAAATTTTCAAATACTCTCCAGGTTTTCTTTCCATCTAAATTTGCATAGGTTTTATTATTATCATATTTAAATTTAAGTTCTAGAGAGGATTTCGTGATTTTTTCTTCAAATTCTGCTATGGATTGCTTTAATAAAGCTGTTACATTTATTTTTTCAATATTTAATTCTACTGCACCGCTGGACATTTTTGATGCCTCAAATAAATCCTCTATAAGTGATTTAAGTCTTTTAGACTTTCTATCTAGAACAGAAATATATCCATTAATTTCATCTTTACTTAAATCCTCTTTTTTAAGTAAATCTATATAATTTATTATAGAGGTAAGGGGAGTTTTTAAATCATGAGATACATTGGTTATAAGTTCAGTTTTTAATCTTTCACTTTTAACCTGCTCTTCTAGAGATTTTTTATAACCATCTTTCATATTATTGATATTATGGGCTATTTTACCTAGAGCGCTTTCTCCATTTTCCTTTATAACATAATCTAAATTTCCATAGGACATTTCTTCTGTAGCTTTTAATATTTCATTTAAATAATCAGCCTTTTTAAATAAGTATCTAATAAGCAAAACTATATAAATAATAGCTACAATAGATGCAACTATTATATTATGAATTCCTAGTAGCAATACTAAAAGTACAAATGCAGCTAATATAGAAGATAATGCCATAATAAAAGCTATTTTTAATTTAATATTTTTATTCAAATTACTATTTTTAAAAGCATTCAATAATTTATTAATGAAACTTCCCTTACATTGAATTAAAAACTGCTTTTTATCTTTCTTTAGTCCTATAGCATATTTTACATTAAATATTAAATATAGAATATAAAGACTTACTAAAGTAATAATAACAAAGTGATTAATTCCTAAGGGTTTATAAAAAAAACTAAGATTTATTAAATAACTCCCTATTATGGCGGTATATAAAACAAATATGAATAGTTTTAAATCTAAGGGTATATTATTATACATTTCTTTTACTTTATTTAAAATAGGAGAATTTAAATAATTTCTTCTTTTAAAAATAATTAACATAAAAATTCCCATAATTAAAGAGGGAACGCCTATGATTATTTCTTTTACAAGCCTATCTCTAATGGAATTATAATAATTATAATTTTTAAATATATAACCATCAGAATTAAAATCCTTTGTAATTATAATATTTCCTTCCCAGTTAAAAGAATTAAGTAAATTATTGGTTTCTAAAAAATTTTTAGTATTATAAGATTTTAATGGAAAACTTATAGAATAAATAGAATTATTTTTTATATAACTATCTATATTAGTTTTAGGTGCTAAATTAGTATAAACTTCTTTGGTTAAGCTGTTTTTAATATAGTATTTTATCTCTTTTTTAGATTCTATAGCTTTTTTTATATTTTTGTAGTCATTGTAAGACCATAATGCAATTTCTTTTTTTAATTCAGCCTCAGTTTTAGTATTTTCTTTTTCTACTTCTTTAAGTTCTTTATTTTTTTCTTGTGTTAACTTAGTAAATTTATCTTTATCATCAGATTGTGCAGCTGTTGATAAAATACTAATATACTTATTTCCAATATCTTCTTGAGAATTTCTTATCATATCTTCATAAAATAGTTTTAAGTCTGCTAATTGTTCTTTAGTAACCTTATTTTCTGCTACTTTATAATCAAAATTTTTATAGGTTATATGAAAGTTATACAAGCTTGAACAATAAGAATATATTTCCATGTCAAATTCAGGGTTATTAAAATAAGGGGCTTTCACAAGATACCTTTTGTTTTTTATTAAATCATAGCCGGTTAAAAATGAAAGAGACAGCATATATATACCTACAATGAAACATATTATATAAATAAATTTATTCTTGGATTTTATAACCAATTCCCCACACCACCTTTAAATATCTTGGTTCTCTAGAGTTAATTTCAATTTTTTCTCTTATTCTTCTTATATGCACAGCTACGGTGTTTTCACCATTGTAATAGGGCTCCTTCCAAGCTTTTTCATATATTTCTTCAATGGAAAAAACTCTACCTTTGTTTTCCATTAGAAGTTCTAGTATTCTATATTCAATAGGGGTAAGTCTTATTTCTTTTCCATCTACAATTATTAATTTTGTTTTTTTATCTAATATAAGAGCTCCTGCCACAACTTTATCCTCAGTTTCTTTATAATTTCCTAAGTTGACATATCTTCTAAGCTGAGATTTAACCCTAGCTACTAGCTCTAGCATATTAAAGGGTTTTGTAACATAATCATCTGCCCCTATATTAAGCCCTAGTATCTTATCTGTGTCCTCAGATTTAGCAGAAAGCATTATTATAGGAATGTTTTTATTTTCTCTAATTTTAAAAGTAGCTTTAATGCCATCCATTTTAGGCATCATGATATCCATAATAATAAGATGGATATCATGGTCTTCTAAAAGCATTAAGGCATCTATTCCATCTTTAGCTTTAAAAACAGTTATACCTTCATTTTTTAAATAAATTTCTATAGCTTCTCTTATTTCATCTTCATCATCAACTATTAAAACCTTATATTCAATCATACTTGTCCCATCCTTTCTTTACGGAATAAATTATAACATTTTTATCACCTCCTAAATAGGTCATCAAAATTAACCTTACTATTTTTTTCTACAATAATAAGAGCACAGTAATAAGAGTACAGTTCATTTTTTTACTATAAAAAGTTAAGTATAAAGGAATGATCCATTTATTATTATAAAAAAGTTAATGTGATTTTAAATTATCTTTATATAGATTTTATTTAATAAAATTTTTTCTTTTTTAGTGAATTATAATGAATTATTTCTTTTTAAGTAACTTTAAAAGTAAATTTGGAAGAAACGTCTCTTTGAATAATTCAATTATATAGTAATTTTTTAACAAAAGAGGTATGATATTTATTACAAATTTCTTAACAAAAAATAATAACAATCCTTTAAATGTAAATAAAATATCAGAATCAAGTTATGAAATATGAATTAAAATATGAGATTTACTATAGATTATGTAAAAGTTTACACAAAAAAGCAAAAAAGCTCTTAAAATCAGTAAATATACATATTGTAGAGGATATTTTTAGATGATATAATTAAACACAATATAAGATTAAAAGCTTTTAAGAAAGGAGATTGAAAATGAATAAAAAACCATATAAGGTGTTGTGGGTAGCAACAGCGACCAATTTTATTGCAGGCTTAATTTACATATGGAGTGTTATAAGCAAATCACTAATTAATGACCTCAATTGGACAAGTAAACAGGCATCCTTTCCCTATACAGTGATTACAGTATCTTTTGTAATTGCTATGGTTATATTTGGAAAGATTCAAGACATGAAGGGACCAAAACTTACAGTGACATTAGGTGGTATATTAATGGGGACAGGTCTTATTCTTTCAGGTATATTTACAGAACCCAATATTATGATATTAACTATGGGGGTAATAGCGGGAGCAGGAATAGGTACTATAAATGCCTCCACTATACCACCAGTAGTAAAATGGTTTCCACATGAAAAAAAAGGAATGGTAACAGGAATAGTAGTAGCTGGAATAGGTTTATCATCAGCATTTTATTCACCTTTAGCTAACTATTTAATAAAAACCGTTGGTTTATCTAAAACTTTTATATATATAGGAGTAGGTGCTTTAATTTCATCAGTACTTTTAGCACAATTTTTAGAGAACCCACCGGAAGACTTTGTACATAAATATATCAATTCAAATGAGGAAAAATACATAAAATCATCTACTGATTGTACATGGCAAGAAATGATAAAAACCGCAGACTTTTATAAGCTTTGGCTTATGTTAGCATTTTCATCCTCAGCAGGACTAATGATTATAGGTCATATATCTAATATTGCGAAAATTCAGGTAAATTGGCAAGGTGGATTCATATTAGTTATTTTACTTGCCATATTTAACACTCTTGGTAGAGTGCTAGGTGGTACTTTATCTGATAAGATGGATAGAATAAACCTTATGAAATTAATATTCATTTTGCAAGGGATAAATATGTTTATATTTCCTAGATATTCAAATGTAGGACTTTTATCGATAGGAGTGGCTATAGCAGGATTATGTTATGGTGCGGGATTTGCAATTTTCCCCGCGGCAGTTACAGACCGATATGGAGTAAAGAATTTTGGAATTAACTATGGATTAACTTATACAGGCTGGGGAATTGGAGGGGTTATAGGTCCTATGACAGCAGCAACTATTATTGGATTAACATTTAGCCCTAAAAAGGTTAAAATAGAAGAGGTAGCTTTTAATATTAAAAATAATTAAATAAATTTATTTAATTATTTCTGTAAACGTTATCTATGTTAAAGACAAAAATGATTAACAATAAAAAGTAATTTATATTATCCTCTATGAAAAACTTGTATTTCCAAGGCAAGAATTCCAGAAGTTATTAAAGGGCCTACAGGAACACCACCTAAATGGGAAAAGATATTTTTCCATATTTAGAAGTTTAATAAATAATAGTATACAGCTCGCAAGAGCAACAGAATTAGCTTTGCCTATAATCGCAACAACTAATATAGATAATAATATAATGTTAGATTCCATATAATATCACCTCAAAGATAAATTTAGATGGGATTTACTTGAATTACATTATTTTATGCTTAATAATTTAGTGGGATGTAAATTTTTAAAATATAAGTTTGAAAAATAGAATACATAAAGAAGATTTAAGAAAAAGTTAATTTTAAAATATATAATGAAAAGGACAGGATATAATATTCCTGTCCCTATTAATAACTTGTGGTTACGCCCTGAAGGTCACGCCCACAAGAGATTAATTAAGCTTTATTATTTTAATGTATTCTATAAGATTAGCTAATAAACTTATAGATCATCTTTGCTACTCCATTGTTATAATTAGTATCTGCCACCAGTTTACATATTGATTTAATATTTTCATCTGCATTACCCATAGCGACACTATATTTTACTCTTTCAAACATAGATAGATCATTATAATTATCACCAAAGGCCATAGTTTCTTCTAGTGATATGCTTAAATTTGAGGCTAACCTTTCTAGTGAAGCTCCTTTTGAAGTATGTTTATTTACTATTTCAAAGTTATGATTTCCAGAGGAGAAAACTGAAAATCTATCTAAATTTTTAAAGTAATTCATACCTAATTTTCTCTTTTTTTCATCAAAAGAAAATGCAAGTATATTGTAAAAATCATCATCCGTATTTAATATTTCTTCATAACTATCTACAAAAATGAAGCCTGCTTGAATAAATTGTTTTTCACAGGATTCATAGATTTCTTCTATGTTTACAGAGTTAGGATTGCTGCTAATTACTTTATCTGCTTCTATTTTCAACATATCTTTTCCATTAAAAGGGGTATAGATAGCTTTATTAGTAGATACTTCATAATAAAAGTTTTTATCTGTTAGCCAATGTAATATCTCTTTTACATCTTTTTTATCTATACCTATGGAATATAGCTTTTTCTTATCTTTAGAATGAATAGAAGCACCATTATTTCCAATTATATGTGTAGATATATTTGCTTTTTCACATATAGAACATACATCAAAATGAGGGCGTCCTGTGGAAATTGTGACTTCTACTCCTTTATTCTGAGCATATCTAATGGCAGCTGCATTTTCATTACTTATTATACTTTTATTATTTAATAGAGTACCATCTAAATCTAATGCTATTAACTTCATCATTATCCACCTTAACCTTTCTCATTTACAGCCATAATGTCTATGTTATTTTCTTCAAATATTTTAGTCAAATCTTTATTTGGCAGTTTATCTGTAACTATTAAATCAATATCACATAAATCACATACTTTAAAAAAACCATTATTTCCAAATTTGCTGTGGTCTACTAGAACTATAGTTTCATTAGATTGTTCAATCATTTTTTTCATAACAGAAGCATCTTCTGCATGTGCCACAGTTATACCTTTTTCTGATATTCCGAGGGCTCCTATACATGCTTTATCAGCAAAATAATTGGAAAGCATATCTATGGTACTAGGACCATATAAAAATTTATATTCACAATCTAAAATTCCTCCTAATAAATGAATGTCTATATTAGCTTTTTTCGATAATCTATGTGCTAAATTTATTGAATTGGTTATAACAGATAAATTTTCTACTTCAAGCATTTCTGCAAAAATTTGTACTGTAGTTGAGGAGTCCATTATTAATTTATCTGTATTTTTGATTAAAGATGTTGCAAGTTTTGCTATAAGTTTTTTTTCAGTTGGATAAGTAAGAAGTCGGTCCTCATAGTTTTTTACTTTACCTCTCGTATTAGGTAATATAGCACCACCATGAGTTCGAAGGATTGCTCCTTCTTTTTCAAGATTTACAAGGTCGCGTCTTGCTGTATCTCTGGATACATTACACATTTTACATATTTCATCTACTTTTATCCGTTTATTTATTTTTAAATATTCTAATATTTTATTCATTCTTTCTTCCTGATACAATATTTTAAACCTCCACAGTAGAAACTTAATAATTTAATTATAAGTTATTTTAAGTAAACTTTCAAGTCCTTATAAGCTTTTTTAAGTATTTATAATTTTTATTAAGTTATTTTAAGGCATTGCGAAATTTGTTTATAAGAAAAACTTTTTTATATGAACCTTGTAAAAAGATTTTTCAGAAGATCTGTTTTTAGAAGTGGTTATACTTTAGGAAAAGAAATCATTCAGATACATATTATAGAGGTATTGCAAAGTAAAATTTAAATAGGCTTTACCTATATAGGCCATTACCATTTACATCAGCACATTTAGCAGCCAGAATATATGTTTTATCTTCAGTGCCATTAAATTACTCTGGAATTCTAAAAAACATATGCTCACCTTAATTATTTATTACATATTAGTATATTAAAAATAATTAAAAAGATGAATTTAGTAGACAACCTTAAGGGAATATAGAAATAGTATGAATAGTAGATAGAGCTATAATTTTTTTAAATTAATAAGAGGATGGTGTTTGTATTGTACAAGCTACTAGAAAAATATAAGAAAGGTGATAGGGAAGCTTTGACAAAAATTATAGCATATTTTATTCCAATTATATTAAAAGAGGCTCCAAAATGGAAAATTTCATGTTATGAATATGAAGATTTAGTACAGCATGGTTATCTTTCCGTTATAAAGGCTGTTAATATGTTTAAAGGGGAGGAAAATAAATTTATTCCCTATTGTATAAAAACTATTAAAACAAATTATAAAGCTCTATTAAAAGGAGAGATAAAGCATCATAGAGAAATACCAGATGAAAATATATCAGATAAAGGGAATGAATATTTCTTCACTATAGAGGATGAAATAATAGCCTATGAAAATATAAAGGAGCTTTATAAAGCATTAGACAAGCTTACTCCAGAAGAAAAAGAAGTGATAGATAGCTTTTATATTAAAAATAATAGTCTTCAAGAAATAGCAAATTATACTAATAAAAGTTATAACTCAGTAAGATATACTAAAGAAAAAGCTATAAAAAAACTGCAAAACATGCTTGAATAGCATAGTTAATATTAAAGGGTATAGATAGAGTAGAGAGGATTGAGATGGAAAATTAATAACAGATGGTAAAAAGTATAGAAAATATAAGAATTAGAGTAGATTACTAGAACTCAAATATATTATTTTGATTTCCTAGAAACTTTATTTTTACTCCATACTCTTTAATCTAATAAAAAGGTGGTGGATTCCATGTACGACCAATTAATAAAGCTTATAAGTGATGTGGGATTCCCTATGGCAGTCAGTTTATACCTTTTATTAAGGATAGAAAAGAAACTTGATGAAATAACTAAAGCTTTAACTTCTTTGGACAAAACTATAACTTCTACTATGAAACAAGAAAAAGATGAACACTCTACTAAAAAGTAAATATCTTAAATTTTGGCTTGTTGATTATTAGAAGTAAATAAGTGAGGGGGTATTTCAAGATTAAATTTATTTTGAAATATCCCCTTATTTTAAAATATTATTAGAAAGATTAATTTTCAGTAATATTTTATGATGGTTTTATAAAGTAAAAGAATATATTTATATTTTTTATTATTTGAGAATTATTTTATTGTTAATGAATAATTGCCATTGTCACCAGAGTATTTATATACATACAAATAATATTTACCAGGAGTTACATTGCATTTTCCTTGTATAGTATTACCTGAAACTGATCCATAAGCAATATAATTATTCAAATCTGATTCTTTATAAAGATTCCACGCTAATCCTAAATTATTTAAATTATTTAGTTTTATGTCTAAATCTTTAGCTTCTTTTATATCAAATGAATAGATATCTCTAACATCTTTACCATTTAAGTTGCCTAATACGGTAGTATTAAGCATAATTTTATTAGCAGTTTCAAAAGAATCATTGCTTTCCTTTTCATAAATTTCATCATTTTTTGGGACATTATCAATATCGCCTTTTATATTTAATTTATAGTTGATTTTATTTGAAGAAGTCTTATAAGCCACTATATAGTATCTGCCAGGCTTATCTACTTTAAAGTTTCCTATAATTTTATTACCTTCTCTTTTTGTAGCATATCCAATATAATTATTAGTATTATCGCTACTGTAAGCAAGCCAATTAAATTCATTAGAATTATTGTCGGTATTTTCCATAGTTACTTCTATGTTGCCAACAGTTAAAGCATCAAAATAGTATGTGTCACGAGGATCGTTAGTATCCAAAGTAGCTATTACTGATTGATTTTTACAAACTCTATTAGCTTTGTCAAAAGAATTATTATCTTCTTTTTCAGATATAACTAATTCATTTTTATCAGTATCATCTTTTGTAGATGCTGATATGTCTCCTTCTATATTAAATCTATAATCTGATTTATCCCCACTAACCTTATAAATTACTAAATAGTATTTACCAGGTTTATCTATTTTTACAGTGCTATAAAATAAGTTTTCTAGTTTTTTATTTGGATAGGCTATATAGTTTGATTTATCTTCTTCGCTAAATAAAAGCCAAGTAAATTCACTTTTATCTTTATTAATTTTTTCCGCATTTATAGTTATATCTGAAGGCTTAGTAACATTGAAATAAAAAATATCTCTATCGTCTGATGAACTAACAGATCCACTTACTAAATCTTTAGAATAAACTGGGTTAGCATTTACGTAATCATTGTTATTTTCTTTTTCTGATACTGCATTTCCTGTAAGTACTTTCTTTATGTTTATAGATGCACTTTTTTCTGATTTAAGACCCTTATCGTCTGTTACTGTAAGTTTCACTGTGTAAGTACCAGGAGCTTTATAAACATGAGTAGGATTTTTTTCTGAGCTAGTTTCACCATCTCCAAGATCCCAAGCATAGGAAACTATTTTTCCATCATCAGTTGAGCCTTCGCTAGAAAATTTAATTTTTTCATCTGTATTTGCTTCCTTAGGAAAATCTAATTTAATTGTTGGTGCTTCGTTAAAGTTTTTGTTGTGAGTTAATAATCCATGGAAAACTACATTATATTCTACTTGATTATGTGAGTTTACTTTAGGATTCGAAAAATAAGCAGTAACTGTTTTATATCCGCCCCATCCTAATTTGTTTAGTTTCTCTAGAGATTCATTAACTTTATTATTCATACAATTCCAATTATCAATTTCACCTTTGTTGGAATCTAATGTGTAATTTGCTTTTAGAGTATAAGTATCAAAGTATTGAGAACTTTCTTTAGTTATTTCAGAATTTGTTAAATTCATAGTACTTTCAATATCTGATTTTATTTCATTTAAGCTTTTGTTACTATATTTTTTCATGTAATCGTCAGATACTAGTGGTATTGTGTAATTATTGTAATTATCCACTAATTTTTGCATGTGATTTTGATAGCTTTTGTTAACATTAGGATCCTTACTTGCATTTTCTATTAGGTTTTCATAACCTTTAACATCATTATTTTTCATAGTAGATACTAAATCGCTAAATAGTTTTTTGCTGTTATTATACATATAATCTGAGAAAGCATATCCATATTTGTAGAATTCCCATCCATCATCATATTTTGAATGTAATATCTTATCTGCACTAAATCTTTCTTTAGGGTTTTCAGAAAGTCCACCAACCATTGATTTTCTTGGTAATACAGAAGTTCTAGTTGAGCCTGCAAAAAATTCGGCAGAACCTTCTTCAAACCATGTGATTCTTCCGCTATTTCCTTTATAAAAATCACCTTCATTAAATAATCCTGGTACTAAATAACGTCCTTGTAAGTAATGAGTAAACTCATGACGGAAAAGTTCTTCTAGACTATATATGCTTTCCTCTGGGGTTCTTTCATAAGTAAAGAAAGTACCAATTCCTTCAATATATATTCCACCATTGTCTACACTATATCCATATAAAGTTCTATTTAGTTTATATTCTTCTGGACTATTGTATATTACCATAGTTAGGACATCATCAGCATTACCTGCTTCTAAAGGTTTATCATTACCTATTATCCTATGAAATTGAGATTTTACTTCTTTAGATGCCCAATAAAGTCTTTGAATTTTTGATTCATCTACTTTATCTCCAGCTTTTATAATCATTTTTCCGTTATCAAAAGTATAAGTTTTGGGTAAATAATGTTTTTTACCATCTTCAAGCAATTTATCAATATCTACAACATTTCCCTTTGAATCTTTACAATTAAAATCTTCCTTTATTCTTTCTACTGCAATATAATATTGCTCACTATAAGCAGGAAGAATTTCAAGACATTTGTCTATTACTGAATGAGGAATAGATGGATTGCTATGATATATAGCAAATTTACTAGTATAATAAATACCATTATTTATAATCCAGCCATTATCTTCTGTAACTTTAGATATACCTGCAAATTTTGAAATTGTATTTATGAAAGGATCTATTTTACTGGACCAAGGTGTGTTTTTACCATCCCTAATATTATGATCATATGTATATTGTGATATATCATAATTTATCTCTTTCATAAGACTATATACAGCATCTGCTTTTAATTTATCCTTTGGATATTTGTTCATTTCTCTATAATATTGTTCTAATATAGGGACTGTTTTGTTAACTACTTCAGCATTACAAGAGGCGTTTCCTATAAGTTTACCTAATGCACTTATTACTGTATCTTGACCTTTTTCACCTAGTTTGAAATTTTTATTATTTTCTATAGCAAGCATTGCAGGGATACATTTATCTTGAAAAGATCTATCGTTTAAGTATTTTAAAGAATCATTATAAAACCCTAAATAAAATCCAGATCTCAAAATTTCAACTAATGTATCAATTCCTTTATCGTCAGTACCAGTATAAGTAGAAGCTTTTTCATACAATCCATCTATTAGAGCTTGTACACGTTCTTTGTTTGAATAAAAAGCATAACTATCATCGTTATACTGAAAAAGATCTGAAATATCATTCCATTTTATTCTGGAAGTTAAATCTAAAATTTCTTTATTACTTAGTTTGTTTAAGTCATTAAAGGAATACTTTGCTGTATTAGCTTTTGTAGCATTTAAACCTAAAGGTTTAGATTTAGTAGAAGGAATTCGTTCCGATTTACTACTATCTTCTGAAATATTAATTTCATTAGAATTAATTTTAGTATTGTTAGTAGGGGCTGCAGATACTTTAGTTATACAGCTTGTACATATCATACAGCTAAGGGCTACTGAACATAGCGCTTTAATAAATTTTTTCTTCATTTTTACACCTCACATTATAATTATTATATTTAATTTGATGTTTAATTGAAATTTTAATTAAATTCATAATAAACATTAAATGAATATATTATATATTATACATATTTTTGTAATAAATTCAAATTAATTTATTTAAATACAAAATAGTGGATAAGTAAAAATAATTTCTAAGAATTATAAAAAACTCTTTACAATAATAATTTTTTATTATATAATTACAGTTAAAATTTAGTAAATTAAAATTGAATACTTATCAAGAGAGGCGGAGGGACTGGCCCTGTGAAGCCCAGCAACCTATATGAAAGTGAATATAAGGTGCTAAATCCTGCAGCATAAGCTGAGAGATGAGGATATATCTAGGAATTTTAAGCCTAAGGGAAGTATCCTTTAGGTTTTTTATTTTTTAAGGTCTCTCAGAAATTAAATATTTGTAGTAGATAAAAAATATAAAAAAATTATTAGGAGGCTTTAAAATGCATATAAAAGAATTATTTAATGAAAAAAAATTAGTTTTCTCTTTTGAAATTTTTCCACCAAAAGTTACATCATCTATAAAAACAATATATGAAACTTTAGAGGAGTTAAAAGATTTAACACCGGATTTCATAAGCGTAACTTACGGAGCTGGAGGAAGCTTAAAGAATAATAAAACCTGTGAGTTATCATCTCTTGTAAAAAATAAATATGGTATAGAAGCATTGGCACATCTAACTTGTATAAATTCGACAAAGGATGATATAGATTTAATAATAAAAGAATTGAAAGAAAATAATATTAAAAATATACTAGCTTTAAGAGGAGATATACCAAAGGATAAAGATATTATTGGAGAGTATAATTATGCCTTTGAACTTATAGAAAAGATAAAGGCAAGTAATAATTTTGGAATATCCGGAGCCTGTTATCCAGAAGGACATATTGAATGTAAAAGCTTAGACCAGGATATAAGAGAATTAAAAAGAAAGGTAGACGCAGGGGCAGAACATTTAATATCTCAATTATTTTTTGATAACAATATATTCTATGAATTTTTAAATAAGACACAGGAAAAGAGCATAAATGTTCCTATACAAGCAGGAATAATGCCTGTAGTTAACAAAAAACAAATAGAGAGAATAGTTAAAATATCTGGTGCTACATTGCCTAAAAAGTTTATGAAAATATTAGATAAATATGAATATGATAAGAAAGCTATGGAAGATGCAGGCATAGCCTATGCAGTAGAACAGATAGTTGATTTAGTTTCTAGTGGAGTAAAGGGAATACATCTATATACAATGAACAACCCTTATATAGCTAGAAAAATAACAGAAAGTACAAAATCAATATTTAATTCTATAAATAAAGATATAGCAGTTTAAAAACTAATACTTATATTAGTTCATGGTGTTTGCAAATAAGATATTGTTTGTAGATAAAGAGGAAAGTTTAAGTTAAAATAGGAAAAGATTTAATATATATTTAAAATAAAAAGTTATATTAAAAATGTAACAATACTTATTAGGTAGGATTTTAATAGATAGGGTGAATAAAATGGATAATAATAATTTAAATATAGATAAAAATCAGGTCTTAAGATACTTAGGATATAGAGGTCAAGAATTTTCAAGTGAAATAGATAATCTTATAGAGGAATGTATAAAGGAAATAAAAACATTAGTTGATCTAAGAGCTACTTATAAATATTCTAGTGTTCATACAAATAATCAGGTTAATTTAGTAGATATTAATTTAAAATTAAAAGGAAAGGATATACTACATCATTTAGAAAAATCCAATAAATGTTGTGTAATGGCTGCAACTCTGGGAAACAAAGTTGATAGAAAAATATTATATTATGAAAAAGTTAATATGGCTAAAGCAGTAATTTTAGATGCTTGTGCTACAACTGCTATAGAAGAATATTGTGATTTTATAGAAAATGAAATAAAAAAAGAAGTAGAAAAAGATAAGCTAAATATAAATTGGAGATATAGTCCAGGTTATGGTGATTTGGATATATCTGTACAAAAGGATCTATTAAAATCCTTAGATGCTGAAAGAATTATTGGATTAACAGCTTCATCTCATAATATATTAATACCTAGAAAATCTGTAACTGCAATTATAGGTATAATTCCAAAGGAAATTGTAGTAAATAAAAAATCTTGTAGTAAGTGCAATAAATTTAGTAGTTGTAAATTTAGAAAGATAGGTGAGATATGTGAATATTAAGGATTATATAAAAGAAAATGTATTAATATTTGATGGTGCCATGGGAACAATGCTTCAAAAATTAGGGTTAAAGATTTCAGATTTGCCAGAAGAATTAAATATATTAGAACCTGAAAAAATAATAAACATACATAGAAAATATATAGAAGCAGGAGCAAAGGTTATAACAACCAATACCTTTGGAGCAAATGAAATAAAGCTTAAACAAAGTAAGTTTTCTTTAGAAAGCATTATAGATAAAGCAATAGATAACGTGAAAAAAGCAGGGAAAAACAAAGAAATACTTATAGCATTAGATATAGGTCCAATAGGACAGCTTTTAGAACCTATGGGAACATTAAAATTTGAAGAAGCCTATGAAATTTTTAAAAGACAAATTGTACAAGGACAAAAAAGTGGGGCAGATATAATTTTAATAGAAACAATGACGGATCTTTATGAAGCTAAAGCTGCTATTTTGGCAGCAAAAGAAAATACAAATCTCCCTGTATTTTGCACTATGACCTTTGAAAAAAATAAGAGAACTTTTACAGGATGCACTCCATTATCTATGGTTCTTACTTTAGAGGGACTAGGGGTAGATGCTTTAGGTGTCAATTGTTCCCTAGGGCCAAATGAATTAGGAGATATTGTAGATGAAATAATAAAATATTCAAGTATACCTATAATGGTTCAGCCTAATGCAGGTCTTCCAACTATTAAAGCGGGTAGAACTATTTATAATATTGAGCCTAAAGAATTTGCAGATTTTCAAAGGAGTATTGTAGAAAAGGGAGTAAGGATAGTAGGAGGCTGTTGTGGAACTACAGATGAATTTATAAGAGAAATTGTATATAGTCTAAAGGATATAAAGATAAAAAAGTTAAAAGAAAACAATATTTATGGAGTATGTTCTTCTACAAAATCAGTTTTAATAGAAGGAGTTAAGATAATAGGAGAAAGAATTAATCCAACGGGTAAAAAATTATTTAAAGAAGCCCTTAGAAATAATGATACAGATTATATATTAAAAGAAGCAATAAGTCAGGTTGAATGTGGTGCAGATATATTAGATGTAAATGTGGGACTTCCAGAAATAGATGAAGAAGAAACAATGAAAAAAGTTATAAAAGAGATTCAATCTATAATTGATACACCTCTTCAAATAGATTCTAATAATCCTAAGGTTATAGAAAAAGCATTAAGAGTATATAATGGAAAGGCTATAGTTAATTCTGTAAATGGAGAAGAGAAAATACTAGACAGCGTATTACCATTAATAAAAAAATATGGAGCTTCTGTTGTTGGATTAACTCTAGATGATAAAGGTATACCTAAAAAAGCTGAAGAAAGATTAAAAATAGCTGAGAAAATAGTTAATAAAGCATTAGATTATGGTATAAAAAGAAAAGATATATTTATAGATTGTTTAGTTTTAACTGCATCAGCACAACAAGAAGATGTTAGAGAAACTCTTAAAGCGGTGACTTTAGTTAAAGAAAAACTAAATGTGAAAACAATACTAGGAGTATCTAATATATCCTTTGGATTACCTAATAGAGAACTTATAAATAAAACTTTTTTAGCTATGAGTCTTCAATCAGGATTAGATTTACCTATATTAAATCCTAATAATAAAGAAATGATAAATATTATAAATGCCTATAAGGTTTTAAATAATGAGGACAAGAGAGCTGCAAATTATATAGAAAGGTATACCAATGAAATATCAAATAGTAGAGAAGTAAAAATCCCAAAAAACGATTTAACTTTAAAGGAAATAGTTATGAAAGGAATAAAAGAGGAATCATATAGTAAGACAAAGGATCTTCTTAAAGATAGAGGTGAACTTTCAATAATAAATGAAGAACTAATTCCTGCTCTAGATGAAGTTGGTGATAAATATGAAAAAGGTATAATATTTTTACCACAGCTAATTCAATCTGCGGAAACGGTTAAAAAAGCTTTTACAGCTATAAAAGAAAAACTTAGAGAAGATAATTCACCAAAAATAAATAAAGGTAAAATATTAATGGCAACTGTTAAAGGAGATATTCATGATATAGGAAAAAATATAGTGAAGGTTATACTAGAAAACTATGGATTTGATATTATAGATTTAGGTAAGGATGTTGAAGCAGAAAAAATAGTAGAAGAAGTAAAGAAAAACAATATAAAATTAGTAGGACTAAGTGCGTTGATGACTACTACAGTAAATAGTATGAGAGATACCATAAAGATTTTAAAAGAAAGTGGTATGGATTGTAAAGTTTTTGTTGGTGGAGCAGTGCTTAATGAGGAATATGCAAAAATGATAAATGCGGATTATTATGCTAAAGATGCAAAGGAAGCAGTGGATATAGCTAAAGGATTCTTTGGAGGATTTTAAATTAAATTATACGATAATTGCCTGCTTTAATATTTCTATATTCTTAAAAATTGGAGTAATATCCATGAACAACGATTTCCTAAGCTTTAGTAAGAGTAAAAACTGCTTCTAAAGACAAAGACTTTGTTTATAGAGTAGAAAAGAGCTAAACATACAAAAACACTTACCTTTATACTGGTAAGTGTTTTGTAGTCTTGTATTAATTAATTTTTATAAATAATAGAATCTGTCAAGAATTTTATCAAATTATTTTTCGTGTGCTCCAAAGCCAGTTATTATAAGAGTAGCCCAATTATTTTCTTCAGTTTGCACCCAATTAAATTCAATATCAAGTTCTTTAAGCCATGCATTTAATCCAACACTTTGCTTTGAAGGATTTGGTGATTGCCTTCCAAACTTTTCTTTAATATTT
This sequence comes from Clostridium botulinum, assembly GCF_001276985.1. Taxonomy (GTDB): domain Bacteria; phylum Bacillota; class Clostridia; order Clostridiales; family Clostridiaceae; genus Clostridium_F; species Clostridium_F botulinum. The sequence goes on from NZ_LHUL01000008.1 coordinate 541,792, forward strand.
TCAAGTAATTGCTTTTGATCTTCTTCATTTAATTCTTTATCCAAAAGTTCTCTTATAATTGCACGACAATCGTAATATGATTTTGTATCTTCACTATAAAGTTCATCAGCTAATTCTTGCCTTTTCTTATTCAAAGTATTTCTAACCTCATTAATTTCATCTATGTTTGATAGATATTTTGAGGCAATTTTAAGTGATTCTATTTCTCTATCCATTTTTTTTATTAATTTTTCTACTTTAGCATATTTCAACATTTATTATCTTCTCTTTTCTTATTTATTTTATTTCAACTTATTAAGTATAACATACAACTAAATTTAAATACATATTTTATTATATCTATTTAAAGCGATCTTATAATAGAAAACTATTTTGTTAGTTTTTAACTCATTTGATTTTTAATGGACAGTTATTGATGGGATTCATTTTACTATAAATCCAACAGAAATTGATTAAATAAATTTACATAATTTTTTTATCATATATTTTTCCTATAATTATTAAAAGTAGTAATAAAAAATATTGTATAAATTAAATTTAAGTTTACAAAGCAAGTATACTATAATGATAAAGAATAAAAAGGAAATAGAGAAGATAAAAGTAAAAAAAGTTTATTTTTTATGATAGAAAGGTACAAAAAGATTTGTATTAGTATATGAAAGGTCTTTTAACAGATATTTAATACAATGGAATATAATCTTAATGATTATAAATAATAGCCAGGAGGTAAATATGCAAATAAATGAAGACAATTTTATTAACAGACTGAGATATAAAGATCCAAAGGCTTTAGAATATGCTTTTGATACTTATTGCAACTATATATATAAAGTAGTATTTTCTATTTTTGGATCTAAAGAGTATTCTACTTATATAGATGAGTGCATTAATGATATATTTATGTGTTTATGGGATAACATAGATAAATTTCATGAAGAAAAGGGAAGCTTTAAATATTGGTTTAAAGCTGTAGCAAAGTATAAGGCTATAAACTATAAGAAAAAAATTATTAAAAATACAAATATAGATTGTATTGAAAATTATATTTTTGAATCAAAAGAACAAGTAGAAAATTTGATTATATCTAAGGAAAATAAAGATGAAATTATAAATATGATAAAAGATCTAAAAGGAATGGATAGGGAAATTTTTATAAGAAGATATTTAATACAGGAAGACATAGTTGATATAGCAAGTTATTTAGGAGTAAATAGAAGTGTAGTGGATAACAGACTCTCAAGAAGTAGAAAGATTTTAAAAGAAAAACTTGAAATATTAAAGAAGGGGGAGTGTGTAAATGAATAAAGATATATTTGAAGAGAAGGATATATTAGAACTACTTAATTGTATTAATATAGATAAAGATGAAGAAGAAAATTTAGATTTAAATATGGATGATTTAAGAAAGAAAAGATTAAAAAAGAATTTATTAAAACAAGTTAAAGGTAAAAGAACTAAAAAGAGCTTTAAACATAAAGCTGTAGCCGCATCTTTAATAATAGCTGTAGCTCTTATTAGTGTAAATATACCTGCCTTTGCAAAGAATATTTCAGAATTTAAGTCAGTAATCCAAGCTTTAATAGGATATGGAGTACCAAAAGAAGGGGAATATGAAAAATATTCCAATAGTGTAAACAAAAGTGTTACAGATAAAGGGATAACTTTAACTATAAATGAAGTGGTATGTGATGATACAGAATTAATGATAGCGTATACTATAAAAACTAAAGATGATATTAAAAAAATAGTTGAAGAAAGAAAAGATGGCAGTTCTATGCCTTTTAGTTTATTTCAATATATTACAATAAATAGGAAACGACCTAGTAGTAGTTCTAGTTCTGATGAAAGATATTTAGATGGGCATACTTATATAAATTCGGACAGTATAGACATAGGTGACATGAACCTTAAAAATAAATTTAATGTGGATTTAAATGTAAAAAATATATATGGTATAACAGGAAATTGGAATTTAAAATTTAGTGTTTCAAAGGATGAAATATCCAAACATACTAAAATGTTTAAGCCTAATATCAAAGTTCAATTTCCAGATGCACTTGTTAATGTAGAAAAAGTAAGTTTTACACCTATAAATACTACTATAAGCTTTGTTGGTAAGTACAATAAGGAGGAATACAAAGATATTGAAAAGAGAGAAAAAGCTTTTAATGTGGAAATGACAATGGGGAGTATGTTATATTACAGCTGGTTTATTTTAGATGATGAGGGAAATGAGATTGCACTTAAGGGAAGCTCAGCTGGTGATGTTGAGAATTCTCCTTCTAAGGATTTTACTTGCGAACTTAAGTTTGTTAATTCAAGTCATATTCCTAAATATTTAACTGTCATACCATATAGAGATATTCATAGTAAAGATAATTCACCTATTCAAGAAACATATAAAAATATAGATGGAGTATATCCAATAGAACTTTTACAAGGGGAAATGGGCAAAATTACAATTAAAGAAATAAAAACTCATAAAGATAAAACGATTGTTAGATATGAGGCAGAAGGGAAGGCTCCATTTTTGCAAGCTAAAGAGTTATCAATAATGGATGATAAAGGTAATTGGGTAGAAAGAAAGGATACTTCTTTGGATAATGTAAAAAGGGATAAGGATAATCCTAATGATTATATTATGGAGTTTGATGCTTTAGATGAAAATAAAAAATATAAAATAGGAACTAATAATTTAGGACATTATGATATAAGAAATGATTTGAAATTTAGAATAAATCTTACTAAATAAGTTCTAAAATCTATGTAAAATGTTTTATAAATAAGCAAAAAGAGTATTTCACTAAAAGGTGAGATGCTCTTTTTTTAATTCTAGGAAAAATAAAATTTAAAGAATGAATTTATTGCTTGTTTGTATGTAATAGAGAGCATTTTTATTTATATAAGAGATTATCTTATTAGATGTGTTATAATAGCAGTAAATTAGTAAATATATTATTATTTATAAATTAGAAATATTTTATATGAATTTAAGGGAAGCTTTAAGTATTAATTTAAAAAAGAAAAGAATATTTATGTTGATAAATTTAAATTGTTTTAATAAATTTTTGCAAGAATTATTTATTATGTAGGTGATAACTATGATTAATATATTAGAGGTAGAAAAACAAAGGGAAAATTTCATTAAAAATAATGATATACCGAAAAGTGTAAGACCTGAGATATTAAATTCATGGATAAGATGTAAAAACTATAATGTAGATACTAATAATGGACAAGGTAAAGAATTACCTAAAGAGGAATTTGAAAAAATACTATATGAAAAAAGAGATCTTATTCAAATAGCTATACCTGCTATGATTGATTTATACAATGTAGTAAAGGATACAAACTATTCCATTATTTTAGCGGATGAAAATGCAGTAATTCTTGAAGTTATAGGAAACGAAGAAATAATGAATAAAAATATGGAATTGCATTTTCTTAAAGGATGCAAATGGATGGAAAAGGATGTAGGTACTAATGCCATAGGAACTAGTATTTATTTAGACAAGCCAATACAGACAATAGGAGCGGAACATTATTGTAAAAGGCAACATGGATGGACTTGTTCTGCGGCGCCTATACATGATGAAAAAGGAAAAATTATAGGTGTTATAGACTTATCTGGAGATTTTTATGATTATCAAATTCATACCCTTGGGATAGTAGTTGAGGCAGCAAAAACTATAGAAAAGCAATTTGCCATAGTTCAGCACAGAAAGTGGGTAGAGGTTGCGTTTAGCTCTATTGAGGATGGTATTTTGGTTATAGACAAAGATTTTTCTGTTAAAGATTTCAATAAAAAACTATGTGAAATTCTACAGGTGTCAGAGGATAAGGTTGGCAGATTAGATATAAAATTACTTTTAAAAGATATCATAAAGGATGAAAATAACTTTAGTGATAATAGAATTAACTATAAAGAGGCTAATTTATATTTAGAAAATCGTAAATTAGAGTGCAATATAAATGTTTCTCCCGTAAAACTAGAAAGTAAATATATTGGATATGTTATACTGGTTAAAAAAATTGATAGCATTAGAAATGTGGTTAGAAAAATAGCGGGCTTTTCATCTAAATATACCTTTGAAAGCATAATAACTAATAATGAAAGAATGTTATCCGTAATTGAGGAGGCTAAAAAAATTGCTGAAAATGAATGCTCAGTGTTAATTAGTGGGGAAAGCGGCACCGGTAAAGAATTGTTTGCTCATTCAATTCATAACTCTAGTAATCGATGTAAAGGTCCCTTTATAGCAATAAACTGTGCAGCCCTCCCAAAAGATTTAGTTGAAAGTGAATTTTTTGGATACGAAAAATCTGCTTTTACAGGGGCATCAAAGGATGGAAATCCTGGAAAGTTTGAATTGGCAAATAAAGGTACAATTTTTTTAGATGAAATTGGAGAATTGCCCTTAGAAATCCAATCTAAGCTTTTAAGAGTTTTAGATAATCATACAATAACAAGAATAGGTGGAAATTATGAAAGAAAATTAGATGTAAGAGTTATAGCTGCAACAAATAGGAATTTAAATGAAGAAATTAATAAAAATAATTTTAGAAGTGATTTATATTATAGATTAAATGTATTTAATGTAAGATTAATTCCTTTAAGGGAAAGACCAGAAGATGTTGAATTGTGTGCAGATTATTTCCTTCAAAGATTAAATGATAAAAACCAAAGAATGGATAAATCTTTTGATAAAGATTTTATAAATTTAATTAAAGACTACAATTGGCCAGGAAATGTGAGAGAGCTCGAAAATGTAATTCAAAGAGCATATTATTTATCTAAGGATGAAATTATTAATTATTCTTTTATTCCAGAGTATATAAATGGAAATATAAAAGAAGAGGAAATTAAAAATAAGAAAGAAAAATCTAAACCACTAACCCTTGAAGAAATGGAAAAGAAGCTAATTATACAAGCTTTAAAGTATTGTAATGGTAATGTTGTTAATGCTAGTAAGATTATAGGAATAGGTAAATCAACTTTATATAGAAAAATAGAAAAGTATAGATTAGAGGAGGTTTCAAAATGGGAAAAATAATTAATAATTCCCATTTTGAAATAAGTATTTTCCCAAAATGAAACTTTAAAAATAAATAATCTTTAGAAGCCTTGCAAATGCAAGGCTTTTTCTTTTGGCATAATAGTTGCTTTTATAATAATTGAAAGAAAAATATAAATATTCATACTATATTGAAAAATTCTCGTATTGGGGGTGAAGCTTATTAAAAGATATATTATTGAATTTGGGCTAGGTATGGATTTTCATGGTCAAGATGTAAATAAAGCTGCTCATAAGGCAGTACTTGATGCTATATCAAGAAGTTGTTTATGTGGTTTAAAAGAAGTATTTGGCATTAAGGATATGAACAAGGATATTTTAATAAATGTAATCCTTTCCACCACGAAACCAGAAAAAATAGACAAAGAAAAGATAAAAACTTATTTACCTGTAGAAGAAGTAAAGGTTGAATCAGTAAGTGGTGGACTCAATGTGCCAGGAGTTTTTATTGCTGAATTTGGAGACTCAGATAATAGTATTGAAGTGGCGATTGCTTGTATTCAAGTATATATTAAATAAAAAAACAGGAGGGAAAAACTGTGAAAAAATTAAATGAAAATTCTATTGTTGAAATGTATAAAACTATGCTAAAAATAAGAAAGTTTGAGCAAGTGGCAATGAATACCTTTGCAGAAGGGAAAATTCCTGGCTTTGTTCATCTTTATATAGGAGAAGAAGCGGTGGCTACAGGAGTGTGTGCTAATTTAAAGGATAGTGATTATATAACAAGTACTCACAGGGGTCATGGACATATACTTGCAAAGGGTGGAGATTTGAAATTTATGATGGCAGAGCTTTTTGGAAAGGCTACAGGATATTGCAAAGGAAAAGGAGGTTCTATGCATATTGCAGATGCAACTAAAGGTATTTTAGGGGCAAATGGTATAGTAGGTGCCGGTCATAATATTGCAGTGGGAGCTGGATTAAGTGCACAATACAGAGGAACTGATCAAGTGTGTGTATGCTTCTTTGGAGATGCGTCAACTAACCAAGGTACATTTCATGAATCTTTAAATATGGCAAGTGTATGGAAATTACCAGTGGTTTTTGTATGCGAAAATAACCTTTATGGAATATCTATGAGTCAAAATAGACATCAAGCAATAAAGGATGTTGCAGATAGAGGTGTTGCTTATAATGTACCAGGTATTGTAGTAGATGGTAATGATGTATTTGCTGTGTATGAAGCAGCTAAAGAAGCTATTAAAAGAGCAAGAGAAGGCAAGGGACCAACACTTATAGAATGCAAAACTTATCGACATAGAGGACATTTTGAAGGAGATCCTTGTGTTTACAAACCAACAGAGGAACAGGAAGAATGGCTAGCTAAAGATCCTATACCAAGATTTGAAAAATATTTAGTAGAAAATGAAATTTTGACAGAAGAAAAGCTTAAAGAAGTTCAAAATAAGGTAGAGAGTCAAATTGATGAAGCAGTAGATTTTGCAAATAATAGTCCATATCCAGAATTAGAGTCAGTATTAGAAGATGTTTATACTGACATTAAAGAGGAGGTTAGATAACTATGAAAAAGTTAACATACGCAGAAGCAATAAGAGAAGCAATGAGAACTAAAATGAGTGAAGATGATAAGGTATTAATTTTTGGGGAAGACGTAGGAGCTTTTGGAGGATGCTTTGGAGTAACCGGAGATTTATACAAAGAATTTGGAGATAAAAGAGTAAGAGATACTCCTATATCTGAAGGCGCAATTGCAGGATGTGCTGTTGGAGCAGCAGCTACGGGTCTAAGACCAATTGCAGAGATAATGTTTGGGGACTTTTTAACGGTGTCAATGGATATGATCGTAAATCAAGCTGCAAAAATGAGATTTATGTTTGGGGGAAAGATAAGTTTACCTATGGTAGTTAGATTACCAGAGGGAGCAGGTGTACAAGCAGCTGCACAGCATTCTCAATCCCTTGAAGCTTGGCTTACACATGTGCCAGGTCTTAAAGTGGTATATCCATCCACACCACAGGATGCATATGGACTTATGGTAGCAGCTATAGAGGATGATAACCCAGTTATGTTTATGGAACACAAATTTTTATATGGCATGAAGGGTGAAGTTTCAGATGAAATAAAAAGAATACCTTTAGGTGTGGCAGATATTAAAAGAGAAGGAAAGGATGTCACTATTATAGCTACAGGTAAAATGGTACACGAATCTTTAAAAGCAGCAGATATACTTTCAAAGGATGGGATTGAAGTAGAAGTGATAGATCCAAGAACTTTATATCCACTAGATAAGGAAACTATATTTAATTCTATAAAGAAAACCAATAGAGCTGTAGTTGTAACAGAGGAAAATAAAAGAGGAGCCTATAGTGGAGAAATATCTTCCCTAATAAATGAGGAGATTTTCGATTATTTGGATGCACCTGTAGGCAGAATAGGAGCCCTTAATACTCCTATACCATTTTCACCTACACTAGAAAGTTATGTTATTCCTGATTCTAAGGATATAGTTAAAAAAGTAAAAGAGCTATTCTAATCTGAAGGAATATAAAGGGAGATTTTTCCCCTTACTTAATAGGGTGATAATTATGAATAAAATAGGTATAATTGCAAATCCCGCCTCTGGTAAAGATATAAGACGATTAGTATCCCATGCAACCACCATAGATAACAACGAAAAAGTTAATATAGTAGAGAGAATAGTTTTATCTGCAGAGGCTTTTGGAGTAAAAGATATCTTAATTATGCCAGATACTTTCCAAATAGGTTATAAGGTATTGGATAATTTAAATACTTTAGGAGAACTATCTACAAACCTACAGATAATGAATATGAAAGTTAGAGGCAGTATAGATGATACTATAAATGTTGCAAAATTAATGGAAGAATATGGGGTAGGCTGCTTAGTAGTATTAGGTGGAGATGGAACAAGCAGAGCGGTAGCAAAGTCTATTAATAAAACACCAATAATTTCAATATCTACAGGAACAAATAATGTATACCCAGAAATGCTTGAGGGTACTGTAGTTGGAATGGCTACAGCCTTTGTTGCATCTCAAAAATTTGGTCTAAATAATATATATCATAGAGACAAAAGAATAGAAATTTTTAAAGATGGGGCTTTAGTGGACATAGCTCTTGTAGATTCAGTTATCTCAAAAAACTTATTTGTAGGAGCAAAAGCAATCTGGGACGTAGAGGATATGGAAAAGATAATAGTTACAAGGGCTCATCCAGGTACTATAGGCTTTTCTTCTCTTGTGGGATGTAGAAAAATAATAGAAATAGAAGATGACTTTGGAGCAGTTATTGATTTAACAGAAAATAAATATAAAATAATAGCTCCAATAGCTGCAGGAACTATTGAAAAAGTTCATATGGGAGATACAAAAATAATTAATCTTAATGAGGAATATAAGTTTACATCAAAGGAAAAAGGTGTAATTGCGTTGGACGGAGAAAGAGAAATATCCTTTAAAAAAGGAGAAACTTTTATTTTTAAAATAACAAGAAAAGGACCTATTAGGGTTAATATAAAATCCGCATTAGAATTAGCACAAGCTCAGGGATTTTTTAATATATAACAATATTATTTACAATAGTTAAAGGAGGATTGTTTATGGGTAAGCTAGAGGTTATGCCAAAGCTGGGATTAACTATGACAGAGGGTGAACTAGTTAAATGGCATAAAAAAGAAGGAGATACTATAAAGGTAGGAGAGACCTTATTTGATGTAACAACGGATAAATTGACTAATAATGTGGAAGCAAAGGCTGATGGAATTGTAAGAAAGATTTTAGTAGATGAAGGTACAGTAGTTGAATGTTTGAAACCAGTAGCCATAATTGGAGATAAAGATGAGGATATATCAAATCTATTAAGGGAATCTTTGCAAGATAGTAAGGGAAATGAGGTAGAAAAAGAAGTTAAAGAATCTAAGGAGGAGATAAAAGATAATAGGAAAATAAAAAAAGGAGAAAGAACAAAGATATCCCCAATAGCAAAAAGACTTGCAAAGGAAAATGATGTGGATATTCAACTATTAGATGGAACAGGGCCTGAAGGAAGAATAGTTTTAAAAGATGTAGAATCATATATAGAAAATAATAAGAATAATATTAAAACTTCTCCAGTAGCAGAGAAGATAGCTAAAGATTTAGGCGTTAATTTAGAAGGTATAAAGAAAGACGGAAGAATAATGAAAGATGATATATTAGAATTTATCCAAAAATCTATTCCTTCTGTAGGAGAAGATTTAATGGATAGAAGAGTAAAAATGAGCACTATGAGAAAAGTAATTGCCTCAAGAATGAGCGAAAGTTCAAAGATTTCTCCTACAGTGACCTATGACATTGAAGTGGATATGACTAATTTAAAAAGGTTAAAGGAACAAATTAAAAATGAATGGAAAGTTACTTATACAGATTTATTAGTAAAAATAGTTTCTAAAGTACTCATTCAATATCCTTTAGTTAATTGCTCAATAGAAGGAGATGAAATGATTTTTAGAAATTATTCAAATATTGGAGTAGCAGTGGCTTTAGAGGAAGGCCTTGTGGTACCAGTGGTTAAATATGCAAACCAAAAGGGACTAAAGGATATTTCTATAGAAGTGAAAGAATTAGCCCACAAAGCTAAAAATAATGGACTTACTGAAGAAAATAGTACTGGAGGAACTTTTACTATAACTAATCTTGGTATGTTTGGTATAAAGTCTTTTTCTCCAATTATAAATCAGCCTGAAGTAGCTATATTAGGTGTGAATATGATAACTAATACTCCAGTGGTAGAGAATGGAGAAATAGTGATAAAACCTCTTATGAGTTTATCTCTTACTGCAGACCATAGGGCGGTAGATGGTGCTGTAGCGGCTCAATTCTTAAAAGCAGTTAAAAAATATATGGAAAAGCCAGAGTTGCTTATATTGTAGGAGGGATAAAAAATGAAGCTAGTAGTTATTGGAGGAGGACCAGGAGGATATGTGGCAGCTATTCGTGGAGCGCAATTAGGAGCAGAGGTTACTCTTATTGAAAAAGAAAAGTTAGGCGGAACTTGTTTAAATATTGGTTGTATACCTACTAAAGTTTTATTACATTCTTCAGAATTATTAAATGAAATAAAAGAAGCTAGAACTTTAGGAATAGAGGTGAATAATGAAGTAAAAATCAATTGGACTCAGCTTCAAAATAGAAAAAATACTGTAGTAAATACATTAGTTTCAGGGGTATCATCATTACTTGAACATAATAAAGTTAAAGTAATTAATGGAACTGCAGCCTTTGAAGGAAAAAATAGTATAAAAGTAACAAAGGATCAAGGAGAAAGTGGAAATATCCAATTTGATAATGTGATAATTTCATCTGGCTCCGTTCCATTTATACCTCCTATAGAAGGAAGAGAATTAGAGGGAGTAATTGATAGTACTGGAGCCTTAAGCTTAGATTCTATTCCTAAAAGTATGGTGATAATTGGTGGAGGCGTTATAGGAATAGAATTTGCAAATATTTTTAATTCCCTTGGGTGCAAAGTAACAGTTATTGAAATGTTACCATATATATTGCCTCCAGTGGATAGAGAAATTTCTGAGATTCTTAAGGAAAAGCTTAAAAAGGACGGAATTGATATATATAATAACTGTAAGGTAACTAAAATTGAAAATAACAATGAAAATTTAAATGTAAGTTTTGAAGAAGATAATGACAAGTTAAATATAGAGGCACAAAAAGTTTTAATAGCAGTAGGAAGAAGAGCAAATATAGGGAATTTAAATTTAGAAAGTACTGGAGTATCCACAGAAAAGGGCTGCATTTTGGTAAATGATAATATGGAAACAAATATAAAGGGAATTTATGCTATAGGTGACTGCACAGGAAAGAATATGCTTGCTCATGTGGCTTCAGACCAAGGGATAATAGCTGTAGAAAATATTATGGGTAAAAATAAGAAAATGGATTATAAAACTGTACCAGCTTGTGTGTATACTAAACCAGAGTTAGCTTCTGTAGGATTAACGGAAGAACAAGCAAAACAAAAAGGAGTTGATTACAAAGTAGGAAAGTTCCCTCTAATTTATAATGGCAAATCACTTATAATGAATGATACAGAGGGATTTATAAAAATAATAGCGGATAAAAAATATGAAGAGATATTAGGAGTTCATATACTTGGACCTAGGGCAACGGATTTAATAACAGAGGCAGCCTTAGCTCTAAGACTAGAAGCTACCCTAGAGGAAATAATTACAACAGTACATGCTCATCCAACAATAGGAGAAGCAATGAAGGAGGCAGCTCTTGCAGTAAACAAAGAAGCAATTCATATGGTGAATAAATAAAATCAAGTTATGGAGGTAAAAATAATGCAGTTTTTAGTAAATAAATCAACAAATCCTTTTTTCAATTTGGCTTTAGAAGAATATCTTTTAAAAAATGTAGATATTAAGGAAGACTATTTTATTCTCTGGCAAAATGAGCCTACAATTGTAATAGGAAAACATCAAAATACATTAAAGGAAATTAATATGAATTTTGTGCAAGATAATAATATAAATGTAGTTAGAAGGAATTCTGGAGGAGGAGCTGTATATCACGATTTAGGTAATATAAATTTTACCTTCATAACTAAATATGATGAAAAACATTTGCTTGATTTTAAAACCTTTACCAATCCTGTAGTTTATTCTTTAGGTAAACTCAATGTAAAAGCAGAATTATCAGGAAGAAATGATATTTTAATAGATGGAAGAAAAATATCAGGAAATTCTCAACATATATATAAAGATAGATTTCTTCATCACGGAACTTTATTATTTAATTCTGAACTAGAAAATTTAGTTAAAGCCTTAAATGTAGACAATGATAAAATACTATCTAAGGGTATTGAATCAATAAAAAGTAGAGTAACAAACATTAAAGAACATGTAAAAGAAGATATTTTTATGGAAGAATTTAAAGAAATACTTATAGAAAATATTTTTATATGGAATAAAAGTTCTCTTAAAGAGTACAATTTGACTAGTGACCATATTAATGGGATAGAAAAATTAATGAAAGAAAAGTACATGACCTGGCAATGGAACTATGGTGAGTCACCAGAATTTAACTACAGAAATTCTAAAAGATTTCAAGGTGGTAAGTTTGAAGTATTATTAAATATTGTAGAAGGACATATTAATGAATGTAAAATATATGGTGACTTTTTAGGATTAATGGATGTATCGGAAATAGAGAAAAAAATTATTGGGGTAAAATATGGGGAAGAATATATAGATGAATTTTTAAAAGGAATTGATATAAAGAAGTATTTTGGTACTATATCCTTTGATGAAATAAAATCCTGTTTCGTAGAACTTTAAGAGATTAGTTAAGGATCTGATGTATACAATAGTTAATATAAAGTGATTTTTAGATTTAGGTGAGGAATATATTTCTCTTATTAAATATTAGAAAATTTATTTTAAAGTAAGTAATAAAGAGTATTTTACTATAAGTGAAATGCTCTTTTCTTTATATAACTAAAGTATTCGTAGTTTTTTATACATAAAAATAGTCAATTTAAAAGATAATAATTATATATTTTTAATAGGTAAACTTGATAGCTATGCTTTTTTATGTTAGCATTAAAGTTACAACTTTATTTAAAATAAAGTTGTTAGTATGCAAATGAATAAAATTTTGAGGAACAGAGAGGAAGGTGAGCAAAATATTTATGGAAAATACTATAATTGAATTTAGAAATATTAAAAAAATTTACAAAGATGCTATTGTAATAGAAAAATTTAATTTAAGAATAGAGAAGGGCAATTTAGTTGTATTAATAGGTTCCAGTGGTTCTGGAAAGACTACATTATTGAAAATGATAAATAGATTGATAGAATCTACAGCAGGGGAAATACTAGTTAATGGGAAAAATATAAAGGATGTAGATCCAATAGAGTTAAGACGAAGTATAGGTTATGTAATTCAGCAAACAGGGCTTTTCCCACATCTTACAGTTAAAGAAAACATAGAAATAATACCAAAACTTATGGGGAAATCTAAGGAAGAAATTAATAAAAAAACAAATGAATTGTTAAATATGGTTGGATTAAATCCAGAAGAATATATGGACAGATATCCAGTTGAATTAAGTGGAGGACAGCAACAAAGAGTTGGAGTTGCAAGAGCTTTTGCAGCAGATGCCGAAATAATTTTAATGGATGAACCTTTTAGTGCGTTAGACCCTATAACAAGATCAGAACTTCAAGAAGAATTATTTAATATACAAAAAGAGTATAGAAAAACTATAGTTTTTGTTACGCATGATATGGATGAGGCTTTAAATTTAGCAGATAAAATTTGTATATTGAAAGATGGAAAACTACTTCAATATGATACTCCAGAAGATATATTAAAAAATCCAGCAGGAGAATATGTTGAAGAATTTGTAGGAAAAAATAAAATATGGACCAAGCCAGAAATGATAAGGGCAGAGGATGTTATGATAGCGAATCCTGTAACAGTTACTTCTAAAAGAAATTTACTTCAAGCAAGGGAAAAAATGAGAGATAACAAAGTGGATAGTTTATTAGTAATAGATAAACAAAGAAAATTACTAGGGTATATAACTTTAGAATATATTAGAAAAATAAAAGAAAAAAATACATTAGTGGAAGAAGTAATGAACAAAGAACCGAAATGTGTTTTGGGAGATACTAATTTACCAGAACTTTTGGATAAATTTAATAGTTTAAAGATGGGGTATTTGCCTGTAAGTGATAGTGAAGGAAAACTTTTAGGGTTAATAACAAGAAGTAGTTTAATATCAGTTTTAAGTAGTCAATATATAGATATGGAGGGGATAATTGATGAATAATTTTATACAGCAATTAATACTTAAAAGATCAGAAATATTCTCTCTTTTAATAGAACATATAGAACTTACTTTAATAGCAGTTTTAATAGCAGTAGTTATTGGAGTGCCCCTTGGCATAATTATTACTAAAAATAAAAAGATAGCTAATATAGTAATAGGTTTTGCAAATTTAACACAAGCTATACCAAGCTTAGCTATTTTAGGCTTTTTAATACCTTTAATAGGTATAGGATCAGCACCTGCTATAACTATGGTTGTTTTATATTCTATGCTACCAATATTAAAAAATACTTATACAGGAATTACTAATATAAATCCAGATATGCTAGAAGCAGCTAAAGGTTTAGGAATGACAAATACTCAAACTCTTAAATTAATAAAAATACCTTTAGCAATGCCAATAATAATGGCAGGTGTAAGAATAGCATCAGTAACAGCCGTTGGACTTATGACTATAGCAGCCTTTGTAGGAGCAGGTGGACTTGGATACTTAGTATTCTCAGGAATACAAACAGTAGATAATAATCTTATATTATTTGGTGCTATTCCAGCTGCTATATTAGCTTTAATAATAGATTGGATAACAGGAAGAATAGAAGAGGCAACTATGCCAAATGGTATAAAAAAAGCAGATGGTACAATGAAAGTAAAAGGAAATTCTTCAAATAAAAACAGGAAAAGAAATACTATAATAGCATCAATATTAGGAGTTCTTATAGTGTTAGCATTAATAGTTCCAAAGCTAATAGGACTAGGGGATAAAAAAGTAGTTATTGGTTCCAAAAACTTTACAGAACAGATTATCTTAGGTAACATATTGGAAGAGTTAATTGATAATAAAACAGATATAGATGTTGAAACAAAGTTAAATTTAGGAGGAACTCAAGTAAGCTTTAATGCACTAAAAACTGGCGGAATAGATATGTATGTTGAATATACAGGTACTGCATATGGAAATATGCTAAATATAAAAAAACCTAATAGAGATAGACAGGCGGTTTATAATACAGTCAAAAAGGAGTTTAAGGAAAAGTTTGGAATTGAAGTCTTAAACCCTATAGGTTTTAACAATACTTATGTAATGGCAACTACAAAAGAAATTGCACAAAAATATAATTTAAAAACCACATCAGATTTAGCAAATGTATCAAGTAAAATGATATTAGGACCAACAATAGAATTTGCAAATAGAGAAGATGGGATTATAGGTCTTAATAAAGCATATAATATGAATTTTAAGGCTGTTAAACCAATAGATGGTGGATTAAGGTATAAAGCTTTAGTTAATAATGAAACTCAAATTATAGATGCTTTTACAACAGATGGATTAATAGAGCAGTTTAATTTAGTTCTTTTAGAGGATGACAAGCATTTTTTCCCAGATTATTATGCAGTTCCAATTGTAAAAGAAGAAACATTAAAGAAGTTCCCAGAACTTAAAGAAGTTTTAGGAGCACTAGATGGAAAGATTACGGATGAAAAAATGAGAAAATTAAATTATGAAGTAGATGTAAATAAAAGAGATCCTAAAGAAGTAGCAAAAGAATTTTTGCAAAAAGAAGGGTTAATAGATTAAAATTATATACTAAAAATTATGTAAAGAGTTTAATTCTACATAATAAACTTAATACAGCATATTATTTAAAGCTTAATTAAAGATCAGAAAATTTATTTTAAGAGAAAAAAGGAGTATTTCACTAAAAGTGACATACTCTTTTTAGTATATTCACCATAATTAATAACTTAGTAGTAAGAGGATTATAGATAAAATAATTACTGGTGATGATATATAAGTATGATAAAGTAACGCTGTTATGTAGTAACCTTTAAAAAGAAAGAAGAGATTGAAAATAATGAAATATAAAACTAACACTTAGTTTAAATTCACAATAAATAATCAACAATGCTATATTAACTTTATTATTAGTAATATTTTTAGATATATCAGTTGAGGACCTATTTTTTTGATTCATAAGTTATTAGTTTTTACTGGAATATGAATATTATGAGATAAGTACTATAAATGTTAAGTCACTAATAATTTGAATAATAAAAATTAAATATATATAAATAAGAAGTGTGGTTATTTAAGTAGCTGCACTTTTTATTTTTATATGTTTATTTTGTATATTTAAAAGAAATTATAGGTAGTATTGTTTCACAAAATAATTATAAAAAATAATCAAATTCTTTTATTTTATCTTATAGAACTAAGGAATTATAAGTAACTTTATGGAAATAATTATGATTATCTTGTATTCTATAGAAAAACACTTGACTTTTTATGAAAGACAGAATAATATATATATTATAACTTTAACAGAAGAGGAAAAAATAGAAAATGTAATAAAACATATAAAAATATATTTCGTTAAAAGGGGGCTAATAAGTTGTTTTATAAAAGTACTAGGGGAGAAGGGAAAAATGTTAAAGCATCAGAGGCAATAATTAGAGGAATAGCTGAGGATGGAGGATTATATGTACCAGAAGAGCTTCCTAAAATAGATAAGAGTTTTAAAGAATTAAAAAACATGAATTATAAGGAATTAGCATTTTATATTATGAAAAAGTACTTTGATGATTTTAATGAAGAGGAACTTAAAGAATGTATAGATAAAGCCTATGACAGTAAGTTTGAGAATCCTCTTATAGCACCATTAAATTATAAAGCTGGAGCATATTTTTTAGAACTTTATCATGGGAAAACATTAGCCTTTAAAGATATGGCTTTAAGTATACTTCCGCACCTTTTAAAAACCTCAGCAAAAAAGATGAATATAACTAAAGACATAGTTATATTAACAGCTACTTCAGGAGATACTGGAAAAGCTGCTCTAGAAGGATTTGATAGTGTAGAGGGCACAAAGATAGTGGTATTTTATCCTAAGGATGGGGTAAGTGAAATTCAAAAAAGACAGATGGTTACACAAGAGGGGAAGAATACTTTCGTAGTAGGCATAGATGGGAATTTCGATGATGCTCAAAGTGGAGTTAAGGAAATATTTAATGATAGAGATTTTAATGGATTATTAGAGGAAAGGGGATACATGTTTTCCTCTGCTAATTCTATAAATATAGGAAGACTAGTACCGCAAATAGTATACTATGTTTATTCTTATGTGAATCTACTTAAAGATAAAAAAGTAGGGGAAGGAGAAAATATAAACATAGTTGTTCCTACAGGAAATTTTGGTAACATTTTAGCAGCCTTTTACGCTAAAAATATGGGAATACCAGTGGGAAGATTAATTTGTGCATCTAATGAGAATAAGGTGCTAACAGATTTTATAAATACTGGAATATACGATAGGAGAAGAAAATTTTCTGTTACTAATTCTCCTTCTATGGATATTTTAATATCTAGTAACTTGGAAAGATTTTTGTATGAAATAAGTGGAAAAGATTCACGCCTTATAAAAAATCTCATGACAGAACTTAAAGAAAAGGGTAAATATGAGATAACAGAGGAAATGAAGAAGAGATTAGATATATTATATGGAGATTTTTCGGATGAAGATGATACACTTAAAGCTATTGAAAAAGTCTATGAAAGTTCTGATTATCTTATAGATACTCATACTGCAGTAGCTTATGATGTTTATGAAAAATATAAAAATAAAACAGGAGATAATAGTGCTACTATAATAGCATCTACCGCAAGTCCATTTAAATTTCCCAAAAGTATAAATGAAGTATTAGATATGGGACATGAAAATGCTTCAGATTTTGAATTAGTTAATTTATTTTCAGATAAATTAAATTTAAAGTTGCCTAAAGGATTAGAAGGACTAGAGGAAAAAGAAATTTGTCATAAGGTCACTTGTAAAAAGGATGAAATGAAGAAAGTAATTAAAAATTTTTTAGGAATATAGGTGATTAAAATGGTAGAAGTTAGAGTGCCTGCTACAAGTGCAAATATAGGACCAGGATTTGATTGCTTAGGTGTAGCAGTAAATATGTATAATAAATTCTTTGTAGAAGAAATTGAAGAGGGACTTATCTTTGAAGGTTGTGCGGATAAATTTAAAAATGAGAACAACTTAATATATGTGGCTATGAAAAAGTGTTTTGATAAAATCGGATACAAACCTACAGGATTAAGGATAAAAATAGAAAGCGATATACCTGTCTCAAGAGGGCTTGGAAGTAGTGCAGCCTGTGTGGTAGGAGGTATAGTTTCTGCCAATGAATTAGCTGGTGGAGCTTTAAATAAAAAAGAACTTTTAGATTTAGCAGTGGAAGTGGAAGGGCATCCGGACAATGTAAATCCAGCTTTTTGTGGGGGAATGACTGCTTCCATATCTGATAATAGAGAAGTAATTTATAGTAAAGTGAAGGTGAGTGAGGGTATTAAGTTTTGTGCACTTATACCAGATTTTACTTTATCTACAGAAAAGGCAAGGGCAGTCCTTCCTAAAAGTATAGATTACAAAGATGGAATTTTTAATGTAGGAAGAACCGCACTTATGATATCTGCATTAAATAATGGTGATTTTCATTTAATAAAATATGCTTGCAAGGATAAATTACATCAAGACTATAGAGCAAAGCTTATAGAAAATTTTTATTCAATAAAAAAACAGTGTGAAAAACTAAATTCTTTAGGTGTATTTTTAAGTGGAGCAGGTCCAACAATTATGGTAATGCTTAGAGAAGAGGATAAGGATTTTTCAAAAAATATTAAAAGTTTTTTAGAGACTTTAAAGAACAAGTGGGAAGTTAGGGAACTTAAGATAGACAAGCTTGGAACCGTAGTAAATAATTGTAAGGTTTAAATTGAATAAGTTTAAGTAAATTATTAAATTTAAAAAATTAGATAGTTTAGAGTAAGAAATGAAAGGATCTTTAATATATTGATTACTGTGAATTATTAATCAGATAAACAGGGGGCTTAAAATAAAATGGGAAAAGTAATCGTAGCTAAGTTTGGAGGAAGTTCACTTTCAGACAGTGAACAATTTAGAAAGGTGAAAAGTATAATTTATGATAATGAAAACAGAAGATACATAGTACCTTCAGCGCCAGGTAAAAGATTTAAAAAGGATTATAAAATAACAGATCTTTTATATTTATGTCATGCCCATAGAGAAAGTGCTATATCCTTTGATGACGTGTTTAAGCATATAGAGGAAAGATATTTAAATTTAGCAAAGGAATTAAGGGTTAAAGTTGATATAAAAAATAAACTAGAAGAAATAAAAAGGGAGATTGAAGCAGGTGCCTCAAGAGATTTTGCAGCTAGCAGAGGAGAATATTTAAACGGATTAATTTTGGCAGATTATTTAAATTATGAATTTATAGATGCAGCTGAAATTATACATTTCAAAAAATATGGGAGCTTAGATTTAAGAAAAACAGAGAAGGCTATAAAAGAAAAAATTAAGAATGTTAAAAAGGCAGTTATTCCAGGCTTTTATGGAGCGCTGCCTGATGGAACTATAAAAACTTTTTCAAGAGGTGGTTCTGATGTAACAGGAGCTATAGTAGCTAGAGCTGTAGAGGCTTCTCTTTATGAGAATTGGACAGATGTCTCAGGTTTTTTAATGGCAGATCCTAATATTATAAATGATCCAAAACCTATAGAAGTAATAAGCTATAAGGAACTTAGAGAACTTTCTTATATGGGAGCAAAGGTTCTTCATGAAGAGAGTATATTTCCTGTAAGAGATGTGAAAATTCCTATAAACATAAAGAATACTAATAGAGCAGAAGATAAAGGTACATTAATTGTAGATGATGATAAAGCTTTAAATTATACTGGATCTATTACAGGCATAGCAGGTAAAAAAGGATTTACAGTCATAGCTATACACAAGATGCTTATGAATTCAGAATTAGGTTTTTGTAGAAAACTTCTTTCTATACTAGAAGAAAATGGGGTAGCCTTTGAAAATATTCCCTCAGGTATAGATTCTGTATCATTAGTAATAGAAGACAGTCAACTTGGTAATAAGCTAGATATTATATTAGAAGAAATTAAAAGACAGTGTAATCCAGATTCTTTAGAAGTTCATGTTAATATGGCATTGATTGCTACAGTGGGAAACGGAATGAATAGAACTAAGGGCATATCTGCAAAGATATTTAAAGGACTTTTAGAGGAGGATGTAAATATAAGAATGATTAATCAAGGTTCTAGTGAAATAAATATTATTGTGGGTGTAGAAAATGATGACTTTGAAAGGGCTATAAGGGGTATATATAATACTTTTATAAAATAGCTAAAAAACTGTTTAGAAATATTAATAATTTATCCTATTAGTATTTTTAACATTGTTAGTTTTAAAAGTTATAGATATAAAAATTCCTGAGATTTAGAGCAGTAGAATTTTTATATTTTGTATAAGAAAGACTATATTCTTTGAAAAGAATTTTTAAGTTCAAAGTAGATTAAAAAAATTTTAAAACTAGTAATCTGTTTACAAAAAAAGGGGGCAAAAATTGTGGAAAAAGTTAAAATTGCGTTATTAGGATTAGGAAATGTAGGTAAAGGTGTTTGGAATATATTAAAGACAAATAAAGAAGCCATAATTAAAAGGGCCGGTTATGATATAGAAATATCAAAAATATTGGTAAAGGATATAAATAAACAAAGAGGAATAGAGGTTCCTAAAGAATTATTAACTACAAATGTAGAAGAAATATTTAATGATGATAGTATAAAAATTGTAGTAGAGGTTATAGGTGGGCTGCAGCCTGCTAAAGAATATATACTAAGATCTATAAAAAATAAAAAACATGTTATAACTGCTAACAAAATGCTTATTGCAACTAATGGTAAAGAAATTTTTGAAGAAGCTAAAAAACAAGGGGTAATTGTAAATTTGGAGGCTAGTGTGGCTGGAGGAATCCCTGTAATAAATAGCATAAATGAAAGTTTAACTGCTAATAAAATAGAGGAAATTGTGGGTATAATTAATGGAACTACAAATTATATATTAACTAAAATGACTTTAGAAGGTATGAGCTTTGAAGAAGCACTTAAAGAAGCACAAGAAAAGGGCTATGCAGAGGCAGACCCAACTTCTGATGTGGAAGGTTATGATGCAGTTTATAAATTAGCTATATTAACTACTTTAGCTTTTGAAACAAATGTAAATGTAAATGATATATATGTAGAGGGAATAACTAAGATAAAAGCAAAAGATATAGAATATTCAAAGGAGTTAGGATATGTTATAAAACTTTTAGCCATAGTTAAAGAGGTTAATGAAAAGCTTGAACTTAGGGTTCATCCGACAATGATTCCATCAATTCATCCTTTAGCTAATGTTAATGATTCCTTTAATTCAATTTTTATTAAAGGTAATGCGGTAGGAGATTTGATGCTTTATGGAAGAGGAGCAGGAGAACTTCCTACAGGAAGTGCAGTAGTTGGAGATATAATATCTGTTCTAAGAAATGAAGGTGTTCCTCCTATGGATAAAAGCTATATTGATAGGGAAATAGCACCTGTAGATAATTTTAAATCTCAATATTATTTAAGAATTTCTGTAAAAGAGGAGGCAGGGGTTTTGGCAAAAATCACTGCTATATTAGGGGAAAATAATGTAAGTATTTTATCCTTTATACAGAAACCTAAAAAAGAAGATTTTGTATCCATAGTGCTGGTAACTCATGATACTTTTGAGGGAAATATAAATAAATCCATAGAAAAAATAAAGAATTTAGATGTAGTAGACAAAATAAAGAGTGTCATAAGGATTGAAAATTTAAGCTAATTAAAACAAGGTGTTTCACCATAAAAAGATTTAAATTTAACACAGAAAATATAAAAAATACACGTGTTAGATCATATAAATAAACTTTAGTAGTTCTTAATTTTACGGAATTAAAAATTTTTGTAATTCCTCACAGGACGTGAGGAGCCGGTGATGAAGCCAAAGGAGGCTGCTTCCACCGGGTATAAAATCTTTAATGGAGCAAAATTTAGAACTACTTAGCAAAATGAATTGATCTATGAGTGTATTTTTTATCCTTGGAGTGTTAAATTTAAATCTTTTTAATATATTATTTACTTCCCTTGCGTCTCCTAATAAATACATACAGTACCACTATTCAATTCCTTTTTCATTGAAACTACCATCCTCTGAACAAAGTCTACCAGGCCTCATAGGAGCCATTACGAATCTGTTCTTAATTTCAACATTACCAATCTTTATAGGCTCAAATAAATTTGAATATAATTTACTTTTCTATTTCTTTAGATAACTTATAGGTATTTCCCTAGATTTTTTAAGAACTTGCTTTATAAATCAAATAAAAATATGAATTTTTGATATAATATTCACATAAGGAAGTGATAAATTGATTTATGGTAAAGAGAAACAAGATAATATAATAAAAAAATCTCATGAGAGATCTGTTTATTTTGGAATAGAGGAAAATAGAGTTTTCCCTAAAAAAATTCTTAAAGGGAAAGAAATTACCAATAATATAGAAAAAAATAAGAGCTTTTTAAAGGTTGCATCTCCTTTTATAGATATATTATATGATTTTTTAAAAGGGTCAGAGTTTTTTATAATTTTAACAGATAAAGAAGGATGTATTTTAAAAATTATTGGAGATAAAGAAGTAATGGATATTGCTAATAATTTAAATATGGTAGTGGGAGCATTTATGTCAGAAAATAGTATTGGTACCAATGCTATGGGAACAGCTATAAAGGAAGACATACCTATTCAAATATCTGAAAGGGAACATTTTATAAAGGCTTATCACAGGTGGACCTGCTCTGCAGCCCCTATACATGATATAAATGGAGATATAATAGGATGTTTAAATTTAACTGGAGATAGGGATAGAGTTCATTCTCACACTTTAGGATTAGTTGTAGCAGCTGTTAAATCTATAGAAAATCAAATAAATGTAGATAATACAAATAAAAAATTATTAGAAACTTACCAATATATGAATACTATAGTAGATTCAATATCTTCAGGAATATATGTGGTGGATTTTAGAGGAAAGATTAAAACAATAAATAAAGCCGCCTGTAATATTCTTGGAATTGAAGATAAGGATGTATTAGATAAAAATGTAGAAAACATATTACCCAATTGGCATCATATATTTGAAAGAATTAAAAATGGTAAACCATATGAGGATAAGGAAGCAGTTTTAAATGATAAATTGATTAAGGGAAGATATAATGTTTCTGCTACACCAATACAAATAGAAAATAAAATAATAGGAATGGTTATTGTTTTTAAGGAAATAAAAACTGTGTTAGACTTAGTTAATAAATATAGTGGTATGAGAGCTGTGTATAACTTTGAAGATATTATAGGTGAAAGTAAAGAGATAAAAAAGGTAATAAATTATGCCAAAAGTATAAGTTCATCTCCATCTACTGTATTAATTGAAGGAGAAAGTGGTACAGGAAAAGAATTATTGGCACAATCAATTCACAATTATGGTGATAGAAGAGAAAACAGTTTTATCGCTTTAAATTGTGGAGCTATACCTAAAAGTTTAATAGAAAGTGAGCTTTTTGGATATGAAGATGGAGCTTTTACGGGAGCAAGAAGAGGTGGACATGCAGGTAAATTTGAATTGGCTAATGGAGGAACTCTATTTTTAGATGAAATTGGAGAAATGCCTTTAGATATGCAAGTGAGTTTACTTAGAGTTTTGCAAGAAGGATATGTAACAAGAGTCGGTGGAGATAAAATAATACCCGTAGATGTAAGAATTATTGCTGCTACTAATAAAGATTTAAAAAAAGAAGTAGAAAAGGGGACCTTTAGACAAGATTTATATTATAGATTAAGTGTAATACCTATAAAATTACCTCCTATTAGAGAAAGAAAGGGAGATTTGCCCATACTTATTAAATATTTTTTTAGGATTAAATCTATAAAATTAAACAAACCAATGCCTCACATAAAGGAAGATATATATCATAATATGTTACAGTATAATTGGCCAGGTAATATAAGGGAACTGGAAAATTTTATAGAGAATATAGTTAATTTAAGGGGAGATAGTTCTTTTATGTTGGAAGAGGATTTTAAAAATATTGAGGATAAGCATAATTTTCATGAAAATAATATAGGGCTTTTATATAGTAATAAAATAAGAACCCTAGAGGAAATTGAAAAAGAAGCTATTATAAATACAGTGAATGAATATAATAGTAATATGTCACAAAGCGCAAAGGCTCTTGGTATAACTAGGGCTACCCTATATTCAAAACTTAAGAAATATAATATTTAATTTTTTAAAGATATTTATTCATAGTTAGGAAACTAATTATTAGAGTAAAATTGAATTTTGTAGAAAATCATCATTATAAATTTTAAATAAAATAATAAGAACTGTATAAGAAATATACAATGTTTAATTTTTATACAGTAAAAAGCAATATAATGTATAGTTTTTATACATCATATTGCTTTTTATTTTTAGTGCTATATCCTTATTAAGGTAAATACAAATAAATTTAAATTTATTTGTATTGTAGTAGTTATTATTTTATCATATAATTAGTTTTCTTATATTAATCTGTAAATTAAGAGAAATATCTGTTTATATAGGTATTTTAGATGATTGACAGTTATTTCATTTCAAATTTATTATAGAAAATCCTTATATTATATTAATAAAACATAATTTAATTACATGAGTTTGTTAAATTTTTGGCATAATACTTGCTTTAAATATTTATAAAATAATAAGGTTAATAAAAATATTCTAATATTTATAATATGAGGAGGAGTTTTAAATGGAAAGATTTACATTACCAAGAGATCTTTATTTTGGAGAAGGTTCTTTAGAAGCATTAAAAACATTAAAGGGTAAAAAAGCCGTAGTAGTTGTAGGTGGCGGCTCAATGAAAAGATTTGGTTTTTTAGATAAAGTACAAAGTTATTTAAATGAGGCAGATATAGAAGTTAAACTAATTGAAGGAGTAGAACCAGATCCTTCTGTTGAAACTGTTATGAATGGTGCAGCTGTTATGAGAGAATTTGAACCGGATTTAATAGTTTCAATAGGTGGTGGATCACCAATTGATGCAGCAAAGGCTATGTGGATATTCTATGAGTACCCAGATTTTACATTTGAACAAGCTGTTGTACCTTTTGGCATACCAGAGTTAAGACAAAAAGCTAGATTTGTGGCTATACCATCAACTAGTGGGACTGCTACAGAAGTTACAGCTTTTTCAGTTATAACTGATTACAAGAAAAAAATAAAATATCCTTTAGCTGATTTTAATTTAACTCCAGATATAGCTATAGTAGATCCAGATTTAGCTCAAACAATGCCAGCAAAATTAACAGCTCATACTGGTATGGATGCTCTAACTCATGCTATAGAAGCTTATGTGGCAGGATTAAGATCTGTATTTTCAGACCCTCTTGCAATGCAAGCTATAGTTATGGTAAAGGAATATTTAGTTAAATCTTATAATGGAAATAAAGAAGCAAGAGGACAAATGCATTTAGCTCAATGTTTAGCAGGAATGGCTTTTTCAAATGCATTACTTGGAATTACGCACTCAATGGCTCATAAAACCGGAGCAGTATTCCATATTCCTCATGGATGTGCTAATGCAATCTTCCTGCCTTATGTAATTCAATATAATTCCGAATCCTGTGGTGAGAGATATGCAACTATTGCAAAAAAACTTGGACTTGCAGGTGAGAATCAGGACGAATTAGTAAAATCATTAATAGAAATGATTAGAGAAATGAATAAAACTATGAACATACCATTAAACTTAAAAGAATACGGTATAACAGAGGAAGATTTTAAAGAAAATGTTAAATATATTTCTCATAATGCAGTATTGGATGCTTGTACTGGATCAAATCCAAGAGAAATTAATGATGAAACTATGGAAAAATTATTTGCCTGCACATACTACGGAGAAGATGTAACATTTTAATTAAAAAACTATTTCAATAAAGCAATATAACTTTATTGTATAACTTATAACTTTAAGACTTCCTTTTTAAAAAAAGGAAGTTTTAGAGTCGCATATTACTTTATAAAATTCATTATTTATATATAAAATTACAACAAATAAAATTTGTGCTTTTGAATGAAGTTTTTATTAAATTTATAGCTTATAGATTAGCACCCAAGACTTAATAGTTTTTAATATAGTATAGAAATTTTAAATATTTGAATTTTTAAGAAGTATGATATATATTATTCTTTGTAAGGAAAATTTTTAGATTTATATTAATTGGGAGAGAATAGGGGGAATAAAAGTGTATAAAATAATTGAAAAAAAAGAATTAGCACCGAAAATATATTCTATTGAAATAGAAGCAAAAAGGGTGGCTAAATCAGCAAAACCAGGACAATTTATTATAGTGAGAATAGATGAGAAGGGAGAAAGAATCCCACTTACTGTAGCAGATTATAATAAAGAAAAAGGAACGGTAACTATAGTTGTACAGGCTGTTGGATCTTCAACTAATAGAATGGTGCAGCTTGAAGTAGGGGACTATTTTATGGATTTTGTTGGACCACTTGGTAAGCCATCAGAATTTGTAGAAGAGGATTTAGAAAGTCTTAAAAATATGAAATTAATTTTTGTAGCAGGTGGAGTAGGCGCAGCACCTGTATACCCTCAAGTAAAATGGCTTTGTGAAAGAGGAATAAAACCAGAGGTTATAATAGGGGGAAAAAGCAAAGAATTTATATTGTTAGAAAAAGAAATGATAGATTTAGGAGCAAAGGTATACCCTTGTACAGATGACGGTTCTTATGGATTCTATGGGCTTGTAACTAATAAATTAAAAGAATTAATAGATAGTGGAGAAAATTATGATAGAGTAATAACTATCGGTCCTATGATAATGATGTATTTTGTAACTAAGTTAACAAAGGAATACAAATTACCTACAATTGCAAGTTTAAACACACTTATGGTAGATGGGACAGGAATGTGTGGAGCCTGCAGGGTAACTGTAGGAGGAGAAACAAAATTCACTTGCGTAGATGGACCAGAATTTGATGCACATCTAGTAGATTTTGATGAAGCTATGAAAAGACAAGCTTTATATAAAACAGAAGAAGGAAAAAGGCTTCATAAAATAGAAGAAGAAAAAGAAGGTCACGTATGTCATATCGGAGCGGGGGAGAATGCGTAATGGATAGAATGAAAAAGGTATCAGTTAGAGAACAAGATCCAAAGGTAAGAGCTACTAATTTTGAAGAAGTTTGTTTAGGATATAATGAAGAAGAAGCTGTTAAAGAAGCTAGTAGATGTTTAAATTGTAAAAAACCAATGTGTGTAACAAAATGTCCAGTTTCAATAGGAATACCGGAATTTATACAACATGTAAAAGATAAAGAGTTTGAAGAGGCTGCAAAAACTATAGCTAAATATAGTGCATTACCAGCAGTCTGTGGAAGAGTCTGTCCTCAAGAAAGTCAATGTGAAGGAAAATGTGTACTTGGCATAAAAGGGGAACCTGTAGCTATAGGTAAACTTGAAAGATTCGTTGCAGATTGGTCAAGGGAACATAATGTAGATTTATCCGAAAGAGAAGAAAGTAAAAATAAAAAGGTAGCAGTAATAGGAAGTGGTCCAGCAGGACTTACTTGTGCAGGAGATTTAGCTAAAAAAGGATACGATGTTACTATATTTGAAGCTCTTCATGAACCAGGTGGAGTTTTAGTATACGGAATACCAGAATTTAGATTACCAAAGGAAACTGTGGTAAAACATGAAATAGAAAACGTTAAAAAATTAGGCGTTAAAATAGAAACTAATGTAATTATAGGAAGAACAGTAACTATAGATGAACTTATAGAAGAAGAAAAATTTGATGCAGTATTTATAGGATCAGGAGCAGGACTTCCAAGATTTATGGGAATACCAGGAGAAAATGCAAATGGAGTGTTCTCAGCAAATGAATTTTTAACAAGAAATAATTTAATGAAAGCTTTCAAGGATGAATATGATACACCTATAAAAGTAGGACAGAAGGTAGCTGTAGTAGGTGGCGGAAATGTTGCTATGGATGCTGCTAGAACAGCCCTAAGACTTGGAGCAGAAGTTCATATAGTATATAGGAGATCAGAAGAAGAACTTCCAGCAAGGGTAGAAGAAGTACACCATGCAAAGGAAGAAGGAATAATATTTAATCTTTTAACTAATCCAGTAGAAATATTAGAGGATGAAAAAGGATGGGTTAAAGGAATGAAATGTATAAAGATGGAACTAGGAGAACCAGATGAGTCTGGCAGAAGGAGACCAGTAGAAATAAAAGATTCAGAATTTGTAATGGATGTAGATACAGTAATAATGTCTTTAGGAACTTCTCCAAACCCATTAATATCTTCTACTACAAAGGGATTAGAAATAAATAAGCGTAAATGCCTAGTAGCAGAAGAGGAAACAGGATTAACTACAAGAGAAGGGGTATATGCAGGTGGAGATGCAGTAACAGGCGCTGCTACTGTAATTTTAGCTATGGGAGCTGGAAAACAAGCTGCTACAGCCATAGATGAATATTTAAGTAAATAAATCAATTATAAAAAACTTCAACAAAATGATGTTGAAGTTTTTTATTTTAATAATGATTTTAAAAATTTATTTTATAAATATTGTTAGATATAATATAGTATATATGGGTGTGTTAAAATATTAGTTATAAATCTCGCTAAATTTATATACATATTTGTAAAATTAGGTTTGTTCCATGAATAATTAAGTATTTATTTAATATTTAAAATTATTTTTCGAGGTGAGAGTGTGAAGGATTACTTAAAGTTTATACATAATGCTTGGGAAAGATTTATTGAAACTGATTATATAGATAATAAAGTAAGGATTGAAATAGCAGAATCTTGGAGAAGATGTAAAGATTACAGTGTAGATCACATGAGTGGGCGAGGAAGTAGTAGAAATAAGATTTCAGTAGAATTTAAGGGTCAAGAAAATGCCCAGCTAATTTCAGTGGCGAAACCTATAATGAAAGGCATATACAATATTGTTGAAGGTTCTGATTTTGCCATAATATTATCAGATAAGGATGGATATATAATTGAAGTAATTGGGGATAAAGACATAATGAAGAGGGTAGAAGAATTAAATTTTGTAAAGGGTGCCCTTTGGACTGAAAAAGCTGTTGGAACAAATGCCATAGGTACAGCTCTTTGTTTAGATAAACCTATACAAACTATTGGTGCAGAACATTTTTGTATAAGTCAGCATTCCTGGACTTGTTCAGCCTGTCCTATTCATGATGAATACGGAAATATAATAGGATGTTTAAATATGTCTGGTAATTCTTATAACGCTCATTCTCATACACTGGGTATCGTAACAGCCTCTGCACAAGCTATAGAAAAACAATTAGCTTTAACTATTTCTTATAATCTTATAAATATAACCTTTGATTCTATTTCTGAAGGCATGATTATTCTAGATAAAAATTTTAATATAAAAAGACTAAATCATAGAGCTGAAGAAATTTTATTTATAAGTAGTGACTATGCTTTAGGCATAAATATTCACAGTATATTAAAAAATATTAGTTTTAAAGAAATTCTAAAAGAAAGTCATAAAAGTTACAGTAATATAGAAGGAGATTTTCATATAAATGATAATAGAGTTAAATGTATTGTAAATGCGGTACCTATAAAGAGTAATAGAAAAATCACAGGTATTGTTATAACTTTTAGGGAAGCTACTTTAGTTCATAAATTAGTTAATAAAGTAATAGGATATAAGGCTTCTTATAATTTTGACAATATAATAACTGTAAATGAAAAGATGATTGAAATTATTGAATTGGCTAAAAAAGCATCTAAGAGTAACTGTAATATACTCATTGAAGGAGAAAGTGGTACAGGAAAAGAACTAATCGCACAATCTATACACAATTATAGTATGAGAGCAACAGGTCCCTTTTTAGCTGTAAATTGTGCATCTATACCTAGAGAACTTGTTGAAAGCGAACTTTTTGGATATGAAAGAGGAGCCTTTACAGGAGCTTCAAAGGAAGGCCATCCAGGGAAATTTGAGTTAGCAGATGGAGGTACAATATTTTTAGATGAGCTGGGAGAATTGCCTTTAGACATGCAATCTAAATTATTAAGAGTGTTAGATAATAATAAAATTATAAGAGTGGGAGGAACCTATGAAAAGCAGCTAAATGTGAGAGTTATAGGAGCAACTAATAGAAATTTAAAGGAAGAAATGAAAAAGAAAAATTTCAGAGAAGATCTTTATTATAGGTTAGGTGTAATAAATATAAAAATCCTACCATTAAGGTACAGAAAAGAGGATATAGAAGTTTTGGTTAATAGTTTCGTCATGAATCTTAACCAAAGAAATTTACAAGAAAATAAAAGAGTAAAAAAAGCATATATAGATAAATTAAAGGATTATGATTGGCCAGGTAATGTAAGAGAGCTTAGAAATGTGGTAGAAAGAGATTATTATTTAAGCGATACAGGCACAGTTTCACCTTACTATATTGAAAAAAATATATTTTTAGAAACCAATAATGAAAATTATGAAAATAAAGATATAAATATTATTCCTATGGAAAAGTTGGAAAAGGAAAATATTGAAAATGCTATAGAAAAATGTGATGGAAACTTGGCTAAAGCAGCAAGACTATTGGATATTGGCCGATCTACATTGTACAGAAAAATAAAAAAATATAATATAAAAGAAAGATATAGAATTACGTACACGGAAAAGGAGTAAAATATCATGCGTAAATTATCACAAGAGGAATTTAAAGAGATATTAAAGAATAGGAACCCAAAAGAAAGGCTTGTTTTAAAAGAGATAGAACTTTTTGATATGGATTTTACAAGTTGGAATTTATCTAATATTGATTTTTCTTTGAGTGCATTCCATCGAGTTAAGTTTGATGAGGCAAATCTAGAGTATAGCAGTGTTTTTAATGTATTATTTGATGAATGTACTGTACGTAAGGCGAATTTTAGACATGCAAATTTAGAATGTGCAGTGCTTCGGTATGTAGATATGACTGGCTGTAATATTGAAGGTGCAAATTTATATGCTGCAGTGTTAGAGTATGCTAAATTGGATGATATTATTTTCGATGAGGATACAAAATGGTTTCATTTACATTGTCCAGAGAAAGGAGCATTTCTTGCATATAAAAAGTGTTTTAATGATCGTTTAGTACAGCTTCTAATACCGGCAGATGCAAAGCGCACTTCGGCAACGTTACCTTCTTGTCGCTGTAATAAGGCAAAAGTTCTTACAATCAAAAGCTTCGACTATAAAGAAAGTTATATGGAAGCTTGGTCTTTAGTAGATGAGAACTTTGTTTATCGTGTAGGTGAATGGGTAGAAGTAAAAGATTTTAATGAGGATCGATGGATGGACTCTACTACGGGCATTCATTTTTGGATGACAAGAGAAGAAGCAAAGAACTATTAAAAGCGAATATTTATTTAAAATACCGTATTATTCATAAGTGAATTTACAGTATTTTTTATGTCTCATCTAAAAGATAATGTAAAAAACACGCAATGAAATCGCAACAAATTTATAATTTAAGCATGTTATGATAGTAGCATGGAAATAGCTGAGATTTTATCGTGCAAATAAGGTAACTGCTAAAATAAAAAATATATAATGTATTGTGTATGTACTAAAGGGCACTTGGTTAATTCTAGGTGCCTTTTTATATTATAATGAGTAAATTAACAAAAATATGTTAACCTTTAATATAAATTTAATTATTGTAAAAAAAATTAATAATTTTGTAAGATATAAGAGAATTTGTAGGAATCTTATTCTTGATATGGTGAAAGATGTAATTATATAATATAGGTATCAAGAATAAGGAGGACAACACAATGAAAAAGAAAATAGGCTTAATTATGAGTATGGTATTATTGTTTGTTTTTGTATTTAGTGGTATAAATAATGCTTATGGTGCTCATGCTGAGAAAAATAATGATTTTGTTATAGGAACACATAACTTAAACAATACTGAGAAAAATAGTGCTAAAGTTGGGGACATGCTTAGAGAGCCTGAAATAGGTTGGAAAAGATATGATGATAAAAATACTAAGATACTAAAAATAGGACCAACAGGCAACAATCCCGACAGTCCTAATTATTTAGGGGATGCAGTATGGATTTCAGGAGAAAACGTAAATTCTAAATTTAAGTTTACATTTACAGGAACGAAATTAAGAATCTTAGCAATAAAGAATGCCGTAGGTCTTGTTTCTTCTATAAAAATTGACGATAAGACTTATGAGTATTCACATTTCGATCCGTCTATTATGTATCAAAGGTTAGTATTCGAAAAGATTGACTTGTCAAATACTATACATAAAGTTGAGATATCTTTAAAGAATCCTGGAGCATCACAACAATGGATCTGGCTTGATGCAATAGATATAGATGAAGCAGGAAGCTTACTTGATTCTTCAGAATCAATAACTTTAGATAAAACATCTATGGATTTATTAGAAGGTAGTTCAGATAATCTAAATGCTAAAGTATTGCCTGAAGATGCTACGAATAAAAAAGTAGTATGGTCATCAAGTGATGAAAAAATAGCTACAGTAGATAAAGATGGTAAAGTAACAGCTATAAAAGAAGGTAAAGCAACAATAACAGCTAAAGTAGAAGGTACTGATTTAGCAGCTACTTGTAAAGTTAATGTTACTAAAAAGGTAGAAGAAAATAAAACCAATGCTATATTAAGTATATCTCTAGTAAATGGAGCTACAAAAGAATATGACGTAAATATGCAGGAAGTAGAAAAGTTTATAAACTGGTTTGAGGAAAGATCTAATGGTAAAGGTTCATCATTATATTCATTCAATAAAAAGATTAATCCTTATAAAACAGTTAAAGAATATATAGTACATGATAAGATAGCATCTTTTGAAGTAAGAGAATATGAAGGAACAAATAAATAATTAAATATCAAAGAGCACTTAAGGAATATAAACCTTAGGTGCTTTTTGCATACCTAAAATTGATTAGGAAACTATATTCATATTAAATAAAATATGGGAGGTGGGAGATTGAAGATAGAAAAGATATTAAAAATACAACAGCCAGGAATACATAAGCAATTAAATAAAAATAGAAACCAAAATAAGAAAAAATCTAGGAGAGGTAAGAAAGAAGAAAACCTCTCCTTTTCTGATGTTATGGATCTTATGAGTCATGATAGCTATTGTAGGGGTAAAGGTGGAAGGATAAAGCAGAGAACATTGGGAAAATAGAGTAAGTTACTTAAATATAATTATGTAAAGTAAATTTAAAAGTAAACTAAATTAAATTAAGCAATATTAAAGCAATAGGAATATAGTTAATAATATATTATAAATGGAATATATTTTCTGAGAGGGACATATAAAATAGTATTGAGAAACTTCAATATTATTTTAAAGGAGAATATAAAATGAATCTAAAAAAATTACTAATTCCTTGTATAGTAGCAATAACCCTCTTTGGTACAGCAATGATCCCAAGTACAGTTGTTAATGCAGCTACATCCTGCCAAATTTGTGGAGAAATAGTAGGGAAAGGCGAGAACCATACTCACAGATATAGAGCAGTTCAAGCTTGTCCAATTTGTGGAGAGAGAGTATATCCAGGACAAAATCATGTTTGCAGTTGGTAGACTACATAAGTGTGTATATACGAAATAGAGAAATTATATTAATCTTATATTAACTAAGGGTCATCTATAAATAATTAATTTTATAGATGACCTGTGTTTTAATCTAATTATATTGAGTATAGGCATTAAATAATAGATTAGAAAAATGTGAAGAGCAAATAAAAAAGAATTGGATGAAATAAAAAAACTCTTAACAGAGCTCTTTTTTATACAATAAGGAGGATGGCATTGTGAAGCTAATACCAAAACAAAAAAATATTAATGCTTAGAAGATACGAATGTAAACATAAATTAGGTATAGATAATACATAATTTAATAAAATGGTTAGCATACTAATATATAAAAAGAGGTGAGCATATGCCAAGTGAAGATAAATGGGAATTTTATAAAAATAGCGATGGAAAATGGAGATGGAGAAGAACGGCTCGTAATGGGAGAATAGTTGGTGCTTCTGATGAGGGATATGTGAATAGATTAGATTGCATAGGAAATGCAAAAAGACATGGTTACAAAGGTTAAGTTTTAAAGGGCTAATAAGAGCCTTTTTTTATTTTCAAAACAAACAAAGTAACTAGCAACGAGGTGGCGGGATGGAAAGTATAAGAGGAATAGATATAAGAGAACAGGTAGAAAGAGATTATATATCTGGGATGAATTTAATTGTTATAACGGTAGTGCTATGGTACTGAAATATTTACATTACATACGGAGGTAAGGAGCTATCACAGGCAAGGGCTATACTAAATAATATTTGCACTTTAGAATATACAAACAGAGGGTTAAAAGACGGTTATGGTCTTTATGTATTGAAACATACAAAAGCTAAAGCTATGCTTATAGAATGTTGTTTCTGTGATAATGCAGGAGATATGAACAGATACAATGCCGAAAATATGGCAAATGCTATTGAAAAAGGATTAGTAGGGAAAACTACAAGCAATAGTACCCCAAGCAACTTAATGGGTAACAATAATAGTAGGATTAATTTGGATGGTAAAACAGGTACTATAAATACACCAAGTGGTGTAAATGTACAATCAGGCAAGTCTACAAATTCTAAAATATTAGGAACATTAGCTAATGGAGCAAAGGTTAAGTTATATAGAAAAGAAGGAGAGTGGATATACATATATTACCCACCACATGGTGGTTATGTTTATGGTAAATATATAAGATATTAAATTTTAGAGGTACTTTTGTAATGGGACTACCTTTTTGCATTATTTCATTGAAAAATGATGTAAAATGTATGAATTCTTGGGAAAAATTATAAAGGAAAAATGATATAAAAGTAGAAATTATATAATAAGAATCTGTTAAGTTAAAATGATTTAACAGATAAAATAATATAAAGGGGGATGACTAAATGAAAAAAATTGCAATTGGTCTTTTAACAGCATTGATAATTGGGGTAAATGTGTCTACTGCTCATGCAGCATTTATTTGTAATGTATGTGATGCCAGGGTAATGCCAGGACAAAGCCATTCATGTTGTGATTATTTAGGAGGACATGTGGAGGCTGTACATTCACGTGGCGATGGAACAGGTTGGGTCGACTGTTCCCGTTGTGGTAAGATACTAAGATCCTAGATAAAAGAAAAAAGATTATTTAAACAAAAATAAAAATAGGTAGCACTTAATTAGGCTACCTATTTTTATTCTTTATTATTTAAAGGAATTTTTTAACATTTATAGAATATTAAATATAATGCTTCCTAATAGGTTAAATACAAACGTCCTTATTTAAACAAAAAGAACCCCAATAAAAGGGGTTCTTTTTGTGTGAATCTAATATAGGTCGGTGATGCGTCTTAGTTTATTTTTATTATATCCAGATATAGAAAAGTTAATCAGAAATATATAATATGTAAATTTTTAAAGGTACTTCTGTAATGGAAGTACCCTCTTTTTTGCATGGGAAAATTATTATAATTTATATAAATTCATCATAATGGGAATAAAGCAACACTAGAGGGTATAGAAGAACTTAGAAATATATTAAAAGAAAGAGAAAAGTTGTTAAAACAAGAATAAAGAGGAGATTTAAAATTAAAAAGGTGGTTATAACTTTATTAACAGACTTACTAATAGGAGCTTCAACTAGATTTGTTGGTGTAGCCAATACGATTGAAGCAGCAGAACATAATTGCCCAGAGAATGGAGAGTATATGTATTGTTTAGATAAAACTACACCGCTATGGATATCTATATATGATGTCTATAAAGAAGAAAAATTTATTTATTTACGACAACCAAATACAAATAAAATTATTAAACTAGCAGAATTAAAGTAAAAGCCAAAGAGGTAGCTTTCTAAATGAAGCTATCTCTTTTTAATTACTTGTAACAACTTGTAACAATATGTACAAAGTTTGAAGTTTATGTAAATACAGTATATAATTATTATGGAATATATTACATATAATAGAAAATGCAAGGAGGTTATGACATGGGAGAAAAAATTAAAAAACCATTCTATAAAAAAATATGGTTTTGGGTAATCGCAGTTATAGTTGTAGGAGGTGTTATTGTTAATATGCAAGATACCCCTAAAAAAGTAGGACAAACAAATGCAAAGGTAGAGGAGAATAAAGAAGAAGCAAAATCTAAAACTTTTAAGGTTGGCGATGTTGTAGAATTAAAAGATTTAAAAGTTACAGTTAATAAGGTTTATACAGTTGCTGGGGATGAATTTAGCAAACCTAAAGATGGTAACGAATATATTGCAGCAGACATTACACTAGAAAATACAGGTAAAGAAGAAAAAGCAGTATCTTCAATTGCAATGTTTAAAGTTGTAGATAAAGACGGTAGGCAATGCGAATATTCAGTTATGGGGTTATCTGCTGCTAAAGCTGGACAAATGGACGGAACTCTTGGAGCTGGAAGAAAGATGACAGGAGCTTATGTTGTAGAAGTACCAAAAGGCACTACTGGATTAGAATTAGAATTTGATAGTTCTTTACTTTCTGGTGGGCAGGTTATAGTAAAATTAAACTAAACATATAAACAAAAACCGTACTAAAAACGTACGGTTTTTGTTTGGTTTTATAAAAATAGATAAATTAGAGGAGTATGATTTGCCAGGTAATGTAAGAGAGCTTAGAAATGTGGTAGAAAGAGATTATTATTTAAGCGATACAGGCACAGTTTCACCTCACTATATTGAAAAAAATATATTTTTAGAAACCAATAATGAGGATCATGGAAATAAGGATATAAATATTATTCCCATGGGAAAGTTGGAAAAGGAAAATATTGAAAATGCTATAGAAAAATGTGATGGAAACTTGGCTAGAGCAGCAAGGCTATTGAATATTGGTTGATCTACATTGTACAGAAAAATAAAAAAATATAATATAAAATGATTAGTAATTCCACAGCAATAAACAAAATTTAATAAATAACATAGAAGAGTTTGATTCTCTAGAATCTTAAATTTTTTAGAGTAGATCAAACTCTTTTTACTTATACTAGTTATATAAACTGAACTTTAATTTAGATAAAGTTTTTGCTCCATCTAAACTTTATTTAAAATAAGCAAGATACTTTGAAATTTTTATATATAATATAAAAATAATTAGAAATAGCTGTAGCAGAATAACTTTAAGTAAAAAATAAAGCTAAATTTTTTTAAAAATAAACTTAGAAATTTATAAAAGAGGTTTAATAAATTTAAATTTGAGTAACATCCGTTACAGAATTTAATTATTAAGTTATATAAAATTAAGTAGAAAATATAAATAAGATTTAAATGAAGTGAGATATTATTTATAAGTAAAAACCTTTTAAACTTCAGAAGAATTTAATATATGGAGGTATTGCTATGAGTTTATATTTGGGAAAGGTACATTATTGGTTATATAACAAAATAACTTGGTTTGAAGAATTAGAGAAGGAAATAATAAATTTTGCTGAGAGTAAAAATTTACCTATAAAACAGTGGAAAGAAGAAATCATATCAAAATATGGCGTTCCTACAGAAAACAAACCATTGGAGGAAATAATAGATACTTCTAACATTCATGGATGGCTTCAAAACAAGATTCATTCAGCAGAAGTAAGACAGGCAGCTTGGGTTACAGCTATATTAAAAGAGAAAAAAGAATATAAAAAGGATTTAATGGACATATTTAAAAGTCAAGGAGAAAAGTATGCATTAGAATATAGAGAAAAAAATCATCCTATTTATGCTGAGGATATGTATAATGCTTTGAATGATTATATATTAGAGGGAATGCCTTGTGATAGAATAAATGTTATTTTAGAGTCTAATGAAAATGAAATACTTTGGAAAGCTAATAAGTGTCTTCATACTCCTCATTGGGAGACTGTAGGTGGCGAAGTGGAAAACTTTTATAGCTTAAGGGAAGGGTGGATCTCTGCTTTTATAAATTCCTTAAATAACAAGTTCCATTTTAAATCCCTAGGGAATTACACTTATTCAATAAAAAAATAGAATAGTTGTAGAATAATTTAGGAGGAACAAAAATGAACTCAATTGAACTTATGGTAAATGAACATAAGAATATAAAGCATATGTTAGTTGTTATAAGGAAGTATTGTTTTAAAGTATTAAAAAATGAACAGGTAGATTATAATGATTTTTATAAAATAATTAATTTTGTAAGAAATTATGCAGATAAGCATCATCATGGAAAAGAGGAAGATTATCTATTTAATAGAATGATTGAGGAGATTAAGGGCCCTACAGAAAAATTAGTAAAACAAGGTATGTTAGTGGAGCATGATCTTGGAAGATTATATATGCAAAATTTAGAAAAGGCTCTTAAAGCTTTAGAAAATGGTGAAGAGGAGGCTAAAATAGACATAATAGCTAACGCAGTTTCATATACAGATTTATTGTATAGACATATAGAAAAAGAAGATGATGTAGTTTATAAATTTGCAGAAAGAAATCTATCTAAAGAAACTTTAAAAAAATTAGATGAGGACTGTGAAAGAATTGAAAAGGAAGCTAGAGAAAAAGGAATACAAGATAAATATAAAAATCTTATTCATGAACTTGAGGAAAAGGTTAAATAAATATAAGAATAATTGTATAAATTTTATTTAAAAATTTTCGAAATTATACTAAAGTTTGAAAAATTTGTTGTAATCTTAAGCTTTTCAATTATTAAAAATCATGTATTGTATAGAACTCTATTTAAATAAATCTAGAAATTCTATACAACATATGATTTTATTTTTATTTAAAATATAAAATTTTACATAAAAGAGGACATTTACTATATGATACCGAACTCTTATAAAATCAGTTCAATATAAATAATACAAAAAATAGGTACAACATTAAAGGAGTACAATACTGAATAAGTATTAAGCATATATTAGTATGGAAATATTGAACTTAAAATATATATTATAAAATAGAATATGGTCAATCCTTTCACAAAATTGGTTTTTACTCTTAAATTATCAAAAATAATTAAAAGAATACGAAAGAAAGAGGAATGATATTTATGTTTAGAAATCATAGACCGGTTTGGGAAGAAGTAAACTTAGACAATCTATCTTATAATATGAGAAACATTAAAAAGAAAGTTAACTGTAAAGAAATTTTTGCAGTTGTAAAAGCTAATGGTTATGGACATGGTGCACTAGATATAGCTTCAACTTTACTTGAAAATGGTGCCACTAGACTTTCTGTTGCTTGTCTTAGCGAAGCTACTGAACTTAGGGAAGGTGGTATAACCTGTCCTATTAATATTTTAGGAATTACTCCTCCAACCTTATTTGAAGATATAATAGACTATAATATTGAACCTGTAGTTTTTTCTTATGATTGTGCAAATCAATTATCAAAAGCAGCTTCCTTAAAAAATAGGATAGTAAAGACACATATTGCAGTTGATACTGGAATGGGAAGATTAGGATTTGATCCTACAGTGGAAAGCTTAGAAGAGATAAAAAGAATACAGGATCTATCTAATATTAAAATTGAAGGATTATGTTCTCATTTTAGTAGTTCAGACGAAAAGGACAAAAGTTATTCAGAATATCAATTTAAAATATTTCAAAACTTTAGAAAAAAATTGATAGAAATGAATATGAAAATTCCAATTTATCATATGTCAAATAGTGCAGCAATTATAGATCTTCCTAGTACCTACTTAGATGGGGTAAGAGCTGGAATAATATTATATGGATATTATCCTTCTATGGAGGTAAATAAAGAGAATCTGCACATTAAGCAAGTGATGACTTTAAAAGCAAATATTGTGCATATAAAAACAATAGATTCGGGAAAATATGTTGGTTATAATAGGAAGTTTAAAACCAAAAGGAAAAGCAAAATTGCTATTCTTCCTTTAGGGTATGGAGATGGATATACTAGATTTTTGTCAAATAGGGGTAAAGTTATAATAAATGGACAATATGCTCCTATTGTTGGAAACATATGCATGGATCAATGTATGATAGATGTTACAGATATTAAAGAGGTTAAAGTAGGAGATGAAGTAATAATTATTGGTAAGGACAATATTAATAATTTAAGATATGATGCAGAGGATATAGCGTCTAAGGTAGGTATGACTAGTGGAGAAATTATGTCTATAATAAGTAAGAGAGTGCCAAGGGTTTATATTAAAAATGGAAATATTGTAAAAGTTAGAAATTATATAGCTTAAAGGATAAAATAAAAATTTAGAAGATGTCTAAAAATAAAATATATTTAATTTTAGTACTGTAAAGATAAAAAATATACTTATAAACTAAATCATTTTACTAAGAAGTTTTAAATTTGGCTTCGTTAAAATTTTTCTATTCAGTGGAAATACGGTTTTGAGTCTTAACACCTAATTCTTCAGGATTTATTAGAAATTAGGTGTATTTTTAATTTTCTTAGATTAATAAGAATTACTAAAGCGCATTCATATGTCTATTACATTCTCTCTTATAGTTTTATTAGCGTCCTCATATTTTATCTTTATTATATAAAAAGGTAAAAGGCTTAATTAAAATTGATATTTAATTGCAGTTGAAAGCAAATAATTATTCTTGTATAATTAAAAAGTGATTAATAAATATGTAAAATAGGGGTGAAATCATTGAGAATATTTAAAGATAATGCCATTGAAAAGGAAATAATAAAAATATCACAGGATTTTCAAAATCAAAATGTACATGCTCTAGATGAAATAGAAGGGTCTGCAAGTAAAAATAGAATGGTAAGATTTACTGCAGGTATAGCTAAAATAGTACAAGTTATATCTCCTAAGGTAAAAAAATTGATAAATGGAGTATTATCAATTACTACTAGAATAAGTACTTTTTCCGTAAACTTAGATTATTCTGGAGAGCATCTTAAAAAATCAGCAGATAAGTTATATAATTCTTCCGGAGTTCTAAACTCATCTATTAAAGAAGTAAAAGAGGCTATGCAGCAGATAACTTTAGCTATTGAAGAGGATGTAGAAACCGTTGAGCACATAAGTAGTGGTAATATAGAACTAATAAAATATATGGATGAAAATAAAAAGAATTTAGGTCTTGTGAAAAATGTAAATAAAGAATTGGAATTTAAGGCTCAATCTATGGAGAAAGATATGACAGAATTAAATTCTATACTAGAAAACATGAAAACTATAGTTACTGGTATGAGTGAAATAGCATCAAAAACTAATCTATTAGCCTTAAATGCTAGCATAGAAGCTGCAAGAGCAGGAGAGGCAGGGAAGGGCTTTGCTGTTGTAGCGGAGGAAGTTAGAAAACTTTCTGAAAGCACATCAAAACAACTAGAGAAGATGGAGGAATTTGTCAACAATATAGGGACTTGCTCTACTAATAGTAGTAAAAGTGTAAAGGATACTATAGGAAGTATAGGTGAACTAGGGGAATATACACAAGCTATATCTTCGTCCTCTTCTAAAGTTAGAGAAGCTATAGATATTGAAGTAAAGAGTATAGAACTTCTGGCTGCTAGTATGCAAGAAATAAATGCTTCAAGTGAAGAAATAAATAGTAATATGGATATCATAGGTGAAAATGTACAGGAAGTAAGTAAAGAAGCTGCTGTTTTAAGTGAAAAATCTTTAGAAATAAAATATCTAGCAGATGAAATGGATAAAATAGATGATGAAGTATCTAATTTGGCTAAACTAAGTGGTGATATAACTGGGGAAAATTACTTTAAAATTACAAATAAAGATTTTATTGTGGCTATAGACAATGCTATAAAAGCACATGAAAATTGGGTACAACAACTCCAAAATATGGCTATGGAAAATAAAATAAAACCAATACAAACAGATGGACAAAAATGTGGATTTGGTCATTTTTATAATTCTGTAATGCCAAGAAATGAGAAGATAAAAGAAATTTGGATTAAAATAGATGATATACATAAAGAATTACATAAAGTAGGGGGAATTGTAAAAAGTAATATAAAGGATGGACATACAGAGAAAGCTAAAGAAAATAGTAAAAAAGCTACACAGTTGTCACAAACAATTATAAGTATGTTGTCTCATATAAAATCAATTGCTATAGAAACTGATAAGGAAGGTAATTTGGTTCTTTAATAATTGAATTTTATAAATATATAGGAAATATAATTGATTATATTAATAGTTTTTAATATAATATTTAATGCATTATAAAAATATAATGTGGGTGGGAGAGGTATAAAAGAAAAGGACGAAGGAGAAGTGGAAAATAAATTTAATAGTTTATTCAATATTAAGAAGTATAATACTACAGTCAAAGGAGAAATATTAGCAGGTTTTACCTCATTTTTTGCAATTGTATATATAATTGCTGTAAATGCATCTATATTATCCGATGCAGGTTTGCCTTTAGAAGGAGCAATAATAGCTACAGTACTATCCTCATTTGTAGGATGTATATTAGTTGGAGTCATAAGTAATGCACCACTAATTTTAGTTCCAGGCATGGGAGTTAATGCTCTTTTTTCCTATACTATTGTAGGTTCTATGGGGCTTTCATGGCAGCAAGCATTAGCAGCGGTATTTGTATCAGGAGTTGTATTTTCCATAATAGCTTTTACAAGGTTTTCTAAAACCCTCATAGAATCAATCCCAACTTCCTTAAAGGAAGCTATAACTGTGGGAATTGGTGTTTTAATTACATTTATAGGATTACAAAAAAGTGGGATTGTAATAGGAAGTACGACAACTTTTGTTGCATTAGGAAATTTTAATAATCCACTAGTATATGTAACTTTTATTAATTTAATAATTACATTAATATTATTTATAAAAAATGTGCCAGGAAATTTTTTAATAAGCATGATTGTTGGAACGATTATATCATATTTTTTGGGACTTATAGATATGGCAAAGCTTACTTTTTCAAATTTTTCATTAGGCGCTTATAAAGAGGTTTTCTTTAAAATGGATTTTAGTAGCGCTACTTCCATAACCTTTTGGATAGCAGTATTTTCATTAACGCTAGTACTTGTATTTGAAAATTTAGGGCTTTTACATGCTCATATAAATGTTATGTTAAAGGAAGAAAATAAATTTAAAACTTCTTTTAAAGCTTGTTCGCTATCTGCTATTACTTGTGGATTTTTTGGAACGAGTCCTACAGTAGCTACTATAGAAACTGCAGCTGGGATAACTGCAGGAGGAAAAACTGGATTAACATCTATTTTTACAGGAATTTTATTTTTATTATCATTATTTTTACTTCCAATTATAAAAATCATACCTAATAGTGCTATTTCACCTATACTTATTGTTATAGGAGGATTAATGATAAAAAATATATTAAGTATTAATTTTAATGATTTTTCAGAAGGTTTTCCTGCTTTTTTAATTATAGTTATGATTCCACTAACTTTTAGTATTGTAGATGGTATGGCTTTTGGATTTATTTGCTATCCGATTGTAAAGTTAGCGGGAAAAAAATCAAAAGAAATTTCTTATGCAATGTATATAATTTCACTTATGTTCTTGTTAAATTTTATATTACATGCAGTAAGCTGAAGTTATAATTGTCTATTTTAAAAATAAATAATGAACCCTGTTTAATTATTGAGAAGCATAACTAAACAGGGTTTTAATTTTGCTTCATATATATAAAGTTATATAATATTGATGCTGTATAATATCAATATCTGATTATTTTGTATATTTATTGTAAATGAATACAAAGTTTAATGCTATTTGAAATGGGGAAAAAATATGGTATAATAAGAAAAAAATACATACAAAAGGAGACGAACATGGAAGAAAAGACGATATTATCTAATTCCCAAATAAAATCTAAAGCTAAAGAAGCCTTAAAGGGGAATTGGGGTACAGCAGTTAT
The DNA here is from genome assembly GCF_001276985.1 of Clostridium botulinum. Lineage (GTDB taxonomy): Bacteria > Bacillota > Clostridia > Clostridiales > Clostridiaceae > Clostridium_F > Clostridium_F botulinum. The sequence goes on from NZ_LHUL01000008.1 coordinate 585,589, forward strand.
TGCATTCATTATATTTAATATAGTAATGTATTGTGTAAACTATGTATATAATATAAATCAAATTTCAAATTATATACATGATCCTTATCTAGTTAGGGAGAATGCAGGCTTCGGAGCATCTGGTATTCTATTTTTTATAAAATTACTTTTAGCAGGTCCTATGACCTATGGAATAACAAAATTCTCTATGAATTTAGTTAGAGATAAAAGTCATAAAATAGAAAATATATTTGAAGGTTTTAAACATTTTAGTGGAACTTTCATTATGAATATAGTTCTAGGTATATACAGTTTTTTATGGTCATTGTTGCTTTTTATACCTTTTTTTGCGATTGTTTTTGTTATGGTAATTAGAGAATTTTCAAAAACTAATATGAATTTTTATAGTACAGGTAATGATTTTAGTGGATGGATGATAGCAATTTTTATACTTTTAATTATAGTTTTAACTGTGGCCTTATCAATGATTTTATTTAGATATGCTATGACTTATTATATCTATATTGATAATCCAGATATGGGAGCTATGGAAGCTATTAAAGAAAGTGTTTCTATGATGAAAGGAAACAAGACAAGATTACTTTTACTATATTTAAGCTTTATATTGTGGTATTTATTGGGGATTGTAACTGTAGGTATTGCATTTTTATGGATAACTCCTTATATAAAATCTACTGAAGCTGTTTTTTATGATGAGTTAAAGAAGAGTAATGAGCATAATGCCCATGAAGCAATAAGTGCATTATAAATAATATAATGAAAAATTTTTATTTGATTTGGTACTACTTTTAGATATGTACTAACCATTTAAAAGATGGAGACCTATGAAATCCTTATAATTTTAAGGAAATCATAGGTTTTTTATATTTAAAATTATATAAAGTTTAATTAAAATGATTTACCATTTCATATTTAGCTAAAAAAATCGTTAAAGTCTTATAAATAGAATTATTCTATATAGTAACTACCCGTTTATAATTTCTCCTCCATTTATATGTATTACTTCACCAGATACAAAGGAGGCACATTCATTAGAGGCTAAGTATACATAGGCTGGAGCTAATTCTACTGGCTGACCTGGTCTGCCCATAGTTGTGGTAGAACCAAATGTTTCTACATGATTAGTATCAAAGGAAGAAGGTATAAGAGGAGTCCAAATAGGTCCAGGGGCTACGGCATTAACTCTTATACCTTTACTCCATAAAGATAATGCCAAAGAGCGAGTAAAGCTTACAATAGCACCCTTACTAGAAGAATAATCAATTAACAGCTTTTGACCTTTATAGGCTGTTATAGATGCTGTATTTATAATGGAAGCACCTCTGTTTAAATAGGGTAAAGCAGCCTTTACTAAATAGAACATACTGAATATATTAGTTTTAAAAGTTTTTTCTAATTGTTCCTTTGTTATATCCTCTATGCTATTTTGAACGTATTGAACAGCTGCATTGTTTACTAAAATATCTAGTTTATTAAAAGTATTTATAGTTTGATTTATGGCATTATTGCAAAAGTTATCATCTGTAATATCTCCAGGAATTAATAAACACTTTCTACCTAAACCTTCTATTATAGCCTGAGTTTCCTTTGCATCTTCGTGTTCATCAAAGTATACAATAGAAATGTCTGCACCTTCTTTAGCAAAGGTTACAGCTACAGCTCTACCAATGCCACTATCACCACCGGTAATTAAGGCAACTCTATCCATAAGCTTTGCGGAAGCTTTGTAGTTAGGATTGTCAAAAATGGGTTTAGGATTCATAATAGCTTCTATACCGGGTTGCTTTGATTGCTCTTGACCAGGTACAGACTTAGGGAAACTGTTTATAAAATTCAAATCTTCATTCATGTGATATCTTCCTTTCTTTAAATTCTGTTGGATTTTATATAGTTTGTTTAGTAAAGTTTATTTAATAAATATATAATTGTATTATTTATTATTAGTATTTATACATGAAAAAATTCTTAAAATAGCTGCAATTTATATTAATTACAATTTTATGTTTAATAAGGACATGTTATTTAGAATATATTTGGTTTAAAAAATCCTAGTCTGATTTATAAATCAGACTAAGAGTTTAGATGTTAAAACTAATGATATCTATAGTTATATAGACTTAGTTATAAAGATTTTGAATTATTCTATTTTAAGGAAATTTTATTTAATAAAATTTAATTAAAATCAATAATAAATAAAATAAATTATTATTATCAGGCAAATTATTTAAAAAAACAACAAAGTTTGTTCATTTTTTTAGATATTAGACGATATAAATTAATATAGTATACAAATTATATTTTAATAAAGATAGGAGTGTAGCAGTATGAGAAGTATAAAATCTAAAATAATAGCTATCATATCTATTGTTTGTATATTGAGTATAGGTTTATGCTCTTCCATTAAGTTATTATTTTTCATATAAAGCAATAATGAAAGAAACAACTAATAAAGTGAGTATGGCCTCTCAAAAATATTCAGAAATAATAGAGGGATGGCTATTAACAAAAACTAAATTTATAGATTCTATGATATTAGATATCCAATATAATGATAAATATGACAAAAAATATTTAGAAGAATATTTTAGATTACAAGCTAAAGCTAATAAAGATATTATAAGTATATATTCAGGTTTTAATAATAAGGAGTTTAGGTCTATTGAAGGAGTTCCACCTACCCAAAATTATGATTGCACACAAAGACCATGGTACAAAGATACAATTGAAAAGAATGAAGTAATGTATTCTTCTCCTTATCTTGATCCAAATACAAAAAAAATGATAATAACTATAGCCAAGCCAATTAAAAAGGATGGTAAATCTATAGGAGTTTTAGCAATAGATATAACTTTAGATTATATTAAAAATTCTGTTGAGCAGGCTACACCTGTAGAAAAAAGTTATGGATTTTTATTAGATAAAGATAATAATTTCATAGTACATAGAAATAGAGAATTTCAGCCTAAGGATGGAAAAAACTATAATGTAAAAGAAGTTATGGATAAGGGCTTAGAGAAATTAGCTTCCTTAGATTCTAAGAATAATAATGCTCTAATTTTAAAGGATTTTGATAATGAGAAAAAGGTCTTTACAAAAACAATAATACCTTCATCAAAATGGTCCATAGGATTCGTGGTACCATTATCAGAATTTAAAAAGCCATTAAATAATATAATAATTTCATTTATATCCATTGCTATTTTATGTTTGGTGGCAGGAACATTATTTGCCATATATTCAGCTAAAAGAATATCTGATCCTATTTTAAAAATAACTGAATTGGTAAATGAAACTAAAAGTTTAAACTTAAAAGATGATTATAACTATGACTATATAAATTCATATAAAGATGAAGTAGGAATTATAGGAAAAGCAGTTATTCATCTAAGGGAAGAGTTAAGAAATATTATAGAAGAACTTAAAAACTCCTCTAATGATGTTTTAAAATACTCAGAATCGATAAATGAAGCTACAGGGGAAACAGTACAATCTATAGATGCCATATCAAAAACTGTAGATGAATTAGCACAGGGCTCTGTGGATCAGGCTAAGGATGCACAAAATGGTTCCGAAAGATTATTTACTTTAGCCGAAGAAATTAAAATAACAGATGAGAGTGCAGATTTAGTTAAAAAATATTCCTTAGAAACAAAGGAAAATAGTGAGAAGGGTATAGCAACTATGAAAGAGACCATAGAAAAATTTAAGGAAAACAATAAAGTAAATAAAGAATTGGGAAATAATGTAGACATGTTAGCAAATAGGTCTGGTTCAATAGGAGAAATAATAAATTCTATACAGTCTATTGCACAGCAAACAAATTTATTAGCCTTAAATGCAGCTATAGAAGCAGCCAGAGCAGGAGAGGTAGGGAAAGGTTTTGCAGTAGTAGCCGAAGAAATAAGAAAACTAGCAGAGCAAACCTCTACTTCTACTAAAGAAATAGAGAATATAGTGGAAGAAATACAATTTGAAATTAATAAAACAAAGGATAATATGGATGTATCTCAGAGGGTAGTACAGGAGGTAAACGGAGCTATGAATATATCTAAAGAATCCTTTGATAACATTACAAACTCTATAGAAATCATAGTAGAACAAATTGAGCTTCTGGTACATAATGTTAAAAAAGTAGATTCAGATAAAGATGAAGTTTTAGCATCTGTACAAGGTATATCCGCTATAGCAGAGGAATCCGCAGCATCAACAGAAGAAGTATCCGCTACCGTTGAACAGCAAGCAGCTTCTATGGAAAGTATGTCTCAAACTGCAGAAAACTTAAAAGAAATAGCAAGTACATTAGATACTGTAGTAAATAAATTTGAAATTTAAATAGGTGTTATAAAGCCCCATGGTAATCCATGGGGCTTTTCAATAATATGAGTATATTTTTAAATCTTCTTATTTATTTTGTTTTTTATGTAGCACAAACATGAATTTATTATATTGACTTTAATATTCTAAAGAAATAATAGTAGCTAGTTTATATATGTACTTATCATATATAAACTAGCTACTTAGTAAGTTCTAATTTAATAAACTCATTTTCAATTGTTTGAATATCAACAACCATCCTTTCTATAAAATTTATTTCAAATCTTGGTTATAGCTGACAGGCAAATATAATCTATTTTTCTGATTTAACATTAAACAAATTCAATACTTTAAATGTATATACATATCTGGTTAATTTAATTATAGAAAATTAAAGTATAAAATAATTTTTTAGGGAATATATAATTTAAATTAGAACTTACTTAAGTAAATTTAAAAGCTTAAATTCCCATTGGTCTATACCTCTTCTTTCTACAGAGTAAAATATTGAATAAAATTTAAGGTATGTGGTGGAATCACTCCAATCTTTCTTATTATCAATAGATATAATTTAAGATTTAAGGAGAAGTTTTATTAAAATATATCTATTGATTAATTAAATGATACTACATGTCTATTAAAAAGTCAATATTCAGAATAAATTTAAAATTATAAAAATATTTTATATAGCTAATTTATTCTATTATATAATTCTTAATTAATAATAATAGATAATAATTTTGCTGTTTTAGAATTCATTTTATGGTATAATTTTTCGAGGATAAGATTCAGCTGGATAAATATATTTATTTTAAATAAATCTGATTTAAGGCTAAGAATCCGTTAATATATTAAATATAGTATAAAAATAACTAAACACAACTTTTTTTACCATATGTTAAAGAAGTTATAAAAAGGAGAATCTTAAATATGACAATGGATATAAAACTTTTCCCGATAAAATCAAAGGGCAAATATGGATATGTTAATGTTAAAGGTGAAACTTGTATAGAAATTAAGTATGGTTATGCTGAAGAATTTATAGAAGATTTAGCAGTAGTAGCTATAGATGATTATTTTGGATTTATAGATAAAAAAGGAAATGAGATAGTTAAAATTGAATATGATGATGTTTATGATTTTGTGGAAGGCTTAGCGGCAGTAGACAAAGAAGGTAAACTAGGGTATGTAGATGCTGAAGGCAATGTAGTTGTAACTCCTCAATTTAAAGAAGCTAATGATTTTAGTGAAGGTTTAGCTGCGGTACAATTAGGGTATAAATGGGGATATATAGACAAGGAAGGTAAGTTTGTAGTTAAGCCTGAGTTTTTTGATGCTGGGGACTTTAGAGAAGGCTTAGCTATGGTCCAGCCAGGAGGAAAAGTAGGATATATAGACAAACTAGGAAATATGCTTATAGAACCTAACTATGATTATGGCAAAAAATTTAGTGAAGGTCTAGCTCCAGTTAAGCTAAAAAATAAGTATGGATTTATAGATAAATCAGGGAATATGGTTATAAAACCTAAATATTATGAGGCTAGTATTTTTAAAGAGGGCTTAGCAGCAGTGGAGATTATGGAGAAGTATGGATTTATAGATAAAAATGGTGAAATGATAATACATTCTAAATATGATTGGGCAGATGATTTTTGTGAAGGTATTGCAGCTGTAAGTATTGAAGAGAAATATGGTTTTATAGATAAAGAAGGTAGAGATATAATACCATTAAAGTTTGATTCTGTAGGTGTTGTTAGTGAAGGTTTAATAGCTGTAGAAATGGAAGGAAGATGGGGTTATATAAATAATAAGGGTGAATTTATCATAAAACCTATTTATGATAGAGCAGAAAAATTTGTAGATGGGGTAGCAAAGGTTATATTTGAAAATAGAGTAAAATATATAGATGAGAACGGAGCTTATTTAGGTGTGAAAAGTATTTAATAAAAATATTTTTTATGTTCATACATCCCTATTTAGCTAGGTGAGAAGCATGGCTAAATAGGGATTTTTATTTTAATAAAAAACTTTATATTAAAAAATGTATGTTTAATATTTCTTATTGTATAATTTTCAAAAAATAATTTATTTTCTGCTAAATAGTATAATTATAATTACTATATTCATTAAGTTTACCACTATATATAATCCTTTTATTTTCATAAATTCTAAAATCCTGAGGAGTTGTAAGACCAGGAGGTTTATTAAACAATTGCACACCGGATTTAATAAGTACATGGGAAACAAATTGAGAACAAAAATATTTATATTTTGTTTCTAATGGGTAACCAATTATTACTCCCAATATACCTAAAAGATTATAGCTATATTTATCACTTTCTTCTTTAAAATTTTCAATTATTTCTTTTAGCTTATAATATTTATCTTCTGTAATATCTAGGGAATATATGGTACATTCAGCATTTTTAAATTTAAGAAATGCACCCTTGTCCAAAGATTCTTTAACAAATCCTGCTATGAAGGGGTTATTAGGATATTTTCTACCAAAACTATACATTTCATTTAATTCCTTATCAAAGGCTAAGGATACATGGGAGTAGGGTTCCTTTGTATAAAATTTTATAAGGTGTCCAAAATTTGAACCTGTTAATGATAGGACTATATATATTTGTTTATATTTTTCCATAGCAACTCTCCTTAAAAAAACAAATAAAAAATTATAATGTAAAATAATTTCTTATATTATTATAGATGCAAGTATTTTTTTATTTTATAAATATTATTTTAATATGTCTTTTTTTATGTGTCTAGAAAATATATAAACAAAATTAGAGAAATTTATCGTAAAAAGTATTATTATAATGAAATATCAAAGTAAATTTATAAAAGTTTTCAATTTTATATAATTCTACAGGTAGTTTTAAAAGAAGTTCATTTTTATTGCTAATAAAGTTCATAGTAGCTTTGAATTTTATATAAATTTCATAGATGTTATAATATTTATATAAATAAAAACTTTTGAATATATTTAAGGAGAAGATTTTTGTGAATATTACCAGTAAAGGCCTTAGAATAGCCGCAGGAGAAAAAATGTATGAAAGAGGATTAAAATGTTATATCAATAACCAAGTAGAATATATAGAAGCTGATGATAAAAATGGTGAGTTAAATATTAGATCTAGAGTAAGATCTTCTTTAGGTAAGGATTATTATGAGGTATCTATAAAGATTTTAAGAGGCAGTACCTATATAAGTAGTAATTGTGAATGCAAATATTGGGGAATAATTTGCAAACATTCTGTAGCTACACTTATTAAATATATAAATGAAAAGGATATAATTTTAAAAGAAAGCGAAAAAAGAAGGAAAAGAGAATTTATAGAGAGCATAAAGGAAAATTTTTTAAAAGAAGTAACTATAGATACAAAGCCAAAAGATTTATGTGTAAGCTATAAACTATGTATAGACAGTGCACCAAATGAAAGATATATATCATTAGAACTTAAAGTAGGTGAAGATAAGCTTTATGTAGTAAAAAATGTGAGAGAACTCTTAAAGTCTATTATAAAAAAGCAGAAATTAGTTTTTGGAAAAAATTTTATTTTAAATCCATATATACATAGATTTAAAGAAAAAGATAGAAAAATAATTAATATGCTATTGGAGTTGTACGAGTATGATGAAATTGCAAAAAATATAAATTTTGCTAATATAAGCTCATTTTTAAATGGTAAGAAGGCTTATGTTTCGGAAACTATGCTTAAAAATTTTTTTAATATAATAGATAAGGATACCATAGAACTAAAATTAGATGATGAAAATTATAAAGAGATTTCCTTTATAAAGGAGGATTTACCTTTAGAGTTTAGCCTTCAAAGAAAAAAGGATAAATTAATTTTAAAGCAAGGGGGATGTTTACCCCGTATTATTTCCAAAGAATACTTTTTTTTAAGTGATAAAATTTATGAGCCTTCCTTAGAACAAATTAATTTATATGGAGAATTTATTAAAGGTTTTACTAGAGAAGAGAAGATAGAGATAAGTTTTGATGAAAGTTTTAGTGATGATATAGCCTCTTATATAATTCCATCTTTAAAGAAAATAAGCAAAACTTTATATATTGAAGACGAATTTAAAGAAAGACTTTACCAGGAGAAATTAATAAGTACTGTTTACTTTGATAGAAAAGATGATAAAGTAACAGCAGATATAATATTTACCTATGGTGATGTTAAATTAAACCCTTTTCAATATAATAATAGATTAGACCATAAAATTCTAGTTAGAAATATAGAAGGAGAAAAAGCGGTTACTAATTTATTAGAAAGATTTTCTTTTAAAAAGGGAATTGAATGTTATGAACTTGAAGAGGAAGAAAGACTTTTAGATTTTTTAATAGAAGGTATAGAAATGCTTCAACAATATGCAGAAGTATATTATTCAGAAGTGTTTAAAAACATAAAAGTATATAATTCTTCTAATTATAAATCCAATGTGAAACTTAATAATGAAGATCTTTTAGAATTTAGTTTTAGTATAGAAGGAGTAGATAAAAAGGAGCTTTTTAATATATTCAATGCAATAAAACAAAGAAAAAAATATTATAGATTAAAAAATGGGGGATTTATACCATTAAATAATAATGAAATTTTGAATATGGGTAGTATAATAGATTATTTAAATATAAAAGCTTCAGATTTCAAAAAGGATGTTATAACCCTTCCAAAATTTAATGCAGTTTATATAGATAATTCTCTTAAAGAAAAAGAAATAGATTTTGTAGAGAGAAATAAGAAGTTTAAAGAATTAGTAAATAGCATAAGGGATATAAAAGATATAGATTATGATGTCCCTGAAAGTCTTCATTCTATAATGAGACCCTATCAGAGATTCGGATTTAAGTGGTTTAAAACCTTAGCAAGTTGTGGATTTGGAGGAATATTAGCAGATGAAATGGGGCTTGGTAAAACTCTTCAAACTGTAGCTTTTATAAAATCTGAGGTAGAGGAAAATAAGAATAAACCTATGCCTTCTCTAGTAGTTTGTCCAACATCCCTAGTTTATAATTGGGAAGATGAAATAAAGAAATTTCAACCAGATTTAAAATGTACTCTAATATCAGGAGATAAAGAATCTAGAGAAGAAAGTATAAAAGCTATAGACATATCAGATATAGTTATAACTTCTTATGCTCTTATAAGAAGAGATATCGATAAATATGAAAAAGTTAAATTTAGATATTGTTTTTTAGATGAAGCACAAAACATAAAGAATCCTCAATCTTTAAATGCTCAAAGTGTAAAAAGTATAAAAGCTAATAATTATTTTGCATTAACTGGAACACCTGTAGAAAATTCTTTAACAGAGCTTTGGTCTATTTTTGATTTTATAATGCCAGGCTATCTTCTAAACTATAGAAGATTTTATGCTAAATATGAATCTCCTATTGTTAAAGATAAAAATGAAGAAGCTTTAAAAGAGTTAAATAATCATATAAAGCCATTTATTCTTAGACGGTTAAAAAAACATGTAATAAAGGAATTACCGCCTAAAATTGAGCATAACATAGTAGTTAATATGACAGAAGAGCAGAAAAAAGTATATGCATCTTTCGCAGAAAGTGCAAAAAAAGAATTTTATAAAGAAATAAGAGAAAGGGGATTTAACAAAAGTAAAATAAAAATATTATCTATAATTACAAGACTTAGACAAATTTGTTGTGATCCATCTACTTTTATAGAAAATTATGAAGGAAGTAACGGAAAAACAGAAACTCTTTTAGACATTGTAAATAGTAGCATAAATGCAGGCCATAAAATATTGTTGTTTTCTCAGTTTACCTCTGTATTGAAAAATATAGCAGAAGTCTTTAAAGCAAATAATATAAACTATTTATATTTAGATGGAAGTACAAAGGCTGATGTAAGAGGAAGTTTAGTTAAGGACTTTAATAATGGTAAGGGAGATATATTTTTAATTTCACTAAAGGCAGGTGGTACAGGATTAAATTTGACCTCAGCAGATATAGTAATTCACTTTGATCCTTGGTGGAATCCAGCTGTAGAAGACCAAGCTTCAGATAGAGCTCATAGAATAGGTCAAAAGAAAACTGTAGAGGTTATAAGACTTATTGCTAAAGGGACTATAGAAGAAAAAATATATAAAATACAACAAAAAAAGAAAGAAATTATAGATAAGGTAATAGACAAAAATTTAGGTGAAGAAATTCTTTTATCTAATATGGCAGAGTATGAAGTTGAAGAACTTTTTAAATTTTAAATATAAGATGGTGTCTGAAAATATATTTTATTTTGAGACACCATCTTATGTGTAATTAAGGGTTTAATTCTTCTGAATAGGGTTTTATATCTAGAACAGGAGTACCATCTAACATATCTATCCCTTTAATTATTATTTTATTATGATCTATTTCTATTAATTTTACTATAGATAAGTCTATAGGATTAGGTCTTCTAGGTGATCTAGTAGAAAACACACCTTTCTTTTCATCGCTCCAAGGAGTTTTTGTTATAAGATTAAAATCTTTAGATTTATTAAAATAAAAAAGAATTATTATATGTGAATTTTTATCCAAATCCTTTAATCCCTCTACCAATTCTTCTTTTATTTCTATTAAAGCTTTTTTATAAGATAAATATTTAGCTTTAAAGCATTATAAGCTTTTATTATAGATATGAATTCTAAAGTCTATAGATTGATTCAACTAAAATTAAAGTAAGGTAAAACCTAATTTGTGAATTTTAGTTGTATCTTATGATTAGATAAATCAATAAATTCACAATAATATTTTTATTAAGTATAGTATAGGACATAAATATAAAAAAATAAAGTAATATGATGAAATTTAGGAAAAATGGGGTAAAAATGTATCAAAATGATAAAAATATCAAAATGGAACATAAAAAGTATCATTTTGAGAATAGTTCTTATGATTTTATTGGCAAATGCGTATTTAATCCCACTTAGATTCTTGGCATATTAATTGCTACTAAATATTTACAGGATAATTGAAAACTTTCATGATCAAAAGGCTTTGTCTAAAAATAAAATAGATTTAAGTTTAATACCACAAATATAAAAATCAAATCTATTTTGGCATATCTTATTCAAAGCAAAATACAATATATTCATTTATTGTGTTTTTAACGAAGTAAAGTGTTCGATTAGTAAATAATAATATTTTGGAGGGATAAAAATGAAAGAAGGATTATGGGAAAGATGTACAAATTTTCATGGGCATTCTTGTCCAGGACTAGCCATAGGCTACAAAGCTGTAGAGGCAGCTATAGAAACTATGAATATAAAATTTTCAGAGGATGAAGAAATAGTTTGTGTAACAGAAAATGATGCCTGTGGAGTAGATGCAATACAAGTGCTATTAGGTTGCTCTTTAGGAAAAGGTAATATTATTCATAAGGATTCTGGAAAGATGGCTTTCTCTTTTTTTAATAGAAAAAATGAAGAGTCAATAAGAATGATATTTAGTCCTAAGGAAAAAATGGAAGATAGAAATGAATATATGAATTACATATTAAATGCGGATTATAAGGAACTCTTTCAATTCAAAAAACCTAATTATTTTTTACCAGAAAGAGCTAGATTATTTAAAAATATTACTTGCGAAATCTGTAACGAAAGCACTGCAGAACATAGAGTTAGAATAATGGATGGAAAAATGGTTTGTTCTGATTGCTTTAAGGAATATTCAAGAGTTCTTTAGAATTATTTTGTAAAGTCAATAATAGTATAAATACAGTATTTAATCACAAATTTTTTAAAAAATAATAAATTACATTTATGTAGTGAAAAAATACAGATCAATATGAGTTTATTTATAGTAATATAGGAGGGTTAATGTGAAAACGATATCAAAAAAGAGTATGTTGTTGGTATTTACAATGCTAATAGCTATAAGCTTTTTGTTTACAGGTTGTAAAGGAGGTAAAAAAGAGGCAGAAGCTACCAATGCAAATAATAAATCAGAAAAAAAAGACGTAAATATTAAATTAGAAGGTGGAGATTGGGGAGAACCAAATCCATATAAAACATATCCTAGAGGACCAGGAATGTCCAAGACCAATTTAATATATGATTCCCTTATAGAAAAGGATGAAAAGAGAATTATACCATGGCTTGCAGAAAAATGGGAGGTAAAAAGCAATGGGAAGGAATATTTATTTAAAATAAGGGAAGGAGTAAAATGGCAAGATGGTAAGGACTTTACTCCAGAAGATGTTAAATTTACTTTTGATTATTATAAAAAACACCCACCAGTAAGCAAAAATATATACATAGGTAAAAAATGTTTTATAGATAAGGTAGAAGTATTAAAGGATAACTATATAAAAATAACAGTTAATACAGTAAATGCAGCTTCTTTAGAAAATCTAGGAACTACTAGAATAATACCAAAGCATATTTGGGAAAAGGTAGAGGATCCTAAAAAATTTGATGGCAAGGAAGCTTTTATAGGTTGTGGACCATACATGCTGGAGGATTATAATAAAGAAAGAGGTTCTTATAAATTTACTGCTTTTGAAGATTATTGGGGACCAAAACAAAATGTTAAAACTATAGAGTTTATTCCAGTGAGTGATTCTATACTTGCCTTTGAAAAAGGTGATATAGATCTAGTAGGAAGTGTTAAACCAGATATAGCTAAAAAATATGAAAATAATAAAGAATATAAATTAATAAAAGGACATAACTTCTTTGGATATAGATTATGTTTAAATATGAATAAAAATCCAGAATTTAAGGACAAAAATGTAAGACAAGCTATAGCCTATGCTATAGATGAAAAAGAAATAATAGATAAAGTTATGAGAGGAATAGGAACAGAAGGAAGTGCAGCCTATTTGCCAAAGGAACATATATGGTATAACAAAGATATAAAAAAATATGATTATAATGTAGAAAAGGCTAAAGAACTTTTAAAGGGTAAAAATATAACTTTCCAAATTATTGTATCTAATAAAAAAGATAATTTAAGAATGGCAGAACTTTTAAAATTACAATTAGAAAAAACAGGAATGAAAGTTAATGTTAAAAGCATTGATATGAAAAGTAGAGATGCAGCGGTAAAGTCACGAGATTATGAAGCTATTATAACTGAACATGGTGGCTGGGGTAAAGATGCAGATGTTTTAAGAGAACTTTATAAGTCCAACAATGATAAAAACGGTGGAAGCGTTATAAATGGTATACCAGGATATAAAAATGAAGAAATAGATAAACTTTGTATAAAACAAATGCAGGAGATGGATCCAGATAAGAGAAAAGAAATAGTATTTCAGCTTCAAGAAAAAATAGCAGAAGAAATACCTATGATACCTATTATAAATACATCTTCTATATCAGTGCACAAAACTGATAAATATGATGGATATATGAATATGTATGATCATTTTGTGGTATCTCATAGTAAATTAACTTATTTACAAAGGAAATAAGGTAGTTGATATTATGAATAGTAGATTTTTAAAGATTTTAGAGTATGTAGCTACTGTAGTTATTATACTTACATTAAATTTTTTTATCCCTAGGCTTATGCCTGGGGACCCTTTTGTTATATTATCTGGAGACACTGGAACAGAAATATCTGCTTATTCAGAAGAACAGATAGAAAGGTATAAGTCCTATTATGGATTAGATAAACCTTTAGGAAATCAATACTTAGATTATATGAAAAACTTATGCAAAGGCGATTTAGGATATAGCATTTATTATAATGATATGGTTAAAAACATAGTGAAAGCTAGATTTAAGTGGACTTTTATGTTGGTTTTGAGCTCCATATCTATAAGCTTTATATTAGGGACTATTATAGGAACTCTATCAGCTTTTAATCAAAATAAAGGGTTAGATATGATTTTGTATGGCTTTTTTATGACTTTATCTGAAATACCTGGCTTTTTATTAGGAATAGTTTTTTTATTTATTCTAGCAGGAAAATTGAATTTGTTTCCGCTATCTGGAGCTGTAACAGAGTTTAAAAATTATAATTCTTCTGGGGAGAAATTTTTAGACATAATTTATCATGCAGCATTACCAATTATAACTTTAACTATATCCAAACTAGGAGAACTTTATCTTATAGCAAGAAGCAGTGCTGTTTCTGTTATATCTAAAGAATATATCAAAACTGCAAAAGGAAAAGGACTAGGCAAAAAAGCAGTTATATTTAAGTATATCCTTAGGAATTCCATTTTACCTATAATAACAAAAGTGTTTTTAAGTTTAGGATCTATAGTAGGGGGAGCTATATTAGTTGAAAATGTATTTAATTATCCTGGGCTTGGAAAACTTATGAAAGAGGCAGTTTGCGTAAGGGATTATCCTCTTATACAGGGTATATTTTTAATAGTTACTTTTATGGTTATTTTTATGAATTTAATTTCAGATATGTTTTATAAAAAATTAGATCCAAGGGTGAGATAGTATATGAAGAAGTATTGTAAAATTTTTAAAAAATGTTCTATTATAGGTAAATTATCTTTTTTAGTAGCATTTGTTTTTATAATTGTAGCTATTTTATGTCCACTATTATGTAAGCATTCTTATAATGTACCCAGTGGAAGTGCTTTAAATTCTCCATCTATGGAACATATTCTAGGTACAGACGATTTAGGAATAGACCTATGGTCTCAGATTTGTTATGGTGGAAGGATAAGTATAACTTTAGGTATATCTACAGCTCTTTTAGCTGGTACTTTTGGTAGTTTTGTAGGAATAATTTCAGGTTATTATGGAGGTATAATTGACAAATTTCTAATGAGATTTACAGACTTAATGCTAGTATTACCGCAGCTTCCTGTTATGATAGTCCTTGCTGCTTTTTTTGGGCCTAAATTAAAAAATGTAATAATAGTACTAAGCATATTTTCTTGGGTAGAGCCTGCTAGAGTAATAAGATCCAAGGTTATGTCTATAAAGGATGAAAATTATATAAAAGCGGCTAAAAGTTATGGAGCAAGCTTTTTACATATATTCAGCAAACATATATTGCCTCAAATTTTCCCACTAGTAAGCATTATTATGGTAAAAATAATAAGTAAAGCAATAATAGTAGAATCTTCCCTATCTTTTTTAGGATTAGGAGATCCAGTATCTAAAAGCTGGGGAATGATTTTAAATCATGCTATAGATTTTGATGGGATATACTTTACAGATTATTGGAAATGGTGGATTACAGTACCTTTATTTTCTATTATTATTTTAGTATTATCCTTTGCTTTTATAGGGAAAGAGATAGAAAATTTTTAATATATTACATATCAATTGGAGGGAATTTTATTGGAAGACTTGCTAATAGTAAGAGATTTATCTGTTTATTACGAAAATGAAAAGTTATATAAAGCAGTAGATAATGTTTCTTTTACATTAAAAACAGGAGAAAACATAGGAGTTATAGGAGAATCTGGTAGCGGTAAAACATCTATAGCTATGGCTATAATGGGACTTTTAAGAACAAATGTTAAAGTACAAGGTGAGATTATATACAAAGATAAAAATATACTTAAGCTAAAAAATGAAGAAAAAAATAATTATAGATGGAATAAAATAGCTTTAGTTTTCCAAAATAGTTTAGAAGTGTTAAATCCAGTTTTAAATATAAAGGAACAAATATTGGAGGTGATTTATAAACATTTACATATTGATAAAAAAGAAGCTTTAGATAAAGTAAAAGATTTATTGAAAATGGTAGGACTAAGTGAAGATATAGGAGAAGAATATCCTCATAATTTATCCGGAGGAATGAGACAGAAAGTTCTTATAGCTATGGCATTAGCCTGTGATCCAGAAGTTTTAATAGTTGATGAACCTACTAGTGCTTTGGATAATATAAGTAAAAATGAAATAATAAAACTTTTAAAAATACTACAAAATAAAAATAATATGACAATGATAGTAATATCTCATGATTTATATGTTATAGATAAATTAACAACAAAATTAGAAGTTATGTATAAGGGAAATCTACTGGAAGAGGGATACACGAAAGAAATAATAAATAATCCTATGCATACTTATACTAGGGGTATAATAAATTCTTCTATAGAAATAAATCCCTTTAGGGACTTATGGGGAATACCTAATGAAGAGGTTTTATCAGAAAAAGGATGTACTTTTTATGGTAGATGTGTTCAAAGAAGTGTTTTGTGCAAAGAAAATAAACCTAAGCTTTCTAAAATATCAGATAGAAGAAAGGTATGCTGTAACAAAGGTGGAATAATAAATTTGCTTACGGCTAATTCATTAAGAAAGGTTTATAAAACGAAATATAAAAAAGTTTCCGCGGTAAATTATTGTAATTTAAGCATAAGGAGTGGTGAAATAGTATCTTTAATAGGCGAATCTGGTTCTGGTAAAAGTACCTTAGCGAATATACTATCTGGAATATTAAAGCCAGACGAAGGGCAAGTATACTTTAATGATGAAAAGTTAGAAGGTAATAAATTTACTTCAAAAAAATTTGGAATACAAATTATATTCCAGGATCCTATATCTGCTATCAATAGTTCCTTTACTATAATGGAGGCTATAAGAGAACCCTTGGATATAATAAAAGATGGATCAATTGAAGATAGAAATAATAAAGTCTTACAAGTTTTAAATAAGGTACAATTACCTACAGAAAAATATTTTGCAAATAAAAAATGTAATGAATTAAGTGGAGGGCAAAAGCAAAGAGTATCAATAGCAAGGGCACTTATAATGGAGCCCACTCTTTTAATAGCAGATGAGATAAGTTCTATGCTAGATCCATCAACTAAGGCTAATATATTAAGACTATTAAAGCAGTTGCAAAACTTAAATGGATTTTCTATGCTTTATATAACCCATGATATAAATTTAGCTAAGAAAATTTCAGATAAAATATTAGTTATGAATAGCGGCAAAATTGTAGAATCAGGTTCTGTTTTAGAGGTTTTAAATAATCCTAAAAATGTTTGTACTAAAAGATTAATATGCTAATTTTATGTAATTATTAAACAGTAGATAAAAGTTTTGTGATTTTATGATGATATCTTATTTAGCTAAAAAATCAATCTGAGCAAGTATGATAGCTAAGATAAGGTTAAATAAAAAATAAAGGCGTACCATAGCTTAGGTATGCCTTTAATTATAGCAAATATCTTTGAATTTTTTTGAATATTATAATTCTGATAGAGTCAATTCATTTAAGGGTTACTTATAAAGTTCAAGTTAAATTAACTAAGAATATCCTAATCTCTTAGCTCTATAATAGCAGGATACAAGAGCGGCTACATCATATCTAGCATCATGAAATCCAACATCATCACAGTTAAAAAGTTTTTTAGCTCCCTTTAGAACTATTTTTTTATCTATATTTAAAAAATCAACTGCTTCTTCTAGTCTAGGTTTTTTTAATTTACCTGTTCTGGTGGTAGCTTTTACAATGGGTTTAAAATATTCCATGGTGCAGAAGAATTCTTTAGGAATCCAATTCATATCATTTAATCTATTAAATTCAGCGGTAACAAATTTTCTATCAAAATTTACATTATGAGCTATAAAGATCCCATCTTTTAAATCGGAACTTATTTCTGAAGCCAAATCTTTAAATTTTTTGCCTTTAGATAAAATCTTTAATTTTTCTACGCTAAAACCATGAATAGCTTCTGCAGATTCTTCAATATAATCTACATCAAAAAAGAAGTTTTTGGCAAAGGAAACTTTCTCTTCACCTCTAAAATTTATATCACAAACACAATAAGTAAGTTGTATAATTTCACCAGGTTCTAAACCTGTAGTTTCTGTATCTATAAAAATTTTTTTCATAAAGCAAATCTCCTTTATACATTAGGTCTGTAACTTAAATAGTTATAAATATTATATAATTAAACTTTATATAATTATATAATATATGAATTTTTCAATAAAGTCTAAAATTAATCTTAGTTTATAATAAAAAGTTAATAAATTTATAAGCAATTTGTAACTATATTTATACTTTTTACACTTGGATATGTAGTATAATATATGATGATAATATAAATCTATCCTATTTATGAAATTAGCAGTATTTATAGGTTTATATATCACTACACATAAAGTATAAAGGAGACTGAAAATATGAAATGCAAAACAGTGATTAGTAAATTATTAGTTTTAGTGTTTACTTTTTCTTTAATAATATCTGCTTCTTCAGCCAATAAAGTTTATGCAGATGCTTTTAAAGTGGTTACGTTAGGGGCAGATTTAACTAATGAACAAAAGGAAGAAATGCTTAAATATTTTGGAGTAACAAGAAAAGAAGCTAATGTAATGGAAGTTAACAAAGAAGAAGAAGATAAGTATTTAGCTGGAGTGGCTACAAGAAAACAAATAGGAACAAAATCTATATCCTGTGCCTATGTAGAACCTACAGATAAGGGTGGGCTAAACATATCTACTCATAATATATATTGGGTTACGGAAAATATGATTAGAAATGCTTTAATAACTGCAGGAGTAGAAAATGCTAATGTCAAAGTAGGAGCACCTTTTAATGTATCTGGTACAGCAGCTCTTACAGGTATATTAAAAGGTTTTGAAAGTAGCAAAGGCGGGAAAAAAATAGATGAAGAGAAGAAGAAAGTTGCTAATGAAGAGATGGTTGTTACTGGTAATTTAGGAGAAAAAATAGGACAAGATGAAGCAGCTAACTTAATAAATGAAGTTAAAAAAGAGGTTGTTAAGGAAAAACCAAAAACAGAAAAAGAAATAAAAAACATAGTAAAAGATGCAACTAATAATTATGGTTATAAATTAAGTGATGAAGATATGCAAAAGATAACAGCTCTAATGGATAAGATAAATGGATTGGATTTAGACTTTAAGCAAATAAAAGACCAGTTAAATCAGGTTAGTAATAAATTAAAAGATGTTGTAACTAGCGAAGAGGCAAAAGGCTTCTTTAGTAAGCTATGGGAAGGTATTAAAGATTTCTTTGATAATATTTTTAGTAGCAATAAAGAAGAAAAAACTACATCTTACAATGTAACGAAAGTTCAAAATATAACTTATAATAAGTTGAGAATATAATTTATTTGTAACTTAAAAATATATAAAAAAATGTAGCAGTTAAATTTTTAGATTACTTTTATTTTGTAAAATTATAAAACAGCCTCTATGAGTGAATAGAGGCTGTTAATATTTAAAGTAAATTTAAAAAATTTATTTTAAATTATATACAAAGATATCCTATTATAAAATTATGTGGTATTAGGAAACGGTTTATATAGTTACAATTCTGAATAGAATTATATTACAGGAATCCAAAAAATACAATTTTTTTTATAGAAAGGGGTACAATATGAAAAATTTAATGAATAAAGTTTATGGACAATTTAGAAGGCCTAAAGGAATGATAGGTAAATTTATTGCAAAAAGTATGAATAAAGAACACTTTAAAGTAACTACTTGGGGACTTCATAAACTTAAAGTAAAAGATAGTAATATCATATTAGACATAGGCTGTGGAGGAGGAAGGACTGTAAACAGACTTGCTCATGGAGTTCCAAAAGGAAAGGTTTTTGGCATGGATTATTCTTTAGATTGTGTGAATTTTTCTAAAAAATATAACAAAGATTTAATAGAAAATGGCAAAGTAGAGATTATTCATGGTAGTGTAGATAAAATGCCCTTTGAAGATGATAAATTTGATATTATATCTGCAGTAGAAACTACATATTTTTGGCCAAATTTATTAGACAGTTTTAAGGAAGTAAAAAGAGTACTAAAACCTTCAGGAAAGTTTATTATAGTAAATGCTAGTTATACTAATGAAAAATTTAAAGAAAGAAATGAAGAATATCTAAGAAAAGTACCAGGTATGAAAATATATAGTGTGGATTATATAAAAAACTTATTAGAAGAAGTGGGATATAAGAATATATCCATAGAGACCTTAGAAGAGGAAAATTGGCTATGTGCCATAGGAGAAAAATAGAAACATCTTCTTTAGGCTCTACTGTTTCATTTAAATGATAAACACTATTGATAAAATTAGTATTATTAGGAAGATAGTGTATCAAAAATAAATCTATTTTGATACACTATCTTCTTTTTTTAAATTAATAAAAAAATACTTATATTTTTATTGAATATCAATTTTTTTCCCCTTGAAGTTTTCATTATCTAATTTAGGTAAAGTGATTTTTAAAACACCATCTTCAAAGGAAGCATCTATATTATTTTCATCCACATTATCTATATAGAAGCTTCTATTGAATTCTCCATAATGTCTTTCCTGTCTAACAAAATTTTCTTTTTTATTTTCTATAGAAGAATCTCTTTCTGCAGTAATTGTAAGATAATCATTTACAAATTCTACTGCTATATCTTCTTTTTTAACTCCAGGTAGATCTGCTTCTATTAAATAATTTTCATCTGTTTCCTTTAAAGCTACTTTGAAGTTACCCTGTAAGTTAGTCATTAGTGAAAAGAACTCATCATTAAAGAAAGTATCTAAAAATGGTGAAAAGAACTCATCTTTTTTGTTTATATTGTTTTTTCTAAAAGGTATCATATCAAACATTCTTTAACTCCTCCTTGTTAATTAATATTATTAAGTTTATATGTATATGATAAATCTAAAGTCAAAGAAAGTCAAAGTCTGAAAAATAAAGATTTATTTATCTATATTAAAAAATTTTAAGTGAAGATTACATAGATTTTTAAAATAAAAGTTTTTAAATATAAATTAATATTTTTAATCTAATTTCAATGTTAAGTAAATTTTATATAATTTAAATACAAGTAGGAATTTAGAAGTCTAAGGTAAAAAAATTATTCTTGACAATTATAGAATGGAAGTATTAAGCTTATGTTAGAAACTTAAAAAACTAATTTGGTTTCCTTAGTGAATTTTAATGTAAGAGGTGTATTATGAAAAAGAATGTGTTTTCAAAAAAAGAATTAATGTTTATATGTACACTAGGGTTTGCCTTAGGTATAAGGCAGATGGCGATGACTATGGTTATGCCCTTTATATCTGTTTATAGCAAAACTTTGGCTTATAGTACTCCAGTATTAGCTGGTGTAGCATTAGGTATATTTGGTCTTATGCAAGCTTTTTTTCAGATACCTTTTGGTGTTTTTAGTGATAAATTTGGGAATAAAAAAGTTATTTTAATAGGGCTTATGCAAGTAATTATAGGACTATTGTTGGCTTATTTTGCAAAAAATATTTATTTATTAATAGTTGCTAGAGCCCTGCAGGGAAGTGGTGCTATAATTGCAGTAGGATATTCTTGGATTTCTAGCAGTGTACATTGTGAGAAACGAACAAGAGCTATAAGTATAGTTGGGATTATATTGGGTTTTGCAGCTACAGCTTCCTTTGCTTTAGGACCTATAATACATAAGTATGTATCTGTAAATAATATGTTCTTATATTGTGCTTTGCTAATATTATTTAGTTGGATTATAATATTAGTATTTTTAAAAGAAGAAAAATCTCATCATAAAAGTGAAACTAATTCTAAAGAAGAATATTCTAAAAATAATATTAATATTAGGGAAGTTTTTCATATATTATTAGACAATGATATATTTGTAAAATTAAATATAGCAGCTTTTTTAAATAATTTTATAATGGCAGCAGTATTTTTTGCTTTACCACAGTATTTAGAAAATATTACAGGTATTGATGGTATGTGGAAAATATTTATGCCTTCAGTTCTTATAGCTATAGCTTTTATGACATGGGTTGTAAGAGTTTCAGAAAAGGGTTATGGAATAAAGCTATTAATTATATCCTTTGCTATTACTGCTATAGGTGTGATTTTTTATTTTAACAAAAGTTCATTTACATTTATATTAGTAGGAACTATATTATTTATGACAGGATATATATGTATATGTACATTAGTACCATCCCTCGCCAATGAAATAGCAGAGGAAAGCTATAGGGGTACAGCCAATGGTATAGTTAATAGTTTTCAATATATAGGGTCTTTTGTGGGCTCAGTTATTATGGCAGCTCTATGGGTAAATTATGAAAAAATAGCATTGATTTTACTCATAATAGTTTGTATTCTAGGGATAATTATGCTTAAACATTGTAATTAAAGAAATGCTATTGCTTTTAGATATTATAGCATAAAATGAAAAATTTTATTAATAGATGTATAATATAAAGAAAAAATACTTAATTAAAAACCTTTAGTATACAAAATAAATGGTATATTATATACCATTTACATAAAGGAGAATAAAATAATGAAACAAAAAATATTAGATATAACCTCTAAAAATATAGAATTATATGGGTTGAAAAAATTTACCATGGATGATATATCCTATGATCTTAAAATAAGTAAAAAAACCATATACAAGTATTTTAAAAGTAAGAATGATCTAATAAGCCAATATTTTAATGAAATAATAGACAGTGATAAAAAAAGCACTTTAGAATTATTAGAAAAGAAAATGCCTTTAGACGAAAAATTATATAATATAATCTATTCTTATCATAAATATAAATTATCAGTAAGGATTTTGGATGAAGCTTATAAATTCTATCCTGAGGAATTTAAAAAAATTCAAGAGTTTAAAGATTTTAAAATAGATTTAGTAAAAAAAATTTTAAGAGAAGGTAAAAATCAAGGGGTAATAGAAGAAAATATAAATATAAATATAGTAAGTTTAATTTTAGAAAAAGTTAGTGATACATTTTTAGACTATAAATTTTTAACTAATAATAATATTACTATGAAACAAGCCATGGTAGATTTGATGAATATACTATTAAATGGTATTTTAAATGAAAATTATAATGGGTAAAACTCCTGATATTAGAGAAAATTTAGTTAAGTAGGAGGCATTAAGACGATCAAAAGATGCTTATGTATTAGCTTATGATTCTAAATTCGATAAAATAAGCTCTGTAACCTTTGGTGATATTAGTAAAGCCCTATAATTACAACAAGAATTTTAGATATAAATACAATGATTTAACAATAATAGTGGAGGTGATAATATAATGATTTATACTATTACTTTTAATCCAGCTTTAGACTATGTAGTTAAGGTAGAGGATTTTAAAACAGGTAATTTAAATAGAACAAGCTATGAAAAGATTCATGCAGGAGGGAAGGGAATAAATGTTTCTATAGTATTAAATAATTTAGATGTAGAAAATATAGCTTTAGGTTATATAGCTGGTTTTACAGGGGATGAAATAGAAAGAAGAGTTAGATCCTTTGGATGTAAAACGGATTTTATTAGATTAAAAAATGGAATGTCTAGAATAAATGTAAAGCTAAAATCAAAGGAAGAATCAGAGATTAATGGAACAGGACCTTCTATAAGTGCTGAGAACTTAGATGAATTGTTTAATAAACTAGATAATCTAAAAGAAGGAGATTTTTTGATACTTGCGGGAAGTATTCCTAAAACTCTTCCAGAGAATATATATGAAACTATAATGGAAAGACTTAAAGATAAAAATATAAAATTTGTAGTGGATGCCACTGGAGAACTTTTACTAAAGGTATTAAAATATAAACCATTTTTAATTAAGCCTAATCACCATGAGTTGTCAGAATTGTTTCATGTAGAAATTAAAAATGAAGAAGAAATAATAGGTTATAGTAGAAAATTACAGACGATGGGAGCAGAAAATGTTCTTATTTCTATGGCAGGAGATGGAGCAATATTTATTTCATCTAAAGGAGAAATAATAAAAAGTAGTGTACCTAAAGGAGTTTTAAAAAATTCTGTAGGAGCAGGAGATTCTATGGTAGCAGGTTTTATATCAGGATATTTAAAGAATAATAATCTGGAAAATGCATTTAAAATGGGATTAGCTACCGGTAGTGCTAGTGCCTTTTCGGAAAGATTAGCTACCAAAGAAAAAGTAGAAGAGACATTAAAACAAATATTATAAAGTAAAACTGATTTATTTAAATATAAAATTAGTTAGGCATATTATAATGGATGAAGAATTTAAAAACGGTTTAATAAATTAATTAAAATCCCACAATAAAATGTGGGACTTTTATATTAATCAAATTGCTCAGCCATATTAGTTAATTTTCTATTAAGTGCAAATATTATTATAGCATTTGCAATAAGAGCTACAGGAATGGCTATAAATACTTGTAATGGTCCTAATTTGTCTATGAACGCCTGTCCGTATCCGGCTAATTTATTAGCTGCAAAAGTACTTAAGAACCAAACTCCCATTAATACAGAAGCATATTTAGGTGGTGCAAGCCTATTAACCATTGAATTTCCAATTGGTGAGAAACACATTTCTCCAGTAGTTTGTAATACATAAAATAATAATACCCAAATTACACTAGCCTTTATTGCAGGGTCAGCAGAACCGCCTCTTTGCAATACTGCAAATATCATAAATACAAAACCAACAGCTAATAGTACAAAGCCAAGAGCCATTTTTTGTGTTATGTTTAAATCACCTCTTTTAGACTTTTCAAGCTTAATCCAAAGAGCAGACATTATAGGTCCTAATATAACACACATAAATCCATTAAATGAATCTAGCCAAGGTACTGGCATAGTAAAGCTTCCTATACTCATATCTATGAAATCTCTAGTATATAGAGCTATAGATGTAGAGGCCTGATTATAAGCTGTCCAGAAGAATATAGAAAAGAATGTTAATACAAATATAACTATAGTTCTATTTTTCTCAGCCTTTGTTAAAGGCGCAGTTGATTGCTTTTTATTATCGGCATCTGTTGTAGCAGGAGCGAGTTTAGCAGCTGCTATTTTACCAGAATCCCCCATCGTCTTTTTAACACCAAGGGCAAAGGAAAGACCTGATAGAAGGCAGGCTATAGTTCCACCTAAGAAGACAGCTTTGTATCCATAATGAGCTATTTCTCCATTAATTTTTGTAGAAAATATTTGATCTGCAAAAAGTCCAAATAAAAGAGGTCCAAACATAGCACCTATATTTGTAAACGAATACATAATTGAGAATGCACCATCTTTTCTAGAATCATTTTGATCGTACAAAAGACCAACCATTGTATTTAGATTTCCTTTAAAGAAACCAGTACCAATAGTTACTAATATAATCATTGCATAGACTCCAAACTTACCTTGATTTAGAAAAAGGACAAAGTTACCAGCAGCCATTAATAAAGTACCTAATACTACACAGTATCTTGCTCCTAGATAACGATCACAAATCCAACCACCTATTACTGGTGCTAAATAAGTTAGCGCTGCGTAAGTAGATACTAAAGATGCCGCATCCGCTTTGCTTAAGCCAAAACCACCTCTAATAATTTGAGTTGCTAAAAAAAGAATAAGTACAGATTTTACACCATAAAATGAAAATCTTTCCCAAGCAACTGTCATCCCACAGATATAAAGACCTGAAGGATGTTTTGAATTTTCAGCTTTTGCCATTTAATAAAACCCCCCTTATTTAAAAGTTAATGTTAAAACATATATGATTAAGTTAAAAACTTAATATATAACAAAATATAATAAAAGCAATAAATATTAATTTAAATTAAATAAAAATTTATTGTTTATCCAATTTACAGACTAGGTATATATCTTTAGTAACTTAATTCTAATAATATTATTAATTATTAGAAAAATCAATAGATTTACAGTAAAGATAAATAATAACTGTATTTCCTTTTTTGACAAAATATTTTGAATTTAAAATTATACTATAATGAATAAATGGAATTTTAAAAAAATCCTATATTACAATTGTACTTTAATAAAGTTTTAAAAATTACAGTAAATATAAATATTATTCTAACTTTTTTAATTTACATTATATGATTTATAAAAAGATTTATAAGCTATGTAATATAAATTAAAAAAAGTTTTGATACAATGAAAAAATATAAATAAATTAATAAAATATACAGAACTTTGAAAAATATATTCAAAAATTATCTTATATTATTGGAAGCATATATATATAACTTATAGTGAATAAAAGTTTGTAAAAAATAAAAAACTATCCAAAAGGAGTGAGTCTATTTGAAAACTAAAAAAAATAAAATAAGAGGTAATAAAGAGCAGTTGAATAGTTTGGATTTAAAGAACAATCCGGAAATAAATTCAAATTATTATGGTGATGATGATAATATATCTACTCAAATAGTTACAAATTATTATTATACTCCAGATAAGTAATAAATAGAAATTTATTTAATTTAGTAAAATTTGCAAATAATAGGTATGCATTAAGGTAAACCATATTTTTTTGGACATCATATATGTAAACTAAATTATAGTACATTAATATTATATATAGTATAAATAATTTAAAGGATGAGGATAGCCTATGATATCCATGCCTATTTATTTAAACAAGATGCTAATTCAGGATTTACATTCTATTTTAATAAATGGATATTTACAAAGTACAAGTATAAAGTATATTACAGATAAAACAGATTCTGTTAAATTGCAAAAGGGAATGGAGAAACGCTGCAGAAATGAAGATACTTATTCTAAAAAGAAAAATAAATTTCATAACAGAGAAAAAAGCATATGTAATAAGGATAAAGAAAGCTTATCTATCAAATGTAATTCTTTAAGTGATGAATCTAATATTATGGGAAGTTTAGATGGAAAAAATACTAATATAAGAGAATTTGGAATTACTAAAATATATACTACTTTTCATTTGTTTCATAATTTAAAAAATATGATGATGAACCAAAATATGATAAAACAAATCACAGAAAAAGATATTATAAATAATAATATAGAGTGTGGAGATTATGTAGAGTTTGAAGCTAATATGGATCCTATATGTGTAGTTTCTCAACTAAATTGTATAGTAGACACTATGGAATGCTATGATGTTAATAAATTAGATAATTTACTTCAAGAAAAAAGTAAATTAGATGAAAGTCACTTTATGAATAATTATAAAGTAGTATTAAAAGAATTAAAAAATTTAAACGAAAATTTAAAGAGTTATAATACTAGAGATATTGTAGTAAGGCTAAAAAATTGTAGTGGAGTATTAACCATAAATACAAATAATTTTTCTGAGGAAAATCCATATATGTATGATATGGCCTATTGTAATTGTAAAATTTTGTGTAAGGTTGTTAAAATAGCGAAAAATCAAGATAAGATTGATTTGCTTAGAAAAACTAGAATGAGTGGTTATTACAATAAGTTTTTAAAATCTATAGCTCCTCATCTAAAACTACTGAATGATAATGATATTATAACTTTAAATAATATTATTACAAGTATAGAGGGCCCAGCTATCCAGGCTTTACCTATAGCTATATATGTATAAATAATTAATATTGATTTATATTTTTACAAAAATAATTTTAGATCGACTTATATACATGAGTTAATTCTATATGTATTACTTCAAAACTCTTTAAAGTAATACATATAGAATTATAAGCTTATTTTTAAAAAATGTATTTTATAATATTTCCAAGAATATTTAATAGGAATATTTAGTGCATTAAAAGTATGATGTGATATTAGAGGGTCTTTGTTTTGAAAGGCGGTTATTATTGCAGAATGAAATATATGATTATTATTATCTTCAAAAAATACTAAATCTCCAATATCTAATTCATTCTTATTATAAACTTCTAACCCCTTTGCACCAAAAGAACCTTTTTCTTGGTTTACTTTTAAATAATAGTATAAAGAATGAGCTACAGCCCAAGATATAGACCAGGTATCATCTAACACATTTATAGTATTGTTATGATTATACCACCAAGGATATTCAGCACTAAATTTCATGGGAGCTCCACCAGCTAATAGGCATTGGGATATAAAATTTGCACAATCACCACCATTATCATCTATTAAAGGAAAATACCTATATTGAGGATTAGGGGTTAAAGCATAAGTTATAGCATAATCTACAGCCTTTTTTCTTAAGTATATATTTTGTCTTTGCATTGTCCAATTCATTACAATTAAAAACCTCACTAAATGATTATAATTAATATTATATGATAAGTAACCTGTTACAGTGAAACTTATAAGTATTTATGAATGAAAATAGGAAAATAGCATATGATATTAATATTTTCAGGTGTATTGTGTGAATAAACTTAGTTAAAAATTTATATTTGTTAAAATTCTAGGGTGTTCACTATCATAAGAAAATAGTATAATATTCAAGGGAAAGCCTATGTTATTATTAAAAATATAGAAATTAAAGGAGAATAATATGAAGGAAAGTACTATAGAAAAAATGAAAAAAATAATAGAAGAAAATAAGAGGAAGTCTTCACAAAATAATTCTAAGTTAAGAGCAAAAAAGAATATTGGAGGAAGTAGAAAAGCTATTAGAAATAAAAAAACTGGTGGATTATTTGATAAATAGATAATATTTAGATTTATATTGTGGAGGTTACTAAGGATGAATTATTATTGTAATAATGAACCATATGTTTTAGTTTTCGGAGCATCAGTAGTAGATATTTTTGGTTTTAGTTGTTGCGATTATAGAGCTTACAATTCTAATCCGGGTAAAATAAAAATATCCTTTGGTGGAGTATGTAGAAATATAGCGGAAAATTTATCAAGAGTTGGGATTAATACTAAATTTATATCTATATTAGGTGAGGATGAAAATGCTAAATGTATGTTAGAGCATTCAAGAAAAATGGGATATGATATGGGAGACTCTCTTATTTTAAAAGGAGGTACAACCCCTACTTATATGGCCATATTAGATGAAAATGGAGAAATGGTTTCAGCAGTGGCTGATATGAAAAGTATAGGCGAAATGAATTCCGAGTTTATAGATTCAAAGGCGGATATAATAAAAAAGGCAGAGTATACAGTTTTGGATTCAGATAATCCTGAAATATTAGAATATATATTAAAAAAGTTCAAAGGAAAAACAAAGTTTATATTGGATCCTGTTTCTGCTGAAAAAGCTAAAAATATAAAGCCTTTAATAAAATATTTTCATACTATTAAACCTAATATACATGAAGCAGAAGTTTTATCAGGTTTCAAAATAGAAACTATAGAAGATTTAAAGAAAGCAGGAGAGTATTTTGAATCTTTAGGTGTAGAAAATGTTTTTATAAGTTTAGACGCAGAAGGAATCTATTATAAAAATAAATTTGAAGAGGGAAGAATAAAGGCTAAGGATGTTACAGTCAAAAATGTTACAGGAGCAGGAGATGCCTTTGTAGCAGGTATAGCATATGGTTATATGAATAAATTATCTTTAGAGGAAACTGTAAAGTTTGCTATAACTATGGCTAATTTAACTATAGCTCACGAAAACACTATAAATCCAGATTTAAGTTATAATATTGTAGAGAATAATATAAAAAATATTCAATGGATTGAAGAATACTTATAATTAAATCAGATAATATAGGTAATTATAAGTATAAGAAATATAATACATAAAATGATTACGTAACAAAGTACTAAAAATAAATTTCATTTTAACAATAAAAATCTGTGAGTAAAGTATGTTTATTCACAGATTTTTATTTAATGCTTAAGGTTTAATAAACAGTTGAGTCCAATAATATACACCAGAAAAACTTTTATATAAGCCTACACCAATTTCAGTATAAGCATTACTTAATATGTTTTGTCTATCATCGATAGAATCCATTAAATTGGTCATAACTTGCTGAGGAATCCTTTGGCCATAAGCTATATTTTCTCCAGTGGTAATAGATCTTATATTAAAATTTTGTAACATGGTAGGAGGAGAACCATAAGTTGATGAAATATGAGAGAAATAGCCTTTAGTAGCCATATCTTGAGATTTATATCTGGCTACTTTAGAAAGTTGCCAATTAGCTCTTAAATGGGGTAATCCGGCATTCTCCCTCTCAAGATTTACGAGGCTTATAATTTCATTTTCTAAAGCTTTTATAGTATCTATATTTGGTATATTTATTTTTTCTTCAGGATATATTAAATCAGTATTTTTAATTTGAGGGTTAGCTTCTATTATTTCCGTTAGTTCAATTTGATATTTTACAGAAATCTTCCATAAACTATCTCCGGGAACTACAATATAAGAAGTATAATCAGCAGCAGAAACTCTAATCCCCTTGAAGAGGCATAAAAAACTAGTTAACAACACTGAAAATAAAATTTTTTTTAATAAAGATTTCTTCAATCATTACACCTACCTTAAATTTTTCTACAATATACAATAATAGTTTAAATTTAAATGTATATTTATATCCTATAATAAAAATGGAAATAAATTTTTTATTATAGGATATAAATATAATCATAATAAAATAACAATATTATATTTAGAATATTGAAAAATAAATAAAAATAATTAGCATAGTTTTGAAAATTTTAAATAATACTTATATTATAAATTATCACTATAAAGATAATAAAATATAATTTAATTTATATTAATGGAAAAACTATTGTTTAATTAAATTAAAAATAAGAAGGAAGTTATATTTTGAAATTTCCATATTATAAGCATGGAAGGCTGGATATGGAGAAGATCTTATTAAATAGGCTACATCTTAAATCTTATTTAATAGATGTAGCCTTTTATTTGGATTTTTTAGATATACATATAAGAGTATCTATTTTATATTTTAAAGAATCGTATATATCTTCGCATTGCTCAGTCATTTCATAGATTAATTTAAGAGTATCCTTAATTTTAGAATCCTTAGGCTTTAAATATACAGCAGTTGATAGAAAATTAGCAGAAGTAGATAGATTTAGAGAAGTGGTGCTAAGATTTGTTAAAGTATAAAGTAAAGGATAAACTTCATTATTAAAATAAATTAACCCTTCTGGATTTAAATTGAGTTTAATTAGTTCATCTCTTAAAGCGTTTATACTTCTTATCCTAATTAATGTTTTTTCTATACAATCATCAGATAAGTTTATTAAACTATCTATATTTTCTATATCCTCTATATCTTCTATAGCAATATCTTTTTTATTATTTTCATTATTCATGATTATTAAATTATCCATTCTAAAATTGATATTTATATATAGCTATTATGAAAAAGAGAAAAATATTAATAAAACAGAAATAATATATTAGTTATAGAATGAAAAATATTATTTCTTTTATTAAAAGGTATTTTGAAAACAATCAAAATATTTATAATATTATAAAAAAGGAAATATTTTTTATAGATATAAACATTATTCTATAAAAAATAAAATTTTAAAAGTCTTAATTAAATTTATTTAGTATATGAATTTATAAAAAGCAAAGAATATGATAGAGAGAATTTATAGATTGGAATTAATTAGCCTAAAGCATATGTAATAAATATTTAAAGGAGAGATATAAATGAGTATGCATACGGGAACAGTTAAATGGTTTGACAATGAAAGAGGGTATGGTTTTATAGCAGGGAATAATGGAAAAGATGTATATGTTCACTCTATGCAGATAAAAGAAAAAACTCTTAATAAGGATTTACACGAGGGTGAAGAGGTACTATTTGATATAGTAGAGAAAGAAAAGGGGCCTATAGCTATAAATGTACAAAAGCTATAGCAAATTAAATTTACGATAATTTACAAATCTTAGTTTTTTACTATAGCAAATCTATTTTCAGTGAACATAAAAGTAATTAAATTATATAGTGAAAATATAATAATATTTTGATAATTTTATAAAATAATAATTTGTAATTTATATAAACACTAGAAACATTTAAAACTTTCTAGTGTTTTATTATATTTAAGTAGGTATTAAAACAAAAAATATCAAATGGAAAGGATTACCTTTAGTTAAATAACATTTTACAACAATTATAATTGAATATTTTATATTTATTTTAAAATAATTAATATATTGTAAAGATTTATGAAAAAAATATCGAATAATAAAAGGTAATAAATAAGTATATTTCATAAGGAGGAGTAATAAATGAAATTTAAAACCATGAAAGGGAAAATGCTTACATATTTTCTATCCCTTTTTTTAATTATTTGTATTGCAATATCATTTATGGCATACTTTATGTCCAAAAGAATGATAGAAAGAAAAGCTTCAAGTCTTATGTCGGAGGTAAGTAGACAAGCAGTTCAAAATATAGAAGCGCGTCTTAATGGAACTCTTGATTCAATAGAAACTGTAGCTAATATGCCAACAATAAAAGATCCAAAGCTAGGTTGGGATAAAAAGAAAACTATATTAGATGAGGAAATTAAATTACATGGACATGTAAAAATGGGCATAGTTGGTAAAGATGGACAATCAATTCAAACTGATGGCACTACAGTTAATATAAAGGATAGAAATTATTTTAAAGAAACAATGGAGGGTAAGCGTACTATATCTGAGCCTATAGTAAGTAAAGTTGATGGTAAGGTAGTTATAATTTACACAGTTCCAATTAAAAATGGTAATACTATTATGGGGGCACTTACAGCTGTAAGAGAGGGAAACGATATAAGTAATATTTCAAATAGTATAAAGGTAGGAGAATCTGGAGGAGCATATTTAATAGATTCTACAGGGACGGTAATAGCTCATAAAAATAAAGAATCTGTTATTAAAAGAGAAAATAGTATAAAGGATGCTCAAAGTAATGAGGAATTAAAACCAATAGCAGCCATAGAGAAGTCCATGATTGAAGGAAAAGAAGGGATTGGACAATACAAATATAAAGGAGCTGAAAAATATATAAGTTATAGTCCAATGAAAAGTACTGGTTGGTCTTTAGCTATATATGCACCTAAAAATGAAATTTTAAAGGAAGTATCTGAAATTACAAGAAATATAATTATAGTATCTATTTTAGGAATAGGTATAGCTTTAGTTTGCATATGGTTTATTTCTACGCAAATATCTAATAATTTAATATCCATGAGAGATAGTTTAAACATAGTAGCAACGGGAGATTTGACAACTAATGTAGATTCAAAAATAGAGAAGGAAAAAGATGAGATAGGTCATATGGCAAGGGCTCTATCTAAAACAGTGCTTTCTATAGGAAATATGATAAATAGTTTAAAAGGAAGTTCCTTTAATATAGATGATAAAGCAAATAATTTAGCCGCTATATCAGAAGAATTTACAGCTACCACAGAGAATGTATCAACAGCAATACAAGAAGTAGCTACAGGTGCCACTAATCAAGCACAAGCTTTAACTGAAATAGTATCTATGCTTAATGATTTTAGTGATAAAATAAATTCTACAGTAAATAATATAGAAGAAATAGATGGAATGTCTAAAGAAATAGATGAAAAAGCAAATGTTAGTAATAAAGACATGA
Source organism: Clostridium botulinum (assembly GCF_001276985.1). Lineage (GTDB taxonomy): Bacteria > Bacillota > Clostridia > Clostridiales > Clostridiaceae > Clostridium_F > Clostridium_F botulinum. Next base: position 619,101 of record NZ_LHUL01000008.1, read on the forward strand.
AGGAGCTTTTAAATTCTATAGAAAATTTAACTAAGGTATTTGAAAATTTTGAAACAAAAATTTGGACTATGGAATCTAATGTACAAAAGATTAATGAGATAACTAATCTTATAAATGATATAGCTGAAAAAACTAATCTTTTAGCTTTAAACGCTGCTATAGAGGCTGCTCGTGCCGGAGAATCAGGAAAAGGGTTTGCAGTTGTGGCAGAGGAAATAAGAAAGCTTGCTGAGATGAGTAGAAAGTCTTCAGAGGATATATATACCATAGTAAATGGAGTTTTAGAAGATACTAAGGATATGGTTAAAAGTTCAAATGAAGTAAATGAAAAATTAAATGGTCAAAGATCTACTGCGGATGAAGCTATGAATTCTTTTATGGAAATATCAAAATCTGTTACAAATATGATACCTAAAATAAGAAATATAAATAATTCAGCCAATATTATAGAAAAAAATAAGAATGAAATCTTAAATAAATCAGAAACTATAGCATCTATATCTCAGGAAATATCTGCATCTGCGGAAGAAATATCTGCATCTTCTGAGGAGATGAGTGCATCCTCAGAGGAAGTAGCTAATACAGCTCAAAGCTTAAATGATATGACACAGGATATGTTAGATGAAATGAATAAATTTAAAACAGAGTAGAATAACAATTTAAAACATAATATTAATTTAAAATATGAATTGAAGAAGTATGGTGATGTTTAGTATACTTCTTCAATTTTTTATTAAATATTTATTTAATTAGAACCATTAATAATACTTCAATCTTATATCAAAGTATTTCATATACTTTTGTTGAGAATCTAAGAATATAGGATGCTATTAAAAATAAACACTATCAAATTTTAATAAATTGATAGTGTTTTTGATATATTTAGTTATACATTCTAGATTTTATGATTTTTATTTTCAAAATAGTTTTTTATTTGCTTTCTAAATATTCATCATAAGTAACCTTTTTATCAACAAATTTTGCTTCAGATACTTCTATAATTCTATTGGCTATAGTTTGTATAAATTGATGGTCATGAGAAGTAAATAATATGTTACTCTTATAGTCCATTAAACCATTATTTAGTGCAGTTATAGATTCTAGGTCTAAGTGGTTAGTTGGTTGATCTAATATAATTACATTAGCATTATTTAGCATCATTTTTGATAGCATACATCTAACTTTTTCTCCACCAGATAGAACTTTAACCTCTTTTAAAGCCTCTTCACCAGAGAATAGCATCCTTCCTAAGAATCCACGTAGATAGCTTTCAGATTTTTCTTCGGAGTATTGTCTTAACCAATCTACTAAATTTAAATCTACATCATTAAAGTATTCGGAATTATCCTTTGGGAAATAAGCATTTGTTATAGTTATTCCCCATTTATATTCACCACTATCTGGCTCTAATTCACCAGATATTATTTTAAATAGAGTAGTTATAGATAATTCATCTCCTACAAAAGCTATTTTATCATCTTTACCTATTATAAAGCTTATATTATCTAATATTTTTGTTCCGTCTATAGTTTTAGTTAAACCCTCTACTCTTAATATATCATTACCAACTTCTCTTTCGGGTTTAAAGGCTATGTAAGGATACTTTCTACTAGAAGGTTGTATGTTATCTAAATCGATTTTATCTAATAATTTTTTACGGGAAGTGGCTTGCTTAGATTTAGATGCATTAGCACTAAAACGAGCAATGAATTCCTGTAGCTCTTTTATTTTTTCTTCTTTTTTCTTGTTTTGATCTTTAGCCATTTGAAGCGCTAATTGGCTAGATTCATACCAAAAATCATAGTTTCCTACATATAATTTAATTTTACCAAAGTCAACATCTGCCATGTGAGTACATACTTTATTTAAGAAATGTCTATCATGGGATACTACAATAACTGTTCCTTCAAAATTTATTAAAAATTCTTCAAGCCAGTTCACAGATTTTATATCTAAGTGGTTAGTAGGCTCATCTAGTATAAGAACTCCGGGATTACCGAATAATGCCTGAGCTAGTAATACTTTTACCTTTTCGCTACCGGATAAATCCTTCATATTTTTTTCGTGAAGCTCTGTGCCTATTCCTAAGCCTTGAAGTAAGGATGAAGCTTCTGCTTCCGCTTCCCAACCGTTTAAGTCTGCAAATTCTCCCTCTAGTTCAGAGGCTTTTATGCCATCTTCATCTGTAAAAGGAGTTTTAGCATATATAGCATCTTTTTCTTTCATTATTTCATAAAGTCTTTCATTTCCCATTATAACTGTTTCTAAAACAGGAAATTCATCGTATTTAAAGTGATCTTGTTTTAAAATAGACATTCTAACTCCCGGCTGTATAGATACATCTCCAGTATTAGCTTCTATTTCTCCAGATAAAATTTTTAAAAAGGTACTCTTGCCGGCGCCATTAGCACCTATAACACCATAGCAGTTACCAGGTGTAAATTTAAGGTTTACATCTTCAAAAAGTTTTTTGTCCCCATATCTTAAACTTAAATTTGTTACTGTAATCAAGTCTATACCATCCTTTACTAAAATTTATGTTCTCGCGACATTATACCATAAAATAAGCCATTTAAAAAGAAGGTATTTGTTAATCTTTCAAACTTTTCAAATTAATAAATTATTTTAAATAAAATTAATTTTTAAAGCAGTATTTTATAAAAAGCAACAGGAGTTTTAGTTACTTTAATATGATATAATATACATAAAAATCATTATAAGGGTAGAATCATTATTCAACTCTAATTCTTAAAGTTAAATTTTAAGAAAAAACATACAATAAAAGTAATGTATAGCTATGACAAGGGGAATATACCTTGTATACTAGATATAAAAAGAAGGTGAGGATTATGAGTTTAGAAGGTGTAAAAAAACAATTCACAGATGAAAATTTAAATCTCAAAATATTAGAATTTGATGAAAGTACAGCTACAGTAGAATTAGCAGCAAAAGCTTTAGGAGTAGAACCGGGTCAAATAGCAAAAACTTTAGCTTTTCATGTTAAGGGAGAAAATATGCTTATAGTAGCTAAAGGCGATGCTAGAATAGATAATAAAAAATTTAAAGCTTATTTTAATGGAAAGGGTAAAATGATGGCTCCAGAGGTAGTATTGGAAGTAACAGGTCATGCCATTGGAGGAGTATGTCCTTTTGGGCTTGAAAATCCTATAAATATATATTTAGATCAATCATTAAAAGAATTTGAAAAAGTATACCCTGCAGCAGGCAATGCAAATACTGCAGTAGAAGTAACCTTAGATGAGCTAGAAGGTATAACTAAGGGTTTATGGATTGATGTGTGTAAATAACTTTAACATATATTAAAATTTATAATATTTTACGTAAATATAAAATATAGTAGTTTAATATAGAAAGTTTTATATATAAGAAGTATGGAAGATCTTATATCCTACTTTAGAAGGATGGGTATTACAGATGGAAATCATAAGATAAAGTTTATTTTATAAAGATGGTGTCTCAAAATAGATTTAATTTTGAGACACCATTTTATTTAGTTTGTATTATTTTTATATTTTTATGATAAATTAAAATAAATATATAAGGTTATACTTATTATATATATAATTAAATAACTATTTTATTATTATTATAGATTATAGTAATATTATAATTGAGAAATCATAGGGGGTTATATAAATTTTATTTAAAAATTGTGAAAGTAATCTTGGATCAAAGGAAGTTTTAAATTTTTTACAAATACTAATTTAACAATAGAGCAAAATAAAAGGGGAGGTGAACTGTTGATTTAATACTTAGCTATTTTACATTTATTTTGGTATTAGACTAATAAAAACTTATATTTTAGAAAAAATTTTAAAGCTAAAATAACTATAAAAAAGCTAGTTTAAAGTCAACTAATGAAAATGATAAGTAAAAATGAAATTGCAAAGCTTAAAGGTGAAGGATTTTTAGCTCAAAAACAAGAAGGATATTTTTCTGTAAGAATATTAAGTAGAGCAGGGAATTTTACTTCTAAGCAGATTATAAAATTGGCAGAAATAGCAGATAATTATGGAAAAGGCTATTTAGGGGTAACTACAAGATTAGCTACAGAAATTCCTTGGATTAGATACGAAGATATAGAAGCAGTAAAAAAAGAAATAGTATCTAGTGGTATGAGTCATGGAGGTACAGGTAAAAGAGTGAGACCTTTAGTATCCTGTAAGGGTACTGTTTGTGTCCATGGACTATATGATACACAAAAACTTTGCGGTGAGCTTCATGATAAATACTTTGGCTATGAATTACCGTCAAAGTTTAAAATAACTCTAGTAGGATGTCCTAATAACTGTGCTAAGGCATCTATTAATGATATAGGAATTATGGGACAGGCATATGTGGAATTCGATGAAGAAAAATGTAAAGTTTGCGGTATATGTACTAAATCCTGTAGGCAAAAGGCTGTTACTGTAGAAAATAAAAAAATAGTATATAAAAAGGATTTATGTGTAAATTGCGGAAAATGTGCTACTGTTTGTCCTTTTGAAGCTATGACCATTAAAGAGCAAGGATTACAGGTGTATTTAGGTGGAAGATTTGGAAGAGAATATAGAATGGGTAATAGGTTAAAAGGGTTATACAAGGAAGAGGAAATACCAGCTTTAGTACAAAAGATTTTTGATGTATATAGTGAAATGGGAAATCCCGGCGAAAGATTAGCTAAAATGATAGAAAGAGTAGGCTTTGATAAGGTGGAAGAAGCCATATTATAATAAAAATAAGCAAGGGAATATAATATATAGTGAACCCTTGCTTATTTTAGTTTTATATGGAACTCCTGTTCATTTTTCATAGGAGTAAGCGACTCGCTGCAAATCTGTTATTTGTAGTGAATCGCTTGATTAGTGAGAGTTATTCTATATAATTATCTATTATATTTACTAATTCCCCTATATCTGGTTTGCTTAATTGTTCATCCGCTCCTACAGAGGTTCCTTTATGTTTTAAATCCTTTGTAATTAAAGAGGAAAATATTATAACAGGAAGTCTTTTAAGTATTGGGTGTTCTTTAACTTTTCTTGTAAGAGTATGGCCATCCATTTGGGGCATTTCTATATCTGTAATAAGAATTTGTACATCCTCTGTGAAATCTTCACCCTTTTTTTCTACTAGTTCAAGTAGCTTGTCTAAAACTTGCTTTCCATCGTCAAATATGGTTAGCTTTTTAAATCCAGCTTTAGTAAGGGTGTCTTTTAAAAGCTTTCTTATTAAGGAAGAATCATCAGCTAAGAATACCTTAATATGAGACCTATCTTTGTAATCCACATTAACTATTCTTTCTTCACTAATACCTGTACTCGGATTTATATCTGTAACTATTTTTTCAAAATCTAGTAATAATATAATTTTATCTTTTAATAATATGTTCCCTATGACCAATGGGTTAGCAGCTATGTCATCTGGTTTCAATATTTTGTCCCAACCTATTCTATGAACAGCTACTATTTCATCTATTTTAAAAGCTACACTAACTCTATTGAATTCACATATGATAGTTTTAAATTTTTTCTTTGAAGTATTCTTTTGACCCAATATATAAGAAAGGTCTATTAGTGGGAAAATCTTTTCCCTACATAGAATTAATCCTTCTATAGCTGGATCACTTTGAGGTACCTTAGTTACATTATCTACTTCTATTACTTCTTTTACTTTTATAACATTAATAGCATAGTGTTTATTATTAACTAAAAATTCTATTATTTCTACTTCTCCTGTACCAGATTCTAATAATATATTAGTCTCCATTTTATTACCCCACTTTCTGGATTATAGCAAAAAATGCTTATATTTTATTTATTGTATATTTCGTATATAAAAAATATTACTTTATATTTTTACTTGCTTTTATGAGGAGTTTCATTAATAAGTAATATATAGTAATTACATTATATCATAGCAATTTTATACAACAAATTAAATGACATAGCAGTTTATTTTAATATTAAATATAATTAGGTGATACTACGAATTTAAAGTGAGTGTAGTAATTAGCAATTTTATACAACAAATTAAATGACATAGCAGTTTATTTTAATATTAAATATAATTAGGTGATACTACGAATTTAAAGTGAGTGTAGTAATTTAGCTATATATCTTGTTTGGTATAAGATGTATTACTTTCTTGACAAAATGATTTCCTAAGTTTAAACTTATATAAGTTTTTAATTATAAATATAATTTACATACATTATATAAAGGAGAATAGTATGAATAATTCATTTGATACATTAAATTTGAATCCTAAATTAGTTCAGGGACTAAAAAAGTTAAATATAAATATACCCACAGAAATTCAAGCTGAAGCTATACCTTTAGCTATGGAAAATAAAGATATAATAGGTCAGTCAGAAACAGGTACGGGAAAAACTTTAGCCTATTTATTGCCTATATTTGAAAAAATAACTACAGAAAAAAGAGAAATGCAAGCTATTATATTAGCTCCTACCCATGAGTTAGCTATGCAAATAAATAACGAAATAAAAAATATATCTTCAAATTCAAATATGGATGTAAAATCTATGGCTATAATAGGAGAAGCAAATATAAAAAGACAGATTGAAAAATTAAAAGAAAAGCCACATATTATTGTGGGGTCTCCAGGAAGAATATTAGAGCTTATAAAGAAAAAAAAGATAACTGCCCATACAGTTAAAACTATAGTTATAGATGAGGGAGATAAACTTTTAGATAAGAATAATTTAAAAGTAGTAAAAGAGGTAATAAAAACAACTCTAAGAGAAAGACAGTTAATGTTATTTTCAGCCACAATAACTGAATCTACTTTAAATATTGCAAAGGATTTAATGAAAGATTCAGTAATAGTAAAAGTTAAAGAAAAAAATACTGTAAATGAAAATATTAAGCATTTATATATTACTGGAGAGCATAGAGAAAGAATTGAAATTTTAAGGAAACTTATAGCAGCTACAAATCCTAAAAGAGCTATTGTATTTATAAATAGAAATGAAGAAATAGAATTAACTACACTAAAACTTCAATATCATAAAATTAAAGCCTATGGTATATATGGTGCTGCAGAAAAAGAGCAACGTAAAAAAGCTTTAGAAGATTTTAGATCAGGAAAAGTTCAAATATTAGTTTCATCAGATTTATCCGCCAGAGGGCTGGATGTAAAAGATGTAACTCACATATTCAATTTAGATTTACCTGAAAATCCAAAGGAATATTTGCATAGAGTAGGAAGAACAGGAAGAGCTTCTAAGGAAGGAATTGCTATTTCAATAATAACAGAAAAAGAGAAAGCATTGATAAGAAAGTATGAAAAAGAGTTTAATATTAATATAGAGGAAAAAAAGATTTATAAAGGAACTTTGATTAGTTCTAAAGGAGAAAGATCTAGCCAGCCAAAGAGTAAAAACAAATCTACTTCAGCACATAAAGATAATAATAAAAAGAAAAGAAGTAGTTCTATAAATAAATCAAAAAACAACCATAAAAAGAAAAAATATTAATTTAATAACATAAAAAGGTGGTGTCTTAAAATAAAAGTTATTTTGAGGCTCCTCCTTTTGTTTTGAAAATATAAAGAGTGGTAATGTATTATTAAGTATAAAATATTACTTATATATACAAAATAATAATAAACATTAGTAAAATAATTAAATATATATAAATATGAGAATTATATGGTATAATGTATAAGTTATACTTATGTAGGTAAATATATTCAGTAAAAATTGTGGTAAATAATTAATAATTTTAAAAATTATTGTTTAATATAAATAGATTATTTTACATAAATAGTATTAAATTAATTAATAAAGAAGGTGCAGTATGATAAAGTTAGGTGAAATACAAAAGTTAGAAATAATAAGAGAGGCTCCTATGGGAGTATATTTAAATTCTAAAGAGGATAAAAGTGAAAATGATATATTATTACCTGGAAAACAAGTGCCTAAAGATGCTAAAATAGGTGATGAAGTAGAAGTCTTTGTTTATAGGGATTCAGAAGATAGGATGATAGCTACCATAAATAGGCCTAAAATAACTATTGGGGAAATAGCTACTTTAAAGGTTATAGAAAAAACTAAAATGGGAGCTTTTCTAGACTGGGGACTAGAAAGAGATTTATTTTTACCATTTAAAGAACAAACTTACGGTATACAGGAAGGAATGGAATGTTTAGTTTATTTATACATAGACAAAAGCGATAGACTATGTGCTAGTATGAATGTATATAGAGTATTAAGTACAGAATCCCCTTATAAAGAGGATGATGAAGTTAAAGGGTTTATATATGATATAAAAAGAGAAATAGGAGCTTTTGTTGCTGTAGACAATGAATACCATGGATTAATACCTAAAAATGAATTATATGGAAAGTTTAGATATGGAGATATAGTGGAGGCTAGAGTAACTAAAGTAAAGGAAGATGGTAAACTAGATTTAAGTATTAGAAAAAAAGCATACAAACAAATGGATGAGGATGTAGATACTATTTTAGAAAAGCTAAATTCTAATGGCGGTAAGCTTTATTTAAATGATAATAGTGATCCAAGAGCTATAAAGGAACTTTTAAATATGAGTAAAAATGCATTTAAAAGAGCAGTAGGAAGACTTTTAAAAGAAGGTAAAATAGAATTTATTGAAAAGGGCATTAAGCTTAAATAAAAGAAAGAGCATCTGCTATATTGGATCTAACCAAAAGTAGATGCTTTTATTTAATTAAACTAAGTAATATTTTTGTAGTTTAGAATTATGGAATTTGTGTAAAGATTTTTATTTAATTTAAATGTAAATATATTAACAATAATAAAGAATTATATAAAATAAAAATGAGGTTGAGTTTATGAATAAATTAACTTTTGAAAATTATAAATTAAGTGATGAAATATTAAAATCCCTGGGAAAACTAGGGTATAAAAATCCCTCTGAGGTGCAAAAACAAGTTATACCACTAATATTAAAGGATAAGGATATTATAGTAAAATCTGAAACCGGTAGCGGTAAAACGGCAGCCTTTTCAATACCTATTTGTGAAAAATTAGAGCTAGAAGAAAAAGATCCTCAAGTATTAGTGCTTACCCCTACTAGGGAATTAGCTCTTCAAATCAAAGAGGAGATATCAAGCATAGCTTTATATAAAAGATTAAGATGTACAGCGATTTTTGGTAAGCAGCCTATGAGCCTTCAGAAGAGGGAATTAAAGCAAAGAGTACATTTAGTTGTAGGTACTCCAGGTAGAACTTTAGATCATATAGAAAGAGAAAATTTAAATTTAAAAAAGATAAAGTATTTTGTTTTAGATGAAGCAGATGAAATGCTTAATATGGGATTTATAGATCAAGTAGAAGCTGTTATAAAAAGATTACCTAAAAATAGAGTAACTATGTTGTTTTCAGCTACTATACCAGAAAAAGTAGAGAATTTATGTAAAAAGTACATGAACAATCCAGAAAATATAAACATAAATCCAGAAAATATAACTACAGGTACCATAAATCAATGTTATTATGAAGTTGAAGATAAAGATAAGTTTTATCTTTTGCAAAAGATAATATATAAAGAGGTAGTAGATAATTCTATTATATTCTGTAATACAAGGGAAAAGGTAGATGAAGTATTAAAACATATGAAGAAAAAAGGGCTTAACGCTATTGGTCTGCATGGTGGTATGGAACAAAAAGATAGATTAGAGACTATGAAAAAGTTCAAAGAAGGTGAATTTCAGTTCTTAGTATGTACAGATGTAGCAGCTAGAGGCATTCATATAGAAAATATAAGCCATGTTATAAATTATGAGATGCCTTATGAAAAAGAAAGTTATGTTCATAGAATAGGGAGAACAGGAAGAGCAGGAAAAGAAGGGGTAGCTATAACCTTTATAGAACCTAATAAAGTTAGATTTTTAAAAGATATAGAAGATTATATAGAGAAGGAAATACCTAAAAGGAAGGAGCCTTCTTCGGAAGAAGTAGCTAAGGGTAAAAAAATATTCGAAGAGAATATTAAAAATAGGATTAAAACAAAAGTACCAAAAGATAATAAAAAGCAAAAGGATATTACTAAAATATATATAAGTGCAGGAAGAAAGAAAAAAATTAGGCCAGGAGATATTGTAGGTGCTATTACTAGTATAGAAGGCATTAATGTAGATAATATAGGTATAATAGATATACAGGATAATCACTCCTATGTAGATATACTGGAAGGGAAAGGAGATATAGTACTTAAAGCCAGTGAAGATATGAAAATAAAAGGGAAGAAAGTAAGAATACAAAGGGCAGTAAAATAAATATAAAAATTATTCTACTTATTGATTAAATAATACAAATCATAATAATTTATTCTATTTATATAATATTTGAGTATTATATAAATAGATTTATTAAGAAAATAAATTTATATACGATAATTATTTTAAAATGATCTTTTTAATCTTAAAAATTTGATAAGGGGGGTGTTTGCTATATTTAGTAAAAAATTTGTAGCAAAGTTTTTATTGTATTCTTCTATAGTGATTATACCAATGTTTAACCACAATTATGTACAAGCAGCTTCATCTAAGCAGTATGAAACAAAATATAATGTTTCATTGGATAAAGTGTGGAAAATTAGATTTTCAAGAGAAGTAGATAAGGCTACATTAAATCCAGAAAATATAAAGATACTAGATAATCAGGGTAAAGAAATGCCTATAGATCTATCTTTAGATGTAGATAAGCATTATGTAAAAATTGCTCTTAAAAGTGGAACTTATAATGGAGTACATTATTCAGGAAAATATGAAAAAGATAAAAAATATAGCTTGATTGTAAAGGAAGGCCTTATGAGTGAGCCTTCTAAAAATAAAAAATCTAAGAATCTTGCTTATGAAACAATGATGGACTTTAATACTATAGGAGATAATGAATATCCTGGTCTTCCTATAGAGGATGGTTTAATAGTAATAGGAGATAAGGCTTATTCTGTAGGGTATCTTTCTAAGCATTCTTCTATAGCAAATGAAATAACTTCTAATGGGAATTATTACATAGCTTATATAAGCAAAGAATATGGAGAAAAGATAAAACAAGTATTAGGTAATAATACTACTAAAGGTAATCAGGAAAGAGCAAATAAAATATTATATTATGCACCAAATGGAAATCAATATGAATATGAGTGGAATGAGGCTTTTGGTGAATATAAAATAGTTCTTCCAAAGGCCTATGTAGACGTAACTCCAGGAGTTATAAATGGAGTGGTTAATTTAGCTGTAAAGCAGGTAAAGGCAGTACCAGGAGCAAAATATTTTAAATTAGCTCATAGTAATACCATTAAACCTATAGGAGAATCAATTTCTTATTCTATGACCTATCCAACAGAAAAATTAACTATATTATCCGCAGATGAAACACCTTTAGCTACAGCTTTAGTGGATGTATATTTACCTAAAACCGGTTATGTTAGTTTAAGTAGTGTAAATGAAACCTTAGGAAATACAGCAGGTAATATAAGTAATAATGGTAGTGCTGCTATGGACTTAGATTTTTATGTTTACTATGTAAATTCTGCAGATAAAAATTCTTTATATAGAAAGACTTTAACAGGAAGAATGGATACTCAAATAAGTCTTGATAAGGCTCAATATATTAATGTAATAGGTGATTGGATATATTACAGTAATTATAACGATAATGGGAAAATATATAAGATGAAAAAGGATGGTACTAAAAAGCAAATATTATGTGATGATACTGCAACTTATATAACTGTATCCGGTGGAGTTGTATATTACGCAAATCAATCAGATAAAGGAAGACTGTATAAAATAAATACAGACGGTACCATAGATGGCGGAGCTTCCAATAGAGACCCTGCAGGAAAGGTTCATGGTATGCCAGTAATGGATGATTACGGTAATTATAATAAAGCTACAGATCAAGCTAATTTTATAAATGTAGTAGGAGATTGGATATATTACAGTAATTTCTCTGATGGACACAAAATATATACCGTAAATAAGGATGGAAATATAAGAAGAAAAGTAAATGATGAATGGGCAGATGGTATACAAATAGTAGGAGCATGGGCATATTACTGCTCTGGATCCGGTGCTATAAGTAAAGTTAGGGTAGATGGTACAGGCTCTGTAATACCTTTAAGAGGAACTACAAGAAAAGTAGACAAGGGATATCATTTAAATATAGTAGATGGATGGTTATACTATAGTAATGCAGAAGACGGCGGAAAACTCTATAGAATAAAAGAAGATGGCTCTGGAGAAAAGAAAAAATTAGCAGATTTAGCTACAGATTATATAAATATAGTAGGAGACACTATGTATCTAATTAGTGGTGGAAAAACTTATACTCTTCCACTTAATACAGATGGGACTATAAAACCTACTTTAGTAACTAAAGATAATAATGGTAATACTGTAGTAGATGTTAAGGATTTAAATATAACTGTAGCCTATGAGGATGCTAATAAAACTATAGGAGAGTTGGAAGCTAAATATTTACCACAAAAAGTTGCGGTATTTATGAAGGATGATACAGTACAACAACTTCCAGTAGATTGGGATATTAAAAATAGAAAATATAATGGACAAGGTATTTATACTTATACAGGTACAGTTTTAGGACATGGTAAACAGATAAAATGCACATTAACTATACCGTCCGAAATGCTAAATGCAACTAGTATAATAGAAGTTTATAACAATGGACCTAAAAACGGTTCTATAATGATAAAAGAAAGAAGTTTTGGACCATCAAAACAGGATCAAGAATTAAAAGAAAAATTAAAGCTTGCAAAAAGAGTAGAAATAGGAGATGTTATAAAAGTATATGACAATCCTAATAGTGAAAAACCATTAGGAAATATAAAAGTAGATGCTAATAATGCTAATGGTCCTTTGGTTAAATCCTTAGATTTAGATATGTATGGAAGAAGCTTCTGGATAACTATAACAAGAAAGAACAAAGCAGAAAGTAAACCAACAGAAGTAAGACAACTAGGAGCTGCTGTGCTATCAGGAGATGTGTTAGATGAAGATGGAGAAGCACTAGGAGTAGATGGAAGAGATTTTACTGTAAAGGGATGGAATAATCCTTCTATAAGAGATGATGGTTTTATATCAGATACTACAGAAATAGCTGCTCAAGGAACAAAGAGTATTTATGTTATCCCTGGAACAGGTAAATTAAACATGGAAAATCAAGGTGTTATACCTGCAGGAATAACTAGCGCAAATTATTGGAATGGTGGAAATGCTAGAGCTTTACTTACTAATTATGACCTTTTAACCAATGATAGTTTAAAAAATAAACTAAAAGAGGGTAACTACAGTATTTATGTAGTAGTAGGTTATGATGGAAAAGCAGAAGAGGATGTAAATGGATTTGGATCACCACTTGTAATAGGAAAAACAGCAAGTATTCCAAAGGCTATGAAAGCTACAGAGGAAAAGATTCCTAAAGCTCCAAGTGTAACTAAGCAATATGCTAAATCAGGAGATACTGTAAAAATATCTGGTGTAACAAATGAAGATGAAATATATTTAGCACCAGAAGGAGCTAGTTATATAGCAAAAGATATAACTAATAAACCATATAAATCTCACGACAACTTATTCTTTGAAGATCAATCTAAGAGTAAAGAGGAGCGGGAAAAGGAATATGAAAAAAGTGGAAAGCCTTCTATAGAAGATGGATATCAATGTAAACTTGTAAATGGAAAGATACCTCAGGGTGTTAGATCAGGAAAATATAAAGTTTATATGGTAAATGCCATAGGTTCTTCTAGTCCAGCTTCTGGAGAAATCATTGTAGATAATGAAGATCCAGTAGTTAGATTGGATTCTGCTAAACAAGAAGATGTAATAAAGACTGTAACACAAAATGGAACTACAACACAAGAAACTACAGGTCAAAAATTTAAAGTAAATTTTGCAGCCTTTGATAATAGTTTTGACAATAGTATAAAAGAGGGAATAACCGTTAGCATGGCAAGGCTTGATAGTCCAAAGAGTGCTATAAAAGCTCAAGAAATTAAGGATAAGGGAAATAAAACATTTGAGGTAATCATTAATGATCCACATGCTAATTTAAATGATTATGCTATATATGCAGAAGATAAAGCAGGAAATATTGGGCAAGTAAATCTTAAAGTACAAGATCCTCCTGCTAATATAAATAATATATCATTAGCTATTAGAACATCTAATGAAGGTGTAGATTTAGTTAAATCCAGATTAGTTGGAAGAACAAAATACATGACAAAAGATTTAACAAGAGCTAGTGATAATTATGAAGTTACTGTAGATGGAGTTAAATATGTTCTACAAGAGGAAGCTTTAAGAAATTTAGGTACAAGTCCATCTATAGATGCTTTTATGAATGCACTTATGCAGGCAAAACAATGGGATATAGCTAATAATAAACCAATGGAAGATAAACCTAAATTAAGCTCAAAGGTAAGTATATATAAAGTAAATGATGTAATATATATAGAAGGAAATGATAATACTCCTATACAAATAGAGGATAAAACCAAGATAGATTCAGATACTGCTATAGTAAGCAATATGATAGGTTTAAATCCTAATGAAAATAATACAGGAGAAAATTCAAAAAATCAGCAATATGTAATAAATGTAACAGGAACAGCTCAAAAGAATGGTAAACTAAAAGTATGTCTAGCAGGAAAATGTTTTGATATTAATATGGTAGCTGGTGATAGTAGAACTAATATAGCAGCAAAAATTAAGGAAGCTATAAATAACAATACAATATTAGATAGTTATCAATATCCAGGAACAAATGTGGAATCTAATGGTAGTGAGGTTAGATTGACTAGAAAATCTCCAGGAGCTGTAGTGCCTACATTTACTGTAGAATACTTTAATTATGATAATTAGTAATATGGCCAAAAAAGTATTTTAAGATTTAATTTAAAATCACAAAGGGATTTAGCATATAATTATGAAAAATTAGTGTTAGATCCCTTTGTAGATTCTTAAATTTAATATAAATAGATTTTAAATGTAAATTTATATTATGAATAGAAATAGCTATGACATACTATTAGTTAAATACATTAAATTTTATAAAAAACTTCATTGGTGTAAAAATTTTACTACATAAATGTAAAAAATATACGAAGATAATATATAGGTGGAAAATAGTTACTACCACCTATTAAAATAAATTTTTTAGGTGTAAATATAATGATTTCTATGAATATAAAAATAGTTTAATATATAAGAAATGATAAATTTACATATAAAGTTAGAGCATTGCCTAAAGGAGGTACATAATGAATAAAAAAGTTCTTATTCCAGTAGTTATGGGAGCTTATCTATGCCTTTCACCACTATCTGTAAAGGCTGAAGATTACTACAAATGGGATAGTAAAGTAACAGCAGATAAAAATAAAATATGGACCATTAACCTTTCAAAAAAATTAAATAGCAACATTAGTGGTATAAAAGATAAGGTTTATATAAAGGATTCTAAAGGAAATAAATTAGATTGCAATGTCAAAATAAAGCCAAATGAAAAAACCTTAGAAGTATTACCACCTAAAGATGGTTATAAGGAAAAAGAAAATTATTATCTTTATATAGATAAAAGTATTCCATCAGATAAAAATAAAAATTTGAAAGAAACTGTAAAAATGAATTTTTATATAGATGGTTATATAGAATTTGAAGATAAAAACTTAGAAGAAGAGGTAAGAAAAGTAGCAAATCCCAAAGATAGACCTAAAGGACCTTTAACATATATGGATGTTTCGGGTATAAAGGAACTAAATGTTCACAATAAAAATATAAAAAGTCTTAAAGGGATAGAGTACCTAAAAAATCTTACTAAATTAGATATATCAGATAATAATATAAAAGATATATCTTATTTAAAGGGACTTGATAGTTTAGAATTATTAAATTTATATAATAATAATATAGAAGATATATCTCCTATTAATAATATGGAAAAACTAAAGGATATAAATTTATCTAAAAATAAAGTAAAAGACATATCTTATTTAAAGGATTTAAACTTACATCATTTAGATCTAAGAGATAATAAAATAGAAAATATAGAAGTCTTAAAAGATAAAACATCCTTGCAACATTTGTATTTAGCTAATAATAGTATTAAGGATTTCTTACCTATATCTAATTTAAAAAATCTACAAATACTATATTTAAGTCATAATAGTAGTTTAAATTATGATTATGCTAAAGATTATTATAATAACCTTAAAGATAAAGATTTTAAATTAAATATACCTATAGAATTTAAGGATAAAGTCTTTGAAGACTTAGTGAGAAAAGAAATAAATAAGCCTTCAGGCTATGTATATCCTAGTGATTTAGAAAATATTAAAGAATTAGATTTTCATAATGCTCATATAGAAAAACTAAACGGTATAGAAAATATGACAGCTTTAGAAAAGTTAAATTTAAGTGGAACTGATATAAAAGATATATCTCTTTTAAAATATTTGACTAATCTAAGAGAGGTAAATATATCAAATACTAGTATAAGTGATATAACAGCTTTAGAAAGTTCAATTTATATTAGGTATTTAAATTTAAATAAAACGGAAATAACTACTTTAGAGGTTATTAAAAAGTTTGAACATATAGAAAAGTTATATGTATCAGGTACAAAGATAAGTACTATTCCAAATTTGAATAGTTTAATGGAGTTGGATTTATCTAATTGTAATCTTACGAGCAATAATTTCTTATCATCAAATTTTAGTAATCTAGTTTATTTAAATTTAAGCAGTATAAAAATACAAGGTAATTTATTAAATGAAATAAATAATATTAGTATTTTAGGAAAACTTGAATATTTAAGTATAGCGAATACAAATGTAGTTAATATAGATGTACTTAGAAGTTTAGTTAATTTAAGAAAATTAGATATAACAGGTTGTACTAAAATAGATACTCAGGTTTTAAATCATCTAAGTGATGTAGAAATAATAGGTAATGAGATAGTTACATTTGGAGATAAAGTTTTAGAAAGAGAAATAAGAGAATTAATAAATAATTACTCCGAGCCTATATATAAAAGACAGCTTTCTTCTATTACTAAACTAGAACTTTCAGGAAGAGGAATAGTAGATTTGCAAGGACTAGAAAGTATGGAAAACTTAACATATTTAGATTTATCAAATAATGAAATTTCTAATATAGATTCTATAAAAAAACTTATAAACTTAAAAAAATTAGTACTTCATAAAAATAAAATAGGATCAATAAAGGTAATAGAAAGCCTTACAAAATTAGAAGAGTTAGATTTATCTAATAATTTAATTGGAGATATAACAGCTTTAGGAGGATTATCTCAATTAACTAGATTAGATTTATCTAGAAATGGAATAGTAAGTATAAGTAGTTTAGGTGGACTTATAAATTTACAATACTTATCTCTATATGAAAATAAAATCTCAGATGGAGAAGAATATTTAAAAAAATTATATAGTCTTAAAGAACTTTATTTAAAAAATAGTGGAATATCAAATTTTGATGTAACATTAGCCTATTATAATAACTTAGAAAAGAAAGATTTTACTACTAATTCAGATTTTATAGTTTTTGATGAAAAGCTTGATAGTGATTTAGCTAAAATTATTAGAGAGATTTTAGGTAAGGATGAAAATACTAATATATATAAAAGTGAGGTAGACACTATAACAGATATAGATCTAAGTGAGGACGCTATATCGAAGTTAAATATAAGCTCTAAATTAACAAATACTAATATAATCAATTTAGATGGTATACAATATTTTTCTAATTTGCATTCCATAAATCTAAGAGGTCATGGTAAATTAGAGGGGTTACAAAATTTAATGCCACTTAGAGGTTTAATTAAATTAGATTTACAAGGAAGAGAAGTAAATTATATTTCTTTATATTACATTAATTATTTAACAAGTTTGAAGTATCTATATTTAAATAACATGAATTTAACTGGAGATTTATCATTTTTAGAAAACCTTACAGATTTAAGGGTATTAGATTTGTCTAGGACTGGAATATCTAATATAAGTATATTAAGTAAGCTAAGAAATTTGAATGAATTATATCTAGGCGGTAATAAAATAACAGATTTATCTTATTTAGAGAACCTTACAAATTTGATTAAACTAGATTTAGTCGGAAATAATGATATAACCAGCATATATGCTTTAAGAAATTTAATTAATTTAAGGTATTTAACTTTACCAATAACAAATCCTAAAAAAATACAGGATTACAGTGCTGTAGCATCATACTATTATAATCTTACTTACAAGAATTTTGATTTAGGTGATAGTAATGCAATAGTTATAAAAGAAATAAGAACTATAGAAAAGGAAGTTAATAAAGATGATAAATTCACTCTTCCAGACTATGTTGAAGCGACAATGAGTGATGGCTCTAAGGAGCGGTTTAAAGTGCATTGGAAAGAAAAGAGTGTAGATACATCAAAGCCAGGAATATACACTTATATAGGCTCTGTAGATGGGTATGCAGGGGAAGTGAAATTAACTTTAAAAGTAAATGGAGATATAGCTTATGGTATGGGCAATTCTTCTAGTAACATATTAAACGGAGGATTTATCATAAAAGATAGTGAGTATATATATTATATAAATAAAGAGAGTGGTAATGGCAAAATATATAGAAATAAAATAAATGGAGCGGAAGATAAACTACTTTCTAGCAATGCAGCAGAGTTTTTAAATATATACGGAGAATATATATACTATGTAAGCAATGGTAACATATATAGAATAAGAAAAGATGGCAGCGAGGAAAAACTAATAAGAGAGGCATCAGCTTCTTATATGACAGTATGTAATGATTTTATTTATTATTTTGATAAGAGTAAACTCGGTATATATAAAGTTAAAATAGATGGTACGAGCTATAGCTCTGTGGTATCTGGTGGAAAATGGAGAGTGGATTCACAGTTTGTAATATCAGGAGAATGGATATATTATACTAATTATGAAGATAAGTCATCTATATATAAAATTAAAATAGATGGTACAGGAAAAGAAAAATTAAATAATATACCTTGCAGTCAAATGAGTATAATAGGAAGTTCAATATACTATGTTTCAAACGGAAATCTCTATAAAATAGCTATAGATGGAAGCAATAACAGTTTAATATATTCAGGAAATATAGCTAATATAAATGGATATGGTAATCACATATATTATATAGATAATAATGATAATGAAACAATGTATAAGATGAATTTAGATGGTAGCTATAGGGTTAAATTGACTAAAAAATCAGTTAAGTATATAAGTATTTTAGAGGGGGAAGTTTACTATATTACTTCAGATAATGAAGATAAAATATCTAAGTTTTATGAAGAATAAGTAATATAATTTAGCATTATATTCATTTAAAGCATATATAGGAATAAAGGAGAATTAACATTTTTTATATTAAAAAGTTAATTCTCTTTTATATTTTTGGATGATAAGAATGTATTTTTATATTTTGGAAGAGAATAGTATCATTTATATAAAATGATAATTTAATATTAAAAATAGATTTATTGACGTAATAAATATTATGTAAACAAACTAAAGAGTAAACTAAAAAAATAAACAATAAACATAAAATAAAATATATAAAATAATTAATAGTTTAAATTTTTCTTATATATTTATTAATATTAGCTTTTTAAATAATTTTTATAATAAAATTATTTAGATTTTTGATATAATAATTTTTACAAAGACATATATAAGCTATATCAGGAAGTTATGGAGGGTTTTATGAAAAAAGCAACAGGTTTGATTTTAAAGCTAATGATATTAGTATTATTAGCTTTTACAATTTTTATAATGTTTAATTCATTAATTTTAAATAAGAAAAATGAAAGATTTTTACCAGAGAATGCAATGAATATTTATATTAAAGCTGCTGATGAAGTTAGTGAAAATAAACTACAGGTTAATTGGAAATATATAGCTGCTTTAGATGGGGTTAAAAACAAAGAGGATTTTTCTAAAGCTAATATAGAAGATTCAAAGGTTTTAGGGGAAAAATTTTTAGAAATTAGTAAGAGTACAAAATTTAAAAATACTAATTATAGATTATTGACTTTGGATGAAGTTATAAGTAAAATGTCTTTTACTGAAGAAGAAAAAAAGAATGTACATAAATATTTAGACAAATTAAATAATATATATCCTATAACACCAGATGAATATAAAAGACAGTTTATAGATGAATTGATACCTATATCAAAGGAATTATATGATGAATATGGGATTTTACCTTCTGTAACTATAGGACAGGCTATTTTAGAATCAGATTGGGGTAGATCGGAACTTAGTAAAAAAGGAAATAATTTATTTGGAATTAAGGCTACTCCTTCTTGGCAAGGTAAGGTTTTAAATATGGAAACCTCAGAAAATTATAATGATAAAATTAAAGATAACTTTAGATATTATTCTTCCAAAGAGGATTCTATAAAGGATTATGCAAATTTTTTAGTTAAGAATAAGAGATATAGAGAAAATAAAGTTTTTAGAGCTACAGAATATAAGACACAAGCAAAAGCCATAGAAAAGGCAGGGTATAGTACTAAAAAAGATAAGGATGGTAATTTATTATATAGTAGTTTACTTGGAAAAATTATAAGAGAGTATAATTTGCAGTTAATAGATAGTAAAACTCAAGAGGAGATAAGTAAAAAATAAAGTAAAAATTGTCGCTATTAAATTATTAATACTCCCTATTATCACAACTAGATTGTGAATAGGGAGTATTTTAATTAAAATTGAATATAGAATTTAACTTACTAGCAGATTTTTTATATTAAAAATTAAGCCCCAGTGTTTGTTGGTGGAGTAAATACCCTTGCAGACAACTCATCATCGAGCATATAAAGTACTGCTGGATTAGATTCTGCTCTCCTTAATTTTCTTATTATAGTATTAAAATTATTTTCTTCTTCTACTTGTTCATCTATAAACCATTTTAAAAGACTTATAGTAGCATGTTCTTTTTCTTCTGTAGCGATATCAGTTAAATTATAAATTCTACTTGTGACTATTTTTTCATGATTAAATCCATCTTCAAAGCATTCAAGTATGTTTTTATATTCAGCTTTAGGCTGATCTATTTTCTCAAGTATTACTCTTCCGCCCATTTGATTTACATAATCATAAAATTTCATAGCGTGGAATATTTCTTCTTGAGCCTGCACTCTAAAAAAATTAGCGAATCCAGCTAAATCCTCTGATTCAGCATAAGAGGCCATAGCTAAATAAATATAAGATGAATAAAATTCAAAGTTTATTTGATTATTTAAAGCTTCTAATAATTTTTCACTTAACATAAAATTTCCTCCTATAAATAAATTTAGTAACTAAAGGTATATCTAATAGCAATTATTACTATAATGTGTAATTTTTAATCTTATATACTAATTATATATTAATATAATTATGCAATCAACAAATAAGTCAATATCTCAACAAATATATACAAAAAATTCAAATGTACTCAATAAAGTATTATTTAAGATATATTAAATCTAAGGTTTTATGGGAAACAATATATGATAAATTCTTTATTCAAGAAACTATTAAAAAATTTTTTATAAATTTAAAGAAACTTATTATATTAATGAAAAAGATTCATATAAATTGTTTAAATTTTAAGAAAAATATATTAAAATAAAAATAATAAGAAATAATTTCATTTATGTTATAAATTTTGGAAGAAAGAAGAGGGAAAAATATGAAAGATACTAAGGTAGTTATTGTAGATGATTCTCCTTTTTCAATTAGTATTATAAAAGACATATTAGAGGAAAATGGGTTAACTGTAGTTGGAGAAGCAGGTAACTTAGAAGAAGTTATAAATGTAGTAAAGGATAAAAAACCGGATATTGTAACCATGGATATGACTTTACCAGGTACAGATGGAATAGAATGTATAAAAGCTATTAATAAAATAAATAAAAATGTAAAGGTAATAGTTATAAGTTCTATGATGGACGAAGAAATAGTGAAAAAAGCTAATAAAAATAAGGTTTGTGGATATATTCAAAAACCTATAGATCCAGAAGAACTTATAGCAACAATAGAGAAGGTTGTTATGAAAGAAGAGTTATTTTTACAACTTGAAAATGATTATTTTCAAATTTTCAAAGAATCCTTTAAAGATGCTTTAAATAAATTTACTAAAACTACTGCAGAATTTTCAGAAGATACAAAGTGTACTATTTCAGAAACCTCTAGAGGTATGGTTGTAGTTATAGGTATAATAGGTAATTTTTCAGGAAGGATGATTTTAGATTTATCACAAGAAACAGCTAATAGTATGGTTAATTTTATGTTAAAAAGAGAACCAAAGGATATGAATGAGGTTTTAAATGTCATTGGTGAGTTTTCTAATATTGTAGCTGGGAATGCATGTTCTATGCTAAATAGAAAAAGTAAGGTGTTTGGATTAAGAATAGCTCCTCCAAGTATATTTTATGGTAAATCTCTTAATATATCTCAAAGCTTAATAAAGAGCTTATCAGTAGAATCAAATACAGAATTTGGGCAAATTTATATGAATGTAGGCTTCAAGAGAGGTGAATCATAATGGATGCAAAATATATTAATCCTTTTATAGATTCTTTTTATAATGTATTACCACAACTTGGTTTTTCTAATGTTACAAGAGAGGATGTTGCTATAAAAAATAATGTAGAAAGTTTAGGAATACTTATTAATTTAGGTATTGTAGGAGATATTAGAGGGAATATTGTGTATAATATACAAGGGGAAAATGGTAAAAAAATAGCTTCAAAAATGATGATGGGCCTTCCTGTGGAAGAACTGAATGAAATGGCTCAAAGTGCCCTTTCTGAGCTTTCAAATATGCTTACAGCTAATGCCAGTATAAACTTTTCTAATATAGGAGTTAATGTTAATATATCTACACCCACTTTAATGTATGGTCAAGATATAAAAATAAAATTAAATACGGATAAGATATTAAACATTAAAATAGTGGCAGACGATATTCCTATAGATGTAAATATTGCTTTTGAGAAAATTTAAATAAAATCTTTAGATTGATAAATCACAAAACAAATTTAAATTTGTTTAATATAAATAAGCACTTATAACTTTGAATAAGTGCTTATTTTAAAATTATTCTAATAATGTTTTAAAATATAAACCTACTAAATTGCCATTAGAATGTTTTAAATATTTATTTTTATTAATTTTAAATATGTTTTTTAAAATAATATGTGAGCTACTAAAGTAATAATAGGTAAAGTTACTAATGTTCTTTCAAGAAATATAATGACCAAATCTTTTAATGAAACAGGTATTTTAGAACCTAATAATAGTCCTCCTACTTCAGACATATAAATTAATTGAGTAACTGAAAGGCAAGCTATTATAAATCTTGTCATTTCGCTTTGTATAGTGGCTGCAATAACTGAAGGTAAGAACATATCTGCAAAACCAACTACAATAGTTTGTGATGCTAAAGCGGCTTCTGGTATTTTTAATAGGTTTAGTAGTGGTATAAAAGGTAGACCTAACCATTTAAAAAGCGGGGTATATTCAGCTAATATAAGAGCAGATGTTCCCATAGCCATAACTACAGGAGTTACGCCTAAAAGCATATCCAATACATTTTGTAATCCTTGTCTTATAAAATTAAGAGGATCACCATTGGAGCCGGCTTTAGCAACAGCTTTTTCAAGCCCCCATGTGAAAGGTGTGTATCCTTCTGGAAGAGCTTCAGAATTTTTGCTTTCTCCACCATTTAAATAAGTATCTGGTTTTCTTGAAAGTGGTGGTATGCGAGGAATTAAGATAGCAGCAATTATACCTGATAAGCAAACTGTTAAATAAAAAGGCACAAACATATGAGCAAGTTTAACCTGAGATATTACAACTAAACTAAAAGTTATAGAAACTGCTGAGAAGGTTGTCCCTATAACTGCAGCTTCTCTTTCGCTATAGTAACCCTCTTCATATTGTTTGCTAGTAAGTAATACACCAATGGTACCATCACCAAGCCAAGAAGCCATACAGTCTATAGAAGAACGTCCTGGTAAATTAAATATTGGTCTCATTACCTTAGTAAGTAATGCCCCAACAAATTCTAATAAACCAAAGTCCAACAATAAAGGAAGTAACATCCCTGCAAATATAAATACTGAAAATAATATAGGAAGCAAATCATAAAGTAATAGGCCTCCTGTGTTTTTTGACCACATCCATTCAGGTCCTATTTTAAAAAAGGTAGAAACAATAAATATAAAGCCTAATATTCTAGCTAGTACCCATACAGGAGACACGTTGAATAAATTGTTAAAAAATTTATTTTCTAAAATAGCTTTAGGTTTAAATATTTTTGTAATTGCTGTACAAATAAAAGTAATGCATATGATGATTCCCATAAGTTGAGGTAATATGCTACCTAACCCAGCTAAAACAATTTTTGAAAGTACAGCAATAGGTATTGTTATTTCTCCATCATAAGAAATAGGTATTATAAACAGTATAAAACCTATTAAGGATGGGCAAATAAATTTAAATAATTCACTAAACGAATATTTGTTATTTTTTTGAGTTTCCAAGACCTCATCTCCTTTGCAATTTATAGTAATGTTAGTTTAAATTATAATGTATAAATATAAAAAAAACAAGTTTAATCAGTAGATAGAATCCAGAAATACCAAGGGTTGCAATAAACAATTAATACATTTCCGCATAATTATGCAAAAAATAGTGTTTTTATTATTGAAAAATATAGATTAAAAGCTATAAAGTCGGATTTTTCTGAAAATTTATACACTAAATAAATTAATTTAGAATTTAGCAAAGATAAGTTTGAAAATGAAATTAATTGTAATGTGATTTGTATATAGTGTATCAAAACGCAACAAATATTAATAAAATCTCAAATTGATATTTTAATTATAGCATTTTGAGATTACAAAGTATAAATCTTTACTGTTTTTGGCCTTTAAGTAGTTGGCATGAATTTTGCTTCCTATATAAGCAGGGTTAATAATTGGTTTGATTTATATATTATATAATGATTTCCTTCTTAATTAATTAATATGTTTTAGAAATTCCTTATAGAAATATATTAATGTGTCTTTATTATTTATTAAAGAGCTTATGCTCTTTATTTTTTTATTTACATATATCATATGCTAGATTGTATACAATATATGTATTTAAAGTAAAACTTAATCATAATTACCTTTAGTTTTATATAATAATAAATTTAAAACTACACATACTTATAATACAAAACTTAATAAAGCATAAATAAAAACAAAAGACAAATAAATAGGAGGTAATATTTATGCCAAGTAATAAAAATTCTAATAATTTAGTAGTGCCAGAAGCACAACAAGGATTAAACCAACTAAAAATGGAAGTTGCAAACGAAGTAGGAATAGCAAACTATGATTCAATGGATAAAGGAAACTTAACTTCAAGACAAAATGGATATGTAGGCGGAAACATGGTTAAAAAGATGGTAGAAGCTTACGAAAGAAATCTATAAACTAAATACAGATATTAAAAAATAAAATTTGAAGATAGGTGTATAAGGAGGTAATATATCATGGCAAATAGAAATTCTAATAATTTAGTAGTGCCAGAGGCAAAACATGGATTAAATCAATTAAAAATGGAAGTTGCAAACGAAGTAGGAATAGCAAACTATGATGCTGTGGATAAAGGAAATTTAACTTCAAGACAAAACGGATATGTAGGCGGAAATATGGTTAGAAAGATGGTAGAAGCTTACGAAAGAAATCTATAATAGTTAAAAATAATTATATTACACCAAACACACTAATATAAAAGCAATTTAATTGAGGAATCATATAAGAGTTTATTTCTTATATGATTCCTTTTAAGTTTATTAAATAAAAGTTTGAATTATATATAAATAAACAATATTTATATATAATTCAAATATTGTTTATTTGTTTAAATTAATGTTATAGTTGATGGCACTTTGGATTAACTGCAACTTGAACAAGTAGAACAACTAATATTTTCTGACTGTATTATTGGATCTATAGTAAATCCACCTTTGCCATTTTCTTCTGCACATTTAATTATAAAGCCTCCAAATTCTGAAAAAAGATCTTTATGTACTAAAAATGATAATTCTCCGATAGGTGATAGTAAATCCTCGCTTGTTTGTTCATCCAGAACAATATTAAAAACTGGACCACCTCAGCCATTGCCAGCTAAAAATATTCTAAATATGTTTGAGTTTACGTTATTTTCCTTTATAAAATTTTTGAACTCTTTATAAGCTAAATCACTCATATTAACTAGGATCATATAAACATCTCCTCTATTGTATATAAAATTCTGCTAAAACTAAAAAAAATAATAGATGTATTATTTTATTTTAGTTTAAATCTAACAATATTAATATTATTACATATTATAAGTATTTTCAATATATTAGGGAACTATCTATTAAAAATATTTATAGATAGCTTTAAATTATAATGATTTTTAAATGATATCTATTATTTATGGGTTGCATATAACTAATA
Organism: Clostridium botulinum; assembly: GCF_001276985.1. GTDB lineage: Bacteria > Bacillota > Clostridia > Clostridiales > Clostridiaceae > Clostridium_F > Clostridium_F botulinum. Next base: position 645,661 of record NZ_LHUL01000008.1, read on the forward strand.
AATAAATATTTAGTTTCATATAAATGTGTAATATAAAAAATAATAATGAATATATAATAACTACATCTAAAAATAGGCTGGTTTTAATAATATAGTTATATATTTTTGTGTAGGTTTACAATGGTTTTGGTGAAAAATAAAATTGTAGTAAGTATAAAATATAATGTAGAATAAAGTATTATTTGCTATTATACAAACAAACTTAAAAATCATTTTAAATTAAAATGATGGGAATAAATGTAAAAAAATGTTTCCACAAATATATTTGAACATTGTGAGTTAAAATGAATTTAATAATTAATACCATTTTTTTACACATGTTGTTGAAAGATTGGAATGTATAAATATAGAATTATGCATAGCTAAATAATTGATGTTCATTATCAATTGATATGCAATTAATGAGGATAGGGAAGGTAGTCTTAAAATTCGATTTCGACCATAGTACAAACCGCTAGCCAAACTATATCTTCTAAGATATACTATTATTAATAACTTTGCATGTTTCAACTGAAGATCTAATATATAAGTATGTAACTTAGAATATACTATTTATAAGTCATATCTACATGATGAAACCTATAATATTAATAAAAAAAGAAGGATTTTCCCCCTTTTATATAGAATATTATAATCGCGAAATATAAATTTCGCGAAGTTGTTGCTATTTTTAGGTTAAGGAGGTACATATTTTCAATGAAATATAATATTCAACAATTATATGATGCTAATTTTCCCCAAAGATTAAATGATTTTTTAAATTATCTTAGAACTATAAAAGGAAAATCAGAAAATACAATTGAAAGCTACAAATTAGATTTGATTATGTTTTTTAGATTTTTAAAATTATACAAAGGTATGGTTCCTGGAGAGACAGAATTTAATGATATAGAAATAAAGGATATAAGTGATGAAGACATTAAGAATATATCATTAACAGATTTGTTTGCTTTTGTATCCTTTGTAGAGAATTATAGAAATAACGGTAGCTATGCTAAAGCTAGAAAAGTAGCTACACTAAAATCTTTCTTTAGATTTTTGCAGGGTAAAGTTAAAATTATAAAGGAGAACCCTGCTCTAGAATTAGAAAGCCCTAAAATAAGTAAAAGAAATCCTGTATATTTAACATTAGATGAGAGTAAAAGGCTATTATCTTCTATAGATGGTAAGTTTAAAGAAAGAGATCTATGCATAGTGACTATGTTCTTAAATTGTGGATTGAGACTTTCAGAATTATGTGGTATAAACATATCTAATATTAAAAATGATATTTTAACCGTTGTAGGTAAAGGAAACAAAGAAAGAACTGTATACCTTAATAAAGCTTGCATTAAAACTTTAAATGATTATTTAAATGTAAGAAAAGAAATGGGAGAAAAAATAGTGGATAAAGATGCTCTATTTTTAAGTAAAAATTATACAAGGATAAATAAACGTTCTGTAGAGATGTTAGTAAAGAAGTATGTAAAAAAAGCAGGTTTAGATGGAGAAAAATATTCTCCTCATAAATTGAGACATACAGCAGCTACATTGATGTACAAGCATGGTGGCGTTGATATAAGAAGTTTACAAATGATATTAGGCCATGAAAATATATCTACAACCCAAATTTACACTCATGTAGACAGTGATAGATTAAGAGAAGCAGTTAAATCTAATCCTTTAAGTGATGAATAAGGCAAACTTTTTATTAGTGGCCAAAATTAATTTTTTATATAAAAATTAATACTTTGTTTATTTGAATGTATTTAAACTACAACTTAAATGAAAATGAATATCAAATAAAGGATTTTGCTAAAGTGCTTTACTTTTAAGTATGGTGATTATATAAATATACTGTATATCTGACATATGATATAATTGATAACGCACTTTAAAATCCTATAGACTCTATTATGTTTTATACTGTATGTAGGATTTTAAAGTGCTTGATTTATATCAAATTTTTAGGTTCTAATACCCTATCTTTTGTTGTTGTGTAAAAAAGTTATTTAAGTAACTATTTATTTTCTCTTATTTTTATAAGTCCTGGAAATTCTTCATAAGCTACTTTTTTTAATCTAGATTCATCCTCCATCAGTTCACTTAATCCATCTACATCTTCTATATATTCTATTTGTACCCCTTCTACATTCTCTATGGCATATAGTCCCTGCTCTTTAAAATTTTCATCATAGTCTTTTAGTAATTGTGTCTCCTGTAGAATTTCATTTTCTAGATCTTCTTCAAATTCTTTCAAGGATTCTAACTCCTTTTCATCTTCTTTCAGTACCTTTTTTAAGTCTTCTTTATCTACGAAATTTTTATCCTCTTTTATTTCATCTATCTTTATAGCTTGAGTATCTATTCCTTCTCTTTGCAAGCATTCTCCGCAATTATCACATTTTTTATTTTGGTCTAAATCACAAATTTCACATTCCCCACAGTCAGTACATTTTTTAGTATAATTAAAAATACAAGTTTCTCTATTCATATATTTACACTCTACCTTTCTCTATGGTATCTTATTACAAATTGTAAATTTATTGTATTAGTTAAGTATTATTATAGTTAAAAATTATTCCTCATAATAGAAATACTTATAATTATGGGGAATTTATATCCTCTATAAAAATACTCTTACTATTATAACAAAAATATAGTTTATATGCATTATAAAAACTCTTTATAATCATAAGTTATATTATTTTATAATTTATTTGAACATTAGTTTGCAGCTTTCCATTTTTATGGTATAATTTAATTATTATTTAATTAATGAGGTGTGATTATGAATAAAAGCCGAATTGACAAACAAAATGAAGTTTATAACTTTATAAAATTACAAATTAAAGAAAAAGGCTATCCTCCTTCTGTAAGAGAAATTTGCAAGGCGGTAGGTTTAAGCTCAACTTCATCAGTGCATTTTCATCTTAAAAGATTAGAAAAAGAAGGTTTAATAAAGAGAGATAGTAGCAAAACTAGAGCTATAGAAATTGTTGATCCTACCTCAAAAAAAGAAGTTATAAATGTGCCTATTGTAGGAACTATAACTGCAGGCAATCCTATTTTAGCTATAGAAAATATAGAAGATGTATTTCCATTGCCTATTGATTATGTTAAAAACACAAAAGATTTATTTATGCTAAAGGTATCTGGAGAAAGTATGATAGAAGCTGGAATATTGAATGGAGATTTAGCTATTATTGAAAAAACCGATTCTGCAAATAATGGAGATATTGTGGTTGCTCTAATAGACAACGAAGCTACTTTAAAAAGATTTTTTAAAGAAAGCTCTTATATAAGACTTCAGCCTGAAAATAAAAGTATGAAACCTATAATTTTAGAGAATTGTAAAGTTCTTGGAAGATTAGTAGGAATATATAGAAAGTATTAATAACATTGTTATTTGGATGAATAAATGTGTATTAAAAATAATTTACTTTTAAAGAGGATTGTTAATAAAAATAATTCCTAGGAGTATTAAGTGAATAACTTCTAGGAATTATTTTTATATTAATTCTACTTTTCTTCTATAATTTTAAACTTAATATAACCAAGGTAATTGCGGTTAATTTCCATGTTAAAATTTATTATTTTAATATTTTTGATAGGGAAATTAAAATTCCTATTTTAGCATGATCAAAAGTAAGTCCACCCTGTAGGTATGCTATAAAAGGATCTCTTATAGGTGCATCTGCAGATAATTCTATGGAAGATCCTTGAATAAATGCTCCAGCCGCCATAATTACTTGATCTTTATAGCCTGGCATATCCCACGGCTCACAAGAAACGAAAGAATCTACTGGAGAACCTTGCTGTATTCCCTTGCAAAAATTTATAAGCTTTTCTTTGTCATTAAACTTAATAGCTTGAATTATATCACTTCTATCATCATTATATTTTGGAAGAACCTCAAAACCAGCTAATTCCATTATTCTTGAACAGAACACTGCTCCTTTAACAGCTTCCATAGATATATGTGGTGCTAGAAATAGTCCTTGATACATTTGTCTCACTACTCCAAAGGTAGAGCCACATTCTCCCCCTATACCAGGAGTAGTCAATCTATAAGCAGCTTGAGTTACATATTTTTCCCTGCCAGCTATATATCCACCAGTGGGTGCTATTCCTCCGCCTATATTTTTTATTAGGGAACCTGCCACTAAATCTGCGCCAACGTCCGTTGGCTCTTTAGTATCTATAAATTCGCCATAACAATTATCTACAAAACATATAATTTCTTTTTTTATGGATTTTACAAAGGAAATTAATTTTTCTATTTCAGGTATAAGAAGAGCTTTTCTCCATCCATAACCCGTAGAACGCTGAATATGTATAAGTTTTATTGAAGTATCCTCTTTTAATATCTTTTCTATCTCTTCATAATTTATAGAGTGATCTTTTTTTAGATTTACTTGTTTATATTTAACTCCAAAATCTTTTAAAGAACCTATGTTCTCTTCCCCTTCTATACCTATTATATTATGTAATGTATCATAGGGTTTTCCGCATACAGATAACATGGTATCCCCTGGCCTTAAATTTCCAAATAGAGCAGCTCCAATAGCGTGAGTACCATTTACAAAATGTGGTCTTACTAAGGCACTTTCTGTGTTAAATATCCTAGCATAAACTCTATCTAAGGTATCTCTTCCTATATCTCCATATCCATAACCTGTAGAATTTGTGAAATGAGATTCGCTAACTCTTTCTTCCTGAAGAGCATTTAAAACTTTTAATTGGTTAAATTCTCTTATATCATCATATTTTTGGAACTCATCTTTAATATCTTCTATAGCTTTTTCATATAAATCTAAAGCTTTAGGATTTATGTCATATATATTTTTTAGAGTATCTTTTGTTATATGTAGCATTTTTATTTCCATCCTCCTCTATATGTAAGAAAAATAATAAGTATGTATTATTATCTAACATTGTATATATTAACATATAAAAAAAGAATAGGCAATTAACCTATTCTTTATCTTTATAATCATCTCCGTTAGGATTTTGTACAAATAGCAAGGGTTTTGCTGGATTAATTGTAGATATAGCATGTTTGTATATCATCATTTGTTTGCCATCTGAATCTAATATTACTGTAAAGTTATCAAAGCCTTTAACAAATCCCTTTAATTGAAATCCATTTGTTAAATATATGGTAACAGGAATTCTATTTTTTCTAGCACCATTTAAAAATATATCTTGTAGATTATTAACAACTTTAGTCATATAACCTTTCCCTCCTAAAAAATTACAAATAATTAGAAACTTATTCTTATATAATTCTATAAATAAATTAAAAATCCTTTTAATTCTATTTATCTTTTACCATTTTTATAATTTTATCTACTATTTCCTCCTCAGATCTATATTTATCTTTATCTATCCATATAGATCTTTTATCTTTTCTAAACCAAGTAAGTTGTCTTTTAGCATAATTTCTGCTTCCTTTTTTTATTAAATAAATAGCTTCATCTAGTGAAATATCTCCATTTAAATAGAATAAAACTTCTTTATAACCTATACCTTTCATAGATTGCATATCTGGAGTATATCCCATGGACTCTAATTTTTTAACTTCTTCTATTAAACCTTTACCCATCATTATATCCACTCTTTTATTAATTCTTTCATAGAGTACCTCTCTATTCATATTTAAAATAAAGTAGTTTACGTTATAAGGGATATCATATAATTTTTTCTCGTTTTCTTTTGTGTATTCGCTTATAGATTTACCTGTGATTTTGTAAACTTCTAAGGCTCTTACTACTCTTTTTAGATCATTAGGATATAACTTTTCATAGGATTCTTTATCTATATCTTTTAGCAGGCTATGAACATATTCCTTCCCTTTATCTTCTGCTAATTTAGTAAGATATTCTCTATATTTTTCGTCTCTATCTGCATCTGTAAAATCATAATTGTATATTAAAGAATTAATATATAACCCTGTACCTCCTGCTATTATGGGCAACTTTCCTCTGTTCCATATATCTTTTATAGATTTCTCTGCTAGAGCTTTAAAGGAAGATACATTGAATTCTTCATGGGGTTCTACTACATCTATAAGATGGTGAGGTATTCCCTTCATTTCATCCTTAGTTATTTTGGCTGAACCTATATCCATGTATTTATAAATTTGCATAGAGTCAGCGGATATTATCTCTCCATTTAGTTTTTCTGCAAGTTTTATGGAAATATCTGTTTTCCCTACTGCTGTAGGACCTGCAATTATTAATAAATCTATCATTTTTCCTTATCCCCCTCATTGTATTCTTTTAAATTTTTTTTCTAAATCTTTTAATGTAAATTTAATCATAGTAGGTCTTCCATGGGGACAAGTATATGGATTATTTAATATAAGCATGTCTTCTATTAATTTTTTTATTTCTTCTTCTTTTAAGTTGTCATTAGCTTTAACTGCGGATTTGCATGCCAGTGTAGCAATGGCATTATATTTTATTGTAGAAGTTTCTTTAGACTTCATATTTTTTAAATTATAAAGTATATCCATAAAGAGATTTTCTACATTGGGTTTACCTAGAATTAAAGGTACTTCTTTTATATTTATAGTGTATTCTCCAAAAGTTTCCACTGAAAAACCTGAATTCTTAAAAATATCCTTGTTTTCTTCGTATATATTAAATTCATCTTCTGAAAGTTCTATAACTACAGGAGATAATAAAATCTGACTTATTACATATCCCTTTTCTATTTCGCATTTGAATTTCTCAAATAACACTTTTTCATGAGCCGCATGTTGATCTATTATATAAAGTTCTTTATCCTTTTCTATTAATATATATGTATTATTAAACTGTCCTATTATTTTCATATCTACATAAAAATTATTAGATTTATTTTCTTTAATATTTATAGGTGAAGAATTTCTATTGTGCTCATTTAGATATAAGATATCTGGATTTTTATTATCTTTTTGTAATGACTTTTCTATTTTGCTATAGTTATCTTTATTACATGAATTTAAACATTCATCATTTTTATTAGCATAGTATATTTCATTTTGTTTAGAAGTATAGAAATCATTATTATTTTCAAGTGTATTTTTTTCTTTAATACCTATATTTTTAAGAAGTTCTGTATTGTTAGGTAGTTTATTTATATTATTACCAAAAATATCAATTTTATTATTACTATTTAAATCTATTGGTATTTGTACTTCTTCTTTCTCTAGTTTTATGGGTTCAGTTATAGATTTTTCAGAATCATATATATTAATATCTTCTTTATTAAAGAAGTTTGTAAAGGATTCTTTTAATTCTCCTTTTATGGCTTCATGAACTGCATCAAATATAGTTTTAAACATAGCTCTCTCATCTTTAAATTTAACTTCTGATTTAGTAGGATGTACATTTACATCAATATATTCCGGAAAAATATCTATAAATATTACAAAGAAAGGATAGCTATTTACTGTTAAAAAGGATTTAAAAGCATTTTCTACTGCAGCAGTTATAAATTTACTTTTAACATATCGCTTGTTTACAAATATACTTTGATTTGTTCTGCTTTTACGGCTTATTTCAGGCTTACCTATAAATCCATATACAGATATTATATCTTTATGACTTTCGAAGTTTATAAGGTTTTCACTTATTGTTTTATTGTATACACATCGTATAGAGTCCTTTAAATTTCCGGTACCATAACTCTTTATACTTTGCTTTCCCTTATTTATTAAATTAAAAGATATATCTGGATGGGATAATATAAACCTATTCACAATATCTGATATAGAACTACTATCACTTCTTGCACTTTTCAAAAATTTAAGTCTTGCAGGTACATTATAAAATAAATCAGAAACTTCTATAGTAGTGCCAACATTGCAACCTGTATCTTTTAAGTACTCTATTTTGCCACCCTCTATATATATTTCTTTTCCAAAATTATAAGAGTCAACTCTACTTTTAAGTTTAGTTTTTGATACGGAAGAAATGCTAGCTAGTGCTTCACCTCTAAAGCCCATAGTACTTATTTTGTATATATCCTCTATAGAATTTATTTTACTTGTAGCATGAGGAAGAAAAGCATTTTTTATATCAATAGGATAAATACCTTCTCCATCATCTATTATTTTTATAAGCTTTTGTCCTCCATCTTCTATTTCTATGGTTATATTTTTGGCACCGGCGTCTATACTATTTTCTACTAATTCTTTTACTACAGAAAAGGGTCTTTCTATAACTTCTCCTGCAGCTATTTTATTTGTAGTTTCTAAATCTAATAAATTTATTTTCCTCATTTAAATCACCACATAGCTTATAATTTTATTATATAGGTTAGCACCACTTATAAGTGGTACTAGGTCAATAAAAATTATAGGATTTTGTATGTATTAATATATAATCTTTATATAGTTTTTTAAAATTTAATAATACAATTATCCTTTAATCTATATCTTTTGTTTTATTTATTATATCATATAATTTATTAAAACCTTCCATTGGGGTCATATTGAGTATATCTATATTTTTAATTTCTTCAATTATTTTATCTCTTTTTATATATTCAAAATTTATTTGAAAAGAATCCACTGCTACTTCTTTTTTTATAGACTTTTCATCATTTATTCTACAGTTTATTTGTTTTTTATTAGAAGAAAGATGTTCTTTAGTGCTTTCATCCTCTATTATAGTATCAGTATTAGTTTCAGATAAAGTATCATGTTTTATTTCACTTCCAAGATTATTTTTAGTATTTGAAGTATCCTTTGATACTTCAATATAATCTTTGCTTTTATATTCTTTAGAAGGGGCAATATTAAGGGAGTTTTCTTCCTTGTCACCTTCAATATGTTGTAATATTTCCTTAGCTCTATTTATTACAGGGGAAGGTAGGCCAGCTAGTTTAGCAACTTCTATACCGTAGGATTGATCTGCTCCACCTTTTATTATTTTCCTTAAGAACACTATTTCATTTTCTAATTCTGATACAGATACGGAATAGTTTTTAACGCCCTCGATATTGTCTTCAAGTTTTGTAAGTTCATGGTAGTGAGTTGCAAATAAGGTTTTACATCTTAAATTTTTATTATTGCATATATATTCTATAACAGACCAAGCTATGCTTAAACCATCATAGGTGCTAGTTCCCCTACCTACTTCATCTAAAAGCACCAAACTTTTCGATGTAGCATTTTTTAGTATATTAGAAACTTCCCACATCTCTACCATAAAAGTACTTTTGCCTGCAGCTAAATCATCTGAGGCGCCTATTCTTGTAAATATCTTATCACATATAGAAATATTAGCCTTCTTAGCAGGAACAAAGCTACCTATTTGAGCCATAATTGTAATTAGGGCTACCTGCCTCATATAAGTAGATTTTCCTGCCATATTAGGGCCAGTTATTAATATAAGTTGATTTTCTTTTGTATCTATTAAGCTATCATTAGATATAAATTCACCTTTAGGTATAACTTTTTCTACTACAGGATGTCTTCCCTCTTCTATAAGAATTTCATCTTTAGCATTTATATTAGGCTTTATATAATTATTTTCTAAGGCTACAGTAGCTAGTGAACATAAGCAATCTATATCAGATATTATTCTTGCAGTTTTTTGCATTCTATCTATATTTTCTTCTATAAAATCTCTTATTTCAGTAAAAAGTTTATATTCTATATCTATAAGTTTTTCCTCTGCTCCTAATATTTTTTCTTCCATTTCTTTAAGTTCAGGAGTAATATATCTTTCAGCATTGGATAGAGTTTGTTTTCTTATATATCTTCCTTCTGGTACTAAGTTTAAATTTGCTTTTGTAATTTCTATAAAATAACCGAATACCTTATTATAGCTAACCTTTAATGATTTTATACCTGTTTCTTCTTTTTCCTTTTGCTCTAAAGAAGCTATCCATTTTTTACCGTTACTTTTCGCTTCTCTTAGTGAATCTACTTCTTCATTAAATCCTTCCTTTATTATATTACCTTCCTTTACAGATAAAGATGGATTATCTAATAAAGCTTTATCTAGCAATTTGTGAATATCTTCTAAAGTATCTATACATTGTTCCATGTTTAAAAATAAATCACTTTTAAAATTTGATAAGTATTCTTTTATATAAGGAACCTTACCTATTGAGCATTTTAAAGATATAAGTTCTTTTGCATTAACACTTTTAGAGGCTACTTTTCCCACTATTCGTTCTATATCATATATAGATTTTAAATCTTCTTTTAAGTCTTCCTGTAGGGAGATATTGTTTAATAACTCTTCTACAGCATTTAATCTATTTTCTATAGGATTTTTATTTATAAGTGGTTGTTCTATCCATCTTCTTAATTGTCTTCCACCCATAGCTGTATTAGTTTTATCTAATGCCCATAAAAGAGAGCCTTTTTTAGTTTTTTCTCTTAAATTTTCTGTTATCTCCAAATTTCTTCTTGAATTTACATCTATAGTCAAATAGTCTACGATACTGTAATAGTCTATTTTATTAATGTTAGATAATATATTCTTTTGGGTGTGAAATATGTAATATAGAAGACCATTAGCGGATTTTTTTACTATGGTTTCATATTCATTTTCATTAAAATTATTAAATTGCTCCTTTAAATTATTATCTATATTATAATCAAAATTTTCTTGTTTTATTTTACTTATAGATATATTAGGAAACCTTTCTTTTATAGTATGTATGAAGCTTTCCTTTATATTTTCCTCTAAAACTATTTCACGAGGAGCAAATTTTGATATCTCATCCAATACTACAGCTTCTTTAAAATTACTATGAGTTGAGTTGAACTCACCTGTAGATATATCCGCAAAGCTCATAGCACACATATTATCATCTAAATAAAAGCTCATTATATAATTGTTTTTATTTTCCTCTAAGAATGAGGAGTCAGTGTAAGTCCCTGGTGTAATTATTTTTATAATGCCTCTTTTTACTATGCCTTTAGAAGCAGAAGGATCTTCTAATTGTTCACAAATAGCTATTTTATAGCCTGCACTTACTAACCTACCTATATATGTATTAGCCGCATGATATGGAATACCACACATAGGAGCTCTTTCTTCTAGGCCACAATCTCTTCCTGTTAATACTAGCTCTAGTTCTTTTGAGGCAACTTTAGCATCCTCAAAAAACATTTCATAAAAATCTCCTAATCTAAAGAACAATATACAATCTTTGCAGCTTTCTTTTACCTCTAAATATTGTCTCATCATTGGAGTTAATCCCATATTTTCTCCTCCTTAAAATATTCCTTTTAAATTTAATCTTTTAAAAAAAGCTCTTATTCAAGAGCTTTTTAATTTATATTTAAATCTCTTCCCCTGTTAATGAAAAAGAGTTCGCTTTTATTATTTTAACATTAACAAGCTCTCCTATGGAGTCTTTATCGCCAATAAAGTTAACAAGTTTTCCTGTTCTTGTTCTACCCATTAATTTATTTTCGTCATTTTTACTAGTACCCTCTACTAAAACTTCTTCTATTTTTCCTTCATAGGCTTTGTTCTTTTTAGCACTTATTTCATTAAGAACTTCTACTAATCTATTAAATCTCTTGTGTTTAACATCTTCAGGTACTTGATCCTCAAATTTAGCAGCTGGGGTTCCCTTTCTTATGGAATATAAGAAGGTAAAAGCAGAGTCGTATTCCACTTCCTTTACTAAACTTAATGTTTCTTCAAAGTCTTTTTCTGTTTCTCCAGGGAATCCTACTATTATATCAGTAGAAAGTGCTACGTTAGGTATAAGTTTTTTTATTTTGGATACTACATCTAAATATTTTTCTCTATCATAATGTCTATTCATTTTTTTCAATATTTCACTAGAACCGGATTGTACAGGAAGATGTATTTGTTCACACAGTTTATCACATTTAGCAATAGCTTCTATAACATCATCTGTTAAGTCCTTTGGATGGGAAGTCATAAATCTTACTCTTTCTAATCCTTCTATATTATTTACTCTTTTTAAAAGCTCTGCAAATGTAACATTAGGTTCTAAATCCTTACCATAGGAATTTACATTTTGGCCAAGTAGAGTTATTTCCTTATAACCTTCTGAAATTAGTTTCTTTATTTCAGCTTCTATATTTTCAGGGGTTCTACTTCTTTCCCTTCCTCTTACATAAGGAACTATACAATAAGTACAGAAATTATTGCAACCATACATTATAGTAACAAAAGCTTTCATACTATTTTTTCTATCTATTGGCATATTTTCTATTATGCTATTTTCTTTTTCTTGTATCTTTAATACAGATGTATCTTTTTTCTTAACTTCATTTAAATAATTTGGGAAGTTATGCAGATTATGAGTTCCTATTATAATATCTACAAAAGGAAATTTCTTTTTAATGGTTTCTGCCATACCTTTTTGTTGCATCATGCAACCAGTTACAGCTATAATTAAATTTGGGTTTTTAGATTTTAAACCTTTAAGTATCCCTAAATTACCATATACTTTAAGTTCTGCATTTTCTCTAACACAGCAGGTGTTGAATATAATTACATCTGCATTTTCTCTTTCTTCAGTCCTTATATATCCCTCTTTTTTCAACATACCTGAAAGTTTTTCTGAATCCTCTTCATTCATTTGGCAACCCCAGGTTTCTATGAAAAATTCACCTATAACATTTATATCTTTTGTATTTAATATTTCATTCACTATTTATTCACCTCATAAATTTAAAAAATTTGACCTATACATTATACTATATTTTATTAATAATTTCTAATGGTATACTGCACAATATAAAGTAAGTTATATAATTAAACTTATTATTATTATAATTTTAATTATATGATAAATTTATAACATCCAAAAATTTTTTTTGAATTGATAATTCTTTTAACTTTATCATATACTATAAAAAATCAAAAAAAATATTTATTCTACAATATATTTATATTATAATCTAGTATATTATAAATGACAAAAGAATCATTAAACGTTATTTAATGATAATTTATGACAAAATATTGCAAAACTATTTGATAAAATTTTAACATCACTGGATTTTTTTTAAATTTTTTTAATTTTTTATATATTTAAAAGAAGGATATAATGAGTGTTTGTAGAATAGATATAATTACAAGGGTATTGATTAACCTATTATATTTTTGGAGGGATTTGCTAATGAATATACGTTTTTCAGAAAGAGCAGCAGGATTAAAAGCATCAGAGATAAGAGAATTATTAAAATTAACCGAAATGCCAGAAATAATTTCTTTTGCGGGAGGATTACCAGCACCAGAATTATTCCCTGTAGAAGAAATGAAAGGTATAATGCAAGAAGTATTAGATACTCAAGGAAGAGCAGCATTACAATACAGCTCTACTGAAGGGTATAAACCATTAAGAGAAATCATAGCTAATGAAAGAATGAAACCAGCAGGTGTAAACGTTTCTTTTGAAAATATTGCTATAACTAATGGTTCCCAACAAGGTATAGAATTTTCAGCTAAAATTTTCTTAAATGAAGGAGATATAGTTGTTTGTGAAAGTCCTAGTTATTTAGGTGCTATAAATGCATTTAAATCTTATAGACCTAAATTTGTTGAAATACCTATGGACGATAATGGAATGATTATAGAAGAATTAGAAAAAGCTTTAGCAGAGAATAAAGGCAAAGTTAAAATGATATATACAATCCCTGATTTCCAAAATCCAACTGGTAGAACTATGCCAGACGATAGAAGAAAGAGAATAGCAGAATTAGCTGCAGAATATGAAATACCTGTAATAGAAGATAATCCATATGGAGATCTTATATATGAAGGTGAAAGACATCCATCTATAAAGAGTTTTGATAAAGAAGGATGGGTTATTTATCTTGGAACTTTCTCTAAAAACTTCTGTCCAGGATTAAGACTTGCATGGGTTTGTGCTGAACCTGAAATATTAGATAAATATATAATTGTAAAACAAGGTGTTGATTTACAGGCTGGTACATTAGATCAAAGAGCGACAGCTTTATTTATGCAGAAATATGATTTAAATGAACATATTGAAAAAATTAAAAAAGTTTATGAAAAACGCAGAGATTTAATGCTAGATAGTATGAAAAAATACTTCCCAGCAGATGTAAAATATACTCATCCTGTTGGAGGATTATTTACATGGGTTGAATTAAGAGAAGATTTAGATGCTAAAGAATTAATGAAAGATGCTTTAGCTGAAAATGTTGCTTATGTACCTGGTGGTTCTTTCTTCCCTAACGGAGGACATGAAAATTACTTTAGATTAAACTACTCTTGTATGAGTGATGAAAAAATAGTTGAAGGTGTAAAAAGACTAGGTAAAGTTTTAGATAAATATTATAAATAATATTAAATTATTTTAATAAAACGTACTAGATAAAATAAATTATCTCCTTTTAGGTTAAAATAAAACTAGAAGGAGATGATTTATGTGTATGATGTAAAGGTTTTAGAGGAAGAAGACTATTCATATAACGATAAATTAAAATATGAATGCATTATAGATAGAAGTTACTACAATAAGATAGTAACAGAAAATACTTTAATTAACTTAAAATCAACTTATGTTCCAAGAGAGAATATATTTTATTAAAATTTAAATATATTTATTAAATTTTGAACATTTATTAATGGGGGGTAAAAAACAATGAAATTTTCAAAAAGAATATCTGATATGCAATTTTCACCAATAAGAAAGCTTGCACCTTATGCAGCTGAAGCTAAGAGTAAAGGTATACATGTTTTTCATTTAAACATAGGACAACCAGATATTAAAACTCCAGAATGCTTTGCTGAAGGTGTAAAATCTTATGAAGAACCTGTATTAAAATATTCAGATTCTAAAGGTATGGATACTTTATTAGAAAGTTTTATAAAATATTATAAACAATGGAATACAACTTTTGATAAAGATGAATTATTAGTAACAAATGGTGGAAGTGAGGCTATTCAATTTGTATTAATGGCTTTATGTGATGTTGGAGATGAGATTATAATACCAGAACCATTTTATACAAACTATAATGGCTTTGCTGAATCAGCTGGAGTTAATGTAGTTCCTTTCTTGACAAAAGCAGAAGAAGGATTCCATCTTCCAAAGAAAGAAGAAATAGTAAGCAAAATATCTGATAAAACAAGAGCAATATTAGTTTCAAATCCAGGAAACCCAACTGGAGTTGTTTATACTTATGAAGAATTAAGAATGCTTGCAGACATTGCTAAAGAGCATGATTTATTCTTAATTGCAGATGAAGTTTATAGAGAATTCGTATATGATGGATTAAAATATACATCAGCTATGTATCTAGAAGATGTACAAGACAGAGTTATAATAATAGATAGTATATCTAAACGTTACAGTGCTTGTGGAGCTAGAATAGGACTTGTAGCTTCTAAAAACAGAGAACTTATACATCAAATATTAAAATTATGTCAATCAAGATTATGTGTTCCTACAGTAGAACAACTTGGAGCAGCTAACTTAATAAATACTCCAGAAAGTTATTTCACAGAAGTAAAAGCTGAATATGAAAACAGACGTAATATAATGTTTGAAGGATTAAAAAATATACCTGGAGTTATATGTGAAAAACCAACAGGAGCTTTTTACATAGTAGCTAAACTTCCTGTAGATAATGCAGAAGAATTTACTAAATGGATGCTAACTAAGTTTAGTCACAATAATAAAACTGTTATGGTAGCTCCAGCAGCTGGATTCTACGCAACAGAAGGTTTAGGCGAAGATGAAATAAGACTTTCCTATTGCTTAAAAGGTGAAGATCTAAAAGAAGCTATGGAAATATTAAAATTAGCTATAGAAAAATATAATAGCAAATAAAAAATAACCCTTTTGGGGTTATTTTTTATTTTATGTATTTATTATAAATACATGTTTTTCTTTATATGATAAAAAACCTAAAGATTTATAAAGATTTAGTGCTATTTCATTTTCAGAACTTACCCTTATCATTACTTTTTTAAAACCTTTAATCTTTAATTTATTTAAAATGTGATTCAAAAGTACTTTTCCATAGCCCTCTTTTCTAAAATTTGATAATATTCCAAAATTAACAATAAAAGGTATATTATTCTCTAATATAACTTGGCCATACCCTATATACTCATCATCCTTCTTTATAAAAAAGGATGCGTCTTTAACATAATAATTTTGAGATTCATCAAAATATATATCTTCTTTAGTTAAGGGAACCCTATCATTGCTTTTAAAAACCTCGTTTTGTATATAACATCTTATTTTTTCATGTTTGTTTATTATAGGATTTTCAAAATTAACATGCTCGGGGGTTTTTATATGATTGCTAAACTTTTCAAGATTTAAATATAATTCCAGAATCCCCCTGCCCTTTCTAAATCCTAAAGCTTCTAATATATTATAGTTATAACCATTATGTTCACAATCATATTCTATAATTAAATTTTCACCTATAGATTTTATAAGATAATTACCTATTTCATTCAGATTATCTGTTTTTATAATGTCTAAGGCACTTATATGACACCTGTTTTTTATAGTATTTGCCCATATATATCCAATACATTCATCTCTTTTATATAGCAATTTTACTCTTTTTTTTAAAAATAGCCTTTGTATAAAACTATAGTTATTATATAAAATAAAAAAATCTTCATTTAAAAGATTAAAGTTTTTACTATTTTTGTTTAATTCTTTGAATTTTATAATGTTATCCTTATTTAAATTAATACATTTGAACATAGCTAGCCTCTTTATTAATTAATTATTATAGTTACTCATATAGTATAAATCTTAATGAAATTTAAGTCAATTTATACTATACTATTCATATTGTTCTAGATATTTTATATAATTTTCTAGAAATTCTCTTTGCATATCATCATATTTTATAATTTTATTTAGCTTTTTCATATATTTAGTTTCTGGCCAGCGTTTGTGCTTTATATATCGTTTTTTACCTAATTTCCAAAACTTATGAGGAAATATAACCAAAGATAACATAACTTCTAAATCTTCTTTAGTAAGCTTATTTTCAGAGTTATAAGCTTCTATTATTCTTTTTGTTTTTTCAAAATCCCATTGATAGCTTTTTTTAGTCATAAGTCTTCGTATATACTTTCCTAAATCATTTACTTGTAAATCTATTATTATGTTGTCTAAATCTATTATATAGTATTCTCTGCCTTTTTTAATTATATTTTGATAATAAAAACTATGATGGCATAGAGTTTTATTTGCTTGAGCTTCTTTAGATAATTTATAATAGTCTGATTTATTTAAAAAGGAAAGTGCTACCATAGCCCTTTCATAAAAACTATCTATATATTCCTTATAAATAATATCAAATTCATTTTTAATTTTTTTATTTTCTATATTGTTTTTAAATCTATCCATATCAGATATTCTTTTATTAAATCTTTTAGGCCATTTTTTTAGATGACTTTTAACTTTTAGTCTGTTTATATCAATTTTTTGGGTAGCTTTATGAAAGTGAGCTAAGGTTTTAGCACAATTTTCTGCTTCTACTATATCGTTTAAATCACATTCATCACCATCTATCCATTCTGTAGCATAAAATGCCCATTTTTTATACTTTATATAATTTCTATCATCTTTAGTTTTATAATAGGAGGCTATATTGTTAAATCCTACATTTTTTAATTCTTCTGCAAATATAAATCCATTCCTTATTTTGTATTTCCCATGTCTAGTTCTCTTTAAACATTTATTTCCTGTTGTGGTTTCAACTTTATACATACTTCTTACTTTAGAAAAATCTATAACATTAAAATTATATTTACTTAGTACTTTATTAATCATTTGTCTTTCTTTTTTGGTGATTTCACTTTCATCATAATTAATAACTCTTCTATTCCCCATCTGGATTCCTCCCTTAGTATATCTATTAAATTATATTAATAGATACGGGGAATATTACTAAAAAATATATAAAAAATAATAGACCATGTTTTATAATGATCTATCTGATAAGCGTTAATTATATATTAATTTAAGATTATAAAAAATAAAATATATGTATTAATATTTTCATCTAATACATATACTTTACACATTTAAATTATAATTTAAAATAATATTGATTTTAAAAATAAATCTTTAAACAATATTAAAATTCTTCAACGTCTTTTATACTTAATGCAATTCTTTTTTCAACTGAATTAACTTCTAGTATTTTAGCTTTGACTTCTTTTCCTAAAGTTAACTCTTCTTCTGGTTTATCTATTCTTTTATTGCTTATTTTTGATATATGCACTAGGCCATCTACACCAGGTTCTAATTCTATAAAAGCTCCAAAGTTTGCAAATCTAACTACTTTTCCTAATACTATATTTCCTATTGGATATTTTATCTCTACACTTTTCCAAGGATCTTGTATTAATTTTTTTATGCTTAAAGCTAGTTTTTTATTTTCCTTATCAATATCTAAAATATATACTTTTATTTTATCTCCTATTTTTAATGCATCTTCTGGCTTTTCTACTCTTCCCCAGGATATTTCTGAAACATGTAGTAAACCATCCACTCCGTTAATTTCTATAAAAGCTCCAAAGTCTGTGAATCTCTTTACTTCTCCTTCTACTACTGTATCTTTTTCTAAAGAGTTCCAAGTTTCTTCTATATGTTTATTTCTAATAGTTTTTAATATGTTTCTTCTTGAACCTACTATTTTAGTTCTATACCTATCTTTTATAAATTCAATGATATTAACTTCTAATTCTAAGCCTTTATATGCCTCTAAGTCATCTACATGGGAAAGTTCTATATGAGAAGCTGGAATAAATACTCTAACACCATTATATATACATATTAATCCAGCATCAACGGCATCTTTTACAATAACTTTTATAGTTTGTTTATTTTCAAAGGCTTCTTTTAAATTTTTTAAGGCTTTTTCACGATGCAATTCCTTTAAGGATAGTACCACGTATCCATCTTCATTTTTTATTCTAACTATTTTGGCTTCTATTTCATCTCCTACCTTAAAGGATTCTTTTAATATAGATTCTTCATCTAAAGTTACTTCTTCTTTAGGTATAATGCCTTCAGATTTATAGCTTAAATCAACAAATAACTCATTTTCATTTAAAGAAACTATAGTTCCTTTTACTACTTTTCCAACTACTATTTGTTGCTCCTTTTCATTCATATAGTTAAGCATTTCATTTTTTGATACTTCTATTATACTATCATTATTATTCATTTTATTAATAGCCTCCTTTATAATCCAATCTGGTGTAGATGCTCCGGCAGTAACGCCTATAATATTTGAGTTTTTATATATGTGCTCAGGTATTTCCTTTGCATTTTCAACATGTATTGTATTTTTGCAATTACTTTTACATATTTCATAAAGCTTAGTAGTATTAGAACTATTTTTACCACCTATAACTATCATGCTATCCACTTTTTCAGATAATTTTTTTGCAGATTGTTGGCGCACTTGTGTTGCATTACATATAGTATTAAAAGCTAATATTTCTCTAGAGTTTTTAATTAATATAGTAAGGACCTTTTCCCAATTTTCTTGTTTTTCTGTGGTTTGACACAATACGCAAACTTTTTTATCTAAGTTATTTATATTGGCACCATCCTTTGAGATAATAGCAGAATTATTACACCAACCATTTATCCCAATAACCTCTGGATGATTTTCATCTCCAACTATTACTATTTTGTAACCTTCTTCATAATATTTTTTAGCTTTAATTTGTATATTGGCCACATGAGGGCAGGTTGTATTTATAACATTTAACCCTTTGTCTTTTAAATAGTTTATAGTTTGAAGTGGTACTCCATGAGATCTTATAATAATAGTATCATCTTTGTTAAGTTTATCTACATCCTGTATACTTATAGGTTCTATACCTTTGTCTTTTAAAAGATTAACCACATCATTATTATGTATCAAAGGACCTAAAGTATAAATTTTACCCTTTAAATTTTCTTTGGTATTTATTGTTGTATCTAAAGCCCTTTTAACACCAAAGCAAAATCCTGCTTTATCTGCTAAAATTACATTCATCTTCTATTCTCCTAACTTCATTAGTTTTAATATTGCTTTTTTTATAGGATTCATGATTGTTTCTTAATCTTTTTTTATTATGGTACATATTTTATCAACTACTTCTTCTATAGTAAAATTAGAAGTATCTATTAAAATAGCATCTTTACTTTGTTTTAGGGGATTAACTTTTCTATTGCTGTCTATATAATCTCTTTCTTTAATTTCCTTTAGTACATCCCGAAAATTTATATTTATTCCTTTTTCTTTTAATTCTTTTAACCTTCTTTTTGCCCTAACTTCTGCACTTGCTGTAATAAAAAATTTGTAAGGGGCATCCTTAAGAACTACAGTACCTATATCTCGCCCATCCATTACTACATTATATTTTTTACTTATATTTTGTTGCATAGAAACCAAAAGTTCCCTAACTTCTTCAACTGCTGCATATTTAGATACATTATTATTTATTATAGGCATTCTTATATCTTCTTCTAAGTCTTTTCCATTAACAATTATATTATTACCATTAAAACTTATATTCATGGAATTAATTAAAGCTTTAAGGCTTTCTATATCATAGGGTTCTATATTATTTTTTAAGGCCATAAGGGTTACTGCCCTATACATAGAACCTGTATTTATGTACATTATATTTAATTTGTTTCCAATAATTTTTGCTATGGTGCTTTTCCCTGCTCCTGCAGGGCCATCTATGGCTATAGATATATCCAACATTATTCCGCCTTTCCTTAATGCATTTATAATTAACACTATATAATTTTATATTCTATAAAATCTATAAAAATTCCTTTAATTTGGCGAAAACAAATCTTTTCTAAGAGTCTTTGCCCTGCCAAGATAAACATACTCTATATTTTCTTCTATATTTTTATTTTTTTTGTCTATTAGAATTAAAATCCTTATGCATAAAGGCATGGAACCTTCAACATACATTTCATTAAAATGCATTATAGCTATATTTTTCAAATTAAAATTCTCTCTAATATATTTCCCAGGGTAGCCCTTATCTATGTCATTTGTGCAGGATATAAATATAGATACTATATCTTCTATATTTAAATTGTTTCTTGATAATATTTCTGAAAAAAGTTTTATTGAAGCTTCTTTAATATATTTCACTTCATTTTTTTCTATAGTTATAGCTCCTCTTATAGACTGCATCAATTTTCACCTACCTTTAAACCAGCCAAATAACCTGTAGATAGAGCTATTTGTATATTAAATCCACCAGTAAAAGCATCTACGTCTATTAACTCTCCTGCAAAATATAAATTATTTACTATTTTAGATTTCATAGTAGATGGGTCTATATTTAGCACATCAACACCTCCAGAGGTTACTATAGCTTCTTTTATAGGCCTTTTACCTTTTACGGTTAACGGTAAATTTTGTAATAGATACACTAAACTTTTTCTTTCTTCTTTTGTAATGGAGTTTACTTTTTTATTTGGATCTATTTTACTTAAGTTTATTATAATATCTATAAGTTTTTTAGGTAATAAATCATTTATAGAGTTACTAAAATCCCTATTGCAATATTTTTTAAAATCTTTTTGTATTCTTTCATCTAAATCATTAGATGAAAGAGCAGGTTTTAAATTTATGAAGACTTTTAAATTATCTCTATCTATTACACTACTAGCTGTGAGCACAATAGGACCAGATATGCCAAAATGAGTAAATAGCATTTCTCCAAAATTTTTATATAATGTTTTATTTTTAGAGTCTATAATTTTTATTTCTACATTTTTTAATGCCAGTCCTTGTAAGTCTTTTACCCATTCTTCTTTTGTTTCTAGGGGAACTAAAGATGGTTTTAATTCTTTTATATTATGGCCTAATTTTTTTGCTATTTTATGTCCATCACCTTCGGAGCCTGTTTGAGGATAGGATACTCCTCCGGTACATAATATAAAATAATCTCCCTTTATCTTTTCTCCTTTTTCTGTTTCCACATACTTTATGTTTGAATCTTCTTTATAAATTCTTGTTATTCTTTTATTAAGTAATATCTTTACATTTCTTTCTATAAGTTCTTTTTCTAAAGCATATATTATATCTGAAGATTTATCTGAAGAAGGAAATACTCTATCTCCTCTTTCTACTTTTAATTTAATATTTCTATCATTAAAAAATTTAATAGCATCTTCATTGGTGAAAGTATATAAAGGACTATATAAAAAATAAGGATTAGTTGGAATATAATCAAAAAATTCACTTATATCTTTAGAACTTGTTACGTTACATCTACCTTTTCCAGTTATATATAATTTTTTGCCTAGCTTTTCATTTCTTTCTATTAATATAACATCATGTTTTTCTGCTGCTTTAATTGCTGCCATCATACCAGCAGGGCCACCGCCTATTACTATAATTTTTGACACCTTATCACCTCTAAGTTTTATTTTCTAGTACTTATTATATAATAAATTCATTACTATAAATATATATTTTATAATAAAAAGATATTTATTACATGGATCATTTTATAATTATAATATTTTATAAACTAAATCTCACTTTATTTTTATAGTAAATTTAGTTTAATATATAGTATTATAATTTGTATATTTAAGAATAAATATTTAAGAATTTTTTAGATTAAAATTTATAAAAATATACTAAAAACGAAAAAGAGGCTTGATAACTCAAACCTCTTTTTTTATTTATATTTAAGATTAATACCAACCTCTTAATTTCATAGCTCCTGCTACTTTCTTAATTGAGTGCATGTAAGCTGCTTCTCTCATTGTAACGCTATATTCTTCTTTTATAGCCCAAATTGATTCGAAAGCTTTTACCATAGCTTCTTCTTCTTTAGCTTCTACTTCTGCTTCTGTCCAATAGTAGCCATATAAGTTTTGTACCCATTCGAAGTAAGAAACTGTAACACCACCAGCATTAGTTAATATGTCTGGAGTAACTGTTATTCCTTTTTCTTTTAATATAGCATCTGCATCTGGAGTTATAGGGCCATTTGCAGCTTCACAAACAAGTTTTGCATTGATTGATGAAGCGTTTTCATGAGTTATAGCATTTTCAAGTGCTGCTGGGATTAATATATCTACATTTAATGCCCAGAACTCATCTAAAGATATTTTCTTAGCTCCTGGATAACCTAATAAATTTCCATTTTCTTTAACATATTCTATCATAGCTTTTCCATCTAAACCGTTTTCGTTATAGATAGCATAAGTTCCTTCTTCTTTGCACCATTCAGCTAAAGCTACAACTGTTCCACCTAATTTTTCGCAATTTAATACTGTGTGACTTCCAACGTTACCTATACCTTGGATAGCTAATTTAGCTTTTTTCATATCTATTCCTAATTTAGCAGCTGCTTCTCTTGCAGTTACTGCAACACCAAAACCTGTAGCTGCATTTCTTCCTAAAGAACCACCAAACTCAACTGGTTTACCAGTTATAACGCCGATAGCACTTCTTCCTACTAATTTATTATATTCGTCTACCATCCAAGCCATTATTTGTCCATTTGTGTTTACATCTGGAGCTGGAACATCCACTTTTTCGCCTATTAATTTGTGAATACCGTCTATGTATCCTCTGCTTAATCTTTCAAGTTCTCCTTTAGATAAAGTTTTTGGATCAACTATGATTCCACCTTTTCCACCACCATATGGAATTCCTGTTACTGAACATTTAAATGTCATCCAGATTGATAACGCTTTCACTTCGTCTAAAGAAACATTTGGATGGAATCTTACTCCACCTTTTGTTGGACCTACTGCATCATTATGTTGAGATCTATAACCTTTGAAAACCTTTACTGAGCCGTCGTCCATTTTAACTGGAATTGAAACTTCAATTACTCTTTGAGGTTCTTTTAATAACTCATATACTGCTGGTTCCATACCTAATTTGTCACAAGCTGTTTTAACTTGTTTTTGCGCATTTTCAAATGGATTTAAATTTTCTTTTGCCATATTGATTACCTCCCAATAGTGAATATAATATTGCAACAAATTTTGCAATTTTACATTTAAAATTTTGTTTTTAATTGCTTTTATAATATATGTATTCTATAAATTTTTGACTTTTCCTTCTTTAAAATAAAAAAATAATTAAATTTTTAGAAAAATAATAAAAAACAGAAAAAAGAGGTATAAAAATGACCTCTTTTTTGCACAAGCTCTAAAAACAGTTTTTTTATGAATATTTTAGTACTTTTTATCTTTATTATCCCTGTAAGAATAAACTTCATATTCTTGCCAAATACCTTCAAGAGTACTAAAGGTTGAAGATATTTTTTCTTTTTCTCTTAAACCTACTGCTATAATTAATGCATTTATTACACTAAGAGGAGCAACCAAAGAATCTACAAAGGAAGCCATATTACTTTGGGCTATTAATGTATAATCTGCCTTCGCAGCTAAAGGAGATAATAAACTATCTGTTATAGCTACAACCTTTGCTCCTCTATTTTGAGCAAAAGTTAGTGCTTCTATGGTTCTAGCTGCGTATCTTGGAAAACCTATACCTATAACTAAGTCATTTTCTGATACATTTATCATTTGTTCAAAAATATCACTAATTCCATAAGCAATTATATTTACATTATCTAATATTAAATTTAAATAGAATCCTAAAAACTCTGCTAAAGCAGTAGAACTTCTAAGTCCCATAATATAAATTCTTTTAGCTTCAAATATATTATCCACTACATCTTGAAAAGTATTATGATTAATTTTTTCTAAAGTAGCTCTTATATTTTCCATATCAGATTTTAGTACACCCTTTAAAGCAGACTCTTCACTTACATAATCATTTGAAAGTTCTATTCTTTGAACTGTTGTAAGTTTATTTTTTATAAGTTCTTGTAGAGCCTTTTGAAGTTTTGGATATCCAGTAAATCCAAGCTCATTTGCAAATCTAACTACAGTAGACTCACTAACACCTACGCTTGTTCCAAGTTTTGCCGCAGTCATAAAAGCAGCTTTATCATAATGTTTTAATATAAATTCTGCTATTAATTTTTGCCCTTTACTTAATCTTGGAAATTTAACTTGAATTATTCTCATTAAATCTTGTTTGTTTTCTTCCATATATAAATCAAATCCTTTCTTACAGGTAAAAAAAATTATGCATTATCTATTTCAGTTTATCATCTATTGAAAACTTTATCAATAGATGATGCAATTGTTTGTTAATTGAACTATTTTAAGCAATTATTATTCGTATATATAGATGTGATATTTATAATAAAATTTAATTTATTTTAATTAATCATTGAAACGACTATTAAGAGTATAGTTATGACCATACTCTTAATTTTTTAGATATTATTCACCAAATATAGTTTTGCATAAAACTATATTTTTGAAATTATTCATCATTTTTTAATGAATCTTAAAAGGTTTTAAATATATTATTGGTAAGTTCTTAACAGCCTTATTTGCTTTTAGATTTAATTTATATCTTTGTTATATAATCTATTTCCTTATTAGTTAAATATCGCCATTCACCTAATTTCAAATCACTTTTTGTTATATTACCTATAGAAATCCTATCTAAATCTATAACAGCATGACCTATAGATTTACACATTCTTCTTACTTGTCTATTTTTACCTTCGTGAATTTTTATTATTATTTCAGAAGTATCCTTATTTATTTTCAAAATTTCTAATGTTGCTGGAGCTGTTAAGTAATCTCCTATATCTATACCTTTTTTAAATAACTCTATATGGTCTTTTTTTATAGTACCTTTTACTTTAGCCTTATAAGTCTTTATTTTTTCAAATTTAGGATGAATAATCTTATTGTATATTTCCCCGTCATTGGTTAGTATTATTATACCTGATGTATCCATATCTAACCTACCTATAGGGTATATTCTTTCTTTAACTTTTACTAAATCTAAAATAGTTTTTCTGTCCTTTTCATCTTTAGCAGTACATACGTACCCTTTTGGTTTATTAAGTAAAATGTAAATTTTATTTTCTTCTGGTTCTATAATATTCCCATCTACTTTTATAATGTCTTTTCCAGATATAATTTTTGTACCTAATTCTTTTATTTTAATACCATTTACTTCTACTCGCCCTTCTAAAATAATATCTTCACATTTTCTTCTAGAAGCAACTCCACAAGAGGCCATATATTTTTGTAATCTTTCTTCCATACAATCACCTTTATATTATATTTTGTTATAATAATACTAACAATACTATTGTATAGGTTTTATG
This sequence comes from Clostridium botulinum, assembly GCF_001276985.1. Taxonomy (GTDB): domain Bacteria; phylum Bacillota; class Clostridia; order Clostridiales; family Clostridiaceae; genus Clostridium_F; species Clostridium_F botulinum. The sequence continues at coordinate 671,850 of NZ_LHUL01000008.1, forward strand.
TAAAAAGTCAAAATATAAGGAAAGTGCGTCGCACTTTCCTTATTTAGATTACATAGTATAGAGGAAAGAGTACAGATAGGGAAGATTTTACTCCACTCTGTTACGTAAAATCTACAATTATATTTTTCTTTATTAGGGTACTTGCATATATTTCGAAAATTTTTTATATCAATCTAAATATTAATTGCTATAGAAAGCCTCCGGCTGCGCTATCACTTTTTTTAAGATATCTATATATGAAATCAAAAATTAATTTTATAATATTTAAACTACTTAATAATTTTAGTAAAAATATTTAAATTAAAGATTTTGTGTAGAGAATCGAAACAAAATCCTCCATATCTGTTCTCTGTACTTTATACTCTGTACTCTGAAAAGTGCGTCGCACTTTCCTTATATTATACTAATTTAGGCAATGTATTAGCTCCATGAGGTAATACATAAGTTTTTAGGTGTTCCCCTTTTTCTTTTTTTACTATATCTAAAGCTTCTTCTAAAGTTTTTACAACTTTAATTTTTGTATTTTTCATAATTTCAGGATCTATATTACTTACTAATATTAAGTTAAATTTTTCTGCTGTATCGCAAGCTATATAACTTGTATGTTTGGATATACTATAATTATTTCTAAGCTCTTTTTCTCTATCTAAGGCATTAGTAAAGTCTGTAAGCATCATTTTAACACCTTCATCGCCACCTAGTCCTTCACTACATTCTGATAGTATTATAATTGTTCCATTTTCTTTGCAGGCTTCTCTTGAGTTAACTATAGTTTTAGAAGATTGATAAAAATTTATATCTTTAGGGAAACCTCCAGCTGTAGATATAACTAAATCTGCTTTTTCTTTTATATCTACTCCATCTATATTATCTACATATTCCCTTCCTTTATCATGGGCCTTTATATAGTTTCCTGATACCGCAGCACCTATATTCCCATCTGGACCTATTACTACATTAAACATAAATGTAGGTCTTATGAAACTTGCAGCTTCTAGCATATCATTATGAATTGGATTTTCGTATATATTACCTGCACGAACATTAGGATTTTCACCATCACCAAGATTTCCACATAAAGATAGAGCATGATTAGCCATTACTGTTTCAAAACTGCTTATACCTGGTAATATAGCTTTCTTGCCACCGGAATAACCTACTAAAAAATGATATATTATTGCACCTGTAAGTATTACATGATCACATTCTAATGCAAGTTTATTAATCATTACAGGAGTGTTGTAAGAGGTCTTACCAAGATAAACTAAATCTTCTTTTTTAGTACTGATGTGATCAATTACTTTATAGTTATTATATAAATTTTCACCTATAAGTATTTTATGTTCTTCCTTGGTTTGTTCTCTATGAGTACCTGTAGAACTTAAGAAAATTATATCTTCATCCTTTACTCCACCTTTTTTTATTTCCTCTACTATATAAGGTAAATATACACTTAATCTTTGCCAAGCTCTAGTTATATCTGGTATAACAATACAAATTTTTTCTCCTTCATGAACAAGTTCCTTTAAAGGTGCACTGCATATAGGATTTTCTATAGACTCTTTTATTATTTTTTCTTCTGTTTTATCTAAATTCCACTTATTACGATCTATTACCCCTAATATATCTTCTTTTGGTAGTGAAAATTTTATAGAATCCTTCCCATATTTTAATTCTAATTGTTGCATAATTAAAACCTCCTTCAAATTATGACAAATTAATTTTTATTTTACACTTTTTATCTAAATCTGTCAAGAGGAGGATTGATGTTATAGAATAATTAGTTTATTTCGAACTTTCTATCATTATATTTAATATCTCTTTATCTGTTTCCATCATTCCAGGATAAGCTATTCTACCTATATTTTTCATTGTATCCTCTATAGAATTTGAAACAATACCACATTTATTTGGTATTACTATATTATTTAAGGCCATTTTTGCACTTAGAAAAGCCGCTTTTACCCCGGTATTTGCTTTTAGTGAACAAGCTAAATTCCCTCCGGTACAAATCATTCCTGTAATGTTAGATGCCATATTTTTTATTGTGTTTTCTATTTCTTTTAAACTACCACCTAATAAGTAACAAATTCCCGCGCTAACTCCTGTACCTGCAGCTACGGCGCAGCCACAAAAAGCAGATAACTTTCCAGAAAATTCTTTTATATATATATTTATTATATAGCTTAAAGCTATGGATCTTGCTAACACTTCATTATTTAAATTTTTCTTTTCTTTTATAGCAAGTAAAGGCAATGTAGTTATTATACCATGATTACCACTACCTGTTACTGTCATGGCAGGTACAGGAGCGCCAGATACCCTAGCATCTATAGCACTGCAAGTAAGTGCTTCAGCATATAACTCATAATTATTTTCATTACAACTTTCTAGAATTAACTTACCAAGGCCTATTCCTAAGCCTTCTAATCCCTTTTCAGATAATTTCTTATTCATTTTAATTGATTCTAATAAAAATTCTATTTTTTCATAGTTAACATTATTCACAAATTCTACTATTTCATCTAATTTCATTTCAGTTATTTTTTTAGAATCTATAGCTTCTTGTGAAAAATTATTGCTTTTGTTTAAATTGTTTTCCTTTTGGTATAATATTTTATTATTTTTTTCTACTAAAACTATATTATCATGTTTATATCTTATTATAGTTCTTCCTATTCCATTATTTGTAGTTACTATAGATTCTACATAAAGTCCTTCTGTTTGAGATTTTATTTCTATATCAATTTTATCTAACATGGTTTTAGCTTTGCTTACATCTTCTTTTTTTATTTTTCTCAAACACTCTAAGCCTAAGGAAGCATCCCCACAAATTGTTCCTAATAAAGCAGCCATTTCATTACCAACTTCCTTTGTGCCTGGAATTGCGCAGGAAAAAGCATTTTTAAATAATCCAGGATCTGCTATGATTTTTATATTTTTTATTTCTCCACCAATTACCTCATAGGCTTTAGCAGATGATAGAGCTATAGAAGCTGGTTCTGTAACTCCAAGTCCTGGCATCATCTCTTTTCTTAATATATTTATTATAATATTTTCATCCATAATATTCCTCCAAATATAATATATAATTTTGTACTAGGGGTTATAATTCTAATTAAATCAAAGCTTTATTAGAATTAAGCTTTGATTTATAAAAATATAGCTTATACTTTATATAAAATTTTATTAAATTATCTTAGATAAATAAAAAGTTCTTATTATTAATTTCTATAAAATAATATTAATTTCCTTTGTTAATATTATTTTTAACAGAAAGTTTTTGAGATAGTTTTATAGCTATTTTAAAATTTTGCATATAAAAAAACACAGGCCCATATAGCCTGTGCTTTGGTCGGTTTAATCCATTTCTTGTATGCTCATTTCTCTTATATGTTTTGTGTGGCTCCATTCTTTATTATTTTTATTTAATATTCCTTGTATTGTTATTGGTATCCAAGTCAATGTGTATATTCCATATAATAAATACCATATAAACATTTTTAAGGATTTTTTTCTATCTACTACATATAATAGTAATATGAAAGCTCCTAAATATATTATTGATAAGACAGCTACTTCATATAATTTTGGTTTATTACCTAAAATCAATGCAAATAAAAATACATTTAAAGAATAGGCTGAAAATGTTAAGAACATTCCTTTAGAAAGTTTCTTTTCTAAGAGCATAATAAGAGGAGTAAATAAAAATTGTATTATGCTAAACGTCTTCCATACCCAAGGTGAAAATAAATAACTTATTACGAATATATTAGCTCCTCTAGAAGAATTATTTTGTATTAAAGTAAGGATAGCTGACAACGCGAGTAAAAGAGTAACAAAAGGTTGCACTGTATATAAAGCACAATCTAGGGCGACAAAACTTCTTTCCTTGAAAGCTTTTTTTATGAGTTTTGTAAAAAATTTTGAAGATACATCTGCAAATCCTTGCATCCATCTTTTTCTTTGATTCCAAGATTGCTTTAAAGTAAGAGGTTTTTCATCATAAACTCTAGCATTATGTGCCCAACCTACTTTATGTCCATTTAAAACTAATTTGCAGGTGAATTCTAAATCCTCTGTTAAACAAGTAGCACCCCAACCTAATTCCTTTAAAGTCTTTGAATCCATACAAAAACCAGTACCACCTATTTGATTTGATAGGCCTAAATTTGTTCTTGCTAATTGAAATAATCTATTTGTTGTCCAAAAAGCTATGGAATAAGAACCGGTTATCCAAGAATCATTAGGGTTTTTGCTATCTATGTATCCTTGAACTACTTTATAACCTTTAAGCATTTTGTAATTCATTTCTTTTAAAAAATTTTTAGAAACTAAATTATCTGCATCGAATATTGCTATAGCATCATAGTCTTTGTCCATATTAAACAATTTAGAAAACATCCATTCTAAAGCATAACCTTTCCCTCGTTTATCTGGTACATTTCTTTCACAAACATATACTCCATCATAAGTTTTAGCGATTTTAGCAGTATTATCAGTACAATTGTCGGCTATTATAAAAATATCATACAAATTTTTAGGATAGTCTAGTGCTTCTAAGCTCTCTATTATTTTTCCTATAACCATTTCTTCATTATGAGCCGCTACTACTAGAGCAAATTTCTTTTTTGGTGTACAATTTTCGGCACCATTATCTCTTTTTTTGTATATACCAAATAAAGATAATATAAGGTAATATAGAGTTATAACAAATACAAAAATTTGAAAAATTAAAGTTAAATCAAAAATAAAATCCTTCATTAGTTTTACCCTTTCTATTTAAATATTTAATAATACTGTTCTTAATTTATTTTTAAAGATTATACCGTTATTCATAATAACACATTTTCGTATAGTTGTTAATCATTAAAAATATTTTTTATTTCTTAAATTGTTCATTTGAATTATATATTAGTCATATTATAGAGTAATATTATATGTAATTTCTATTAGAGTTATTTAGACATATATTTATTTTTACATATATTTATGTTGTTTATATTGATTTTAAATATATTATATGCTATACTTTATATTGTAATATGATTGATAAACCCTTTATGTAAATGTATACATAATATTTAGTATACTCTATTTAGAATTTAACATTAAATTAAAGGAGTGTTTTTTATGAACAAAAACTTTAATAAAATTCCTAAAAATGTATTGGATCAAGTTGATAGTTTAATAGGTGATTCAGGAATGTCAAAAGAAGAATTTATAAAAAATTTAATTATGACTTATGGTATAAATTCTGAAAGTAATAATTATGCTGAACATTTAAAAGGTTACGATGCTTATTGTGATAGCTTTATAGGCTAATTTTAAAATATTAGTCTTTACCCTTAATAGATATATATAATTATAAAACTAACAAAGCAAAGATGCCCGCTGTTTTTATAGCGGGTATTTTTGCTTTTTTTATTTCCTCATTGAGTATAGAATACTATCTTATTTAAATGATATTAAATAACAATGATAATACAGATAGAGAAATAAGAAGTAATCTTTTATCCAATTTTAAATTTTTCTAGAACGTAAGAATTTTAAGATTAAAATCAATAAAAAATATTATGGTATTTTTCCCTGTTTATAGTTTAAATTTTGATTTTCGTTTGATTTAAATTTAAAAAATCATTATAATATACTTACATAATGCTAAATTATGTAATAATATTTAGGGGGATTAGTATAATGTTTACTAAAGAAAATCTTAAGAAACTTAGTTTTAAAAAGAAGATAGTAATAACTTCTCTATTGATTTTTTTAATTTCAATGAGTTTATTAACGGGTTTTACTTTTAAAATGGTAAGTAGTAAATTCAAAAATCAAGTTAGAGAAGATGGGTTAAACTTAGCAAATCAAGTAAGCTATCAAATTACTTCATCTCAAAAAGCTACAAAGGAGATAGATAAAGTTTTAGCAGACAAAGTTTTATCCATTTCAAAGATGGTTATAGAAAACAAAAATATTTCTAATGAATATTTAACCAGTGTTGCAGTAAAATGTAATATACAAGAAATAAATATAACAGATAAAAATGGGAAAATAATATATTCAAATATGCCAGAAAATATAAACTATGTATATCCCTTGGATTATTCTGGACAAGATATATTAAAGGGTAAAAAAGATGAAATTATTGAAGAAATAAGACAAAATAAAGTAAATCATAATTATTATAAGTATTGTGCATTAGCTATGCCTAATGGTGGTCTAATACAAACAGGTATTAATGCAAATGAAATCCACAATATTAATAAATCTGTAGATCCACAAATTATATTAGAAAAATTAACAAAAGATAGTAATATAAAATTTGCTTTAGTTATGGATAATAAACTTAAAGTTACCCACCATAGTGATAAAAAAAGGATAGGAAAAATTTTAACTGATACTGGAAGTAAAACTGCAATAGATACTGGGAAGAATTATACATCTACATATGATTATGAAGGTGAAAAAGTTTATGATATTATAATGCCTTTAAAAGATGAAAGTGGTAAACTATTAGGATCTATGGATATAGGAGTATCTTTAGCTACTCAAGAAACCGCTCTTAGAAATATATTAATAACTTCTATATTGATAAGCTTAATAACTTTTGTTTTAGCTGGATTAGTAATACTTTATATAATAAAACTATCTTTAAAACCACTAGATAATTTGTCTAGTATAGCTCAAAAGGTTTCAAAGGGTGATTTAACAGAAAAGGTTGAAATTGTTAATGAAGATGAAATTGGAAAGCTAAGCAAAATATTTAATACTATGATAGATAGTTTAAGAGAAATTACACGAAATATAAATAATTTTTCAATACAGTTAGCTGGTTCCTCTCAGGAAATTTTATCCTCTGCAGAGCAAACTTCAGCAGTATCAGAGGAAATTTCTAGTGCTACTGAAGAAATTGCTTCGGGAGCTGAAAATCAAGTGAAGGCTAGTAATGAATCTTCCCTATTAATGAATGATGTTATGGGAAATATGTATACTTTAAAAGAGGAGTTTGATGAAATAATATCTTTTTCTAATAATACGAATACATTAGCTTCAAAGGGACAAGAAAACATGTCTAATATGGTACAGCAAATGGCTACAATAAAAAATAGTGTGGTAAATTCATCTAATATAATGTATGATTTACAAAAGAATTCAGAGGAAATAGGAAATATTGTAGAAATTATAAATACTATAGCAGATCAAACTAATTTATTAGCATTAAATGCCTCCATTGAAGCTGCTAGAGCAGGAGAAGCTGGAAAAGGTTTTGCAGTAGTAGCAGATGAAGTTAGAAAACTTGCGGAAGAATCTATAAATTCTGCTAATAATATTAAGAATTTAATAATGAATACTCAAGATAAAACTAAGACTGCTTTAAATTCTATAAAGGATGGTGCTTCACAATCTGAAAAAGGTGAAAGCATAGTTGCTGAGGTAAAAGAATCTTTAGGAGAAATTTTAAATTCATTTTCTAATGTGAACCATAAGTTTGCAAGTGTAGATTCTATGATTACAGCTTCCAATGATAGTATTACAGCTATGGCATCAAAATTATATGATATAGAAACCATATCTAATACAGCCTCCGCTAATACAGAAGAGGTAGCTGCTTCTACAGAAGAACAGAGCGCTACCATAGAAGAAATTACTGAATCTATAGAGAAGTTAGTTAGTATGGTAGAAAATTTAAAGGAAAGTGTATCTATATTTAAACTTTAACTAATATAAAATGGAACCTAGATTAAAAAATCCAGGTTCCATTTTATATTCCTATATATATTAGATAAAGCCCCATAGCTAATATAATTATTCCTAATATTATTTTTAATACATTATTTATTTTGTTCGCTTTAGAAGATCCACTTAAAGATTCAACAAAACCCAGTGAAGTTCCTGATAAGATTATTACAAAACAATGACCTATAGAGTATAAAAGTAACATTAAAAATCCTAATAATATATTACCTTTACTTCCTACAAAAGCTAGTATAGCTATTAATATAGGTGTAGAACAAGGTGAGGATAAAACTCCACCTAATATTCCTAAAAAAAATGCACCAAGTAGTCCCTTTCGCTTTTTAGGCACTTTACATGCCTTATTTTTAGATTCTATTACCCCTATAAGTTGTAATCCTACAAAAATCATTACAACTCCTAATAATAAATACCATAGCTTACCACCAGAAGTAAAAAATTTCCCTACTAAAGAAGAAATTATACCTAAGGAAGTAAATGTAATTATTATACCTAAAGAAAAGAATAAAGAATATTTAAAAGCGGTTTTTTTGTCATCTCTACCATATTTATTTACATAACCTATTATTAAAGGAAGTGATGAAAGTATACAAGGACTAAAGGAAGAAATTATACCTCCTAAGAAGGATATTAACAAGGCTAAAAGAACATTATTTCCCATTAGGCTTACAGCTTTTGTTATAATCTCATTCATATTATTTTACACCCATTTTATTTAATATATCTACAATTTCTTCTTTTGTAAGCATACCCTCATGTCTAAAAAATACCTTTCCCTCTTTGTCCAAAAATACTTGTGTTGGAACCACTGAAACTTTATATTTTTCTCCAAATTCAGGATTTTTAGTTAAATCTATTATGTGAGTATCCACTGTATCTTTGTATTTCTCTTTTACTTCCTTTATAATAGGTGTCATTTTTCTGCAAGGTCCACAGGTTGGCGAACTTAATTCTAATAATACAGGCATCTTACCTACATTAGCTTCATAATCAATATTTTCCTCTTTTACTGAATTTCCTCCTATATTTGAATATTCTTCTTTAGGTTTAACAGCTTTAAACCAAGCCATAATTGCTATAATAACAATTAAGATAAATATTATAAATAATTTAACGCCTTTTTTCATAATTCCTCCTTTATGCTTCATAATATAATGTAAAAATTTCAAAATAACCTTCAAAGAATATAACTTCTCTGAAGGCTATTTCAATTTTAACATACAATTATTTAGATTGCTAAATTAAATTTCTGCTAAACTATATATGTCTTTTCTTATATGTTTTAATAGAGGTAGTTCTTCTCTTATTTTACTTTCATAGTCTAAATCTATTTCTGAAAAAAGTATATCTTCTTTTGCATCTAATTTAGCTAGTATATTTCCCCAAGGGCTAGCAATTAATGAATTGCCATAAGATACATAATTACTATTTTCATCCCTAGCAGGTGCTACACCTACCATATAGACTTGATTATCTAATGCTCTACTTTTAAATAAAGTATCCCAATGAGCAGGCCCTGTAGTCATATTAAAAGCTGCTGGAGTAAATATAATTTTAGCCCCCTTAACAGCCATTATTCTTGAAAGTTCTGGGAATCTTATATCGTAACATATCATTACCCCTAATTTACCCCAGGGAGTGTTAAAGAGTGTTATTTTATTTCCAGCAGTCAATGTATCAGATTCTTTAAAGGTCACTCCCCCTTTTACATCTATATCAAATAAGTGAACTTTTCTATGCTTAGCTATTAAAACACCTTTATTGTCAAATACCATAGATGTATTATAAATTTTATCCCCTTCTATTTCAGGAATAGAACCTGCTACAATATAAAGCTCTAAATCTTTTGCAGCTTTTTTTATAGCTTTTACAGTTTCTCCCCCATTTTCTTCATTTATTATTTCTCCATAAGGTTTAAAACATTTATTTTCATAGGGGCAATTGAACATTTCCGGTAGAACTGCTATGTTACAGTTTTCTTTTTTAGCTTTTGTTAGCATTTCTATAGCTTTTTTTATATTTTTTTTCTTTTCCTTTTGAACTTGCATTTGGCATAAAGCTATTTTTAACTTATCCATAAAACTCCTCCAGCTTAAATTATTATAACAAGCTTATTAATTTAAGAAAATATTAAAAAGTATAATATAGATATAGTATTAGTTCGATTATAATATAATTTTATTTTTAGTTTTAGATTAATATGCTTATTTACTTTTTTTCAGAATTACGTTTCATATTTTCTAAAGTGCTATCTACAAAAGCATGCTTTACATATTTATTTAGTATGGATTCAAAATTTTCTTTATCTGAAGATGGAATATCCCAATCTCTTCTATCTGCATTTCCTTTTTTGTTTGAAAAAGTAAAAAATAAAAGATTAGGATGTTTAGGATGCCATTCCCATCTTGTTATATCTTCCCAGTATACAAAATTATATATACTATTGTTATATAAACTTTTATTTCCAATACCTTTATCTGTTACTATTTTTAATTTGGTGAAATCATATATACTTATTAGAAAATATATGATTATAAGTAACCCTGTATTAGAAGCAGTCCCCTTTACAAAAGCATATAGCATATAAAATACAATGCATATCATAAGCAATAATATAGAACTTTGTTTCATTGCACTTCTTTTTAAGGTCATTAATTTATTACCAATATTTTTATCTTGTTTTCGTCCTAATATAAAAGAATAAAAAAACTGAATAACTATAGCTATTACCAAAACTATTTGCAATATTTTTTCAAATTTCAAAGGAATCCCTCCAGTATATAGTAAAATTCTTTAAGTGCATTTTTAATATATTCTACAATTAAAAATAAAAGTCCTTTTATTTTTAATTGCTAAAGTTTTTTGTTTATAGATTTTAGATGAAGAAGAGTAATTCTCCTAGGCAAATTTTATCAAAATCTAAGAATAACTTGATAAAATCTAATGTATATATAGTTTATATTTTATTATTTGCTAATAATTATTATACGTATTATTTATAGAAACTTAGTGATAATTAGATATATATATTTTAATAGAAAAGTTAAATTAAATTAAATATTCAATAATATTATTAAATTCTAAAATATTTAATTTCTAAAATTAATGTGTTATAATTAATAAATTCTAATTTTGTATGTGACTAATAATTTATTTTAAAGGAGAGACTTTCAATTGGAACATATTAATTATGACTCATTACTTATACTTTCTTTGCTTGCATTTATAACTCCACTTTTTATAAATTCTTTTAAAAAATATAAGGTTCCCTTTGTAGTTGGAGAACTTTTTGTAGGTATTATAATTGGAAAAAGTTTTTTAAATTTAATACAAGTAGATCCTTGGATACAATTTCTATCTAATTTAGGGCTAGCCTATTTAATGTTTTTAAGTGGCTTAGAAATTGATGTCCATAGTATAAAAATTAGTAAAGATAGTAAAGGAGCAAATAATATAATTATTTGTTTTATAATGTCTTTACTATCTATAGTAGTTTCTTTTGTTATATGTAAATTTTTATATTCTTTAGGACTTATTAAAAATTCTATTTTTATGACTTTTTTATTTTCTGCAGCAGCTCCTGGGTTTTTAGTACCATTTCTAAAACAAAAGGGTATATTAAAAACAGAGTTTGGGCAGATACTATTAATATTTTCACTTATAGGAGAGTTTGTAAGCTTAATTGCTATGACTATTATATCTTCCAAGCTAACTTATGGATTAAGTTATAAAAGCTTTTTATTTTTAATAGTTATTATAGTTTCATTTTTTATATATATAGTATTAAGTAAATTACAGGGAAAATATGACTTTGCTACTTTGGCAACTAATAATACTCATTTAGAAGTAAGAGCAGCCTTTGCATTGATATTAACTTTGGTTACTATATCAAATAAAACTGGTACCGAAATAGCTCTAGGCTCATTTTTAGCCGGAGTTATATTCACATTATTGACGGACAAAAGCCATGAGGAAGATTTAAAATATAAATTAGATATTATAGGTTATGGTTTTTTAATTCCTATATTTTTCATAATGATAGGGGTAAATCTAGATATAACTACTATATTTCAAAATCCTAAAAGTTTAATATCAATTCCTTTACTTATATTAATAATTTATGTAACTAAGTTTATTCCTTCCTTGGTATTAAAATATAAGTTTGATACTAATAAAGCATTATCTTCATCAATTATTTTATCTAGTCAGCTAAGTATACTTATAGTTGGAGCTCAAATTGCTTTTAATTTAAAATTAATTCCTCAGGAAGGTTACTCAGCTTTAATTTTGACTGCTGTAGTATCCTGTATGCTATTTCCTTTCATATTTGATAAAGTTATGAAGTATGATGATTTGGAGAAAACTGTAGAATCTAACACCAATAAAATTTGTGTAAGAGAAGTGGTTCCAACTAATAAAAAAATATTCAATAAACCTTTAAAAGATTTAAATATTCCCCAAGGCGCTAGAATATTTTTAATTCTTAGAGATGAAAAAGAAATACTTCCAGATGGTAATTCTGAAATACTGGAAGGAGATGTATTATTAATTGCAGGACTTTCTGATAAATCTTTAGATTTTTTAAAAATATTAAAAAATGAAAATTAAAGTGGTATACGATAAAGATTAAATTAAAAGGCTATAATTTCTAGAATATTATATTCTTAGAAGTTATAGCCTTTTGATTATAAAATAAGTTTTAGAATTTAATAAAGCTTATATAATTAATATTTTATTTTTCTAATTCATTTAAAGCATCAATTAATACTGTAGAACTATAAGCCATTGCTGGACCACCACCGAAAGCCATTGCTACTGTCCCAGCTTCTATTATTTGTTCTCTAGTTAACCCCGTAGCTAAAGCATTTTTAACATGAGCTGATATGCAGTAAGGGCATCTACTATAAACAGATATAGCTATAGCAATAGCTTCCTTGGTTTTTAAATCTAAGGCACCTTCCTTAAAAACTGATTGTACAAAATCAGTTAAAGCTTTCATTTCTTGTGGACTAGAGGATGCTAATTTCCCTGCCCCTTTTTGTAAATGTTCTATCATTTGTTTTGGACTTTCTGACATATAAAAATCCCCCTATTTCTATAATAATTTATAATTTATTCATATATTTAACATTATACTTCATTTTTTTACTTTAATTATATATTATAGGAAATTTTTATAATACAAACTTTAACTATAAGTAATCAATATATAATTTAGCACACAAAATTTTCTACAATTTTTTCAAAACATTTAAAGGGCAATTCTTTACCTCTAAAATAAACTTCTCCTACTATTGAGTAACCTAATCTTTCATAAAGGTTTATTGCTACTTTATTTTTTGAATAGGTATCTAACCTTATAGATTTACAATTTTGTTCTTTGGCCTTTTCATCTACAAAACTCATAATGGTTTTGGCTACACCCTTTCCTTGAAATTTTGGGTTCACCGCTAATCTATGTACTACCAAAGGAGATTTATCATCTAGTTTCCACTGAACATTTTTATATTCAGGAGCTTGATCTTTATTTATTGCTATAATAGCCATACAGTCATTTTCTTCTATTATAGTATATAAATCTTCATTTATTATATCCCTTCTTAAGGTCTCCATATCTGGATATTCTTCATCCCATTGATCATTATCGTTTTCTATCATATGCTTTTTTACGATTGTTATCATTTCTATTATAAAATTTAAATCTTTTTCCTTAGCTAATCTTAAGTTCATTGTACCCCACCTTTACTCTAAATTATATATAGTTACTTGTATTCATTATTATATTTTAATAAACGTATTTAAGTAAAGAAATTTTTAAAACTTATATATTCTTATTTAAAAACACTTGTTATATTATATCTAAAAATATAGAAATACCACAAGGAATATATTCCTTGTGGTATTTTATACTATTTTATTTTTCTAATAGATCTTCATGTGTCCAACCAGCTTGTCCTTTTTCTAGTATAAGTAATCTATCTTCTTTTATTCCTTTTTCTTTCAGATAGTTATAAGTTTTTTCTGCTCCACCTTTTCCTTTTGGACAGATAATAGCTATTGGATCTTCTGAAGATGTAAGCTTGTCCATCACCTTATCAAGTTTTGCTTTATCTTCATCAGTTTTAGCTGGATATGCGTTAGTTTCTATAGCATCTTTTATATGGTGTTTAGCAAATTCATCTTTTACTTGAATATCTAAGATTATAATTTTTTCTTTTTTCTCAATTTTTGATTTTAACTCATCTGCTTTTATGTAATTAAACTTTTTAGATGCATCATCCTTTTTATCTTCTTGTTTAGTTTCTTCTTTTTTATCAGCATTTGTAGCTGTATTTTGGCTACATCCCACGAAAATAAAAGAAAATAAAGCTACTACAGATAATAATAAGGCTACAATTTTCTTTTTCATATTAGAACCCCCCTATATAAATTAATAAACTGTAAATACATTACTATTTTAATTTATTAATGAAAACAATTCCATAAGTATAACGGAATTTAATAGTACAACTAATATCTATAAATTTATATTATAGAACTAAATTTAAGATAAAAATAATTCATCATTATGGAATTATATCCAATAGTAAGTATAAAATAATTAATATAAAGAGATATGTAATCTACTATAATGAATATATTATTTAAATTTTACAGCTGTACCATATACTATAACCTCTGCAGATCCCTGCATTATGCTACTTGTAGCATATCTTATATTTAAAACTCCATCTGCACCTAGAGTTTCTGCTTCCTCTACCATTCTTTTAGTAGCTTTAGATCTAGCTTCATTCATCATTTCTGTATAACTTACAATTTCTCCTCCTACTAAAGTCTTAAGGCCACTTAGTATATCTTTACCTACGTTTTTAGACCATACAATAGATCCTTTAACTATGGATAAAGTTTCTACTTCCTTTCCTGTAATATAATCAGTATTTACTAATATCATCCTTATCTTCCTCCTTGATTTCTTTAATTCTTTCATACATATTGTATATTAATGCTCCAACTAAAGCTATGAAAGGTAAAACTATAATACTTAATAAAAGTTTAGCCATACTGTTGCCTATACCAAATATAGGTATTAAAAAAGCACTACCATATAATAGTATTATAATTGAAAATATTATAGTTATAATTATAGTGCTAATATATTTTCCCATATATTATCTCCCTTTTTATAATTATGTAAATATATTATAATATTTTATTAATTAGATTACTATATTATTTTTTATTTTTTTATTGTAAAATTATTATAAATATACAGACAATTTATAGAGGGTGGTTATTTTTATGTTAATAATAAATATTTGTGTGGGAAGTGCCTGTCATTTAAAAGGTTCTTATAAAGTTATAACTTTACTCCAAAATTTTATAGGGAAAAACAATTTAAAAGATAAAGTAGAAATAAAGGGTTCTTTTTGTTTAGGTTATTGTACTGAGGGTGTTTCTGTGAAAATTCAAGATAAAATTTATTCTGTAAATGAAGAAAATGTAGAAGAGTTTTTTAATAATGTGGTATTGAGGGGTATATAGTAATGAATTATATAGATATATCTGGTTTAAACTGCAAAAATTGTTATAAATGTTTAAGGGCTTGCCCAGTAAAAGCTATTAAATTTAAAAATGAAAAAGCTGAAATAGTTGAAGAAAGATGTATATCATGTGGAAGATGTCTTGTGATTTGTCCTCAAAATGCTAAAAAGGATAAACCAGATATAAAATATGTAAAAGATGCTATAAGATCTAGGAAAAAAATTGTGGCTAGTGTTTCCTCAGTATTTGCAGGAGTATTTAATGTGGAGGAAGGTAAGATAGTTTCTGCTTTAAGAGAATTAGGATTTTCTTATGTAGAGGAAACAGCCCTTGGTGGAGAAATTGTCACCGAGCTCTATAAGGATTATGTAGAAAGAACTAAATTAAACAATTATATTACCACCTCTTGCCCTTCTACTGTAAATTTAATAGAAAAGTATTTTCCTAGTCTTATAAAATATATGATTCCTATTGCTTCTTCCATGGCAGCTCATGGAAAAATATTAAAGGAAATTTGGGGTAAAGATGCCTTTGTAGTATTTATAGGCCCTTGTATAGCTAAAAAGACAGAATCGGATAGTTATAAAAAAGAAAAAATTGTAGATGCTGTTATAAATTTTGATGAGCTGAAGACTTTGTTTAAGGAGTGTAATATAGACTTAAATTCTATGCCTGTAGGAGAATTTGATAGAAATGCCTACAAAAAAACTCGCTCTTTTACTTTAAGTGGTGGAATAATAAATTCTATGGGGAATGTAATAGAAAATAATAACTTAATCGCTATGTCAGTAAGTGGGATTGAAGAATCTATTCAAGTATTAAAAAGTATGGAAATAGGTGAAATATCTAATGCCTTTTTAGAAATTACTGCCTGTAGAGGTAATTGTGTAGGAGGACCTAACATGATTAAAAATGAAGTTTCTTACTATACAAGATTAAGTAAAGTTAAAAATTATATAAAAAATAGAGATACTAGTAATACAATAAGATTACTTTCTGTACCGGATAGTATTGATTTTTCAACATCTTTTAAAGATATACATTTTGAAAAGAAAAAGGCTCCAAGAAAAGAACTTTTAAAGATAATGAAAAGTATGGGTAAACATACAAAGGAAGATGAACTTAATTGTGGAGTATGCGGCTATAACACTTGTATAGAAAAAGCCCAAGCTATTTATGAGGGTATGGCAGAAACTAATATGTGTCTTCATTTTATGAGAAATAAAGCAGAAAATTTAACTAATGTAATTTTTGAAAATACAGTTAATTGCATCTTTATTTTAGATGAGAATATGAATGTAAAAGAAATAAATCCTGCTGCTGAAGAAGTTTTTATGATAAAAGCTAAAGATATAAAGGACAAGCCTATATCCCTGTTAATTAATGATGCAGATTTTAGATATGTTAGAGAAACAGGAAAAAGTATTATAGGTAAAAAGGTATACTATTATAAATACAATGTAATTTTTATTAAAACTATAGTTTATATGCCAAAACAAGATATAGTTATGGTATCTATGATGGATATTACAAAAGAAGAAGAAAATAAAGAAGAACTATTAAAAGTAAAAGAACAAACCATAGATACAGCTCAAAAAGTAATAGAAAAGCAAATGAGAGTAGCTCAAGAAATAGCTAGTCTTCTTGGTGAAACTACTGCAGAAACGAAGATTACTTTAACTAAATTAAAACAAGTAGTGGAAGGAGATAAAAGTGATATAAAATGAATTTGTTTGTAGAGGTATCCTCTCATAGTTTAAATAAATATGGTGAAGAATTGTGTGGAGACATGGTAGAAGTTGTACGACTTTCAGATTGCACTATAATAGTATTAGCAGATGGATTAGGTAGTGGAGTTAAAGCTAATATACTATCTACATTAACATCTAAAATAGCAGCCACTATGCTTAAAGAAGGTGCAAATTTATATGATACAGTAGATACTATAGTAAATACCTTGCCTATATGCAAAATAAGAAATATAGCTTACTCCACTTTTACTTTAATAAAAATATATAATAATGGAGATGCTTATATTGCAGAATATGATAGTCCTCCAATATTTATTATAAGAAATAATGAATATTTAGATTTTCCTAAAAAAGAAATGATAATAGATTCTAAAAGAGTTTTAGAAAGCAATATAAAATTAAGACCTGGAGATTTACTTACTGTAGTAAGTGATGGAGTTATTCATGCTGGATTAGGTGAAATACTTAATTTAGGCTGGCAATGGGAAAATGTTAAAGATTATTTAGAAAGAAGATCTCACCAAAACATGTCTGCTCAATTCATTGCAAAGGATCTATTAGAAGTATGCTTTGATCTTTATTCTGGAAAACCCGGAGATGATACAACAGTAGTTTCTGTAGGTATAAAAAGGCCAGCATATGTAGATTTATTTACAGGACCTCCTAAGGATAAATCTAAAGATAAATATGTTATAGAACAATTAATGAAAGCTAAGGGTAAAAAAGTAATTTGCGGAGGAACTGCAGCTAATATAGTTCAAAGGGAATTAAATAGAGAATTAAAAGTAAATCTTGAACTTATAAATACAGATCTTCCACCTACTGCTACTATGGAAGGCATAGATTTAATTACAGAGGGAGTACTGACATTAAGTCGTTCTTTAGATATAATAAAAAGTTGTTTTAATCCTTCTTATAAAATGGAAGAAAATAAATTAATATTAGGTAAAGATGCAGCTTCTTTATTGGTTAAAGTATTAATAGAATGTACTCACTTAAACATATGGGTTGGTAGTGCTATGAATCCTGCTCATCAGAATCCCGATTTACCTGTAGACTTAAGTATAAAATTAAAATTGGTGGAGGAACTAGCAGAATATATGAAAAGTTTGGGAAAAAATGTTACTATAAATGCAATATAATTTATATATACTGTGCTTAGAATAATTATTACTAATGGTAATCTAAATGTAGCATAGAGTTTTTAATAAATTATTATTATATGATAATTTTAATTCATCTACCTTAAATCTTTCCTTTAGTAAGGAGGAAAACTATGGATTATATAAATTTTAAAAAGGCTAATTGTAAAAATTGTTATAAATGCTTAAGAAGTTGTCCTGTAAAGGCTATAAAATTTAAAAATTATCAGGCAAAGATAGAAATGGAAAGATGTATATTGTGCAGTCGTTGTGTTTTAGTGTGCCCTCAAAATGCAAGAAAAGTGGTTAATTACTTAGATAAGGTAAAGAAAGCTTTAAATGAAAAGAAAAAAATAGTAGCCTCAATTGCTCCTTCTTTTATGGGAAATTTTAATGTATCCTATGGAAAAATAATAGCTTCGTTAAAAACATTAGGTATAAAATATGCAGAAGAAACTGCTTTAGGTGCGGATATTACTACTAGACTATATAAAAGCTTTTTAAAAGAAAACAAGCAAGATTACTATATTACAACAGCTTGCCATTCTTTGAATCTTCTTGTTGAAAAATATTATCCAGAGTTAGTAAAATATATGCTTCCTTTTATGTCCCCTATGGCTTGTCATGGGAAAATATTAAAAAAAGTATATGGTAAAGACTCCTTTACATTATTTATAGGACCTTGCACTTCTAAAAAAGCGGAACATGAAAACTATAATTTTGAAAATAGTATAGATGCTGTTTTAACCTATGAAGAGTATTTGACTTTATTGAAAGAAAATAATATAAGTATGGAAAGCTTAGACCCTTTAGAGTTTGATAATAGATCTTTAGAATTAGGTAGTTATTATCCTATTGCTGGAGGTATTATTAGTAATCTAAAAGATGAGTTAAAGGATAAAAATATAAAGTCTTTTTATGTAGATGGAGTATATGCCTGTATGGATATTTTTGAAAGTATAAAAAAAGGACATATAAAAAACTCTTTTATAGAAGCTAGTACTTGTGTTGGTAGTTGTATAGGTGGTCCTGAAGTTATAACTAATAATCATGAATATTATAATAAGCTAGAAAAGGTTCAAAATTATATTGAAGATAGACAGAACTATATAGAATTCTATAAAAACAAAACGGATAAGCAAAATGATTTAAAAAATTTCAACTTAAACTTTCATAGAGGTTTTGTAGATAAATCTATAAATAAAGAAATACAATATGAAGAGCAAATTAAAAATATATTAAAATCTATGGGAAAATATAGTAAAGAGGATGAACTCAATTGTGGTGTCTGTGGGTATAATACTTGTATAGATAAAGCTAATGCTATTTTAGAGGGGATGGCAGAACCAGATATGTGTCTTCACTTTATGCGAAGTAAGGCTGAAAATATATCCAATATAATTTTTGAAAATACAGTTAATTGTATAATAACGGTAGATGATAAATTAAATATAATAGAAATAAACCCTGCCGCTGAAAAAACTTTTATGTTAGAGAAAAGCCTGGTTAAAAATAAGCCAATAAATTTTCTAATAAGTGAAGAAGATTTTGTTAAAGTTAAAGAAAGTAAAAATAATATTTTAGGTAAAAAAGTTACTATTCATAATTATGGATTAGTATTTATAGAAAGTATTATTTTTATAGAAAAGCAAAACATTTTTCTTCTATCTCTAACGGATATAACAGAAAAAGAAAAGAATAAGAAAAAACTAAAGACACTTAAAGAAAGTTCTTTTAGTGCAGCAGAAGAAGTAATAGAAAAACAAATGAGAGTAGCTCAAGAAATTGCTAGCCTTTTAGGAGAAACTACTGCAGAAACAAAAATAACTTTAACCAAATTAAAAAGAATAGTAGAATCCTCCGATGAAGATTGATTTATTTCAAGTAGTTAATTTAAGGTGGAAAAGTCATTTTTGGCTTTTTCACTTAGTTCTCACATCCTATAAGAATTAGGCCAATTTTCAATTCCCCCATAGTAAGGACTAATAAAATAACTATTAAAGATTATTTATATGTTTATTATATATAATTTCTATATTAAAATTAAATCTATTTTATTGTATATATCATCTATTAGTATAATAAAGAGATATAAGTTCATCTATGATATTTTCTAACTTTATAGGAACTTAATCATCATAACTTAAAATAAACTTTTTAATTTGAATTTTATGTGATTTATATAAACATTCTTATATAAAAGTCTTTTAATTAACTAGAATATATTTAACATATTCTTGGAAGCATATCTCCTTCTAACATATTTATTATTCGTGTGCCACCTAAAAAATTTTCTACATATACTATATTGTATGAATTTTTCACAAAAGTACCTATTATTTCTGCATTTTTACAATTATCTATTTTTTTTATGATTTTTAGTATATCCTTTGCATATTGATCTTTTACCACCATAACTATTCTTCCTTCACAGGCCATGTATAAAGGATCTAGACCTAACATTTCATTTATTGCTTTAACTTCATTTTTTATAGGTATTTTATCTTCCCAAACACATATACCTAAATTTTTACTTAGTGATGATATTTCATTTAAAGTTGTAGCAACTCCTCCTCTAGTAGGATCTTTCATTATTTTTATATAAGGATAATATTCTTTTAATTTGTTAGTTATAGTATTTACTGGTGTACAATCGCTTTTTAAATTTCCTTTTATGTTTAAATTATACCTATCTAAAGCTATAGTTGTTCCATGATCCCCTATGTTTCCTGTAACTATAACTTTGTCACCTTTTTCAATATTTTTAATAGAATATTGATCCTCTATAATTCCTATGCCTGAAGTATTTATAAAAATTTGATCTACAGATCCTTTTTCTACTACTTTAGTATCTCCTGTTACTATTAAAACGTTAGCTTCTTTAGCAGTGCTTGCCATAGACTTTACTATAATCTCTAATTTTTCTATAGGAAATCCCTCTTCTATTATAAATGAACAACTTAAATAAAGAGGTTTAGCTCCAGATACAGATAAATCATTCACAGTACCACATATAGCCAACTTTCCTATATCTCCCCCATTGAAAAATAAGGGTTTTACTACAAAGGAATCTGTAGTAAAGGCTAACTTTCCTTTTTTTATATTAAAAGTTGCAGAATCTATACCTTCTATGAGAGTTTTATTATTAAAATATTTATACATAAGCTTTTCTATAAGATCATGAGTATATTTGCCTCCATGCCCATGACTTAATGTAATAAATCCATTCATTCCATATTTCCTCCTTGTATCTTAGAATTATTCTTTGGAAAGTATTTAAACTAAATCATCAATTTACGATTTTACCTTTTTGTTTAAAAGCCAGTTATTTAATTAATAATTTGTACTTTCCGCTTAAGTCTTGTATTTTACACTTTTAGTTTATAATTTAATATTCTTTAGAGCTTAAATTTATTGTATCTATAAAATATAGAACAAGCCCCTTCTTTAGATACCATACAAGGGCCCTTTGAATGGCCTGGATTACATTCTTTAGAAAACAGGTCACATTCTTTAGGAGACTTTTTACCTAATATAACTTCACCGCATATACATCTAGTGGATTTTTCATGCTTTTCAATTTTCACATTGAATTTTTTTAAAGCATCATAGTCACTATATATATTTTTTAGATCTAATCCAGAGTTTTTAATCAATCCTATACCTCTCCAATTTGAATCATTTTGGCAAAAAACCTCATCTATAAGCTCATTAGCAATTTTATTTCCATCTTCTTTTACACAGGTTTTATATAAATTTATAAAAGTTTTTTTATTTTTTATATTACTATTTATAATAAAATATATAGAGCTTAAGATATCTAAGGGTTCAAATCCTGATATTACTGCAGGAATATTATATGCATCCCTTATAAATCTAAAATAATTAGCGCCCTTAACAGAAGCTACATGGCCTGGACAAATTACCCCATCTATATTATGATTTTTATCTTTAAATATATGTTCTAATATGGGTTTCATTGTTTTTAAACCTAGTAGAAAACTTATATTTTTTATCTTTTCATTTTTAGCTTGCTTTATAGATAAGGCTATTAAAGGGATAGTAGTTTCAAAACCAACTGCTAGAAAAATAACCTCTAAAGATTTATTTTCTTTTGCTATCTTAAGCGCCTCTAATGGCGAGTATATAACTTTTATATTATTGTGATTTGGTTTTTCATCCATTAAACTATTAGTAGTACCTTTAACTTTCATTAAATCACCAAAAGTGGTTATTAATATATTTTCCCTATTTAAAAGCTTTAAGGCTGCATCTATATAGCTTTCATCTGTTACGCATACAGGGCAACCGGGACCAGATACTAAATTTACTTTAGGATATAAAATATCTCTCAAGCCTAATCTACCTATAACTTCAGTATGGCTACCACACACTTCCATTATCTTCAAAGGACTTGTATCTATAGCTTTTATCTTATCCATAACTTCAATTATTAATTTGCAATTATCCATCTTTATTACTCCTTAAGGCTTCTTTTATGATTTGTTTTAAGTAAGAAAAATACTCATAGTCTATTTTTTCTATAGCACAACCTGCATGAATTAGAACATAGTCATTGATAGATGGATTTTCTATAAGTGATATATTTATTTCACTTTCTATACCCATAGTATTTGTTATAGCATAGTAGCCATCAATACTTACAATTTTCCCCGGTATTGCAATGCACATTTATTTTCTCCCTTTCTATAATAGAGTCACCAATAGCTAATTGACCAAGGCTTATTCCTTCATCATTTATAGGAACTTTTTCATTGAAAAACACTTTAAATCCATTATCTTTTAAGGTTCTGTATACACCTTTTAATAAGTAATTATTTTGAAAAACTCCTCCACTTAATACAACGTTATCTAATTTACATTTCATTTCATAAGTTTTTTTTATTTTACACACCAAGTTACAAGTAAAATCAATAACTGTATTATGAAACTTTGATGATATAGTAGATAAATCTTTATTTTCTTTTAAATCTTTAATTATTCCTAAAATTATATCTTTATAATCTATTTGAAAAACATTATCTATTTTATTAATACTATAATTATAATAAAGAGATATAGGCTCATCTATGATATTTTCTAACTCTATAGGAGCTTGACCATCATAACTTACCATATTTCTAATGCCTATTAATGAAGTTACTGCATCAAAAAACCTTCCCATACTAGAAGATGTATAGCAATTTATATTATTGTATAAAGCTTTCTTTATAATCTTAATTTTTTCTTCTTCTACATTTTTAATTATAGAGCTCTCTTCATAATTTATAGAATACAAATAGCTTAAGGCACATCTCCATGGTTCTTTTATTGATTTATCTCCTCCCTGGATTTTAACTTTTTTTAAATGTCCAACTTTTTCAAAATAGGTTCTGTCACCTATTAAAAACTCTCCCCCCCATATACTATTGTCTTTCCCAAAGCCTGTACCATCAAATACCACAGCAATAACCCTATCAAATAACGAATGCTCTACCATACAACTTACCATATGGGCATGATGATGTTGAACTTTAATGATTCTATCATAATTTTTATTTTCATAATTAGTATTAAAATTTGGGTGCAAATCTTCCATAGATATCTTAGGATTTGTATCTAATAAAGTTTGTAGGTGTTCTATAGTATTTAAATGTCTATTGTAGCAATCTATATTTTTTAGATCTCCTATATATTGACTCATGTACACATATCCCTTTTGAGACAGGCAAAAGGTGTTTTTTTCTTCTGCACCCTTTGCTAACAATTCATTTTTAGTTTTTATATTTAAAGTATAAGGAGCATATCCACGACCTATTCTAATTAAACTTTCTTTTTTATTTATAACTTTTACTACAGAATCGTCAATGGGAGTATGAATATCTCTATTATGGATTAAAAAATAATCTGCTATAGTTTTCAAATTTTCTATAGCTTCACAATTTTTGTATTCCATAGGTCTACCACTTACATTACCACTGGTGGCTATTATTATATCTAAACCTTCTTTAAATAGTAAATAATGTAGGGGACTATAAGGTAGCATTACTCCTAAATGTTTATTGAAAGGTGATATATTATCTGGCAATATATTTGTAGCCTTTTTCTTCAAAATCAAAATAGGCTTTTTAGTACCCTCTAAAATCTGTTCCTCTAATTTAGATACATAGCACAATTCTTTTACGATTTTTAAATCCTTACACATTATAGCTAAAGGTTTATGAGGTCTTTTTTTTCTTATTCTTAAATTTTCTATAGCTTTTTTATTTTTACCATCACAAACTAAATGAAATCCTCCTATTCCTTTTACAGCTACAATGTATCCTTTTTTTATTAGTTCTATAGCAGTATAAATGGGATGTTTTTTATAACTTAAATTAGCTACATTTATATAACTTTCATGAATTTTATTTTCATTATAATAATTATTATTAGATGTATTATTTATATATTCCTTTTTGCTATTAGTACATATAACTTGTTTCTTATTGTCCAATAATATTAATGAAGGGCCACATAAACTACAACAATTAGGCTCTGCATGAAATCGTCTATTGTCTGGAATATTATATTCTTCTTTACAACTATTACACATAGTAAATTTTTTCATAGTTGTATTTTCTCTATCATAAGGTAATGATTTTATAATAGAGTATCTAGGGCCACAATCTGTACAATTAATAAAGCCATATTCATATCTTTTGTTAGTACTTAAATTTAATTCTTTTATACAGTTTTTGCAAAGGGCTACATCTGGGCTTATAAATTTTACTGAATTTTTTTCATTAGAACTTTTTTTAATAGTAAAATCTTTATAATCGATAGGTTTTAAAAATTTACATTTTAAATCTTCTATTTTAGCCATAATAGGAGGGCTCTTAATTAACTCTAGTATAAAGCTTTTAATATTTTCTTTATATCCTTCTAGATCTACTTCTACCATACCACCTTTATTTTTTACATATCCTTTTAAATTAAATTCTGTTGCTCTATTATATACAAAAGGTCTAAATCCTACCCCTTGTACTATACCTTCTATTTTTATTAAATATCGCTTTTTACTATTGAATTTGTCTTTAGCAGTCAGATACATCACCTTCTAATAATTTAATAATAGCTGTTTGCTCATCTATAGGTTGTCTTTCTACAACAATTTCTATATTTTCATCTACTAAATTATTATTGCATTTTGTTATATAATCATATAGATTTTCTTTATTAACATGACTGTTATTATCTACTGTCACTACTAATTTAGTAAGTTTTTCAAATTTATTTTCTATGCATACTTCCTGTACTTTGGCCCATATTCTATCTATTAAATAAGTATCATGCATTTTTAAACTTCCTTTCATCAATACCTAGTGTATATATCATACACGCCTTTACATAAACTAAATATTAAAAATATATAGTCATTTTTTATAACATCAAACTTAATATTATTTTTCTCAATAATTACCAATAAAAAATATCGTTAATAATCAAATTTAACTAGCTTTTCAATGAAAAGTAAGACTTCAAAGAATTTTGATAATAAGATTTAGATAAAAAAGTAATTATTCTAAATAAACTCACTTAAAGCTAAGAATTACTTGATAGTACCCACTTTAGGTAATTTATTCAAGATTTCTGCCATCCCTTTATGGCAACCTAAAAATTCATTACTTAAATCTTTCCCAGAATAAAGACCGAAATGAGTTCCACCAGCCCAAGTAGCTTCATAGCTTACATCATATACGATACCACTTACTGCTGCGTAAGCTGGATTTCCATTACTCCCATCATATTTTTTTAATTCCTCTAATGTAAATTCCTTTTGTCTTGTCATATTGTTATCTTCATTATATCTATTATTTTGTATAGGTTTAGTTCCTTTTGAACTATAGGAAAAATCATTATAATTAAACCTATTATTTTCTGATATTTTGAAGCTATTTTCACAATATTTTCTTGATTTTTTTAGTTCAATTAATTCTTTTTCTATTAGTTCTGTATAAAATTTTATTTGTGATAAGCTTTGGCTAAAAAGTAGCATTTGGTTATAATAAGATATCCTATTACAACAGATAAAAAGTTTAGAAAATACACAATCATTATATTCCATTTTTTACTCCTTAATAATTACTATTACAATATTATTAAAAAGGTTAAAAATTCTTAGATTATTACTAACATAATAAGAATAAAATATCTTAGAGATCTTATTTACAAGAGATACATAAATAAAGTTTAATTTTTTAGAAAACTTGTAAAAATCACTTGATTATTTAAAATATTTTCCTTTCTTTCTAATTATAGATATTAGTTCATCAGAAATTTTATTCATATTAACTTTAAGCTCTTTACTGATTTTCAAAGTGTAATCTATATTAGAAACTTCAATAGCTAGAATGTATCCCTTTATTTCATTATAATAAAGTTTAACTAAGTCTATAAAACTATAGCTATGTTGGGTATATCCATTTTTATGTGATGTATAAGTATCTAGAGGTAATATTGTTATATCTCCTATTTTTTTACCATAGTATCCCGCATCTAATATAAATAAGAAATCCTCCTTTTTTATTCTTGAAAGGCAATATTCAAAATCCGTTTCTCCTATTATAAGATCTATATGATTTTCTTTCAAAAATCCCTCAATATTTTTAGCTATTTTTATGGCTATACCATCATCACCCATTAAAATATTTCCTATAGCAATAACTTTAATAGCTATACTAATACTTCAACTTTAACTGGTTCATTATTATTACTTACTAAATGGGTGGCACAGGAAATGCAAGGATCAAAAGAACGAATTATTCTTCCTATTTCTACGGGTTTTTCTATATTATCTATTTTTGAGCCTATTAAGGATTTTTCTCCTACACCTCTTGTACCCTTTGAATCCTTAGGAGATATATTCCAAGCTGTAGGAGTTATAATATTATAGTACTTTATAGTTTTATTCTCTATTTTTATAAAGTGTGATAAGGCTCCCCTAGTAGTATCTATAAGACCTTCTCCAAAGGCGCCTTCTGGAATATTATATGCAGATTGATTATTAGATAGTAATTGAATTTTTTCTGATATATTATATAATATATTTATTATTTTTTTAGTTTCTAGAACACGGGCTATATTTCTATCCATAGAGGAATTGCCTCCGGTATATTCTCCTGCAATTTTTAATCGAGCTAGAGGACCTACTTCCATAGGTAAATCAGCATATCTAGGTGCTTTTACGAAACTATAAGCTCCTTCTTTTTTTAAATCTACAGTATATTCATTGTTCATAATCGGATTTTCTATTATAGTATCGCTTACATACCAAGCATAGCGAATGTTTTCTGTTATTTTATCTCTATCAAAATTTTCTAATTTATTATTTATTATTACTCCCGGTTTTACATAGCTTATATTTTTATCCTTATATTTATCAAATACACCAAAACTCATAAAATTTCCATAAGTATTTCCAAGGTTAAAATATTCAGGGTAATACTGAGCAATTATATTCATATCCTCTAACATATAGATATTTACAAACTTTTTTATTGCCTTTAATATGGATTGTATTTTTGTTAATTTGTAAGAATCTATATTTACAGTAACTCCTCCTACGAAAATACCATGACTATGAGGTGCTTTACCTCCCAATACAGCTAAGGCTTCATGGGCTAACCTACTATATTTTATGCCCTCTTCATAATGGGAACTTATTCTTTCATTTAGCTTTTTAGGCAATCTAAAATCACTATATTCCTGAGGGTATATAGGTCTTATATTAGGTAGGTTTACATAGCTTGGCACAGTAAAACAATAAAACTGCCTTAGGTGGTTTTGTATAAATTCAAATCCATGCATCATATCTCTTATATATATATCATTTATACTTGGAGTTATATTTAATGCATTTTCTAAAGCTAAAGTAGATGCCGTAGCATGGGCAGTAGAACATATGCCACATATTCTTTCAGTAAAATATATAGAATCTAAAGGAGGTCTTCCTTCTAACATTTTTTCAAAGCCTCTAAATAATAATCCGCTGGTTTCACCATCTACAATAATGTTGTCTTCTACCTTTACCTTTATTTCTAAAAATCCACTAATCCTAGTTATAGGATCAATAGTAATAATCTTTCCCATAATGACCTCCCATTTTTATAATTCAAAATTTACTTAGTTATCTTAAGCATAAATAATTTAAACTAAAAAATTAATATACTTTATTTTTTAAACTATAGAAATTAATACCTAACAAAGGGCTCCATACCATCTGGAAATCTTTCTTGGGCACAGCCTATACAATTTGTGTTGTCTCCAATAGGCCAATTTACATAACCATTCCATTTTCTTCTGGGGCAATCTGTTTTTGTAACAGGTCCTCTACATCCTAACTTAAACATACATCCTTCTTCTCCAAATTTTTTGGCAAAGATTCTTTTATCAAAAAAGCCTCTTCTTGTACAACTATCATGAATAGTTATTCCATAAAATAATATAGGTCTCCCTTTATTATCTAATTCTGGTTTACCGTAAGTAACTAGATGAGCTAAAGTACCTACCACCCAGTCAGGATGACAAGGACACCCTGGTAATTTTATTACTTCTTTATTTATAACAGCGTCTACGCTTTTGCTACCAGAAGGATTAGGCTTAGCTGCAGAAATACCACCATAAGAAGAACAGGTTCCTACAGTTACCACATATTTTGCTTTTTCACCTGCCATTTTTATTGCTTCTAATGCGGTAACAGGCCTTCCTCTATAATTAGCAATAATGTTATAATAGCCATTTTCTTTAGTGGACACAGCTCCATCTACTAATAATATAAATTCTGTGTCCAAGGTATTTAAAAACTGTTCATATGCAAATTCTCCTTCAGCTCCCATTAAAGAATTATTAAAAGTTAAATTAACTATATTTCTAAGTATATAAATAAGCCCTGGATTTTCTGCGTTCAAAAGAGAAATTATATTTCCGGAACAGCCTGTTACTTCTAGCCATATAGCATTTACTTTTTTTATTTTTCTATGATTAATTAATTCCATAGCTTCTTTGCAAAGCATTTTTGAAGTGGTATCTTTCCTTTCAATTAATGGGCAAAAGCTATTATTCATTACTCCTCCTAAAAATTTATTAATTACCATATAAAAAATATACTCCAATAAATTATATAAATAAAAATTATTTATTATGCTATTGGAACATAAATAAAGTTTGTGTGGATCTATTAATAATACTTAAAATTATTAATGATTATTAGAATTAATTAAGTTTTTTATTACATTATTGTAATGTTTCTGTAATATAAATAAATTCCTCTATGTCTTGTAAACATATATAATTCTATTCATAAAAGGAATGCTTAAAGGAGGTTTTATATTATGGAATTAGATAGCTTTAAATTAAAAATTATAGCAATGATACTTATGGTGTTAGATCATTTGCCTAAAGCTTTTAATAACACTCCAATATGGTTTGGATGGCTTGGTAGGTTGGTAGCTCCTATATTTTTCTTTTTTGTGGCAGAAGGATTTTTTCACACAAAGAGTAAGAGTAAATATTTAATAAGGTTATTTGGATGGGGCGCAATCATGTTTTTAGGATCATCAATATTAAATTATGCTCTACCAGGAAAGGAGCCTTTACAAAATAATATATTTTTATCCTTAGGATTATCAGTACTTTTGATGTGTATTATTGATTATACTAGAAAAAGTAAAAATTATAAGAGTGGTATCCCACTAGCTATTGTAGTAGATATATTAGCTTTATTTACAGAAGCATCTTTTGATGGAGTATTAATGACTTTAGTTTTCTACTTCTTTAGAGAGGATAAAATTAAATTATCTATTGGATATATTTTAATTTCTTTGTTTGAGTTCATTATGGTTAGTGGTGGAGGTTTAACTTATTTGAATTTATTCGTATTAAATTACCAATGGTTAATGATTTTTGCCCTTCCCATTATTCTTATGTATAATGGCAAAAGAGGACTAAACAATAAATTTATAAAATATATGTTTTATGCTTTTTATCCTGTACATTTATGGATAATTACTGTAATATCTCACTTTTTAAAATAATATAAAAAGGTTAATATTTATACTATATAATTGTAGATTTTACCTTTAATGGTTATTTAATATCTACAATTATATTTGTATTTCTCATATAAAAAATTAAGTAGGTTTAATTTCTTATATGAGAAATACCTACTATGTATAAAGTATAAAAATGAGATTATTTATTTTCTATACTTATTAGGTTTTAATTTAATCTTTAAATAGCCAATAAATAAAGCAACTGTAAATCCTATTAATCCTGCAATTATTATTTCTACAGTGAAATTAAGGATTTTTATATTTATAAATGAGTCTAAAATTATTCGTAATATAATAAATAATAACATAATTATTATTAGCGTAAACATATCTTTTTTAATACTATAGCTAAATTTATTTTCTCTTATTGCTAAAGTATCTATATCTGTGTATATTTTTTCAGTTCCTTTTTCTGCTCTTAAAAATATCATATTATCGTATTGACTTATAAAATTCCAACCTGCATCTTTTAATAGTTGAATGTATTCTTTTTTATCTGAATCATTATCTAATTATTGGCAACAAATGTAATAAATATACTTTTTAGGTTTCTTCTTTTCTATTTTATCATTTGTTTATGATGTTTTTCCAAATAAAAATAGGTATTATTAAAGACTAACCTATATAATGTACTAATAGCTATTGTTTGAATTTTAAATATATTTATGGAAGAAAGTTATATAATACAAATAAAAATAAGTGTTTAATATATATTAATATTATATTAGAAAAAACTTTAAAAACTATTGTAGTTATATGAGTTTTTTCTGCATATAATGATAGTATAGATATATAACAAAAACCTGTATTAGCTTAATTATTTTTTACGTATTACTATACTGAGTGGTAAAATTATGTTATACTATAAAAAAATTCAATTTCCGTAGAAGTGGATGGCTGCGGTGGTTGTACGTTTTCCACCTTGGGCTATGGATGATTTTTCATTATAGCTTAAGGGGGTGGTATTGGATATGCTAGAACTTTTAATAAAAGGAGTTTTTGTGGTTTGTATTATTACTTTAATATTAAGACACAATCTTTTTATTTCCACTATAAAAATTAAGGTTAGATTTCTTGGTTTAGATATAGAAGTTGATAGCAAAGAGAAAAAGCACCCATCCTCCAAAGATTAGTGCCTTTTCCCTTGTTTAACATATTTATAAGTTAAAAATCCAATAGCCCTAAAACACAACACTAAAGTGGTGGTAAGCAGTTATACCAAATAATATATTGGGATTTCTGCTTGAAAACGTTCTAGGATCGGCTTAGTGTTCTCAGCACTAGGCCTTTTCTAATTAGAATTTTTAAAAACTTATTTTTAAAATTTTGTACTTTTCAGTTGACTTGTGAATTTTACCTAATATATATTATATCAAAAATCATATAAAAATAAACATAATAACTTAATTAATATAAATATTTTATCACCATAAATAGTATATTCATATACAATGCTTTCAGTACTATAAAAATAAAAAAATATATCAGTACTTTTTATTAGTATCCTAAATTTTATTTATTATAAATGCAAAGAAATTATTACATAAATTCAAAAAACATAAGAAAATTTTTTGAGATGAATTCCATTAATTTAAAGATATATCTATAAAATCTTCTATTGAATGTATATTTATATTAATTATTTTCTACGAAATATAGATTTTATATTATCATTATATGTTATAAAATATACTTTTTCAATAATTTTATTGTTAATATAGTTAAATTATACATTTTTTCTTTCTAATAAACATATTAGCTGTATATTTATCATACCTTTTATGTCTATTCCTAAAGTAATTTCTTTAGTATATTCAATTCTTTTGATTTATTAATATTTAATATATCTTGCATTGTTAAAAATTTGTTTATTTTTTAATTTATACCTATACGAATTGGTAAAATTATGTTATACTATAAAAGTAAAAAAATTCAAATTCCGTAGAAATGGATGGCTACGGTGGTTGTACGTTTTCCGCCTTGGGCTATGGATGATTTTTCATTATAGCTTAAGGGGGTGGTATTGGATATGCTAGAACTTTTAATAAAAGGAGTTTTTGTGGTTTGTATTATTACTTTAATATTAAAACACAATCTTTTTATTTCCACTATAAAAATCAAGGTTAGATTCCTTGGTTTAGATATAGAAGTTAATAGCAAAGAGAAAAAGCACCCATCCTCCAAAGATTAGTGCCTTTTCCCTTGTTTAACATATTTATAAGTTAAAAATCCAATAGCCCTAAAACAACACCACTAAAGTGGTGAGCAGCTATACCAAAGAGATATTTGGTTTCTGCTTTAAAACGTTCTAGGATTGGCTTAGTGTTCTCAGCACTAAGCCTTTTCTAATTAGGACTTTTAAAAGCTTTTTTAAAAAAATATATAATATAAACATAATAATTTAATTAATATAAATATTTTATGGCCATAAAATAAATAGTATATTCAGGTTCAATATTTTTAGTACTATAAAAATTTAGAAATATATTATTACTTTTTATTAATACCCTAAATTTTATTTATTATAAAACTAAGATAATTATTACATAAATTAAAAACTATAATAAGTTTTTTATATGTCTCACTACTTTAAATATATACATATAAAGTATACTATTAAGTTATACATTTATATTAATTATGTTCTATAAATGTAGATTTTATACTATTATTATATGCTATCAATATTACTTTTTCAATAAAATTATTGTTAATATAATTAAATTATACATTAATATGTACTTTATTACAAATTTATATAATTAATTTACAATAATTTATGTGAAAACAATTATAATATTACACAATCTTTGTAGTCCAACTTTCACAATTCCAAGTTTCTGTTACTATATCTTCATAAAATTCTTTTTCGTGGCAAACTAAAAGTATAGAACCTTTATATTCTCTTAATGCTCTTTTTAATTCTTCTTTGGCTTCCACATCTAAGTGGTTAGTAGGTTCGTCTAATATTAGTATATTGGTTTCTCTATTTAGTATTTTACAAAGCCTTACCTTTGCTGCTTCTCCACCGGACAGCACTACTATTTTAGATTCTAATTGCTTCGTAGTTAATCCACATTTTGCTAGGGCAGATCTTATTTCGTATTGAGTAAATACAGGGAACTCTTTCCACACTTCTTCTATACAGGTATTATAATTAGATTCTCTTTCTTCTTGCTCAAAATATCCTATGTATTGATAATCACCTAGCGTAACATCCCCTTCCAATGGTTTTATAGCTCCTAATAAACTTTTTAGTAATGTAGTTTTTCCAAGACCATTGGCTCCTACTAAGGCTACCTTTTGTCCTCTTTCCATTTTTATATTTAAAGGTTTTGTTAAAGGTGAATCATAGCCTATAACTAAATCTTTAGTTTCAAATATAACTTTTCCAGAAGCTCTAGCCTGTTTAAAATTAAATTCTGGCTTTGGTTTTTCTTTTGTAAGTTCTATTTTATCTATTTTATCTAATTTTTTTTGTCTAGATCTTGCCATACCTACGGTGGAAACTCTTGCTTTATTTTTGGCTATAAAATCTTCTAGTTTTGATATTTCTGCCTGTTGCCTTTCATAGGCCGCCTCTAGTCGTTTCTTATTTTCCTCATAAACTCTTCTAAATTCATTATAATCCCCTACGTACCGAGTAAGTCTTTTATTTTCTACATGATAAATTAAATTTATTACCTCATTTAAAAATGGTATATCATGGGATATTAATATAAAGGCATTTTCGTAGTTTTTAAGATAATTTTTAAGCCAATCTATGTGATCTTCGTCTAAATAGTTTGTAGGCTCATCTAAAAGTAATATATCTGGATTTTCTAAAAGGAGTTTTGCTAGAAGTATTTTTGTTCTTTGTCCTCCAGATAAATCTGATACATCCTTATCCAAACCTATGTCAGCAATACCAAGTCCCCTTGCTATTTCCTCTATTTTAGCATCTATTATGTAAAAATCATTATGATCTAACATATCCTGTATAGTAGCTGTTCTATTTAGCATTTTTTCCATTTCTTCCTGGGATACCTCTCCCATTTTCGTGTATAAATCATTCATTTCTTTTTCAAGATTAAATAAATAGTCAAAGGCTTCCCTCAAAACTTCTCTAATGGTTTTTCCCTTTGTAAGATTTAAATGCTGATCCATGTAGCCTACTCTTACATCCTTTGCCCATTGAATTTTCCCCTCATCTGGCATTAGTTTTCCTGTTATTATATTCATAAATGTAGACTTACCCTCTCCATTAGCTCCAATAAGTCCTACATGCTCTCCCTTTAAAAGTCTAAAGGATACTTCCTCAAAAATAGCTCTGTCTCCAAATCCATGGCTAATATCCTTAACGGTTAATATACTCATATGTAAAAGTCCTCCTGAAAATATAATCTAAAATAAACTTTAATTTATAAATAAAGCCTTGTCAATAATTTATTTAAAATATAAATTTAGTTTCTTTTTAAATATATTTTAAAAATTTTATTTGCAGAAGTATTAAAACACAAAAATAAGAGAGCCTAAATATTTAAGATGAGGGGTAAAAATGGGTAAATAAAGGCTCTCTTATTTTTATATTACAAAACCTACAATGAACTATATAATCTAATATAGGCTTTATATTTTATGAAATTACTTTAAACTTATAACTGATTATAGTTTCAAACCATACTGATACTGGTTTTATTTGGTGTATATTAATAGGAAAATTTGTGTTTATTTCATGTTATCTAACTCTATATTTAGTATGAAGAAGTTCATGAGCTTTTTCACCATAAGGTTTACCTAAATATTCTTCATAAAGTTTCTTTATATATGGATTTTCGTGAGACTTCCTTATTTCTTTATTACTATCTTCTTTATATAGGGCTTCTGTTCTTTTTTTCAATATATTTGTATCTCCATAGATATAAGGTTGACCACCACCATCTACACATCCTGATGGACACGCCATGATTTCGATCATATGATATTTAGACTTTCCATTTCTTATATCATTTAAAAGCTTTCTAGCATTACCTAATCCACTAGCTATAGCTACTTTAACCTCTGTATCCTTTATGTTTACTGTAGCTTCTCTTATACCATCTTCACCGCGAACTTCTATAAATTCTACATCTTTTAAAGTACCTTTAGTAACCCATTCATAGGCAGTTCTTAAAGCCGCTTCCATAACACCGCCGGTAGTTCCAAAAATTACTGAAGCCCCTGTAGATTCACCTAGGGGATTATCAAATTCTTCCTCCTGTAGAGAATTAAAATCTATACCCGCTTCTACTATCATTTTAGCTAATTCTCTTGTACTTATAACAATATCAACATCAGGGATTCCATTTCTCTTCATTTCTTCTCTTTTTGCCTCATACTTTTTAGCAAGACAAGGCATTACAGATACTACTATAATATCTTTAGGATCTACCTTCATTTTTTCTGCTAAATAACTTTTAGCTATAGCTCCAAACATTTGCTGAGGTGATTTACAACTAGATGGTATATCCATTAAATCATTAAAGTTGTGTTCAAAGAATTTTATCCATCCTGGACAACAACTTGTAAGCATTGGAAGTGTTCCGCCATGTTCTAATCTATGAATAAATTCTGAAGCTTCCTCCATAATAGTCAAGTCTGCTGCAAAATCTGTATCAAAAACTTTACTGAATCCTAATTGACGAAGAGCCGCTACCATTTTTCCTGTAACAGTTGTTCCAGGTTCTAATCCAAATTCTTCACCTAAAGCAGCTCTAATAGCTGGAGCTGTTTGTACAATAACAATTTTATCCTTTTGTGATAGAGCATCCCAAACTTTACTTGTATTATTTACTTCTGTTAAAGCCCCAGTTGGACAGACAGAAACACATTGTCCACAGAAAGTACAATTAGTATTTTTTATAGCTTCAGAAAAGGCTGGTGCTACTACAGTTTCAAAACCTCTTCCAATAGCAGATAGGGTTCCTACAGTTTGAACTTCATTACATATAGTTATGCATCTTCTACAAAGTATACATTTATCCATATCCCTAACTATGGAATAGCTAGAAATATCTATAGGATACATTGAAACATCACCTTGATATTTCATTTCTCTTATACCCATATCTGCAGCTAATTTTTGTAGCTCACATTTTGTATTTTTCTCACAAAGCAAACAGTCTTTTGGATGATCAGATAAAAGTAATTCTACTATAGCTCTTCTAGCTTTTATAGCCCTTATGGAATTAGTTTTTACTATCATTCCTTCCCCTACAGGGGTACAACATGCTGGCGCTAAGTTTTTTCTCCCTTCTACTTCTACTACACAGACCCTACAGGAACCAGGTTTATTTTCTGTTTTATTATCATTAAGATGAAAATTACATAGAGTTGGTATATTTATATTTAAAAGTTTTGCTGCATCTAATATAGTAGTTCCATTTTCTACTTTAAGATCTTTACCATTTATATTTAAAGTTACTAAACTCATTTTATTCACCTCTTTCTTCCTATTTCTTTATAATAGCCCCAACTGGACAAGCGCTATAACAATTTCCACATTTAATACATTTTTCTTGATTTATAAAATGTTTTTCTTTAACTTTTCCTATTATACAGGATACTGGGCAACCTCTTGCACATTTAGTACATCCGATACATTTATCAGTAATCTCATAATGGAGTAAATTTTTACAAGTACCTGATGGACATCTTTTTTCATCAACGTGAGCTTTGTATTCATCCATAAAATAT
Source organism: Clostridium botulinum (assembly GCF_001276985.1). Lineage (GTDB taxonomy): Bacteria > Bacillota > Clostridia > Clostridiales > Clostridiaceae > Clostridium_F > Clostridium_F botulinum. Next base: position 708,846 of record NZ_LHUL01000008.1, read on the forward strand.
CTCATAGTACTTAGTACTGGATTTGGTGCAGTTTGTCCTAATCCACATAAGGAAGTATCCTTTATTATATGTGATAATTCATCTAATTTATTTAAATCTTCTTCTGAACCCTTCCCATTGGTTATCTTTATTAAAGTTTCTAAAAGTCTCTTATTACCAATTCTACATGGGGTACATTTACCACAGGATTCATCCACTGTAAATTCAAGATAAAATTTTGCTATATCTACCATGCAATTATCTTCATCCATAACAATCATTCCACCGGAACCCATCATAGACCCTATAGATGTTAATGATTCATAGTCTATAGGAATATCTAAAAGTGAAGCTGGAATACATCCACCTGAAGGTCCTCCTGTTTGAACAGCTTTAAATTTCTTGCCGTTTTTTATACCTCCACCTATATCATATATTATCTCTCTTAGAGTAGTCCCCATAGGAACTTCAACTAATCCAACATTATTTATTTTCCCTGCTAGTGCGAAAACTTTTGTACCATTTGATTTTTCTGTTCCTATGGATTTATACCAATCTGCTCCCCTATTTATTATGGCAGGTATATTTGCTAAGGTTTCTACATTATTTACTACTGTTGGCTTATTCCAAAGACCAGCTTCTGCTGGGAATGGTGGTTTATAAGTAGGTTCTCCCCTTTCTCCTTCTATGGAGTGTATTAATGCTGTCTCTTCCCCACATACGAAGGCTCCTGCACCATATTTTATTTCTATATTAAAGTTAAAACCGGTGCCTAAAATATTTTCTCCTAAAAGACCACACTCTTTAGCTTGATCCATAGCTATTTTTAATCTATTTACAGCTAAAGGATATTCTGCTCTTATATATATACGACCTTCAGAAGCTCCTATGGCATAGCCAGCTATAGCCATAGCTTCAATTATGCTATGAGGATCTCCTTCTAATATGGAACGATCCATAAAGGCTCCTGGATCACCTTCATCTGCATTACATATTATATATTTAACATCACTATCATACATTTTTCCAAAACTCCATTTTTTACCTGTAGAGAAGCCACCGCCGCCTCTTCCTCTAAGGCCTGAGTCAGTTATTAATTTTATTAATTCATCCGGTGTCATTTCACTTAAAACTTTTCCTAGGGCTAAGTATCCCTCTAAGCCGATACATTCTTTTATGTCTTCTGGATTTATAAGCCCACAATTTCTAAGAGCAATTCTTTTTTGTTTTTTGTAAAAAGACATTTCATCTTGTCTTTTTACTTTTTCTTTAAGTGTTGGTTCTTCATAAAGTAATCTTTCTACTACTTCATCTTTTAATAAATGCTTTTCTGCTATTTCTTTAGCATCTTCTGGTGTTACTTTAACATAAAAAACATTATCTGGATTTATTTTAACTATAGGACCTTTTTCACAGAAACCAAAGCATCCTGTAATAGAAACTTTTACTTCTTCTTGGAGTCCTAATTTATTTATTTCTTCTTTTAAATTTTCTACAATTTTATCACTGTCAGCTGATTTACATCCTGTACCGCCACAAACTAATATAAGTCTTTCACATTTTTTATTTTCTACTGCTGTTTCTTCTTCATGGGTGGTATGTCTACTTTTTAATAAATCCTTATAGTTTTCATAATAGCTTTTCAATTCTTTATAAGAATTAATTTTCTCCATAAATATCCCTCCTACGCCCCATATTCTTCCAATACTTTATCTACTTCATTTTTAGTAAAATGTCCATATACCTTATCATTAATTGTAACCACCGGAGCTAATCCACAGGCCCCTACACATCTTAAAACTTGTAATGTAAATTTACCATCTTTAGTGGTTTCTCCAACTTTTATATTTAATTTATTTTCAAATTCTGAAAGTACATCCCCAGCTCCCTTTACAAAGCAAGCTGTGCCCATACAGACATTTATAACATTTTCACCCTTTGGTTCTGTAGTAAAATAAGAGTAAAAAGTAATAACTCCGTAAACCTTTGAAACAGAAATGTCTAGCTTTTTAGCTACAAATTCCTGCACTTCATTTGGAAGATATCCAAAAATATGTTGAGCCTTATGAAGCACTTCTATAAGGGATCCTTTCTTATTGGAGATATTGTTTATATATTCTTCTAGTTCTTTGAATTTGGTATTTGCTAACTCATTGGAACACATAGGAATCCTCCCCCTTTTTGCTATTTGAAAAATCCATTTATTTTTTTATTTTATATTATACTATAGATTCTTTAGAAAATTAACATATTTCTGAAAATTAATCGTGGTAAATTTTACTTTTATCAATTTCATTAATTTTTCATTAATTCTAGGGAGGTTTTTTACTATTATTTAACAATCTTTTGCTCAAATCCTTCATTCTCATATATCATGAATGATAATAAATTAACACAAATTATGTATAAAAAAATATTTCAAAATAAAATAGATTTAACTTTAACACAGCAAAGATAAAAAATACACTTATAAATCAATTAATTTCGCTATTAAAGCTTATTCATATATTTAGTATTTGTATTTTTAAATTTGTTATATTAAAATTAAATCTATTTTTATACAACTTAATGATTTTCTTGTATTTTTCAAAATTTTTTTATAGCAAAAGAGATATATTTTATAAAAAATTTGATCTAGTCTAAGAAAGGTTTGATTCTAATAATCTTGGACCAGATAAATTTATTGCTATAGCTCCCAATGGAGCTGTAGTTAAAATCGACAAAACTGCTATTGCTAAAATAATATCTCCTGCCGCTACACCATTGGCTAATGGTACTGCGCCCATAGCTGCTTGAACTGTAGCTTTAGGGATATAGGCTATAATACAAAAGAGTTTTTCTTCTTTATTTAAATTTGAACCTTTCAAAGAAATTAATACTCCTATACTTCTTCCTATAAGACCTAAAGCAATAATGATTATACCTAAAAATCCTGATTTAAAAGCTATTACCATATTTACTTCAGCTCCTACGAGAACAAATAAAAGTATTTGAGCAAAAACCCATATTTCATTTAATCCTTTAGATACTTTATCTCCTATACTAGGAATTTTATCAGATATTACAAATCCTAAAGCCATAACACCCAATAAGCTAGCTATTTCTAATTTACCTTTTAGTAAAGCTTCTATTAAAGTAAGTATAATAGATATACTAAGTATAATTAATATCTTTTTAGTGTTATCTATAGGATACTTTTTAAATATCTTTATAATAATGATTGCTGATAATACACCAATTAATGTACCTAATATTATAGAAACAGGTATTTTTAATATCTGTATAGCTATATTTATATTCTTCCCCGCATATAATCCTAAAAATGTGCTAAATATTGTTATTGCAAAAACATCATCTATAGAAGCACCGGCTAATATAAGAGTTGGTATACCCTTAGCTTTCCCAAGGCCTTTGTCTATTAAGTTTAACATTTGAGGTACAACTACTGCTGGTGAAACTGCAGCAATAATAAATCCTAATAAGCCTCCTTGTACAAAAGAAAAACCTAAAAGTTTTACGGAGGCTATTGCTATGAATAATCCTTCTATAATTCCAGGTATACAGCTTAATTTTAGAGCTGTTTTACCAACCAATTTTAATTCTTCTTTATTAAGACCTAATCCTGCCCTTAATAAAATTACAATTAAAGCAATTTTTCTAAGATCCGCTGAAGCATTTAAAATATCTTTGCTTAACCAGTTTAAGCCATGAGGTCCTATTAAAATACCTAATATTAACATTCCTAAAAGACCTGGCAGTTTTAATTTTTCAAAGAGCTTATTTGCGATTAATCCCAATAGAATAATAATAGCTAAACTTGATGCCATAAAATTTCCTCCTTTAAATTTTACTCAAAACGCAAAAAATCCTACAAATAATTATATTATTTGTAGGAGTCATTAGCATTACGCAATTATGGCGAACTCCATCGCCTATATTTAAAATACTTATTTAATTTACCATAATTTATTATTATAGTCAACAATAAATTTTATTCAATTAGTAATTGTTATATTTTCCACAGATCACTGTTTATTTATTTAACAATTATGTTAACAAATTATTTACTTTTATTAATAAAAATTCTAACCATTTTCACTTAGTTTTAAGGCTATATCTAATAATTCTTGTTTTTTATCTATTATGTCTGTCCATCTTTTTGGTAAGGCATCATATCCATAATATACACCAGCTAGTCCTCCAGTTATTGCTCCTATACTCCCAGCATCTCCACCTAAATTAACGGCTTCACATATAGCTTCTTCTGCTGTAGTTGTATTCATAATACTCCAAATAGCACACATTAATGAATCTACTGCAAAAAGTGATGAATTTAGTGAGTATTTATTTATATTTGTTATTTCATAAAATTCATCAAATTCTTTAAGTGCTAACTTTAATGCTTCATTTTTGTCATAACCTTTTATATAATAATAGATTAATGTATTATACAAAAGGCAAGTTCTCTCTCCAATTTTACTTCTATGAGTTAATTGAGATTGTTCTTTTGTTATTTTAATTACTTCATCATAATCTTTATAATATAAAGCTACAGGCAGACTTCTTTTTAAGGCTCCATTACCAGCAGCTTGCCAGCTAAGTACTTCACTGCTGTGTAAACTAGCTTCATACCAGTCTCTACATTCCAAAAATTTTTCTATAGTACACTTTACAGTTGTGCCTCCATATTTCATTAAATCCTGGTATACTTTCATAAATTCATTTCCTATACTATCTTGTGGATCTTCTGGGTTATTTAATATTCCTTTGGCTACACATAATACCATTAAAGTATCATCTGTTGTACATCCTGGCTTTAGATCAAAAACCCCACCACCAACTATTTCTTTTAAATATCCGTAGTTATGAATTTCTTCTTTATCCATATTTTCTAATGTTATACCTAAAGCATCTCCACAGGCTACTCCAAATAAACCTCCTAATATTCTAGTTTTTGTATCCATATTAATGCCCTCCATACTAAAAAATAAATTTATTTGTTTTTTTATTATATCACATAACTATATCATAAATAGTACTAGCTAGACAAAATTCAGAATATTTAAAAATTTGTTAATATGTGCTCATGTTTTAATTTTTTTAAAAATGTATTTATAATACCATATAGGTTGTAAAATCTATTACAATATAGTAAAATTTATAAAGCACAAGGCTATTATTATCTATAATTGGAGGTTAAAAAGGTGACAAAAAATAAAAAAATACCATTCCTAGAATTCATACCTATAATAGTTATATCCTTTCTACTTTTAAAATTTATAAACAACATAGAAAATATTTATTCTTTTATGAAATCTTTTTTATCAATATTAGTACCATTTATTTGGGCTTTTGGAATTGCCTATATATTAAATCCATTAATGAAATATTTTCAAAATAAATTTAAATTAAAAAGGATATTTAGTATTATTATAACTTACATAATTGTAATCGGACTTTTGATATTATTTATAAATACTTTTGTTCCTAAAATTATAAAAAATATTGGAGATCTTTTCGTCCATAGTCCTGATTATATTAATCAAACAATTCAATGGTTTAATGATAATATAAAATATTCAAAGGTATATGATATGTTAATGGAAAATTATCAAATAAGCAATAATATACCTAATCTATTAAATAAAATTTCTAATTTGACTAATACATTTTTAAATACATTTTTAAATACTACAATAAAATTTACTTCATTTTTAGTTAGGTTTGTATTTGGATTGATTATTTCTATATACCTTTTACTAGATAAGGAAAGTCTCATAGAAAACTTAAAAAAATTTATATTAGCACTATCCGGTGAAAAAAATTATTCAAAAATTTTGAGTTTCTTCAAAGAGGTAGACATAGTTTTTTCAAAATACATAATAGGCAAATCTATAGATTCTCTAATAATTGGATTGATGTGTTTTGCGGGATTAACAATAATGAAAGTTCCTTATGCTGCTTTAATATCTTTTATTGTAGGAATAACAAATATGATTCCTTATTTTGGTCCTTTTATAGGAATGATACCTGCTTTTATAATAACATTATTTTTTAATTATATAAAAGCTATTTGGGTATTAATTTTTATAATAATACTTCAACAATTTGATGGTTGGTATTTAGGTCCTAAGATTCTTGGCAATCAGGTTGGATTAAGTCCTATATGGATAATATTTGCAATAACTATTGGTGGAGGAACTTTTGGTGTAATGGGTATGTTTTTATCTGTACCTATTGCAGCCATCATAAAAATTTATTTAGATAAATACATAGAAATGAAATTAAATAAAAAATAAAATAGATTAAAACAACAATAAAGGGATATCTCAAAATTAAAATAGATTTAATTTTAAAGCTCGAAATATAAAAATTAAATCTATTTTGAGACATCCCTCTTATTAATGCTTATTTATCAGAGATACATTTTTTCTTATTTAAAAACCAATTTTTTATGCCACCCTTAGATAAGTTATTTCCTGCTTTAAGTTTTTTAGTATAAATTAGTTCATTCCCATTTAATATAGAAAGAGATCCAAAATCTTCACCTTTTTTTACTTTCCAATTTAACTCTTTAGGCTTATTTATTTTTATAGAATAATCTGCTCCATTTTTAAAAGGAATAATTATATCCTTATCTGCTATTATATTTACGGAGCCTTCCTCAAAAACAGCCTGATCTAAAATATCTCCTCTAGTACATATTTTTTTGAAGTCATAATTATTTTTAACATAATTATGTATCTTTGTTGTTTCGTTCCACCTAGGAGTGCAATTTAAAACAACTATTATAATATCATTACCATTAATTTTAGAGGAGGTTACTAAACATTTACCTGCTTTCCCAGTATATCCTGTTTTAACTCCATCCGCTTCTGGTATTTTCCAAAGTATTTTATTTATATTGTGGTAATCTCTTGTAAAATTATATTCTTCTTTCTTTACATCTTTGGAGGACACTATTTTATTAAACAATTCATATTTCTTAGCAGTTGCTGTAGCTAGAGCTAAATCATAGGCTGTAGAGTAATGTTCATCTTTATCTAAACCATGTGGAGTTATAAAGTGAGAATTTAAAAGTCCTATTTCACTAGCATACTCATTCATAAGTTTAGAAAAACCTTCTACACTTCCTGCTATACCCTCAGCTATAGCTATAGCTGCATCATTGCCGGATCTTAACATAAGGCCATAAAGCAATTCTCTTAAGGCTATTTTTTCGCCTTTTCTATACCCTACCACAGATCCTCTTATTTTATCTGCATTTTCAGAGATTTCTATTTTTCTATCCAAGTCTCCATACTTTAGTGCTACTAGAGTGGTCATTATTTTTGTGGTACTTGCAATAGGAACTATTTCGTTTGCTGATTTTTCAAATAATACTATTCCTGTATCCTTATCTATAGCAATAGCGCATCTAGCATTAATATAAGGTGGTTTGTTTTTTTGAGATTCTTCTTTTCCGTAGACTTTTGTTGGTATTAATGTAACTATAAATATTAAAGAAATTATTAATATAAATTTGTTTTTTAGAGTTTTTTTCATCTTGTTCACTCTCCATTTATGTTGTATTTATTATTTCTAGAGTTTTTTAAGAGTAAATAATTTTTTAGTTTACATTTTAGTTTAATTTACATAATTTTTTATATGTTTACTTATATGATTGGTTATATTTTTTTTATTATTGGCAATAATCTATAATATTTAAATTTCTAGGAGGCTTTTAACATGCTTTTTTTTATTATTTCAATATTTATAATTTTTATACTTATTTTAATTATGCCTTTTAAAATAACAGTTATATATTCCCATAAAGACTTTAATATATATATATATAATTTCCAGTGGAAAAAAGGGGAAGATATAAAAAAGCAAAATTATATTAATAAAAAAATAAATGTGAAAAAAGATAAGAAGAAGCAGAAAGCTTTAAAAGTAACTTTAGAAAAATGTAGCTTTAAACCTAAAGCCAATATATCTACTTTTTTAAATTACGACTTAGAAGATGCAGCTTATTCAGCTATTATTTATGGGGTACTGCAAAGTTTAGTACCTTATATTTATAGATATTTATTTAAAATATTTAAACTTAAAAATTTCAATTATAATATAACTCCATTATTTAAAAACAAAAATTTTATAGAGTTTAAATTTAAAGGTATATTTTATATAAGCTTGGTAAAAATTATATATATATACATTTCATTTAAAATAAATTATAAAAATTTAAAAAGAGCATAAAATAAATTTATTAATGAAATTTTTAAGATAAAAAATCTGTTAATAAATTATATAAGGAGGTTTTTTAATGGATGGTCATCCTATTGAAAATTTAATGAAAAATACCATGGAAAACATAAAAGATATGATAGATGTAAATACAATTGTAGGTGATGCTTTAAATAGTCCTGATGGTACTACAATTGTACCTATATCTAAGGTTTCCTTTGGTTTTGCTTCTGGTGGTTCCGAGTATTTATCTGAAAAACAAAATGAAAATGATTTAAATTATCCTTTTGGTGGTGGTTCTGGAGCGGGTGTTACTGTAAAACCAGTAGCTTTTTTAGTAATAAAAGGTGATCAGATAAGACTTTTATCTGTAGATCATAAAAATACTTATGAAAAATTAATAGATAATGTACCTCAAATAATGGATATGTTAAAAGATAAGTTTGGTTATAATAAAAAAGAAGATGATTATGAGAAAGATTCTAGCTGCGATTGTAATTTTAACAATCATGAAATCTAAATAAAAGCCCCTATTACATACTTAGGGGCTTTTACACTACTTTTTAGTTCATTCTAAGAATTAATTTTCTTCTTTACTAAATTCTTTTAGTAAATCTTCTAAATTAGGAATTGCTTCTATGCTATCTAAACCAAAAAATTTTAAGAATTCTTCTGTAGTACCATATAAAATAGGTTTACCTGGTACATCTAGTCTACCACATTCTTTTATAATATTTTTTTCTAGCAGTGTATATATAGCTCTATCGCTTTTCACTCCTCTTATCTCGTCTATTGCCACTCTAGTTATAGGTTGTTTATATGCTATGATTGATAATGTTTCTAAAGCTGCCTGGGATAAAGATTGTCTTACATTAGTTTTTAATAGTTTTTCTACATATATGCTATTTTCCGGTTTAGTTACTAGTTGAACAGCTCTATTATGTATTAATATTTTTATACCTCGATCCTTACCAACATAACTATTGTTCATTTCATTAAGTAATGAGCTTACTTTATCCTGTTTACAATTTAGTATAGTTGCTAAATCTTTTATATTAATAGGTTCTCCACTCATAAATAGAAGGGATTCTATTATAGATTTATATTTATTTTTTTGTGATACTTCGTTTATTTCTAATTGCTCTTCATGATCTTTATTCACATACAACGCCTCTTTCTATATATATATCATTAAAATTATTAGACTGATATACTTGTATTGTTTTTAACTTTATAAGCTCTAGTATAGCTAAAAAAGTTACCACTATTTCCATTTTGCAACTACATTCTTTTATAAAATCAGAAAAAAGACATTTTTCTTTTGAGGTTATTTTTTTACCAATATATTTTATCTTATCTTCTATTTTATATTTATCTAATTGTATTTCTCCTTTAAATTCCACATTTTCATTCATTTTATTTGAATATTTACTTATTAAATCATTATATGTATTATATAAACTTAACATTGTTACATCTTTAAGTAATTCGTCTGTGGTTGTTTCTTTATTTTTAACTTCTATAATTTCTGGTTTTTTACTAAAGGAAGTTCCACTTATCTGCTGACGATTTTTAAAAAACTCTGCAGCAGCTTTAAATTTTTTGTATTCTAAAAGTTTGCTTAAAAGTTCTTTTTGAGGATCATTCTCCTCTTCCTCTTTTTCTTCTTCTACTTTAGGCAATAAATATTTAGATTTTATTTCAATCAAGGTAGCTGCCATAACTATAAACTCTGAAGTTATTTCTAAGTCTAACTCTTCCATCTGATTTAGGTATTGTAAATACTGATTAGTTATTTCATATATACTTACATCATATATTTCCATTTTATTCTTTTTAATTAAGTGTAGTAATAAGTCAAAAGGTCCATCGAAATTATGTATTTTTATATTTAATGGCATTTTTTATCTCTCCCATATTATCTATTAAAAAATTTTCTTCATCTAATAATCCTAAATTAATTTTATATTTTTTCATATATTCTAATATTAATCCTATTTCTTTTCCTTCTTTTATACCTAATTCCTTTATATCCTGTCCATTCATAGTTAAATCTATTACTCTTATATTTTTTTCATAATTGTATACTTTATATCTAAATTTTAGATTCCAAGCTAATAAAACTCTTTCAAAGCTATAAGTTTTACTTAATATTTTATAAATTTCATAGTTATCCTTGGCATTAGATAAACTTAAACTATAAATTTCTTTATTCTGTAAATATTTATCTATAGGCTTTCTCAAATCTTTATTTAGGAAGGAATTATCTATAAAAATACTTTGCCCATGTTCACCTTTTATTGAATAAAGTACATTTAATATTCTAACATAAATATTAGAATAATCTAATAAAATATTTTCTAATCCTAATAAGTTTAGATTTATATCTAATAAATTATATTTATAACATTTCTTTATAGCTTCTGTCCAATTCTCTTCGGTACATAAGCTATATAATTCTATCATTGCTAATATTCTTTAAGGTGCCTTTTGTTATACTTTCTCTTATTTCCTTTTCATCTTCTATTTTAAAAACATACCTTTGAAGCTTTTTTTATTTCATTTATTACTTCTAATTCTTTTTCTGTAAATTTATTTAATATATTCATACTTAAATAAAGCTAACATGAAATAATCATGTTAGCTTTTATCCTCCTTTTGAATCATATATATTCTTATTATATACCCTTATCTATTAACCTTTCAAATCCACCTTTAAAGTGATTAAAAATTCCTGATTTTCTTATATTTCTATCAGAAGTTATCTTAACTTTACCTATTAAATTACCATCTGAATAAAACTCACATATACCAACTTCTTCGTTTATTTTATACTCTTTCTTATTTTCATCTATAATACATTTATTAGTTATTTTTGTTTTCTTACCTTTTTCTATTATAGCATCTAATTCTTCACAGGATTTTGCCATAAAGTATTTATCTCCTTTAGAATTTAAAGGTACCTTTGATATTACATCTCCTTTTTTAACTAAAGTTTTGCATTCAAATTTTGAAAATCCGTAATTCATAAGTTTACTAGCATCTTTATTTCTTATTTTATAAGTTGGAGCTCCCATTATTACCGCTAACATTCTTACTCCATCTTTTTTTGCTGTGGCTGATATACAATATTTAGCTTCATCTGTAAATCCTGTTTTTAGCCCATCACAGCCTTTAAAAAATCTAACAAGTTTATTATGATTTACTAATCCTATAGGACTTTTCCTTCCTTCTGATATGGTTTCCATATATGTTCCTGTATATTTTAATATTTGCTTATGTTTTAATAGTTCTCTTGACATTATAGATATATCATAGGCTGAAGTTTTGTGACCTTCTGCACTAAGCCCAGTACAATTTTTAAAAGACGTATCTTTCATATTTAATTTTTGTGCTCTATCATTCATCATTTTTACGAAAGCTTCTTCGCTTCCTGCTAAGTATTCTCCCATAGCTACTGCAGCATCATTCCCAGAAGCTATTGCTATACCTTTTAAAAGGTCTTCAACAGTTCTTTCTTCTCCTACATCTAAAAGCATGGTACTTCCACCCATTTTTTTAGCATTTTCACTTATAGTAACTTTATCAGTTAACTTTATTTTGCCACTATCTACTGCTTCCATTGATAAAAGCATTGTCATAATTTTTGTAACTGATGCTGGAGCAAATTTTTCATGAGGATTTTTTTCATAAATAACCTTTCCTGTTGTAGGTTCAATAAGAAGTGCTGATTTAGCATCTACATCTGAATCACCTTCTTTATTAGAATCTTTATCTTCCGCTTTTTCTTCTTTTTTTAACTGATTTTGTTGGTCATATGCGCTTACTGGTGTTACAAACACACCGAAAATAAAAGTTATGGTAATTATTACACTGAAAAAGTAATAAATTTTTCTTTTCATTTATAGTTCCCTCCTTTACAAATATTTTCTCCTGAATTTCATAATATTATCACGGAAAAATTTTCTATGGGAAAAATTTAATTTTATTAGGAGGGATAGTAAAGCTAATTTTATTATATGGATTAATTTAAAGAAAAATATCTCATTCTAAAACAATTAATAGCTACATAAGCTAATTTATTCATCAATTTATAATTTGCATAAGCACCTATTGGGGCACCTATACCGGGAATAATTTGGAGCATCTTTGAAAAATCTATGTAATCTCTATATTCTTGCTGAAACTCTCTCCAATTAAAATCATTAATATTATCCGGTAATTTTTCGCTATAACTACTCCAATTTATAATTTTATTATAGGTTTTTCTTCTCTCATATCCCTCTGAAAAAGCTAATTGAAAAATATATAGAATATATAATCTTTCTTTATATTCCTTAGCATCAATACCATATATACTAGCTAAATTAAATAAAAAATTAATTTTAATTGTTAACAATATGGGGAAATCTGCAAGACCTAACATTAAACCACCTAATCCTGTACCTGCTCCACTGATTGTTGCTGTTTTCCTATATAAATTTAACTTTTCATAAGCTAAATTTTCCCTTTCTTCTAAGTTGGCTAATTTAGGAGGTTTCACAGTAACATATTTAGAGGTGAAAAGTACAACCTTTATCATATTTTTAACTCCTTCAGTAATTACCATATGTACTTTTTCAGGAATAAAGCTATTGGTTTTATTCTGAACTTTTTTTGTAATTTTATAAACTATAGAATCTCTTTTAGTCATTTCTTTTTTAAATATATTTAACTCATTTATAGCATCTATTTCATATTTAGTCATTGAAAATTCTCCTTACTTTTATTTTCACAATTTATTTTTACATAATCATTACTAGATTTAATATTTCACTTTAAGCTAAAATTTCTTTTTATATATTACCTAACGTGTTAGGACCATTAACCTATTTTATATTTAAATATGTTAATGGTCCTTAAGAATTATTTTAATTTAAATTCCATCTTAACAGGATTATGATCTGTATTTTTAAATTCCATTGAATAAGCTTTTACACTTGTAGCTTCTATATTATCTGATACTAAAAATCCATCTATAACAGCTGTAAAGTTTTCTCCTTTTTTATAAGGTGTAGCATCTGTTCGAGTGGTTGGAACATTTTTATCTGCTACCCACTTAAATCCCTCTGGTTTAAAATCGTTAGGTATTTTTTGAAGCCAATCTGGCCACTTTTCTGTAGTTTTAAACATTAAAGGATCCGTTCCCGGTATTAAGTGATTCCAATCTCCACCTACTATAATATAATTCCCTTTTTTATATTCTTTTATTATATAATTTTTTAAAAAAGAAAGTTGTTGCTTTCTTATTTTGCCACCTTTATCATAAGCAGATAGATGAGAATTTATAAGAACTAATTCCCTATTATTTTCTAGAGATACTCTAGATTCTAAAAAACATCTATCTAATTCTGCTAATTGTCTTGGCCAACTTTCTTTACCTGGATATTGATATCTAGTGGCTGAATTAATTTTATACTTAGATAAATTTACTAATCCTGCATTAACAGTCCCATGTGGTTTCAATATAGGTACTGGTACCCAAGGCGTTTTATAATTTAATGCCATACTTGAAGAATATGCTTTCAAGCTATTTTTTAAGTAATCATATTGATCTATTCTAAAACTTCTAGTTGAATTAGTGTCTACCTCTTGTAAAAATATAAAAGAGCTGTTATCTTTCTTCAAAAAACTCGTAATTCCCCTCATATTTTCCATGGTTTTTTCTTTGCTAGATGATCTGGAACCTTTACCTCCATCCATAAAAAAATCTTGTTTATCATCCATACCACCATAGCCTATATTAAAAGTAACTATGGAAAAACTGTCCTTTAAGTTTAATCTATCCTCTGTTTGTCCTTCAATAGATAAGTGAATCTTATCCTCTGGTTTATAATCCGTTACTGTCATAAATAAGATATATCCTGCTATAATTAATATAACTAAAATAATTATGCCCAATAAAACTTGCCCGATTTTTTTCAACTTTAAGCACCATCCTCTTTCCCTTTATATATTCTAAGTATATTTTAATTGGATAAAATTATCAATAAAAAACACAATAAACCTAAAGCTTATTGTGTAAATTTATATTTATAACTATTAATTTATAAAATATGTTCTGTACTAGATTTTTAATAATTTTACAGATACCCCATCTAAAGAAGTTAAATCTTTACTTAGATTCTCTATATCTTCTTTCTTATTATTTAAAAGTTCTAATAAAATTAAACCACACTTTGAACAACTATCATTAGTAGCTTCATGAAGTCCTAATCTTGTTTTTATTATGCAACCATTTCTAGTTAAAATCTCTTGAACATTCGGGGCAATCTCATTTCTAGGAGAAATTTTTATTGCCATAATTGAAAACATATTTGCTCCTCCTCTATGCTTATATGATTATAACTTTTTATAATTATAGCTTTAATTTAAACCTACTTTAAAAATTAAATATGCTTTTATGAATGCTTTAACTATGCTATTTTACTGTACCATATATTAAAGGTAATTCTTCTTTTAACTCTTCTTCTATAACATAATTATTTAATATATCTTTTGCAGCCTTTTCTCCTTTTATTTTATCATTAGCATGAATATAAGCTATTATATCTCCTTTTTTAACTTTATCTGATCTCTTCTTGTTCAAAACTATACCTACTGCTAAATCTATAATGCTATCCTTTGTAACCCTTCCTGCTCCTAACTCTGATGCTATTATCCCTATATTTTGGGCATGAATTTTATTTATATATCCATTTCTATCACAAATTACAGGAATTATATATTCTGCCTTAGGTAATTTTTCTGTATTGTCTACTAAAGTACCATCTCCGCCTTGAGATCTAATAAATTCTTTTAATTTTTCTATAGCTAATCCTTTTTCTATAGTACTTAAAAGCATCTTTCTTGCTTCCTCTATAGTATTTGCTTTTTGTGATAAAATAACCATATTACTTCCTAAGGTTAAACATAATTCTAATAAATCCTTAGGACCTTTACCTTTTAGTGTATCTATAGCTTCTTTTACTTCTAAAGCATTTCCTATAGCATAACCTAAAGGTTGATCCATATCTGATAATATAGCCACAGTATTTCTGCCTACACTTTTACCTATATTAACCATTTCTTCCGCTAACTCTTTTGCAGTTTCCGGAGTTTTCATGAAGGCTCCTTCTCCAACCTTTACATCTAAAATTATGGCATTAGCTCCTGCAGCTATTTTTTTGCTCATTATACTAGAAGCTATTAAAGAAATATTGTCTACTGTAGCAGTAACATCTCTTAATGCATATAATTTTTTATCCGCTGGAGCTAAATCTGCTGTTTGAGCTCCTACAGCTATTTTAATATTGTTAACGTTATTTATAAATTTATCCTCTGTCATATTTACTGAAAAACCTTTAAAAGATTCTAATTTATCTATAGTTCCACCAGTATGACCTAAACCTCTACCAGACATTTTAGCTACAGGTATACCTAAGGCTGCTACCATAGGCGCCAAAACTAAGGTAGTAGTATCTCCAACTCCACCAGTACTATGTTTATCAACTTTTATACCCTGTATTTTTGATAAATCCAATATATCTCCAGAGTTAACCATAGCCATAGTCAAATCTACAGTTTCTCTTCTTTTCATTTTTTGAAAGTATATAGCCATTAAAAGAGCTGAAGCTTGATAATCTGGGACATTACCATTAGTATATTCTAAAATAAAATAATCTATTTCTTCTTTGCTTAGCTCTCCTCCATTTCTTTTCTTTAGGATCAAATCATACATTCTCATAATTTATTCCTCCCTACAAAGCAATTATTATATAATATAAGGATTGCCTCCAAATAGATTTAGTTTTAATGTATACACATTTATAACTTGTTAGCGAAATAAATTAGTTTATAAAATGCATAGTATTAAAATTAAACCTATTTTATTTTCAAACACTCATTCAATTTCTTCACACTTTAAATATATTAAGTGATTCTTAGGATCAAGTAGAGCTTGTTTATACAAAACATTTCTATCTTTGACCCTAAGAATCACTTATCAACCCATTTTTTATTATTAAAAATTTTACATAACTTCTAATATTGATTTTAGTAAGGATATGAATTTAGATCTTACTTTATTAGATGTTTCTATAACTTCTTGATGGTTTAGTGGCTGCTCTAATATACCTGCTGCCATATTGGTTATACAAGATATTCCCAATACTTTAATTCCACAATGATTTGCTGCTATAACCTCTGGTACTGTAGACATTCCTACTGCATCTGCCCCTAACATTCTTAACATTTTTATTTCTGCTGGTGTTTCATATGAAGGTCCTGTCATCATAGCATATACTCCCTTTTGAAGAGAAAAGCCTAATTTTTCAGCTTCTTTTTCTGCAAGGATTATCAAACTTTTATTATATGCTTCTGACATATCTGGAAATCTTGGTCCAATTTCCTCATCATTACTACCTATTAAAGGATTACTAAAAGCAAAATTAATATGATCTTTTATAATCATAAGATCTCCAGGATTATAAATTTCATTTACTCCCCCAGCTGCATTTGTAACAATTATATTTTTTACTCCTAGCTCTTTCATTATGTATACAGGAAGTACTACATCGCTCATTTTATTTCCTTCATAATAATGCACTCTCCCTTGCATCATTATAACCTTTTTACCCTTTAAAGTTCCCACTACAAACTGACCCTTATGTCCTTTTATAGTTGAAGCTGGCATATTAGGTATATTGGAATATTTTATAATTTCTTTATTTTCTATTTCCTCAGCTAAATCACCTAAGCCTGAGCCTAAAACAGCTCCAATTTCAGGCATTATAGATATGTTATTTTTCACAAAATCTGCACTTTCTTTTATTTTCTTTAAATTCAAAATTAACTCCTCCTTTATCTTGAAAGCTTTATTAAAATTATGCCCTTGGATGAGCATTTTTATATACTTCTGCTATTTTACTCTTCTTTGATATACTAGAATAAATTTGAGTTGCAGCTAGATCCTTATGACCTAAAAGTTCCTGTACAGATTTTATATCTGCTCCATTTTGAAGTAAATGTACTGCAAAGGAATGTCTTAGTGTATAAGAATCTATTTCTTTATCTATAGATGCTTCTTTTGCATAAAATTTTATTATTTTCCAAAAACCTTGCCTAGTCATTTGAGTTCCCTTTAAATTTAAAAACAAATAATCTAAATTATATACATTTATAGCTGGTCTTACTTCTAAATAATTCTTTAAACACTTTATCGCATAGGAGCCTATAGGTATAATTCTCTCTCTTTTTTTACTGCCTCTACATTTTATATAATTAAACTTCAAATTTATATCATATATATTTAGATTTAAAAGTTCTGTAATCTTAACTCCCGTAGCATACATAAGTTCTAGCATTGCTTTATCTCTTAATCCCTTTTTTGAAGAATTTGGGGAATTTAAAAGTTTATCTACTTCTTCTACAGAAAGTATTTTAGGAATAGTTCTTTCTATCTTAGGTATTTCATATCCTAGTGTAGGGTCCTCAGATACCATGTTTTTTTTTATTAAATATTTATAAAAATTTCTTACAGATACTATATTTCTTACTATTGAAGATGTAGCTCGTCCTTCTCTTTGCAAATATTGAACAAAAGCCATTATAGTAACTGTATCAACAGAAAGTATTCTTTCCTCTCTGTTTCTAACAAACTCACTAAACTTCTCCACATCTCTTCTATAAGCCTCTAAAGTATTTTTACTTAAGTTCTTCTTTTGTAAATCTTTTATATAATTCTCTATAATATTTTTCATTTACCATTCCCCTATTTTTTAAGCTTACTTTATTATATTCAACAAATTAATTTAAAAACCTCTTAAAAAATTATTAAAAACTAGTATATAATTATATATAATTTTTATTTTTAAATCTATATTTTTAAATACTAAAGTGCTATTTTCATATACCTTATTTTTCATAAAAAAATTATAAAGAACTGAATCCAAGGCTATAGGCAATAGGGACCCAAAAAACAATAATATTAAAAAACACTTTATTAAAGTGACTATGGCTTTTTTATATTCTATAAACATAGCATACAAACCCCTGCTCTTGCTACTACTAGTTTTATCATATTGGGTGTTATATAAGATTCCATTAAAAATCCTATAAACATAATTATTACTACAAATGCAAAAGAAAAAGAATAGGAGGTAGCTCTTACCCATATTCCATTTTGAAATCCCCTATTATTTTTATCCCTTAGTATTTGTATTGAAAATTCCATTGATAGCACTGATGCAAATATTATACAAGGAATATATATTAAATTTTGAGGTAATACCCCTAAAAGGGACATCCATATCCCCTTCATTCCCAATCCATTTACAATAAAGCTTGTGGTAAAACCTATTGTGAATCCTTTTATTACATCTATTATGAGAATAACTGGAATTCCTATCATAGTTAATCCTAAAAACCAAATAGCTACAATAATAGTTATATTATTTTTTATAGCTTCAAATAAAATTGATTTAGAATCTATTCCATTAGATGAAATGCTTTTACTAAAACTCTCTACATAACTTAAAAGATCACCTTTCTCAAAAGAACCCATATATTTTACTGAGTATATACCTAAGACTATACCAGTACAAATACATAAAAGACTTATAATATATAGCCAAAAATTTTCTTGAACGTGTCTGTTTATATTACCCAAAAATTTGTTTTCCATAATAAATTTATCCCCCTTTGTTTCTATCTTTCTTATATTTATGACTAACAAAAGAGGGATATTACTACTATTATTAACTTTTAAAAATATTATTTTTTTAATAACATTTAATAAAATTTCTAAAATTACTATAGATTAGGCTGCCCATTATTAATTAAAATCCAATTTTTAAAAATATCTTCTATAAAAAACATGAAAATTTTACTACTTCTTAGATAAAGTATCCATCATAACTGCGCTTATAGTTTTTCCATCTATTACTTTTCCATTTTTAATATACTCCTTTAATTTGTCTATACTAATTTCCATTAAATCTATAAACTCATCTTCATCCTCCATGCCCTCTTTACCTTTATAAAGATTAAGAGCTTTATAAATATATATGTATTCATCTGAGAAACCTGGGGATGTAACTATCTTGCCTAAGTATTCCATATTTTTCGCCTTATAACCTGTTTCCTCTTCTAATTCCCTTAGAGCTGAACTTTCTATCTCTTCTCCCTTTTCTATTTTCCCTGCTGGTATCTCAAATATATCTTTATCTATAGCTTTCCTAAATTGCTTTATTAAAAGTACTGTGTCTTTATCTTTATAAGCTAAAATTGCTACTGCACCTGGATGTCTTACAATTTCTCTAAAAGATTCTTTACCATTTGGTAATTTTACCTTTTGTTTTACAACATTTATTATTTTTCCTTTATATATTTCCTGCTCTTCTAATGTTTTTTCATAAAAATTCATATCAAACACCTCTTTATACTAATTCTTAATTTAGTCTTATTAAAATTAATTATAATTTATTTTCTATTAAAAAACACCTTCTATGTACTATATCTTCTAATATTTCTACCACATGTGGTTATGTATGTTATTATTTATGAATTGCATCATCTACTGATATATCTATCATACCTCCCAAACAAGAACAATATAACCTTTATATCATATATCTCTTATATTTATTCCTAAGGATTTAGATAGTGTTGGACTTTGTTTTGCTTAGCAAACTTCTCCATCATTAGTAAGACTCTATATAATTCCTATCTCTCAGACTAGACTCTGCATAGATTTCATCTAAGCATAAATTTTCTTAGCCTCATCTAGTATTTCCTATTACCAAGCCTAGAGGTAACTTTCACTGTCAAATTGTTGCCAAAGCTTAGAGCACTAAAAAATAGAAGGGATTAAATTTAGTATCCCCTCTATTTTTATATAAATTATAACTTATAAATTTTTAGTTTTACCCTTTTCACTTTTAATAACATACTTTTTCTCATAGGAATTATACATTAATATAGCAACTATGCTAAAAAATATAGGTCCAATAATTGAGAATATTGTATCTGATATATTGCCCTTTGTAGCCGGTTCTATTATTGTGAAAAAATTAGCAAAAGCTATAGTAAATGTAACTACAACTGCAGCAATAACTGTACTTTTCCTAGTTTTATAAACTTCAAATGGTTTTTTTATTTCGGTTTTCTTTTTAAAAGAAATGAATGCGCTTGATAAAAACATATAAGGTATAGTCATTGCAACGTTGGTCATAAGAATTAATTTTCCAAAAAACTTAGCTGCTGCGTCTCCTCCAAAAGATACTAATGCAATAAATACCATTACAATTATACATTGAACACGCATAGCATTTAAAGGCATGCCGTTTTCAATTTTGGCCATTTTTCCAGGCCATAATTTATTTGGAGTACCTTCTATAAGTTGTTTTAGTGGAGCATAAGATAATGTAAAGAAAGCTCCAGTTAAAGCTAAAAACATAGAAAATCCTACAAATCTTGCGATCCAATCCCCCATTAATATTGATGATGCTTCGCTAATTCCAAAAGAATGCCCTAATTGATATCCTAAATTATGCATTAGTGCATATGCTATATTTCCTATATTTACGTCTTTGGAAGCTAAAACACTATCCCAATTTGTAACTATGCCACATAAGAATATCCCAATTGAATATCCTACTGCAATGATAATAGCTGCAATAGTAATTCCTTTAGGAAAAGTTACCTCAGCGTTTTCAGTTTGATCTACAAGTCCTCCAACAACTTCTATACCACCATAACCAAATATAGCAAAAACTATAAAAGCTAATACAGAAATTGGATTCTGATATGCAGGATTTGGAGATTGTACAATAGATTTAACAGAAGTTATAGGTTCTGCTAGTTGTCCACCATTTGCTATAAGGATAATTATTGCACTAACTAACAAGACAATATTTAAAAGTGCAACTGCAGTTCCTCCTATAGAAGTTACTTTAGTTATTTTTTCTAATCCTTTAGAAGCAGTAAAAGTTACAAGTATTATCCAAATTATACCTAATACACCTAAAACTTGAGTTGAATTTAATCCCAAGAATGCCCAAGTTGAAGTAGTATCTTTACCAAAAATTGCATTTGAAATTGGAATCCATAGTGTTGAACAAATGTTAACCATCCAAATTATATAGGATGCATACCACATAAAGGTCCCTACAAAAGCATATTTTGCTCCTACAGATTTCTCCATCCAGGAATAAATTCCACCTTTTTCATCCTTAAAAGCCGCACCATACTCTGCCATCATAAATGCATAAGGAATAAAGAATGTTACACCAGATAAAATATACCAAGGAATAGCACCATAACCCATTAAGTAAAAAGATCTAGGCATGTTAGCAAAGCCAAACACCGAAGTAAAAATCATTAATATCAATGGTATCAAAGTTAATTTTTTAGTTGTTCGTGAATTTTGTGACATATTTTTCCACCTCATACTATAATTTTATTTCTTACAATTTAATTATAACCTATATTTTTGTAATTTCAATATTTTGTATTTTTTTCTATTATATTGGTGATTCCCATTATTTTATGCTAATTGTTTAAATTTATTTTCCATTTTGTTCTATATTGATAAATATTTTTCAATATTCCAATTATTTTTCTAAAATAAGCCTTCAAATTTTATTTAGTTATAGTATGTATAAAAAATTTCTATAACATGCTAATTACTTATAATTAAATTTAATAACTTTGCAATTCAATCTTTATAGCTATATTAATCTGGAAAATAACTACATTCATGTTTACATAAAATATTCATCATAATGCCTCCTAATTATTATTTTTTAATAATTAAAAAATAATAATTAGTTTATAAACAAATAAAAGCTCTAGATTCCTAAAGCTTTCTTTGTTTGTAAAAATGGCTTTACTTTTAAAATATTAATTAAATTGTTTAACAATAAGCTTAACTCAATGTAATAGTTTGTTCCTAGGGGTTATAATAGTTGGCGTGGACTTCGTTGGTATTATATAAAGGTTTATTCAAACTGGATAAATCATTAACCAGATGGTACTGCAATAGGTCCTTATGAACCTTATAGCATAGCTTGTGATGATCGTAAAAACAATTAGTTCATATAAAATAGTAAATATATATATATTTCCATGCAAAAGAACCCCTTTATTGGGGTTCTTTTGTTTTTTTTGGGAAGTATCTGCTTAACTTATAGAAAACCATTATATTTAACATTCTACAAATGTTAAAAAATTCCTTTATGAAATTAAGATTTTATTGAGGTATTTTAAGAGTTATTTGATTTTCTGCTACAACTTGTCCAGAACTATTATACCCTTTAACTTTTACCTTATACGTAGCCCCTTTAGAGAAAGTGTATCCTCCATTTCTCTTTGTTATTACTTTACTAGTATTTTTATATAATTTTGTATAATTTGAGTTTGGTGGATCTAATGCAAAAGACCAAGAAGCACCAGTGTCTGAATCCACCCATGCAAATACTCTTGCAATATCTGAACTAAAATCTCTAATTATTAAATTTAATCCTGGAGCGCCATTATAATTAGAATATCCCCCACCATCTACCTTAACATAAGATTGTGGTGTATTTATAATTCTTCTTCCAGCATAGAAGTTCCATATATCTGAAACCTTAACAACATCCCCTGACTGCGGTGCATGTATCATTTGTCCATTACCAACATATATTCCTACATGTTCAACGTTGTCAGTAAATACTAAATCTCCTGGTTGTAAATTACTTTGTGATACTGGAGTACCTTTTGTGATCTGCCCATAAGTATTCCCTGGTAATTCTATACCTGCAGCATTTTTATATACATAGTATACAAGTCCTGAACAATCAAATCCTGATGGATCCTTTCCTCCCCAAACATATGGAGTCCCTCTAAACTTCATAGCATAGTTTACTATATCTTGTCCAGTTGGCGCAGCTTTAACATTACCTACATTTAGTAATAAAGCCATAAAAGCAGCTAGAAAGATACTTAATATAGTTGTCTTCTTTTTCATGTTTATTCCCCCTTCTCATGTGTTTATTTTGGTGTGACAACCTATAATTATTACATTCTTTACAATTATTTGAATTCCTTCTTTTTTTATCCTTCATATTTTTACTTATTTATACATTATTGTATACTTTAAATATAACTTATTATATAGCATCAATTTTTGATTAAATAAAATAATCATTTTAAACTTTTACCTATAATTCATTTCTTTTATTTGAAATTTTTATCATAATTCATAAAAAATGAGCTACTGCCATTATAGGAGTACTCATTTAAGTGGATAGAGTTTTATAATACCTTAATTTATTATGTAGTAACATGATAATATATATGATTACTTTTATAATAGAAGTAGTATCTTCCCTTGATGTAATAATATTAAATAAATTAAAATAACTAGATATTAGTACAACAATACTCTTATCTAGTTATTCTTAAACACATTAACTTTAAAATTTTTATGAACCCTTAAACAAACTTTTTACAAGCTCCACCCATACATTGCATGGGATTTCAATCAACCTGAACTGAATAAAATAATTATTCAATTCAAATTTTAAATGTAACATTAATATATAATAAAAAAGAGCCCTAACTATATACATGGGCTCCTTTTTATTCAAGAAGGACTTGATAATGAGTTATAGAAAACTATTATATTTATATTCTATACATGTCAAAAAATTCCTTCTACTTCTTTAAAATTAATATCTTATATACTTACCATAAACATAACTTCCATATGAAGGTTAATAAATATGTATCCATTCCTCCTCTATTCTATATAATCTAACCTTTGATCCATTCGGTAAAGCTCCTAATATTCTACTAGATCTAGATTTCTTTTTTCTTACATTTACACTACCTTGTCTACAAATTGCAAATAGACTTAATATATGCGTTTAAAATGTAATATGCTTGTTGCAACTTAGTAATTTATTATTACTGTTTTTAAGAAACGTACTGTTTTTTACAATGTTTTTTATTAAAAATATGCAAAAATAAAAAGACTGCATATTAATAGTCCCTATTTTACCTTTATAAAATATTTACTTGTGTCACATTATTTATCGAATATGCAACATCAAAAGCAGGAATACTCTTTTAATTTTTGAATAAGAATCATAAACGTTAGGAAGAAGACTAAAAAAGAATATTAATAAATATATAATCAGAGAATTTATGTTAGAGCTACATAAAATGAAAAAGAGAGAATTGAAAAATTAGCAATAGAGCAATATCTAGATACCTTTAACTCTATTTGTTGATTGCCTTTGAGGATTATATAATTGATGTTTTTACTACAATGCAGACCAAAATTTAACGTAATTAAGGG
This sequence comes from Clostridium botulinum, assembly GCF_001276985.1. Taxonomy (GTDB): domain Bacteria; phylum Bacillota; class Clostridia; order Clostridiales; family Clostridiaceae; genus Clostridium_F; species Clostridium_F botulinum. The sequence goes on from NZ_LHUL01000008.1 coordinate 733,417, forward strand.
GTTATGGTGATGGTTAAAATCATCCGTAATTAATAATATATTTTTTTCTTCTCTACCAAAAGTTTATAGAAAATATAAATACAGTTCCTACTCAAACAATAGACAGGCTATGTGTTAAGATGTAGAAAACATATTGCAATATATATAATTTATTTTTCAATTTTATTTTTAATTCTCTCCATCTCAGACATTAGCTGATCTATACGTAACTCTAGCTCCTCTATTTTATCAACTTTATTTTTACTAGATGATTTTCCATCAGAATTCGGGTTTTTTTCTTTACTTTTGCTTGAATTTTTACTATCCTTATTTGAATCTTTACTATCCTTACTTGAATTTTTACTATTCTTGCTTGAGCTATTATTCTGAGTAGTATTTTGAGAAGTAGTTTGGCAAAATGGATTATCTACATTATAATTCTGAGGATTAAAATATCTCCCCGGTCCTTGTTGAAAATATATTTGTTGAGCATTAAATGTTACAATTGCCTGGCCAACTAACAGTAACCAATTTCCAAGTGCAACTTGAACATTAGCAGGAATACTGCCTGCTAATATATCTCCAAGTATTCCTCCTATTGCAACGAATAACTGGGGATTTAAAGATTGAAATCCATTAGGTATATCATAGCATCCCATATTACAAGATTCATTTGTTGCATTATTGTTACTTGTTTCACTTGTATTATCACTATCCTTATGAGAGTCAGTATATCCGCAAGCTCTCGCTAAGTCCTCAAAACTATTCCAGCCATTAAATTTCATATCTCCTCTTAATATAAGTGTTTATATTTATTGTATTACTTTCCCATCAGAATTGTTACTTTTTCCATAATCCATATTTATTTGCTATTTAAACACATTATACTTATATTATTTATATAATAATCATACTATCTATTATGTATTATTATTTTTAATTAGGTATAACAATGACATATATAAATAATTTAAGTACTGAGGATTTGCTAAAATTAGCAAACGAAATCGCTGTTTCACTTTCACAAGATAAAACTGCTGATGAAATAAATCTTCTGCAAATGTTATAAAATCAGTACTATCACAACTTCTTAATATTGTGTTGGTTCTATGTGTAGGAAACAACAATTCTGTTTCTTGATATATGTCTTTAAACCTAATCCAACGATGTAGTAATTTAGACATCGTGTTACCATAAAAAATAACTCTATCTTTACGTCCTTTATTTATTTCTGCTGGAATTAGAATAGTTCTTCTACTAAAGTCTACATCATTTATTGTTAAATGTAATGTTTCGCTTAATCTCATACCTGTATCTATGATTAAGTTAATAACAAAGTCCCTATATTCATGAAATTTTGTAATGTTTATTGATCTTGTTAATTTTTTAAATTCTTCATCTGTTAATTGTTCTTTACTTTTTCTCTCAGTTTTTAAAAATTTACATTTACATACTGTATTCTTTTTAATTATATGATTCTCATCTAACCAATAAAAAAACACTTTAATATTTCTTAAATAATTATTTAATGTAGCATCTGATACTTGTTCTCCTATATCACTTCTTTTATCAATGTTAGCTTTAATCATTCCATCTATGCTTGCAACGAAACTATATTTGCCTCTATTTCTTGTAAACATAATATATTCTTGGACGATTTCTTTATTAATCTTATTAATATCTATAATATTCTTTTCTTCTTCAAGATACCTCATAAATAAAACTAATGTTTGATTATATGATTTTATAGTCTTATTGGGTAAATTTTTATAACTGCAATATTCTAAAAAATCTTCAATTAAATCAACTATTTTCTTTTGTCTTTTATAACTTTTGGCAAAATAAAAACACCTCCTGTAATATTAGCACTTAAGCCAATGTACAAAAGGCATTCTTATACAATTTAATTTAAAATCTATTGATATAAAACAATAAAATCCATAGCGATTTTTGCAACGTTTATCGATATAGGATATCTAACAAACCCATCAACTAAGCGATTTAACAAACCCTATTTTTTAGTCTTAATTTATCAGCCACCATTGCAATAAACTCAGAATTTGTTGGTTTTCCCTTTCCATTATTTATAGTATACCCAAATATATTGTTTATAGTCTCGACTTGACCTCTTGACCAAGCTACTTCTATAGCGTGTCTTATAGCTCTTTCCACTCTGCTTGCTGTAGTATTATATTTTTTAGCTATGGAAGGGTATAATTCTTTTGTTACTGCGGATAAAAGTTCCATGTCATTAACTACCATAGTTATAGCTTCTCTCAAATACATATATCCTTTTATGTGCGCTGGCACGCCTATTTCATGTATAATATCTGTTATTTCTTGCTCTAAATCTGCTGGTTCATTTTTAGATAATGAAATCTTTTCTTGTGAACAGGTTTCCGGCATTACTACTGGTCTTCTAACTTCTTCACTACTTATGGTATTGTTAAACATTTGTCTTATTCTTTTAGTAAAAACATCCATATCAAAAGGTTTAACTACATAATAATCTGCACCTAAGTTTATAGCTCTTTGAGTAATCTTATCCTGTCCTACAGCAGACAAAACAATTACCCTTGGCATAGGAGTAATATCTATACTATTTAACTTTTCCAAAACCCCTAATCCATCTAAGTGAGGCATTATTATATCTAGTATTATTAAATCTGGCTTTTTTTCTTCCACCAATTTAAGAGCCTCTACTCCATCATTAGCTATACCTGTAACCATTATGTCTCTTTGATTTAGTAAATAATCACTTAATATGTTACAAAATTCCTTATTATCATCTGCGATGATAACATTGATCTTTGTTTCTTCCATATAAACTACTCTCCTTTTTGATAAAATTACCATATCTTAACAAATTATTTATTCGACAAAAGAAATTTAATTCCTCCTTATTTGAGAAAAAATATATAAAAAATAATAAAGTGTAAGATACTCTAATTTCTTACACTTTATATGGTAACACATATATTTTATTTTGTCATAGAATTTCGTTCTTTTATATGTTAATTATTGTAAATTTACTCTTTCTTACTATTAAATTTATGGTTTTTATATAAATTTTCAATTATTTTCCTTATGCTATTTTATATTCTTATATATTACAGTAATATTCTTTTAAATTTTTAGCTATTTATACTATCTAAATTACTAATTTATTATATTCATGCTACTTATATTAAATCTTACTTAGTGACTTTTAGATTAATCTTTAGATCTATATAAAAAAATTAACTATAACAATTAATTATTATCTAATATGCCTGCATCCTTTAACATCCATTCTATATATATGCCATATCCTACATCTGGCTTATTAATTAAAACATGAGTAACAGCTCCAACTATTTTATCATTTTGTATTATAGGACTTCCGCTCATGCCTTGAACAATACCTCCAGTTTTTTTAATAAGATTTTGATCTGTAACTTTTATAATCATGCTCTTAGGTCCTGGTTTATCCTGAGATAAAAGCTTCTGTATTTCTATATTGTATAAACTAGGTTCTTCACCTTCTAATGTAGTCAATACTTGAGCTGGTCCTTCTTTTATTTCATTTCTTAAAGCTACTTTCATAGGTTTTTTATATTTTTTATTACTTAATTTCATATTTGATGTTCCGAATATACCACACTCTGTATTATTTTCTATATTACCTAAGACCAAATCTTCATCTAAAAATATTCCTTTTAGTTCTCCAGGATTACCTTTTATACCTTTTTTTATAGATACTATAGAAGACGGTACTATTTCTCCTGAATCTATAGTAAGTATAGTACCTGTGTCTACATCAGTAATAGGATGACCTAAGGCTGCAAATTTTTTACTTTTATCATGATAAAAAGTCAGTGTTCCTACACCAGCTGTGGAATCTCTTACCCATAATCCTATTTTATAATTATTATCTTTCTTACCTTTTTCAGGCTTAATATTTTTTGTTATTTTTTCACCTTTTCTATAAGCTACTATTTTTAAGTCTTTTCCTTCACAATTTCTAATTTCCTTTTCTACATCTTCTGAATTGGTTATTTCTTTTCCATTTATACTTATTATACTATCTCCAATTTGTATACCAGATACAGCTGCGGGACTTTGTATTTTTCCCCCTTCTGTTTCTATATCTGAAAGAGCTATTACTAAAACTCCCTTTGTATTTAACTTTACTCCAACAGGTTTTCCACCAGGGTACAACATAATATCTTTAGAAACGGGTTTTAATGAAACAGATTTTACAGGAACCATTCCTAAAATTTTGACATTCATTTTTTTATTGTTTGATTTTATATCAGAAACTGTGCAATCCGCACTTATATCCTCTGTTAATTTAATAAAACTATTGTTTTTTACTCTTTCTCCCTCTCTTACAAAAATTGTAGTAGGTATGTGATGAATCTTATAATAAGTAAACAAACTTATTAACAGGATAGGAATTAAAAAAAAGCTTAAAAATTTTTTCTTATTTCTGTCCATAACTTTTACCTCCTGTCTTAAAATCTTATTTATTCTTAAATTTCCCCTTTCAAATATAATTATGCTGTAGTATATTTTCTTTAAAATCCAATTCTTTGTACTATATGCTGCAAATAATATTTTTGACATATCTTTTATTCTTAACAAAAAATAAAAAAATATTTACATATAACTATATAAAAGTCTTTTTATTTTTCATAAAAAAGGGCTCTAAATAGATTGTGTTATTAATACAATTTATTTAGAGCTTTTTTGAATTTTGAATTTTAATAAAATTATATAATTTAAAATAATCAAAATAACTACAGAATATTTGAATAATCATTTTTTGTTGTAAATTTAATTATTATATTATGAATACATATCAATTTTTATCCTGTCTATGCCAACAGTAATTATTCTAAGCAAACTTTACTTGTACCTAAGAATCACTTGATAACTTTTCTAGCAACTGTATCCAATTTAAAAACAAGGTTTCTCCATGACAACGCCATTTCATTATAGGTTTTTTGTTTAAATTATTTTCTTTAAAATAGTTTTTAGGAATGTCTATATGCTTATTCTTATTTATATCTCTAATATATTCTTCATATAATGTATACCTGTCATATTCACAGTGTCCTGATATAAATATTTTTTTAAAATTATTGCTTTGCATTAAATATAATCCTGCCTCTTCTGATTCGGAAATTATCTCTATATCTTTGCATCTTTTTATATCTTCTTTTCTTGTATAAGTATACCTGGAATGGGGTACATAAAATTCATCATCAAAACCTTTAGTAAGTAAAGAATTTTCTTTACTTATTTTGTGAGGAAACACACCAAAAAGCTTTTTATTTAATGAATACTTATTTATATCATAATAGTAGTATAAGGCTGCTTGAGCTGCCCAACATATGAATATAGTAGATTTTACTTTTTTATTACAATAATCCATTATATTTTTAAGTTCTTCCCAATAATCTACTCTTTCAAAATCCATAAGTTCTACTGGAGCACCGGTTATAATCATTCCATGAAAATTATGATTTTTTATTTCACTAAAAGTCTTATAAAATTTATTTAAATGATCATTGCTTGTATTTTTACTCTTATAACTTTCAGTTTTTAAAAAAGTAATCTCTAAATCTATAAAACTTTTACATAAGACTCTTAGTATTTGTGTTTCCGCCTCTATTTTTTTAGGCATCAAGTTTAATATTATAAGTTTTAATTTATTTGTATTTTTGTTATAATTTAATTTATCCATTATATTTATATTTTCAGATTTTAATATTTGGTAAGCTGGAAGGTTTTTATCTATGATTAAAGCCATATTTTATTTCCTTTGCTAACTAGCCCTTAGCTATGGAATAAAATTATAGTAGCCTTTAATTTTTTAATATTAGGTATACTATCCAGCTTATCTTTTAAATTTTTTTCTTTTTCATTGTAAACTATAGCAAAAACCTCTTTATTTGAAAAACAATTTTTTGAATATACATAGACTTTTTTAAATAACTTATTTATACCACATATAACTTCAGTTCTATATTCAGTAGAAATTCTTATAAACCAATCTTGTTCTTTTGGAAATTCTCTAAAAATTACAGCCTTTTCATCATTAAATAATAAATCTTTTTCCTTTTTATTATTTATTATATTTATAATATCTGCATAAATTGCACTAGCTGTTGGTAATTTACCTGCACCTTTTCCATAGAAAGCTACCTCTCCTATACTGTCTCCCTCTATTATTATAGAATTAAACTCATTTTCTACCCTTGATAAAATACTATTTTTAGATATAATAGCTGGCTTAACAGCTGTATATATACCATCTTGGAATTTTTCACTTATTCCAATTAGTTTAATAACTCCTTCTAATTTATTTGCCATATCAATATCATATTCATCAATGTCGTCTATTCCTTCTACATTAAAATTTTCCCAATTAAATTTTTTATTATAGGCTAAATTCGATAATATAGCTAACTTTCTTGCACTATCATATCCTTTTATATCAGATGTAGAATCAAATTCTGCAAATCCTAATTTTTGTGCAGTAACTAATGCATTTTTAAAAGTAGCTCCTTCTTTATGCATTTTAGTTAAAATAAAATTTGTAGTACCATTTAATACAGCCTTAATGCTTTTCACATTGTTTCCTACTAAGCACTCTTTCATAGGCCTAAGTATAGGAATTCCTCCACCTACACTAGCCTCAAAATAAAGCTTTACATTATTTTCTTTTGCAATTTTTAAAAGTTCATCACCATGTTTTGATATTAAATCTTTATTAGCAGTAACTACATGTTTTTTATTTTTCAAAAAAGTTTTTACATAATCATAAGCAGGTTCTATTCCGCCTATAGCCTCTACAACAATACTCACATTTTCCTTTATAACTTCTTTTATATCCTCTGTAATTATTGAAAATAATTTGTTATTTTTATGCTTATTTCTATCTCTAACTAATATTTTGGTTATACTTATATTCTCTTCTTCATTCTCTTTTTTATTTCTCTCTATTAATTCTACTAATCCTGAACCTACCACTCCATTACCCAAAATAGCAATTGAAACCATAGTTCTACCTCCTTTATCTAAAGCTTTAAACCGCTTTACTTATATTTTACTCAATGCTTTTTTAAAATCTTTTATTATATCTCCAATGTATTCTATACCTACAGATACTCTTATTAAGTCTTCTGTTACCCCAGATGCAATTTGTTCTTCATAGGATAGTTGTCTATGGGTTGTGCTAGAGGGATGAAGTACACTAGTTCTTGCATCTCCTATGTGTATTACTAAGCTCGCTAATTTTAGACTTTTAATAAATTCTTTAGCGTGATCTGTTCCTCCTTTTATACCGAAAGTTAACATACCACTAGCTCCACTATTTAAATATTTTTTAGCATTTTTATAACTTTTATCACCCTTTAATAAAGGATACTTTACCCAAGTTATCTTGTCATGCTCCTGTAAAAATTGTGCTAATTTTAAAGCATTTTCACTATGTCTCTCCATTCTAAGGTGTAATGTTTCTAATCCTAAATTAAATAAGAAAGCGTTAAAGGGACTTAAACAAGTTCCTAAATCTCTTAAAAGATTTACCCTTAATTTAGTTATATAAGCTAAATTTTTAAATTCTTCTGTGTAACTTATACCATGATAGGTAGGATCTTTATCTACTAAAGAAGGAAACTTTCCATTTCTCCAGTTAAAATTTCCTCCATCTATAACAACTCCTCCTACACTGGTTGCATGACCATCTATATATTTAGTAGCGGAATGAATTACTATATTGGCTCCATATTCAAAGGGCTTACAAAGATAAGGAGTCATTAATGTATTATCTACTAAAAAAGGTACCTCTATTTTTCTAGCCACATTTGAAAACTTATGAAAGTCTAAAATATTTACTGAGGGGTTACCAATAGTTTCTCCTAATACCATTTTGGTATTATCTTTGGCAAGTTTTAATATTTCTTCTTCTGATGCTTCTGGTGAAACAAAAGTAGTTTCTATTCCTAATTTCTTTAAAGTAGATGAAATAAGGGTAAATGTACCTCCATATAAATTTGAGGAGGCTAGTATATGATCTCCTGCACTACAAATATTTAAAACTGCTAATGTGGTAGCACTTTGCCCAGAGGAAACTGCTACAGCCCCTACTCCACCTTCTAACTGTGCTATTTTTTCTTCGAAAGCAGCCACTGTCGGATTACTTATTCTTGTATACATATGTCCTTCCTCTTTAAGGTCAAATAAGTTAGCTACTTTATCTGGGTCATCATATTTGTAAGTGGTGCTTTGAATAATAGGAAGAATTCTTGGTTCCCCTGACTTTGGAGTATAGCCTCCTTGAATACATATGGTTTCTGTGTTCCAATTTTTAATACTCATTTCTTGTCCCCCTTATGATTTAAAATATTTTTAATCTAGAATTAAATTTTTGTATTAAAAAAAGCCATTTCGTGAGAAATGACTTTATTAACAGTTACAAATATTAAAACATGGTAACTTTAATCCCTCATCTCTCAGTGAATCCACTGCAGGAATTAGCACATTTCTAGGTTCAACTAGCTGTTGCCGGGCTTCACAGGGCCTGATCCCTCCACCACTCTTGATAAGAGCTTTTTATTTAATTTTAAACATCTTTAGAATTTATTATAACCTTATCTATTATTTTGTCAATACCATTTTAGGAATTTTTTAATATTTTTTCTTTTTTATTGTCCGCTATTTTTATTATTTCCTTTGCATTTTGAAGGGTTATATCTGTAAGATTTGATCCTCCTATCATTTTTCCTATTTCTATTTCTTTATCTTCTTTACTCAATTTTGTAACCTTTGTATAGGTTTTGTCCTGTAATACTTCTTTATGTATATAATAGTGATTATCAGACATACAAGCTATTTGTGATAAATGTGTTATACAAAATACTTGACGACCATGAGATATAGAGTACATCTTCTCTCCTACACTTTGTGCCACTACTCCACTTATACCTGTATCTATTTCATCAAATATAACTGAAGGTATTTTATCCTTATCTACAAATACAGTTTTTAAAGCTAGCATTATTCGTGAAAGCTCTCCTCCAGACACTACTTTATCTAAAGGTTTTAAAGGCTCTCCTGGATTGGTAGATACATAAAATTCTACTTTATCACAGCCGCTTTTAAAAAAACTAGATACTAGATCTACATTAATTTTAAATCTAGTTTTAGAAAGTCCTACATAACTTAATTCTTCTTTAACCCTTACTTCTAATTCTTCTGCGTACTTAACTCTTACATTATGCATTTGCATGGCTATTTCTTTTAAATTATTTAATACTTTTTTCCTATCATTGTTCAATTTTTCTATTATTTCTTCTGAGTTTATCATATCCTCATATTGTTTTTCTATTTTATCTTTATATTCTATAATCTCTTTTATGGTTGTACCATACTTTTTTTTAAGAGTAGATATTTGAAAAAGCCTACTATTTATGCGATCTAATTCATTCTCATCATAATATATGTTATCTTTTATATCTCCTATATTTCTTATGGACTCCTCTATTATATAATAGGCATCCTTTAAGCTTTGACATATGGAGGTAATCTTATCTATGCTATTAATAGATTCCATCTCTCTTATAACATATCCTAGACTATCAAAGGCTGAGGACTCCTCTTCTAATCCCCCATATAATATTCCATAGCTATTATTTAAAACTTTACTAATTTTTTCAGCGTTTGAAAGTTCTAAAAATTTATTATCTAATTCTTCTTCTTCTCCCTCTTTTAAATTAGACTCTCCTATTTCTTTAATTTGATATTTTAAAAAGTCCATTAACTTTTCTCTTTCACTTTCATCTCCACCGGATAGCTCTTTTATTTTATTTTCTATATTTAAAAGATTTAAATACTCACTCTTATATTTTTCCATAATAGAATATAATTCTTTTTCACTAAAATAATCTAAATAATTTATATGATTCTCACAGCTTAAAAGATTTTGATTTTCATGTTGTCCGTGAATATCTAATAAGGTGCTTGTTATTTCCTTTAAATTAGCTAATAAAACACTTTTTGCATTTACTTTAGCTATACTTTTACCATATTGAAAGGTTTCTCTTCCTATTATTAATATATCCTCAAAATCTATCCCTTGATCTTTTAATATTCTCTCTGTACTTTCATTCTCAATGGAAAATATTGCTTCCACATAGGTTTTATTTTCTCCAGTTCTTATAAGATCTCTGTTGAATTTACCACCTAGAACATAACTTATAGCATCTATAAGAATAGATTTACCAGCTCCAGTTTCACCTGTAAGTACATTAAATCCTTTATCAAAGGATATAGACAATTCTTCTATAAGTGCAAAATTCTTTATATTAAGTTGAAGGAGCATTTTAAATCCCCCTTATGCAGTAATAATCTTTTTTAATTTCATAGTTATCTCTTGAGCTTTCTCATTAGTTCTTGCCATAACAAATATAGTATTATCTCCTGCTATAGTACCTGCTACTCCATCAAAACCTAATGTATCTATAGCTTCTGCTGCTGCTGGAGCAGAGCCTGATATGGCTTTTATTATTATAAGTTTATCAATATTCTCTACATTAATCACTGTTTGAGCAAAGATATTTATAAGTTTATCTGACATATAGCTTTCTGTATGGTTTATGGTAGCATATTTATACTTACCTGTATTCCCCAAAACCTTTATTAGCTTAAGCTCTTTTATATCTCTTGAAACTGTGGCTTGTGTAACATTCATTCCCATTTTCTTTAATTCTTCTGCTAGTTCCTCTTGGGTATCTATATCTTTAGAATTTATTATTTCTAAAATTTTAGCATGTCTTGAAACTTTCATATTATTCACCTTCACATTCTCTAGATCTATAAGATATTTTAGTTCTTAATATTTTAAAATAATCCTTATCTTTAAATTTTATAAGTCTACATTTATATTCAGATTTACTTATGGTAACCTCATTTACTGTTACTTTCTTATATCTTTGACCATCGATAGTAAGTACAGGATCCTCATATTTTTTTAAAACCCTTATATTAATTTTACTATTGCCATTTAGCAATATGGGTCTAATTCCTAAAGAGTGAGGACAAATTGGCGCAATCTCTAATACATCTAGATCTGGATATACTATTGGTCCTCCTGCAGATAAAGAGTAGGCTGTAGATCCCGTAGGCGTAGCTACAATGACTCCATCTGCTACAAAAGTTGTATACCATACATCATCTACATATATGCTATATTTTACTATTCGTGATAAATTTCCTTTTGTAAGCACTATATCATTTAATGCTAAAAAATCATCTTTCTTGTCTATTCCCTTTAAGTCACATTTTAGCATTATTCTATCCTCTATTTTATATTGACCTTTAAATAGATTTTTTATAGCCTTTTTACAGTCTTCTAGCTCTATCTCTGCTAAAAAACCTAAATGCCCTCTATTTATTCCAAATATAGGGACATCATATTTGGCTAAGGCTCTAGCAGTACCTAAAATAGTACCATCTCCTCCTAGTACCATGACCGCATCTAATGCTCTACTTTCTTCATTATCTAAACCTTTAGAATCATAAAAAACCTTTATTTTAGCTTCACTACATTCCTCATGTATATACTGAAAAATTTTGTCTAAAATGTTTCTACTTATATCCTTATCTGTATTTATATTTATACCAATATTTTTCATTATTTATCACCATTCAAATTATTATGAGCTTTATTTACTATATAATCTACATAGTCATCTTGAAAATCACTATTTACCCCTTTATTTTTTGTCATATATATAAGGTATTCTATATTCCCCTCAGGACCTTTTATTGGAGAAAAATCTAAATTTAATATATTTAAATCTATTTTTTCTGCAAACTGAACTATTTTATTCACTACTTCTTTATGAGTACTACTTTCCCTTACTACCCCCTTTTTACCTACTTTTTCTCTCCCTGCTTCAAATTGTGGTTTTATAAGAGCCATTATTTCTCCATCTTCATCTAACAAATCTTTTACTACAGGTATTACTAAAGTTAAAGATATAAAGGATACATCTATACTTGCAAAATTAGCCTTTTCTCCTAGTTCCTCTGAGGTTACATATCTTACATTAGTTCTTTCCATACAGACTACTCTAGGGTCCACTCTAAGCTTCCAGGCAAATTGTCCATATCCAACATCTATGGAAAATACTTTTTTTGCTCCATTTTGAAGCATACAATCTGTAAAGCCTCCTGTGGATGCTCCTATATCTAAACATACCTTTTCATTTAAATCTATTCCAAAATTTTTTATGGACTTTTCTAATTTTAGTCCTCCTCGACTTACATAGGGTAATTTTTCTCCTCTAAATTCTATATTAGCACTTTCTTTTATCTTTTCTCCACATTTATCAATTCTATTACCATCTATAAATATTTCTCCTGCCATTATGCTAGCTTTTGCTCTTTCTCTAGACTGAAAAATGCCCTTTTCCACCAAAAGCAAGTCTAATCTTTCTTTTTTTTCTGCCATAACTAACTCCTTCATATAATATTATATAATCTTTATTATATTTTTAACAATACCCTCTGGATCTAATCCTTCTATTTTATATAATATATCTGTACTACCATGGGGTACAAACTTATCTTTAAAACCTAAATTTAAAACAGTATTGTTAGCTTTTAGCTCACTTATGTATTGAAGAACTAGAGAACCAAATCCACCTTTTATTACATTATCTTCTACAGTTACTATCTTATATCCTTTTTTTACAAAGTTTTTTATTAATTCCTTATCTATAGGTTTTATAAAGTTTGCATTTACAATTGTAGATTTTATTCCATATTCTTTTAATTTTTCTCGTGCTATTATAGCATGCTGCACCATTTTTCCCGTGGCTATTATGGCTATATCTCCTTCCTCGCAAATTACTTCCCACTTACCTTTTTTCATATTTTTTATAGGAGTCATTTCTAAGGATTTTATATCCCCACCTCTAGGATATCTTATGGCTACTGGTGAATTTTGATTTAATGCCCACCTTAGCATTATCCCCATTTCTTCTAAACATTTAGGTGCTATTATTGTCATATTAGGTAAAGAAGATAAATATGACAAGTCAAAAATTCCTTGGTGTGTTTCTCCATCACTTCCTACTATACCTGCTCTATCTATACCTAATACTACAGGTAAATTTTGTATACATATGTCATGTAATATTTGATCATATGCTCTTTGAAGAAATGTTGAATAAACAGCAAAAACAGGTTTTAATCCTTCTGTTGCTATTCCTGCTGCTAAGGTTACTGCATGCTGTTCTGCTATGCCAACGTCAAAAAATCTTTTGGGGAAAGTTTCTCCGAATTTTCTAAGACCAGTACCATCTTTCATAGCTGCAGTTATAGCTACCACTTTTTTATCTTCTTTTGCTATTTTAGTTAGCTCTTCTCCAAAAACTTTTGAATAAGTTAAACAGGTTTTTGAATTAACTTCACCACTATCACAATCAAAAGGACCTATGCCATGAAATTTATCAGGTTTTTTTTCTGCATAAGCATAGCCTTTTCCTTTTTTAGTTATAGTATGTATTAGAACTGGTCCATTTATATTTTTAGCCATTTTCATAACTTTACTTAACTCTTTTATATCATGACCATCTATTGGCCCCAAATATTTTATTCCTAAATTTTCAAAAAGCATACCCGGTACAATCATTTGCTTTATACCGTTTTTTACTCTTTCCAAAGAACGGGCCATTCCTTTTCCAACATTAGGTATTTTGTTTAAAGTATTATTAACTTCTTTTTTTAATTTATTATAGGTAGGATCAAGTCTTACTTTACTTAAGTAGCTAGACATTCCTCCTACATTCTCAGCTATGGACATTTGATTATCATTTAATATAATAATTAAGTCTGTTTTATTAAACCCCAAATCATTTAATGCTTCTAAAGCCATTCCACCAGTTAGAGCTCCATCTCCTATTACAGCTATAACTTTATTATTTTCTCCTTTTATGTCCCTTGCTCTTGCCATTCCTAGAGCGGCAGATATAGAGGTACTGCTATGTCCTGTTTCAAATACATCGTAAGGACTCTCACATATTTTAGGAAAACCACTTAATCCTCCATATTGTCTTAATGTATTAAATTTATCCTTTCTTCCCGTTAATATTTTATGTACATAGGCTTGATGTCCTACATCCCAAATAACTTTATCTTTATTTAAATCGAATACATTAAAAATACTTAAAGTAAGTTCTACCACTCCTAAATTAGAGGCCAAATGCCCCCCTGTTTTAGATACATTATCTATTAAAAATTCTCTTATCTCGTAAGAGAATTGGTTTAACTCATTTATAGACATGGATTTTATACTATCAAAATCTTGATATTTATCTAATATGTTTTTCATTTTCATCTATCCTCTTTTAAAAAAATATATTATCCTTGTAACCTTTTCTAATATATCATTACTATTTGTTATAGCAAATCCTTTACCTAAAGCTTTTCCCCCTATAGTTAAAGCTCCTATGGTAACACCTATACCTGTAGTTACTACTGTAGAATTTAAAGTAGAATTTAAAGATAATATTTTACTTGTTATTATTATCCCTATAGAACCACTTACAATACCACAGACGTCTCCTATAACATCATTGCAAAAACTTGATACCTTTTCTGCATTTCTAATAAAAGTTACTGCGAGTTTTGCTCCTGGTACTTTATTAGCAGCTTTTGCATGAAAAGGTGTTTCATTGGATGCAGTTACTGCAACTCCTATTATATCAAATATTATACCAATTAATATAATAAAAATTAATATAATAAAAGCTACTAATAAGTTTACATTATCTAGTAGCACATCTGAAACAAGAGATATACTCCCTGAAAAAATAACAGACCATGTAACAATGGTTAAGACCCATTTTACATTGACCTTGGAGTCACTCTTCTTATTATCTTTTTTATTATCTTTTTTATTTCCCAATTATAATTCCTCCATGAAAACTAAGTATTAAGAATCACTTTATAAATTATACATTTCAATATGTAATTTTAAAAGGTGGTAGTGTATTGAGTAAACCTTGCGGCTTAGGTCCAGTAGGATTTCCCGTAAAACAATCAAAATGTCGCCATTTTGACGGTTTCCCTTTAATGCTTTACCTACCCTGTCACCAGAAATAGGACTGGATTGCCACTTAGTCCGCACTGTAATCCCCAATATACCTCGTATAGAACAGTCTAGGAGATTTCCTCGGCAGTTGGGTATATCTCTAGCCTCTTTTGCAATGGAGGTTTCAGCAAGCAATAGCCTAAAGGTTTGGCCTAACCTTTAGATTTAAACTTAACCTCTCCCCCCACCACTCAAGGCAGGCTACACTGCACATAGCTGCTCGCCACATTGCAGGTTTAATCCATTGTCGTCCATAGGGAATCTCTCCCTATACACAATCAATGGCCTCCACGAAGGTAGGGTCAGTTGCCACATGCCTTTGTGATTGCCCCAGCCTTCTTTCTCCCAGCACCAGCCCACAACTGGGCGTCGTAAGCCAGCACCAGAAGCTTCATCGATGTGCCCTTTAGCGGATTTTTAGCCCCGCCTTCAAGATATACTTACCTGACTAGAATACTGCACCACCTTTATTTATATACTTTCAAAATAAAAGTTTGAATTTCTAATCTAAAAATATTCATTTTGTGTATAAAGCATTTTCTATTATATCACAGAAAAATATTTATTGCATAGAATTATTTTTTTATTTAAATTAATTTAAAGCTTTATTAATATTAATAGTTTCTGTTTAATAAAAACATAGTAATTTCTTTTAACTTATCTGTGTTTTTCTTTATTTTATTTAATATATCAAAACATTTATTTGTCATTTCAGTACAAAGTTCATTACATTTTTCTATACCATAAACTTTAACAAAAGTAGTTTTATGATTATCTTCATCACTCTTTGTCTTTTTTCCTAAAGTAGTAGTATCACCTTCCACATCTAATATATCGTCTTTTATTTGAAATGCCAATCCTAAATTATCTCCATATTCCCCTAAAAGTTCTATATCTGTATATGTATCAGATCCTAAAATAGCTCCAGCCAATATAGATGCTTTTATTAAAGCACCAGTCTTTTTTTTGTGCATATAATATAACTCATCGAGAGGTATAGATTTATCTTCACTTAATATATCTACTACCTGGCCCCCAATCATCCCATCTACTCCTGCTGCTTTAGCTATGGCATAACACGCCTCTAATGCCTTTTCTCCATTTTTTAATGAATACTCAAACATTATATTCATAGCTTCATTTAAAAGTGCATCTCCTGCCAGTATAGCTATAGCTTCTCCAAAGATTTTATGATTGGTAGGTTTTCCTCTCCTTAAGTCATCATTATCCATAGCTGGCAGATCATCATGTATTAAAGAATAGGTATGTATCATTTCTATGGCAGCAGCTATAGGCATAGCCTTTTTATAATCTTCTTTATATAAACTATACGTATTTAAAAATAGTACTGGTCTTATTCTTTTTCCACCAGCCTCTAAACTATAGGCCATAGCTTCATATATGTTTTTATCATAATTACCTTTATTATCTAAATATTCCTTTAACCATAACTCTATTTCTTCTCCCATTTTTTTTATTCTATCCATAAAGTTCACCAATCCTTAATATTAATTTTAGCTGTAAAGTAAATCCTAATTCAGATTAGATTATTACTCTATCTGAACTTTCTTTTAATTAATTCAAAGTCTTTAGTAAAAATATAATATATGTCTATGAGTTTTCAAAATCTTCCTCTTTGTTATTTTCTAAAATCTTTATTTTACCTTCTGCATCTTTTAGTACTTTATATAATTTATTACATAATTTTATTCCTTCTTCATAACTTTTCATGGAATCTTCTAAGGTTATTTCTCCATTATCCATACTGTCCACTATAGTTTCTAATTTCTCAAGCATATTTTCAAAGGATTCTTTCTTTTTTTCCATATTTTCCTCCTAATTTAGTTTATTATTTACAATTTAATAATTTCTAAATTATTAAATATAAACTACCATAACATAAATATAAAGTTTACTATGATATTTGTATGACTTTTAAAGGATTATTTTTAAAATTCTTCTATATACTCAATAGATAATTTTGCCCTACCATCTTTAAAGATTATGTTTATTTTATTTAATTCCTTTAAGGCTTCTTTTTCTGTTATTAAATTATTCCCTTCATCCTCTATTAACGTATAGCCTTTTTTTAATACATTTAGTGGATTATGCGCTTCTAGTAAAGAGGATAGTCTGGATAGATTGTTTTTTTCTTTATTTAATTTACCTTCTATTTTCATATTTAATAATTCTTTTAAATTATCTATATTTTTATATTCATTTACTATTATATTAGTAGGACTGTTAGCTTCTATTTTCTGTTTGTATAAATTTAAATAATTTCTTTTTTCTTTTATTATATTTTCCATATAATTTTTTATATTATATTTATAATTTAAAATCTCGTTTATTAGAACTTCTCTATCAAAAACAGCTATTTCTGCAGCCGCAGAGGGCGTAGGTGCTCTTCTATCACTTACAAAGTCTACAATAGTGAAATCCGTTTCATGACCTACTCCGGTTATTATAGGCTTTTTAGAATTATACACTGCATAAGCTAACTCTTCATTATTAAAAGCCCATAATTCTTCTATAGATCCTCCTCCACGAGCTAATATTATTATATCTACATCTTCAACTTTATTTAATATTTTTATACCCTCTATAAGAGTTCTACTAGCATCTGTTCCTTGTACTAGGGCAGGATATATTAATAGTTCTATCCCTTTATTTCTTCTTTTAGTTACATTTATGATATCTTTTAGGGCTGCTCCTGTAGGTGAGGTTATTACCCCTACTTTTTTAGAAAATTTAGGTATTTCTTTTTTATGTACATCATCAAAAAGTCCTTCTTCTTTAAGTTTTTCTTTTAACTTTTCAAAGGCTACATAAAGGTCTCCTATGCCCTCTCTTTTCATATCTTTAACATATAATTGATAAGAGCCTTCCTTCTCATATACAGATACATTTCCTAGAGCTACTACGTCCATACCATTTTCTGGTGCAAACTTTAAATTATATGCATAGCTTTTAAACATTACACAATTTATTTTACTTCCTCCATCCTTTAAAGAAAAATAAATATGACCGCTACTGTGAATTTTAAGATTTGATATTTCACCTTTTACGGAAGCATTATTTAATATAAAATCAGCATCTAAGGTATTTTTTACATATCTATTTAACTGAGAAACTGTAAGAGTTTTAATATGCATAAACATCTTCCTTTTTATTAATATTAAAAGTGAAAAGCTAAGCTCTTCACTTTTTAAATATTTATTAATTTTAAATCATTTTACCTAAAACACCATTTATAAAAGTTGCAGATTTTTCTCCTGAATATTTTTTAGCTAATTCTATAGCCTCATTTACAGATACCCTATTTGGTATATCTTCTTCAAATTTCAATTCATATGTACATAATCTAAGTATAGATAAATCTACTTTAGATAGTCTTTCTATTTTCCAATTTTTTAAATTTCCTTTTATTTTTTCATCTATTTCTTCTTTGTTTTCTTCTATACCTTTTATTATTCTTTTAACATAATCTATATCCACATCTTTTAAATCTACAGATTCATAATCTTTTTCTTTTGTAATCTCTTCAGATTCTCTAACATCCTTTAAATTTTCTAGGGCCTCCTCTAAGTTTTCTCCATTTAATGTAGTTTGAAATAATAATCTCATGGCTACTTCTCTTGATTTTCTTCTATTCATATTTTCCTCCCTAATTTTCTATGTTTGGTTTTGTAAATTTTAACTCTAAATACTACTATTATTTACATTTTTTATATTATTATGAATATTGATTCTCTACATAGAAACACCCTCTACCTGAGAGGGTGCAATTATTTATTATTCTAAATCAATATCCTCTAATTCTTTATCCATCTTAGGTATCATAACATTTTGAACATGAATATTAACTGAGGATACAGTAAGACCTGTCATAGTTTCTACTGATCTTTTAACATCTTCTTGAACTTTTTGAGCTACTTCAGGAATTTTAACACCATATTCCACAACTACATATAAATCTATAGATGCACTTTCTTCTCCTACATTTACTTTTACACCCTTAGAAATATTTTTCTTTCCTTTAAGTATTTGAGTTATTCCTCCAACTACTCCTGAGCTCATTCCTACAATGCCCTTTATCTCTGTAGCTGCAAGTCCTGCTATAACACCTACTACTTCATCAGATATTTTAACTATGCCCATGTCAATTTCATTTTTAATATTTTCTTCCATTTTCCGTACCTCCTAGGTTTTGAGCTATGCAAAACGTAATCTTAGGTTTATTATATCAAAAGGTGTATGTTTTTACAATTATTATTGTTTAGTTTCAATTTCTACTTCCTGTATGTTTGATATACTCATAACCACATTTTTTATATCTCTTGTTTCCTTATCTGTTAATTTGTCTTTACCTTTTATTATTACTCTAGCTTTATCATTTTCTATAGAACATATAACATCATCAAAGCCTTTACTCTTTAGTACAGATTCTATTTTTGATTCATAATTTGAATCCATAGCTAATTTAGTATACTTAGCTGTAGCTTCATCTTTATCTTCCTTTGGAACATTTTTATCATCTATTAAAGATTTTAATGTCTGTAGTGTCTGAGCTGCCTTTTGATCTCTAGTAAGTTTTGTTTCTGCAAAAAAGTCTGACTTACTATTTTCTTTACTTTCTGCTTTGTTTGAATTTTTAGAAGTATTGTTAAAGGAAACAGTACTTCCTTCATCAGCTCCATTTACGTAAAGTGGACTATTTAGTTTTGTTGCAAGCACTCCTGTACAAATTATAAGTGCTAATAAAGTTACAATTATAACTCCTTGTTTTTTATTCATAGTTTCATTCCCCCCAAATTATAATTCTACAAAATTATATGCATAAGATTTAATTAATATACTATTTTTTCATAGGATATACATTTACTTTATTTTCTGCCAGTGAAAATAAATCCACTACTGCCTTTGATATTCTTAATTTAGTTATATTATCCTCTGCACCTTCCGCCACTATACAAACCCCTGTAATTTTAGGTTTATATTCTTTAACAATAAGAGGTTGTGTCTTGTCCCCATCATTAGTTACAACAACGGAACTGCCTTCATTTTCCTGGGTAGTATTTCTCGTACCTCCCTCCGTATCTTTCTCTACACTCTTATTAGTTGAATTATTTATATTTACAGCTGGTACTTTTTCTTCTCCACTTTCAAAGGTTATCATCACTTCTACTTTCCCTACACCATCTATCTTCTCTAAAGTAGTTTTTAATTTATTTTGAGTTTCTTTTTCATAGTCATCATTCTCTACTTCTATCTTTTCTTCCTGAGTTTGTTTATTTTTAGGGTTTTCGTTTTTACTCATAACACTGTCTTTTTTAAAGGTACTGCCTGCAATTAAAAATAATACTCCAACTAATACTACTATTAATATGTTCATATTCTTCTTATTATTCTTAGGATTAGTTTCCAACTTTTTAAACCAATTTTTTATATCCATAAAATTTCCTCCTAAATCATAATGAATTGATTTTTAGTAGATTATTATTTTAAGCTAAGTTTATTTTTAAATATATAATATACTTTTTTAAATACATATTTGTATTTTATTTTAAATTCAATATAATCAAATCGCCATTATAATTTATATACTTTTATTACTTCAGAGGATACCTTAAATTCATTGCTTATAAACTGTTTTATCTTACCTTCTCCTTCAAAGCTCTTTTTATCCTCTTTTCCATTTTCATTGCTGCCTATATTTATTTTGTTTACTTTTTTGATTTTTTCTATTTTATTCCCCTTTACTCCTACATCCATAGATTTTATTTCCAAATTATCCTTTTCTTCATCATAAGCAATTTCTACATTTACCTCATATTTGTTTTCTGGAAACTTTTCTTCTAACCTTTTTTTAGTTTGATTTTGAAGATTAGCTTTAAAGTTATTTAAAGTTTCCTCTCTATTCTTTTTTTTGTATTTATCAAAATCATTTTTATAGTCTACATTATTAAAGGAAGCTGTAGCCTTCTCTACATACTGTGATATATTATAATCTTTATTAAATATTTTTATTATTGGATTTAATATTACAGTTATTAATATTAATCCAAGAACAAATTTTCCGTACTTTTTTATATTATTTTTGGGTAAAAGCATCTCTATGGCAGTTATAAAAAATACTGCTACAGCTATATTAGTTATCCACTCTTTTAACCATTGGAGCAAAATATAATCACCCCTTTATAAAGTTATATTTTAAATTATGTGCCCATAAAAACCTTTCCTGCAGAAGCCATTATAGCTATCATTATAAAAAACATTACAGATACACATATCAAACAAGATAATATAAGTATTAATGAGTCTCCTGCTGCTCCTATAGAATTTACAAGTCTACTATCACTTATAGGCTCTATTAAAGCTGCTGCCATCTTATACATAAAAGCCATTATTAAAAGTTTTATAACAGGCACTAAAAGCATGGCCACTATTACAATAAGTCCTAAACTACTTATAGAATTTTTTAAAAGTAATGAATAACCAGCTACAGTAGAAATAGCATCAGATAAACATTTGCCTACCACTGGTACAAAATTATCCACAGCATATTTTGCTGTTTTAACAGTAACCTGATCCATAGCTTTAGAAGTTATACCTCTTATAGTAACTACTCCCACGAATACAGTCATTACAATTCCTTGAGTCCAAAGAGCTACTTGATTCAATAATTTTGTTAGTTTATTTATTTTATAATCCTCTGATAGATTATCTACAAACTGCAAAACAAAGGTCATACATATTAATGGAATTATAAATTTTGAAAATATATTAGCACTTATATTTATAGTTCCTATTATTATAGGATCTAACATAGTAGCTTCTACAATACCTCCTATAGAAGCTATAAGCATTACTAAAATTGGTATTAAAGCCATCATAAAATCTGTCATCTTGTTTATAGTATCTCTAGCTATATTAACACCTAAATAAAAACTTCTAGCTAATATTATTATTATTAATGCATAACAGGCAAAATAAGCTATATCAGATAAAGTTTCATTACTAAAGGCCTTTTGTAAATTATTCAGCAAAGCACATATTATAGCCACCATAATTAGAAGAGCAATTAATTTTAAGGAAGCCGCTATTTCTTTAAATACATATGTAGTTATAGCTTTTGCTGCTTTGTTTACAGAAATTTGGCTTTCTCCTTTTTCCATAAAATTTTTTACATAATCTTTTGCATTTATATCCTTTAAAATCTCATATTGATTTTTCATATTTGATATATAATCATATAGTTTTTCTATTTGTTCATTTTCTTCCTTTATTTCATTATGCTGGCTAGGTGCGGCTTGTACATTGAAACATAATATAATCATAAATAAAGATGTTAATAAAATAGTCATTAATCTTTTTTTCATTTTCTCACCTACATAATCTTTAAAATAGATTGAAGTACTGCCATAAGTATAGGTATGGCAAGTCCAAGTATTAGTATCTTACCAGCAAATTCTACTTTTGATGCTAAGCTATTTTCTCCTGCGTCTTTGCATATCTCACTACAAAAAGTAGCCAAATAAGCTATTCCTAATATTTTAAAAACTGTGCTTAAATATATAAAATCTATATTGGTTTTTGAAGCTAATTGTTGCATAAATTGAAGTATAGCTGTTATTTTAGATGTTAAAAATAAAAATATTATGACCCCTGCTGCAATACTTATTTGGACTGCTAAATCATCTCTTCTTCCTTTAAATATTAGTATTAAAAATAGTGAAATAAATGCAAAGGCTACTATTTTAATGATTTCCATTTTTCCCTCCTAAGCCTTAGCATATTTTAAATTTGGAACATGGTTTTTACTGCATTAAATAATTTATTTATCAAATTTATTACCATCATAAGTATTACAACTATACCTGCTAAGTTAGTTACCACTGCATAATCATCTTTACCACTAGATTTTAATATTTTATCCAAAATTATAACCAATATGCTTACTCCTGCTATCTTAAAAATCAACTGTATGTCTAGCATATTATACCCCCTTTTCAACCTATATATTTTTATATAGTATTTTTATATAAATATAATCACCAATACAGCTCCTATGGAAAATCCCAAATATTTATACATTTTCATATTCTTTATCATGCTTTCCTCTGCTCTATCACTTTGTTTTTTCAAATTATAAAGAGCTAACTCTATTATGTTTTCATGCCCCTTTGGATCCCACTGACCTAAATTTTTAGATAAATCTAATATTATATCTATGTCTTCCTCTTTTAGTGCCATATTATCTTTTTCCTCTGAAAAACCTTTACTAAAAGCTTCATAAATACTATTTACTTTATTATCATAGAGCATATTGGAAATTTTTTTAAACAAAGTACTTATAGGTTTTTTACTTTTTAAGGATATATTCATTAATATATCTGGTATGGAAGTATAGGTATAGGTTATTTCATTTTTCAGTTCATTTATACATCGCTCCAATTCTAAAAGTTCATCTCTTCTATATTTAAATTTATTAGCAGTAGTTATACCCCAATATAAACTTCCAACAAAAATTAATAAACTTCCTAAAATTTTAAACATAGTTTTGTACACTCCTATTTTTAAGAAAAGTTTTTATTAAATTATTCTACAGTAAAGCTTGGTTTTCTTGTTAAAATCATATACATACTCTAAAGTACCTACAGATTTTTTAGAGCTTAAAACTATAGCTCTTTTAAAAACTTTATTTTCTACTATTTCTTTAAAAACGGGCCTATTGTAAATATCTTCTACTCCAAAGCCATGTATGGTCGTTATTAGGCTGACTCCTGAATTTAAAGCGATAAGTATACTTTCTACATCATTATAAGTTCCTATTTCATCACATATTATTACTTCTGGTGCCATACTTCTTATAGCCATTACTATGCCTTCACTTTTAGGACAATTATCTAAGACATCCGTCCTTAAACCTACATCTAATTGGGGAACACCATTATAGCTCCCAGCTATTTCACTTCTTTCATCTATAACAGATACTTTTTTCCCTTTTAAATTTAACGCATCCACTCCATCAGATATTTTTTTAGATATATCCCTTATTATAGTGGTCTTCCCACATTTAGGAGGAGAAATTATTATAGTATTTAAAACATGTCCATTTTCTACTATATAGGGCATAACTAGCTTTGAGGCATTATATATTTCTCTACAAATTCTTATATTTAAAGAACTTATATCTCTTATAGTTTTAACTTTGCCTTCATCTATTACACATCTACCACATATGCCAACTCTATGACCGCCTTTTATAGTTAGATATCCCTGTTTTATTTCTTCTTCAAAACTATAAATAGAATAATTACTCATTCTTTGAACTATAGATTTTATATCCTCTCTTTTCACTTCATAAGATGCAAGCTTCTCTATATTGCCTATTTGGAAAAATATAGGTTTCCCAATTTTAAACCTTATTTCTTGAAGTTTATCTACTTCATCTAAATCACATATTAATCTACTTATATGACTTGGAAGTATATTTAGAATCTCTTCTGTATACAAATTTATCATCTCCTTTCTTTATAAAATACTATTTCAAACTTAATAAAATTATTCCAAAAACTTTATTAAAATAATTACTAACTCCTCCTTTGTTTTATTTTTTTTCAGTTCATTAATAATAGTAATACTATATACCATATAATTTTTTGTATAAAAAACACCCTACAAGATTAAAATCTTATAGGGTGTTTTAACTAATCATTTTTATTTTTTAATTCTTCACACTCATAGTCACAACTATATATATTGTTTAAGGATATTTCTTTGTGGCAATTTGGACAACAAATATTTCCTTTACCTCCAAATACATCTTTATCAATATAGATGGTTTCATCACACATAGGACATTCTATTCCTAAAAAGTCTTCTAGAAAATCCTCATCCTCATCTTCATCATAAAAATCTTCCTGAAGGGAAAGTAAATCTTGATCTATAGTATCTACATATTCCTGTATTATACTTTGAGATTCTTTCATCTCTTCAACTTCATAAGCTATGTCCTGTAATATATCAGACATAACAGAAATTACTTTTCCTTCTTTACTATCCTTTTTAACCTCTAGACCTTCTATAAGGCCTTTTAAATAGGATACCTTTGAAGTAATAGATTTCACAAAATCACATCCTTACAAATTATACTATCTATAGTATAGACTAAACTCTTTCCATATATTCACCAGTTCTTGTATCTACTCTGATAGTTTCTCCTTCATTTACGAATAATGGAACTTGAATTGTAGCTCCAGTTTCTAATGTAGCTGGTTTCATTACATTACTAGTAGTATTTCCTTTTGCACCTGGTTCTGTATGAGATATAAGTAATTCAACAAAGTTTGGTGCTTCTACTGAGAAAGCTTCTCCTTTAAAGAATTTTATTGTAGCGAACATATTTTCTTTTAAGAATTTTATAGCTTCTTCAACTTTATCATAATTTAATGGAATTTGTTCAAAAGTTTCTTGATCCATGAAATAATATAATTCTCCATCGGTATATAAATATTGCATTTCTTTTCTTTCAATAACTGCTTCTTGAAGTTTTGCAGTTGGGTTAAAAGTTGTTTCTGTTACAGCTCCAGTTATGGCATTCTTTAACTTAGTTCTTACGAAAGCCGCTCCTTTACCTGGTTTTACATGTAGGAATTCTACAACTACGTATACTTGTCCATCTTGTTCAAAAGTAGTTCCTTTTCTTAAATCTCCTGCTGATATCATTTATGTATCCCTCCAAAACTAAATATTCCTTTTTATATTATAACCTTTGTAAGGCCTTATATACCAAATTTTTTAATGTAATACAATGTTATCTTTCCCTTACTAAATTATTTAAAATAAATTCTATAGCCATTATATATCCATAATAACCAAAACCACTAATAACACCTAAGGAAGCTTCTGCAGTAACAGATTTTTTTCTATATTCTTCTCTTTTATATATATTGCTTAAGTGTACTTCTACTACAGGTATATTAATACTTCTCATAGCATCTAATATAGCTATACTATAGTGAGAATAGGCTGCAGGATTTATAACTATAGCATTATATTTTTTCTCTGACTCAATTATTTTATCTATAATTTTTCCCTCTTCATTACTTTGAAAAAAATCTATTTTTAAATCTTCATTCTTAAAATGTAATTTTATTTTTTGATTTATATTTTCTAAAGTAATGTTGCCATATATGTCCGGCTCTCTTTTACCTAATAAATTTAAATTAGGCCCATTAATAACTAATATATTATTCACCTTTAAAGCCTTCTCCTTTTTAATGATACTATATGCTGTCCTATATAATACTCAAACAATGATATTTTATCAAAACTTCACTTTATTTGCAAATAATATTATGGTTATTTGCAAATATTTTTTCATAAAATACATATATTGTTATTTTTTTCTTTTATATACCCTTCCATTTTTTATAGGCTCTTACAATTGTAATTAAGCTTTCTTTGTAGTTAGTATTGCATATTATAGTATGAGCCTTTTCATAAATCTCTATCCTATTTTTATACATTTCCTCTAAAAATTTTGTATCATTGTTTTTTAAAAGAGGTCTTGTATCATATTCCTTCTTTACCATTCTTTTAATTAACTCTTCCAATGGTACCTTAAGATATACTGTAAAACCAATCTTTTTTAGTTCATATATATTTTTATTATATATGGGAAGGCCTCCACCTGTAGATATAACTTTATTACTTTCTTTTTTTAATTTATTTATAATTTTTAATTCCTTTTCTCTAAAGTAATCTTCCCCATATATTTTAAATATTTCCTTTATACTTTTATCTTCCATCTCTTCTATAAGTGTATCCGTATCTATAAGATCATATTTTAAAATCTTACTAAGCTCTCTACCTAAAGTGCTTTTTCCACTTAAAGGCATGCCTATTAAAACAATATTCTCCAAACTCACCACCATCTTTACTAAAAAATTATATTTTTAATCAAAATACTTATGTAACAATAGTTTATTATAATTATATGATATTAAACAAATCTCAGATTTACTAAAAATTATTTTTGAATTGATTTTTACTTTATTAATTTAATTTTTTTGCATATTGTAATGTAATATCTGTCTGTTTTTCTTCCTCATTATTGTCACTATTATTATTAATTTTTTCATCACTTTCATTATCATATCTGTTATGATTTCCATTATTGTTATTTTCTATTTTCTTGGTGTTCATACTTAAATTCTTAATACTTTTAAAGTTTTTTGAAGAATTCACACTGCTTAAAAATTTTTTTAATTCCTCCTTGTTCCCATAGTAATTTAAAGTTACGTATATATTATTTTTTTCATTTTCTATCTTTTTAACACTTACGTAAGGATTTTCACTTAATTTTTCTAAAATATAAGTACAATCTATACTTTTAATACTGTTACTATTTTGAAAACTTAACTGCAATTTGTTTCTTTCTTCCTGTACCAAGTTAATCTTATTATTTAAATTCATATTAAATAATATAATAATTGGAAGTATTAATAAACTTATTATAAAAACAATTCTATATATATTCAATCTTTTCAATTTTATCACTCCAAAATAAATTTAAATTTATAAAAATCTTCTTCTTTTTCTGGTGTATCTAAATTTTTAATATTTATTTTTTTATTTTTTTCTAATAAATTTAATAAACTATAATAGTTATCTAAATCGAAACATCTTCCCTCTAAATTTGCCCTACCTTCTTTTATATTAAAGCTGTCCACTATAATTCCTCCATTTATATTTTCATATAGACTTATAAAAAGATCATAGTTTTTATCCACTTTATGATTATCAATACTCTCCCTCTGTTTTTTTAAATTTAAACTATGAATTTCTTTGTTTATAACATCTATCCTTTTCATACTCCATAATGCTTTATTAAAAAATATAATATTTATAGTTAATAGGATAATTATTAATATAATATGGTTTTTTATAGATTTTTTATGGTTCATTTCTATATAACTTTCTGGTATAAAATTAATTTTCACTTTCTTTTTCTCCCACTATATTATTTTTTTATAGTCTTTTTCTCTAAATTTTTGTAAAGATACAAAATTATATTCTTTTAGCTTATCTTTTATAGAATCATTATCTATATTTATTCCATATATAGTATTTAAGGTTATATTTAGATCCTCAGCTTTTTTTAGAACTTTTCCTATTTTGTGCTCTTCTTTTTCCCCTTCATAAATAAAATTACTATAAATTAAATTATTTTCTGAATAAAGTATTATGTAAGTGTACTTTTTATGCTTAAATAAAAAAATATAATTTTTTTCCTTTATATATTCCTTGTATAAATTTAATACAGAGAATTGTATAGAATATATACCTGCTATATTTTTGCACTGCGTCATGCACTTTTTTAATATTTTATTATTGCCTATATTTATACAAAAAATTATACCTTCCATACTAATTTTATTCTTCTTTAAAATATCATAACTATATAATATATTGTCTATATTATTAAATTCATATATCAGTTCATTTCTTATTAATTCATTTATTTTATTCCTGCTATTTATTCTAGGCAATGTTATAAATTTAGCATATACTCTCTCTCCTTCTAGTATTAAATACAATTTTCTCTTTTCCATACTAACTATTTTTATTATATTATTCTCTATAACACTTTTTTCTTTTAAGCTATTAAATTTCATGTCCTTTAAGCATATATTGCTTTTATCCATCTCCAACAAGTTAATATTTTTAAACAATTAATTACTCACTTTCCTTTCATAGGATACATACTCCCTTTTATAAGCTATATTAGAATCCTTAGTAGAAATTTTGTATTTTTCTTGCTTATAAAAAAGCTTATTTTTGTAATAATCTATTATTAAATCTCCATTATAAAAGTAAGCCGAACTATTACTTAAAGTAACTTTAAAATTTTTATCTAAACTTCTTATAAAATTATATATATTATCTGAATTTATATTATCTATATTGTCATAAAAAAATTTATCTATATAAGATAACACATATTCTCTATCCCTTTGTACATTACTTACTTTGCTTAAAGCTCTAAGTTCCTTGCGGCCGTTTTGCCACTTTATGTTTTCCATTTTAAGAATAAATAAACTAGAAAATATACATAAGCATCCCATAAACAATGCATACAAAAGTATATATCCTTTATTTATTCTTTTTTTATTAAACATCTTATATATTCTTTCCCTTTCTTTCCTACTATCTTTAAATGTATTACATCACCCTTTTCTTTTACATTAAATTCGCTTACCCCTCTACAGATATTATTAGTAGTAGGAGAATATTTAGCACCATAACTTATGATTAGATTTCCAGCCCCATCTTTTCTTATATAGTCATATCCTTTATCATCTGTTCTTTCTACTTTTATGACATCCCCTATAACCGTTGATGCTGCTTCTTTATCTAGAATATACTTTATAGAATTAAAAGCTTCTTCCATATAAACAGTCTCTAAGGTCTCTTCCTTCTTAATTTTATAATTACTTGTATATCTTACAGTAACTTTAATTATGTAAAGACTCACTATAGCCATAATTGATAATCCTATTAAAATTTCTATTATAGAAAAACCTTTTCTCTTTATCATCTTTTGTACCTACCTTTATAAAATTCACAGTGAACTCTCTTTTTTTCTTTTCTTTCTTCATAATTTAATATCAAATTAACTTTAAATATATCTTTTTCAGTAATTTTCATTTCTAAGTAAGGCTCTTTTTGGGGTGCAATATTCGTAAATAATATTCTTGTATCTTTATTTTGGTGAAAATTCCAGTCCATTTTATCTTTATGTATATATAATTTATTTTCTTCTTTCAATTTGTTTAGATCTTCATAGGTAAAATTGTACATAACTTCATTTTTTACCCCTTGTAAAAATTCTATATATTTTTCCCTTTCCATATATTCACATTTTATTTTAGAAGCATTTTTACTAGCTAGTAAAGCGCCTGCTAAAAGCATTATAAATATTGACAAAGCGCATAATATCTCTATCATTATAAATCCTTTTTTATCCTTTAAATTCCACATGAGCTGTTCCAACACAAATAGTTACTTTGTGCGTTTTCCCTCCATTATCTTTAAACTTCAAAGTACAAGCATCACTAGTAAAACCTCTATTGTCTATAGCTATTTTCCCGCCTGGCGAATTTACTGACTCTATAATAATTCCCTCTGGAAAATAAAAATCTTCTTTGCATATATAGGCTATATTGAATCCCATCTTGTTTTCTTTAATATTAAAATAAATATAACCCTGCCTTTTTTCTTCTCTACATCTTTCTCTAGAATTATTTATAAAATTCACCAAAGAAACCCCCATCTCATCT
This sequence comes from Clostridium botulinum, assembly GCF_001276985.1. Taxonomy (GTDB): domain Bacteria; phylum Bacillota; class Clostridia; order Clostridiales; family Clostridiaceae; genus Clostridium_F; species Clostridium_F botulinum. The sequence continues at coordinate 763,897 of NZ_LHUL01000008.1, forward strand.
ACTGCAATATTATTTTTTATTTTATTATAGCCAGATACTTTGGTAAAACTAACAGTAAATACTATAATACACAAGCTCATAAAAAACATTATTTCTATTAGCGTAAAACCTTTTTTATGTATGTATTTTTTCAATACTTTCACCCCTTTTTAAATTTCATTATGTTATTGTCTACTTAAGGTGAATTTTGCTTTTTAAGGAATGCTTACTCAAAATATAAAAGTTATAAATCTTATATAAACAGAGTTTTTGGCTTCAGAGGGAGTTTTTACTCCCACTAAAGCTTATTAACAGAATTCTTAGGAGTTTTACTCCTTAGAAGTCGTTATCCTTTAGGAGAAATCGTTATCCAGGAACATAGCCGCTCTTTACTCCCACTTTGAAGAAGATGAGAGTATTAGAGCGGATAGTCATCGGATAAACACATATAATCTCTTATATGTAATATAGTATACATAGCTAAAGCTGAAAAATTCTAATATAACCCACTTATAGAAGGTGAAAGTATTACAGATGGTAGCTATTTTACTTTATACTATTTAGGAAATATAGTTTTACTATTCTTTTTTACTGTATAATTATTACCTTCAAGATCTATTTGTACAATATAATTCTCATTATCACTTGTATAAGCAATATCTACTGCCTTTCCAACCTTAGATTCACTGGCTGAATCTACTGTAATTCCTGTAAAAGTTTCTATATCTTCTTTTAAATTGTTACTATTAAAGGTTTCACTGTTTTCATTATAACTATTGATAGCTGCTACCTGTATTTGTTTTCCTGTATTTATAGCTTTAGTATCCTTTGCCTTATCCTTATAAGCTGTAAGTTTTGGTACTAAAAAACTAGCTAACACCAATATTATAGAAATAACTACCATGAGCTCTATAAGTGTAAAGCCTTTCTTTTTTTTCATTTTTTCTAGAGTTAAATTCATATATCTAACCTCCTATAATATAATTGTAATATTCTATAAAAAGGCTAGTTGTCGCCTATAAAATATTAATAGTGCAATTTTATATTAAGTATTTCATATAATTTTAAAATTATATAATTAATCTATTTTTATTTGCATTTAATATCAGAAATAAATTATATTATTTGTTCAATTTAAATAAATTTTTAAATTAAGTCCACTAAATTCATCATTGGAACAAACACATAAATGAATATTATACATATTATTAAAGACATGAAAATTATTATTGTAGGTTCTATAAGTTTTACACTTACTTTTAGTTTTTCTTCTAAATCCTTTTTCAAAATCTTATAAACACTATAAAAGCTTTCTTCTAATCTCCCACTTTCTTCTCCTATATGTACCATTGATAAAAGTATCTTGTTAGAGAAGCCACATTTGTTTAAAGAAATGCTTATACTTTTTCCATCTTTTATATTCTTATTTAAATTTTTTATATTCTCTTTAAATATATAATTATCCGTAACTTCTTCTAATAATTTTAGAGATTTATTTATGGGAATGCCTGACTTAATCATTAAATTCATACTATTGGAAAAATTGCATATAAAGATATTTTTATAGATTTGCCCTAATATTGGTGTTTTTATTTTTAAATTATCAACTGCATACTTTATCTTGTATCTTTTATAAAAAAAATTGCTACCTAACAAAACAAAACTTATACTTATAAATAATATTCCTAGAATAACATTAAAAACTTTAATTGCTGTAATCATACCTAATGTCTTTTTAGGAATACTGCCTCCTAATTCATTAAATATCCCTATGAAACTGGGGACTACCATATGTATAAGTATATATAGCATTATTATAAATGCTATTAAAACTATTATAGGATATATTAAAGCATTTTTTATTTCTTTATTAAATTTATACTTATTTTCATAAAAATTTTTTAAATCAGAAAGAACATATTGAATTCTTCCACTTTCCTCTCCTATATATATCATGCTCAATAAAAATTTAGGATATATATTACTAAAGCCTTTAAAGCTATTATAAATGCTATCTCCTCTTAATATATTATTTCTTATAGTATAGAGACTATTTTTTACATGAACATTATTAAAATCCTCATAAACTATATTTATAGCATCCGTTATGTTTATCCCTGAGGCCATAAGCATATAAAGTTTATTGCATAAAATTGAGCAGTCCTTTAAAGTAATTTTTTCACTTCTTATTTTAAATATATTTTTATTAGTTATATTTAATAAAAAATATCCCTTTTCTCTTAATTCTTTATAAATATTAACCTTTTCTTTTTCATTACAGGCTCCTTTTAGTACATTTCCTTTAATATCCTTGGCTTTATAATAAAATAAATCCATACCTATATTTTTATTCGCTTCCTTTCTAAAATAAGATCATCTTTAAGTTTAAAAGACATTTTCTTAGAAATATATACTGAAAATGAATCTTAAAGCAATCTAGCTGCTTCTTTAGTAAGGATGTTTAGTTACTAAAGATTCTGTTTATATTATTCTTTGGATTTCACTAAAGGATGTCCTTCCTTGTATTAATGCTTTATTAACATTTTCTTTTAAGCTATTTTCTAAAAAAATTTCTTCATTATTGTTTTTTACTATGTTTTTAATTAAGTTCTTTTTTTCTTTATCAATATTTATATATTCATAAAGAACGCTTCTACCTATATAACCTGTATTATTGCATTTATTGCATCCTTTACCCTTATATAGTAAAAACTCTTCTTTTAAATTTACGAAGTTCTTTTCCTCCGTTGAAGGTATATATGCTTCTTTGCAATAAGGACATATCTTTCTCACCAATCTTTGTGAAATAATTCCTCTTAAGGCATCACTTAGAATATAGGGTTCTATTTTCATATCCAAAAGCCTTATTATAGATTCTAAGGCTCCATTAGTATGTAGAGTAGATAAAACTAAATGTCCTGTTATAGAAGCTCTTACCGCTACTTTAGCTGTTTCTTCATCTCTAATTTCTCCTACCATTATTATATCCGGGTCCTGTCTAAGTATTGATTTTAAACCTTTTAGAAAAGTAAGTTCCCTTTTATAATCTACATTAACTTGGTTTATACCATCTATAGTATATTCTACTGGCTCTTCAATGGTTATTATGTTTTTTTCTTTATTGTTTATATATTGAAGCATAGAATATAAAGTTGTAGATTTACCACTTCCCGTCGGACCACTAATCAAAATTAATCCATTAGGCTTTTTAAGCATTTTTTCTATATTTTTTCTATCTTCTTTTAAAAATCCTAAAGATTTTAAATCTGCTATTTTTTCATTTTTATATAGTATTCTTATCACTAATTTTTCACCGTATACTGTGGGCAATGTAGATACTCTAAAGTCATTATTTTCTCTATAATTGTTTTGTATTTTACCATCCTGGGGAATATTTTTTTCTGCTATGTTCATATAACTCATTATTTTTATACGAGTGCAAATAGAAGTGTAAATTTTTTTGGATATTTTTTTGAATTCTATTAAAATGCCATCTATTCTAAATCTTATTAAAGCAAAATCTTTGAATGGTTCTATATGTATATCACTAGCCTTTCTCCAAACAGCCTCTTCTATTATAGAATCTGTTAACTTTATTATAGGGCCTTCTAAATTTTTTTCTTTATTTTCTTCATAGGATATAGTTTTTTCTTCCTTTATTCCTTTAACATTATATTTTCCTTCATAGTTTGTATAAAATCTCTTTATAGCCCCTAAAATATCTTCTTTATTACAAAGAACTATTTTTATATTTTTACCCGTAATAAAGGATATTTTATATAAAGCATCTTCTTTTAAGTAATTTGAAGATGCTATATACAATTGTTCGCCAATTATTTTTAAGGGTAATATATTATATTTCCTGCAAATATGCTCTGGCAGCAATTTTAGCAGAGAAGATTCTATTTTTAAAGTACTAAAGTCTATATTTTCACACTGCTTTCCACCTTTTAATTCTTCAGAGTTTTGTACAGTTTCCTTTAAATCTAAATAATTCATAGAAAAGCTCATATTTAATTCTCTCCTATATTAAAATTTGAAAATTTATCTATATTATAGACACATATATAAAAAGTAAACACTTTATTTTATATATTGACTATGTTTTAAAATAATAGCAATAATATTTAAATATTTTGGTTTTATTATATTAAAAACATTATAACCTTTTGACTAAGAAATATAGATATACATCACTAATTACTCCCAAAATTCCAATAATACTTTCTGTGTTATCAATTTTAGCTAAATTGCTTATTTCATCAAAAGTTCTTTTACGTCTTACCATAGAATTAGTATTAAAAAATAAAAAGCTATAGATAACTGGCGCTTTTATTCCTTACGCTTTTACTATCTATAGCTTATATTTAATTTGTTTTTAGATTACCTTTCCCCCATTATATGGTAAGAGTTTTCTTCATCAGATATTATCTCTACTGTATCATCTTTTTCTTTATAAACATATATTTCATTTAAAGGCTGTTCTTTTAAGTCCTCATAACCTGAAAAATATATATTACCATTTTTATCTGAGACAATACCACCATTTATATCTATTTTAGTTGGAAAGTCATAGGTAAGCTTGGTTAAATTCAATGTACTTCTATCAATTTTATATAAATAATCTTTGTTTTCTAAATCATTTTTCCCTAGAAAATACATGTTTTTTGTAGATTTTGTACCTTTATATATTTGGTTTACTTCTTCACTTATTTTTTTGAAGCTATTGTCTTTTTTATTGTAGTAAGAAAGGTTAAATTTATCCCCCTGACTACTTAGCAAGAGCACATTATCTCCATTAGGCATAAAATAAGTACAAATACCCTCTATATTATCTACATATACCTCTTCTTTATTTTCTTTAACATTATATTTATATATTTTAGCTTTATTTTCTTTTTCAGAGTTTATTCCATAATATAATATTTCATCTTCATTTAACCATTTAAAAAGATTTCCTGATACTAATACATCACTTTTAATTTTTATTTCCTTTTTATTTTCTAAATCATATATTTTCATGCCTTCTGCACTTTGTAGAGAATCTTGTTTAAAGGATCTATAAGCTATTTTATTGCCTTCCTTTGAAATATCTATATCTGATGCAGAATAAAAATTATCTAAAATTGTTTGTTTCCCATTTTTTATTATAGTTATTTTATTTTTGTTAAGCTCTTTACCCTTTTCTATAATATTTATAAAAACATAAGCGCTATTTTTATTGTTATATTTAACATCTACCATATCTTTGGTTTCCATAGCTTTGCTTATATCCCCATTTTCAATATTATATATACCTAAAGAGTCTTTTTCTCTTTTTAAAGTTATTACTTCTGTGAATTTAGGTATATCTACCTTTTCTCCTTCTGATATTCTATGGCTTTTACACCCAACTAAGCCAATAACTAAAAAAACTATTATAAAATATCCTATATTTTTAAAGCCTTTCTTAAACATTTATACATCTATTTCTCCTCTAAAACAAATATCCGCAGGGCCCTTCATAAAAACACTATTTTCTTTAATTTCTATGAAAAGTTTGCCCCCTGGCAATATTACCTCTGTGGACTTTCCTGTATAGCCCAATAAATTAGATGCTATAGCTGATGCACAACTTCCAGTACCACAAGCTAAAGTTGGTCCTGCACCCCTTTCCCAGGTTTTTACCTTTATTTTATTTTTATCCACTACCTCGCAGAAGTTTACATTAGTTCCCTCCTTAAATAAAGGTAGCCTTTCTATATTTTTACCTTCTCCTATATCATATTCATCTAAATTGCCAAATATTATAGTATGGGGAACTCCCATATGAAAGGCTGTTATAGAATATTCTTTGTTATTTTCCCTAATACTTTTATTCATTATTTTTTCCTTTTCATTGGATATTTTTTCTCCTTCAAATATTGGTTCACCCATGTTAATAGTAATATATTTTACTTTATCCTCTTCAATATCTAGAAAAGCCTCCTTTAAGCCATCTCCTGTTTCTATTATTATAGGATTTTCTTTTACTATAGATTTTTCCCATACATACTTTGCAAAACATCTTATACCATTTCCACACATAGAGGCATAAGAACCATCTGCATTTATTATTACCATTTGTATTTGAGCATCGGTGTCACTTTCTCTTACAAATAAAATACCATCTGCCCCTACACTAAAATGTCTATTACATAATTTTTGTGCTAACTCTTTCTCTTTTCCTATCAAACTTCCCTTTCTGTCATCTAAAACTATAAAATCATTACCAGTTCCAGTCATTTTAGTAAACTTCATAATTGTCACATCCTTTACATTACCACTTATAATTATTTTTATTATTAGCTTTTAATATTACATAAAATATAACTTTATTTTAGTTTAATTTCCTAAAAATAAGTTTACTACGACAATGTTTTAATATCAATATACAAAATATAAACTTTATTTTAAAAATTTAAAATGGTATACTAATATAAGTTTAATAGCCTTTGATATTAGCATACTTTGCTATATACATTATATTATACCATTTTAAGGAGGAATATTTATGGCTTTAGATGGGATTTTTTTATTTAGTATGATAAATGAAATGAAAACCAAAATATTGAACGGTAGAGTAGATAAAGTAACTCAGCCAGAAAAGGATGAAATAGTTTTATCCATAAAAAATAATAGAAAAACTTACAAACTTTTAATTAGTTCTAGCGCTGTATACCCTAAAATACATTTTACGGATATTCCTAAGAAAAATCCTATGCAGCCCCCTATGTTTTGTATGGTTCTTAGAAAATACTTAAATTCTTCCAAAATAATAAATATAAGACAATTGGATACGGATAGAATAGTCTTAATAGACTTTGAAAGTGCTGATGAAATGGGATTTAACAGTATATATACGTTAATTATAGAAATTATGGGGAGACATAGTAATATAACCTTAGTAAGAGAAAGGGATAATCTAATAATGGATAGCATAAAACATGTTACTCCTGAAATAAATAGTGTAAGGAATCTTTATCCTTCCATAGAATATATATATCCACCAGCCTCTTTAAAACTAAATCCTTTTAATTTTTCACTAAAAGATTTTAAAGATTATATAAAGGATAATAACGTGAAACTTAATAAAACTATGTTTTCCAATATATTTACAGGAGTAGCAATGCCCTTTTCCAAGGAAATTCTTTACAGATTGGAAAAAGAAAATAATCTAGAAATTACTTTAGAAAACATGGATGAAATATATGTTGTTACAAAAAATATATTTGATTCTATAAAAAATAAAGAATTCTGTTTTAATTGTTATTTAGAAAAGGACACTGTAAAAGATTTTTATTGTGTAAACCTTCATAGTTTGTATAATTTTAAAAATATAGATTATGAAAATCCTTCTCTTCTTATAGAATCTTTTTATTTTGAAAAGGATAAATCAGATAGATTAAATTCTAAAAGCTCCGATCTTCAAAAACTAATAAATGTAAACATTGAAAGATGCGAAAAGAAAATCAAAATATTAGAAGGAAATCTAAAGGATTGCAATGAAAGAGAAAAATTTCAGATATGCGGAGAAATTTTAACCGCGAACATATATGCTCTTAAGAAGGGTATGGATAAAGTAAATCTTTTGAACTATTATACTAATGAATATATGGATATAAAATTGGATCCTAACAAAAACCCTTCTGATAACATACAAAAATACTTTAAAAAATATAATAAGCTAAAAAAGACTGAAGTTGCAGCTAAAGAACAAATAGAACTTACTTGTGATGAGTTAAAATATCTAAATTCTGTTTTAACTAGTATAAAAAATGCAGATAGTTATGATGATATAGAAGAAATTAAAAGAGAGCTTATTGAAACAGGTTACATTAAATTTAAAAAGAAAAATAATAAGAAATTTAAAAATACAAAACCATTGCACTTTATTTCTTCAGATGGCATAGATATTTATGTGGGAAAAAACAATATACAAAATGATTATCTAACATTAAAATTTGCTAGTAATCATGACATTTGGATGCATACAAAAAATATACCTGGATCACATATAATAGTTAAAAATTTCCAAGGAAATGTTCCTGAAAAAACTTTAGAAGAAGCTGCCACCTTAGCAGCCTTTTATAGTAAATCTAAAGATTCTACAAAAGTTCCTGTAGACTACACAGAGGTTAAAAATGTTCACAAACCTAATGGGGCAAAACCAGGTATGGTAATATATTACACAAACAAAACCATATTTATAGATCCAAAAGAACCTAATTTAAAACAAATTTAGAACAGATTAAAAAGTAATATCTAAATAGAACTAATTAACTAAATATATTTGTAAAGGAAGTACTAAATATGACTAATATAAAATTATATATACAATATGATGGTTCCAAATATAACGGTTGGCAAAAACAAAAGGAAAATGACAATACTATTCAAGGGAAAATTGAAAATGTACTTTCACTTATGACAGGAGAAGATATAAACCTAATAGCTTCTGGTAGAACAGATACAGGCGTACATGCAAATATGCAGGTAGCCAATTTTCATACAACTTTTCAAGGTTCTACGGATGAAATATTAAGCTATTGCTATGAATATTTACCTAAAGATATTGTAGTTTATGATGCTTTTCATGTGGATGAAAGATTTCACTCTAGATTAAATGTTAAAAAGAAAAAGTATACCTATAAGATTTGTAATAAAAAATTTCATGATGTATTCTCTAGGAAATACTCTTATCATGTACCAGAAACTCTAGATATAGAGGCTATGAAAGAAGCTTGTACTTATTTAGTAGGAAGGCATGATTTTGCATCATTTACTGCAGCAAGATCAAAAAAGAAATCCACTGTAAGAACTCTTTATAGCATAGATATTATAAAAAAGGATAGCTATGTAGATATAGTATATTTAGGTAGTGGATTCTTACATAAAATGATAAGAATATTAACAGGTACTCTTATAGAAATAGGATTACACAATCTAAAATCTGTAGATGTAAAAATCATACTAGATGCAGAAGATAGAAGAAAAGCAGGTCCTACTGCCCCAAGTCAAGGATTATTTATGACAAGTGTAGATTATGAATAGTTAATAAGCATTAAGAATATATGAAAATAAATTTATCTGATGACTCTCCGCTCTAATACTCCCATCTTCTTTAAAGTGGAAGTAAGGAGCGGTTACGTCCCTGGATAGCCATTTCCCCTAAAGGATAACGACTTCTAAGGAGTAAAACTCCTAAGAATTCTGTTAATAAGCTTTAGTGAGAATAAAGACTCCCTTTGAAGCCAAGAACTCTGTTTATATTTAATAGAAAATACATGTAATAAATGCATAAAGTGATTATTACATGTATTTTTTATATTAATTTTTTATTTCTTTTACTATTACCTGTTGAAGAGGTACACCACCCATATTTAGATTTCTTTCTGTAGCTGAATATTTTTTACCATCAATAAGTAAAGTATATATATTAACTATTTCGCATTTTTTTCCTTGATTATTTAAATACCCACAGGCTGCATTTATTAAATCTTTTTGATTAAAATATCTATCATCTAATTCTATTACAAACCTATCTTTTGAAAACATATTAAATACCTCCTTTTTAAATATAGCCATGATTTTTAACCATCACATTCTACTAAAGGAGTTTTTAACTTTCTTATTCCTCCTCTGGGATTTTCTACATCTCCCTTGTATCTTGGAATTAAATGAATATGAAGATGCATTATAGTTTGTCCAGCATCATAACCTATATTTACCCCTACGTTGTAACCTGTCGGTTCATACTGAATATCTAGCATTTCCTTTACTTCGTGCATAAGAGAATAAATTCCCTTTACTTCTTCCTCTGTAGCTTCAAAAAAACTATTAAAATGTCTTTTAGAAATTATTAGTGTATGTCCTTCATTTACTGGAAATTTGTCTAATATAGCAAACGCAACTCTATTTTCTGCTATTATTTCTGTAGAATTATAATTACAAAATACACAATTGCTCATAGATTATCTCTAGTGAGAGAATGTATAATAATTTTTAAACTCTCACTAAACCTCACCTCTCTTTTTTATACTATTTTTTTGAATATAACATATTTATAACCACATTGATAACTCATAATTACTATATTAATAAATCGTTATTAATTTAAAATACATACTTAATTATACCACTATAAATATAAAAATTTTATTTGTTGAAACCTATATATTGATTATTTTTACTTTATACTTTAAATAAACTTTATATATATTTTTTTAAATTTAATAACTCTCTACTCTAGTATACATATTATAATTTAGCATAAGAAATAATAAATTTAACTAACTCAATAAAAACAATAATGTTATTCTGATATATGAAGGAATACTTTCATATTTGCGGGGATTTGAAGCCTAAATGGCTTTGCATCATTTTTTCTTTACCATTATAATATTACTAACAATTGATTTTTTTAGAAATTTTTAACAAATTAATTTTATATATTTAACTTTAAGGAGGTTTTTTTTATTATGCTCTATTCTTCAAAAAACAAGCAAAGTAATGATACCTATGCTACCCCTATTTTTGGTATCACTAAGGACAAGTATTCAATTCCTAAGTACAAAATTAATGAAAATTCTATTGCACCTAATATAGCCTATCGTATGATTAAAGATGAACTTATGAATGAAGGTAACGCACGCTTAAATTTAGCTACTTTTTGTCAGACCTATATGGAAGATAAAGCTACCAAACTTATGGCTGAAACCTTACAAAAAAATGCTATCGACAAGTCTGAATATCCACAAACTGCCGAAATAGAGAATCGCTGTGTTAATATTATTTCAGATCTTTGGAATGTCCCAAAGGATATGAACTTCTTAGGTACCTCTACTGTGGGTTCTTCAGAAGCTTGTATGTTAGGTGGCATGTCTATGAAATTCCGTTGGCGTGATCAGGCTAAAAAATTAGGTATTGATATTAACAAGAAGAAACCTAACTTGGTAATATCATCTGGTTATCAGGTATGTTGGGAAAAATTCTGTGTATATTGGGATATTGAAATGCGTACCGTTCCTATGGATGAGGATAATCTAAGTTTAAATATAGATAAGATTCTTGATTATGTAGATGAATATACTATAGGAATTATAGGTATATTAGGTATAACTTATACGGGTAAATTTGATGATATTAAAGCATTAGATGATGCCATTGAAAAATATAATAGTAATCATGATATAAAGGTATATATTCATGTAGATGCTGCCTCTGGTGGCTTTTTCACCCCATTTATTAATCCAGAAATTTTGTGGGATTTTCGTCTAAAAAATGTAGTTTCTATAAATGCATCCGGTCATAAATATGGATTAGTGTATCCAGGAATAGGTTGGATTCTGTGGAAGGATCAAGAATATCTTCCTAAAGATTTAATATTTGAAGTAAGTTATTTGGGTGGCAAAATGCCAACCTTAGCTATTAATTTTTCTAGATCTGGAAGTCAAATCATAGGACAATATTATAATTTCCTACGCTTTGGTTTTGAAGGATATAAAAAAATTCATGAACGCACAAAAGAGGTAGCTATGTATATTTCAAAAGAGCTTGAAGCTACAGGGTTATTCAGTATATATAATGATGGCAGTAATCTTCCTATAGTTTGTTATAAACTAAAGGAACAATCTAAGGTAAAATGGAATCTTTATGATTTATCAGATAGACTAGCTATGAAAGGCTGGCAAATACCAGCTTACCCTCTCCCTGAAAATCTTAACCATATAATAATACAAAGAATAGTTTGTCGTTCAGACCTAGGATATAATTTAGCAGAACTATTGATAAAAGATTTTAAAACAGCAATAAATGATTTGAATAATGCTCATATATTATTTCATGAAGAAGAAAACCAAGGTATTTATGGATTTACTCATTAATATAAAGAAAACATGTATAAATTAAATAAATTTAATTTAAATATAATAAATACCTATGAATAAACTCATAGAAATATGTTTTAGTAGCGTTTAATTTACTTGATTAAAATTTTTTTAAATTCTCAAAGAGAGTGACAGGCCGGTGGAGAAAACAATGATGAAGTCTCCACCGGTTATATAATTTTTAATAAACAGAGTTCTTGGCTTTAGAGGGAGTTTTTACTTCCACTAAAGCTTAGAAATCGTTATCCAGGGACACGGCCGCTCTTTACTCCCATTTTAAAGAAGATGGGAGTATTAGAGCGGGTAGTCATCGGATAAAGCTAGATTTATAACTTTTTATGGAAATGCCTTATTTTACGAAGAGTTTTATATATATTTGTGGTATAAAATTATATATCTCCAGAAAACATCTTATAATTAGTTATATAATTAAGATTTATGCATTACCAATTTTTTAGTTTCTATTCCTAATTCTTTCATATCTTCTCTTAATAACTTCCAACATTCTTTTGTATTCAGATTTTTTGAAGAATTCTTTTTTACATAAACTCTTACAATCTGTTCAGGATTGTTATCCCATTTATAACAATAGAGTACTACATCTCCTACCTGTGATTCTAATCTATTTTGTAATATACTTGGAGAATTTTTAACAGTAAATACAAAAACCTCATAGTCCTTATATCCTTCCTTTGATAGAGTTGACTTCTCTTTTACTCTTAAGTCTTCTGTATCTTCAATACAAATTTCTTTAGACAAATTTGCATACATAAAAAAGCCCTCCTTAAATATACTTATTATTTTTTAATTACTTTCTAGAATTTATATTAGGTAGGTAAACTGTATAAAATATTTATTACTTATATTATAATACATATTTTATATTTTTACTTGAAATTTTAGAATTAATTTTAATTTTTAAAAAATTTAGAATTTTAATCCTAGTAATATAAAATTTGATAGTTCTATAAAATCCCATAAGATTATCCTTAGATCAATTATTAAAAACCTTTAAAATTAACAGAGGAATAACTTTATAATAAAAAAATTTAGGCTCATAGATCGCTTCTCCATAATAAAAGAATCAACTTTCTATGAGCCTTATAATGTAAAACTTAATTATGATTAAATTTTAAATCAATCATAATTTTAGTTAAACACAAATATAAGATGATTATAACTTGAAATCCTAAATTTCTAGTAAATATCATCTAATAAGTATAAAAGTATTATATTGGTAGCCATTAGAATAAAAAACTAATACTAAATTACTTTTTAAATTTTAAATTTAGAAATTTCTTTTTTCAATTTATTAGCGTTTTCTTCTGATTTTAAAGCTTCTTGAAGCACATCATTTGATTTATTATTTACTTCTAGTATTCTACATGCAATATCTGTAGTGCCTCCAGCACCTTCACTAGCAGCTTGTGCTACTCCCTCTATAGTTTTGACTACGTCTTGTAGAGATGCTAAGAGTTCCTCTGAGGTTGAACTAAAATCCGTTACAAGTGTATCAACAAAGCTGGCATCTTCACTATATTGATCTGCTACGCTTAGCATAGTCTTATAATCATTATCCATATCTGTAGACACAAAAGTTAATAGATTACTTGAGCTATCAGAAAGATTCTTAACTGATTCTATTACTTTAACTGTTATATTTTGTATTTCTGTTACCGTATCCTTTGACTGTTCCGCAAGCTTTCTTATCTCATCAGCTACAACTGAAAAGCCCTTTCCTGCCTCTCCTGCCCTTGCAGCTTCAATAGCTGCATTTAATGCAAGAAGGTTTGTTTGTGATGTTATTTCCATTATAGATTCTGAGAGCACATTTATCTGTTCTACAACCTTTGAGGATTCTATAGCCCTTTCAAGTTCTACTTTTGTGCTTGTAAATATTTCTTTGGCTTTTTTCTGAGAAGCTTGTACATTGTCTTTTGTGTGTTCTGCTCTCTTATTTATTTCTCCCGCTTGAGTAGCACCTTCCTGGGATTTTTGTGCAATTGATTCAATAGCTTTTTCTATATCTTGAGAAGTTGCTGACATCTCTTCTGCTGAAGCTGCAGTTTCTTGCATATTAGAAGAAAGTTCTTCTGTAGTTGCAGAAACCTCTTCTACATCATCATTTAAATCTGTAACATTAGTTTTTATACTATCTACAACAATTTCAATGCTATCTGCACTTTCATTAACAGTTTTAATAATATCCTTTATGTTTTGTATGAATTTATTTAAACTTTTAGCAAGATCATTTATTTCATCCTTAGAATTAACTTTTATTTCTTGAGTTAAATCTCCACCCTTTTCAGATAATTCATCTAATTCTCCCTTTAAAACATTTAATGACTTTCTTATACCCTTGATAATAAGCATTCCTAAAACTGCACCTATAACAGATAATAATACCATTAAAGTTAAATTTATTTTCATAGCAGTATCAAAATCCTTATCTCCTTCTAAACTAGCCTTTTCTGTTTTCTCTTTATTAAACTGAGCTAATTTCAATAAAGAATCTGAGGCTCTATCAAAGGATTGTTTAGATTCTTCTCTCATTATCTTTGCAGCTTCCTCTGTTTTTAATTGTCTACTTAAGCCTATTACTTTCTTATTTTGTTGTAAATATTCATTCCACTCCTTTTCTACAGTATTAAATAACTCCTCATCCTCTTTTGAGTCCACTGTTTTTTTATAAAGAGCTAAATATTTTTCTATTTCCTTACTTTTTTCCTCCATTTCTTTTTCTTTTTCATTCATCATTTCTGCATTAGTAGAAATAATATGATCATATTCTAGTATTCTAAGATCTGAAGTCATTGTATTTAATTCCTCTGAATATATCATAGCAGGTACCCATTTTTTAGAAATTTCAGTAGACTTTTCATTTACATTATCTAAATTTTTTATTGAATATCCTCCCATATATATAATTGCACCTACTAATATAGCGACAAGAAAAACTAGTTTACCCTTTATCGTTTTTACCAATTTTATTTCCTCCTTATTGTTTTATTCTTTATTCCATGGCTGCCTTTGTAGCCCCTTATACTTTAAATACATAATTTATAAACACACAATAATTTATATAATTAACTGTTTTGATTATAAATAAATCCTACCTGGATCTAAATATATTATAGTTTTAAAATTAGCAATACTACAATTATATGTAATAGAAGGATTAATATCAATACTTTGTAAAAAAAACTATAATAAAGTCTTTTATTGTAAACTATTGCAGGCTATAAATAAAAAATAAATTTAAATAATATAAAAGTCTATATTTTGAAATAAAAAAGATAATGAATAAATGAAAAGCTCCTTCCAAAAATGAAAAACTATAAAAAATAAAACAGAGAATGAAAAATAATATAATTAAAATACTGCCTAAAAATAGAAAACATAACTTCTATTTTCAGACAGTATTTTTAATAATAAATTAAGCTAAAAATGTGTTTTACCATTGATAATGGTTAACCCCTCCATCTGCTCCATTAGTTTTGTCAAACCAAGAATCTAAAAGTTCGAACCAATTTCCAACTCTATTTACTCTTGGATCTTGTCCATCTTGGCACCAAGTTAATTTTCCATAAGGAGGTAATCCATTTTGAACTGTATCTATTGAATTATACCAACTTTGAATAGTCCAATGAGGAATTGAATTATAATAACTTGAATATTTTTTATCTCCACCTGGTAGGAATATACTTAATCCATTTTTACCTTCTTTAAATTCTTTGCTAGGGCCACCAAAAGAATAGACTACCATTTCATCTATTTTATCCATGCAGATTGAAGCCAATGTTCTAGTTTCATTACTAAAATTATTACCTTCATTTATTTTTTCGCATAAATCATATATATCAAAATAAGGATATTCAATCCACTCTTGTTCATTATATTCATCAAAATAGTGCATTAAATTTGTATTATTTCTACTTCCTCTTAATTTTTCAATTTCATCTTTCTTATTTTCGTTGCTTAAATTAATAGCTAAATTATCTATTGATCTTTTTACATCTTCTACTTTAGTAGCATCATAAAAGCTCAAATGTTGATCATAGCTTCCTCTAGCATGAGTAGAATCTCTTTGTTCTTCTACAAATAATGCTCCTAATTGTTCATTAGTAATAGTTGCAGGATCAAAGTTTTTCTCTTTACCACCTAAAGTTAAATCATCTTCATTGCTACTTCCTCCACCAGATTTTAATCTACTTAAAATATTATCATATTGGAATCCTGGTCCCCAAACTACAGGGCTTGAAGCAACTATTCCATCTGCTGAAAATCCTCCATTACCTGGTCTAAATTGATATGCAACCTCTGCTGTTCCCATCAAGCATGCATCAAAAGCAAGTACATCAACAGATTGCTCCTGTGTTAAAGTATCTGAAATTTCTCCCATATAAAGACAATCTGGACTATTTCCATCATAATGACTATCATCCCAACAAATTGCTCTGTTTACATCTTGATTATTTTTAAGCTTTTCTTTTGCTCCACCACCATGGTTAGCCATTATTAAAACATATTTATCAGCTTTATAATTAGCTTTACAATAATTAATGAATTTTTTAAGAGTATCTGCATCCCCCATGTTTGCTTCATAATTACTATTAAGAGTTATTTCAGGAAATTCCTTTCCACCATCTAATCTTTTAGTTTTATTATGTTCAATCTTATATAAGCGGGCATCTTCAAAATCTTCTCCAAAAACTGTTTTGTCACTAGTATATCTTGATGATCTATCTATAAGTGTCACCAAATTTAGATTAGGATTGTTAACATATCCTTTCTTCATTTCTTCAATGTCACTTAATAAAGATGATTCTAAATTATTATCAGCATCACAATAATACATAATTGTTACCTTTTGATTATTATTTTCTGCTTTTTGTATTTCCTGCCTAACATTATTTAGATTAGTTTTATTAGAATTATTCACTGAATCCGCATATACAGGTTTAAAACTAAAAAGAGAAGTAGCCACCAAAGTAGAAGTTAAAAGAATAGATAACTTGTTTTTTAACATAATATACATACCCCCAAATTTTATATTTTTGATTTATTATGCAGAATTATAATGTATTTAATATTAATAGAAACACCCCATGTATGTGCACGATATGTACATATTGTTTCTAGTTTACATTTAATTCATATTTTTATATTTTCTACATTTCTTTTCATTTTCCTTCCTGTTTTTGAAAAAAATTAAATTTTTTTATATTTATTTTTATAGTTCAAAAATTTGATAAAAATAATTAAGCATGTATTAAATTTTAATAATTATAAATAGAAATAAATAAACAGGTAATTCCTAATTGAACTAACTGATTTTAATATTTCAATTATATATTTGTAGCATAAATACTAATAACTAAATATGTTATTTTTGATATAAATTGATATTTGTACGAAAATCTTCATTTTTATAATAGTCTTTTCTTAATATGTATTATCTAATATATAACTATATAAGGTTTTCTTATTATATTGGAGGATGATTTTATGATAAATATATTTACCAAAAAGACTTCTAAAAGTAAAAATAAATCAAAAATTAAAAGTATTCCGCCTATATTAATACTTGTAATTTTATTATTCATATTAATATTAATTAACTTTGTAAAAAATTTACAATATGATAATAAATTATATAGTTCTAAATTACAAGAAAAAATTTATAATTCAATGATGATAAAGGAAAATAGATTGAAAGCTTATTCTAGAAGCATAAAGCTTAATAAGGGAAGTTCTAGTAATACCTGTGTTTATTTTATAGCTGAAGTATTAAGGATAAATGGTGAAAATATAGATGACAATGTTTGTAATACAAATCAGCTTTTACAAATAATGAAAAAAGGTGGTTGGAAGAAGGAAAAAGATTATAAAAAACTTAAACCCGGTGATATATGTTTTACTACAGATGAAAATTTAAATACGAATGGAATACCAACTCATACTTATATATTTATGGGATGGGTAGATGAAGGAAAGTATGATTATGCCTATATTTGCGATAATCAAGCTAAGGATTATTCCGGTAGAATATATCACTTGAGAAATATAACAAAAATTGATACTATAAAAGGTAGTACAAAAGAACCTTTTAATTTTTTTATGTATAAGAAAAAAGGCTTTATATCAAAAATGGGGGGGAATTAGTTTGCGTACTTACAATGTACTTGTAGTAGATGATGAGAAAGAAATTAGAGATGCTATTGAAATATATTTAAGAAGTATAGAAAGCATAAATATAATAAAAGCAGCAGATGGATTAGATGCATTAGATATATTAGAAAATAATGAAATTCATGTAATAATATTAGATATTATGATGCCTAAATTAGATGGTATAAGAACCTGTATGAAAATAAGAGAAAGAAATAATATTCCTATAATTATGCTATCTGCTAAAAATGAAGATACAGATAAAATTTTAGGCTTAAACATAGGAGCAGATGATTATATAGCAAAACCTTTTAATCCTTTAGAATTAGTAGCAAGAGTCAATTCTCAACTTAGAAGATATACAAATTTAGGCAACTTTCCTAAAACAGCAGATGATGATGAAATTTGTATAGATCAATTAGTTATAAATAAAACTAGTCATGTAGTTACTGTAGATGGTAAAAAAGTAAAATTAACACCTATAGAATATGATATCCTGCTACTTCTAGCCAATAATCCCGGTAGAGTGTTCCCTTCTTCACAAATATATGAATATGTTTGGAATGAACCTTCTTTTAAAACTGAGAACACAGTAGCAGTGCATATAAGAAGACTAAGAAAAAAAATAGAAATAGATCCTAAAGAACCTAAGTATATAAAAGTAATCTGGGGAGTTGGTTATAAAATTGATAAATAGCATTAAAGATCAAGATAGATTAAAGAAACTATTATGTAAAAATATAATTGTAATATTCTTAATTATTCTATCACTATTGTTTGGTATATTTTTTCTTTTTAAAAATGTAAATATATTAAACTCCCGTATAGAAGAAAAAGAGAAGGTATTATTTGATATTAATAAAGAACTTGAAAATATTAAAAAGAACAATAATAATTTTAAAAATCTCAGTTACGATATATGGTTAAAACAATGTGCTAGTACTGTGAATTTATACATATATGAAAATACAAATTTTTTAAAAATCTTGTCTCAAAATTCCCAAGTAACTTTAGATAAAAAAAGTAAAGATTTTAAAATCATAAGAGAAAATAATGCCTATGATAAATTAGTAAAATTCATAATTATTGATAAAACTAAAAAAACCTTTTTAACTAATGATACTGATAATTTAGATTTCATTAAAAAAAACCTTAACCTATTTTCCGAAGAAAATGGAGAATTATTTAATTATGTTTCAAATAAAGGTACTTGGTATAATATATCTTATAATTCTGAAAGTTCGCCAGCATATAGCCGCAATCCTCAACCTATAATGGAGAATCCTAATAATTATGTAGAAGCTTATTGGTTTCCTAAAAATTATTCTTACAAAAAAGAGGATTTCAACCTTATAAAAAATATATTAAAAGATGCTGAGGATAATTATAAAAATGATATAACTAATGGGACTAATGCTATTAAGTACCTAAAAAAAGATTTAACTAAAATAAATTATTTAATAGCAATTTGTGCTTTTATTATTACTATTTTATTACTTACTCTATATTTTATTGGTAAAGAAAATGTTCTTAAGGGAATAAAAAATAGTTTTATAATTAAACTATTTAAGTCTATAAATGAATGGTTTGAAACTAGGACTACTTTTTTCAAAGCAATTGTTTTTAGTACATTTACCTTACTTACAGTAATTATTACTATGAAAATATTATCTGGTGATAGATATATGAAAGATTATGCAGTATATGTATTATTTTATATCGTATTTATTCTTAGCAAATTCATTAAATTTTGCAATTATATAGATGAAATAATAAAAGGAACAAATAAAATAATTAGTGGAGATTTAGATTTTACAATAAAAGAAAAAGGTGATAAATCCCTTTTAATACTTTCTCAAAACATAAATAAAATAAATAAGGGATTTAAAATATCCATTGAGGATCAAATAAAAAATGAAAAATTAAAAAGCGAGTTAGTAGCTAATATATCTCATGATTTAAAAACCCCTCTTACATCAATAATAAATTATACAGATATATTGATAAAAGAAAAGGTTTCTGAAGATGAAAAAGAAGAATTTTTAAAAATACTCAATAGAAAAAGCTTAAAGCTCAAAACTCTTATAGAAGATTTATTTGAAATATCTAAAATAAATAGTGGTAAAGTAAAATTAAATAAACAACAAGTTGATGTTGTAGAACTTTTAAATCAATCTATAGCTGAATACTCCGATACAGAAATATATAAAAATAAAAACTTAACCTTTATATTAAAAACCTTCTTACCTGAAATTAAAATTGATTTAGATGGAAATAGAATGTCTAGGGTTTTTGAAAATTTAATAAATAATTCTTTAAAATATTCTTTAAGTAATACAAGGATTTATGTAGAAATAGAAGACATTGTTAAAGGCATAAAAATCTCTTTTAAAAATGTATCCTATGCTCCCCTTGATTTTGACCAAAAAGAAATATTTGAAAGATTTACTAGAGGTGATAAGTCAAGGACCTCAGACATTGAAGGAAGTGGATTAGGACTAGCTATAGCTAAAAGTATAGTAGAACTTCATAATGGCATTATGTATATTGACTTCGATGGGGACTTATTTAAAGCTATAATTGAGCTTTATTACCAATAAAATATTTACATAGATAAATTAATTCAAAATATTACTACTTTAATTATATAAAAACTAACACTATCATACTTCTATTATAAAAATCAAAGCACGCAATATTATATCTACTTTTATTAATACAATTTAATAATATGAATAAATGAAGATAACTAGATATAAGCATAAAAGTGCTCTTATCTAGTTATTTTTAAATATATTAACTTTAAATTTTCCATATAAATTTAAATAGGATAATTAACACAACAACTAAATCTTTAGTATGTTAAATATCAATTATGTAAAAAAATCATTCTCTAAAAAACAAATATATAAAATTATTTACATTCTCTTTATAGAGTATGTAGGTAAATTTGTTTTTACACAAATCTACCTACATACCCTATAAAACATATAATAAAAATTAATCTAAATGTATATGACAATAGCCTCCTGGATTTTTCTTTAAATATTTTTGATGATACTCCTCAGCCTCATAAAAACACTTTAAGGGCTCTGCTTCAGTAACTATAGGCTTTCTATAATTTTTCTGCTCCTGATATTTACTCTTTATAATTACATTTAAATCTTTTTCATCTAAGTAAAATATACCTGTTCTATACTGAGTTCCTCTATCGTTACCCTGTTTATTTAGTACTGTTGGATCTATTATGCTCCAAAATTTATTTAACAGTTCTTCTAAGGATATAATACTTTCATCATATTTTATGTAACAAGCTTCTGCATGACCTGTGACTCCACTGCATACCTCTTCATAACTAGGATTTTCTTTTATTCCATTGGCATAACCAACTTTTGTTTCCACTATTCCTTCAATTCTTGACATATATTCTTCTACTCCCCAAAAACAACCTCCAGCTAAAACTATTTCTTTCATAATTAACACCTCCATAATTTCTTTAAGAAATCTTAATAACTTCAACTAGCAATTACTTAAACTTTATATATTACTTCATAATTAAGTTTAGAAACACTTTAAAAGTTTACATTTATTCTATTATGGTTAATTTTAAAATCTTTAATATTTCATGTTTCTACTATACTTCCCTACTTGTAGTATTCACTTAACTTAAATAAAAACTCTATCTAAATTAAATCTTCCTTTATGTTAGATTAATTATACTATAACCTTTTCCATATTTTAATATTTATGTTTAGTAAAGTTTAATATCTGTTATATTTTTCTAAAGACCTAAAAATGAATCACGATAATATAAAAAATTATTATAATAATTTAAAATTTTAATATTATTGGGGGTACTTAATATGTATACCGTTCTTCATATAGAACAAAGCGACTTTTTTTGCAAAATGGTAGAAAATATTTTGAGAGAAAAAAATTATGATTACATAGCTACAGACAGTTTTAATGAGGCTTATAATCTAATAAAGGAATATGACATAGATCTTATAATAACTTCCCTTTATGGCAAAGGTGGAGATATAGAAGATTTTATAAAAAATATTGGATATATGGATTCTAATGAAATACCTATATTTATAGTTACAAGCGATAATGATCATGAGAAGAAGAAAAATCTTCTTAATCTAGGTGTATTTGATTATTTATTAAAAGATGATTTAAAAGAAGAGATTACAAAGCATGTGGATGCAGTATTCCAAGATGATGAATATATGAAAAATTTAAAAGAAGCAAAAATTGCAATTATAGATGATAACTCCTTTGATTGTACTCTAGAAAAAGATATGCTAGCAAGATATGGCATTCAAAATGTAGATTATTATAATTCTGGGAAAGAATTATTTAATAGTAATAAAAAATATGATATGTATTTAATTGATATGGTATTAGAAAATGAGTTTGGAAAAACTTTAATAAGACAAATAAGAAGAAATAATATAAACTCTTCTATAATAGCTGTTACTGTATTGGACAATAATAAAACTCTATCTAATATTTTAAATTGTGGAGCAGATGATATTATAAATAAGCCCTTAGATGAAAACTTATTTATATCTAAATTAAAATCTAATATACGTATTTACACATTAAATAAAAAAATTAAAAGTATATTAAAAGAAATGAAAAATAAATAAAATGAAAATATTTGATGCTAATAAAATACTTAAGGGCTGCAAATAATTATAGAAATTTTTACAGCCTTTAGATATTTTTTAATATAATTCTTTTAGATCATCTGCAGCTTGTACAAGTTAACTTAAAGACCTGGCTCTATACCAAAATGTTCAACATCTTTATATTTCTTTTATAACAAACTCTATTCTAGCTCCGCCTTTTTCTTTATTTTCTGCTACGATCCAACCATCATGCTTTTCAACTAAATTTTTTACAATGTACATTCCCAATCCAGAGTGACCTTTCTCTTTAGATCTTGAACTATCACCCCTATAGAATTTTTCAAAAATATAGCATAATTCCTTATCATTAAAACCTGTTCCTTCGTCTTCCACAATAAATTTTATAATATTATTATGTATTTCTACTTTAGTAATTATAGATTTTCCATCAGGTGTATACCTTATGGCATTAGATATTATATTATCTAGTATTTGCTCTAGTCTTTCAGCATCTATAGAAAATTCCTTGTTTAAATCAAAATTCTTTTCTAAAAACAATTTAAATTCTATATTTTTGTCCTTACATAGCACTTTATAATCATGTTGTTTTTTTTCTAAGAATTCAATTATATCTACCTTTACAGGAGCTAAATCAAAGTTTTTATTCTCTATTTCTGATGTGAGATTCATATCTGAAATAAGCCTTCCCATTCTCTCTGTATTAGCTTTTATAATATTTAAATATTTTTCTACTCTAATGGGATCTTTAATTCCCCCTTCCATTAGTACCTCTACATGTCCTTGAATAACAGTAATAGGAGTTTTCAAATCATGAGCTATGGCTTTTATCATTTCTTTTCTATCTTCTTCCATAATCCATTGTTTATTTAGTGATTCTTTTAAAGCATTTTTCATCTCTTCAAAAGAAGAAACTAATTTTCCTAACTCATTATTACTTTTATAATTTATTTCAAAGTCTAAGTCCTTTTCTTTTATCTTATTTGAAGCAGCTATTATTTCATTTATAGGCTGTTGAATACTTTTAATTAATTTTCTTGTAAAAATAAGTGTAAAAATAATTATATATACAAAAGGTGAGAATGGTAAAAATACTTGAAATACATGAACTATTTTTTCATTTTTATCTTTCTTCACACTTGTCTCAATATTGTATTTAATTATAGCAACGCCTTTCACATTGGAATCACTATCCAATATAGGTATATACCTTTTAACCTTTGATCCAAAAACACTAGCTCTATCAAGATTATCAATATCTGTTTTATTTATTGATTCTATCAATTGTTTTTTATTCTTTATTATTCTTTCTTTTTCATTTCCATATATAATTTTACCCTCTAGATCTGTAATTTGATACCCTATACCTTTTTTTGGAATTAAACTTTCAAGTTCTAATCTATTTTTATCCTCTAATATATTTTCTCCCTTACTAACTATAAACTGCTGAATTTTATCAGACTGTTTTTGATAATAGTTATCTGGTTTTAGCATAGGATCTTTTCCAAAATACATAGTAAATAAATAAGTTCCTAGAGTAGCTATTGTACATACCATACTTAAAAATATAATTAATAGAAAAGTACTTATAGTTTGTGTTTTTAAGGATGCTTTTTTCATATTTTATTTATCTCCCATCTATAACCTACTCCCCATACCGTAGCTATATGATTAAGAGATGCATTTCTTTTTATAAACTTTGCTCTTATCTTTTTTATATGTTCTGCTACTGTATTTGCATCCCCTTCTGCATCATATCCCCAAACTTTTTCATAGATTTGTTCTTTAGAAAATACCTGTTCTGGATGTAATGCTAAAAGCTCCACTATATCAAATTCTTTAGCTGTAAAAAGTATTTCCTCCTCTTCATAATGAACTTTACGACTATTAATATCTAAAGTAAGTTTTCCAAAGCTTATCTTAGATCTATTATTTAAAGGAATTCTTTTTTCTCTTCTAAGATGAGCCTGAACTCTTGCTTTTAATTCTTTTATGCTAAAGGGCTTTACTATATAATCATCCCCACCTACTCCAAGGCCTTTAATTTTATCAATCTCACTTTGTCTAGCACTTAAAAATATTATAGGACAGGATACTTTGTCCCTTATCTTTTGGCAAACCTGAAAACCATCAATATTAGGCATCATTATATCAAGTAAAATAATATCTATATCTTTATCACAGTATTCTATAGCCTCTCTACCATTACTAGCTGTAATAACGCTGTAGCCTTGATCCTCAAAATAATCCTTCATAAAAGATACTATATCATCTTCATCATCTACTATTAATATTTCTTCCTGCATATAAACACCTCTATTTTTGCATTTTAATAATATTATAGCATGTACATTTAAATGTAACATTTTTCAAGTTTTATACTTTACAAATTAAATTAGATATAAATTAAATTTGTAAAAGTTCTAAACAGTGCTTATCTCTAACTTTTAGTAAAAAAGTTTCTCGAGTCTTAAGTCTAATAAATCCTCAATATATAAAATACTAATTTAGTTTATATATCTTAAATCGAGTAGTATGAAAGTATAAAAAAATATAGCAATAACATAAACTATGCTTATGCTTTATTTTTTAACATTTCAAATCTTTCCTAATAAAAATCAATGTACTTAAAAAGCTGCATATAAGTAAACAGGATACAACTGGTATATAAAAATCAGCTCTTTTTCCTAAACTTAAAACTTTAATTATATTATGAAAAGGCAAAAATATAACTTGTAATCCATGTCCTATATATATCCCTGCTATTAAGAAAGATATAACAATTAAAAAGGCCGCCACACACTTAGACACTATTAAGGAAATTAAAGAAGCTAAAGCTAAAATTGCAATACTTACAAAGTACATCAGTGCTACAACTTTAAAATTATATATAAAAGCTCCTAATTTATCATAAACTTTAGGTATATTGTAAAAGTTAGTTATAGTTACCTTAGGGAATAAAATATAGCCGCTAATTACAGAAATAATAAAAAATACAACAAATATAACTAATGAAAATAAACTTTGAACTATCAACTTAGAAAACCATAGCTTAACTTTACTATAGGGTCTTATTAATATAAGTCTATACGCACCAGATTCATACTCTCCACTTAAACTATCTATAAAAAGCATTGGAAGAACTATTAAAAATAGAATTAATGCTAAATCTTTCATTACAAAAATAGGTAAATTCAGAGAATTTATCTTAGTAGATATACCTGGAGTATAGACACCCGTACCTTCTCCAAAGGTTTTATACCAAGAAATACTAAATATAAAATTAACTAAAATTAGAATAAAAGAAGCTCTATTCTTTTTTCTTCCTCTCATTCTTAAAAATTCGCTAATGATTAACTCTTTCATAAATTATCTTTAGTGAGAGTGCATATTATAGATACAAATACTCACTAAGTATTCACTTCCTTTCCATTGTATAATAAGAATCTTTTTAGATATAGAATAATTCTTAATTTAAGCTGTAGTCTTGCTGTTAAATACCCTATATATATCTTAGAAAATTAAATAAAATTGTCCCTTTTAGAAAATATAGCACAAGTAATAGATGTAAATATAATTATATAGCCTGCTAATACACCTAAAATCCAATAATTTAATACCGGATGTTCAGCTAAAACCATACATATACCAGTATGTTGAATTTCCGGAATAGTAATCAAATATAATTTTTCCACCATTTTAATAAGATTGGTACCATTATGTAAATTTTTACTTAACATAATACCACAATGCATAATAACTTGTGAAAAAATATAACTCCCTATTAAAAAACATATACATGCAGCTATAGTTCCTGTGGAACTTTTAAAAATTACTGAAAAAAAAGCAAATACAGAAAGTATTGCTAAAACAGTTAAAAATCCTAAGGCATAATATTTTAAAGAATAAAGAATAGCATTTAAGTTACTTACGGTACTATTATGATAAAAAAGCTTTACTCTATATAATTTAGGTGCTATAAAATATCCAATTGCTGTAGATAATATAAAATACACTACAAAAAATATAAACATTGTAGCTATGATAGAGGCTATTTTTGCAAAATATATTTCTTTAAAAGAATAACCTCTTATCATAATCATTCTAATTAAGCCCTTTCTATATTCCTCCGTAATAGATATACATACAAGTAAAATAGCAATAAAATTAAATAAAGTAGCTAACATTTCCTGGAACATCATAAAGGAATAGTTACCAAAGGAAGTATATTCAGCACTATTTACAGGCAATTTCAAATTATTTCCAAGGTAATATTTTGAAGAACCTATTATAGCAAGAGGTATCAGCATAAAACAAAATAAAGTTAATTTGTTCTTCCATAACCTTTCAAACTCACTTTTAAAGATCTCCATTATAAGGCTACCTCCTTAGTTTTTAATACTTGCAAAAACACCTCTTCAATATTGCCATCCCCCATAGAAAGTAGTTCTTCTAAAGATCCTTTGAATTTTAACCTACCATGATTTATAATTATAATTTTATTAGAAAACTTTTGAAGCTCATCAAGCAAGTGACTGGATACTAAGAAGGTTATTTTAAGTTCTCTATTTAATTTTAAAATAATATCTCTTAGATCCTTTATGCCAATAGGATCTAAACCATTGGCCGGTTCATCTAAAATAATTATTTCAGGTTTTCCCAAAAGGGCCTGGGCAATACCTAACCTTTGTTTCATTCCTAGAGAATAGCTAGATACCTTATCATTTTCTCTATGTTTTAAATCTACTAGCTTTAAAACTTCATCTACTCTTTTTTCTCTTTCTTCCTTTGGAATATTGGGATGCAATCTTACAAGATTTTTTAAAATTTCTCTTCCTGTCATATACTCAAAAAATATAGGACATTCTACTATGGCTCCAATATTTAAAAGAGCTCCCTTTCTATCTTTATTTACATCTATTCCATTAATTAAAATCTCTCCCTTAGTAGGTTTTATAAGCCCTGTAAGTAATCTAATCATAGTTGTTTTACCTGCTCCATTAGGCCCTACAAACCCATATATATCTCCCTTTTCAATATTAAAGTTCATATTTTCTATGATAGTTTTTCCTTTAATGTTTTTACTTAAATTTTTAACTTCTATTATATTATTCATCTCTAAATCCTCCCTTTCTTTTCTCTTTACTTTTATATTAAAGGGCAATTTTAAAGATTTTATAAAGATTTATAAAATTAGTAAGATATTATATGGTATATTTATAAAAAGAGTCATTTATTTTACTAATTAATCTAAACTAAATTTAAATAAAGACCTCCCAATTTATTTATTGCATTTACTTTACATTTAATTTTACATTGCTTCCAAGCATTAATAGTAAGAAAATATATACCTGCTATTATTACTAGTGTTATTTGTTTGCCTATCTGTATTTATATCACTAAGCATGTAGTGGAATTGTTTCCGTTGAGTACTATTATCTTATATTCCACTTTAAGTTTTATAATAATGGCCTTCAATTTAGGTGTCATTTACAAGGGTATGGATATATTCAACAAATGGTTAAATTAAATATGTACAAAAAAAATAAAAAATACAGGTATAATAAACATGAATTAGTTCATTACCTGTATTTTTAATTCTACTAATGCCAAAATTAAATATATTTATATACACTTATAAAAGATAAATTTCATAAGTATTTAATAAGTTTTATTAAATATAACCTAAAACTGTGAAAATTTTTCTAAGATACTTCTGCATTTTCAAATTGGCTATTGTAAAGAGAATAGTAAAAGCCTTTAGCTTTTAATAATTCTTCATGATTACCCTGTTCTATAATATCTCCATCCTTCATTACAAGAATTAAATCCGCATCTCTAATAGTAGATAATCTATGTGCAATTATAAAGCTAGTTCTTCCTTCCATTAAGTTTTCCATAGCTTTTTGTATAAGTAATTCTGTACGAGTATCTACAGAGCTAGTTGCCTCATCTAATATTAATATTTTAGGATCTGATAATATCGCACGGGCAATGGTTAATAATTGTTTTTGTCCTTGGGAGATATTACTCGCTTCTTCATTTAGTTCCATATCATATGACTTTGGTAAAGTCTCTACAAAATTATGAACATGAGCTGATTTTGCTGCTTTAATTATCTCTTCATCACTAGCTCCAAGCTTTCCATAGGCTATATTTTCCTTTATAGTACCTGTAAACAAGAAAGTATCTTGAAGTACCATTCCAAATATTTTACGCAAATCTGCTCTTTTAAAGTCATTTATATTATGACCATCTATAAATATTCCACCCTTATTTACATCATAGAAACGCATTAAAAGTTTAATCATAGTGGTCTTACCTGCTCCTGTTGGTCCTACAATAGCTACCTTTTGTCCTGGTTTAATTTTAGCTGAGAAATCATTTATGATAATT
The DNA here is from genome assembly GCF_001276985.1 of Clostridium botulinum. Taxonomy (GTDB): domain Bacteria; phylum Bacillota; class Clostridia; order Clostridiales; family Clostridiaceae; genus Clostridium_F; species Clostridium_F botulinum. Next base: position 793,004 of record NZ_LHUL01000008.1, read on the forward strand.
TTATCCTTATTATATCCAAATTTAACATTTTTAAATTCAACTTCTCCAGAAACTTTTTCAAGTTTAACAGGATTTTCTGTTTCTTTAACTTCCTCTCCCTCTTCTAAAAATTCAAAAACCCTTTCTGCACTAGCCGCTGTAGATTGAAGCACATTAGCAATTTGAGCTACCTGTGATATAGGTTGGGTAAAACTTCTAACATATTGAATAAAAGATAGGATATCTCCAACTTCAATAGTTTTCTTTATTGCAAGCCATCCACCTAAAATAGATACAAGCACATATCCTATATTACCTATAAAAGACATAATTGGCATCATCATCCCAGATAAGAACTGAGATTTCCAAGCTGAGCTATAAAGCTTATCGTTTATTTTATCAAACCCTTCTATAGCTTCTTGTTCTCTATTAAAGGCCTTCATTATATTATGTCCACCATAAATTTCTTCTACATGACCATTAATATTACCTAAGTCTTCCTGTTGAGCCTTAAAGTATTTTTGTGATTTTTTTACGACGAGCATTATAATCATCATGGATACAGGTAATATTAATAAAGCTACAATAGTCATTTGCCAACTTATAGATAACATCATAATTAATACACCTATTATTGTAACAACAGAAGTAATTATTTGAGACATACTTTGATTTAAAGTTTGACTCACTGTATCTACATCATTAGTAACTCTAGATAATACTTCTCCATGAGTCTTATTGTCAAAATACTTAATAGGCATACGATTTATTTTTTCAGAAATTTCACGTCTAAATTCATAAGAAATTTTTTGAGCCACTGAGGACATTATATATCCTTGTACAAAGGAAAATATAGCACTTATTATATATAATACAAGAAGTAAAATTATTATTTTACCTATATAATCAAAATCAATTAAAGCACCTTTTACTCCACTAACCTTTTGTACTAATCCTTCAAATAATTTTGTAGTAGCCTTTCCTAAAACTTTAGGACCTACTATAGAAAAAGCCGCACTACCTATAGCAAGAACAATTACAAAAATTATAGACATTTTATAAGGCATTATATATTTGCCTAAATTTTTCATGGTACCTTTAAAATCTTTTGCCTTTTCAACTGCTCCTATAGGACCACCATGACGTGAGCCAAAGCCACCTTTTCTTCTATTTTCTATTTTTTTATTGCTCATGATAAAAGTTCCTCCTTTGAAAGTTGTGATAAGGCAATTTCCTTATAAACTTCACAATTTTTCATTAATTCATCATGGGTACCCATTCCAACCATTTTTCCTTCATCTAATACAATTATCTTATCCGCATTTATTATAGTACTTATTCTTTGGGCTACAATTAATACTGTACTTTCCTTTGTTTCATCCTTTAAAGCTTTTCTAAGTGTTGCATCTGTTTTAAAGTCAAGGGCTGAAAAACTATCATCAAAAATATATATATCTGGTTCTTTTACAATGGCACGGGCAATAGAAAGTCTTTGTTTTTGTCCTCCAGAAACATTAGTACCTCCTTGGGATACCTCTGTCTTAAAGCCCTGTTCTTTAGATTCTATAAATTCCATAGCTTGAGCTATTCTTGTTGCTTTTTCTATATCTTTATCTGTAGCTGATTCATTACCATATTTAATATTACTTTCTATAGTACCTGAAAATAATATTCCTTTCTGTGGTACATACCCTATTTTTTCTCTTAAATGCCTTTGAGATATCTCTTTTAAATTAACCCCATCTATTAATATTTCTCCCTCTGTTACATCATAAAATCTTGGTATTAGATTTATTAGAGTGGATTTACCACTACCTGTACTTCCTATAAAAGCTGTAGTTTCTCCTGGCAACGCAGTAAATGTAATATTAGAAAGTACATCCTTTTGTGCGCCTTCATATCTAAAGGAAACATTTTTAAATTCTATATATCCTTTTTTGTAATTTGAGAACTCTTTTGGCTTTTCTATATCTTTAATAGTTATTGGTACATCTATAACTTCACTTATACGCTGAGCTGATACGGAAGCACGTGGAAGCATAATAGATACTATGGAAATCATTAAAAATGCCATAATTATTTGCATTGTATATTGCATAAAGGCCATCATATTTCCTACCTGCATAGCTCCTGCATCTACCTGATGGGATCCTACCCATACAATTAATAAAGTTATAAGATTCATAATTAACATCATCATTGGCATCATCATCGTCATTGCCCGATTTATAAATAAATTAGTACGTGTTAACTCTTTATTAGTTTTATCGAACTTTTCTTCCTCATGCTTTTCAGTATTAAAAGCACGTATAACTAACATTCCTATTAAAGATTCACGAGTTATTAAGTTTATTTTGTCTATTAATTTTTGAACTCTTTTAAATTTAGGAATAGCTAATCCAAATAGAACAATAACTAAAGTTAAAATAGCCATAACTGCTACAGCTATGATCCAAGCCATAGAGGTATCTGTTTTTAGTACTTTAAGTATTCCACCTATACCTAAAATAGGTGCATAAAATACTATTCTAAGTAACATTACCATAAAAGTTTGGACCTGTTGAATATCGTTTGTACTTCTTGTGATTAAAGAAGCCGTAGAAAATTTATCAAATTCTCCCTTAGAAAAATCGGTAACCTTTGTAAATACATTTCTTCTAAGATTTTTTCCAAGTCCTGCAGCTACTCTTGCAGCTAGCATAGCAACCATAACTGTAGCCACCATACTAAGTAATGCTAAAAGTAGCATTTTAAATCCTTCCTTAAGAATGTAGCTTGATTGAAGTTTATCTGTATCTACTCCTACCGCCTTATACTCATCCTTAACAAAAACAACTGCTGACTGAGTAATCATGCTTTCAGGCATATCCTTAAATTTTTTATCTAAACTTTCTTTTATTACATTAATTTGTTCCTTTGGCATATTTAAAAACGAATTAACATTTCCTTTAGACATTTCATTTTTGGAAGGAACTTTAGTCATTTGATCTTCTGAAGAGGTTTTTATCTTATCATTTTGTTCAGATTGTGGATTCACTTTATTAGCTTTATTTTGAGGCGCTGATTCTTTAGCAATATTATTCGACTTTGACATATCAGCTTTTTCCATTCCCCCTACCATAATTATTGGTTTTGCTAATATACTGTTCAGTTCATTTATTGTATTTTTATCCTTTGTATTTAATTTATAAATAGGTTCTTTATTAAGATTTGGATAATCCTTTAAATAATTTTCAAGATCATCTTTAGAAAGGTTTTTCTTATCTAATAGTATGTAATTATCTTCTATTTTTTTTACATCTTCTTCATCTAAAAAAACCTTAATTTTATCCAATTCACTTTTACGAATTACTTTTGGTACTGCATTATCTACCCCGCCTTGTTGAATGCCTACATTAACAATATTAGACATATAATCTGGTAAGGATAGATCACATACAGCTTGCACAAATAAAAGCCCTAATACTAGAAGTATTGAAGCAATAAATGGTTTTAAGTGCTTTATTATCTTTAACATTCAATATCATCTCTCCATTTCGTCCATTTTATAAATGATTAAATTTATAAAAAGCTATTATTATATTGTTCCTAACTAAGATAAATAATTCCCCCTTAAAAAATTAAATTTATAATGATTATATTTCCTGTTTTTAACAATGTAATCATTATAAATTCATAACTATTATATTTTAATATATTTTATGTGTCAATAACTTTTGTATTGTAAAATTATGAAAAATACAATATAATTTAATTAAAAATCTTTAAAATATACACCGCCTATGTCAATATAATAGTTATATTTTCATAACTATTATATTTTAATATATTTTATATGTCAATAACTTTTTTATATTGTATAATAAGGTTGAATACAATATAATGTAATCAGAGCATAAAATTAACTAAGGAGGATAAAAATGAATAATACTCAACTTAATGAAATATCTCAAGATCTATATGATTTATTATTAAATTTACATAAAAAACTTTTGAATCCAGATGAGTTAAAGAAAAAATTTCCTCTACCTCCCTCCCATGTAAAAGTTATTGTTTATCTTAAGCATAATGGCAATTGTTCTATTTCTAAAATTGCTAAGGATTTATTAATTTCTAAACCTAATATGACTCCTATCATTGATAAACTAATTTCTGAAAATATGGTTACTAGATATACTGACTCAAAGGATAGAAGAGTTATAAGAGTTGAATTAACAGAAAAAGGATCAATCTTTATAAAGGATCAAGAAAAACTAGTAAAGACTTTGCTAACAGAAAAAATATCTAACCTTTCTTCTGAAGATTTACAATATCTTAGCGACCATATAATAGGAATAAAAAATATTATTTTAAAAATAAATTAATTTTTTGTAAATGTAACATAGTATAAAATAATTTTAATACTTAAAAATCCATTATTAACAATAACTTTTTTATATGATTACATATAAAATCAAATCTATATTTAAATAGAATTAATTGAAATTACATATAATCTAATATTGCTTTTTAAAACTATTACCCCTTAATTTATTATTATATATAATAATAAATTAAGGGGTAATTATTTATGGAATAATTTTTAATTTCAGGTTGAATTCACTTATGAAATATATTTTCTTAGTCTAGAAATAACTTATGAAGTTGGATAAAAACACCTATATACAGCTTTAAACTACTCTTTTAAATTCAATATATAGAAATCTTGATACAGTAGATCTATCATGAATATTTTATTTCTTAGAATTTCTCCTCTATTAATTAACACTTTTAACGCTTCACTTACCTGTATAGAAGCCACTAAAGCTGGTGTAAAAGAGGGATTCCCAAGGACATCCTCTATGCCCTTTTTACTTTTATTCTTATAAATAATATCCAGTGTTCTATCACCTGGAAATATAGTTGTTACTTGCCCATACCATCCTGCAATGGCACCATGAATAAAAGGTATTTTAAGCTTCTCACAACTTTCTTGTAATAAAAATCTAGTTTCTATATTATCAATCGCATCAATAACTACATCATGTTCTTTTAAAATATTTAATACATTATCCTTATTTATAAATGTTGTAATAGGATTTACATATATTAAATCATTAACTACTTTCATTCTTTTTTTAGCTTCTATAGCCTTATTTTTTCCTAAATTTAAATCGCTACTAATAATTTGTCTATTCAAATTAGATTCACTAAAAGTATCGCCATCTACTGCTGTTATATGGCCTACTCCAATTCTTCCTAACATTTCAATTATATATCCACCTAATCCTCCACAACCAATTACGCAGACTTTAAAATCTTTAAGTTTTTCATTTTCTTCTAAAGAAAGAGTTTTTATATTTCTATCATATCTAGACATTCTATCCTCCTCCTACTGGTGGGAATAAAGACAATACATCCCCATCCTTCAATAAAGTATCTACCTTTCCATCTCTCCCATTAATAAGTAATATAGCCACTTCTTCTACTTTAATATTTAATTCTTCAAGTATATGCCTAGAGGTTATATTTTCCTTATTTATTTCCATAAAATATTTTTTATCTCTTCCTTCTCTAAAATATGCAAATAATCTTACTTCAATTTTCAAAAATCCACCTCCTTATCTCTATATAAAGCTATAGAAAGACTTTTATTTTTTAGCTTTAAAAGCCTTTCTATTTATAAATATTTACTATCTGTTTTTAATACATCTTGGTTTTATTTCATAATTATTTTTATCCGATTGTCTATTTATATTTCCTACTTTATATATTCTTCAAGACCTAATTTTTTTAATGTATCCTCTGTTGGTATACCATTCTTGTCCCATCCTCTTACTGCATAGTATTCTGGAAGTAATTCACTTAATTTATGAACACATCCCTTAGAAGGTCCCTCTGGAATAGGTTCTTTAAGCAATCTTTTTGGAAGGGTATCATGGGAACTGTCTATACCAGCTTCTAAATTAAATAACTTTTCTAATGTCCAAATTCTATCTCCTGCTTCCATTATAGATTCTGCATTATGTAACTTACCACCTACAACTACATTATACATATCTACATAATCCTGTACGCCAAGTCCAAAAGTTGTAAATATACACAATCCTAAAGAATCTATTACAGCTGTTAAATCGTGAAATATTTTAGCATAAGCTGCCTTTCCTTCTAGAGAGAATCTGTCAAGTTTTTCTGGATATCCTAGTATTTCCGGACTTATCATATAACCTTTTATATGACAACCACCTCTATTATTAACTGCATAAGTTATACCATGTCCTTGAATTCCTCTTGGGTCATAGGCTGGTAATTCTTGCTTTTTAACTGTCATAGAAAACTCTGGAACACCATAGGATTCACATAATCTATAGGATCCATCTGCCATCTTATCTCCAAAACCTTCTCTTAATGCCATCTTTTTTGTCCATCCAACAACAGCCTCTGCATCTCCCCATTTTAAAGATAATCCATCCTCTTTTATATCCTCATCTTTTATATATCCTTTTTCGTATAATTCCATAGCTGCTGCAATAGTTGCTCCTGCTGAAATTGTATCAAGACCATATTCATTACAAAGCATATTAGCTACATTAATAGCATTTAGATCATATACATCACAATCAGATCCAAAGGACCATAAAGTTTCATACTCTGGGCCTCCACATTCTGTGCCATCATCTAATTTTACCCATCTACCGCAGGCTATTGGACATCTATAACATGGATTTTTTCTTACAAGGCAATCCTCTGTAAGGGTTTCTCCACTTATTTTATCAGCCTCATCTGTATAAGATTTTTGGAAATTTCTCACGGGATGTACACCATTTTCATTAATTATATTTACAAGTACAGCAGAACCATAAGTAGGTAGTCCTCCACCTGCCACTGGATCTTCTCTTAATATTTTAATTTTTTCTAAGGATATTTTTTTTGCTTCCTCTCCATTGACTACTTTAACTTTTCCAGAACCTTTAACCACTATGGCTTTTAAATTCTTTGAACCCATTACAGCTCCAACGCCACCTCTTCCTGCTGCTCTATCTATATCATTCATAATAGCTGCCATAAGAGATAACTTTTCTCCTGCGGGTCCTATACATAGTACTTTTGCTCTTTCATTGTTCTCATTACAAAGAATTTTTGTAGTTTCTAATGAAGTCTTACCCCATAGATGCTCTGCTTCTTTTATTTCTATTTTATCATCTTCTATGTTTACATAAACAGGAACCTCTGATTTACCTTGTACTATTATCATATCGTATCCTGCATTTTTAAGTTCTGTTCCCCATTTTCCACCAGAGTTTGATATTGCAATAGTCCCAGTCAAAGGAGCCTTTGTTACTACCATATATCTACCACTTGTTGGCATAGGAGCTCCAGTAATAGGGCCTGTAACTATAACAAGTTTATTTTCAATAGACAATGGATCTATTTTAGGGTCTATTTCTTCTAATAAAGTCTTAACCCCAAGTCCTCTAGCTCCTATAAATTTTTTAGCCTTTTCTTCATCTAAAGGCTCTAAAGTACAATTTCTATTTGTTAAATCAATTCTTAAAATCTTTCCATTATAACCATACATAAATAAATCCTCCTTATAAAAATTTATACATTACTTACTATATAATAAGATAATAAGCAAGTTTTATGCCAAAAAATTATAATTGTAAAAAAGAGAACATATATTATGTATAAACTAACATACTATACCTATAATTATTAGTGATACTATTTGTACAAACTCTATGAAAAGTATTATAAAAAAACTATATTTAAACGATTCTATATACCTAGATAAGAGCTTAACTTTATCTAAAGTCAAACTCTCTTCTTTGTATATATTAAAACCTGTTGTATAATATGTACCCTGTCTAAAAAAATATTTAAATCATACTTACTTAAAATTAATATTAAAAATAACAATTCTTCTTGTTCTATTTAGATACATTTTTTTATGTTTTATTGTTCCTTTTTGGAACTTTGTTCTATATTAGTACAGTGAGTATTTTTCTATTTTTCTATAAAGAGTATTTCTTCCTATGCCAAGAGCCCTTGCAGCGGAAGAAACATTACCATCAAACTTATTTAATACCTCTTTAATGTGGTTTTTCTCCACAATTTCAAGATTAAATACCATAGTTTCTTCTTTTGCCTTATCTCTAACTTCCTTGCTACTATAATGGTTTATATTATTAATAATTTCAACACTTTCTGCATTTATTATTAATTCTACTATATTTTCTAATTCTCTTATATTACCTGGCCAATGATAATTCATAAGCCTTTCCATATATACAGAAGGTATTTCTACCTTTCTTTTATTTAAATGTTTAGATGTTTTATTCATAAAATAATCTATAAGTAAAGGTATATCCTCTCTTCTTTTTTTTAATGCTGGTAAATATACTGGTAATACATTTATTCTATAAAATAAATCCTTTCTAAAATTTCCCTTCTCTACCTCTTCTCTTAAATCTTTATTAGTGGCAGCTATTATTCTAGAATTTACAGGTATTTGTTTAGAACTTCCTATTCTATTTATAACGCCCTCTTCTATAACCCTTAAAAGTTTTATTTGCATATCTAAAGGCATCTCCCCTATTTCATCAAGAAATATGGTTCCACCATGTGAATTCTCAAATTTCCCTCTATATCCTCCTCTTTTTGCTCCAGTAAAGGCTCCTTCTTCATATCCAAAAAGTTCAGATTCAATCAAATTTCTTGGGATAGCTCCGCAATTAACAGCTATAAAAGGCTTATCTTTTCTATCACTATAGTTGTGTATTGACTGTGCAAAAACTTCCTTTCCCGTTCCACTATCACCGGTAATAAGTATAGTAGATCTGCTATCTGCAATTTTTTTTGAATAATCTATTATGCTAAGAAGTTTTTTGCTTTTGCCTATAATTTTATCAAAAGTATAAATGGCTTGACCACTAAGTATTTTTCCTGCAAGTTTTCGAGTTTTTTGTATATCTGAAAGTAAACAGGTTACCTCAATAATTCTCATGGATGAATCATATATAGGATATGCGCTTAAATTCAATTGAAGTTTATTTTTAAGACAGTGTACATATACATCTTCATCTACAAAACTACCTTTGTCGTAGATTTCATCTAAAACCATAGACCAGTCAGGTATTAAATCCCACATCTTCATACTTTTTATATCATTTTCATTAAAACCTAAAAGTTCTATAGCGTTGTTATTTATGGTCTTTATTGCACCTGACAAATCCACCCTTAATATAGCTCTTTGTATAGAATTAAATACATTCTCAATACTCTTTTTGGATATTTGTAAAGCTCTATTATAATCATTTAATTCTATCATTTTTTCAATGGCATTAGTTGCAGCTGCTACCATTCCTAAGGTATGAGAATGTACATTTTCACTATATCCTGTCAAATCAAGAATCCCAATTATTTTCCCATTAATATCTTTTATGGGAGCTGCAGAACAAGTCCATCTATGATAAGCTTTAACGTAATGGTCCTCTCCAGATATCTGAATTGGAGATTTTTCACTTAAAGCCATACTCATGGCGTTTGTCCCCATATTTTTTTCATCCATATAAGCTCCTGGAATCATTTTCACATTAGAAGCTTCCTTTAATATACTTTCATCTCCTATGACATTTAATATGCAACCATCCCCATCTGTAAGAATAACGAAAAAGTTAGAGCCCTTAACAAATTGGTAGAGCTTATTCATAAAAGGTGTAGCAATAATAATTAACTCTGAATTATTATTTAATTCCCTCTTAAGTTCTTCATCCTTTATTATTTTTTTACTGTATACTAAATCTTTGCTAATCCCTAAACTATTACATTTTTCATGAGATTTTAATATACAAAACTTCTCATTTATGAAATTATCCTTCATATAAATCTTCCCCTTTAAGATAAAGACAGCTTATCAAATAATTTTAATGCTAAAAATCGGATAAAACCTCTATTTCATCTCCAGGTTTAATAAAGCCTTCCTTTAATATTTTTGTAAAAATACCCTCCCTAGGCATTATGCAATCCCCTATAAGGTTTCTTATCTCACATCCTGCATGACACTCCTTACCTATTTGAGTTACTTCCATAAGCACTTCTCCTATTTTTAATCTAGTTCCAATAGGTAATTCATACAAAATCAATCCCTCTGTGGTTATATTTTCTGCAAATTTACCTGTACATAATCCCTGAAGACCTAACTTTTTCATTTTATCTATACTTTCTGTACCTAAAAGACTTACTTGTCTATGCCAGTTTCCTGCATGAGCATCTCCTACAAGACCGTGATCTACTTTAAATAACCCCTTATCTATAGGATGTTTTATCTCACCTTTTTTTTCACTTATATTAACTGCTATTACCTTTGCCATGTTATAATTCCTCCCTTTGAAATAATCCTGATTTTCCCCCACTTTTTTTCATAAGTTTTACATCTGATATTGTCATTTCTCTATCTATAGCTTTACACATATCATAGATAGTTAAAGCTGCTACTGTAACTGCAGTTAAAGCTTCCATTTCTACTCCCGTTTTTCCTGTATTTTTTACTGAAGATGTTATATCTATATTATTGTTTTCAAAATCCAAGTTAAAATTTATGTCACAACCGTTTATCATTATAGGATGACACATAGGTATAATATTAGCTGTATTTTTTGCTGCCATAATACCTGCTACTTGAGCTACAGATAGCACGTCTCCCTTTGATATGGTACCTTCTTTTATTTTATTTAAAGTTTCTCTCTTCATGTTTACATATCCATAGGCAATAGCTTCCCTTTCTGTATCTCCTTTATTGCCTACATCCACCATTTTTGCTCTTCCTTGCTTATTTATATGTGTTAATTCCATAAGCTAACCTCCAATCTGATACATCATTTTTTTGCTTTTACTTTCTTTTTCCTCTATCATATGATGCTCTAAGGGTTTGTTATAAATAGTTTCATTTATCTTAGATAAAAGTGCTTGGTTATTTCCTACATAGTTTTTAAGATTTACTTCCTTTTCAGAATGAAGGCAAGGTTTCAATGTGCCCTCTGAAGTTAATCTTACTCTATTACAGCCGCTGCAAAATTTACAACTCATAGGGCTTATGAATCCAATATTTTCTTTAGACTCTTTAAATTTATATAATAGAGCAGTGCTACTTTTCTCAGTTTCCACAGGTATAAGGTCACTATGCTTGGATATTATTTCTTCTGAACTTATATAACCATCTTTGTATAATTTTCTACCTTCTCCTATAGGCATAAGCTCTATAAATCTTACAGATATAGGATATTTCTTTGTTAAATTCATAAAATCATCTATTTCATCATCATTTATGCCCTTCATTATTACTGTATTAATTTTTATTGGTTTCATACCAATGGATAAAGATTTTTCAATGCTTTTAAAAACTTTATTAATATCCCCACCTCTTGTAATGCTCTTAAACCTGTCTTCCTTTAAGGAATCAAGACTTATATTAACTCTTTTAAGACCAGCCTTTTTTAATTCCTCTACCATATCTTCTAAAAGTATAGCATTGGTAGTCATGGCAATGTCTTTAATGGAATTTATTTTTGATGTATTATAAATTAATTTATCTATATCTTTAAGTATAAGAGGTTCTCCACCTGTAAATCTAATTTTATTTACTCCTAATAAACTAGCTGACTTAACCACCTTAAATATCTCTTCATATCTCATTATATTATCATGTTCTTTTTTTACAATACCTTCAGGTGGCATACAATAAACACATCTTAAATTGCATCTATCTGTTACAGATACTCTTAAATAGTTAATTTTCCTTCCATGCTTATCTAACATCAAACCCCTCCTTTATATAAAGCTTACTCTTTAGTATATGAAACATATCTATCATTTCTTATATAAAAACAATATTACCTGCTTCACTATAGTCATAACCACCTAATTCATCCAATCTCTCTTTAAACTTATCACTTTTTATAATACTTATAAATTCTTTTATTGAGGGCATACTTAAAAATTCTTCAAAAATTACTATATCATATTCTTCATTACAAACAGATATAAAATCTAGTCCCATCATATTTGCCGCAGAATATACCCCAAGCCCACAATGGGCATCTCCATTTGAAATAGCTGCAGCTACCTGTAAATGAGTATACTCTTCCCTTTCATACCCTTGTATTTCTCTAGGGTTTATATTTAATTTTTTAAGATTATAATCAAGAAGAAGTCTTGTACCTGCACCCCTTTGTCTATTTACAAATTTCAATTTTTTATCTCTTATATCCCTAATAGAAGTAATATTATTAGGATTTCCTTTAGGAACCATAATTCCTTGAATTCTTTTTACGCATTTTATAAGAGCCATTGGTCTATTCCCAATATATTTTTTAATGTAGCTTACGTTATATTCTCCACTTTCCATATCTAAAAGATGTATAGGAGCTATATGGGTTTCACCATTTTTAAGTGCCATTATTCCTCCCATACTACCTACATGAGCAGAGGATAAATAATATCCACCCTGTTTTACATGAATTAAATCTGCTATAACATCTATTATAGGATCATGACTTCCTATACAAACTATAGTATTATTTATTTCCTCTTCATCCTTTAGAAGTTTTACATCTACTTCCGTTCCTTTTTCGATACCTTCCACATTTTGTGGAACTTCAAGTATTCCATCTGCTCTAACAAGAGACATGGTGGCGCCAGCTCCCCTATTTAAAGGTGTAGCTACTATTTTTTCTCCTACTTTACCTAATTTTATCCTAATAAATTCAACATATTTTAATGAAGACATAACCCTTTTAGATAATGTAGCTTTAATTTTTTTATATTTATAGGGTTTTTCTCCTGCAAATTTTTTCACCATAGGTCTTACAAAGTTCTCCATAATAACATAGGCTGACACAGGATATCCAGGTATTCCTATAACAGGTTTATTATCTATCTTTCCTAAAATAACCGGTTTTCCTGGCTTTATGGCTACTCCATGTATATATACCTTACCTAAATCTTCTATAATTTTAGCTGTGTAATCCTCTCTTCCTGCAGAGGAACCAGCGTTTACAAGAACTATATCACATTCTTTTACTGCTTTTTTTATAGTATCTTTAATTTTTTCATAATTATCTTTAACTATTTCATATCTTTTAGCAATACCACCATACTCAAAGACCTGTGCTGCAAAGGTTCTTGAATTAAAGTCTATTATATCTCCTACTTTTAAATTGTTACCTGGTTCTACAAGTTCTGTGCCAGTAGGGATTATGCCTACTAGAGGTTTTTTATAAACTTCTACTTCATTTACTCCCCCTGCAATCATTGCTGAAATATCCACAGGTCTTATTTTATGATAGGATGGAACTATAAGAGATTTCTCCACTATATCCTCTCCTAAAGGTCTTATGTTTTCATAAGGTGCTATACTTTTATATATTTTCACCCTTTTATCATCTACTTTGATTAAATCCTCCACCATTATTACAGCATTATACTCTCTAGGTATAGGATCTCCTGTATCTACTACTATATAATCCTTTTCTTCTTCTAAAGCTATATGATTCTTTTCATTTGCTCCTAAGGTTTTTTCACTATTAACCGCAATACCATCCATAGCAGAAGAATTGTAGAAAGGAGAAGATATTTTAGAATATATAGGTGATGCGGTTATTCTATTGCTTGAATATTCTGTATCTATAAATTCATTTTGTCTTTCTATGCTTATCTTACTAAAATAAAATTTTAATGCCTCTTCAATTTCATAATTTGAAAGATAAATATTTTGCCCCATATTAAAACCTCCTAAAATCTATATACAAATACTTTCTCATTCTTTTTTATTCCCTCAAGATTCTTATCCATCTTTATAAAACCATAAGCCTTAGAAAAACCACTTATAAGTCCAGATTTAGAAAATATAGGTGATGCAATTATTTCATTCTCTTGCCAATTTAATGTTACTGGTAAATACTCTTCTCTTCCCTTTGCACTATGATAATTTATATTAAACTTACAAACTATAGGAAAAACCTTTTCTTTAACACCTGCAATTTTATCTATATAATATTTAACTATAACCTTATATACAACAGCTGCAGATAGAGGATGTCCTGGTAATCCAAAAACTATTTTATCCTTAACATTTCCTATAATAGTTGGTTTACCAGGTTTTATTGCTATGCCATGAACAAAAACTCCAGGATCTCCTAAACTATTTATAACATCTATAGTAACATCTTTTTTTCCTACAGAACTCCCCCCGGATATAAGTACAATATCCGTATCTTCTATAGCTTTTTCTACTGTATTTTTTAGAAGATTAAAATCATCTCTTATAATTCCATAATTTATAGGAATACCTCCATCTTCAATAATGGAAGCCTGTAAAAGATAAGAATTTATATCTCTAACCTCACCTAGATTTGGCTCTTTATTAGGATCTACTATCTCATCTCCTGTAGATATTATAGCTACCTTAGGGTTCCTACATACAGGCACTTTAGTTATTCCAAGACTAGATAATACCCCTATTTCATAGGGTCTTAATCTTTCACCTTTTTTTATTATTACTTCCTCTTTAGCTATATCTTCACCTATTTCTACTACCTTTTCACCATAGGCTGTAGCTTTATTTATAAGTACTGTATCCTCATGAACCCTTTCTGTATATTCCACCATAATTACAGAATCTGATCCTTCTGGAATCATACCTCCCGTTGGAACATACACACAATCCCCAGGAAAATCGATATTAACTTCAGGAATTTTCCCCATGAAAACTTCTCCCCTATAGTTCATCATAGCGGGCATACTTTCACTAGCACCTGCCACATCCTTAGAATTTACAGCATATCCATCTACTGTAGATCTTCTAAAATTAGGTACATTTATATGAGAAACTATATCCTCATATATAACCCTATCCATACTACTTAAAAGTTCCACTTCTTCCTTTATCGGTTTTACATTAAAATTTTTTTCTATAAGACTTTTGGCCTCTTTAATAGATACAACATTAAATAAGTCCACTAATATTACCTCCTTAAACCATTCTATCTAGCACATTCTGATGCCTCACCTAATAGAATCTCTATTCCATGAGGTATAGCACCTAATACTGCCTGTAAATTTTCTGCTGCAGCTTTTGGGCTTCCTGGAAGGTTTATTATAAGAGAATCTTTTCTAATTCCAGCAATTCCTCTAGAAAGTATAGCCTTTGGCGTTATAGAAAGGGAACTGGCTCTCATAGCTTCACCAAAGCCTGGTACATGTTTTTCAATAACCTTTTCTGTAGCCTCTGGAGTTACATCCCTTTTAGAAAAGCCTGTACCTCCATTAGTAATAATAAGATTTACTTTATCTTCATCACATAACTTTATAAGCTCTCCACTTATAATATTAATTTCATCTGGTATTATTTTATAATACTCTACTTTATATCCTTCTTTTTCTAAAATATCCTGTAGTACCTTTCCTGTTTCGTCTTTTCTCTCGCCCTTTGAACCCTTATCGCTTATTGTAACAATAGCAGTCTTTATCATAATTATCCCCCCTATACATTGATTAATTCTATTTAGTTATAACATAAGTTACTTATAATCTACTTAACCTATGATTTATCATTTAATTCTGCCTTTACTTATTTAACATCATCTTAACTTTAGCATTCTTAGGATTATTAAATATATTGTCTGTTTCACCCTGTTCTATAATTTTACCCTTATCCATAAATATTACATAATCCGCAATTCTCTCTGCTTGATAAAAATCATGAGTTACAAAAATTACGGTTCTTTTATCTTCCATAATATCTTTAATTAAAGTTTCAGAAGCTAAAGTGCTTTCTATATCCATACTTGCAGTAGGTTCATCTAATATTATAACATCACTTTCTAATATAACCGTTCTAAATAAGGCTACCTTTTGAGTTTCTCCTCCAGATAATCTTTTCCCGTTTTTATTAAGGATTTCATTTATATTAAAATATTTTATGTATTTTTCAAACCTAGCATCAACAGTTTTTCTAGGTGTTTTTCTAAATTTAAGTCCCATTATAATATTTTCACCTGCAGAACAATTAAATAAAAGTGGTCTTTGAGTCATCATAGAAATTTTATCTTTTACTTTATTAAAATCTTTTCCATCATAAATAATTTCCCCTTCATTTAATTTGTTAAATCCTGCTATGCTTTGTAATAAAGTACTCTTTCCACTTCCATTTAATCCTAATATTCCATATATACTTCCCTCTTTAAAAACCATATGCTCTATATCCAATACTTTCCTACCAGCATACTCTTTTACTGCATTAACTACCTCTATTTTCAAAAACTTTCACTCCCTTGAAAAAAATGAAGAATAGCATTAATTATAAAAGATATAACTAGTAATATTACTCCTATTGCTAAAGCTTCATTAAAGTTACCTTTGCCTGTCTCCAATGCAATATATGTGGTCATAACCCTTGTAAATCCTTTAATATTTCCTCCTACTATCATGACTGCACCAACTTCAGATATAGCTCTTCCAAAGGCTGCTGTTACAACTGATAGTAATTGTATCTTGTTTTCTTTTATAATAATTAAAAAGGTTTGAAATCTATTAGCCCCTAATGTGGTACATGTATTTTTTATATCTTTACCACTTTTTACTATAATAGATATGCTAAGACCAAATACTATAGGAAATATAAGTGATGTCTGGGCTATTATCATAGCGGTAGGAGTAAACAATAATTCAAATTCACCTAAAGGTCCCTTTCTCGATAATAAAAGATAAACCAATAATCCCATAAGAACTGGTGGTATACTCATTAAAGTATGATTAATTTGAATCATAATCTTTTTTAATTTGAAGTTTAATAAAGCACAGGGAATGCCTAAAAGCATTCCCAATATTGAAGCGATTAAAGTTGAAGTTAATGAAACATAAAGAGACATTAATACCACAGGAATAATTTCTTTTAAATTTATTATATTAAAAATTCCCTGCTCCATAATATCACCTATTTCTTTCCATTAGCTACAAAAAGCGCTTGTCCGTATTTTTCTTTTCCATACTCTCCTATAAGTTTTTGCCCTTTATCAGAAAGCATCCAATCTATATATTCCTTAGCTTCCTTTTCTTTAATTTTATTCTTTTCAGTATTTAACATTATAACTCCATACTGATTATATAAATCATTACTTTTCTCAGTTACAATTGCTAAATCTAATTTATCCTTCATAGACAAATAAGTAGCTCTATCTGTTAAAGTATAGGCCTTTTTTTCATTTGCCATCTGTAATACTGCTCCCATACCTTTACCTGCACTTATATACCATTCTCCCTTAGGATCTACTTTAATATCTTTCCAAAGCTTCTTTTCTTTAGTATGAGTTCCTGATTCATCTCCTCTAGAAACAAAACTAGCTTTACTTTCATTAATTAATTTAAAAGCTTCTGCTGCATTATTAGGAGCTTTTTCTTTTAACTTTGCAGTATCTTCCTTTGGGCCAACTATAATAAAATCATTGTACATAACATCATGTCTCTCAGTACCATAACCTTTTTTAATAAACTCTTCTTCTTTAGCTTTGGCATGAACTAGAAGACAATCTGCATCACCATTTTGTCCAAGTTTAAGAGCTTCACCAGTTCCCTTTGCAACTACTTTAACATCTATTCCTGTATCCTTTTTAAACTCAGGAAGCAAATAATCTAAAAGTCCTGAATCTTGAGTACTAGTAGTTGTAGCCAGTATCATAGTCCTACTCTTATCCTTTTCCTTAGTACTTTCTGTAGAATTACTT
Organism: Clostridium botulinum; assembly: GCF_001276985.1. Lineage (GTDB taxonomy): Bacteria > Bacillota > Clostridia > Clostridiales > Clostridiaceae > Clostridium_F > Clostridium_F botulinum. The sequence goes on from NZ_LHUL01000008.1 coordinate 810,742, forward strand.
TTATCACAGGCCACTAAACTTAATGTTAAAAAAACACTAGATAAAAGTAACAAAATTTTTTTCATGAAAACATCCCCCTCATTGTACTTGTTAAGTATATAGAATATTCTGTATTTTTCGTATATTAAATTATAAAAAAGTACAAAATATTATATACTCTACATTATATAATATTTTGTACCATTATAACACATTTTTATATCATTTTTTATAAATCTATTAAATTTATAATTTTCGTTCCATTTTGGAGCATTTTATTTTTAAGCCCTATAAAAATTTAACATTAACTAATAGATTTATAATATATCATTCCTACTATATCTGCTATAATCCACCCTATAGGAATTGCCCACCAAATTCCATTTAATCCTAAATAAGGAGCTGTAATAAAAGCAAGAGCCACTCTCAGACCAAGGGATATTATTGTCAAAACTATGGACATTTTAACCTTACCTAAACCTCTATATAAACCATAAAACATAAATAAGTAACCTATGAAACAATAAAATGTACATACAATTCGTAAATACTGTATTCCTATTTTTATAACTTGAGTTTCTGTAGGATTTATAAATATTAACATAAATTTATCTGCCATAATCCATACAACTAAAGATATAAAAATACAAAATATAGTTATAATCTTTAAAGATACTTTGATACCACTTTTGATTCTTTCATCTTTCTCTGCTCCTTTGTTCTGGGCAATATATGTAGAGAAAGCATTTCCAAAGTCTTGTACAGGCATATAAGCAAAGGAATCAATCTTAACTGCTGCTGCAAAGGCTGCCATAGGAGCTATACCAAAGGAATTTACCAATCCCTGTATCATTAATATTCCAAAATTCATAATAGATTGTTGTATTGATGTAAGCATGGAATAACTCGCTGTTAGCTTAAATATTTCTTTATCAAATTTAATTTCACTTAGTTTAAACTCTAAGAAATCTAGCTTTTTTATACAATATACAATACACAAGATAGCCGAAACAAATTGGGCAATAACTGTAGCTAGAGCCGCCCCAGATACCCCCATATTAAAAGTAATTACAAATACAAGATCTAACACTATGTTTATAATAGCAGCTAAAATCAAAAAATATAATGGGACTTTAGAATTTCCAAGAGCCCTTAAAAGACCTGCCGCCCAATTATATAAAAATGTAAAAAATATACCACTAAATATTATCTTAAGATAACTTCTAGTATCTACAAATAACTCTTTAGGAATTTTCATAAATAAAATAATCTGATCTACAAATATTAAGGATAATGCACTTATTATAATTGAAGTAATTCCTATAAAAATAAAGGATGTAGATATACTAGCCTTTAGTTTATTTATTTTTTTACCTCCAAAAAATTGTGAAAACACAATAGAAGTGCCCATGCATAATCCCAGTAAAATGGATGTTATAAAAACCATAATAGCAAAGGAAGAACCTACAGCGGCTAAAGCCTTTGTACCTATAAATTTCCCTACTATTATTGAATCTACAACATTATATAATTGCTGAAATATATTTCCTACTATCATAGGTAATGAAAACTTAAGTATTACTTTTAGAGGAGAGCCCTTAGTTAAATCTTTAGTTGTGCTACTCATTATTCTTCTCCAAATCTAATGTATAAATCAAAATTCTCTAGGGTAAGATCCGGTAAAAGAAGCTTGTCCTTACAAGGATGTGTATTAAATCTCATAAATTTTTTAACTTCAACATGGGAAGTTAAAGAATAAACTTTTTGGGCATCACCTAAAGATATGATTTTTAATATTGAATTTTCTGTTTCTAATATAATCATTCCCTCTTCATCCTATCTTCTTTATCTTTAAGGAAATTAGAAAATAACTTCTACTTCATAACATAAAAAAGTTTTATATTATTTTTTTAATATTATTTTATTTCCAATGTTTAGTTTATCATAGGATGCTATATATTTGAACACTTACTTTTAAATCTTATGTGATGTAGCCCCATAAAAATACTAAATCATAAGTAAATTTTAATAATAACTCTTTTGTTAGCTTTATTTATTTAACACTTATAAATAATTTGTCTTTAATCCATTCCAAATTTTCATTGTATATAATGCTAATACACTTATTGATAAACAAAGTATTATAACACTCAATGAAGATTCTTTATAACTTATGCCCATATAACTATAAATAGCTATTATAGGTATATTAGAAATAATTATTGTTAATATATATTTTATATAGCTCAATCCTAATGATGAGGATAAAAAGCATATTACATCCGTAGGCGCTATAGGGCATGCTATACCTAAGGCTAAAAATCTAAAATTATATTTTTTTATTAATGGCTCTACATAATCATACTTCTTTTTAATTAAATTTTTTATATTCCAATTAGAAAATACTCTAGTTATCACATATACTAAAGTCTCACTTAAAACCATTCCTACCATAGATAATAAAAATCCGTTAATTGTTCCAAATAAAGTACCACCTAATATTATTAATGTAAATCCTGGTAATAAAATAGGCAATCTTACTATCCATAGTAAAACAAAAATAGCCATTATTCCTACTTTATTTGAATCTAAATATCCTTTCATAATTTCTATAGTAAGTGATATAAAATCATACTTATTAAATATATATATTGATATAATCCATACTATACATAAAGTAAAAACTAAGTATTTTTTATTTATCTTCATAATTCCCTCCTTAATCTCATCCTATTATTTCTTAAATAAAAGTATAAAAATATTTATTTTTTCTCCATAAATACTTTCTTAATAAGAAGCAAAATTTCTAAGCATTAGTTATTATAAGACAACACTTATAAAAATATGTTAATAAAATTCAGATGGAGAGACAATTTATCATAATTCAACTCCATCTGAACCTATAGAATCATTGAATAAATACTTAAATTTCAGTATTTTTAAATTTTATTTATTATGTTAAAACATCTATTTTAATAAGTTTAATTTTCTATTTATAAATAATATGTGACAGTTAATTTTGAAGTTTTTTTATTTAACTTTAAACTTCTTATTGTCTAAATTTATAATTACATCAGACATAGATGCAATTTCTAAGGAATGAGTTACCATTATTATGCATTTATTATCTTCATGAGCTAACTTTTGAAAAAGCTTTATTATATCTACAGAGGTTTTACTATCTAAATTTCCTGTAGGCTCATCTGCTAGTATAATCTTAGCATTAGTAGATAAAGCTCTAGCTATTGCTACCCTTTGTTGCTGTCCTCCACTAAGATTTAATACACTTCTTTCCCCTTCTTCTCTTTTAAGGCCTACCTTTTCTATTAATTCATAGGCCTTTTGTTTTCTATCTGGAATTTCATTCCTAGTAATTTCCATAGCAGTAACTATATTTTGTATACCTGTCATGTAATTAATTAAATTGTATGCTTGAAATACTATCCCTATATGTTGGTTTCTATAGTTGGTTAAACCAATTTTCTTAATATCCTTACCTTCATATAAGATTTCACCACTTTTAGGACTATCCAATGCGCTTGCCAATGATAAAGCAGTTGTTTTTCCTGATCCAGAAGCTCCTAATATAGTGTAAAATTTACCACTTTTGAAATTAAAATCTACACTATCTAAAATTATTAATTCTTTTCCTGCATCTTTATAACTATAATTTACATTCTTAAATTCTAAAACTGTATTCATATACATCCCCCTACCTATTCTCTCTTACTTAGTATAGTTTTAGGACTAAATCTTAGTACAGATATAGTTGGCATAGCAGCAGAGGCTATTACTATAAGTAATCCTATACCTGCTAATTTTTGTAAATCCTTTGAAGTTACAGAAACATCCATATCTTTTACCACATCTGCATTTTTAGTAACATTGCTATTCATCCTACCAGGACCTACCACCATAGGACCACGCCCACTAAAATTTGAATTTTCCTGTGTTGTAGAGGACTCTGTTACTTTAATTTCTTTTGCAAGTAAACTATCTCCTATTTTATTAGCTGCTAAATTTCCTGTAAATGCGGAAGTAGCAAAAGCTATAGAAGCTACTAAAAGTACTTCAACTACTAGCTGAGAAATAACTTTAAATTTGCTTTCTCCAAGAGATAATAATACTCCTATTTCATATTTTCTATCCTTGAGAGATAATGCTATTATAAGTACTAAGATCATTGCTCCTGCAATGGATACAGTTGCCACTAAGGCTTTTGAGAAAGATCCTACATTTTCAATAGGTCCTACCATTTGCGTATATAATTGATCATTGGCATCTAATGTATAAGTTTCTAAATCTATTTTCTTATTTTTTGCATATTCTTTGAAACTTTCTATATTATCAGCATTGTCCATAAAATATACTGCTGAAGTAATATTTTTACTATTAGTACTATCACCAGTTGAAACTTTAGAAACTACATCATAAGGCATATATATTTTATTATATGGGTTTAAGAAATCCATATTTCTATTATCATTAGTACTTTCATCTGAATTTGCCTCATATATCCCCACTACTTCAAGTTCTAGTGTAGTATTTTCATCAAGGGAAGATACTTGTATTTTACTTCCCACTTTTAAGCTGTTTTCTTTAGCCAAATTTTTCTCAATTACAGCCACATTTTTTCCTGCATCATCCTTTGTAATCCCTCTACCTTCCGTAATTTTACTATCTCCATCTTTAAAATCAGATAAAAGATTTGTAGCTATAGTACCTGAAAAAGAAATCTCTGGCATAGTAGTAGTACTACTGCCTGCCATTTTAAACATACCTCTTGGCTTTTCTTCAGAATTAGTATCATCACTGCTGTCTTCATTTTTTACATTTTCAAAATTTTTAGCGAGTCCAAAGGATGATGAAATATAATTATACTGAGTTACATGCTCATTGTCCTTTAAAGCATCTGCAATATCTGTAGTTAAAGATGGTCTGCTGTTTGATCCCTCCTCTTTATTATTTCTTCTTTGTTCCATAAATTTTTGTTCATTAACTCTAAGTGTTACATCACTGCCTAATTTTTCTCTAGCTAGTTCCGTGGATTTTTTTGTAGCAGTTTGGATAGACAATCCAACCAACACCATATTAGCAATTACTAAGAGTACAACAAATAATATCAAAGACTTTATTTTCTTTTTTGATATACTCAACATAGCTCTCTTTAAAAAATTCATATTTATATAACCTCCTAAGTCCTATAAGTTTTTTACAAAGGTTATTCTAATAAAGTTTTATGTGTTTTTTGTGAAGCTAATTTGTTTTTTATATAAAATATAAATCTCTTTATATATAAATCATATTAGTTAAAAATCTATATGTTATTAAAATTTTATATAACTAGAGTTTAAATTCATCTTTTTGTATTTATTTTTATTACAAAAAATATTCTAAAATCATAATAAAATAATAGGATATTTGTAAAATATGCTATAATAACATTGTATTTCTCCAAAGAAATAGTTAAATATATATGAGTAATAAATAGTAAACTAATCAGGGGGATTATTTAATGAAAAGTATAAAAAGAGACTGTATGGTTTCAGGTATAGTTTGGATAATAATATTATTAACACTTCCCTATGAATCTAAATTAAAATATATTGGATACTCTTTTGTAGGATTAATTATTGTTTTCATAACTTATAAATTTAAAAAAAATGATAAATAGAATTGAGGATGTCTCAAAATAGCCTTAAGTTTAAAACCGTAAATATAAATAATACATATACCTCTTATAATAAAATTCTTTCATTATAAGTTTATTCATTGAGAACAAATAAGTAAATCTTAGTATTTTTTAATTCTTTAGTAATATATTAATTGATCATTTATCATAAATAAATCACCCCTTTATAGTTAATTTATTTTGTGACTAACTATAAAGGGGCGGTTCTTTATTGCTTTAAATATTTTTTATAAAAACTTAAGCTACTATTCATAGGTTAGCTTAATAAATACATTAGAAATTATTATCAAGCCAAATCCGCGAATTGGGCATGGTAAAGCTGTTCATAATATCCCTTCTTCTTAAGTAACTCGTTGTGGGTTCCTTGTTCCACGATATTTCCATCCTTCATTACTAGGATTAAATCTGCATTTTTTATTGTAGACAATCTGTGGGCAATTACAAAGGAAGTTCTTCCCTTCATAATATTTCTCATGGCATCCTGGAGTTTTTGTTCCAGCCTTGTATCCACGGAGCTAGTAGCTTCATCTAAAATCATGATAGGTGGATTGCAAAGTATAGATCTTGCTATTGTCAAAAGTTGCTTTTCTCCTTGAGAGATGTTATTAGCCTCTTCGTTTAGTATCATGTTATATCCTTCAGGGAGAGTAGTTATAAAGTGGTGTACATTTGCCACCTTTGCTGCATCTATGATTTCTTCTTCAGTAGCTCCTTCTTTTCCATAGGCTATATTTTCTTTAATACTTCCATTAAAGAGCCAAGTATCCTGAAGAACCATTCCAAATTTTGCTCTCAGATCATTCCGTTTCATATGTTGAATATCTACACCATCTATCTTGATAGAGCCACCAGTTACATCATAAAATCTCATAAGCAAATTGATTAATGTGGTTTTTCCTACTCCTGTAGGACCTACTATAGCAACCATCTGGCCACTTTTTACTTGTACATTCAGATCGTGAAGTAAAGGTTTCTCCTTTGTATAAGAGAACTCTACATTTTCAAAGGATACATTACCATGAACTTCTTTATTTGGTTTTATCAACTCCACTCCTTCGGATTCTTCCTCTTCATTTAAGAATTCAAAAACTCTGTTCACGGCAGCCACAGAGGACTGTATTGCTGAGGATAACTGAGTAATCTGAGACATAGGCTGATTTACCTGCCATATATAACGAATAAAAGCCTGAAGCTGTCCTACAGTAATAATGCCCCCAATGGCATAAAATGCACCTGCAATAGCTACACATCCAATTCCAATATAAGTTACAAAGGCTACGAGAGGAGACATTAAACCGCTGATGAACTGAGCCTTAAAACCATTTTCACACAGTTCTTCATTAGCATTCATAAATTCTGCTAGTACGTCTTCCTGTTTACCGAATAATTTAATTTCATTAAAGCCAGTAAATTTCTCTTGAACAATTCCGTTTAAATGTCCTAGAGCATTTTGCTGCTTTTGAAATATAGGCTGGGATTTTTTCACAATTACCTTAGAAATAATACCAGATACTAGGATAATTGCAATGGAAGATAGAGCCATTACCCATTGAATCTTAAACATCATAAATACTGCAAGACTTAATCCTAAAACAGCATTTAAAATTTGAGCAAAGCTTTGTTGAAGGGCATTTGAAATGGTCTCCACATCGTTGGATACACGACTCAAAATATCTCCTAAAGCATTTCTATCAAAATATGCAATTGGAAGTTTTTTAATCTTACCCTCCACATCATTTCTTAAATCCACCATAGCATTTTGTATTGCATCGGTTAGTAAGAATTGATAAGCACAGTTACTTAAAGCTCCTGCCGCATAGACACAAATTAAAGTTAAAATAATTCTATTGATCTTTGAGAAATTCACCCTTTGTCCTTTTGTAATATCAGAAAATAATTGAGTAGTAATCATCCCCTCTAAAGTAGGGCTTAATGCGATTAAGCAGGACGCCACAATGATTAATAATATTGCTAAGATAATCTTTATATTATATTTCTTTAAATATGGAATCAAACGTTTAATACCAGTATCTTTCTTTTTCATCGTTTCAATTCCTCCTTTGACATCTGGCTCGCGGCTATCTCATGATAAATTTTGCAATCCTTTAGTAGCTGCTCATGAGTTCCTATTCCAACCACTTCTCCTTCGTTCAATACAATAATTTTTGTGGCATCCATAATGGAAGATACTCTCTGAGCCACAACCAAAGTAATAGCATCTATAGTTTCACTTTTCAATCTCTTTCTCAATTTAGCATCTGTTTTAGAATCCAATGCGGAAAAAGAATCATCAAATATATATATGTTCGGCTTTCTTACAACTGCTCTTGCAATGCTCAACCTCTGTTTTTGTCCACCAGATACGTTGCTTCCTCCCTCTTCTATCATTTCCTCAAATTGCTCTGGCTTATCTTTGATAAAATCATAAGCTTGGGAAACTTTAGCGCTATGCTCTATTTCAGACTGTATTGCATCATGTTTTCCATAGCGGATATTTTCATTGATACTGCCAGAAAACAGTAGGGCTTTTTGTGGAATAAATCCGATTTTCTGGCGTAATGATATTAAATCGTATTTCCTAACATCTACCCCATCTACTTTAATGCTACCTTCAGTGACATCATAAAATCTTGGAATCAGATTAATTAACGTACTTTTCCCACTTCCAGTACTTCCAATAAAAGCAACTTTATCTCCTTTTTGGGCCTGAAAACTTATATCATGTAAAACAGGAACCTCGCCATCAGGGTATTGGAAGGTTACATGATCAAATTCTAAGGTTCCCTTTTCATCTCCCTTTGTTACTGCATTTTCCGGATTTTTAATAACCGGCTCTTCTTCCAGAAGCTCCTGAATACGTCTGGCACTAATTTCTGCACGTGGATACATGACGAATATCATAGAAAACAGCATCATAGAAAACATAGCATGGAACATATATTCCTGGAATGCCACTAATTTTCCTACCTGTAGTGTCCCTGCATCAATCATCTTGCTAGAAAGGATAAATACAACCACAACTGCAAGATTTAATAGCAAGAAGAAGGCTGGCTGTGTAACAGACATCAACTTAAACAACTTTTTTGCATTAGATGCATAATCTTCGTTGGCTTCGTAAAATCGCTTAGTTTCATAGCGATCTTTCCGAAATGCACGAATAACTCTAACGCCAGTTAAATTCTCTCTTGCAATTCGATTTAATTGATCCATTCCTTTCTGTTGTCTAGTACTGATTGGGTTACTTGTTCTAGCAATCAGATATACACCAAGACATATAATAGGAATGCATCCCCCAATTACCATAGACAAAGTTACACTTGTCTTTATTACCATAAACATACTAATTAAAATCATTATCGGCGTTAAAAACGCCATTCTAAGCAGCACATTAATAAACTGCATAAGAATAAAAGCATCATTGGTTGTCCTAGTAATCATACTAGATACACCGAATTTATTATATTCTCTGTGAGAAAATTCTTGAGCTTTTTTGAAAATGTCATTTCTAATGTCTCTTGTAATTGAGGTACTCACCTTAGAACTGCAATAAGCCAATAGAATATTTCCAATACCACCGATAATGGCCACTATCAATATGACAATACCCAACTTATAAATATAGATTTTATCCTTCAATACAATGCCTCGATCTATCATATTTGAGACAATTGTAGGAATTCCAAGCTCTGCTACAGCAAATCCAAGCACCGCTAGAATGTTGAAAAATAGGTATAGCTTATACTTTTTTAAATACTGTAAAATTAACTTCATATTCAACCTCTCTTTTGTTAGTGATTTTTTGTAAAATCAATCCTTGATTTCCACATCAACATATATTATCATAAACTATAATGTTACCTTATAGTCAAGAGGAGATTTTAAAAAATGCAAGAAAAATATTTTACTACTGGAGAATTCGCTAGAATGTGTAATGTTGAAAAACATGTTCTGTTCCATTATGATGACATCGGCTTATTCCGACCAGCAATCATCAAAAAAAATGGTTACCGTTACTACTCATATCATCAGTATTTTACATTCTCTGTTATATTGAATCTAAAAAAAATTGGAATGTCTTTAAAGGACATAAAAATCTATCTTGAGCAGCGCAACCCATCCATATTCTTAGATTTATTAGAAGAAAAAAGTAAAGAGGTAGCTGAAAAAATAAAATATTTTGAAGATATACAGGAAATGATTGAAAGTATGAAATCCATGACCACAGAAGGTATGAATAGCCACAATAACATTTACTTGGAATACTTACCTCAGGAGACCATTCTCCCATCGAATAATATGGAGAATTCAACAAATAAAACCTTTGCCAACTATATGCAAGAATATATTAAATTCTGTCAAGATCTGGGGATTGCAGTTCAGGAATCTGTCGGTGGCATCATATCAGTTAGAAATTTGAGAAAGAATAAATCCACAAATCTTTCTTATCTGTATATTAAAACAAAATCCTTTCTACCGGGTAAAACAGTAATTCGAAAACCAGGAATCTATCTATGTGGATACTTTGAAGGTACATACGATGACTTATGCCATGCTTATGAGAAAATGCTAAATTATGCGGATGAGAATGAAATTATTTTAGGAGAGTACTCTTTTGAGGAATATCTAATTTCTGATATTTCCCAAAAGGAACAAAAGCATTATATTACAAAACTGATGATAGAAACTTTAGAAAGTGACTTAACATAGTATAGGCATCTGCCATATGTTGAGTCATTTATTTCTGTACCTTTTCATTAAAGCGAAACTCTATACTATCCATATATCTATACATAATTCTAGAGCTAATCTCAAATATTTCAGATAGTCTTATTGCAATTACTCCTTTATGAATAATACTATAATACAGTATCCTTTTTGGTACTATATTACTAAAAAGTACGTACTTGTAATAATACTACTTGAATTATAGAATAATATCATAATACAAAAACGATATCAATAAAGCAAGGAGGATAATAATTTGCTTTTGGAAAACATAGTACATTATGAAACTGGTAGCTATTTATATTTTGATGCATAGAAACTTAATAAATATTATGCATAATCTATTTAAATATTAATATTGTAAAATTAGAATAGTATAAAAGTGAAAAGAGGTATAAAAATGAAAGTATTACTTATTAATGGAAGTCCCAAAGTTAAAGGATGTACTTATACTGCCTTATGCGAAACAGCAAAGGAACTGGAGAAAGAAAATATTGAAACAGAAATTTTCCATATTGGAAATAAGCCTATTCGAGGTTGCATGGCTTGCGGAGGTTGTTACAAAAATGAATCCGGCAAGTGCGTATTTGACGATGATACTGTAAATATGGCCTTGGAAAAAGCTAAAGAAGCTGACGGATTTATCTTTGGTTCTCCTGTACATTATGCAGCTGCTTCTGGACAAATAACATCTTTTTTAGATAGATTCTTTTATGCCGGAGATAGCTTTCAGTATAAACCTGGGGCCGCTATTGTAAGCTGTCGCCGCGGTGGCTCAACTGCAGCCTTTGATCAGTTAAATAAATATTTTACTATTTCAAACATGCCTATTGTATCTTCTCAATATTGGAATATGGTTCATGGAAATACTCCTGAAGAAGTAAAACAGGATTTAGAAGGAATGCAAACAATGAGAGTATTAGGTAAAAATATGGCCTGGCTTTTGAAAAGTATAAATGCTGGTAAAAAAGCAGGAGTTGCACTCCCAGAAAAAGAACCAAGAGCATGGACCAACTTTATACGTTAATCTAGGAAGAGTCAACAAGAATTGTTGACTCTTCTGATTTAGAAATTCCTTCATAACTTGTGGTTATATATACATTACTGTAAAAAATCTATGTTATTTATGGCATTGTTTACCGTAACAGATATAACATAAACTCTTTCTAAGTTATACATTAGGTCTATTATATAAATATGGGCTTACACTCCTTAAGGTAAGTCTCTTATATACTTTAAATTTAGATTCCTAGTAAATTAAAAACTTATTTTGTGATTCAGTTTTTAATTCAATATCGTCTCTAATGAAGCTTATCAATCTTGAGGCTATTTATTTAAGCATTTTGTATTTGGGTGATTATTAAATCTCTTTTTATCCGTTTTTTAGTCATATTCACTTGCAGGCGGTATACTTTGTGGGAATCTAAACACATTCTCAGAATCGTATTTGACCTTAACTTGGGCCAGTAGATTAAAATTTCTACAATAGTAAGCCCTTGGCCAATCTTCAATACAGAGATCCGTTCCATTGACGTAATTGCCCCATGTAAAGAGGAGTATTATTGCCTTACGGAAGTCCTCCACCTATTGTTACTATACCTGTGAAACAAGGATTATCGTTATTTAGTATTTTGGCTGCTATACTTCTATAATCACCTGTGTCGTTTGCCAGAAGCCATGAAAAATCTGAATTTGCGTCTCCATACTAACCTAATATATGAGGACCAATATGTCCATTTCTACTTATTTCAATCCCCTCGGCATGTAAAGTATTTCCGTTAGCTTTTGTGAGTATTCCTTCTATATGGACAAATTCTCCACTTACATTTGTCCTAAAACTTTCAGCATAGGATGCTTCCCCTCTCACTTCTGTGATTTAACCTTCGGCATTAGCAACACTACCGCTTGCTATTGTTATTATCCCTTCTGCATGGGATGACTTTCCACTTGCTACTGTTTCAAACCCCTCTGCATAGGACCCTCGCCTTTAGTATCTATACCTGATATTATAAAATCACCTTCCACATATGAACGATTCCCAATTGCCCATGTTTTGCAACCTCCACTGGTTTTTGTATCGCAATCTCCAGAGATACTAATGTCGCCGCCTTCTGTATTGGCTTATTCAATTGACGTGGAAAAAGAATCTGTATTTTTAACTCTATCTTTGTGATAATTATCAGGTGATTTCTGTATTTTTTATAACTAATATAACTTTATATAATTTATATAAAGTTTCGAGAAATAATTGCAATAATAAGTAAAAATTGGTATACTAGCAACAAATAGTAAAAATTTTCCGGAAATAGAGGTGAAAAAAGTGAAAAAGAAAAAGATTTTTTTAATGATATTTTGTCTAATTATAATTACATCTACAGTTTTAATTTATAATCACAATAAAACTAAAGTTACTCCTACTGAGGCAAATGTACAAAAAGTTCAGTCTGAAAAAAATTCATCTCAAAACAATGTAAACAATAATAAAAATTCTAAAAATAATTCTGGTAATAAGGAAGCCCTTGAAGAAGATGAAAAAAATAATGATTCAGAAACTAGGGAAACAGAAACACCTACTATTATTAAAAACAATAATTCAAAGAACTTAGACTATGTGAAAAATTTAGATAAAATATCCTCATTAGAAATTGTTGATAGTGCCATAGAGCGAATAGACAAATTAAAAGGAAGGGATAATATTAAAACTTTAAAAATAGTTCACTGCAATGTAAAAGATTTAGAGATTATATCTACATTAAAGAACCTTGAGAATTTAGAAATTATAGATTGTAAGTTAAATGATGTATCAATAGTTAAAAACTTAAAAAACTTAAAAAGATTAGATATTAGCAATAATGAAATAAATAATTTAAACGGATTAGAAAATCTAACAAATTTAAAAGAACTTTATATGTCAAACAATAATATAGCAGATCTAAAACCAATTCATAACTTACTTAACCTAACCAATTTAGATATTAGTGATAATAAAATTACTAGCATTAAAGAATTAAAAAATATGAAATCCATTAAAGAACTTAATATATGCAACAACAATCTATCTAATTTAGAAGGAATAGAAAATATGAGTAAAATTACAGGTCTTTGGGCTAGTAACAATAAAATAAATAATATTTCTATACTTTCAAATAAAAATGAAATAGTAAATTTATCACTAGATAATAATAAAATATCAGACATATCAACTATAAGTAACTTTAGAAAATTGAAATCTCTGAAACTAGATAAAAATAATATATCAAATTATAAACCATTAAAAGATATATATATAAATCTAGTTGACCCAGATTTTTCAATATAAAATAAAAAAGGGGGAAAAATAATGAAAAAGAATCTTTTACCCAAATTAGTTTTACCAATTTTAGTTGCATCATCTACTATTATAGGGGCAAATAATACCAAAGTCAGTGCTGCACCTATAAATGATGCAGGAGTAAAATTAACTCAACCTGATGGACAAGTTATTCAATGTTACTCATCAGGAGATGAATTCTATAACTATTTACATGATTCAGATGGAAGAGCTATAGTTAAAGATGAAAAAACAGGTTATTATGTCTATGGAAAATATGTAAAAAATAAGGTACAACCATCCAGAGAAAGAGTAACAAAGACTAATATTGAAAATTTAAAACAAATTGATTCTGATAGCAGAGTTAATATGAAAGATGTTAAACTTCCAAAGGATGAAATAAAAGAACGAAGAAAATTACTCAATGCAGATAAGCCAGTTCAGAGGACAAAAAATATTGGAAAACTTAATAATATAGTTATTTTTATAAAATTTAGTGATCAAGATGAATTTAAAACAAGTTTATCTAAATATGATACTGAATTTAATTCAAAAGACCAAGCATCTGTAAATAATTATTTTAAAGAAATATCCTATAATAAATCAGATATCAATACAAGTTTTTACCCTAAACCTAATGGGGATATCATTTTAAGCTATACTGATAGTCATCCGAGAAGTTATTATACTAATGTTCCAGAAAGCCAACAAGCAATGAAAGAACAAACCTTACTTAAAAATGCTGTAGAATCTGTTAGAAGTCAAATTCCAAGTGATTTAAATGTGGACTCAGATAATGATGGTATGGTTGATAACGTATGCTTTATTATAAAAGGTGCAACAACTGGATGGTCATCACTTTTATGGCCACATAAATGGAATATGTTCTACCATGATGTAAGAATAAATGGCAAAAGAATAGATACCTATAACTTCCAGTTAGAAGATTTTATAAATACTCAAGGTGTTGGAGTTTTAAGCCATGAAATGTTCCATACATTAGGAGCACCAGATCTTTATCACTATAATTATGATGGCAAAGTCGCTGTAGGACCATGGGATGTAATGGATCAAACTGCTCCTACCCCTCAATCAACAGGAGCCTACATGAAAATGACCTATGGAAAATGGATTGATGATATAAAAGAAATAAGTAAGCCAGGAAAATATTCAATAAACAAAATAGGTAATGAATCTAATAATAGTTATATAATAAAATCACCAAATTCAGATAAAGAATATTTCGCAGTAGAATACAGAAAAAGAGAAGGAAAATATGATTCAAATTTACCTGGAGAAGGATTATTAGTTTATAGAATTAATACAGCTTATGCAGGTATGGGTAATGCCAATGGTGGTGATGAAATATATTTATATAGACCAAATGCAAGTTATACTGCTGAAGCTCTAGCTAGTGCAGCCTTTGGCTATAATAGATCAAGCATAAATTCAAAAGAATTATTCTTATCAGATGGAAGAGATAGTGGAATAAGTTTAAAAAATATTAATACGTCAGGAAATACTGCTAATTTCGATGTTGTTATAAATGGACAAACTGGTAATGGCGAAACTGGAGATGAAAAACTACCACTTAAATATAATGTAAACTTTAACGATACTAAAACATTATCAAAAGCTGAAGATATAAGCGGTGAATGTGTATATGGAAAGAAAATTAATAATATAGAATTATATTTAAATGGCTCTAAATATATGGATGCTGAACGTGGTAGATTAAATGATTCAGAAAATAAATATAAAGGTTATGACTTATCTAAAGCTGCCTTTAAATTTTCAGTAGACTTTTCAAAATTCTCTGATGGAAATTATCCATACGAAATAAGAGTAACTACTGAAGATGGTCAAAAAATTTCAATTAAACAAGGTTATTTAAAGGTAAAAAAACAAACTGGCGGTACAGAAGATAAGGACATTAAGGAATGGAAACCTGGTACAAGCTATAAAGTTGGCGATATAGTAACTTATAATAATTATAAATATAAATGCCTTCAAGCTCATAATGCCATAGTTACTTGGGAGCCATCAAAAACACCAGCTCTTTGGGCAAGAATTTATTAAATATAAACTTATAATTAATCACACTGCTCTAAGATAAAAACACTAATTAATTGTTTTAAAGAATATAAATAAAAAATTTATTTATCACTATAATTTAAGACTCATAAAAGGCAGTGCTAAGTATATTATAACTTGGCACTGCTTTCTTTCTATATGTTTTTCTACTTATCCAAAGACTTATCCCGACTCTGACAGTATTCCTTCCCCTTCAAGGTAATCCTGCTGCCGCCTCTTCCTTTTCCGATTTTTACGAAACCTTTTTTCTCCATATCCTTTAAAATATCCCGAATCTCCTTTTGGGACAATAGAAGATACTGCTTCTTCGCCTTCAACAGCAACTTATCCCTTCCGATAAACTCATTCCTCTCTGCTGCCATATAAAGCTGTTCCAGAACAAACCAGAAGGGCGAAACCACCTCCTGCAGTCTCTCCTTCTTCTCCACATTCACCGGTCTGGATGTCCGGTCATGGAAAATAGTAGGCGGTAAATCATCCATATCAATCACCTGTTTCCCGGTATAAACAAAATATTCCACTGTGTTATGCAGTTCCCGGATATTTCCCGGCCAGGAATACTGACGCAGAAAGTCTTTCACTTCCTCCGATAACTTAAAGTCACCCCGGAGCTCCTCTTTAAAATGCTCCATCAAAAGAAAGACATCCTCTCCCCGTTCCTGTAACAGCGGTACTACAACCGTCAAAGTATTCAGACGATAATACAGATCCTTTCGGAAGCTTCCTTCCTCCACCTTCTGCTCCAAAGATTCATTGGTTGCTGCAACAATTCTAACATCAACACTTAGGATTCTGCTGCCACCTACACGCATGACTTCGCCTTCCTGCAGAACTCTCAGAAGCTTTACCTGCATAGCCTGGCTCATACCTTCTACTTCATCGAGGAATAAGGTACCACCATGGGCAAATTCAAACAGCCCAGGGCGTCCGCCTTTTTTCGCACCGGTAAATGCGCCCTCTTCATAGCCGAAAAGCTCGCTTTCCAGAAGATTTTCCGGCATGGCTGCCACATTAATGGCAATAAAAGGACCTTTGCTTCGCTTAGATGCACAATGCACCGCATGAGCCAGCAGTTCTTTTCCCGTTCCTGTTTCACCTACAATTAAAACTGGACTTTCGGTAGCCGCCATCCGTTTCAAAATACTCTTTGTATGGCAGATACAATCTGATTCTCCGATTACATCATTAAAGGTATACTTGGCACAATAACCCTTTTTTAGAAGCTGGCTTCTTAACTCATTCTGTTTGGATTCCAGCTCACTAAATTCCTGTAGGGTAGCAAATGCACCGATGCATTTCTTCTGCCGCAGAACCGGTATAACTTCAATACTTACGTTTACGCCACCCAGCTTAATCACTTTAGGCGGAATTTCTTTCTTATCCTTCAATGCACTGTAAAAGGGAATATAGGGAAATACTTTTTCCCCGCACCTGCCAATAACAAGATTTTCCGCAATTTTTGCAATCTGGCAGGCTTTCTTATTGCATGCAAAAATCTCCCCCTTTTCATTAACGCCTACCAATCCCTCATCCAATATTTCCATTAAAATATGGAATTGGCTTTCCAGTCTTCTAGAGCGGGCATATATCTGATTAAAGCTGTAATTATTCGTTGCCATCGCCTGGAAATAATTTTGGAATTTTTTCGTCTCTAACAACTGTTCAAGTCCCATACGCAAGGCAATCTCGATCATCATTCCCGAGGTACAGGAACGGTGTCCGATATTTAAAACTTTCTTTACGCTCTGAGGTACATATCTCTCCTCCTCTGGCGTTACAGCCATATCCACCGGCTCTTCCAAAACAGCACCTGGGTAAAATGGAATAAAACGAATATGGTTTACCCCCAGCTGTTGCAGCTGTGCAATAGCCTCTCGAGCCATGGTATCTGTCATATTTACAAAAAGAGCTCGGGTTCCCTTTGGTATCATACTAAGGTTTTGCAACGTACTCCACCGGTAGGAAACTTCAATTCCCATGGTAAGGCTGTCTATAGGAACATGGCGGGCCACCTCTTCTGCGGAACCATATGCATCTGTTGAAATCACAAATAAATCTGCCTTTGGCAACGTTCCCACGGCAGACCCGTCACTCACATTGTAGGATGCTATCTCCACATATTCCCCAAACAGTTCATTGATTTCTTTTGCATAAAACTCTCCGGCTCTGGCATCCAAAGCCACTACAGACATCGTTTTTTTCATGATTCCTTCATGATTCCTCCATAATTTTCTCATATTACCTACATTTATTATAGCTTAAAGAATAAGTGAATGCAATTTTGTATAAATGTCAAGATTAGATTAGAATGTAACTTTTTGATCATTTAAGAATGTAGTTTTGTACTCATACCCCATGTCAATAAGCTGTAAAAATAATTTAGAATTATAATTACTTCCAATTTAAATATTGATAATTATACTACACATATACCTAATTAGTACATTCTTAAATGATCATTTTTTTACATTCCTTAGTATAATTTATACCATTCCCCTTATATGACAAAAGGATGCTGCAAACGTTTTTATACAGCATCCTTTTTCTTCTCCTCTGTCAGGTATCTGTATCAGGCCTGATATGTCTTCCAGGTCTTTTTTTAACCCTCTAGAGCCTTTTTGATATCCATGGTCATTTCATTATTTTCTAAAACGAAACATGGAATCCCTAAACTTTCTGTTCCTCTGATTTCATCGTAAAGAGCATTAGTATCTCTTAGTTTTAAATATTCCTTTAAATCTGCATGGCAGGACAGAATATCCTTAAAATCAATATCTGCTCCAACAGCAGAAAGCTTGTTTAATGCAGCTAAGGTATCTGGGCAAAGATGACTTCCAATTACAGTAATTTTCATATTATTTCCTCCTTATTTTACAGCGATTGCTTCAATTTCACATAATACACCCTTCGGAAGGGTCTTTACTGCTATACAACTGCGAGCTGGATTTGATACGAAATATTTTGCATAAACATCATTAAAATCTGCAAAATCCTCCATATCCGCTAAAAAGCAGGTGGTTTTAAATACTTTTTCAAATCTGGTGCCTGCCGCTTCTAGAATGGCACCTACATTTTCACAGCTTTGTTTTGCTTGTTCTGCAATTTTCTCTGCTATTTCTCCATTTTCTGGATTAACCGGAATCTGGCCGGAAGTATAAACAATCCCGTTTACTTCATATCCCTGAGAGTATGGTCCAATAGCTCCGGGAGCTTTTGTTGTTTCAATAATTTTCATGTATTCTTCTTCCTTTCTTTTTATTTTATTTTTTTCTCTGTTTAACAGCTAATTTCTATTTTATTTATCTCCCCCTCTTTATTTATCTCTCCCTTTAACAGCCAATCCTTGCCTTCCACAAAACGTGCGATAATCATGGAGGCAATAGTATCACCTGACGAATTGAGGCAGGTAGCTGCTGGGTCCACCAAAAATCCGATAGTGGCAATTAATGGGAACGCTTCCCCTGGGAACCCAAAGAAACTGACAATCAGCATTTCTCCTACCAAACCGCCACCTGGAGCACCAGATAATACAAATGCACTTAAAATTGATACCAAGACAGCCATAGCATAGGTTCCCATCCCTGTAAACGGCATTTTGAACACACCGAACAGAAAAGCAATCTTCGTTATGGACGAAATTACAGAACCGTCCATATGCATGGTAGCTCCCATAGGGAGAACGATGTTATAGATATCCTCCGGTACTCCGATATTTTTACAGGCTTTCATATTAACGGGCAAGGTAGCCACAGAGCTTTGTGTGGCAAATGAAGTAACTGCAGGATCCAAAATATTCTGCAGCATTTTCTTTACTCCCAGCCTTCCTCCAGCAAAATATGTATAAGCCGGGTAGAAAACCATCCCATAAACAAGGCACATCGGATAATAAATCAGCATCGTACGTCCATAATCCCCAATCAGCTGAGGACCAAATTTACCAATCAGATTTGCAAAATAAGCGCCCAATCCAATAGGAGCTAACTTCATAATCATTTCAACAATCCGCATAATGACCCTATTCAGGTTTTCTAATAACTTACCTACAGCGCTTTCTTCCCCACCGCAGGCAGATACAGCCAGACCGGAAATGATGGCAAATACAATAATTGGCAGCATGTTCTTACGGCTCATAAGACCGGAAAAATCGTCAACCGTCAAAGAGCCTACAATCATAGAGCTGATACTTGCACTCTCCTGCACCTTTGCGCTTTCCATTGCAATTGCAGTATTCGCTGCCGGCGACCAGATATTGACAACTACCAGAACCAGCACTGCCGCGAAACATCCGGTTACCACAAAGGTCAACATCAGACTCCCCAAAATTTTACCCAAACGTTTCATGTTCAGCATACTGCCCACAGCAGTTGCTATTGAAACAAATACCATCGGAACTACGATAGTAAACATTAAATTAATAAAAATATTTCCTAAAGGCTCAAATACTGTTGCCTTTTCTCCCAAAACAACACCCAATATAGCTCCAGCAATAATCCCCCCAAGCAAAATGAGTGGAGATCGATAACTCTCCCATATTTTCTTCTTCCCCATATTTTCTTCTTCCCCATATTTTCTCCTTTCCAGCATTTCATAAAAACCCCAGCTTTTGTATTTTATAATTTATCGATTGCTTCTTTTAACTGTTTCAATGCCTGTTCCAGTACAGAGCGCGGGCATGCTGCATTAAGTCTCATGTATCCGGAAAGGCTGCGTCCAAAACTACATCCTTCATTTAAGCCTAAACCAACCTTATGAATCATGAAGTCACGGAGCTCTTCATTGCTCATGCCTAATTCTCGGCAGTCCAGCCAGACCAGATATGTAGCATCTGGAACATTAGGCTTGATTTTTGGAATGTTTTCATCAAAATATTTTTTAATAAAATCAAAGTTTTCTGAGACGTAAGCAAGTAGCTGTGTCAGCCACTCCTCGCCTTCATTGTAAGCTGCTTCCATGGCCACTGAGCTAAAGGCATTGTTTCTTTGAATATCCATATTCATCCAGAAACCATCGAACTTCTGCTTCATCTGTTCATTTGGAAAGATAGTCGTAGAAGCTTGAAGACCTGCTAGGTTGAAAGTTTTAGTTGCAGATACACAGGTAATAATTTTTTTTGAAATTTCTTTGGAAAGTGTTGCTGTAGGCATATGCTTCTTTCCATGGAAAATTAAATCTGAGTGTATCTCATCTGACACCAGAAGCACATCATTTGCAATGCATATTTCCGCCATCCGTTTTAATTCCTCCGGCTCCCATACAATGCCCAGTGGATTGTGGGGATTACATAGAAGAAAAATCTTACACTCTTTTGCCTTTTTTTCAAAATCCTCAAAATCAATATGCCACTTTCCATTTTTTTCTATGAACTGGTTTTCTACCACTACTCGTGCCCAAGCCTCTGTGATATCATAAAACTCTGAATAAACCGGAGTCTGAATCAAAATTTTGTCGCCAGTGTGGCTGAAAATTTTCACAATAGCCGATAATGCAGGAACAACCCCTAAGCTCCAGCTCATCAGGGATACATCAACATCCCATTGATTCCGCCTTTTTTCCCATTCCTGTACGGCCTTAAAGTAGCTGTCCGGCCTGGAAGTATAACCCCAGACGCCTTCCTCGGCTTTTCTTTTGCAAGCATCGATGATTGGTTGAGCAGTTCTGAAATCCATATCCGCAATCCACAAAGGAATCACTTCACTGGTACCGAATTTTTTCACCCGTTCATCATACTTTGCTGCACGATTATTGCTGCGGTCAATGATTTCATCAAAATCATATTTCATAATAAATCTTCCTTTCCTCACTGTTCTTGTTGTTTACAGTTGATACTAATATAATGAGCAAAAACCATGCCAAAAATTTTTTTTGCATTTTTAAACAAAATTTGTGTTTTCCCACCTTCTCAGCTTATCTTAATTGGTCTATTTGGTCATATATATGGTTAATATGTTTCATATGACCATTTTAACCATATTTTGTACTTATTTTATCTTTCTTTTCTATTATAATCCCCTTATTTTTCTCTTATTCAAAAATTGGCATATTTTTTGCTCTATATAAAAAGTAAAAACCAAACCCTGAAAGGAGATTTTTCTAATGCTAACAAAAGAAAATTTATTAGCCTTATTAAAGCAGGAGGTTGTTCCTGCTCTCGGATGTACCGAACCTGTCTGTGTAGCCCTGGCTACGGCAGACGCCTATCATGCCATAGGAGGCAGAATTGTTTCTATTAAAATAGAAGTAAATCCTGGTATCTATAAAAATGGAATGTCTGTAGGCATCCCCGGCTTCGACCGCGTAGGCCTTAAATATGCGGCCTCACTAGGAGCAGTCATAGGAAATCCTGAGAAGAAGCTAGAGCTTTTAGAGGATATCACAGCAGAGGTAAGCCAAAAAGCCATAAAAATTGTAGAAAACAGCCAGGTTGTAGTAGTAATTAAGCATGAAGAAGCTCAGTTATACGTACGGGCGGAAATCATCACCACTGCTGGAATGGGCATCAGCGAAATTCGTGGCACCCATTCCAATATCATTTTTACCAAACGAAATAATGATATGCTTCTGCAGAAGGAATACTCTGTCGACTCTGACGATTCCCTTCATCAGCAGCTGAAGCTTATGGGCATAGCTGAAATCCGTAAGTTGATTGACGAGTGCAAGGAAGAAGAGCTGTCCTTCCTATTAGACGGCGTTGATATGAATGAAAGGCTAGCAGACTATGGTCTGGAGCATTCTCTTGGAATCGGCATCGCTTCTGCCCTGCAGGAAAAAATGACCACAGATATTATGGGAGATAATTTATTCAGCCGAACTATGCTCCGCGTTGCTAGTAGCGCCGAAGGTCGTATGAGCGGCTGTCCCTACGCCGTCATGAGCAGTGCCGGCAGCGGCAATCACGGGATCACAGCTATTCTGCCCGTAACAGAAATGGCCCGTTACTTAAATTCCTCCAGAGAGCAGCTGGTAAAAGCACTGGCATTTTCACACACTCTGAACGTTTATATCAAGCTTTTTACAGGCAAACTGTCTGCCACCTGCGGCTGTGGCGTATCCGCTGCTACAGCAGCCTCAGCAGCTATGGTATGGCTAATGGGTGGGAATGAACACCAGATTGCCAATGCCATTATCAACATGAGTGGAAATTTAACTGGTATGATTTGTGACGGCGGCAAAATCGGCTGTGCCTTAAAACTGGCTACCGCAACAAATGCAGCATTAATGTGCGCTTATCTGGCTATGTCTGACGTAGCGCTACAGCCATCAGACGGAATCTGCGATGTAACAGCGGAACAAGTTATCCGAAACATGGGACAAGTCAGCAATCCTGGCATGGTTGAAACAGACCAAACCATTCTCTCTATCATGATAGAGAAAGACCAGAGGAAGTAAACTGTGCCCTGTAAGATAGACACAGAAAAGAGGCTGTGTTAACTTACAGGGTACCTTTTTTCTTCCAATTTAAGCCTAAATTTTTATTAAGTAATCTATTAAATCCTAATTATAAGGATAATCTTTCTTATACTTTATATAGTATAATTCACGATTTTAAAATAGCTTAATCATTAAAATTATCTATTATTTATTATAAATAGAAAAAAGATATTTAAATGGTTTATTTTTATATTTAATATAAATTTATATAAAATCATACTTTTTATGTAAAGTCTTAAACAATAATTGCGATAATAAACAGAAAAAGTAAATTTTGAAAAAAAGGGGGTGAAAAAAGTGAAAAAGAGGAAGATTTCTATAATAATAGTTTGTCTAATTATAATTACATCTATAACTCTAATTTATAACCATAATAAGACTAAGAAAACTCAAACTGATAGCAATATACAAAAGGTTCAATCCAAAAAAAATTCATCTGGAACCAATATAAAGAATAATAACAATTCTAAAAATAATTCTAAAAAAAAGGAAACTTCAGAGAAAGAAACAAATCAGAATTCAAAAATCAATAAAGATGAAATATCTAGTGTTATTAAAAATAATGATGCCAAAAACTTAGATAATGTGAAAAATTTAGATAAAATATCCTCATTAGAAATTATTGATAGTGGTATAGAACATATAGATAAATTAAAAGGAAAAGAAAATATTAAAGCTTTAAAAATAGTTCACTGCAATATAAAAGATTTAGAAATTATATCTACATTAAAAAATCTCGAAAACTTAGAAATTATAGATTGTAATTTAAATGATGTATCAATAGTTAAAAACTTAAAACAATTAAAAAGATTAGATATTAGCAATAATCAAGTAAGTAATTTAGAAGGAATAGGAAACTTAACAAATTTAAAAGAGCTTTATATGTCAAACAATAATATAACAAATATAGAGCCAATGTATAAATTGCTTAAGCTAACTAATTTAGATATTAGTGATAATAAAATTAATAACATTAAAGAATTAAAAAATATGAAATCTATTAAAGAACTTAATATTTGTAACAACAATGTATCTAGTTTAGAAGGAATAGAAAATATGGAACATCTGGTAGGTCTTTGGACCAGTAGCAATAAAATAAATAATATTTCTATACTTTCAAATAAAAATCAAATAGTGAACTTATCATTAGATAACAACAAAATATCAGATATATCAGTTATAAGTAATCTTAAAAAATTGAAATCTCTAAAACTAGATAAAAATAATATATCCAATTATAAACCATTAAAAGGTATATATAAAAATCTAGTTGAACCAGATTTTTATATATAAAATAAAAAGGGGGAAAAATAATGAAAAAAAATCTTTTACCAAAACTGGTCTTACCAATTTTAGTTGCATCATCTACTATTATAGGAGCAAATCAAACCAAGGTTAGTGCTGCGCCTATAAAGGATGCAGAAGTAAAATTAACTCAACCTGATGGACAAGTTGTTCAATGTTACGCCTCAGGAGATGAATTCTATAACTATTTACATGATTCAAATGGAAGAGCTATAGTTAAGGATGAAAAAACGGGATATTATGTCTATGGAAAATATGTAAAAAATAAAGTACAACCATCTAGAGAAAGAGTAACAAAGAGCAATATTGAAACTTTAAAACAAATTGATGCTGATAGCAAAGTTAACATGAAAGATGTTAAAGCTCCAAAAAATGAAATTGAAAAACAAAGAGAATTTCTTAATGCAAATAACCCAATCCAAAGGACAAAAAATATTGGACAACTTAATAATATAGTTATTTTTATAAAATTTAGCGATCAAGATGAAATAACAAGAGATTTTTCTACCTATAATAAACAATTTAATTCAAAAAACCAGGCATCTTTAAATAATTATTACAAAGAAGTATCCTATAACAAACTAGATGTTAATACAACTTTCTATCCTAAACCTAATGGAGATAAAGTTTTAAGCTATACTGACAGTCACCCAAGAAGTTATTATACTAATGTTCCACAAAATGAAAGAGCAGCAAGAGAGCAAACCTTACTTAAAAATGCTGTTGATTCTGTTAAAAGTGAAATCCCAAGTGATTTAAATGTAGACTCAGATAATGACGGCAAAGTTGATAATGTGTGTTTTATTGTAAAGGGAGCAACAACTGGATGGTCATCACTTTTATGGCCTCATAAATGGAATATGTTCTATCAAGATGTAAGAATAAATGGTAAAAAAATAGATACTTATAATTTCCAATTGGAAGATTTTATAGGTGATAATGGTATTGGAGTTCTAAGTCATGAAATGTTCCATACCTTAGGAGCACCAGATCTTTATCACTATAATTATGATGGCAAAGTTGCTGTAGGACCATGGGATGTAATGGATCAGACTGCATCTATTCCTCAATCCATGGGGACATACATGAAAATGTATTACGGTAAATGGCTTAATAACATAAATGAAATAAATAAACCAGGAAAATATTCAATAAACAAAATAGGCACTGAAGCTAATAACAGTTATATTATAAAGTCACCAAATTCAAATAAAGAATATTTTGTAGTAGAATACAGAAAAAATGAAGGACAATATGAATCAAATTTACCTGGAGAAGGGTTATTAGTTTATAGAATTAATACAGCATTTCAAGGTAGAGGTAATTCTAGTGGTAATGATGAAGTATATTTATACAGACAAAATGGAAGTTTAAATAATGTCGGAGATATATCTAGAGCAGCTTTAGCTTATAATAAAACAAGTATAAATTCAAAGGAATTATTCTTATCAGATGGAAGTGATAGTGGAATAAGTTTAGAAAATATTAATGTATTAGGTAACACTGCTAACTTTAATGTTGTTATAAACGGACAAACTGCTGATAGTAAAACTGTTGATAAAAACTTACCACTTAAACACCAAGTGAATTTTGATGATACTAAAACATTATCAAACACTGAAAATATAATTGGTGAATGTGTATATGGAAAGAAAATTAATAATATAGAATTATATATAAATGGATATAAATATATGGATGCTGAACGTAGCAAATTAAATGATCCAGGAAATAAATATAAAGGTTATGACTTATCTAAAGCTGCATTCAAATTTTCAATGGACTTTTCAAGATGGTATGAATCTAATTATCCATACGAAATAAAGGTAACTACAGAAGATGGACAAAGGATTTCAATTAAAAAAGGTTATTTAAGAGTAAAAAAACAGGAAAACAGCAAGAATTTAGCTTTCAAAGGTAATTTCAACTTAGGAAATAATGAAGCTTTATATGGCGCTAGAACTTTAACTGGTGAATGCGTTTATGGAAAAGGAATTAAGGCAGTTAAATTATATGTCAACGGATATCCATATGTTGATGCAAAAAGATATGCAATAAACGATCCACAAAATAAATATACCGGATATGACTTATCAAAGGCAGGATTTAAATTTGATTTATATTTCTCAAATTGGCATAATTATGATTATCCTTACAAAGTAGTAGCAATAGACTCTGAAGGAAATGAAATGTTAATTAAAGAAGGTCATTTAAAGGTTAGAAATTAGTATTAAAAATTAAAATACTTTAAACGCTGCGTTAAGCATATGTAAGTAGGTAAATTTGTTCTTACACAAATTTACCTACATTTTTTATAGCATAAACAAATAAATTTTGAGTGACTATAAATAAGTCTTTGCTATATCTATAAACCTTTTTAATTACTTCGAAATTATTGAACTTTTATACTTAATAATCATTAGTTCTTTTAACTATACTTTTTTAGGCAAAGTTTAAATTCCACTCCTTTTTCATTGTTTGAAATAGAATATTTTCCATTGTGTGCATCTAAAATCATTTTTACTATATAAAGTCCAAGTCCACTACCTCCACTTTTCCTATTACGAGATTTTTCAATTCTATAAAAAGGCTTAAATATTTCTTTAAGTTCATTTTCTTCTATATAGGTTCCTGTATTTTCCACCTTCAATACAATTTCATCTTTTTCTTCATGAAGATTTGCATAAACTTTTTCACTTTCTGGAGAATGATTAATAGCATTAGTTATTATATTGTTCACTACTTTCTTTAATAATTTACTATCTCCGTGAACAAATAAATCTTCGTTTATATTTTTATCTATGAATATATTCTTTCTTTTAGCTATAAAGGAGATATTATATATACATTCTTCAACTATTTTACTTAAGGAAATCTGCTCTTTTCGAGGTTTAAAGCCCTGCGACTCTAATTTTGATATTTCTAAAGTTTCCTTAACCATATATTCCATATCATTTAAAACTTCAAGATTTCTCTTTAAATATTTATCCCTGTCTTTATAAATACCTATATTAGATAGCATTCCTTCTATTTGCCCCTTTAAAATAGTTATAGGGGTTTTTAATTCATGAGATATGGTGGCTATAAATTCTCTTCTTTTTTTCTCTATTTCCCTCTCTTTAGCAATATCATCTAATAATTGTTCATTAGCTCTTTGGAGTTCCTCCATAGAGATCCTTAGATTATTGGACAGATCATTTAAACTTTGAGAAAGTTCTCCTATTTCATCCTCCCCTTTTACGGTACACTTCTTAGTAAAATCTAATTTAGCCATTTCTTTAGCTACTTTATTCATGCTTATTAACGGCTTAGATATAACTTTAGAATAAATTAATCCCCCTATTACAGAAATTAAAATTACAACTAATCCTATGTAAGGTATAAGTAAAAATAAAACTTTAGATGCCTCTGACACAGGCTGAAGCGGAGCAGTTAAATATAAATTATACTTTTCTTCACTATTATAGAATTTTATTTTTCTATAACTTGTATACACTGATCTAGTATTAGTTTTTTCTATATTTTTAAAATGAGATAAATCTTCTTTTTTAGGAATAGTTACAAGACCTTTTTGAAGAACATTAGTAAAATAAATAACGTTTCCATATTCGTCTGTTACTACTATATTGGCATTATTATTAAATGAAATTTGCCCCAAATATTCTTCAATATTATTTATATCTAATTTAGGTACATTATCTACTATACTATCTAATTGATTTTCTATAGTCATTTTTTTATATTTATGATAATAATTAGGTAGCAGCATATAAATTATAGAGTAAGTGCATATAGAACTTATTACTAATAATAATGTAGTTACTAAAAATAGCTTATATACTATACTTTTTTTTAATTTATTTCTCAATTTTATACCCCACTCCCCTTATGGTCTTTATATAATCTATGTTTAGTTTTTGTCTTAAATTTTTGATATGAGTATCTATAACACGGGTATCTCCAAAATAATCATATCCCCATATTTGATTTAATAAAGATTCTCTAGAAAAGACCCTTCCTACATTTGATATTAATATTTCTAATATCTGAAATTCTTTATAAGTTAGTTCTATTTCCTTATTATTAACTAAAGTTTTATAATTAGAAGGATATATTGTTATTTCTTCAAAGGTTAAAGTTGAATTATTTTCCTCTAATCCATTGGCTCTTCTAAGTACTGCTTCTACTCTTTTTATTAATAAATTAATAGAAAAGGGTTTTGTTATATAATCATCTACTTTTAATTCAAAACCTTTCATCTCATCCTCCTCTTCTCCTAGAGCAGTAAGCATTATTATAGGCATACTTGATTCTTTTCTTATAATTTCACATACTACAAATCCATCTATTTTAGGAAGCATCACATCTAAAATTATTAAATCAAAATTCCCCCTTCTAAACATCTCCACCGCAATTAATCCATCTGTAGCCACCTCCACTAAATATCCACTTTCCTTTAGAACCTCACTTATAATAGTATGTATATCAAAATCGTCCTCTACTACAAGAATTCTCTTTGGCATTGTAATCCATCTCCTGTTTAAATATATCATTATATACATAATTATTTTTTAAATAAAAATAAATTCCTTTATATTTTATACTAATAAATACTTTAAATCCATGAACATATTTTTAATAATTATTATATATCATTAATTTCAAACGAAAAAAGTGGCTATCTCAAAATAAAAATAGCTTTAATTTTAAAACCGTAAATATAAATAATATATTCATAAAGCACTTCATTTTGCTAAGGAGTTCTAAATTTGACTCCATTAAAAATTTTTTACCCAGTAGAGGCACCATCCTTGGTTTCACTACTGGCTCATCACGTCCTGTGAGGAATTACAAAAATTTTTAATTCCGTCAAATTAAGAACTACTAAAACTTATTCATATGCTTATTACATATATTATTTATATCTACTATATTAAAATTAAAGCTATTTTGAGATGCTCTTTTTATCTATATCTTAGCTACCTAAGTTTTGTTTGTACAAAACTTAGGTAGCTAGCAATTTTAATATTCTAAATTTATTTCCTTATTCTTTTTAGCAAATCTTTGCTTTATCTCATCTTTTCTACGCTTAATATCTGTAGTATTTATGGTAGCTATTACTCCTTCTACCACACTTTGAAATCTTTCAAAAGGGATTCCTATTGCCATTTCTTCGTCCTTCCATTTTGCTAAAAATCTAGTGCTTGGACAAAGAACTGTGGTATTTAGTCTACCTTTTATATAAGGCTCTACAGTGGCTTCTGCACAAATTGCTTGCATTGAAGCGCCTGTGATTTCCAATCTTCCACCTTCATGATATACATATCCTTGCTGAATTCTCATAGCTTGATAAGGATTTACGATAAAAATAACCACATCTGGAGTAGTTTCAAATTCTTCTAAAGGTCCCACTGCCACTCCATATGTAGTGGCTCCTGTCCTATATAATCCGGGTACACCTTCCCTTACCCTTCTCGCTGCAGCTGGTGTTTTATATAAATTGTAAGAAAAATATTCTGCACCGGACTCTATTCTTTCTGTGGAAGGTTCTAAATTTAGGGCAGTAGTACCTCCATCACAACTTAAATGTTCAAGTCTTATTTTAAATGCTTTCCCTCTAGTAGCTTTTTCTACTACACAGCAATAAGATAACGGTGCATTAGGTTCCTTCCATTCTAATTTACTATATTCTTCTTTGTCAAAATATAATTTTATACCTACAGGTTTTCTACTAAAATTTAATGCACAGTTAATATCTTCACATAATTCTTTAATAATACTATTATCATATGGGTCCTGTGGAAATCCATAAGTAATTTTTTCATGTTTAAACGGCATATTTTATCCCTCCAATGTTTTATTATTATATATACTTAACAGAAAAAGTAACAAGATTATTTAAATAAAGTATAACTGCAACAGAAATAATATATAAAATATATATGGCTGTCATAATAATTTCATTTATAGGCATATGAAGCTCTCTATAATATGTTCTAGTTTTATATTTATCAAAGGCACGAGTTTCCATAGCCATGGATATTCTTATACCCTTTCTAACCGCATTTGCCATCATGGGAAGTATATATCTTTTTGAATTCCATACCTTAATAAAAGGATTTTTACTTTCTACAATTCCTCTTACTTTGTGAGCATATTTTATAGTTTGAAGTTCCTCTTTAAAAGTAGGAAGAAATCTATAGGCAGTTAAAAAAGCATACCCCACTTTAGGTGGCATCTTAAAATATTTTATTAAGGATATAACAAACTCTGTAGGATCCGTTGTTTTTACAAAAATAGAAGTATAAATACTTATTAGTATTATTCTAAACCCTAATCCTAATACAGCAACAACCTTAAGAGGTTCTCCACTAATATATCTGAGAGCTAAAATAACACACATAAAAGTTATTGACATTAATATAAATCTTTTAACAGAATTTAATATTTCTAATGTATCTAAGCTGCTAAAAATAGAGGCAATTATAATTCCACTAATAATCAAAATACTTGAAGCATAAGGCTTAAAATCTAAAGATCCTATAATAGTTATTGTTATAAGAATAAGTAATTTTAAAAAAGGATTCATATTATCTATAAAATAATTTTTTTGGTCATTTTTTCTCCTTATTTTTAAGTAAAAATATTTTCTTTCATATTTTTCGGTGAACCTTCATATTTTACTTCTCCATTTTCCAATTGTATTACTCTATCACAACAATTTAAAACCATATCCATATCGTGAGTTATCATAAGAATAGATGTGCCTTCGCTGTTTATCTTATATAATAAATTTATTAATTCATTAAGATTGGTCCTATCTTGCCCATAGGTTGGTTCATCCAAAATTAAGATAGATTGTCCATTTATCATCATGCTGGCTGTACTTAACCTTCTTTTTTGTCCTTGACTTAAAGAAAATGGATTAGATAGCCTATGCTTATCTAAATCAAACATGAATAAATATGAGTCTACAGTGTCTTTAATTACTTCCGGACATTGCTTTCTTATTTCTAGACTTAATGCCATTTCTTTCTCAACTGTCATCTTAATAAATTGATGCTCAGGATTTTGAAATACAAGTCCCATATGTTCTCCTAAATCCTTAGGATTTATATTTTTTATATTTGTACCTTTTACTAATATCGCTCCCTTTTCCGGCTTTAGTAATCCCATTAATATTTTTGATAAAGTAGATTTTCCAGCCCCATTAGGACCAACAATTGCTGCTATCTCTCCTTTATGTAATGAAAAATTCACATTATTTAACACACTAATATTTTTATCATAAGAAAAATATATTCCTTTAGCCTCTAAGACTTTTTCTGCATTCAATTGATTTTTATTACCAGTAGGAAGACAGTATTCATTTTTATAGGATTCTATAAAGGACTCCTTATCTATATTCTTAGCCTGTTCTCTTTCAAACCAAATTACATCATCTATTATTTCACTAAATTCATTTATCTTATGTTCAACAATTAATATAGTTTTCCCAAATTTATCCCTAAGATTTCTTATAAGGTTGATTATTTCAATAGTTGATTTAGGATCTAAATTTGCAGTAGGTTCGTCCATTAAAATTACTTCAGGATCTAATGCCAATATAGAAGCTAAAGCAACCTTTTGTTTTTCTCCTCCTGAAAGGTGATTTAATTGTCGCTTTTTAAGATGACTTATACCTGTTAGCTTTAAAACTTTATTAATAGTATGGTCCATGTGGGATGGCTCCATTTTTATATTTTCAAGTCCAAAGGCTATTTCATCTTCAACTGTAAAGGTACATAATTGGCTATCTGGATCTTGAAACATATACGCAATTTCACCTGAAACAGCTTTTACACCTTTGTTTTCTATATTTTTACCTTTATAAATAATTTCGCCAGTAATATTCCCCTCTATAATATCCGCTATAACTCCAGTAATACACATAAGTAATGAACTTTTACCACATCCACTTTTACCAGTTAGAAGCGTAACTCTATTCTTTTTTACTTTGATATTTATATCCTTAAAAACATTATAATTTTCCTGAAAAGAAAGATTTAAATTTTTTATTTCAAGCAATCTTAAGATTCACTCCCTCTACTTATTTTAAAATCATTAAGAACGCCTATAGATTTTAAAGCTTTTCCTAAGGCTATTGAAAGACCCGCTCCAAAGATAATTGAACTAATCACTCTAATAACAAGCATTATTGGTATAAGCTTAGGGTAAAGTTGAAAACCAAAAATAAAGTAATCTCTCATTGTTACAAGAATCATTGCCAATATTGAGGCAATAGACATTTGGAAATAAGAAAATTTTGAATATTTTTTGATTGCTACAGCTATTTCAACACCAGCACCTTGAAGCAAAGATGCAACAATTATATGTATTCCGTAAGGACTTCCCATTAATAAATTTACTAATCCTGTAAAAAGAGATCCGATAATACTGGCACCTGGTTTTCTAACTATATACATTGATAATAAAGCTGATATTAAATATACTCCATATATAATATCTCCTCCTAAGGGGCCTGCTATAGTAGTAAGAGGCTGATAAACACTGTCTAAGCCCATAAAAACAACTCCCATAAGAGCACTTAGCATAGCCATTACTACAATTTCTTTTAATTTTAAAGTTTGTTTCATATTATATCTCCTCCAATTATTAATTTGTATAAGGTTCATTATAATATTAGTAAACATTAAATATTTTGTCTAATAAGAAAGATTTATGGTTTAATATGTAATTATAAGAAAAATTAATAAGTATTGACTTTTAATAAGATTCAATTTTATAAAGCAATATTTATTTACTATATTTAGTTACATATTCAGAAGTCATAGCTGTGAGCAGACATCCATAATTCATATTAAACTCCACAGTATCTCCTATTTTATATTGGTTTTTACATTTCGTTAGATCTAATAATAAATGGTCACTGCTTGCTCCTAGTATTTCTATTTCATTATCCTTAGGAATAAGACCATCCAGTTTTATATCCTGCTGTCCTAGTGCAAGTATGGCTCTTTTCATAATACCTTTATCTTCAAAACTTGGTTTATTACCAAAAGCATCTAATCCTATATTTCCTTCTGGCATAGAAGGCTTTTCTTTTAATTCTATAATTTCTCCTACTAAAGTTATAGAATCCTCATAAAAATCATTTAATTTTTGACCATAAGCGGTTTCCCTCCCTAATATAGCAGCCTCTCCTATTCTTAATTGGTTTATACCTTTAGGTATGGAATCGTTTACAATCATATGTAAACTACTAGAATTTCCTCCAGACACTATAGAAACCTTTATTTTTAATTCTTTTTCTATTTGATTCTTTATTTCTAATAGTTTTCCCAGATTATTTTCATCCGGAATAACTCCACCATAACAGGTAAGATTCGTTCCTAGTCCTATAAATTTAAGGTTTGGAAGTTTTATTATTTCTTTTACTGTAGATAATGCATCCTTTGGAAGAACGCCCTCTCTTAGATCCCCTAAATCCACCATAAGAATTATTTTATGTATCTTATTAACTTTCCTAGCTTCCTTTGATAATTCTTTTATAATTTCTAACTCTGAATTTAAACTTATATCTGAATATTCTATTACCTTTGAAACTTCGCTTTTCATAGGTATACGTAGAAGAAGCTTTTCACATTTTAAGTCCTGTATTTTCATAAGATTTTTCATTCTAGCATCTGCTATAGTTTTAATTCCTTCTTTTATTATAGTTTCTACTACTGATTTTTCTGAACAAAAGGATTTAGTTACTATTACAGGTTTTATTTCCTTTATATTGCATAAATCAATAAGTTGTTTAATATTATGAGCTATATTTTTAAGGTTTATTTCTACACACGGATAACTTTTATCCAAAAGCTCACCCCCCAATTTATTTTAATAAACTTACTACATTATACTATATAATTCATATGTTTTGAAATAATTATTAATCAAATTAAAAAATACTATAGAAAAGCATAATTATATTTTGTTGTATAGTTAAATTGCCATAAGGGAATAATTATTTCATGTATTCTATATTATTTTTAAGTGATATTTTAAGTATGTCTGGAATTATAATAGGATGCTTTTTTAATAGCATAAAACTATAAAGTACCCTATTTTAAAATACATAAAAATAATCTAAAAGCTATACTTATAGAAATTCCTATTTGAAAAATGGACAAAAATCATAAATTATCTCAATTTGGGCTTAACTATATAAAACAGATTGAAAAAAATTTGTTTAGGAGAGAAAATAATGGTTAATAATGAAGAAGATTTTTTAACCGAGCATCAACTCACCCTTATACTTATAGGTTGTATGGTTGGTGTAGGAATATTAAGTTTGCCAAAATATGTAGCAAAAATAGCAAAACAAGATAGCTGGATATCTGTACTATTAGGGACACTTAACCCCTTATATATTACCTTTGTAACTTCATATATAAGAAAAAAGCATCCAAAAGAAGATATTCTAGATTTAAGCAAAAAAATTTATGGTAATATACTTGGAAATATATTAAATTTAATATTTTTATTATTCTTTTTTATAATAGCTACAGACCTTACTGCAGAAATAAATAATATATTAAAAATTTATATGGTTCCTTTCCTAAGCTATTGGAATCTAGCAAGCTTACTGTTTTTGTTTGTGGCTTATGCCTCTTATGGCGGAATAAAAGTAATAGGAAAAATAAATGAAATATTATTTTATGCTACATTTATAGTTTTTTTAATTCCTCTTTTTTCCTTAAAAAATGCAAACATAACAAACTTACAACCAGTGCTTGGAGTGGGAATAAAAAATATTATAAAAGGTATTAAAGAAACCGCCATTTCTTATTCAGGCTTTGAAATATTATTGATATTCTATCCTTTTATAAACCGAAATGTGAAAATAAAAAAACCAGCTTTTAAGAGTATAACATTTACAGCAATATTATATACTCTATATACTTTGAGTACCATATTATATCTTGGAATTAATGCATCACAAAAATTTTTATGGCCTGTTATCACCATAACTCAAAGTATAATAGTTCCTATAATAAATTCATTTAAATATATTTTTTTATCTCTATGGACTATGACCATGTTTAAATGTATTTCTATATATTACTATACCTTTACTTATGGTTTAGACAAGGTATTTAAAAAAATTAGCAGAAAAAATTGGATAATAATCTTCTATCCTATAATGATTATAGGATCAAGTTTATACGACGGTCCCACTGTTAGGCAAAGTTTAATAGAAAAAATATTTAATTATTATATACCTTACAACATATTATTTATTGGTATTACTGCTCTATTAGTAGCCTTAAAGAAAAATGATGAAAATTGATTTATATTTTTTGTATAGTTGCTTTATGCTAAGGGAATAATTATTTTATGTATAATATTTCTTATAAAGGGGTGAGGTGTTTATGAAAAATAAGAACCTAAATTCACTTCAAGATAAAATTAATTCTATTAAAACTTTAGTTGGAGAAAAAAATGATTTAATAATAAAAGAGCTTATATTATGTAAAACCTCCAATATGGAGGCAACTTTAATATACATAGATGGATTAGTTAATAACCAAACTATAGATAGAGATATTCTTAAACCTTTAATGTTTAATATAGAAGAGGATTTAAGCATTATCCATGACTTAGAGGAATATCTTTGTAAAAAATATATATCTCTTAGTAATACCTATTTAGAAGAGGATATTAATAATGTTGTTTTTCATTTAAAAAGAGGAAAAACAATCCTGATTATATCTGGGAAATCAAAATTTATAATTCTAGATACTACTGGTGGAAGTTACAGAAACATTTCAGACCCTATTAATGAAACTTCTGTAAGATCTTCTAGAGAAAGTTTTATAGAAAAATTAGAAACCAATATAAGCCTATTAAGAAGACGAATAAGGGATAATAATTTAGTAGAAGAAAAATTAGTTATCGGAAGAAGAAGTCAAACGGACGTAGTGTTAATGTACATTGATAATATAGCAGATAAAAATATAGTTGCAGATATAAAATCACGATTAAACTTAATAGATGTAGATGGTTTTGTAGGTACTGGTATGCTAGAACAATTTATAGAATATAACCCTTATAGTATATTTCCACAGGGTTATTTTACAGAAAGACCAGATATAGTAGAAGCCAATCTACTTGAAGGTAGAATTGCTATTATTGCTGATGGAACCCCCTTCGTAGTAACAGTACCAGCAGTATTTTTTGAATTTTTTGAAGCAATTGAAGATTATACTCAAAGGACAGTAATATCTTCCTTTAATAGAATATTAAGATATATTGCAACTTTTATAGTTATAACCTTACCAGCTGTCTATATAACTTTAATAAAATTCAACCCAGAATTAATTCCCTTTAAGTTCATAGGCGCCATTATTGAATCACGAAAAGGAATAGCTTTAACTCCTTTTATGTCTATATTGTCAATGAATATAATTATAGACTTCTTAAGAGAAGGTGGTTTAAGGCTACCTTTTAAGATAGGTCAAACCTTAAGTGTGGTTGGCGGTATTATAATTGGCGATGCAGCATTAAAAGCAAAAATAGTTAGTTCCACTACCTTACTTGTAGTAGGAATTTCTACAGTAGCTACTTTTTTAATACCTAACTATGAAATGTCTATTTCTATAAGATTAATAACTTATCCTATGCTTTTTTTAGGAAATTTTTTAGGCATGTTTGGTATTACAATAGGTTGGTTTTTTTTAATAGCTTATTTATGTACTTTAGAAAGCTACGGAGTACCCTATTTTAAAATATATAAAAGTGACCTAAAGGATATATTTGTAAGAAGCCCTGTTTATAAAATGAATAAGCGTCCAAAAGTTATCCCTAATTCAAATCCAACTAGACAAAGTAATTTTAGAGATTTGTTTAGGAGGAAAAATAATGATGAACAATAAAGAGGATGCCTTAACTGAAAGTCAGTTAACCTTTATGTTTATAGGTAGCCTAATTGGAATAACCCTACTAAGTTTACCTTTAGATCCAATAAAAATAGCTAAACAAGACGCTTGGATAGCTGCCTTTTTAGGAATGATTTATCCAACATATGTTGTATTTATAGCAATTTATATAAGAAAAAAATACCCTAAAAAAAATATTCTAGATTTGAGCAAAAAAATTTATGGAAAGATCTTGGGAAACATATTAAATTTAATATTTATATCATTTTTTTTTCTCATTGCTACAGATGTAGCCGCAGGTATAAATAATGTTCTAAGAAATTACATGGTTAGCTTTTTAAATTCCTGGAATATATTATCTCTATTGTTTTTGGGAGCTGCTTATACTGTTTATGGAGGAACTAAAACAATAGGAAAATTAAATGAAGTATTGTTTTATATTACCTTTATAGTATTTTTAATACCTGTTTTTTCAATAAAAAAGGCTGATATACTAAATCTACAACCAGTTCTGGGCGGTGGAGTAAAAAATATTATAAAGGCTACAAAAAAAACCATTATAGCCTACTCAGGAGCAGAAATGCTTCTTATATTATACCCCCTTGTACATGAAAATGTAAAACTGAAAAAAATAGGTCTTAAAAGCATATCCTTCATTACAATTTTATATACTTTATATACTTTACTTACTATATTATACTTAGGAATTGGTGCCGCTGATAAATTTTTATGGCCAGTTATAACCATATCTAGAGGTATAACAATCCCTGTAATAAATTCTTTTAGCTATATATTTTTATCTCTCTGGACTATGACTATGTTTAAATGTATATCTGTACATTATTATTTATTTGCTCATGGATTAAATAAAATATTTAATAAACTTAGTAGAAAAAGCTGGGCAATACTACTCTATCCTATAATGATTATAGGATCAAGTCTATACGGTATTCCAGTTATGAGGAGAA
Source organism: Clostridium botulinum (assembly GCF_001276985.1). Lineage (GTDB taxonomy): Bacteria > Bacillota > Clostridia > Clostridiales > Clostridiaceae > Clostridium_F > Clostridium_F botulinum. The sequence goes on from NZ_LHUL01000008.1 coordinate 849,169, forward strand.
ATTTTTTAGATAAAATTTTCCCACCCTATGTAATTTTTAATATTATATTTATTTCTATTACTGCTTTATTAGTAGCTTTAGGAAAAGGTGATGAAAATGAAAAATAAAATGAAAATAATAATAAGAGTTTCTTTTGTTTTAATTATAATTGTTAATTTAATAGGGAAAAGAGGGACTGTGGTAGAAGAACTAAATCTTCCCAATAGCATAGGTTATGACATATTAGAAAAAAAAGGGGACCAAGTATTGTATAGTGTGCCCCTGAGAACTTATTTTTCAGAAAGTAAAATGCCCAATGAAAGCCAATTAGTAACTTCAAAGGCAATAAATTTAGGGGAAACTAGAAACAAAAGACAGCTACAAGCTAGTAAAGAATTCATATTAGGATTAGAAAAGTCCCTGATTATTAGTGAAAAAGCTGCTAGATTTGGAATAAGCAATGTAATAGATATATTGCTTAATAATCCTTTAGTAAATGATAATGCTAAAATGGTAGTCTGTGCTGGTACAGCAAAGGATATTATGGAGTATGAAGTAAAAAGATATAGTGGCACAGAGGAATATGTTGGTACATTAGTAGAACATTTAAATAAATTTAATTTCTTTTCTGAGAAATACAGTTTGATAGATTTTATTATAAAATCTAGCTCGGAAGGAAAAAATCCAATTATACCCTATTTAGATATTGTAGAAGATGAATTAAAAATAACAGGTGTAGCTATTTTTGACAAAACCAAAATGGTAAAAAAATTAGATATTGAAGATGTAAAAATATTAAACTTATTAAGAGAAAATAAGGGAAAAGGTATTTTAACTATTCAAAAAAACTCTAAAGAATATATAAATTATTATCCACAAGCTAAAAAAAAGGTTAAATGTTATAAAGAAGGGAATAAATATAAATTTATAATAAATATTACCCTTAAGGGACCTATTATATCTAATCAATTATATAAAGATTTGAATACTGATCCAAAAGTATTAAAAAAATTTGAAAAGGATATGGAAGAGTCTGTAGAAAAAAAATGTGCACACTTTATAAGCAAAATGAAAGATAGTTTCAAAGTAGATGTATTAGAATTAGGAAATGTTGCTGCAGCCAAATACGGAAGAGAAACTGGTGTAGATTGGAATAAAGAAGTATTGAACTCTGAAATAAAAGTTAATGTAAAAGTTAAAGTAGATAGTCAAGGCAGAGGAGACTACTAATTAAAAATATTCTGCTTTATAGTAAATTAGGAGGATATTTCATGAACATTAATAGAGATAATGAATTGACAGAAATGCAATTCACTCTAATTTTAATAGGATCCATGATGGGTGTAGGCATCTTAAGTCTACCAAATGATGTTATAAAAATCTCAAAGCAAGATGGGTGGATATCTGTTTTATTAGGATCTGTTTACCCTTTATATATAGTATTTATAGCAAATTATTTAGGCAAAAATTATCCAAAAGAAAATATGCTTATGTTGAGCAAAAAATTTTTTGGAAAAATGCTAGGAACTATTTTAAATTTAATTTTTATTTTACATTTTATAATTATATCTACAAAAGTAGCATCAGATGTATCTAATGTATTGCATATTTATGTGGTCCAATTTTTAGATAAGTGGTCTATGCTAATTGTTATGTATTGTATCATAGCCTATGCTATATATGGGGGAACTAAAACTGTAGGAAAGTTAAATGAAATTATATTTTTTTCAACCATTATTATTTTTTTCATACCTTTAGTAGCTATAAAGGATGGAAATATCATGAATTTAAAACCATTTTTAGGAAGTGGAGTTTTGAATATAATAAAAGGGGTAAAAGAAACTGTTTTTTCCTATACTCAAATAGAAATGATCTTATTAATATATCCTTTTTTAAAGGATAGTAACAAAATTAAAAAATGTGGATTAAAAAGTATTATTTTTATAACTTTAGTATATTTTCTGTTTACCATAATAGATATACTTTATTTAGGCATAGGTGCTAGCTTACAATTTATATGGCCAATTGTTACTGTTACTGAAACTATAATGATACCAGTAATAAATTCCTTTAGATATATATTTATGTCCCTATGGAGTTTAACTATGTTTAAAACTATATGTAATGGTTATTTTATTGCTGTTCATGAATTAAGTCAACTAACTAAAAAAATAGATAAAAGAGTAATCCTACTATTAACTATTCCCTTAATGATTATAATATCATCCTTCTATGGAAATATAACTAATTCAAAAAAAATTTTAGGAAAAATAATGCCTATATATATAATTTACAATATAATTTTTTCCACTTCAATCGCCCTATTTGCTTGGAGAGAAAAAAGCAAAAAAGATAAGAAATTACTCCAATCTAATTCATAATAATTTAAATTTATAAGATTATTTATGCTATAAGACCTCTTTTAAAATAGAAATTACATCTGATACTAATTTGGGACAAAATGTAGTTAACAATTGTTCTTCTTGAATCTTTTTCATATCTTCAGAATCCGTAAGGTCATACCCTAAAAGATTTTTACACATAACTGAATCATATTTTTGTAAGAACTTTTCTCTAAATTTCATTAATTTAGCAATATTTTCTTCTTTTATATGAGGGGTGTCTGGCATGCTATGTCCATATTTTAATCCTATGGCCATAAGAGCTCCAGTTACTGCTCCACAAGTGCTTCCACAAAACATTCCTCCGCCAAAACATGCTGATACCTTTTTAGCCGTAATCTCATCTATACCCAGATCTTTAGCTACACTGCTTAGAACCACTTGAGAACAATCAAACCCTTCTGAAAAAGCTTTTAAAACCTGCTGTTCATTCACTTATATAACCTCCCTATTCGTAGTAAATTAGAAAATTTTGATACTTTTATTATATCATATACTACACTCATGATGCCTAATAAAAGTTCGAATAATGAATTTTTTTGTAAAATATTGATAATATATAGTAATACTAAACAATTAATGTATTACGTTTTTCTATTTGACACAAATCAAAGTAGCATATACAATAATTGTGATTATATACTAAAAATTAGCATGACTTTGTAGTTATGTAGATAAATATATCTGTATACATAAAGTATTTTTTAAAATTTAAGGGAGGATATAGAAATGGATACTTATTATGATCCCCAAAATCTTGCAAAGTTCGGAACAATTGGAGAGGATGCACCTGAATTATGGGACAAATTTCTTGAATATTATGGTGAAGTTTTTAAAGAAGGTAATTTAACTACTCGTGAAAAAGCAATTATAGCTTTAGCAGTAGCACATGCATTACAATGTCCCTATTGTATTGATTCTTATACTCAAACTTGTTTAGAACAGGGTGTAAATAAAGAACAGATGATGGAAGCAATTCATGTAGCTGCTGCAATTCGTGGAGGTGCTACTTTAGTTCATGGTGTTCAAATGAAAAATGTAGCAAATAAACTAGAACTTTAAAAGGAGCAATATATGAATAATAAAAGTTATTTAGAAGAATTAGATTGTATTCCTAGCTTTAAAAGCAGAGTAACTAATAAAGATTTTTGTAAAACTAATAAATCCTTAACAACAATGCAGATAAACATTGGAAAGCTTTGTAATTTAGCCTGTAAACATTGCCATGTAGAAGCAGGACCAACCCGTACAGAAATTATGGATTTAGAAACAATGAAAGATTGTCTACAGGTCTTTAAAGAAAATAATTTTTCTATTTTAGATATTACAGGAGGAGCTCCAGAAATGAATCCAAATTTTGAGTGGCTTGTTAAAGAAGCTATAAAAATAGGAGCTAAAATTATTGTACGTTCAAATTTGGTTATATTAAACGAGGATAAATATAAACATTTACTGGAATTTTATACAGAAAATAAGGTAGAAGTGGTATGTTCTCTTCCATATTATAGTGCTAAAGATGCAGATAGGCAGCGTGGTGAAGGAGTTTTTCAGGGAAGTATCGATATATTAAAAAAATTGAACAAGCTAGGATATGGGAAAGATAAATCTTTGGTTTTAAATCTTGTATACAATCCGGGAGGAGCTTTTTTACCTCCACCCCAGAAATCTTTAGAATTACAATATAAACAAAAACTAAAAGATGAATATGGGATAATATTCAATAATTTATTTACAATTACTAATAATCCTGTAGGTCGTTTTGGATCATTTCTTAAAAGAAGTAATAACTTAGAAGGATATATGCAAAAACTTTCAAATAGTTTTAACTCATCAACAGTAGCAAATATGATGTGTAGAAATCAACTTTCCATTGGTTGGGATGGAAAACTTTATGATTGCGATTTCAATCAAACATTGGGCTGCACTACTGATGGTAGAGACCATATTAGTATGCTAAAAGGTAACTACATTGAAAAGCGCCAGATTTCCTTGGGAAACCATTGCTACGCTTGTACTGCTGGTGATGGATCGAGTTGTGGTGGATCTACAGCATAGTAAAAACCAAAATACAGAATTTTATTGTAAATTCTGTATTTTGGTTTTTATATTTGCTTTTCATATACACCAATACCTTAACTATAGTTATTTTATATATTAAAACATTCTATTATCCTTATATAAAAATATGCATAGAATAAAGTTGAGTATAGAATTTTTTGGAGGATTTGTTTAATTATGGACTGTATAAATTTTAATGAATTTAAATTGGCAAAAAAAAGCGTGAAAAGAAACAAATGTGAAAGTAATGCAGAAAAATTTTTTTCTAATGCTTATTATTCTTCCAATATAAAAGACAAAATTAAATTTTACACCATTTCAATAAAATTAAAACCTTCTTTTATAGATGCTTATTTTAATAGAGCTGAATTATATAAAGAATTAGAAGAATATAATAAATCTATAGAGGATTATAATAAAATTTTAGAATTAAATCCTAAAGATAAAGATTGTTACAATAATAGAGCTATTGTGTATTATCTAATAAAAAATTATGATAAATCACTGCAGGACCTAGATGTATTAGTTTCCATGGATAAACATTATAAAAACATATATTTTAATAGGGGTATGGTTTTCCTAGGAATAGAAGATTATAAGAGAGCAGCCATTGAATTTACAAAGGCTATACATGAAGATTCGAGAGATAGTGAAGCATACGAAAATAGAGCGCTTGCTTACTATAATTTAAAAAAATATTCTCCTTCTATAAAAGACTATACCAATGCTCTTAAACTAACACCCGACAATAAAAATATTTACTTAAATAGAGGAACCGTATACTATAAAATAAAAAACTATGAAAATGCTATATCTGACTATATGAAAGCTTTAGATTTCAAAGAAAAAGACCCTTCTTTTTATCATAAGATTTACACTAATTGTAATGATAAGCTTAATAAAAAAATTGTACCCTTTGTTAATTTGAAATAACATAGTACATGGAAAAGGTTTTAATGTAACTATGCCCTAATAACAATATAACTGTTATAATAAACCTTTATTAATATTTTGGCAGATTCTTATGGAGCACTAAAAAATTCTAAATATCTCCTTCAAGTGTTCCATATAACTTTTATAGCAATTAATATTAATCTTAAATTGTTGTTAATCATGAATCTAAAGCATTAAATGAAAAAATCAAAGCTTACTATGCAAGCTTTAATCTTTCATTTATCTTTAATAACTTATTTTTATCTTCTGCTGAAAATACAATTGTATCATTTGCTTTAATTACAGTTGCTCCATTAGGAGTAATAATTTTTTCCCCTCTTCTAACCATAATTATTAAAATATCCCTTGGAATATTCATATCCCCTATAGCTTTACCTACCATTTTACTATTTTTATCAATATTAACTTCTAATAATTCTGCTGCAAACTCTTCATAATCATTAAAAGTTTTAAGTACTGTTTCTTCTTCTCCCACTAAATCAAGCTTCTTAGCTATAGGAATAAAAAGTGTTCCTTGAACTAGAACAGATACTAAAGCCACAAAGAATACTATATTAAATATTTCATCTGCTACTGAAAGTCCCGCTATTAATGGATAAGTAGCAAAAACAATAGATGCTACACCACGGAATCCAACCCAAGATACAAGTAACTTATCTTTTGTAGGTTTTTTAAATAGTGTCAACACAAGAAACACTGCTATTGGGCGTGCTATAAATATAATAAAAGCTGCAGTTGCAGTTCCACTTAATGCTACCTTTAATAATTGAGACGGGAAAACTAATAATCCTAAAGTAAAGAATAGTAGAATTTGCATAAGCCAAGATATACCATCAAAATAACGAACTAAACTTACCTTTTGCACAAGCTTACTATTTCCCATAACTAACCCTGTAATATAAACTGCTAAAAATCCATTTCCCATAATTGCACTGGCTATAGAATAAGATAACAAAGCAACACTAATAGCCAAAACAGAATAAAGGCCTTCAATATCAAGATTTATATTATTAATCAACCATAAAGATACTTTCCCTACTAAGAAACCAACCAAAACTCCTATTAATACCTGTGTTGTAATAAGCATTACTATATTCTGCTCATTACCTGTTATAAGGCCTAAAAAAATAGTAGTTAACATATATGCCATTGGATCATTTGAACCACTTTCCATTTCTAGCATAGGAGCTAAACTGTTTTTCAGATTTAAATTTTTAGAACGCAAAATAGAAAATACAGAAGCTGCATCTGTAGAGGAAATAATGGAACCAAGTAACATCCCTTCAAGAAAAGTCATACCAAGAAAATAATGAGCAAAAATACCTACAAGAAGAGCCGTTAGCGCTACTCCAATAGTAGCAAGAACTGTAGATGCAAAGGCCACAGGTCTTGCTGTCTTCCAATTTGTTTCAAATCCACCAGAAAACATAATAAACAAGAGTCCAAAATTACATAACTTACCGGCTAATTGAGAATTATCAAAATAAATTCCACCTAAACCTTCAGAACCCATTATCATACCCATTGCAAGAAATATAATGAGTGTAGGTACACCATACTTATATAAAACTTTGCTTGAAATTACACATAGAAACAAAATCACACCTGAGATTAATAAAATATCCATACACTACCTCCAAGCTTTATGTTTATTTGCCTTCATGTCTTTCATTAATGAAGGAGCGAAATGAAAATGCATATTAATTAAAATAAATATTTCCCTTACCATATTTTTTTATTTAATTATATCATATGAAACTTGGGTATTTTTTAACGTTTATGTTAAAATATTTTAAATGATTTATAAAGCGATATCTTTAATTAGGAAAATATTTGATGAAATTTTTCATCTTAAAAAATAACCTAATATAAAAATTGTTGGAAAATAAGATAGAGTCTTCAAGAAAATTTTTACTTTCCTGTAGAGCTTAAAGCTTCTTATTTGTAAGATATAGAAATATATTTAAAAGAGTGGATAAATTTATTTAAAGCTTATAGTATCCTATTTAAAGCCATGCCACTGAGAGTATCTTCCATCTTTTTCATAGTAAAGCACAGATTCTATAAGACTACTGACTTTCATATAATGATATGGAAGCTTCACAGTGGCTAGACCTTAAATAATTTATATCAAAATTAAATTAAACATAATAAACTATTTTAATTTTTACATGCTATTTATATTGCAAATTTTTAAGTTCATATTATTATGAAACTTTTGCACCTACTTCATTATTTTACAAATGTTATTTGTAAATTCTACTGGATCATTTATTGCTAATCCTTCTATAAGTAAAGCTTGGTTGTATAATAAATCTGTATATAATTTAAGTTTTTCCTTATCTCCTTCATAAGCTTCTTTTAGTGACTTAAATACGTCGTGATTTATATTTATTTCTAAGACTTTATCTGCTTTTATGTTTTGATTGTTAGGCATAGCATTTAGTACTTTCTCCATTTCAATTGAAAGCTCACCCTCATTTGCTAAGCATACTGGATGATTTTTTAATCTTTTTGAGGCTCTAACATCTTTAACTTTTCCTGATAACATATCTTTCATAGATTCAAACAACTCTTTGTTTTCTTTGTCATCTGAATTAGATGTATTTTCTTTTTCCTCACCTTCTATACCCAAATCACCACTTGATACAGATTTAAATTCTTTCTCTTTGTAACTCATAAGCATTTTAATAGCAAATTCATCTATATCATCTGTAAAGTATAGTACTTCATATCCCTTATCTAGTACTCCTTCTATTTGCGGAAGTTTTTCAATTCTTTCATTAGATTCACCTACAGCATAATAAATATATTTTTGATCCTCTGGCATTCTAGAAACATATTCAGCTAAAGTAACCATCTTTTTCTCTTTAGAGGAATAAAACATTAATAAATCCTGTAGTATGTCTTTGTTACTTCCAAAATCACTATAAACACCATATTTTAATTGTCTTCCAAAGGATTCATAGAATTTTTCATATTTATCTCTTTCCTTTTTTAATAAGCTTTCTAACTCATTCTTAATTTTAGTTTTTATGTTTTTAGCAATAAGCTTTAATTGTCTATCATGTTGTAGTATCTCTCTAGATATGTTAAGAGATAAATCCTCAGAGTCTACTATACCTTTAACAAATCCAAAATAGTCTGGTAATAAATCTCCGCACTTATTCATAATTAAAACGCCACTTGAATATAACTCTAGACCTTTTTCATATTCTTTTGTATAAAAATCATAAGGGGTTGTTTCTGGAATAAATAAAATAGCATTGTAACTTACCACACCATCAACACTAGTATGAATATATTTTATTGGTTTATCAAATCCATAGTGCTTTTCAGCATAGAAGTTCTCATAATCCTCTGCTTTTAGCTCATTCTTATTTTTTCTCCAGATAGGAACCATACTATTTATAGTTTCTTCTTCTTTATATTCTTCAAACTCTTCTTTATTGTCCTCTTTAGGTTTTGTCTTTGTTAAATCCATTTTTATTGGATATCTAATAAAATCAGAGTATTTTTTGATTATAGATTTTAATGTATATTCCTCTAAAAATTCATCATAGTTTTCTTCCTCTGTATTATCTTTAATTTTAAGTATAATCTCTGTACCATAAGTTTCCTTTTCACAAGGTTCTATAGTGTACCCCTCTGCTCCCTTTGAATTCCATTTGTAAGCCTCATTACTTCCAAAGGCTTTACTTATAACTGTAACATCATCAGATACTAAAAAGGCTGAATAAAATCCTACACCAAATTGGCCTATTATGTCATAGCCTTCTTTTACTTCATTTTCTTTTTTAAATTGTAATGATCCGCTCTTAGCTATAACTCCAAGGTTATTTTCAAGCTCTTCCTTTGTCATACCAATACCAGTATCAGCAATTTTTAATATCCTATTTTCCTTATCAGAAACTACTCTAATATAGTAATTATCTCTCTCGAATTTTAAGGAATCATCTGTTAAAGTTTTGTAATAAATTTTATCAATAGCATCACTAGAATTGGAGATAAGTTCCCTTAAAAAAATCTCCTTATGAGTATAAATTGAGTTAATCATAAGATCTAAAAGTCTCTTAGATTCGGCCTTGAATTGTTTAGTTTCCATATTAGTCTCTCCCTTCAGATTAAAAACTACAAATACATTTTTATGTATTTACTCTAAATATAATATAATTTAATTGTTAGCACTTTAAGCTAGTGAGTGCTAACGACTACTTTTTATATAACATATTTAAAGATTTATGTCAATATTTTAAGATGCTAATTAACAGTTATTAACACTATAGAATCCAATAATTACATAGTATTTATAAAAATTTTATTAAAACAAAATACCTAACTTATATATAACAAATTATAGCTAAAATACTGTATATAAGATACTAGTAGAACTCACTCCAAAATTTAATATATTCCTAATATTACTAATAATTCTATCTGTAAAACTACAAAATACATGAGTAACCCCTTCACCTTATGTTAATAACTTAAGAAAATCTAATCTTATATCATAAATTAAAATTTTTATAATTTGGGAGAAATATTTAATATAAAATGTAAAAAACTAATATTAAGTCATAAAATACATGTTAAAATATTATTATATAGAATTTTTATATTTCATATTCAAAATTGAAAGGAGAGCGAAATTGAATAAAAAGGTAGCTTTAAATTGGGCAAAAACACAGTATGAAGAAGGTGATGAAAAGGATAGAAAGTTTAAAAATATAAGAAAATTTTTTGATATGAAAGAAAAACAGGATTATACCATTGATGATGAAACCTGGTCAGATATGGATATGGATAGAGTCTATGGAAAATTAGATAGAAATTCTAGTACTTTAGGAGAGTCTGTTTTATATCATATGCTTAGAAATCCCCTAAGGGATGAGGAAAAATTAAAGGATAGGAATAAGTTAATTCAATCATTTAAAGAGGATATGAAATTAAGAGAACAGCTTTTAATTACATACTACCAATTAGGTAGAGATAGAAAAAATACCTTTTTAGAGATGATAGAAAGTGAACTAGTAGTAAATAAAATGAAATATTATTTATACACAATATTAGGAAAAATATTTCCTTTAATAGCTATATTATTTACTATATTTGTAGATGAAAGTTATGCTAAATATATAGCTATTTCTGCTGCTTTAAATATGTCTGTTAATTATATGGAAAGAAATACAATAAAATCTAGAGGAATTATATATTTAAGAGGAATTATAAAAGCAGCTAAAAAAATAGCTAGTATAAAAAATAATGAACTTAGTTATTATGCAGATAATATAAATAATAATCTTAAAGAAGTAAAATCTATTGATAGAGGCACTTTTTTAATAGGTTTTGTAAATATGTGGCAAGGTTTATTTGAGGCTATATGTGTAATATTTTTAATTGAAGAGTGCGCTTATTATAAAGTATCTGAGGTTTTAAAATACAAAAAAGAACACATAATGAATATATTTTATATTCTAGGTGAACTAGAAGCGCTATTATCTATATCTGGGTATCAAAAGAACTTAAAGGAGTACTATGTAAATCCAATTTTTACAAAGGAAGTCTCTTTATATATTAAAGAGGGAATTCATCCCCTTTTAGATAAACCCGTAGCAAATTCTATTTCTATTAAAGATAAGGGTATAGTACTTACAGGTACAAATATGTCTGGTAAATCAACCTTTTTAAGAATGCTAGGCATAAACATACTATTATCACAAACCTTTTATTTTGCATTAGCTAAAGAATATAAGGCTTCTTTTTTCAATATAGTATCCTCTATTAGTCCTAATGATGACCTATCAAAGGGAAAAAGTTACTATATGGCTGAAGCAGAAGGAATACTTAGAATAGTTAAAGCGCTAGAAAAAGATTTACCTGTATTCTGCCCTATAGATGAGATATTTAGAGGAACAAATCCTATTGAGAGAATAGCTATGTCAGCAGAAATACTTTCTTATCTTCAAAATGGAAGAACAGTCTCTATTGTAGCTACTCACGATAGAGAATTAGTAGATATTTTAAAGGATAGTTACGAGTTTTATTATTTCAGCGAATCCGTTGATAGTAAAAATGGATTAAACTTTGATTATAAGCTAAAGGTTGGAGTTTCTAATACAAGAAATGCCATAAGACTTTTAGAATATATTGGCTATCCAAAGGAAGTAACTAAAAAAGCCTATAAACGAGCTGAAACTATTAAAGGATTTATCTAACTTATCATAGTATACTATATTTTAATACAGTATTAAAAATAGTATTTTCAGTATATAAGTTAAAAATTTAAAACTATGTAATGATTACTCTTAAATTAATTTATAGATTAAATAATTTATTTATACTATTATAAGGACTTATTTGGGTTTATTTCTAAAAGCTCAAATAAGTCCTATTATTATTTTTTACAAGAAAATAGTAATATTTTTTCATTTTATAATAATAAAAGGATGTGTAAAAATATTTAATTTTAATATATCAAAGATAAAAATTACAGTATCTCTACACTATTTCTATACCATTTTTCATATGTATATGTTTTTTCAACCTTAGGGAAAATAAATATAATAAAAATTTATGAAAACGTATTGACTAACATGTACGTACAAGATATAATTTATTTATCGCACTTGTACGTACATCTTTCTGATAAATAAAAATATTTACGAAAGTATAAATAATAAAGGGGGATTATTTAATATGTCTAAGTTTTCAAATGACGTACAGCAATTGTTAGAATATATTGGGGGAAAAGAGAATATTTCCGCAGTAACCCATTGTGCAACCCGTATGCGTTTTGTACTACAGGATGTTAAAAAAGCAGATATTAAAAACATTGAAAAAATTAAATCTGTAAAGGGAGTTTTTACACAGGCTGGTCAATTTCAGGTCATTGTAGGGAATGAAGTTTCAACATTTTATAATGAATTTGTAAAGATAGCTAAAGTAGGCGGCGTTAGTAAAGATCAAGCCAAAGTAGCTGCTAAAAACAATATGAATTTTATGCAAAAACTACTAGCTAATTTAGCAGAAATATTCGCTCCTATTATACCTGCTCTTATAGTTGGAGGCCTAATATTAGGATTCCGTAATATTATTGGAGATATTAAATTAGTGGAAAATGGAACTAAAACTTTAATACAAGTATCTCAATTTTGGCAAGGTGTTCATTCCTTCTTATGGCTAATTGGCGAAGCAATATTCTTCTTCTTACCTGTTGGAATAACTTGGTCTATTTCTAAAAAGATGGGCACCACACAAATTTTAGGAATCATATTAGGACTTACTCTAGTTTCTCCTCAACTATTAAATGCTTATTCTGCTGCAGGTACTCCTGTAGATAAAATTCCAGTATGGAACTTCGGTTTTGCAAAAATTCAAATGATTGGTTATCAAGCACAAGTAATTCCATCAATGCTAGCAGGATTCCTTTTAGCCTGGTTAGAAAAATCTATGCGAAAAATTGTACCAGAATATATTTCCATGATTTTAGTACCTTTTCTTTCGCTAGTACCTACTGTATTAATAGCTCATACTATTTTAGGACCAGTAGGCTGGAAAATAGGTACAGTTATAGCAAACGTAGTATATTCAAGTTTAACTTCAACCTTTGGCTGGCTATTTGCGGCTGTATTTGGATTTACCTATGCGCCTTTAGTTATTACAGGATTACATCATATGACTAACGCTATTGATCTACAAATAATGGCCGAACTTGGCGGAACTAATTTATGGCCAATGATTGCCCTATCCAATATAGCTCAAGGCTCTGCAGTTTTAGCAATGATTTATTTAAATAAAAATAACGAAGAAGAAAAACAGGTATCTATTCCCGCAGCAATCTCCTGTTATCTAGGGGTAACGGAGCCAGCTATATTTGGTATAAATCTAAAGTATATATTTCCTTTTTTAGCTGCTATGATAGGCTCTTCAATAGCTGCAGTCATATCAGTAGGCTCAAACGTTATGGCTAATTCAATTGGAGTTGGTGGCCTACCAGGTATACTGTCTATAAAACCACAATACATGTTATCTTTTGCATTAGCAATGCTAGTAGCTATTGTTGTACCTTTTATACTTACAATTGTGTTTTCTAAGAAAAAAAAGTGGAGTAAAAAAATACAATAAACCAATTATATCTTAAAATAGAAAAGGAGGATTAAATTCCTTCCTTTTCTAATTCATATTTAAACAAAAGGAGCAAATTACATGAAAGATTTTAAAAAAAGTGTAGTCTATCAAATCTACCCAAAATCCTTTAATGATACTAATGATGATGGATTGGGAGATTTAAAAGGAATTACAGTTAAATTGGATTATTTAAAAACATTAGGTATAGATTATATATGGTTAACTCCTTTTTATATCTCCCCTCAAAGGGATAATGGATATGATGTAGCGGATTATTGCAATATTGATCCTCTATTTGGTACCATGGAAGATTTTGAAAATCTAGTTAGAGAAGCAAATAAAAGAGGAATTGATGTTATGCTTGATATGGTATTTAATCATACCTCTACAGAACATAAATGGTTTAAAAATGCTCTAAGCGGCGATAAAAAATATAAAAATTATTATATATTCAAAGAACCTAAAAATAAACAGCTCCCTACTAACTGGAAATCTAAATTTGGAGGTCCCGCTTGGGAATATGTTAAAGAGCTTGATGAATATTACCTACATCTATTTGATGCTACTCAAGCAGACCTTAACTGGGAAAATGAAGAAGTTAGAACAGAAGTTTTTGATATTGTGAATTTTTGGATAAAAAAAGGTGTAAAAGGCTTTCGTTTTGATGTTATTAACCTAATTTCAAAACCAATGGAATATAGGGATGACAATAATGGAGATGGTCGTTCATTCTACACAGATGGTCCTAATATTCATAACCATATAAAGCAACTAAATAAAGAAACCTTTGGCAGATATAAAGATATAATTACTGTAGGTGAAATGTCCTCTACCACCATAGATAATTGCATTAAATATTCAAATCCTAAAGAAGAAGAATTGTCTATGGTATTTAATTTTCATCATCTAAAAGTAGATTATAAAGATGGTGATAAATGGAGCTTAATGGATTTTGATTTTATAAAATTAAAAAGTATCTTTAATCATTGGCAGGCTGGAATGGAAGAAGGTAATGGCTGGAATGCAGTATTTTGGTGCAACCATGACCAACCTCGTATTGTATCTCGCTTTGGAGATGATAATAAATACCATAAAGAATCTGCAAAAATGTTAGCTACATCAATACATCTACTTAGGGGAACTCCTTATATTTATCAGGGAGAAGAAATCGGTATGACAAATTGTTATTATGATACAATTAATTCCTATAGGGATGTGGAATCAATTAATTTTTATAATATACTAAAGTCTGAAGATAAAACTGAAGAAGAAATAATTAAAATTTTACAGGCAAAATCAAGAGATAATTCCCGCAGTCCAATGCAATGGGATAACTCAAACAATGCTGGTTTTACTAAAGAAGAGCCGTGGATAAAAGTATGCAAAAACTATAAAGATATCAATGTAGAAAACTCCTTAAAAGATAAAGATTCAGTTTTTTATCATTATCAAAAACTGATTAAGTTAAGAAAGGAATACGATATTATATCTTATGGAAATTTTGAATTAATACTAAAAGAAGACAAAAGTATATTTGCTTATTTAAGAAACTACAAAAATGAAAAACTACTTGTAATAAATAATTTTTATGGAAAGGAAATCTTATTTAAATTGCCTACAGAATTAAAATTAGGTGAATATAAAAACAAAATTTTAATTTCTAATTATAAGGATTCCCCTATAGACTTTAGAAAAATTAATTTAAGACCTTATGAGTCTATAGTTTACCATCTTGAGAGAAAATAAAAAAAATGTTAAAATGTTTCTGGTGATAAGATATGGAAAGCAAATATTTGACTATTTATAATGAGATTTCAAATAAAATAGAAAATAATAAAATTCAATCCGGCGAAAAACTTTCTTCTGAAAATGAAATGATGAAAGAATATAATGTATCTAGAGATACCATAAGAAAAGCATTAAATTTGCTGGAAAGTAATGGTTATATTCAAAAAGTGAAAGGTAAAGGTTCCTTTGTACTAGATATTAATAAATTTGATTTTCCTGTTTCAGGACTTACAAGTTTTAAAGAATTATCTACTAGAATGGGAGTAGAATCTAATACCCTAGTTAAAGAATTAAAGTTAATAAAGCCAGATAACTTTTTAATGAAACAACTAAACCTATCAAAAAACGATGACGTGTGGAAAGTTATAAGAGTAAGAGAAATAGATAATAAAAAAATTATCTTAGATAAAGACTTTTTTAATAAGAAATATGTTCCTTTATTAACTAAAGATATTTGTGAAAATTCTATATATGAATATCTTGAAAATGAACTAGGACTTAAAATTAGCTTTGCTAAAAAGGAAATTACAGTGCAGCAAGCTACACAGGAAGACAAATCATATTTAGATTTTGAAAATTATAATATGATAGTGGTGGTAAAAAACTATATATATCTAGATGATATGAGTCTATTTCAGTACACTGAATCTAGACATAGACCGGATAGATTTAAATTTGTAGAATTTGCAAGAAGAAAATAGTAATGCTTTTGATTTTATACTAATAGTTCAGAAAAGAAATTGCTTCATTAAGATAGGTTTATATTTGCGCCTTTAAAATAAAATTAAATCATTTTATTTTAAAGGCGCTTCTTCCTTTTATATCATAACTTTTTTATGTTTAAAATTATATAATCATATTATTTATTAATTTTGTAAAGTAAAGTTTAAGCTACATAGAATTTTCTTAAATTTCAATTTTTATCCGATGACTACCCGCTTTAATACTCCCATCTTCTTCAAAGTAGGAGTAAAGAGCGGCTATGCCCCTGGATAACCATTTCCTAAGCTTTATTGGAAGTAAAAACTCCCTCTGAAGCCAAGAACTCTGTTTATAAGCAACTTAAATTATTTCTAATATTTCAGACTTTGATTTTGCATTTAAGATCTTTCCTCTGAAATCTTCATGCATCAATTTTCTTGATAAGTTAGCTAATGCCTTTAGATGAAGATCACTTTGCATATCATTTACTGCTATCATAAATATCATATTTACTGGCTCTCCATCTATTGAGTCATAATCCACATTATCTTTAAGTACTCCTACTGCAATGCGAGGTTCCTTTACAGCTATAGATTTAGCATGTGGTATAGCAATCCCAAAGCCTATGCCTGTATTACTTAAAGATTCCCTATGATAAATATCCTCTTTAAATTTATCTTTATCAAGAACTGCCCCATCCTTTACCAAAACATCAATCATTTTATTAATAAGGTCCTCTTTATCCTTTGCCACTACATTTAATTCTATAGTGCTTTCTGTTATTAATTCATTTAATTCCATAATTATTTTATTCATCCCCTTATCCTAAATACCTTGTAGATTATTGTTTTTGTTTTAGGTTTAACAATAATGTCCAATGCTATTATAAGTTATAATTAACCTAGTAACAAGGTATATATTTTTTAATTTTATATTTTATCTGAGGAGTAATAGATCTAATGTTCTCAGAAACCCTACAAAAGCCAATATAACAAAATCCTAGATTATCTTATATCTGCTTTTCTAAAGTTGGGCATAAGGTCTGCTATCTCCTCAGATAAATCCTAACTTTCTTATTGAGCTTTCTTTTGTGTATGTCCTCTATATATTCCATATAATATTGCGCCTACTGTTGACCCTACTAATATCGCAGCTACCCATAGTAATGGTTTACTAACTAATGGTAGTATTAAAAATCCACCATGAGGAGCTGGTACTTGAATCTTCATTAAATAAGTTAATACAGAAGATACAGAAGAACCAACCATTAATATTGGAATAACCCTTAATGGATCTTTAGCTGCAAAAGGAATTGCTCCCTCTGTTATATGAGTGCAGCCTAAGATGTAATTAACTAAACCTGCTGCTCTTTCTTCTTCGTCAAATCTATTTTTGAAGAATGTTGTTGCTAAGGCGATTATAAGTGGCGGTGTTATACAAGCTGCTGAAACACCAGCCATGAAGTAATAATTTCCTTGTGCAAGTAGCATTGTACCTGTTAAATAAGCAGCTTTATTTACTGGTCCACCAAAGTCAAAGGCAGACATACAACCTATAATTATTCCTAATAAAATTGGATTTGCTTGTTCAAGCGATGCAAGCCATGCCATAACACCCTTATTTAAAGCTGCCACTGGTTCACCTAATAGTGTCATTAATACGCCTGTTATTAATATTCCGATTATTGGTAATATAAATATTGATTTTAAACCTTCAAATTGTTTTGGTAATCCTGAAAGTAGTTTTTTAGAATAAAGCATCAAATATCCAGCGAAGAAACCTGCAATGATACCTCCTAAAAATCCTGATCCTGTAGTATTTGCTATAAGTCCACCAACAAATCCCGCTACCATACCTGGTCTTCCAGAAATAGAATCTGCAATATAAGCTGTAAATATTGGAACTATTATTGCAAATGCTTCTCCACCTATTCCCTTAATCATAGCTGCTATAGGATTATATTGTGCTGATTTTGGCTCAAAAGAATATATTCCCCATAGGAAAGATATAGCTATAAGTACACCACCTGCTACAACGAAAGGTAACATATGAGATACACCATTCATTAAGTGTTTATATATATCTCTAGTTACAGATTTTTTACCTGGAACTTCTTCTAAGCTTTTCTTTATAGTTTTTTTAGCTGCTGCTCCTCCTTTTATAGGAGCCTTTCCATCTAATATAGCTTGAATTAACTCTTTAGGTTTACGAATTCCATCTGCTACTGAAGTTTCTATAGTTGGTCTTCCTGTAAATCTATCAGCTCTAACATCTTTATCTGATGCGACTATTACTCCAATTGCTTCTTCTATATCCTTTTCTGTTAATTCATTTTCTACTCCAACAGCACCATTAGTTTCTACTTTTATGTCTACTCCTAATTCTTTAGCTGCTTTCTTTAATGCTTCTTCTGCCATAAATGTATGAGCTATTCCTGTAGGACATCCCGTAACAGCAATAATCTTTTTCATTTACGCTACCTCCTTAACATGTATTTTTTTTATATACTCTGATACTTTACCAAAAGTTCCTAATGCACTAGATTCAGCAACATTTGCACCAGTGGCTGATGCCTTTTTAAGTGCCTTTTCTATATTAGCTTCATATAACCATTCACTTAAAAATGCTGCTAAGGCCGAGTCCCCTGCACAAGCAGAGCTTAAAAGTTTAATTTTAGGTGCATTGCAATAATAAATCTTGTCTCCATTGTAAAAATACATTCCTTTCTCCCCTAAGGTCAGAAGTATATTTTTAGCACCTAACTTATAAATATATTTTAATGCCTCTTTTATATCCTCTTCATCTTTTAAACTTAGACCAAATATTGCCTCAACTTCTTCATCATTAGGTTTAATTAATAAAGGTTTATATTTCAATAATTCTTTTAATTTTTTAGAGCTTATATCTAATATAACTTGAACATTATTCTCCATACATATATCTAAAATTTCATTGTAGTAATCCTCTTGAATACTTTGGGGAAGACTTCCACTTATTATTAAATAATCACCTTTTTTTAAATTTGATGATAAGTATTTTAATAAATCCTTTTGGGTTTCCCTTGAAACAAAAGGTCCCTTGTTTACATACTTAAATTCTTTATTATCTTCCGTATTTATAAATACATTTATCCTTGTATTTTCTTCTATCCAAAAGGCTTCTGTAAGTATATTTTTCTTATTTAATTCCTCTACAATATACTTTCCTGTAAATCCTCCGAAAAATCCAAGAGCTTTGCTTTCTATAGAATAATGATTTAAAACTAGCGATACGTTTACTCCTTTTCCATTAGGCGAATAAGATAAATTATTAGTTCTATTTACCTTAAAAACTTCATTACTACTGGAAGAACAGTTCATATCAATAGCTGGATTAGTAGTTAATGTATAAATCATAGCCTCATCTCCTCTAGGTCTAAGCTTGTCCATTACTTCCACAAACCATTATTTTATGCCTTACTACTTCTCTCATAACTTCTTTTCCTGGTGTCATATATTTTCTTGGATCATTAGCCTTTGGATTTTCATTAAAGTATTTTTTTACAGCATCTGAAAATGGTATCTTTAAATCTGTAGCCACATTTACTTTACAAATTCCAAGAGATATAGCTTTCTTAACTAATTCATCTGGTACATCTGAAGCTCCATGCAATACTAAAGGTACACTAACCTTTTCTCTAATTTCTCTTAATCTATCAAAATCAAGTTTTGCCTCTCCTTTATATAATCCATGAGCTGTTCCTATAGCCACTGCTAAAGAATCCACACCTGTTCTATTTACAAATTCTACAGCATCATCTGGATTTGTATACATGGCATCCTTTTCACTTACTACTAAATCATCTTCTTTTCCACCTAGTTTACCAAGCTCTGCTTCTACAGTTACATCATATTTATGAGCATATTCTACTACTTCTTTAACAGTTTTTATATTTTCTTCAAAGGATTTTTTAGATGCATCAATCATACAAGATTTAAATCCAATATCTATATCCTTTTTAATTTCCTTTACATCTTCAAAATGATCTAAGTGTATTGCTATTGGAATATCATATTTTTCTGCCGCAACTTCTGCCATAGCAACTATATAATCTGCTCCTGCATAATCAGTAATTGTTGATGGTGTTCCTGCTATGATAACTGGAGATTTTAATTCTGCTGCAGTTTCTACCACAACCTGTAATGTTTCTAAATTATGAATATTAAATGCTGGTATAGCATATGACCCTGCTTGAGCCTTTTTTAACATTTCTCTAGTAGATAAAATTCTTCTCATTTCTTTGTCCTCCGTTTATATTTTATTTATACTTTTATTTTATCTAATACATAGAGAAAATGTTTTCATAGTTAATATGTATTTTTCTATTTAAATATGCAATTAAATCCTGTATTTATCTATATTAGAGTCATGTAAAATAACTCTGAAAATACAAAAAAGAGATTTTCAATATTGAAAATCTCTTTTCATATAGACTTTAAATTATTAAATAATCTATAATAGCTCTTGATATAATAAATAAGGGTAATCTTGAAGTAACTTCAAATTCTTTAATAGCGGTTCTAGACTGCTTGTAGCCTATTAATGTAATATCTGATAGGTTTTCCAATTTACTATTTTTAACACAACAACAAGTAATTAATTTTGCCCCAGTTTTAACTGCACTTTCTGCTGACTCTACTATTTCAGGAGAGCCAATTTTCAGTGAAAAAACTATTACAAGTTCCTCTTTATCTAAAGTTTTGCATATTTTTCTCATAATATTAGGATCTACTATCAAAAATGTATTATATCCTAACAACTCTAATTTTAAATTAAACTCTTGAGCTACAAGTTCTGTAAGCCCTCTAGCTAAGATATATATACGTTTTGCCTCTTTTATTAGCCTAACAGTTTTCAATACATTTTCTACAGAAATATTTTTTATAGTTTTTGTTACTTCTATTAAAGATTTCCCCAGTATTTCATTTACTTTTTTAGAATCATGATTATAGTCATTTTTAGCTGAAATTTTGTATCTTAATTCCGAAAAACCTTCTAATCCGCATTTTTTAATAGTTCTAGAAACCGTTGCTGGAGAAGTAAAAGATTTTTCTGCTACATCTACTATAGACATATTAGGTATGTTACTTTCATTTGAATTAATATATTTAACTACTGTTTTCTCTGTTTCAGTAAGACTATCAAAAATACTTTTATTAACTTCTATAACCATTTTTTCATCCCCATTCATATAATTGCTAGATGTTATTTTACCCAATAGGGAAATTCATTTAAAATTTTCTTTGTATTTATATATTAATGACCCTTTTTCTTTTTAGCTTTCTTTTCCTATCTTTTCTCAAATTTAAGTTTTTTTAATTTTTCATGATCTTCCTTTGATCTAATCTTTCTCTCTGTTTTTTTATCTTCATAATCAAGTTTTAAAGCCTGTTGTGCCTTTGTTCCAATACCATTTTCCTGTACTGTTTTCTTAATTTTTCTTTGCATCCTTTTGGGATTAATTTCTTTCTTAGGCTTTTTTACTATTGCTATTGGGTCACTAAACTTAAGATTGTAATAATTTTTTAGGATAAAATCATATACTTCATAGTCTTTAGGTTCCTGACCAAAAACCACTCTACATATTTGAATTTTATCTTGATCCTGTTTTTCAAAAATACCCATCCAAAAAGGTTCGTCAAATAAAACTATTAATTTAATCATTTTTCTCCTCCTGTTGCACAGCTAAATTTAGAGAATGGACAACCCCAGGAGGGCAGGTTACTGAGGGCTAATTACCCCATTCGGACTACCAACCGAATCGTGTTTTTATCTCAAAGCTATTTATTTCAACTTTATTATAGCATTAATTAGTATTCATTGACAAAATCTATTTCAATATATATATTTATAGCATGGGAGGTATTAAAATGAAAGAATGTTTATATGCTAGTAATGTAGAAAAGAATAAGCATTCCATCTCTGTTTTCGATAAATAAATTTCTATCAATGGATAACTATATATTATAAGCAATATATAGTGGTAGAAATTATTTTATCCTAATACAGAAAGGAATTAATAAAAATGAATAATAATGTAGTTAGTAGATTGAATTCTTCAAAAATAAGTAAAGCAGTAGGTAATTATACTCATATAACCAAAATAGAGCCTAATGCAACATTTTACACATTTTCTGGACAAGTTGGAGCAAATTTAGATGGCAATTTTCCTGTGGAATTCAATAAACAGGTAAACAACACATTTTTAAATATATCAAATCTATTAAAGAGTATAGATTTAACACCTAATAATGTTATAAAGATTAATATCTGGGCAACAGAAGAGATTGACTGGGATTACTTTGATAAAGTATATGATGATTTTTTTGGGAAGCCTTATCCTTCAATGACTGTTGCTTATGTAAATGCTTTAGGACTAAAAGAGATAAAATTAGAAATTGAAATATGGGCAGCAAAATAATTTTATCTCATACTCCTAAATAAAAATATTCCATTATGAAAAGGGGGGTCTCAAAATAGTCTTAATTTTAAAACCGTAAATATTAAAATTAAGACTATTTTTATTTTGAGACACCCTCTTTTTTATTTTAAGAACCTTTTTTTCTCAAGAAACTTCTTTAATCTATTATCCGATAATATTTCATTGATCACAAACTTACCATCATAAGAAGGCTATCTGTGGTGAATATTAAAAGTGTATTCTAAGCTTGCTGTTTGAATTCATACTTTATCAATATTTTTATTAATATACCCTTAATATCTATTTTAAATTTTTAATATTTCTAATATAGTTTATTTAAATTAATCCTATAATAATCTATATATATCCTCTTTATAATAAAAATCTCTTTTTAATATATTCCCTATTATATTTATTAATTTTTCTTTATCTCTAGGTAGAGTACCTCTTAATGCTACATAATTAGAGGCATGATTACTTCTGAATATACAATTAGTTACATTCATATTTTCTAGCATTAATTTTGTTTCTTCCATGACCTCTTCTGGTTTTAACAAAGTAATTTCTCCTCTTTTCACCTGTTCAGTCATTTCTGTACCCTCATCTAAAAGAAGAGTTAATAAGCCAACATAATCTGGATCTATTAAAGATAATGCTTTGCCTGTTTCTATAGCATGCTGTTTCCATTTTTCTTTTCCTCCAAGGCCAGATATTACAGTTATAGATGATTTTATACCACTGGCCCTTGCTTTTTTAGAGGCTTCTATATATTCTTCAACTTTAACTCCCTTATTTATGTCCTCTAAAATTTCTGGACTACCACTTTCTAATCCCATATAAACTATTCCTAGGCCTAATTCCCTAAGCTTTTTTAATTCTTCTATAGATTTTTTTAATACATCCTTAGCTGTAGCATATATACCAACTCTTTCACATTGAGGATGAGTTTCCTTTATTTTTAATAGTATCTTTTTTAAAGTTTCCGTTTTTAGGCAAAGTGCATCTCCATCTGCCAAAAATATTCTATTTATTCTTCTATAATATGATTTACTTTCCTCTAGATCTTCAAATATCTCTTTTAATTCTCTTACTCTAAATTTCTCATTTTTATACATAGAACAAAAACTACATTTATTATGAGAACAACCTATAGTAATTTGTAAAATTAAACTATTGGCCTCACTAGGTGGTCTATATATATCGCCTTCATATCTCATAAACTTTTCAATACCTCCGTTAAAAATACTCTCATCTATTCATTAAAATTTTTATCTTTTGTTCTATACTAAAAACTTTACCTTTTCTAAGTTTTCTAGTTAATTTTTATGAAATATTCTTTTAATTTAATTATATTCTATTATCCTCCTTTGTTCCAATATATATTTTAATTAATAGATAATAAAACCTACAAAAATTTGTATATTCCATTTAATTACTTCTTTTATAATACTTGTTTCTTATAACAAAAAACTATTATTAATTAAAAAAGATGACTTCTGTAAAATCCAGAAATCACCTTTTTATAATAAATATAATCTTTTACATAATTTACGGTAGACATTTCTCTAGAATATTTTGCTTCAGGAGCTAATTCATAATTCATTTTATATTATATTTTTTGATGTATAATGTCAATTGTTAATAAATTTCAAGTAATAAAACTTCTTATTTCATGAAATTATGTATAAAGAAAACTGAAAATTTAAATATTTTAACAATAAATTGATAAAAATTTAACTATTTTCTGATATAATAAATATAGAACTAAATATACTTTTTAGGAGGAAAGAATATGAGTAAAATAATAATTTCTCCAAGTAAATATGTTCAAGGAAAAAGAGAACTATCCAAATTTGGAGTTCACGCTAAATCTTTAGGTAAAAAATTTTTAATAATAGCTAGTCCTAATGGAATAAAAAGAAATAAAACTACTTTAGAAAAAAGTTGTAAAAATTTTAATATACAATTAATATTTGAGCCATTTAATGGAGAATGCTGTAAAGAAGAAATAGATAGATTGTGTTCTTATGTAGAATCTAATAACTGCGATGTAGTAGTTGGTATTGGAGGTGGTAAGATTTTTGATACAGCAAAAGCTGTAGCTTATTATAAAAATACTCCGGTAGTTATAGCCCCAACTGTAGCTTCTACTGACGCGCCTTGTAGTGCTCTTTCAGTAATATATACAAAGGAAGGAACTTTCTCAGAGTACCTATTGCTTCCTAAAAATCCTGAATTAGTATTAGTGGACACTTCTATGGTAGCTAAGGCTCCTGCAAGGCTTCTAGTAGCAGGTATGGGAAATGCTTTAGCAACTTATTTTGAAGCTAGAGCTTGTAAAAATTCAAATTCAGATACTTTAGCTGGTGGTAAAGGCACTAATAGTGCTTTTGCATTAGCTAAACTTTGCTATGAAACCCTTTTAAGAGATGGACTTAAGGCAAAACTTGCTGTAGAAAATAAAGTTTCCACTAAAGCTGTAGAAAATATCATCGAAGCTAATACTTTCTTAAGTGGAATTGGATTTGAAAGCTGTGGTTTAGCAGCAGCCCATGCCATCCATAATGGATTTACAGTATTAGAACAATGTCATCATTTGTACCATGGTGAAAAGGTTGCTTTTGGAACTTTAGTGCAACTAGTTTTAGAGAACAGTCCACTAGAAGAAATTGAAGAAGTTATAGAATTCTGTTTAGATGTGAACCTTCCAATAACTCTAGAAGATATGGGAATTAAGGAAATAAAAGAAGAAGACATTATGAATGTAGCTAAAGCTACCTGCGCTGAAGGAGAAAGTATTTTCAATATGCCTTTTAAAGTAACTTACGAGGATGTTTATGCTGCTATTCTTACTGCAGATAATTTAGCAGATTTGTATAAATAGTATATAAATGAATTATTTTTCAACATTTTTGTTAATTATTTAACCTTTTTAGAAAGGGTTCATTTATTTATAGTTTTATTATTATTGAATAAATGGAACTTTGTCGCTACATTAAATATTAGACAACTATCTTCATATTTAATATATATCATAATTAAGAAATAGATCTTTAGTTATAAAAGCTTAACTATCATCTATTTCTTATTTTCTTCCTTTGTGATAAACATCTCTCTTTATAATTATCTCTTTAAAACACTTGAATTTCAGATATGCTCCTAATATATAGCATCTTCCCTTTTTCCTCTTCTAAATCTCGCCAAATAAAACACCTCATTTCATGCTTTCTTATGATTATTGGCATGAAATAAGGCGTCTATCCAATTAGTTTCTTATTCAATTTTTCTATGCTTTTGTATTACATTCTTATCTATTCCCTATGAACCGATCCTTTTAAAATCATTATAAATTATTAATTTTTATAAGCTGTCCCCCTATTCTGTTTTTAGGTTTGATACTAAGGTTGCTAACCTATCTGCTAGTTCTGTAAGCTCCTCCGCAGAAGAGGATACTTCTTCTGTAGAAGAAGCTTGTTGTTCCATGGCCGCAGCAATCTCTTCTGTAGATGCTGAAAGTTCTTGAGATATATTAGATACTGTTCCCACATTATTAAGAATAGTATCTTTTTTATCCATAGTCATATTTAATTTTTGGGATACTTCTTTAACTTCAGGAGTAATCTTTTCTACTTCTCCTAATATATTTTTAAAAGAATCTATAGTATCTTCTATGGAATTTGCCTGTACTTGTATTTTTTCTGATACTTTTTCAGTATTATAAGAAACTTCATTTGTATTAGTTGTTACAGTTTCAACTAATGTATGTATATTCTTAGAGGAATATAAAACCTGTTCTGCAAGTTTTCTTATTTCTTCTGCCACCACTGAAAAACCTCTTCCAGCTTCGCCAGCTCTAGCTGCTTCTATAGCAGCATTTAAGGCTAAAAGATTAGTTTTTTCAGCTATTTTATTTATAACATCTGTAATTTCACTTATTTTAAGAACACTACCACTTAATGAAGAAATTCTATCTGTAACAGATAGAAAGTTTTCTTTAATGTCTTCTACAGATTTAACAAGGTTGTCTATCTTTATAGAACCCTCATGGGCAGAATTTTTTATATTTGAACTGCTACTGGCTACATCTATAACTTTATCATTTACATTTTCTAGAAGTTCTCCAAATCTCATAAGAGCTTCAGTAGCTTCATTAATTTGCTGTGCTTGATTTGTAGAGCTTTCTGCAACCTCTGCTAATGAATTTGAAACCTGAGTAGTTGAAGCAGAGTTTTCTTCACTGGATGAAGATAAATTTTGAGAAACTCCATCTATAGTAATTACTTCATCTTTAATCTTACCTATAAGATTTCTTATAACTTCCATAGTTTTATTTAAAGAACTCATTAATTTCGAAATCTCATCGTCACCTTTTGCATGAAATTCTACAGTAAAGTCCCCCGCAGAAACTCGATTCACTTTAGTTACCATACTTTCTATAGGCTTTGATATATTTCTTGCAATTAAAATAGCTATAATAAAGGAAATTACTAATATTACCAAGGCTATACCCAATGTTTCAATAAGACCTTTTTTTATTAACTTATTCATACCTTCAAGGGAGATTCCTACATTTATAATGCCTACTACTTTCCCATCCTCATAAAATGGTGTGGATACATTATATACCTTATCTCCAGTTGTTCTTTTAAATATTAATCCTATAGTTTTTCCTTCTTTGAGTATATTTTCAAATTGTTCTTTATTCTCTATTCCAGTATTTATCATATTGTCATCATTATGAGCGATTACTTTATAATTTGTATTACACACTGATAAATACACCATATCTTCTTTTAGCTCTTTTTTTATTTCCTTTAATATAGTACTCATTTCTTTTGTATCAGTTATTTTATTTTTACCTAAAGATTTTCTTACCATATTACTTATGGCAATACCATCTTTTTTCATTTGATTAGTAGCTATTTTTCTAGCCTCTAATAATGATACTGTGGTCAGAGAAACAACACACAATAAAGTTACTAACAAAAACCCTGCCAATATTTTTTTCTTAAAACTATTTAACATAAATTACACCTACTTTTGTCTATTTTATCTATTACTGTCTTAACTTCTATAATTATAATACTCTTATAAATTTTTTCAAGTATACTAACATTATCTATAGAAAACAAAAGTCACTCTTTTCATATAATATTCTTGTTAAAATACAAAAATATAAAAGAATGACTAAAAAATTTATAATATAACTTTATAAACATATTCAGATGTCATTACCGATAAACATCCTCCAAAGGTAACATTAAATTCTATTTTATCACCTATTTTATAATCCTTATTACAATTTGTAATATCTAATAAAAGATGGTCACTACTTGCCCCTAAAATTGATATATTATCATCTATGGGTATTAGGTTTTCTGGACTAATATCTTGCCTTCCTATAGCACATATAGCTCTTTTCATAATACCTTTATCCTCAAAAAACGGTTTATTACCAAAGGCATCTAATCCAATAATTCCAATAGGCACTGAAGGCTTGTTTTTCACTTCCACTACCTCTACTACTAACTTAAATGCATCTTTTAATAGAGGTTCTATGTGTTCATCATTTAATCCTATCCCTAAAGATATAGAGGCTCCTAATCTTAATTGATTAATTTCTTGTGGTATTTTGTTATCCTTAAATAAACTAATAGATCCAGAATTTCCTCCTGAAATAACCTCTATTTTTATATTGAACTTATTTTCTATATTTTTCTTTATATTAACTAACTGTGATAAGTTTTTATATGTAGGAATGACTCCACCATAACAGGACAAATTTGTTCCTATACCCATTAGTTTTACGTTTTTAAAATTAAGTATTTCTTTTACCGTAATATAAATCTCCTCTTCATTAAATATGCCTTCCCTTAGATCTCCTAAATCTATCATCAATATAATACTATGTATCTTATTTTGTTTTATAGCCTCTTTAGAAAGTTCCCTTATAGTAATAATATCTGATACGAGTGAAATATCTGCATATTTTACTACTTCCTCTACCTGACTTATCATAGGTAATCTTAAAAGCATTTTAGGCAAATTAATATGAGCTAATTTTTTTAAATTTTCTATTCTGGAATCTGCTAGAATATCTACTTTTTCTTCTGCAATAGCCTTTGCAATTTTAGGATTTCCACAAAATGTTTTAGTTACTGCCACTACTTTTATTCCTCTTTTTTTACATTCCTCTACTAGAATCTTAGTATTATATCTAATTTTTTTAGTATCTACTTCAACCCTTGGATAAGACATTATACGCACCTGCCTAATTTATAATATTTTATTATTGTATTTTTATACTATTATACATAATAATAATACATTCTTCAAATTTTTAATGCAATCCTATAAAAATATATTATAACTACATTAAATTTAAAAACATTAGTAAAATCAACACTTCTTAGTCTTTATTATTATCTTTTTAATGATATTTATATACTAAAACTGCTAAACTCATTCCCTTTAAAGTATGAAATATTATTCACTTGAATTTAAGAAATAGTATATTTACAAACTACAATCTACAAAACAATATTTAGGAAGGTTTAATAATTCTAATAAAAAAGCTGCCTTAAAATAGATTTAATTTTAAGGCAACTTTTTTATTATTTTTTATCGTTAAAAGCTATATACTCTTTTAATACTTCATGAAATTTATTCTTTTTTAAAACATCATTTATTATACCTATTAATTCATAACTGGAGGTTTTTTCATTATCTTTTCTTATGTTTTTAACTATATTTTTTATATCTTTTACTATGGAATTTAAATCTGATTCTGTTAAATGAACCCCCTTAGTGTCTCTAGCAGAATTAGCTATACTTGTTTTTAATTTACTTTCATCAAAGGCCTCTAATTTTCCACTCTTTTTTATAATCTCCATATATATTGCCTCCTTTTAAATTTCTAATTAATCTTAACTTTATAAATTATATTATTTTACCCATAAGAGTTATTTCTTAATATAAATTAACACTAACCAAAATATCTTTTAATCAATTTTACTATATTCATACATATTTCTCAAGAATTTTTTATAATTTTCAAAATATTATACTAATTTTAAAATTCTCTGAATAACTCTACCCTATTTAAAAACTAGGCCTGAAACAGCATCTCTATAGCTGTCATTATATTTAATTAGGCATATGATTTTCCCTTATGATATACTAAAATTAATATAAAATTTTTAGAATAGAATCTACATTGTAATCTTATACTCATCAAATGGAATTTGTTATAAATTAAATGATATTTGAAATAAGTATATGTATGCTTTACCACACTATATATAGAAAGGAAGTGAATATTAGTGAGTTTATATACCTTATATATTCCCACTAAAATAAACTATGAGAAAAGTAATTAATATTGGATTAATAGGCTATGGATCTGCTGGTAGAATATTTCATGCTCCAATGATTGCTAGTCTTGAAGGATTAAATTTATATAAAGTCTATGAAACTAGAGAAGAAAATATAAATGCATTAAGAAAGCTATTCCAAAATGCATTAGTTACTAATAATGTAGATGAAATCTTGGAAGATGAAAATATAGAATTAGTAATCATAGCCACCCCTAATTCTATTCACTATACTTTAGCAAAAAAGGCTTTGGAAAAGGGTAAAAATGTAGTTTTAGAAAAACCCTTTACCGTTAATACTAAAGAAGCAGATGAGCTTATAAAGTTAGCAAAGAATAAAAATAAATTATTAACTGTTCACCATAACAGAAGATGGGATAGTGATTTTAGAACAGTAAAAAAAGTTATAGAAAATAATCTACTGGGAGAAATAGTAGAATATGAGGCTCATTTTGATAGATTTAGAAATTATTTAAAGGAAAACTCTTGGAAAGAAGAAAATCACGCTGGTTCCGGAATATTATATGACTTAGGATCTCACCTTATAGATCAAGCTCAATGTTTATTTGGATTACCTAAAGAGATTTTTGCTGATCTAAGAATACAAAGGGAGAACAGTAATATTATTGACAATTTTGAAGTAATATTAAATTATGATAAATTAAAAGTTACTTTAAAAGCAGGTATGCTGGTTAGAGAAAAGGGCCCTCATTTTATAGTTTTAGGTACTAAAGGCTCTTTTATTAAGTATGGAATGGATATACAAGAGGAAAATCTGAAAAATGGATTAATACCTAAAGACTTTAACGATTGGGGCAAAGAACCTGAAACTCTATGGGGAAAAATAAATACTGAAGTGAATGAGTTGCATATGGATGGGAAAATAGAAAGTGAATTAGGGGATTATAGATCATTCTATAAAAATGTATACCTAAGTATTTTAGACGAAGAAGAATTAGAAGTAAAGCCTATCCAAGCTAGGAATACCATAAGAATTATAGAACTAGCTCAAAAAAGTAGTGAAGAAAAAATGTGGATAAAATTCACACCATAAATCTATTTTATTATATCCTCTCTTTAAATACATCTATGTGAATATATATTTTAAAACCATAAAATATATATTCACATAGATTTTTATATTGTTTTTTTAATTTCTATAATAAATATACCTCTACTTTAATGGAAATAAAGGGAGTGTTTCTAAAAATATTATATCTTTCCTATTCGAAGCTTCTCCTTCGGCTAAAATTGCGGCCTTTGCAGTTATAATTCCTCCTGCATCTTCCACTAATCTTTCCATTGCAGTTAGTGATTTCCCCGTACTTATTACATCATCGATTATTGCAACTTTTTTACCCTTAATTTTATCTACATCCACCCCATCAAAACACAATAACTGTTTTTTCTGAGTAGTTATAGAAACTACTTCATTACATATAGCATTTTTCATATAGGGTTTTATACTTTTTCTTGCTACAATAAAACTTTTCATATTTAATATTTTTGATATTTCATAAACTAAAGGAATCCCCTTGGCTTCCGCTGTAACTAATACATCAACCTTTGGTAATTTTTCTGCTATAGCTAAAGCAACATTAGATATAAGCTCTGTATCACCAAGAATTACAAAACTAGCAATGGCCAAATCTTCATTTATCTTAATTATCGGAAGATTACGCTTAACACCACACACATTTAATTCATAATATTTATTCATATATTTCCCCTCCATTTATCCTATCATAGGTAGTAATATTTTTATTAATAACCCTGAGATCATCCCAATAAAAGGATCCGTTATAGCTGTAACAGTCATTGTAACTCCACCTATAACTGTACTATTTGCTGCAGTGGATGTAAGAGCAGAAGCTGCATTTACAGGAACAGTAACTATAGCTCCTAGTACAAATAAAAATCCTGCTATTGATTCTGTAGGAATATATTTTCCTATTTTAGGCAAGAGTCCCGCAAATAATATTGCAGCCATAAGTAACATCATTATAATGCCACTAGCTTTAGGATTAGGTGCTCCTCCAGTTGCTGAAATTATAGACTCTACCGGTGCACCACCAAAAATAGAAGAACTCATATCAGCTAATGAACTTATTACTGATACATGATCTATGTTTACTTTACGATTTGCTAATTGTCCAGTAATATTCCCAAAGGCAATGTTAGCCCCTATATTAAGACATACCATGCTCATAGCTCCTCTTAATATTTTTAAGCTAAGTGATGGTTTATTTATGTTTATTTTTTCTCTTTCTATAATAGAAAATTCTCCATTTTTTTTACCAAAGATATTATATACAATACTTGATATTATTACAGATACTGCTATGGTATAAACTAAATCCTTTGTAAATAAATGAGTTATTACTCCTGAGGCTATAGAAACATATCCTATAATTTTATTTTTTCTAGCCATTTCTATAGAGACCCTAGCTAACATAATTCCAACTCCAGCCATCATTCCTGCTGTAATAACAGGGCCAATGGAATCAGTTATTTTACTCATTAATCCAAATAATCCAATGAAGGTCATTATTAAACCACCATAAAAAATCATTGAAAGTCTTTCTTTAAGGTTGTCCCCTATAGTACCAGCTAAAGTAATTGTTTCTGCTTGAAATGATATAGGTACTACACTTCCTGTTATTGCGTTGCCAGCAGCACCTATTAGAAATGCAAAGGCCGTAGGAACAGAAGCAAAACCAA
This sequence comes from Clostridium botulinum, assembly GCF_001276985.1. GTDB lineage: Bacteria > Bacillota > Clostridia > Clostridiales > Clostridiaceae > Clostridium_F > Clostridium_F botulinum. The sequence continues at coordinate 881,733 of NZ_LHUL01000008.1, forward strand.
AGGACAATGCTAAGAGTCCTTGGGGCAGCCCATTTAAAAGCACACTAAAAATTGATAAAATGTCTTTCCATAAATCCATATCTTTTATCTCCCTTCAATTATATCTACTCTTAATGATAAAAGGAGATAAGTTATAGGATATACGCACCCTAATAACATCTCCTATAGTAAAGTAGTTTAAGGCTACTCTGTAGAAACTTCTGAACCCTATTATCAGAATTATATAAGAGCGAATATTTTATTTTGTAACATAATAAACATTACCACATTATACGAATGTTTTCAACATAATTTTATATTTTATACGTATATCAAATGAAAGCAACTCACTTTTACTCCAAAATTCATCAATAAAGTACATAATAAAAGTCTATAATCCTTAGCTTAGAAATTCTTTCTTTTGTTCCTTAAAATATAGCTATGTTTTTAAAAATATAATTTACCTCAATATAAAATAGATTTAATTTTAACACCGAAAATAAAAAAATTTGTATAATGATATTATACAAATTTTTAAAGTCTTATCCAATTTTTCTTTTATTCTCATACATCCTACAATCTGCTATTCTTATTAAATCTTCTATGGTTTTATTTGTATTTTTATTGTACTCTACTAAACCATAACTTAACCCCATTTTATATTCTAGATTTTTTCCTAATTCATCTATTTCCTTTTGAATTCTAGACAATATTTTATTTGCATCATCCATATTAGATTTGAGAAATACAATTATAAATTCATCTCCCCCATATCTAAAAATAAAATCCATTTTTCCTATATTGTTTTTTATTATACTACATAGAGTTTCTAATACATAATCTCCGGCATCATGGCCATAATTATCATTTATATATTTAAGATTATTTACATCCGCAAAGGTTATAATTAAATTACCTTTATTAATTTTTGCTAGCTTGATTTCTCTATGAAGTTTTTCTAAACCTAATTTTCTATTAAGCACGGATGTAACAGGATCTTTTCCAAAAATATATTTCATCCTCTTTATTATTTTATCTTTTCTATTTAATTCTTCTATCAATTCACTCCTGGACATATGATTATAATTCATAAAGAAACACTCCTACTAATTTAAATATTACTCATAATTATTTTACAATATTACCCAGTCGAAATTTGTACATTTTAGAGATGATTTAAAAATCTTTTGAAAATAACCCTATTATTCCTATATAAAATACTCTCATAGTCCTTGTATAACTTATTTATTCCAGATATTTATAAAGTTCAGGTGGAAAAATAAATTTTCTAAAAAATTCCACCTGAACTTTATAATCTTATATACTATATTACCTCTTTACAAGCTATAGAAAGCATTACATCATCAGCTTTATAAAATCCGTCTTTACATAGCATTCCAAGATTGTTTATTGTATCTTCAACGGTATTTCCTATAATTCCTGTATTATTAGGCACAATTATATCATTTAAAGCTAAATAAGCTGATATAACCGCTTCAGAGGCTGAGGTTGAAAGTTTAATGGCACAGCTTCCTTTAGCTCCATCACATACCATTCCTGTAAGGTTTGCTAACATATTTAATATAGCTCCTTCTATTTCCTTATCTTTTCCACCTAAAAGCCAAGCAATTCCTGCTGTTGCTCCTATACCTGCTGCTATGGCACAACCACAAATTGCAGATAATTTTCCTGTATATTTCTTTACAAAATTATTAACGGCGTGACCAAAGAATACTGCCCTTTGAAGTCTTTCCTTAGGAGCTTTTATATCCTCTGCCACTACGTTAATAGGTAAAATTACACATAATCCTTGATTACCACTTCCACCACTGGTCATTATAGGGCACATTCCTCCACCCATTCTAAGATCAGAGCCGGCAGCAGTTAAAATCCTTGCTATGGTTGCAGAATCCTTACCTATTTTTCCTTCCTCTTGTAATTTTAAAAGAGAAGATCCTAAGGTTAAACCCTTTTGTCTTTTTAAACCTTCCTTTGCAGCTTCTTTATTCATCTCTATTCCATCCATTATAAAGTCTAATTTTTCTATACTAATATCCTCTGTAATTTGTCTTATATCCTTTAAAGAAAGCTCCTTAATAAAATCACAATCTTTATTATCTTTTTTATTTTTATTATCTTTTTCAAAGGCTATTTTACCATTTACAATAACCTTCTCTATATTAGTATGTCCTCCCTTTAAAATAGCTATAACTTCATCCTGTTCTCCCTTTAAAGTAGCCTCTACAAAAACAGGATCTGTATTTTCAATAGGATTAAGAGTTACAACTTTATTTTTTATCATTTCTTTTGCTTTATCTAAATATTCATTGTTTACATTTCTAAAAACAAATAATCCTTCCTCTGGATCTCCACATATTTCTCCAAGAGCCCCTGCAATATCTAAACCACAAACCTCTGTATTTGGTATAGTAACGGATTTACCATTTTTTAATATGTTTTTACTTACCTTTAAGTCTATTTTTAAGACTTCACCTGCCATATACTTTTTGCCTGTTGCTACAGTAAAAGCTACTGCAACAGGTTCAGTACATCCTATAGCTGGCTTAGTTTCATCTTTTATTAACTCTAATAATCTTTCACTTATTTCCTCTTTTGATAATCTTGACATCCTAACCCACTCCCTTTAAGTTCTACTACTTATAATGCGTAGCAATAAGGATGCCAAAGAATTTAAATTTTATACTCAATCCATTATAAAGCCTTACATTTCAATAGGTTTAAGTATTTAATTATTTTTTATTTACTTAACCTATAGATTATTTTAATTTATATTTTTGCATTTTTGCAAATAATCCTGTTATTAATTATAAAAATTAATGCATTACACATTCATATTAAAGGATTTTTGCATCTTTGCAAAAACATTCTTACTTTTGCAAATTATATTTATTTAATTTTCTGTAGAGTGTAGATAAATTAATATCTAGTTCTTTAGCAATTCTCTCTTTCCCCTTTCCATCTTCACCATATTCCTCCATCATTGATATTAATAAATTTTTTTCATATTTATAAAGTCTATCCTGTAAACTTTTATTACTTTTTTCATCTTCTTTAGATATTTTAAAGGATTTTGGTAAATGTTCATTATATATTATATTTTCCTTTGTGGTATTTACTATATATTCTATTACATTTTCTAGTTCTCTTATGTTTCCAGGCCAAGAATACTTTTTAAAACTATCCTTTACTTCCTTTGAAAGCTGTTTAATCTTTAGATTAGATCTTTCGCAAAATTTATCCATAAGATATTCACTAAGTAATATTATATCTTCCCCTCTATCTTTAAGACTAGGTAAATATATAGGTATTACATTTAATCTATAATATAAATCCTGTCTAAATTGTCCATGTTTAACCATAGCTTCAAGGTCTCTATTGGTAGCTGCTATTATTCTAACATCTACACATATTTCTTCTTTACCACCAATTTTAGTAAAACTTTGCTCTTGAAGTACTCTTAATATTTTAGGTTGAAGATGCAAAGGTAAATCACCTATTTCATCTAAAAATATAGTTCCTCCATTGGCAAGTTCAAATTTCCCCATTTGACCTTCCCTTTTTGCCCCTGAAAAAGCCCCTCCTTCATATCCAAAAAATTCACTTTCTAATAAATTATCTGGAATTGAAGCACAATTAACAGCTATAAAAGGAGCATCACACCTTTGGCTTTCAAAATGTATAGCTCTTGCAAAAAGTTCCTTTCCTGTACCACTTTCTCCTCTTAATAACACAGTTGAATCAGTTTTAGCAATATTTTTAGCAATGAGTTTTACATTTTTTATATTATTACTACTACCCATTATATCTTCAAATTTTATAATTTTACTACTAGCAAAAAGCTTATAAGCAGCTTGAACTTCATCAATTTTTTTATTAAATTCTATAATATTACTTACCCTTTCACCTTTGAATATAATGGGACTACTTTTAATTAAAAAACTTTCATTTTTACCATGGATACTTATTCTTTTACCCTTATATTCCTTACTTAAAAGTTTAATATTAAAGTTTGATATTGTATCTTTAATATTAGTGTTTACTAATGACTTCTCTTTAATATCTAATAGTTTTTTTCCCTTATGATTAATATATTTTAAAATTCCATTGTTATCTACACACATTATACCGTGGCTTAAACTATCTATTATATGATTGGTTTCTTCAGTCTGAATTTGTAATTTTTTTATAGTATCATAATAAATAATATTTCCTACAAGTAATGTACTTAATCTATTTAAAAATGTTATCATAGAATCAAACTCTTTAGATATCATATTAAGTTGTTTTTCATTAAAAATATTTATGCCAATTACTCCTATTACTTCATCCTCCATAATTATAGGGTAACCTATGGTTGCATATTCTGTACATCTCTCCTTCGCCTCACAGCTTTCACATACAGATGGATTTATCTTCTTTTCGTTATCCTTTAAATATCTTTTTATATGATTAGTTTTTTTCTCTTTCATAACTAATTCAAACAAACATTTTCCCGGTATTTTGTTCCCTATAAATTTTTTGTATTTTCCAGTGGCAGCAATTCTATTAAAATTTTTATCAATTATAGTAACATCCACCTTAAGAACTGCAGCTATAGCTTCCGCCACCTCTTGAACAGAGCTCTTTATACTATTTAAAGACACCTTTATTCGTTACGTAAAACTTTTAAAATTATTTTGCACAGAAATATAATGCTTTCGTTTTAACGTAACTCCTCCCCTCTTTGTTTTCTATATCCTTTTGATACCTAATTTTATCACTTACCTTTATAATTTTTCAAATGAAGATAAAACTTATCTTTGTTTTTAATAAAGTTTTTTCTATAATTATCTCCTATTATAAGCTACATTTTAAATTTAAGCTTTATATAATATTACCATAACTTTAATGATAAATATTCCCCATCACATTTCACCATAATATAAGGGGACGGTTCATTAAAATTTGCTATTTTTATAATAAAATTTCATAAACCGTGAATTAGAATAACAGTGACTTAAGCTGATTTCTCCCATGTTTCTTTTTATTATATTAAAAATGTGTTATACTTAGCTGATTTAACTTATAAAAAGCTAAAAATATATTTAAAAATTGAAAGGTAAATTATTATGATAAAATTTGAAGAACTAGGTCTTAGTGATAGTATAATAGATGTTCTTAAAAAGCAAAGAATCATTGAGCCAACACCAATTCAAGAAGAAAGTATTATGTTGATAAAAAGTGGTAATGATGTTATAGCTGAAGCTCAAACTGGAACTGGGAAAACCCTTGCATTTTTACTTCCAATGTTTGAAAATATATCTCCTGATATAGACGCAATTCAAGGTTTAATAATAACACCTACAAGAGAACTTGCTATACAAATAACTGAGGAAGCTATGAAGTTAAAAGAAGCCAAAGATTTGAATATTTTAGCTGCCTATGGTGGTAAAGATATAGGCTCACAAATAAAAAAACTTAAAAATAATATACATTTGGTAATTGCAACTCCCGGTAGACTTTTAGATCATCTTAATAGAAACACACTAAATTTTAAAGATTTAAAAACATTAGTATTAGATGAAGCTGATGAAATGCTCCTTATGGGATTTAAGAATGATGTTCGATCTATTATAGAGAATACACCAAGGAAACGCCAAACACTATGTTTTTCAGCAACAATGAATTCTGAAGTTAAAAAGCTAGCCTATAAAAACATGCGTGATCCCAAACTAATAATAATAGAAAAAGAAGAAGTAACTCTTAAAAATATCAAACAAGTTTTAATAGAAACCACTGACAGAAGAAAGCAAGAGGATTTGTGCAAAATATTAGATGAAGAAAATCCATTTATGGCTATTATCTTTTGTAGAACCAAAAGAAGAGTTGATACTCTTGAGGAAGCACTTTATAAAAAGGGTTATAACTGTGAAAAGCTTCATGGTAGCATAACTCAACCAAAGCGTGAAAGAATAATGCGTTCCTTTAAAAATTTAGAAATTCAATATTTAATAGCTACGGATGTAGCAGCTAGAGGGCTTGATATAACTGGTGTTACTCATGTTTTTAACTATGATATTCCAGAAAATGCCGAAAGCTATATACACCGTATAGGCAGAACTGGGAGAGCTGGTGAAAAGGGATATACATTCCTATTTGTAGCACCCAAAGATGAACAAACTTTAGGTATGATAGAAAAAGAAATTAAATTTAAAATTCCTAGAAGAGCTTTAACAAATTCTAAAGAGGATAACAAATAATCCTCTCTAGAATTGATTATATATCCATCTCAATACTATTCAAAGGCATTTCCTTGTATCGCTACTATATGAGCCTTATTTAACAATTCATCCAAAAGCATCATATCAGGCACTTTTGCTATAGTTATTCTCTATTTTTATTCCCCAAAAAGCTAAGAATAACAAAATAGGGAATGGAATAAATTTGATACATTTCCATAACATCACCTTGGACATGCTCTAACATCTAACGTATAATGTGAAATATGAATTTTCACAAAAAATTTAAAATAAATTCAAAATGTGAATCTTCAAAAAATATTTTAAGGTAGGTGTTACAATGAATAAATCTTCCATAAAAAAACTTATGGCTACTTCAGTGCTTACTACAATTATAGCAATGTCCAATATGCAATTAGTATCTGCTGCTTCATCTAGGTGCAATGTAAATTTAGGCAAAATTACTACTAATTGTGTAAAAGGTAAGACTAATTGTGCAAAGGATTTATCTAACTGCGTAAAGGGTCAAATTAACGGTGCAAAGGACCAATCTAACTGTACAAAAGATAAGACTAACTGCGCAAAGGATCAATCTAACTGTGGCACAAAAGTAGAAAAGACTTCTAATGGTAATACTGACTCTAAAAATACAAATAAAAACACAAATACAACAAACAACACAAATAATACAAGTAATAGTGGAAATACAACTGCTAAGCCTAATGAAGCTAAGCCTGATTCAAGTGTAGCAGCATTAGAAAATGAAGTAGTTACACTTGTTAATGCAGAAAGAGCAAAGGCTGGTTTACCAGCACTTAAAGCTAATGCAGAGCTTTCAAATGTAGCAAGACTTAAATCTCAAGATATGATTGATAAAAAGTATTTCTCACATACATCACCAACTTATGGATCACCATTTGATATGATGAAAAAATTCGGAGTAAAATACTCTGCAGCAGGTGAAAACATCGCTTCTGGATACCCTACAGCTAAAGCAGTTGTAGATGGATGGATGAACTCACCAGGACATAAAGCTAACATATTAAGCAAATCTTTCACTGAAATAGGTGTTGGACTAGCTAAAAGTTCTGATGGAACATATTATTGGACTCAAATGTTCATAAACCCAGGTAAATAAACATATAGAACATATAAATAATAGGAACTGCTTTAGCAGTTCCTATTATTTAAATATAAAATATAGACCTCATAACTTATGGACTTAATTCTATAAGGGTATTTAAGACATTTTTATAATCTCTTGAATTATATCCAAAAGTCCTTCCTCAATATAATCCTCTCTTACATTTGTTACATTTAATTTAAGAATCTTTTCCCTTGAAAATGTGCTTAAATAATGTCCCCTCTCTGTAGCCACAATAATAGATTTCTTTTTCAATCTATCTATGAGTCTTTCTCTATTTATTTTGCCATTAAAGTTTATGTATGTATGAATACATGGATTTTTAATAGGGTTATACTGAAAAACATCACTATAAATTTTATATTGTTTTTGTAGAATTGAATCTAAGCATTTACTTCTTAAAGAATAAGAAGTCCTAATCTTTTGTTTGTGTCTTTGAAACATACCACTTTTAATATAAATTTCTAAGGCTCCTTGAGAGAGCATGGAACTATCTACATCTATAAGTCTTTTATATTTTCCAAAGCTCTCTAAAATGGTATTAGGAATAACCGCAACTCCTATTCTAAGTCCAGGAAATATAATTTTTGAATAACTCTTTAAATAGATAACATGGGAAAAATCACCATAGGCATATAAGGGATCAGCCTTTGGATCCTCTTCTAAATCTGCTAAATAGTCATCTTCCACAATAAATACATCATATTTTTCAGCTAGCTTTACAATAGCTTCCTTTTCTCTTTGAGAATAAGAAGTTCCTAAAGGATTATGAAACCTAGGCATAGTATAGAAGAACTTAATACTTTCCGTTTTAAATAATCTCTCAAGTTCATTTAAATCAATACCTTTATCCGTCCTTTTAATGCCTAATACAGGAACATTATGAGTTTCTAAATAATCTATAAATAAATGATAACTAGGTTGTTCTATTAAAATAGTTTCCTTTTTATTTGGAAAAGTTAGTGTAGTTAGTATAGCTAAAGCTTGCTGAACTCCAGAGGTAATAAAAATATTATCTCTATTAGCAAAAACCTGATAATCGGCTAAATGTTTTTGTATTACATCAATTAAAGAAGGTAATCCTTTAGGTGTCCCATAAATAAATATTTCATTCTTATATATATCAATGGCTTCATTAATACAATGTTGAAAATCTAGATAGGGAAAAACCTGTGGATCTGGAGCAGAGGATGCAAAATCTAATAATACTTCTTTATTACTATTGGTAGGATTTTTTCTCCTTACAACATAATAACCACTCTTAGGTATGGAATATATCCTATGCTGTCTCTCTAACGCCTCTAAAGCTTTTATAATAGTACTTTTATTGCAGGAATATATCTTAGTAAAATCACGAATAGAGGGTAACTTATCCCCATCTTTATACTCCCCCTCTTGAATTAAGCTCTCAACATGATTTAATATTTCTAAATATTTATACATACATTTTCACCTCTATATAAAACCTGTACCGGTATAGATAGCTTTTATTCTTATTGTACCACAACTAGTAATCTACTAACATATAATTATACTCTAGAGTATAATTTAAAACTTATAGCAATATATAAACTTAGGAGGAATGTATACCATGAAATTTTCACATAAAAAAAAGGCCTATGTTTCCGCTATCTTATATTCTATTATAATAGGTTTCTCATTTTTATTTTCAAAAATAAGCTTAACTTTTGCAGATCCTTTGGATACACTAGCCTATCGTTTTACTGTATCCTTTATATTTGCTTTTGTATCTGTTTTATTAGGATGGATAAAATTAGATATAACTAAAAAAGATATTCTTTCTATTCTGCCTCTATCATTATTTTATCCAATTATGTTCTTTGGCTTTCAGATTTTTGGACTAGTTTATATTGCTTCTTCTGAAGCAGGAATTATCCAAGCAACTATTCCTATTTTTACAATGATATTTTCAATAATATTTTTAAAGGAACGTCCTAGTATATTACAGAAACTATCAATTCTATTATCTGTAGCAGGAGTAGTGTATATATTTTTTATGAAGGGAGTAAATTTAAAGAGTAATATATTTATAGGTATAGTTCTTATTCTGTTATCTGCCCTTTCCTCTTCTGGTAACAACGTACTAGCAAGAAAAATGTCAGGACAATATAAACCTATATCCCTAACTTATACAGTAATTTGTATAGGATTTGTGTTTTTTAATATTGTGTCTATTATTAATCATAGCTTAAATGGTACTCTTAATCTTTACTTTAACCCCTTTACCAGTCCATTATTTATAGTTTCAATATTTTATTTAGGAATATTATCTTCCCTTGTCACATCCTTTTTATTAAACTACTCCCTATCTAAAATAGAAGCTTCTAAGATGAGCGTATTTAATAATCTCTCTACTTTAATAACTATGATGGCAGGAGTAGTATTCCTAGGAGAAAAGCTACAATACTTTCATATCATTGGCTCCTTCATGATTATCCTTGGGATAGTTGGGACGAATTTGGGAGATAAGCTATCTTAACCCTTATGAAATTAATATAAAAAATTATAGTTTAACATGCCATTGTTGAAAATAAATCAATAAAACTTAAAAACACAAAAAAGACACCTTCTTTTGAAGTGCACCTTAAAAAATTAGATTTTCCATCTAATTTTTTGGTGTCACTTCGCTTATGGATGTCTTCTTTATTTATCCGATGACTATCAGCTCTAATGCTCCCATCTTCTTCAAAGTGGGAGTAAAGAGCTGGTAGTCATCGGATAACCATTTCCTAGCTTTAGCAGGAGTAAATACTCCCTCTGAAGCCAAAAACTCTGTTTATAGTATTTTTTCAATTCTATTAAAAGCTTGCTGTAATTCCTCTAACCCTACTGTACAAGCAATTCTTATGTAGCCTTCTCCATACTTACCAAAGGCCTTTCCCGGTATTGCTACTATATGAGCTTTGTTTAATAAGTCATCACAAAATTCTTCAGAGCTTTTACCTGTTTTCTTTATATTTACAAAAATATATATACCTGCTTTAGGTTTAAAAGCACTTAATTTAGGCATAGACTCTATTCTACTATAGGCATATTCCATTCTTTCTCTAAATTCTTTTTTTATTTTATCTACAATATTATCCCTATTTTTCAAAGCATATATAGCAGCTCTTTGAGAAATTGTAGGAGCAGAAAAACATATTCCTTCATTAATATTTTTCATAGTATTAATTATATAATCTGGAGCAGCTACGTAACCAATTCTCCACCCAGTCATACAAAAATCCTTGGAAAAACTACCTAAGGTTATGGTTCTTTCTTTCATCCCATCTAAAGAAGCTATGGAGCAAAAATCCTCGTAATAAGTAAATCCATCATAAACCTCATCTGATATTATAACTAAATCATTTTCTATAGCTATTTTAGTTATTTCTTTTAACAATTCCTTAGAAAAAAATGCACCTGTAGGATTATTAGGAGAATTTAATACTATAGCTTTTGTTTTACTGTTTATTAATTTTTCTAATTTTTTAGGGTTTATATTAAACTCATCCTCCTCTAGAGTTTCAAATTCAATAAATTTTCCACCTACCATCTCTATTTGTTCTTTGTATGGAGTAAAATAAGGAGAATGTACTATTACTTCCTCACCAGGGTTTATAATGGATTGCAGAGCTAAATACATACCATGACAAGCTCCTACCACTGCCATAATCTCATTTTCTTTAAAAGTTATATTGCAATCTTTTTTATAAAAATTAATAATTCCCTCTATTAATTCTTTATCTCCTGTCGGATCTGAATATCTGGTATATCCCTTTTTTGTATCCTTAAAAGCAGTCTGTATAATAGATTTATCCGTTATTATATCTGGATCCCCTAAGCTTAAATCAATTATATCTTTAAACTTCTTTTTTAAATTAGCGGTTTCTGACATTAAATTATTTTCATTTTCTTTATACTTATGGGCTAAAAATTTATTTTTCATAACATACTCCTTCCCTAAACTAAATTATTTTACTTAGAAAGTCCTTTGTCCTTGAATTTTTAGCATTGTTAAATATATCCTCCGGTGTTCCCTCTTCTAGTATTTTCCCTTCATCCATAAACATGACCCTATCTCCAACTTCTTTTGCAAAACCCATTTCATGAGTAACTACCACCATAGTCATCCCCTCTAGAGCCAAATCTTTCATTACATTTAAAACTTCTCCTACCATTTCTGGATCTAGGGCTGAAGTAGGCTCATCAAAAAGCATCACATCTGGTTCCATAGCTAAAGCTCTTGCTATGGCTATTCTCTGTTTTTGTCCCCCAGATAGCTGAGAAGGATAAAAATTTGCCTTATCCTCTAACCCTATTTTTTTCAAAAGTTTCATTGCAATTTCATTAGCCTTTTGCTCTGAAAGTTTTTTTACCTTTATTGGAGATATAGTTATGTTTTCTAAAACAGTTTTATGAGGGAAAAGATTAAATTGTTGAAAAACCATACCCATTTTTTCTCTTACTTTATTAATATTTGTTTTTTTACTTGTTATATCCTCATCTTCAAATATAATATTTCCTTCTTCCGGACATTCAAGTAAATTTAGACATCTTAAAAATGTACTTTTCCCTGAACCACTAGGTCCTATAACTACTACCACTTGACCCTTATCTATATGAGTATTTATTCCTTTTAATATATGATTCTTACCAAAACTTTTATTTAAATTTTTAATTTCTATCACTTACTCTCATCCTCCTTTCAGCTACTCCAAGTAATTTCGATAATGTAAATGTCAGTATAAAATACATTAGTGCAGCCACAAGCAAAGGTTCAAAAGGTCTAAAAATATTTCCCCTAACAGTATCTGCATTATACATAAGCTCATGTATTCCTATTATAGATACTATAGATGATTCTTTAATTATTGTAATAAACTCATTTCCTAAAGCTGGCAAAATATTTTTAAAGGCTTGAGGTATTATAACATTTTTCATTGCCATAGATTCTGACATTCCTAAACTTCTTGCAGCTTCCATTTGTCCTTTATCTACTGCTTGTATTCCAGCTCTTATTATTTCTGCCACATAAGCTCCACTATTAATAGATAATGCTAATATTCCAGCGAAAAAGTCTGGAAAATTACTTCCCAATATAGGTACCTCAGGAAACTTTATACCTATAGTTGGCAATCCATAATATATTATATATAATTGCACTAAAACTGGAGTTCCTCTTATAAATTCAATGTAAGATACAGCTATATATTTTAATATTTTGTTTTTAGATAATTTCATTAGAGATAATAATAGCCCTAAAATAGTTCCTATTACTACAGTGAAAAATGCTAATATAATAGTGTACTTTGCACCGTTTGTGAAAAATGAATAATATTTACTTAAAAATGAAAAGTCCAAATTACTCCCCCCTTATAATAAAATCATAAAAGATAATGATACTTCATTATCTTTTATGTTTTGAGTGTATTATTCTACTTCTTTACTAGCATCTGTAACAAATTTGTCTATGCTTTTTTCTTTAATAAGTTTATCTAAAGTTTTATCTATAGCATCTACTAAGTCTTTATTGCCTTTTTTAACAGCTACAGATGCACCTTTATCCTTATTTTCAAATTTAATATTTGAAACTGCTAAATTTTTACCATTCTTAGCATAAGAAACTGCTACTGGGTTTTCAAGTACTAAACCATCTACTTTTTTATTCTGTAATTCTAATACTAAGTCAGTAACCTTACCTAAAGATTTAATTTCTGAATTTGTCATTTCTTTCTTTGCAACTTCCTCTTGAGTTGTACCCTTTTGTACTCCAATTTTCTTACCTTTAAACTCCTCTAGTGATTTAAATTTGTCTTTATCCTCTGCTCTAACCACTACACTTTGTATAGCTTGGTAGTATATCTTTGAAAAATCTACACTCTTTTTTCTATCCTCTGTTGGATTCATTCCAGCAATAACTATATCAACATTTCCTGATTGTAGTGCTGCCAATAATCCATCAAATTTCATATCTTTAATTTCTAACTTTACTCCTAGATCCTTTGCTATTTCTTTTGCTATTGTAATATCAAATCCTACTATTTCATCTTTTCCATTTATAGTTTTGTGAAATTCATAAGGTGGATAATCTGCACAAGTACCTACAACTAATTTTCCACTTTCTTTTATTTTATCTACCTTTGATTTTTCCTCATTACCTGCAGTGTTCTTTCCACAGGCAACTAATGATATTACCATAGTTAAGGAAATTATAATTGCCCCTAATTTACCTAATATTTTTTTACTCATTTCTATTCACTCCTTATTTATTATTTTCTGTATAATTATGCATATAGATTTTTTATTATGATTTACATTCTCTATAAATTTTTAACTATTTTTGTATATTAGAATATATAGGTAATAAACTACTACCATCTGGCATTAGATATATTTCTTCATTTTCCTTTAAAATTTCATTTATTATACTCTCATCTTCAAATACCCTAATTCCGGCTTTACTGACTAGTTCTTCTTTTATATCGGATATAAGAATAAGCTCATATTCTTTGGCAATACTACATATTAAATAGGCTGCAAATTTTGAAACAGTAAACTTTCTTCTTAATTCCTCTTCCCTTTCTTCATTGTTATTAAAATTATTTATGATTTCCTCTACTTCTTTATTTCCTATACCCTCTATGCATTGTGTAAAAAGAATTATTTTTCCACCTTTTTTAACTGCTTCTTTTGCATTACTTAATGCTTTAGAGGATTGATACAAGTTAATATCCTTTGGAAATCCACCAGCAGAAACAATTACCGTATCCTTTAATTTTTTAATTTTTATACCATTACTATCTTGCAAAAGTTCACAGCCTCTTTCAAAGGCTTTTGCATAATCTCCTGCAACTGCTTCAGTAATATTACCTTTAGAATTCATTATTACATTTAACAAAAATGAAGGCTTTATCATATCACAGGCTTCCATCATATCTAAATGCATAGGATTATTTTCTAAATTTCCGCAGCTACAATTAGGATTTATGCCATTTTTATCAGAATTTAAAACTAATGCATGATTTGCCATTATGGTTTCATAGGAACTTATACCAGGTAAAATAGATTTTCTTCCACCTCCGAATCCTGCCATATCATGAAAGGTTATACCTCCTGTAATAATTACTTTGGTACATTCCTTTATTAGTTTATTAACAACTACAGGAGTTTTGAAAGAGGTTTCACCTATATACATCATTTCATCCTTATCTTTAGAATAATGATCTATAATTTTAAATCTTTTAAATAAATTCTCGCCTAAAATCTTTATATATTCCTCTTTGCTTTGTTTTCTATGGGAACCTAAAGCACATAAGAAAATTATATTTTCATCCTTTATACCACTTTTTTTTATTTCTTCAATAAGTATAGGTAAAAAAACCCTAGGTTTTTGCCATAGTCTTGTTACATCAGATATTACAATGCAAAGCTTATCTTCTGGAGTAACAATTTCATTTATTTTTCTAGATCCTATAGGATTTAAAAGAGCCCTTTTTATAACTTCCTCTTCTTTTTTCTCTGATAAAAAATTTTTATCTAGAATGTCCACATTATAACTAGGTTTAAATAGTATCTTTTTATATCCATCCCCATACTTTAGATTACATTCCTCCAAATAAACACCCCCACTTCTCTAAAATTATATGTATATATCTATTCTGTTTTGGTTTGTATATGCTAATTTTTAAAATTATACAATGAATATTTATACATGTCAAGCGTAATTTTATTCACAAAAATAAAAAAATATCAGAATAATTTAAATTTTAACTTTGAAATTTAAAAACCACACTCCAGTTGAATACTGAAATGCGGTTTTTAAATAAATATTTTCTTTTAAAATTCTATACTTATTTGGTTGCCTCCTTTTTATTTACCCTCTTATCTATTTTCTCTTGAGTTTTTAAGTCCTTGTACAAAATAAATTATGGCTAATATAAGATCAAAAATGATAATTTTTGAAATAATAATATTCACTCTTACTCCATAACTTTTTGTAAGAAAACTTCTCCAATATTAACTCTTAGTTTGTATCCTAAATGCTCTAAGCTATTTCTAAGTGCAAATAATGTATAGGCCATTTTATCCACTTTAGCATTTTCACCCATATGACCTATTCTTATAACCTTACCATGAAGATATCCAAAGGAACCTGCTATGATTACATTGTATTTATCCTGCATATATGTTCTTAATGCTTTATCCTCTATTTCTTTAGGTAGTTCTATAACAGTAACAGTGTTAGAATAACCCTTTTCTAAATAAAGCTTAAGTCCACTCTCTACTATAGCCTCTCTACAAGCTTTTGCTATATTATTGTGTCTTGATAGAATGTCTCTATCCTTTAAAATATTATCCACCGCTACTCTTAGCCCAACTATATCACTTATAGGTGGAGTGTATGGGAACCATTTATTTTTATAATAATCCTTCCATACAAGGAGATTACAGTAATATGATGCTATAGGTGTTCTTCTTTCTTCCATAGTTTTAAAGGCATCTTCACTTATACTAAGAAATGAAAGTCCTGGAGGGGCTGACATACATTTTTGAGATCCACCAAGTACCATGTCTATTTTCCATTCATCTACCTTTAGCTCCTGTCCACCCATGGCAGATACAGAATCTACTACAGTTATTATGCCCTTTTCTTTAAGCATTGGACATATTTTTGATACATCATTAATAACCCCTGAGGGAGTATCACAGTGTACAACAGTAGCATATTTAAAGTCACTATCCTTTTCTAGAAATTCTTTCAACTTTTCTATATCTATATCTCTTTTTCTATCTCCTTTAAAAAACACTGCTTCTCCCCCATATATTTCTACAAAATCTGCAAAACCTTCGCCAAAAATTCCATTGTCAATTACAAGAATTCTGTCACCTTTTTCTGTTAATGAAGCACAAGTTGCTTCCAAACCTAGTATACCCTCTCCGCTTAATATTCTTACCTCATTTCTAGTCTTTAAAAATCCCCCTATTTTTTCACAGGTTTCTTTATAATAATCATAAAATTGTAAATCTAAATCTGGGTTTGTTGTTTCCATAACCCTTGCCATTCTAACATTTTCTCTTACCATGGTAGGACCTGGTGTCATAACATATGGTATCTTCATAAAATCAAATCCTCCTACTTAAACATATCTAAGTAGAATTATATTCCACTTATTCTATAACTAAAAGTGTATCCCTGCATTTTAAGCAGTTTTACATTTTTACCTATAGCATTCATTTAATTATTAGCCACTCTTTAAAATTATGTGCCATAGATTGTAATTCATTTAAAAATCTAGTTACATGATAACCATCACAAACAGCATGATGCATTTGCAGAGAAATAGGTATTAATGCTTTAGCACTCTGTGCAAAATATTTACCATAAGTGATTATTGGCAAAAGATATGGAGATTCTTCATCTGAATAAACATTAAGATTAGCTCCTGTAAAACTAAACCAAGGGACACAAGAAACAGGAAATGTATTTTTAGGCTGATTTTCTTTTGCGAAAAGTTTCTTTACATCACTATGTTTTTCTATATCCTGAAGACAATTATTATAAAATGTTTTAAAATCATCAGAATACTCTGTCCAAATGTTGCTAAAACTCTCATCATCCTTATGAAATATGGTGAAGGAAGGGCTCATACTTTCCCAATAACCTAAGTTTCCCTTTTCATCAAAAGAAGTACGTAATTCTTCATGTTTGTTTATTATCTTTGAAGTCATATAAATTAGTATAGGATATAATTTTATATTATTTCTTTTTGCTTTCATAAGTAAATCCGTAATTTCAATATTAGCAGTCATGCTATAAGTACATTTGATATTATTCATATAGTAATCAAAATAAGGTTTCCTACTCCAATTTTCTTTATCTATTAAATTAAACTTCATAAAATCAACTCCTACTCATATATCTTACGCTAAGTATTATCCGCCCTTTGTAAAAGCATTTTATACCTACACTATATATATGCAGTATAGTCTATTATGATTAAAA
This sequence comes from Clostridium botulinum, assembly GCF_001276985.1. Classification (GTDB taxonomy): domain Bacteria; phylum Bacillota; class Clostridia; order Clostridiales; family Clostridiaceae; genus Clostridium_F; species Clostridium_F botulinum. Next base: position 899,101 of record NZ_LHUL01000008.1, read on the forward strand.
TGTTAAATCTATCACTCTTAATTTCATTACATACATCTCTTAATTAATTTATTTTATATTGCATTCTATTTGGATTGCAACGTAAAAACACCATAAAATTCAAGTTTGAATAATACAGTGTTTTAAATAATTATTTAGTTTTTATTGTTGTATCATTTAATATCAAATTAATTACAACCATTTATTTCATTTATAAGGATATTAATAATAAAGATTTATCGACTAAACTTAACATTTAAGTATAATTTTCGTATTTTTATTTATACTATTTATAACAAGAGAGAGTGTATAAGTTAAATTATAAAAATAAAGTCTTTTGTCTTTATTAAGTTTTGTATCTCTCTTGTTATACTAATCTTAAACTTAGTAATGTAATATATCTAATAGACTAGCCACCTATAAGAAAATCTAAAACATTCCATCCAGCTGAAGTTTGTGCTTTGTACAATTCTGTATAGCCACACTTTTTACAACTGATAGTGATAAATTTTTTATTCTGTACATCAAATAATTTTGCTAAATTTCCTCCTGTCGCCTGAAATTGGTCTGATTCATATCCTCTATTACCACATTTCGGGCATATATACTGTTGCTTTTCCATTTTGAACCTCCTGTTATATACAATTCTAAAATAATTATACCATGTAATAAAATACTTAATCATAATTTTTTAATTAAATTTATAAATAAAAAATTTAAGCTAAATATAATAAAAAAATAATTTGAAGAACATATATAAATTTTCTTTTTCATATATTCTATTATAATTTATAGCATCAATATTTTCTAACTCTTTTACCAATAAAAAAGCACAATGACTTTTTACATCACTGTGCAATCTCTTAATCAATTTTTACTATTTTATAAATCCATATTATTTAGTATTTCTCTTAAACTCTTTAATTCCTCAGCTGATAAGGTAATTCCTTTACCCATTTTTTCATGTTCCGGCGCCCAATCTCTTAAATCATATTTAGCCTGTTTTCCATTCCAACTAATAAGATTAAGTTCTTTTGTCCAGCCCTTTGACGATTCTGAAATAACTCCTAGTTTATCTTTTATTTCAAATTTAATATCTGCCATTTTTGTTCCTCCTTTTGCTATAAATATAAAGGATAAATTCATTATCCTAAACCTTATTATACTATTCTTTTATCTCTTTTAATATTTATTTCTGATATCTTTTACTACTACAGTAGGATACTTTCTAAATTCATCAATCACAATATTAATCCTCGACTAAGTTCTTTAACAGCTTCTTTAAAGTATTCTTTATCTCCTAACAATTTTTTATTCCCTACTATAATAACTCTATTTTTTACTCTTGTTACTGCTACGTTTAATATATCAGGTGAATTAGAAGCCCAATTTGCTGCTCCTTCATGGTCTTCGCCTACTCCCAAATAAATTATAACAATAGTAGTTTTTTTCCATGAAAGGTATGTACTGTTTCTATTGATTTTTTTATCCATTCTTCTAGTGATTTGCTATCTATAAAATCTAATTCACACTTAAGTTTTCTTATTCTTTTTTTAATGCCATTAACTTATGTAGAATTTCCTAAATAACCGCACTATTACAAATACTATTTTACTTCTTATTACATATATAATAACTTTCTAATTTTTGATTTTAATTATTTAGTTGTTAGTACACTATCTTCGTTTAACATAAATCTGTGTTCTTAACCAGTTTTTTAAAAAGCTAATTTGCTTTTCTGTATGAAAATAATGTCCTGCTTTATTCATTATTTCTAAATCACAGTTAAATCTTTTTGTAAATGCAGATATTACTTGAAACTCACATAAATCATCATCTTCTCCATAAAGAATTGAAGTTTTAGTATTCCAAGTAATAACAGGATGCTCTTTTACATAGCAATAATAATCCCAGTAAAGGATTTGCCCAATAGGCGTAGAAATTTCTTTTTCTTCTTCTAATCTATCTTCACTTACACCAAAACAAGTCATCATATTATTTATAATAGCTTCCATATTTACTACAGGGGAAAGAAATAAACTTTGCTTTAAGAATTTATGGCTGTATGCTAATAAACTAAAGTATACCCCCATACTACAAGCAAATACACTTATATTATTTGATAATTTTTCTGCATAATCCATAATTATATTAAGATCCTTCACACAGTTTTGTACCTTACAAGGATAATTTTTATATTTACGTTCACCATGTTCAGGTAAATCAAAGCTAAGCACTTGATACCCCTTAGCTGTTATCTCTTCTACAAATGCAAGAATTATTTTATCTTCCTTATTTGCCATATTTCCATGCACAGCTATAAATAAATTATCTGATTTATTACCCCATAAAATTGCAGGTATGTTTTTTATTTTTAAATTTTCTCTTATCATTATAACTTTCCCCCATAAAATACACGTAATCGAAAATATTATTTAATTTATTTTCTATTAAATTATAAACCTATATCAAATGATTTATCTAGTTTATAAATAATTCTGTAATAAAGTTGTCCAAAATTATAAGTGAATTTATTTACACAAAATAAATAAGCTAAGGCATTAACTTAATATTTCTAGTACCTTAGCTTATTGTTTCTTTGTTTTGAAATTGCATCTTAATCCACAAATTGAAATACTTCCTCTACTGATTTTCCAAAAACTTTAGCAATATCCATAGCTAATTTTAATGATGGATTATATTTTTCATTTTCTAAATGTCCTATAGTCTCTCTTCTTACTCCTACTAACTTTGCTAAATCTTCCTGCTTCATGTTTAATTACATATTATAAATTAGGAAATATATTTAATATTTAAAATATAGTTTGCAAGTAATCCTTTGAAATGATATTAATTTATACGTCACTTCTTTAAAATTTCAATTTTAATTTATCAAATTTTTAAATAAATTTTAAATTTCTTTAATATAAATGCATTTTTATTAAAGAGCATATATTAATTGTTTGATATATTTTCCATTTTTTGTATTATATCTTGTTGTTGATATATTAATTCTTTTTTCTCCCGAATTTTATTGATGTATAGCATATATAAAACATAGTGAAATTCTTCATGCTTTAAAAAGGCAGTCAAATGACTGCCCTTAAATTTCATATAATGATTAAATAATGATACCATTTACAATAATAATATCTACAATTGTAAAGTATGCAAGTGGAATTTTAATTTAAACTTACAGAATTATCTTCCACAACTTCCTCGTCTATAACTAAACTGTTCAACTTTCCGTCTAATGCCCAAAGAATAATACCACACACAATAGCAATTGCTGCTATTACAAAATATGTTGGTGCAAATTTAAATTTTAGTGTAAATTCATATACATATCCATAGGATTGTCCTGCAATAAAACTAGCAAACACCCAAACACTCATCATACCTGTTAATAATTTACCTGGAGAGAATTTACTTATAAATGAGTTTCCAAGTGGTGAGAATACCATTTCACCAAGAGCTAATACGATACCAAATACAACGAGCCAAGCAAGAGGTAGAAGATTGTCTCCTCTTAAAACATCTGCCATTGCAAATATTACATAAGATAAACCTAGAAGCAACATACCTAAAGCAGTTTTCTTAAACATACTCATATCACCTTGAGGTCTCTTAGCTAATTTTGACCATAATTTACCAAGAATTGGTCCTAATACAATACAGCATAATGCATTTAATGAATCAAACCACGCTGTTGGAACCTTAAAGCTACCTATCATCCAATTAGCTAGTCCATTATCTCCAGCCCAATAGAAATATACAGGCATATATGCTAGTTGCCAGAATATCCAGAAAATTATAGAGAAGAAAGATATTAATATAATAGCTCCCACTCTTTTCTTTTCTATTGTTGTAAGAGGTTTCTTTTCTTCTTGTTTTGTTTCTTTTACTTCTTTATGTTCATCAATTTTAAATGGTTTTTTACCTGCATCCCCTAAGAACTTCCATCCAAATACAAACCAAGCAGTATTAATAAACATAACAATTGCACAAATTAAAAAACAAAATGAGTATCCTATAGATTCTCCAATTAGTCCTAAAACTGTTGTTCCAATAAAAGAACCAATATTAACAAAAGAATATTGTGTAGAAAATGCACTGTCCAAATCCTTTTGATTGTCAAAAAGTCTACCTGTAATACCACTTAATTGTGATTTAAATAAACCTGTACCAATTGCAACTAATATAATCATTGCATTAACCATACCAGCACTTGTAGCCTTCCATCCTACTAAGTAGCCTGCTCCCATTATCATCATTCCCGTTGGAATAAGGTACCTAGCACCTATTTTACGGTCAGATATAACTGATCCAATAAGTGGTGCAAAATATGTCCATGCAATTAAGTTAGCAGACATTTTTGCTGCATCTGCAGCAGTAAGACCAAGACCTCCTTGTATTATTGAATGAGATACAAACATGGCAATCAACCATTTTGCTGAATAAAATGAAAATCTTTCCATGGTAAACGCAAGTGAGCATACATAAAACCCAAAAGGTCTTTTTGTGTTTTCCATTTTTTATTCCCCCTTAAAAAATTAATATTAGATGTGTATTTGAAAAACCATATACCTCCATCTTTTTCAAGATAATGCACAATAGTTTTAAACACCAGAATTAAAATATCCACCTTAAACATACTTTTTTTCCATATATATTAAAAATATAATATATTATCCACCCATAACATATAATAACACAAATTTTCCCATAGCAAAAGAAAAATTTCAACAATTGTGAAAATAAAAAGTTATAAAAAAAGAAGCCATTGTAAACAATGACTTCTTTTTTTATAAACTTTTATATGAATAATAATTTGTTACCTGCTTAAACAGCTTCGTTTAATGGTTCTTCCTCTTCTACAACTAAGCTATTCAATTTTCCATCTAATAACCAAAGAATGATACCTGCTCCAGCAGCAATAGCAGCTATTACAAAGTATGTTGGTGCGAATTTAAATTTTAGTGTAAATTCATATACCCATCCATAAGATTTTGCTGCAAAGAAAACAGCAAGTACCCAAACACTCATCATACTTGATAATAATTTAGGTGGTGAAAATTTACTAATGAAAGAGTTTCCAAGTGGTGAGAATACCATTTCACCTAAAGATAATACAATACCAAATGCAATAATCCAAGCAAGTGGTGCAAGGCTTCCGCCTCTTGTAACATCTGCCATTGCAAAGATTACATAGGATAAACCTAAAAGTATCATACCTAAAGCAGTTTTCTTAAACATACTTAGATCACCTTGAGGTCTCTTAGCTAATTTTGACCATACCTTACCAAGAATTGGTCCAAGTGAGATACATGCTAATGCATTTAATGAATCAAACCAAGCTGTTGGAACTTGAAAGTTACCTATCATCCAGTTAGCCGCTGCATTGTCTCCACCCCAATAGAAATATACAGGCATATATGCTAAATACCAGAATACCCAGAAAATTACTGAAAAGAAAGATACTAATATAATTGCTGCAACCCTTTTCTTTTCTATTGATGTAAGTGGTTTCTTTTCTTCCTTAGTTTCTTTCGCTTTTACTTCTTTATGCTCATCAATTTTAAATGGCTTTTTACCTGTTTCTCCTAAAAATCTCCATCCAAAAGTAAACCAAGCGGCATCAATAAACATCATTATTCCACAAACTAAGAAACAGAAAGCATATCCCTTAGTCCCTACAAGTACACCGATAATTGTTGTACCAATGAAAGAACCAATATTAACAAAAGAATATTGAATAGAGAATGCACTGTCTAATTCTCTTGGATCATCGAAAAGTCTACCTGTAATAGCGTTTGTTTGACATTTAAATAACCCTGTACCAAGAGAAACTAGTACAATCATTAAGTTAACCATGCCAGCACTTGAAGCTTGCCATCCTACTAAATAACCTGCCCCCATTAAAACCATTCCGATTGGAACAAGGTATCTAGCTCCTATAAAACGGTCGGATATAATAGCTCCAATTAATGGTGCAGCATAAGTAAATGCAACTAAGTTTGCGGACATCTTTGCTGCATCTGCAGCAGAAAGACCAAGTCCTCCATCAGCTATCTTAGCAACTACAAATACTGCAAGTAACCATTTTGCTGAGTAGAATGCAAATCTTTCAAGTGTGAAAGCAACTGAACATACATAGAACCCAAATGGTTTTTTATTTGTGTTTTCCATTTTTTATTCCCCCTATAAAAAGATTAATATTGCGTGTGTATTTCAAAAACCATATTTTCTCCCCTTTTTCAAGATGAGATGAAATGATTTCAAATACCATATGGCATCCTTTTCTTTTTTATTTAATAAAAGTAAATATTTAGTAAAAATAAAGTGAATTTTTAAATTTAAATTATATTTAAATTGCTTTTTAGTATTACCATATCAACATCATTTATAATTTAAATAAATTTATGTTCTTAAAGCCTGTGCATTCTACCATTAACATGTCACTATATTATGACATTGATAATTATTTTATTACACATATACTAAAAAAATATTATTTTTCATCATTATATCATATAATTTTCTAAAAATCTCTATAAAAAATAAAAAAATTTAAAAATTTTAAAAAAGGAAAGAATCAAAATAATTTATTGCAATAATTCTAGTATCTTCATTGACATTTGTAGACAAGCATATTATTATATTAGTATTTAATAACTAAATATAGGAGGGAATACCTATGGATATAAATAAACTGAACAGAGTATTAAAATCTATGAAAGAACATGACATTCCACAAATGATTATCTCTGATCCCACAGCTATTTTTTATTTAACAGGAAAATGGATTATTCCGGGAGAAAGATTATTAGCATTATACTTAAATGTTAATGGAAACCACAAAATTGTTATTAATGAACTGTTCCCACAGGAAGAAGATCTTGGTGTAGAAATCGTATGGTACAACGATATTCAAGATGGAGTTGAAATTTTATCTAAATTTGTAGAGAAAAATAAAGTTATAGGTATCGATAAAGTATGGCCATCTAAATTCTTATTAAGATTACAAGAACTTGGGGGCGGAAGCAAATTTGTAAACGGTTCCTTTATTGTTGACTATGTAAGAATGATTAAAGATGAAGAAGAAATCGCTATTTTGAGAGAATCATCAAGATTAAATGACCTTGTAATTGATGAATTGATTCCATGGGTAGGAAAAGGTTTATCTGAAAAAGAATTAAATACTAAGGTTCGTGAAATTTACAAAAAACATGGTATTAATGAAGTATCTTTCGACCCTATTACAGCATATGCTAAGGGAGCAGCAGATCCACACCATGTAACAGATGATACAAAAGGAAAATATGGTGACTGCGTTATCCTTGATATTGGAGGATTCTACAAAAACTATGCTTCTGATATGACAAGAACTGTATTTATCGGTGAAGTTTCTGAAAGACAAAAAGAAATCTATGACATAGTTGTAGAAGCAAACTTAAGAGGTATTGCTGCTGCAAAGCCTGGAAATAGAATGTGTGACGTAGACTTAGCTGCAAGAAACTATATTGAAGAAAAAGGATACGGAAAATATTTCACACACAGAACAGGACATTCCTGCGGCTTAGAAGATCATGAATTCGGTGATGTTTCTTCTGTAAATGAAGATATCATCAAGCCAGGACAATGTTTCTCTGTTGAACCAGGAATTTATCTTCCAGAAGAAGGAATAGGTGTTCGTATTGAAGACCTTGTTATCACAACTGAAGATGGTTGCGAGGTATTAAATAAATATACAAAGGACTTAATTGTTGTTCCTGAATCCAAATAAAGATAAAGAAATTGGTTAAAAATTTCTATGAAACTTTTAACAACTAAAACTTATTACAAAATATAGATAAGGAGATTGATTATGAAAATTACCGAAGGTTATATGCCATATCTAGAATATAAAACTTATTATCGTATAGTAGGTGAATGTACAGGAAATAAAAAGCCATTGGTTTTATTACACGGTGGACCGGGTTCTACGCATAATTATTTCGAGGTACTTGACAAAGTTGCAGAAGATGGACGTGCAGTTATTATGTATGACCAATTAGGATGCGGATTATCAGCAACACCTTCCCGTCCTGACTTATGGAATGCAAAAACTTGGATTGAAGAACTAATTCAATTATGTAAACACTTAGGCTTAGATGAAATTCACTTGTTAGGACAATCCTGGGGAGGAATGCAAGCAATTCAATATGCTTGTGAATACAAACCAGAAGGAATCAAAAGCTATATCTTATCCAGTACTCTACCAGCTGCTTCATTATGGGAAAAAGAACAGCGTAGAAGAGTCGCATACCTTCCACAGGAAATGCAAGATGCCATTGCAAAAGCAGAAAAAGCTGGAGATTATTCTTCAAAAGAATATCAAGAGGCAGAAGCAGAATTCATGCTTCGTCACTGTGCGGGAGCAGTAGGACCAGATTCACCAGAATGCTTAAGACGTCCAAAAGTTGCTGGAACAGAAGCTTATGTAACTGCATGGGGTCAAAATGAATTTAGCCCATCTGGTACATTAAAAAACTTTGATTTTATGAAAGAAATTGAAGATATAAAGGAGCCTTGTCTAATAACTAGCGGTTTACTTGATCTTTGTTCACCACTTGTTGCAAAAACAATGTATGATAAAATTCCTAATTCAGAATGGGAATTATTCGAATTCAGCCGTCATATGCCATTCGTAGAAGAAAATGAAAAATATATAGAAGTACTTAATAAATGGTTAAATAAAAACGACTAATATATAAAGACCGTGAGATTTCTATTCCTGTGACATAATCTTACGCAAATTACAAAAGGGCTGTCATACAACTATGACAGCCCCTTTTTATTAAGTTTTTTGTAATAAAACAGCCTATACTTTCATTTAAGACTCCAAACTCATTAATTTTAATTTTGTATTTTGCTATTTTCTGAATAAGTATCTTTTTTCATTGAAATTATTATAGTAGTCAATAATCCTCCCCAGAGTACGGTTGCACCTATACCAAAAAATATCGTTGCACTTAATGTCATTTTTATCACCACACCTTTATTCATTTTTTAAATTAATATTATCTCTCCAAGGTTGTTTACTTATTAAGATTGATCCAGTAATCCCTATTAAAATAGCTCCCCATCCATAAACAAACAATGCCTGCAAATCATATCCACCATAAGGTGTACGCATTTCTGTAATAAAACTTTGTACTAGAATGAAAGTTAAAACAATTGGATTTATACATTTAATAATTATGTCCCACCATTTTCCTATTCTATAATAAGATACTGAATTTGTATGATCCCGAATGGTTTCAGGTTTTACAATCCATCCTACTAAAATAGTTTCTAGTAATCCAACTACAACTACTCCATAATTATTAATAAAGTTGTCCATAATATCTAATAGATATAATCCTGCTCTAGTTGCAAATAAGATACTTATAATAAATCCAACTAACAAAATTCCTGTTACTACTTTTTTACGTTCCCATCCTGTTTTATCTATTATGGCTGAGGAGATTGCCTCAACTAAGGATACTGCTGATGTTAATCCTGCAAATATCAAGCAAGTAAAGAATAATACAGATAGTATGTTTCCCCAGATGCCCATTACTGAAAATACTTTGGGGAATGCTATAAATGCAAGGCCTATACCACCAGATGCAACTTTATCAATAGATACTCCTTGGTTGGTTGCCATGAACCCAAGTATTGCAAAAACCCCTATGGCAGATAAAAATTCAAAGCCACAGTTAGCAAAAGCAGTCATGAATGCACTATTATTTATATCTGTTTTTTTAGGAAGATAACTGGAATAAGTCATCATGATCCCTGTAGCTATGCTTAATGAAAAGAATACTTGTCCATATGCTGCAATCCAAACTTTAGGATCTTTAACTTTTTTCCAATCAGGTGTAAACAGTGTGTTTAAACCTAAAGAAGCCCCTTTTAAAGTTACCCCCTTTATTACTATAATTATCATTATTATTAATAGAGCTGGTAATAATATTTTACTCAATTTTTCAATTCCAGCTTTTATTCCTTTATAACATATAAACCAGTTAATTAACCAAACTAAAGTTATTCCTATTAGTATTGGAATAATTATACCTCTAAAATCAAAAGGTGATGATGATACTTTTAATACTTCATCATAAAAATAACTGTTAGTGTCATTTCCCCATACTTTATTAAAACTTAATGTTAAGTACTTCATAGCCAGACTCAAAATCATTGAATAATAGGATAAAATTATAACTGCACTAATTATAGGCCACCAACCAAGCCATTCCCACTTTTTATTTGCTCTTGCTATTGCTAGTGGTGTTGAACCTCTAAATTTATGTCCCATTCCATATTCAAGAATTAATAAAGGTATTCCTGCTGTAAATATAGCGAAAAAATATGGTATTAAAAATGCTCCACCTCCATTTGAATAAGCTACATAAGGAAATCTCCATATATTACCTAGTCCTACAGCAGAACCAATAGCTGCAAGTAGGAACCCTGCTTTTGTCCCCCATTGTTCTCTGGATTTTTTCATTTCTATTCCTCCTAAATTATTTATCTGGATTTTCCAAATATTGATATTTATAAATAAAAAAGCCCCACAGTTTATACTATGAGACTTTTTTACCTAGGATATTACAAAAGTCCCATAGTCTATCTATGGGACCCCATTTATTTCAATACAAATAATTAGCCACCATAGATGCAAAACGCCTGTTTTGGCGATTGCATCTATAGTAGTATGTAACGTATCTATATATGCAATCGCTATCTTAAGTTAGCTAATAAGAGTAGATTATTCAATTTTGAAACGGATATATTTATTTTAATATTCATAATAATCCCCCTCTTGGTAAGTTTATGTTATGATATCATGGCGTTACAATAATGTCAATATAATCTTAAAAATAATATAAAAAAGATTATTCCATTAACTTCTTTATCAACTTTCTTTTGCCTGGAGTAAAAAATCATTAAGCATTCGAAGTCCCTTATCTAATTCTTGAGAGTCTGTCACAGAGGTTAGTGAAATGCGAATAAATTGCGCTGATTCATCTTTTCCAGTTAAGAATCGATAGGAATGGTATACACGAATACCATGTTTTAAAGCATCCTGTTCAAATTGCTTTCCTTGATACTTTTGACACAGTGGAAGCCACCGAAAAAAGCTTAGGGGATTTTCATGAGGATTTGTAATTTCAAAATATTGTTCATATATTTCATTGCGTTCTTCAGCAATTTCTTTTTTCTGCCTAATAATTTTATCAGCAATTCCAGTGTTAATCAGTTCAGTTATGATCTCTGCATTTAGTGAGGAAGTTTTTATATTTATATTGTAAATACCTCTATTAATTTTTTCAACAAACTGATTTGCGTAACCCATAAATCCCACTCTCATGCCAGAACTTAAGGCTTTTGATATACTTAGTATATAAATAAACTGTTCTGGAACAAAATGTGATATTGGTAAATAACCTTGTGGAGCAAGAAAAGAATAAATATCATCTTCCATTAGAATAAGCTTATGCTTCTTTATCACATCTGCGATTTCCTTTCTGCGCTTCATATCCATAATTACAGCAGTGGGATTACTACAGGAAGGATTTATGTATATTCCTTTTATATGATTTATATTACAGGCAAGATCTAATCGTTCTGGTATAATTCCTAATTCATCTGCTTCAATAGGTATTAATTGAATATTCAACATATTAGCTAATTCAATAAAATTAGGATAAGTATAAGTGTCCACTGCAATTTTATCACCAGGATTAAAAATAGAGATTAAGAGCAGTGTAATAGCATTTTGCCCTCCTGATGTTATAGCTATATTTTCAATAGATACGTCCATAGAAAAGCGCTGCATCCATTTTTTTGCAGCCATTCTGTGATAAGGGCATCCTAAAGGATGTCTGTAATCCAATAGCTTTTCCAGATAATTTTTATTGGCAATGCTTTTAATAGTTTCTGAAACTAATATATTAGAGAAATCCAGTGGTTTTATAACACCCATCTCTATATAGTTCTTATTTGCATCGTTGTCCGCTAGAGAAATAGCACTCCCAGCATTAGGAGAAACAAAGGTTCCACTTCCAATAGCAGCATAAATTAATCCTTTTGCTTCACAGATTTTAAAGGCTCTTGTTATAGTACTTAAATTAATATCAAGGTAGTCTGCCAGTTCTCTTTGAGGTGGAAGTTTTGTGTTAGGTGCAAGATAGCCGTTAAGTATATCATATTCTAATAAACTAGCAATAGAAAGATATAATGGAGAACCTAATTGTCCTTTATCAGGTTTCCATGCCATTGGATAATTTTCAAATGAATTTACAGGCATATGGAACCTCCTTAAAATAATTGTCTTGCATACAATTATATCATTGAGACCATACACTTACAATGATATACTTACTATCATAGTATGATTTCACCTAAAAATAAGGAGGTTATTATTATGAAATATTATGTTGTTGATGCATTTGCAGAAAAGGTGTTTGAAGGAAATCCAGCTGGTGTATGCATCATGAAGGAATGGCTACCTGATGAAACCATGCAAAAAATCGCCATTGAGAATAATCTTTCTGAAACAGCATTCGCTGTAAAAAAGGGAGACAGCTATGGATTAAGATGGTTTACGCCTGGAAAAGAGGTTGATCTTTGTGGTCATGCTACTTTGGCAACAGCTTATGTAATTGCCAATTATTACGAAAAGAATGTAGACAAAATCAAATTTCAAACAATAAGTGGTGAGCTTATTGTTGTAAAAAAAGGTGATCTTTACGAAATGAATTTTCCAAGCAGAATGCCTGAACCATTTTCATTGACAGAGCAAATGATTGAAGCTCTTGGTGTAAAGCCTTTGGAAGCCTATTTAGGAAGAGATTTAATGTTTGTGCTTGAAAATGAAGAAGATGTTCAAAAGGCATCACCTGATTTTTCTAAGCTAGAAAAACTTCCGGATGGTATGGGAGTTTTAATTACTGCCAAAGGTAAAAAGTACGATTTTGTTTCAAGATGTTTTTTTCCTAAGATTAAAGTTAACGAAGACCCTGTATGTGGTTCAGCACATTGTAATTTTATTCCTTATTGGGCAAAATGCCTTGGAAAAGATGAAATGGTAGCAAGACAGCTTTCTAATCGTGGTGGAACATTATACTGCAAATATTGTGGAGACAGAGTAACTATCAGCGGCTCAGCTGCTTTGTATTCTATAGCTGATATTAAAATAAATTAGAAGAAGAGGTTTTCATATTATGAGAATAGAACAAAAAATTAAAGAATTAGGCATTAAACTTCCTGAACTATCTACTCCAAAGCAATGTATGTACCTGTAAAGCAATTAGGAAATGCTCTATTTGTATCAGGACAAGCTCCCCTTGTTAATGGAGAACCTGCTTATACAGGAAAAGTTGGTGAAGAAAGAACATTAGAGAAAGCACAAAAGGCAGCTGAAATCTGCACTATCAATATGCTAGCAGCAGTTAAGGAGTACCTTGGTGATTTAGATCGTGTTGTAAACGTAGTTAAACTTCAAGCTTTTGTTAACAGTAAAGTTGGATTTACTCAACAACATATTGTTGTAAATGCAGCTTCTCAATTATTGTATGATGTGTTCGGTGATGCAGGACGTCATGCTCGCACAGCAGTTGGTACAAACCAGCTTCCACTGGATATTACTGTAGAAATTGAAGCTGTTTTTGAAATCGAAACAAATAAATAATATATAAAAGAATATATCTTCTGTAAAGTCATGGCCATCCGTTAAAAACGGGTGGCTTACTCATCCCTATAAAATAGTAATGTCACCCTTTACATTTATGACAAAATTCCTACTTCTTTACTTCTTTATATTCTTTATTTGTTAACAAAAATAGAAGCATAGATGAGGCTTTATATTGTTTAACTCCTTCTCTTTTAATATATGGTCTGGAATAATGCTCTACCATCTCCAAACTATTTTCTATATTATTAATGGAAATATTAAATTCTTTTGATAACTTATATTTTGGATTATCTTTCTTTTGTTTTAAGTAATAATTATATTTCTGTGAAATCAAAAAATCTTTGTCAGTTGGTTTTTTTTCTTCTGCTGAATATAGAAATATAATTTTATTAAATTTACCTACTCCTTGAAAAGTTTTATTAGAAAATCCTTCTCCATAAACTCCACCTTTATAGGCTTTAAAATTTTTATCTACTAAATATATATTTTTTTCATTTTCACTGCTATTTTTAAGATAATCCTTTATATAATAATCAATTAAGTTTCTTTTTTCATCTTCAGATAAACTATCTTGTATTAAAATTCTCATTACTCCATTAGAGTTTTCTACAATCTCATGTTTTATATCTAAATTTTTTGTAGCATTCATTAATAATGAAAACATAATATATAAAATAATTAATACAAATAGTATAGTTACAATAGCTATCCTTTTGTGACTTAATATTATACATTTTAATCTATCTTTAGTCATAAAATCTCCCTTATCAATTAACTTATAATAACTAATATATCTTTTATGGCTCTCTTATATTATTTTAATTTAAATAAATCATAACACTATCTATAACCAGAGTATTGTGCTTTAAAAGGAGTTTTTTATTTTTACTAAAATTTGGAGAATGCTTATCCATAGACATAGCTGCTCTTTACTCCAATTTTTAAAGATGTGAGTATTAGAGCAGTTAGTCATAGGATAAAATAATTTAATTTTTAAATATATTTGGTTTTGGTTCTAAATAATATAAAAAGTTAGCCATATCATGAGGAGCTAAAATATATCTATCTAGCATTGAGCTTTTATCATATTTTGTTTTATACAATTCATCACGGGTTGCATATTCATATTTTACACCAACAAATGAAGACCATGGAAGCAATGATACTTTATCCTCCTTAGTTCTATAATTTATAATTTTATCCTTTATTGTTTCTAAATTTTTAGAATCTTCTCCAAATACAATGCCATAATTAGGAGCATTAAATCTTACAGTTCTTTCAATACTATCATATAGATTTCTTTCCTCTGAATCACGCTCTTTAACACTATTTTGAGTTGTTTTTAATGCTAAAAAACCGCCTAATGAATGTCCAGTAAGATGCATTTTGCTATTAACATTAGACTTAAAAGCATCCTTAGTATATGCATATGCTTGTCCCGCTTCGTGATGTGTATTCAATAATATTGCTATATCAGATAATAATTCTAAATTGCTTTCAGACCCTCTATAAGCAACTATAATATTATTTCCAAGTTTATATGTACTAGCAGCAAAGCCAGCTTTACTATAACTTGTATCATCTTTAGCATCAATTAATTTCCAATCTCCAATTTCTTCAGTATTGCCCCAATCTTGCAGTTCAACTGTATTAAAATTGTCTTTTGGATCTTTAATTTCTTTTACGGTTTTTCCTATTGATGATTCTAAATCACTATATGCAAGTCGGCTAAATATTGCAAGTTGTCTATCGCTTAATTCATATTTCATAGGATTAGCATCATATTTATCTGATGAACCGTCCCCATCACTATCATATAACAATGGATTAGATTTTACTATGAAGTATCCACCATTATCACTACAATATTGAATCTCTTCTCCATCTTTTAATCCATCTCCATCAGTATCTGGATTATTAGGATCTGTATATATCCATCCTATATTTGTCTTGAAACCTTTTTTCTCATGGTAATCTGATAATCCATCGCCATCACTGTCAGTAGTAAGTTCTATTGTTTCCTCTAAAGTTAGCTTAGATTCAGCTACATTTTTATCTAAATTCTTTACTATATCTTTTTTTACATTATTAGAATTATAATATTGTATATTTCCTTTATATTTAATAGCAACTCCTCTATTTAATCCAGCATTACTAGTTTCTTCAATCTGAGGTGCTTTCATTTCTTTATTCCAAGCTTTATCTACTTCATTTTTATTTAATACTATATAAGTTCCAAAGCTTCTTACATTAGTAGAGATTGTACCACTTGAAGCATCTACTGTCTGATTTGGCAATAACTCTAATAATTTAGTATTTTCATTAAAGTAATATATAGAAGGTTTCATATCTTGTTTATTAAATAAATCCTTATCTATAGTAAAAGTTATTTTTGCACTATTAAATCTTTCTGGTGAAGCAAATTCAAATGGTGCCCCTATATATCCTGGTATATTTTTATTTAAATAAGGATTTACTTTTCCTACATTAGAAATTGATACTGTACCAATGTTTCTTCCTTTTAAATTCATTTTAACAGATGGCTCAACTTTTTCATCTTTATCTAATGATCCTACTCCTACATTAGAAGTAAATACTTCATCTCCATCTTTTATCCCATCACCATCACTATCTGGATTTAAAGGATCTGTTCCATACTTAATTTCATTCCCATCTGTAAGTCCATCATTATCTGTATCTTCATCTGTTAGACTAGTTTTATAAAGTAATTCTTTATCATCAGTTAAATTATCAAAATCTGAATCAGCTAACTTTGGATTACTTCCTAATGAAATTTCATCATAATTAGTAATTGTATCTTTATCTTGATCTTCTAAATCATCAGTAATTCCATTTCCATCAGAATCTTTCTTCAAAGGATCTGTATCACATAAGTATAACTCTTCTGAATCTGTCAATCTATCTCCATCAGTATCCTTTAATAATGGATTTGTATGATATAAAAGAACTTCTTGTCCATCAGATAATTTATCTCCATCAGTGTCTGGATTATTAGGATCTGTTTTATAAAGCTTCTCCTCGTCATCTGATAATCCATCTTTATCACTATCTATAAAAGCCTTAACTTGAATTACATTTGATTTATATAACTCCTTATCATCCTTTTTGGCAATGATACAATAATAATATTCTTTATCTTGTATACTATTAACATCTATAAAAGTATTTTCAGTAATATTATCTTCTATTACTTGTAGCTTGTCTTTATTTTCTCCTCTTTTTAACTGATAATTTGCTCCTTCTATTGTATTCCATTTTAATTCAGTTATACCCAAATTTCTATGGGCATTTAATAAAATTTTTATATTCTCTGTTTTTAAATTGGAACTAGTTTTAGCAAATACTATTTCAGTATTTATTGTTAAGAACATTAAGATCATTATATATGACAATACCCTTAATTTCATTTTGTTTTTCAAATTAGATTTTTTTAACTTTTTCACTGGCAATCCTCCCTTATTTTTCAATTTTAATACTTTATTAACATATATTTAACATTATATAATAAAAAAGTTAATTATTCCACATTTTTATTATAGTTTTACCATTTAATATAAAATTTTAACTATTTTTGATTATTTGTTATTTATAATATATTATTTTTAAAATTTAACATTAATTAAAAATAAAAGGTGTCGTTTTTTAACAATAAAATATAAATACCTATTTGCAAAAAAGAACTTATCTAATAAGCATATTATCCATAAGTTCTTTACATAGTATTTAGCAAAGACTAAAAAAAACAGGTAATAAATTTACCTGCCTAAAATATCAATATACATACATTTGCAAAAAATTTTGATTCATTAAAAAATTATATTTTATTTAATAAAAAGTGTGCTTATGAAAACATAAAACACACTTTAATATTTGTTTACAATTTAAAATTTAACTACATTATTTAAATTTTATAAATTACCACCTATCGTAATGTACTCTCTCTTTATTAAATCTATCTACTGGCTCCTTGTCTTCATCTGGATATCCTATAGGTATTACAGATAAAGGAGTTATACCTTCTGGTAAATTTAGAATTTCTTTTATTCCATCTACTCTCTCCTTTATTGGATAAACACCTAACCATACTGCACCTAATCCTTTATCTTGTGCCTCTATTAATATGTTTTGTGTAGCTGCTGAACAATCTTGTACCCAAAAATCACCTACTAATTCTTTTGATTTATCTCCACAAACTACAATTGCAAGATCTGCCTCTAATAACATCTTTGAATACTCATGCACCTTAGTTATCTTTTTCATAGTTTCTTTATCCCTTAAGACTATAAATTGCCAAGGCTGTTCATTTACAGCAGAAGGTGCAGCCATGCCTGCTCTTAATAATTCTTCAACAATATCATCACTTATCTTTTTATCCTTGTATTTTCTTATACTTCTTCTCTTTAATATAGCATTCATTTATAATTCCCCCTAATTGTTATTTTAAATACTTTATACTATTATTATGTGGATTAAAAGAAATTGATGAATTAAAATGAAGGTTGGATTTTACGCTTACCCAACTAATTATTAAAAATAGACTGCATATTTTTGCCTACTGCTTTTAGTAATTCTTTTGGTAGTTTTTCTACTTGTTCACCAATCATTACTCCGTGTGGTTGTTTGTATCCTTCATTCCATACGAAGTTAAAGATTTTTTCATTTGTTTCGCTATTTTTTCCTATCTGGAATGCATAAACTTCAACATTTTTAGATAATAATTCTTGTACAGCTTCTTTTGCTGATCCTGGAAAACTTGATGCACCATCTGTAATTTCAAAGACTATCTTTATTTGTTTTCCTTTTTTGAGTTCACTTTCCTGTATGGACGTCATTCTATTGGATATTTCTCTAAGGCAACTTGCATCATCAGTTGCTCCATCTGTTGCATCTAGCTTTATGATTGATCGAATTATATCGCTTTTTTCTTTTTCCTTCACGTTTTTATCGTTAAACTCTTTAACATTATAATACTTACTGCCAAAAAACCAAGTTTCGCTTAAAACTTCTACTTTTTGATTTAATTGTTCTGCATTACTTTTTAAATATTTATTGAAATCATCTATAGACAACAAAGTCACTGCCAAAGCTTTTCTTGACGCCTCAATTTTTGACTCATTCATTGATCCCGAATTATCTATAACAAAAGAAATCTCTATTCTTTCAGGCAATATGTCTGCCTGAGTCTCTAGTAAGTATCTATTAAAAATCGGAAGATTTTTATAATTCCCCTTTTTTTCAGCTTCTACAAAATCCGGATAAAAATTAATAAAGCTATCTACATCTAGTTTACCCTTTACTTGACCATCTTTTTTTACACTCACTTCTTTCTTTGCATCCCCTATCAACTTTTTCCAAAATTGACGCATTTGCTCCCTCTCCAATTTCATTTTATTTGAATAAAATTGAAACAATTGTTGATCTGATTGGCTAATCCCATAAGCCTCTAAATCTACTTTACCTTGCATGGCATTTTGTATACTCGTGCTTATTTGGTCTTCTTGATCTAGCATTTCTTCTAAAATCTTTTCTACTTCTTCCTGAGTAGATTCTAGTGAATCTGGTATCTCATCTGCTTTTGACTGTTCGAAAAGATTTTCACTTCCTCTAACTTGCTCTTCTTTCTGTCCTTTTGATTTATAAAGCATCATTTCATCAATTTCTTGTTTCCACAATTGCTCAAAAGTTGGAAAGATGAAAGAACGAATGAATGGATCTCTCTCTATAATTCCTTGATCCTTATTTATCTGTTTAACTAATTGATAATGAATAAAATCAAAAAAAGGTTGATTGAAGATTTTTCTATCAAATGGATTTTGAGCACACTCTTCGATTTTAGGCTCTATTTTATATAATTCAATAATAAAAAAGCTATTTGCAAAAGCTCTATGTCTAGGCATTTGAGAAATTGACTCAATGGTCTTACCTGTTTTTTTCATATATGAAACAATTTTTTTAAAATTTTCTTCATCCCTATATATAGGACACATCTGCAAAACTCTTAGAAATGATGTCTGTTTATCCAATAGATGTAACAAATCTAAAATTTCTTTTCTCACATAATTAGAAATAACTTTAGGTTGATATGCGGGGTCATTTTCCAGACCTTCTTTTTTTATCCTAGTCATAATGTAGCTTGTCATGTGATCAATTTCTTTCTGCCAATCTTTTTTTCTATTTAGATATTTTTTAGTTTGCTTTTTCCAATCAGGATATAAGGCTAATTCATAATAGATATGCCACATGATTTGAGTATCATCCAATTTTCTATCTAGAAAACTTTCCAAGGGTAGGTACAGAACCCCTTTGGAAGAGTCTAATATAAATCTTTGTAGTTTTGAATCGGGAATATACATCAAACTAGAATCTCCTGTAAATGTGGCTAATGAGCGTTGTTCTTTTTGTAGAAATTCTTCGCAATGTTTTTTAGATTCTTCAATTAGTGTTTGTTCATCAAAGTCAAACATACTCATCCCTCCTATTAATACAGCGGTAGATTCCACAAGTCTTTTGGTGTATCAATTCGATCAATGGATAACAGATTTAATTTACCTTCTATATTCATAAGTAGATATTTTGAAACATCCAATTCAAGGACATTAGTAAAAAAGATGTCTTTAATCGTTGCATCTTCATTTAGATACCAATTTCCAAAATTCTCTTCAAGTAAATATATGATTCCATCTTCACTTAAAACTACAGCTGTGCCTTTTTTAGATTGGACATCAAACAAATTGCCTTTCAAATCATTCAATTTTATATTTACATTCTTTGAATCTTCATATAAAGAAAATATCTTAATCTGTCCTTTATTGCCTATCACTATAAGTGATTTCTTGCTACCATTTTCATCTTCTAAACATCTAATTTGCCTTATTTCATTATCTAAAAAATTAATTTTTTCTGTAATAGTAAATTGTTTGTTCTCATATTTAATAAAATATAATTTTCCCATCTTTGTTCCAACTACAAAATAATCGTCATTTATTTTTTCTAGTACAGTCCAGTCTGGAATAGTAAAATATATATCTTTATGAAAAACCAAACCATATTCATCATTTTCTTTTATTATTTCAAATAAATTTAACTTTTCATCTCCATTTTCCACTACAAATAATCCACCACTAATTGCTAGACATCTTCCGAATCCATTAAAATCATAATTTATTTGAATCCTTTTAACTTTAATCTCTTCATTAACATTAGGCAGCTTATCAAAATTATCGCTTGAAATAAGATAGCATCCCCCTCTGACCCCTAAAAGCAAAATTTCTTTGTCATTCAATTTATATATAAAGGAAATCGTCTCTTTTATTTCTTTAATAGGAGGACTCCACTCTCCTTCAATTTGATTATGATCAGAAAATTCATCTACAATATCTATATAAAAAAATTGAATTTTTCTATCTATACTACTTGTAATAAAAAGGTTTTTATTAATCCTCAATGTAGTTTGTAAAAAACTATCAAAACTAAAAGCTCCCAATTGTTTTATCGGATTTATTAGTATTGAAGTCTTTTTGATATTATTTGCATAAACTCTATAATAGGGAATTAAATCAGTCAATAACTCTTCTTCTATTTTTAAAAGTTTATTTAATTTTTCTTTAAAATCATCATCTAAAATTCCATCCCCTTGGCATTCATTCAATTTTTTTCTTAGATCTTTAACTTGACGCTTAAAATCCTTGACCTCTACTGACAAATTTATTTTCATTTTTCTTCTCCATTATTTTCTAAGTATTCAAGTAGATCTTTTGAATGCTCTAAATGAAATAATTGTTGGTCTAGTTTTTGATACTCTGTCGCATCAATTCGCGATGAATCATCAATAGCAACTTCAAAAGTTTCTTTTAGTCCTTTTGGCAAAGTTTTTCTAGGCGTTCCTTTTCCAAATATCAGATGAACTACATCTAAATAGCTTAAAGTTTCTATTAATGGGCGAACATAGTGATATGGACGAGTGCGAATTTCATCATAGGTTGTGGTTGCTTCTCCTATACCTTTTGTCTCGACCTTCCATCCTTCTCCCATAGGGAAAAATCCAAAACGTACTGCTTGTGATAGAATATAGTTTTGGTCATCAGGATAAGTTATTGAACTAATAAATCCATCCCACAAAGCTTTACTCAAGTCTTTTTCTTCGCCTAAATTCCAATTATCTAAAACGTGTAAAATATTACGGATTGATAATACAGACTCCCTGAGTTCTAGTTCATCCATTCCACAATCTTTTTGGGCTTCATCATCTTTCCATTTACCCATAAAAACATTTTGAGTAACCCTGCACAATTGAGAAAATCTAAACAATTCTTCTAATGTTCTTTTGGAATTAGGAAGATGGATATTTCCACTTTTATCAGCTAAACGTGCTATTATTATTCTAAAAAGTTCATTTTTTTCTGGGAATTCTTGATCTTCTAAAGAACCAATTGTTTTTTGAGGTACATAATTATATTCAATGGTTACGAAACGTGATTTAAAGGCTGGATTTAACTCATTGGTTCCTTCATAATTAACCATTTGGCTTGATAGATTTCCTGTACCAATGAATCCAAACCCAGGCTTAATCAAAACAGGGCCAACTCCTGTAATATAAGCTGTATTTCCTGCATGCCGTTGCAGTATATCATTTAAAGCAATTAAGTTTTGCATAGCAATTGTATTTAATTCATCTACGATTACAGGCCGACCTTCCTTTACTGCAATCAAAATTTCTCTTTCTATTTTTTTAATTTCAGTACCAAAAGCACTATTACTTGCTACCAATAAATCAGAAAAACTTTTCCATATTTGAATCTTAAGCTGTAACTGCTCTTCGTCAGTCATCTTCTCTAGTCTAGTTTTGTGCTCATCCATCCACTCATAAAAATCTTCTATAATCATATTCAGATAATCCGAATAAGATCCTTTAGAAAAACTGTGTTTGAGAGTCAAAGTTTTCTCTACAAACATATCTTCATAAGTTAAATTATGGGATCCAGATATAAACAGTGGCTGCAGTGATTCTATTTCATCTTTACTTCCATTAGTTAATATATTTTTATAGTAAAGTTTTCTTTCTTCATTAAATTCTCCAAACTTTTCAATAGCATCTTTTTCTGTGGCATTTGGATTTCTAGAAAACCAATCTTCCATTTTATCTTCTAATTCTTTTTGTATTCTATTTTGAATAGTAAAATCTAGAGCTGCTTCAGTTGCTAATTGTGTTTTTCCACTTCCCAAATGTCCTACAATATATACGGGGACCCCTAAATTCAACGAATCTATTACTTTTTGTTTTGCTTTAACTACATAAGGTACAGTTACCAAGCGCTGCTGATGTTGGGTTTCTATATCACTTATCAATTGACGTTTATAATAAAATTCCCATGCTTCCGGAGAATTTTCTAGGATTGTCTCTAACTCTTTTTCTAATTTTTTTATGCAATCAACCCGATATCTTGTAGCTGAATTACTGCCATAATGACTATAATTATTACTCTCGCTATTGACCCTTCTTTCTAAGCGAAGGAAAAACTTTTCATATTCAATTGAATTTTCAATTTGTTGTATCTTTTTGCCCTTGTTTTCTGTTTCTTCTTCCACATAAGCTTTATATTTTTCGTAATAAACATTGTTTTTTTTAGAATCTAGAGAAATTTCATAATCTCTTTCTTCAAATTTTCGAAAAGCTTTAAAAAACTCACCTTGTTCTTCTATTTTTTTATTATTATCGTATTCTGATGATTTTAAGGCTTCCTTGCGCAAATCATCTTCATACCAACTTTGCATTTCTTCTATAGTAGGAATATAGACTTGCTTAAGATCTGTTTTTTCTTTCACAGAGGTTTCCTCCTTCGTATAATATCCTATTATATTATCAATATATCAAATGGCAATATGAATAAAAATCCCGATTTTTTTAAAATTCGGGATTTTTATCATTATCTAACTTTAAATGTTATTAAATAATTCCATATTCTTTTAATAACTTTTCAATGTCTGTTCCTGCTACTTGTTTTAAAACTTTACGTTTAGCCATTGGTGGTAAATCAAGTTTTGGTTTTTCTCCATCTAATAAACATACACCTGCATTTAATAAATAACGGATATCATATCTTGAAGAAAATACCTCAGGAACTCCTTTTTCAACTCCAGTTAAAACATATACTGCTTCCATAGCTGTACGTCCTGAGTATTCTATAGTAAATACAGTATCACGGCCTGGATCATCCAATGTTTCAG
The DNA here is from genome assembly GCF_001276985.1 of Clostridium botulinum. Lineage (GTDB taxonomy): Bacteria > Bacillota > Clostridia > Clostridiales > Clostridiaceae > Clostridium_F > Clostridium_F botulinum. The sequence goes on from NZ_LHUL01000008.1 coordinate 923,048, forward strand.
CAAATTGTCCAAGGAAAGCAAAGTTTACTCCATTCTTTGGTACAACATATGGACGATCTCCAGCTGCACGAGGCATAAATTGAGATGTGATAAATGGCATCATAACAGGAACTGCGCTACATGATTCTGCTAATTCTTCAATTTTATCTGTAGGAACACCTATATGATATAACCATTCTTTTGTGATTTCCTTACCAGTACAATCTCTCATAGGTTTTTTAATATAATCTCCAGGAACATCAGAGAATAAACCATATACCCAAACAACAACATCTTTTTCCGGTTGTCCATAATATTGTTCTTGACGGTTTATTGTCCAACTCATCAACCATGAAGAGTCAAGAGCTGTAACTATTCCGCCTGTTACAGTGCGTCCACCGTATGGTGAACGTTTTGTGATCTTTTCAATGTACTCAGGAACACGTTCATCATGACAAGTTACTGTACAAGACTCCCAATTAGATCTTTCTGTATCTGTACAGAACTTATCTGGCTTTCCAAATTCATCTGATTGAGCTGCTATATTTCTCCATAGCTTCCAGCATCCTTCTGGCTCTCTATTAAATGGTGCAGGAGTGTTATCATCACCATATCCTGAACCTTCAGTCATAGAACCATTAGTAATAAACACTAAGTCGTTTTCTGTTAAATCAATAGAGATATCTTTTCCAGCTTTATCTGTTGCATCTATTCTCTTTGCAACCTTTTTATCATCTGAAATTGAGAACTCAACGTTATTAACAGTAACTCCATATTCAAATTTAGCACCATGATCTTCTAAATATTTAACCATAGGTTTTACAAATGAAGTGTATTGATCATGTCTTGAAAATTGTAAAGCAGAAAGATTTGGCAGTCCCCCAACATGGTGAATGAAACGATTCATATATAATTTCATTTCTAAAGCACTATGCCAATTCTCAAAAGCAAACATTGTTCTCCAGTATGTCCAGAAATCAGTGTTTAAAAGTTCTTCAGAAAGAACATCTTCAATAGATTTATCTTCAAGTTCTTCATCTGTTACATTTACAAAAGCAGCTAATTCTTTTGCCAAGTCTTGGCCCAAATTAAATTTTCCATTGTCATAACGCTCACCTTGGTTTTTAGTGATACGACAATTGCTAAAGTTTGGATCATCGTAGTTTGTATAATAAAAATGATCTAAAACAGTCATATTAGGGTCTTCTGTAGATGGTAATGAACTAAATAAGCCCCATAAAACCTCAAAATGGTGACCCATTTCACGTCCACCACGTGCTACATAATCCATATTTTGACGAACCTCTCCGTCCAGAGATCCACCAGGAATGTCTAATTGTTCTAAGAAGGTAATCTTGCTGCCATCCATGTGAGCATCACGAATTAAAAAACAACCAGCAGCTAAAGCACCAATTCCTGTACCTATTAAATAAGCTTTTTTATCTTCAATTCCTTTAGGCTTTCTTGCATTTACTAAAGCATGATAACTTCCATTTGTAAGGGTAAGTCTATCGTCATGTGTTTTTAATTTCATTATTATCTCCTTCTTTCTTAATTTTTTAATGGTTTTCCAAACCATACCATTATATCTGGAGTTCTTCTATATTCACTCTACTAGTATGCCCATATGTTGTAATAAATAATGAGCTCTCCTTTAAATTTGTGAATATTTATTATCTATAAGATCTCTATAAATCTATAATATAGCTTTTTTGTGTCTTTTTCATTAGATAAACAAACTGCGGTGTTCGAAATTCGAACACCGCAGTTTGTTTATCTAATTTTTAGGCATTGAGGTTAGAATGTCTGATAAAAAGAAGTCTCCTATTGCTTTTTACTAGGTATCATTTAAACCAGCACTTCGTTTAAGGGATAATTCGATGTTTCCATCGAAGAGATATCCAATTCGTTTAATGATAGTATCAGGATCCTCCTTCATTCCGGCAGCAATCCACTGTAGTACCATTTCAGTGAGGGCACACTGATAAAAGGAAGCAATAAGTTTTCTATCTTCCAAAGAAGCTGAGATACCCTCGCTTACTTTTTCAACATACCGAATCATCACATTTCCTGATACATTGTATATATAGTTCACTAGTTCTTCCCTCTGCATAGAATTATATACATGATAAACGGCTGTTTTATTTTCTAAAGCAAATCTAGCAGCTACAATAAAACTCTCCTCCCAGGAAAGTGTATCATTATATTCATCAATTACTGTCTCAAGTTCTGTTTGGAATATCTCTGACAAAAGTGCATATATATCTGTGTAATAATAATAAAAAGTATTTCTATTTATCTCACATGCTGTAGCAATATCCTTAACTGTGATCTTGTTAAGTGGACGCTCATTCAGCATCTTTATAAATACCTCACGAATCATTTTTTTGGTATATTGCTGAGCCAAATCGCCACCCCCTTAATGCTTTATCTATATTCAAAATTATACCACAGGGTAAGTTATTTTTAAATAATCCATTATCAAGGAACTGTTGCACTAACACATATATTAATTTAGTCAGATATTATGCTCGTTTTGTTCAATCAAACAAATTGGGATTTATATGGCTAAATATTATAATTTATATTTGCCAATTTTGCTTACACAAATCCTTTACTTGCAAATTATACAACTTACCATCTTTTATAAAATGTGTTCCACACTGTCTAAATTCAAAGTTAACATTTGCCTTTACACACTGATTCCTTATGTCAAGTGCCCAGTCATAATCTAATGTTCTCACATTATTATCAGATTCTCCACCAACCACAACAAGCTCAATATCTTTTAAATACTTTTCAATATTTACTTTTTCTAATAACGGCTGAGCTGTTATACATTTATGCTTTATAGGCAAATCTTTAAAAATAGATAATTTATAATCAGCATTTTTCTGATTTTCTATAGTGCAGCATATAATAACATTTTCGTAGCCATCATTCCAATCTTCAGGAATACAATATCTAAATCTATCTATTCTTTTAGTTAAAAATAAGAACTTTAAGTCACTTCTTTCCTTTATCATTTTCCAACATTTATCTCTCCAAGCATCTGCTTCTTCAATAAAGAAATCTGACGAAAAACATAGATATACTGTACCTGATTTTATTTTATTTGAATTTTCTTAATACCTTGCAGGTTAAGATATTGGGCAACGCCGCCATAACTCATTTCCGAATTAGCAAACTTATCATATATTATACGGATAACTTCCACCTCTTCTTCTTGAATTAATAACTTTTATCCTTTAAATAATAGCCGTAGGGAGCAAAATCACCATTCCAACCACCCTGCCTTGCTTTTTCCTTACGTCCATTCATTGTCTGCTCAATGATATTTTCTCTTTCAATCTCGGCAACAGCAGAAAGCACAGATATGAGTAGCTTCCTGCTTGCCTGTGATGAGTCTATTCCTTCTTCAATACATATTAGATTTATTCCATAGGACTGTATGAACTCTAATGAATTTAAAATATCTGCCGCATTTCTACCAAAGCGTGATAACTTATACACTAATATATAATCTATCTGCAAACCATTTTCTATATCCGATAACATCTTTTTAAAGGCAGGTCTGCCCTCAATGGATTTTCCAGATTTTCCTGCATCCTCATAGATGTCCACCACTATCATTTCTTCTCTATCAGCAAAGCGTTTTAAGCTATTTATCTCCATCTAAGCTAAACCCATCAACCTGCATCTCTGTACTGATACGAGGATATAAAACACACTTCATCCCACTTCGATTCATAAATAAAACCTCCTTTTTTGAGTGAACATTGGAACTGAAAAGGAAAATGACCTCTTTAGTTCTATAAACGGGCATTTTGGGAGCTATATTCCTTAACATAGAATTTGTAGGCTTTGTTGGCTGCACCCCATAATAGAAAAATCACTTTTTTGCAGGGGTGGAGTATATATTGTAACATTTAAATCTAGTTAATATATAATAATAATATAATTCTGAAATTTTCATTGAAAGGAATGATATTGTGGAAATATTTTTTAAGAATTTAGTTAAGCGTGTAAATAAGAAGGCAAAAGCTATTGAGAATAAGGAAATAATTGATAAAGCAGAAGCGACCCCTGAGGAGGAATCAACTTTCAAGTCTGAAGCTATTGAGAATGCGAAAGCTATTGAGGATAAGGAGATAATTGACAAAGCAGAAGCGATCCCTGAGGAGGAATCAACTTTCAAGTCTGAAGCTATTGAGAAGACAAAAGCTATTGAGGATAAGGAAATAATTGACAAAACAGAAGCGATCCCTGAGGAGGAATCAACTTTCAAGTCTGAAGCTATTGAGAATTCGAAAGCTATTGAGGATAAGGAAATAATTGACAAAATAGAAGCAATCCCTAAGGAGGAATCAATTTTCAAGTCTAAAGCTATTGAGAAGACAAAAGCTATTGAGAATGTGGAAGCTATTGAGGATAAGGAAATAATTAGCAAAACAGAAATGGTCCCTAGGGAGGAACCAATGTTGAAGTCTAAAGCTATTGACAATCCAGCGGAAGTGGTAGAGCAGGTAGTAGGATCGAAGTCAAAAGTAAAGGATAAGATTCCTCCTCCTTTTTTAAGCTATATTACATTCAATCGTCTGGGCTTGACGGCAAGGAGCTTAAAGTCCATACTCGATACAACTGAAGACTTTGAAATGCATATCATCGACAGCAATTCCAGAGATGATACATGGGAATACCTCCAATCTATAAAAGATAGTCGTATTAAGTCAATAACCCGACTCACTTTAAATGAAGGTCCTGTATTCGCGTTAAACCGGAACCTTTCGAAGAGAAGAAAAGACCAATACTTTTTTACTGTTGACAGTGATGTGGTCATAAAGACAAAGGATTGGATTACCCGCTTTATGGAGGTATTTAATGAATTTCCTGAAGTAGGACTGCTTGGAGTTCAAAGGACCCCGCCCTATATCCCGATATATCCTAAAGTTATTACGAAGTCCAGAAATGGAGTCACATATCTCGAACTTAAGAATGGATATGTAGATGTTCTCCTAGATTTTGTTCATGGATGCTGCATGGGGATGAGGCCTGAACTGATAGAGAAAATAGGCTATTGGAGTGAGGAAACCTGTTATGGTGATGGTGAGCTTTCAACAAGGATTACAAACTATACTGAATTTAAGGCAGGCTTTATGAGTGATCAGGATAAGATGCCACTAATAGATATAGACATGACTCAGGAGATCACCTGCGAAGAATGCATTGCACGAGGATACTGCAAACTGAATAAGGATGATAATACTTGTTTTAATATTCATATGGGTAGATATAAAAATGCCCCATTTGCTAAACAATTTAAGTGGAAATACCTGGAGTTTTTTAAAGAGCTTGAAGAAGGAAAAAGGACGGCTTATTGCGCATCCATTTATGATCCTTATTCAATAGCTACTCATGAGTATAACAAAGAATGGGCTCAGGCGAATAGAGAATATTATATAAATAATAGTAACGATAACGAATAACTGAAAAATGATGATTGCAGGATGATTTTGTGAGGAATTATAGCAGTGTTTTTATATATTGCGTATTCAGATATTTACTGCCCTAAGTTGAAGCTAAGGGTAGTTTTTTTTGCTCATATATACCCAGCGTAAAGTAGAGGTGGTACTATTCTCTTATAGAAATGTTAGGAAATCGTGAGGTAGATGATTATGTAGAAAACAATAATTGGTTGAATAAGTATTCACTACGCTATATGCTGAACCGCTTACTATAAAAAATGGCTTCTTCCCAACATATCCTTTGCTGGTTGTTTGAAGAAGCCGTTTTTTATATTTAATCTATCGGAAAACATTTCTGGGAGTGTCTCATGTGTTTTTCTACAGCTTTGTTCTGTAAAACCTTATGGTTACTTACCTTTAAAATTCCAGCCAGTTTACATACTAATAAACAGTTTTTCCATGAGGCACTTATAAAAATCTTCATTGTTGTTTCCTGTATACGTTTGAGTTTTTCATATAGTAGTTAAAGTTTTCTGTTGCCCATATTTGATTATATAAATGCTTTTCCATGGATTCGGGATCATGTATTGATGCGCAATAGGCTGTTCGCTTTCCTTCTTCAAGCTCCTTGAATGTTTCAAGGTATTTCCATGCGAATTTCTTAGCGAAGGATTTATTACAATTTAAGCTTTTGCTGAAAGAATAACAGGTATTTACACTCCTGCTAAGCTTGCATAAGTCTTTACCTTGACATTCATCGCAGCCAATTGATTGGGTCATGTCAATTTCAACAGTTGTTAAAAACCCGACTTTAAATGATGTGTAATTTACAACTCTCGGGGTAAGTTCAGCATCCCCATAGCCGTTTTCTTCGCTCCAATATCCGATTTCGTTTATAAGCTCAGGTCTTAAGCATTGAAGCTGTCCAGGTATAAAGTCCATATATCCACTGACAGCCCCATTTTTAAGTTCAAGGTACGATATATCGTCTTTTACTCTTGGTATAATAGGAGGCATATATCTCGGGTAAGGTGTATCCCGCATTACTCCCAGTAAGCCTACTTCGGGGAAAGCTTCAAAAACCTCCATAAAACATGATATCCAGTTCTTAGTTTTTATATAGGTGTCACTGTCTATAGTTATAAAATATTGATTAGACTTTCTTTTAGCAAGGTTGAAGTTAAGTGCATAAATTGGCCCATAATTCATGCTAAAGCGAGTTTTAGATTTAATGCGCTTATCGTTTAAACTTTGGATGTAGTCCCAGCTATTGTCATTAGAGTTGCAATCAACAATATGCATCTCAAAATCTTCATCGGAATCAAGTATATTTCTTAAATTTCTTATTGTAAGCCCCATTCGGTTAAAAGTTACATAACTTATAAATGGAGGATTGTTTAAACCAGTATCCTTTTCAATTTCCATGTTATCGGTACTTTCACTTTGCTCAATATGATTAGTATTTTTATTGAGTAAATTTCCTGTTATATCTTTTGCTGTTTCGGTAAGACTCGTGGCATTTTCGCCCGAAAATAATTGCATAAATATTATCAATCCTTTCTATAACAAAGTTATGTCTATCTCCTCAAAAGAATTTTATAGGCTTTGCAGGTACCCCTACAGCGGTACAACTATCAGGTATGTCCTTGATCACAACAGCACCTGCACCTATAGTACACCACTTGCCGACAGTTCTTTTTTCAATAATGGCTGCTTTTGATCCTATTTCACAACCTTCATGTATGCAAACATTGCCTGATAAGGTTACATTCCAGTACAGTGAAGAGTAATCCTCTATAACAGTATCGTGTCCAATACCACAGCCAGGATTAATTGAAACATGGTTGCCTATTTTTGTATTAACTGATATAAAAGAATTACAGCAAATGATGCATCCAGACCCAAGCTCAATAAATTTATTTAATTTTACACTAGGGTGTATCAGGTTTGCAAAATTCATGTTATAAGCTGATGCTTTGTTTATAAGATTGTATTTATCTTTTGGATTTCCAATAGCGCATACTGTCCACAATTTGTCTGATGAAGTTTTTTCAAACCAGCTAAGGTCACCCAGGACAACATTATTGTTAATAACTGTTTTTTGTTTTTCAATGGTTTCATCAATGTATCCCAGTAAGTTCCAGGTTTTTTTATCTTCATTAATTTCTTCTATAAGCTGCGCCACTTCTCTTCCAAAGTTACCAGCTCCTATAATGACTATATCTTTCATAATTAGCCCCCATATGCTCAAATTTAACATTTATCACATAATGAATTCAATTTGCATTTCCGGCTTTTTTTTAAATTTTATGGTAATGGTATTATAGGATGCTTGATCTTATGCTTTGAATAATGCTACAAATATTTTCTACATCACTATTGAGCATTCTTCCATGCAGTGGGAGAGCAAGAACCATTTCTGCAATTTTATTTGCTACCGGGAGCCTTGATACTGATGCAGATGGAATGTCTCTATAGCACTGGAAATTGCTGCAGAGTGGATAGAAGTACTTTCGTGAAATTACATTGTATTTCTTCAATTCTTCATAAAGCTCATCCCGGGATAGACCATATTCTTTTTTATCCACTCTTATAACGAAATAAGGGTAATTATATTTGACACCCTCAATGTCCTTGCTGGTGGTAATTCCGGGTATATTTTCTAGCAATTTGCGATAAAGGTTTGTAATTTCTTTCCTTTTTTCAATTTCATCCTCAACCATCTTGAGCAGTAATATACCTACGGCTGCCTGTACTTCGTTGAGCTTCCCATTGGTACCGAGTTCAGTTATATTATCGATGCCTTGTATCCCAAAATTCCTTAGGGAATCTGCTCTTTCCTTTGAGTATGCATCTTTGAAGGTTAATGCTCCCCCCTCTATTGTATGATATATTTTTGTCGCATGAAAACTGAACATTGATATATCGCCAAAAGATGAAATAGGCTTACCGTCAATTTCCACCCCAAAGGCATGTGCAGCGTCATACAACACCTTAAGTCCATGTTTGTCTGCAATCCGTTGGATTTTCTCAACATTGCAAGGGGTCCCGAAAACATGAACAGGCATTATCGCAGTAGTATCTTGTGTTATTAATGACTCGATAAGATCCGGATTTATATTGAATGTATCTTCCTCAATGTCACAAAAGATCGGTTTGATATTGTTCCAAGGCAGCGAATGGACTGTTGCTGCAAACGTAAATGGAGTGGTTATCACTTCCCCTGACAATCTTAAAACCTTACATGCTAACTGTAATGCAGTCGTTCCATTTGCAAAAACTGAAAGGTAATCCGTATTGAGAAAATTTGACAGATCTCTTTCAAGTTGTTTTACCATATTCCCATTATTGCTCAACTGATTGCTTTCCCATATTTCTTTTATCATCTCGTTCATTTGATTTATATCAGGCAGCAAAGGTTGTGTTATATAGAAAGGCTTTGTAAAACGTTCTGCTGTCATATTTGCACCTCCTTGAATCGGTATAAAATTTTCCTACTTTATTAATCAATTTGCATTATCATTAAAAAATTTGAAATTCTCCAACGCCCACTCTTTATTGAATATATGATTCCATGTTGAATTAGCATCAAGTACTGAAGCACAGTACACTGGACGCGCACCGCTTTTCATATCCTTTATTGTTTCATCAAATTTCCATTTGAATTTTTTCTTGAAATCATAAATTTTATATAAGTTTTGGTACTCTGTAAAGCATGTTTCGCAGTATTTATCAAGAGTACACTGGTCTTTATATTGACATGCCGCACAATCAATTATCTGTGGCATTTTTATATTAATGTTGGTCACAAAACCGGTCTTGAAATCAGTGTAATTATTTATTCTGTTTGAAAGCTCAATATCACCAAAGCAATTTTCCTCACACCAATAGCCGATTTGTTTAATAAGTTCAGGTCTTAGGCACATACAACATCCGGGTATATAGTTTCGCATTGTGTCAGTATAAGTGTTATCCAATTCAAGATAATAGACGCCATTCTGTATTTTGAGGACAATAGGAGGCAGTTCTTCCGGATACGGCTGGCCTCTTTGTACGCCAAGAAGGCCTACTTCAGGAAATGTTTCAAACACTTTCATAAAGCGGGTTATCCAATCCTTTGTTTCAATATATACGTCGTTATCTACTGTAATAAAGTACTGATCAGGTTTTCTTTTGGAGAGATTCAGGTTTAATGCATAAATTGGCCCGGAGTTTACTCCAATCTGTATCCTGGACTTAATACGGCGGTCATTCAAGCTTTGGATATATTTCCAGGTGCCATCAGTTGAATTGTTATCTATTATGTGTAATTCAAAATCATCTGTGGAATCAAGTATAGATGATAAGTTTTTGACCGTTAATCCTAAACGATTAAATGTAACATAACTTATAAGTGGAGGAACCATAAACTCTCACTCCTTTCATTAAAAATATTTGTATACTCTACAATTTCATATTATGCTTATTTTTTTAGATTGATGCATTACTTAAATCCAAATTCTGAATTTTTAATAGAAACTATTTTTATGCACCATTATGATACTCGAGAATATTATGTAAATATAAGAAATACATTAAAGCGCCAGAAGGTATAAAGGAGGTATAACATGAAAGCGTTAATTTTAAGTGGTGGTACAGGTACAAGACTAAGGCCATTAACCTATACCAATGCAAAACAATTGTTGCCTTTGGCGAATAAACCAATATTGTTTTATATCATTGAAAAGATTGTAAAAGCAGGAATATACGATATTGGCATTATTGTTGGTGATACTCGTGAAGAGGTAAAAAAGATGGTGGGAAACGGAGACCGATGGGGTGTAAAAATTAGTTATTTATATCAACCTATGCCATTAGGCCTTGCCCATGCAGTTAAAACGGCATCAGAATTCTTAATGGAAGATGATTTTTTAATGGTGCTGGGAGATAACGTATTTAATATGGAACTGAATAAATTGATTGATAGCTTTTATTCAAATAATGCAAACTCAGCTTTATTGCTTCACAAAGTTGAAAATCCTTCACAATATGGGGTTGCCGTAGTAGAAGACACCCTTATCATAAAGCTCGTTGAAAAGCCGAAGGAATTCGTTAGTGATTTGATAATAACAGGAGTATATATTTTTGATAAGAGCATTTTTATGGCTATCGATAATATTAAACCATCCCAAAGAGGAGAGTTGGAAATAACCGATGCTATTCAAAAGCAGTTGGAAACAGGGGGAAGAGTCACATATGAGCTTATTCAAGGCTGGTGGAAAGACACTGGGCAACTGCAGGATATTTTGGAGGCCAATAGGTTAATGCTTGATGAGATTGATTGTGAGTTCAAGACTTTACCTCAATCTAATTCTGTATTTATGGGAAAAATCCAAATCGGGAAAAATGTTATTATCGAAAACAGTACAATTATAGGGCCTGTTGCCATAGCAGATGATACAACTATTACAAATAGTTGTATAGGGCCTTATACCTCTATAGATAAAGCGGTTACGGTTAATGACTGTGAGATTGATAATTGTATTATTCTTGAAAATGCCAAAATTGATGGCATACACAAAAGAATCAGCGGCAGTCTCATTGGAAGAAAAGTTCAAATCAAAGAACTTCATAAGAGACCGTTTTCTCATACTTTCCTTTTAGGTGATGATAGTGAAATTGATCTTTAGAGAAAATTAAATATAAATTCATGATTGGAGGAAGTTTTTAAATGAGAGTTTTACTTGTAACAGGTGGTGCAGGCTTTATTGGCAGCAATTTTATACGATACTTTCTGGAAACAAACAAAGACTTTATTGTAGTTAATTATGATAAGCTTACCTATGCTGGAAACCTTAATAATTTAAAGGAAGTTGAAATGCTTCCGACTTATCGCTTTGTTAAGGGCGATATATGTGACAGCGAGGAATTCAATAGGACATTGAAGAAGTATAACCCTGACTATATAATCAATTTTGCTGCTGAATCGCATGTAGATAGAAGTATAAATGGACCTTCAGTATTTGGTCAAACGAACTTTATGGGAACACTTAATTTACTCCAGTGTGCTCATGAATTTTGGGGTAGCAGCTGTGCGGACAAGCGTTTTTTGCAGGTCTCAACGGATGAAGTATATGGAAGTATTGAGAATGACAGCGATTATTTTATAGAAGATTCAAATCTCATGCCTAACAGTCCTTATTCAGCCTCAAAGGCAGGAGCAGATATGATGGTAAGAGCCTTTGGGAGAACTTACGGACTTCCTGTTATAATTACAAGATGCTGTAATAATTATGGACCGTACCAATACAGTGAGAAGCTTATTCCTATCTGTATTATAAAAGCTTTAAATGATGAGCCTATACCAATATATGGTGATGGCACAAATATAAGAGAATGGATTCATGTATCAGATCACTGTTCTGCAATTATAAAAGCGTTATTTTATGGTACGCCAGGAGAAGTTTACAATATTGGAAGTGGAGAAGAGGTTTCAAATGTTGATATGGCAAAGATAATTCTTAGTAATCTTAGCAAACCAACGGATGCCATAAAAAAAGTGAATGACAGGTTGGGCCATGACAGACGGTATGCGTTGGATAGCAGTAAAATAAAAAACCAGTTAAGCTGGGCTTGCAGCTATAAGCTGGAAGAAGGAATCAAGGAAACAATTGAATGGTATAAAAATAACCAGACCTGGTGGAATGATTAATATTTAAATTAGCAAGTAAGAAATCAATTCATTAATTGCTACTTGACCTTAGAGTATTCAAAATTTAAAGAATTTTATTATTTTCATTGCTTAGAGTATAAAATCGGATTCGCTGCCAATATCCCTATATTTAACGAATATGTGATAAAAACCCTTGTCAAATATGAACAAAATCATGGAAATTGCATAGAATATTACTGAAAAGAGAATTTAAAAGTCTTTACTTCTTTAGATAGTCTGGAGAGTATGTAAAAATCATAAAGGAGGCCATTAATTATGGAAATTGACCTTGAAAAATATACTGGAAATAAGTTTGTAGATGCCATAAAAGATATCGTCAAGAAAGGAAACGTAACCAGAATA
>NZ_LHUL01000009.1 GCF_001276985.1 Clostridium botulinum
TCCACTCCCCGAAGGAAGTTTCATCGCTCGACTTGCATGTGTTAAGCACGCCGCCAGCGTTCGTCCTGAGCCAGGATCAAACTCTAAATTTAAAAGTTTAATCTCTTCTCAAATTCATTGACAAGGTTTATTACCTTATCTTACTGGCTGTTACAAGAATGTTTCTTGTTAATTCTCTGTTTAATTTTCAAAGACCACATCGCTTCAGCGACTTTTATATCTTATCAAATTTGTTGTTCTTTGTCAAGAACTTTTTTCAAATTTGTTTTTGTTGTATTTATCATAACTGAAAAATAACAACTATCTTTGTTTCTTTTAATTTTCAGAACCAAAGAACAGTTGTTATTATATCATATATATTGTGGCTGTTTAATGTTAAACATGCCTTTATATAAATTTAGGTCTAATTTTTCTTTTAAATACTTTAATTAACTAAAAATAACTATATATGATACGCCTAGCATAGTTTATTTATATATTATTATTTACTATATAATAAGTAACATGATCTTGCCATTTTCCATCTATATATAAGTATTTTTCATTTATACCTAGCTTTTTAAATCCGCACCCTTCCAATACTTTTTGAGATCTAATATTATCTATTAAAGTTGAAGCTTCTATTCTATGTATATCAATTTCATTAAATGTATAATCTATCAATAATTTAAGTGCTTCCTTCATATATCCATTTCCTTGGAAATCTTTGTCTATTGAATATCCTACAATACAATTTTTAAATATGCCCATTATTATATTTGATATCTTTATTTTACCTATAAATTTTTTATCTTTATATATACCAAATTCTAAACTATTTCCATTTAAATATTGTTTATATGAATCCATTAATAAATCCCTTTGCTCTTTTAAAGTATAAAAAGTTTTATCTCGTGTGGGTTCATAGCTTTTTAGATGCCTTTCATTTCTTATATAATAATCTAATAATTCTTGTGCATTTATAGGCGTCAATAGCTTTAAGCTTATATTTTTCCCTTCTATACTTAATTCTTTATACAAATTAGCTTTCCTAAAAGTATCTATGTCTAATCCAAATAAAAATTCACTAGTTTTTATACCATCTATTAATCTACTATCATTTATAATTCCTTCTAAATAAAATCCATATTCTATAAAAACATTTGTATTCATATTTTCATTTATTATAATATTTATTTTACAAACTTCTTTTTTATAAAATAAATATTGTAAAAAATCTTTTAATATATAATTTAAATAAATATTTGAATTTTCACCATCTCTATAAAGATTTAATCTAAAACAACCATATTTATTTTTTTTAGATAACTCTAATATGAATATTCTACCTATACTTATACCTGTAATATCTTTAACTATATATTCATCTACTGTACCTTTAGCTAATTCTATGCTTACCTTAAATTTATTGTTCATAAATCCTCTCCCCTATATGTCAAAAATTTTAAGCTAATTTTTTTATATTTTTGTGTATTAAAAACATAAACATTAAAGAAATAAATAAACTTATAGGAATAAGATAATATGATGTATAAATACCTATTAAATCATTTAAATATCCCATTAAAAAACTTATAATCATATTTACAAAAGAAGATAAGGTTACTACTATTCCCGTCACATAAGAACTATTAGTGGAATATACTTTGCTAATAGTTAATACTACTGTAGGATATACTATAGAAAAAAATATTCCAGATAATGATATTAAAATTAGCCCCTTTTGCCCTAATGTTATACCTATAGTATACATCATTAAAGCCACAGCCAAAGATGTGCATACGGCCTTTATATAGTTGAATTTTTCTACTAAAAATCCCCCTAATAATCTCCCTAAGGCAAATAAAGCTGAAAATAAAAATATATAATATGAACTTTGATTTTTATTATATCTGTATCCATTCTCCATTAAATTAACGAACCAATTTCCTGTAGCTATTTCGCTAAATACATAAAATCCTAATGCAAATATATAAAAATATAATAACTTATCTTTAAAAATTTCTTTCGACTTTAATTTATTATCGTCTTTTGACTTATTAATCACAGGTATATTAATAAAAAATAACAATAGATACACTATGAAAGTTATAATTGATAAATAAAGGTATATCCTTCTCCAAGTTATACCTCTATACAAAAGCATACCAGAAATCCTTTGTGATAAAGCTAATCCCATTCCATAATTAAAATGAGCTAAATTCATTATTATAGCCTGAAAACTTATAAAAATTATAGGTATTATTGTATTACTAGATATAGCTAAGAAAGCTTGGCCTCCGTTTATTAAAAACATTAAAATAATAAGAATTATATAATTAGGCGTAAAATTTAATAGTAAGAAAGATATACTTATTATTAAAAGTCCTATAGAATAAACTCTCTTCTGACCTTTCTTTTGGCACAATATGCCACCTAAGTATGTAAATACTGTGTATCCCAATGTACTTATAGTAATCATCAATCCTATTTTAGTATTATTTATATTAAACTCATTTTTAAATATGGGGATAAAGATCCCTCTTGTACTATCACAAACTGCTACTAATATCATAGTTAAAAAAATATATAACAACAATATAAAATTTTTATTCTTTATAGCTAATTCCCCCTAATAAATTTAATGAATATATACTTTATTTAATTATATCTCTTACTACCTCTCCTGCTATTATAAGACCAGCGCATGGTGGGACAAAAGCTATACTAGCTGGCGTTGGCCTACCTTTATCGTTTAATGGTCTATTATTATTTTTTATTGGAGTTTCTTCTGAATATAAAACCTTCAAACTTTTTATATTCCTCTTTCTAAGTTCATATCTCATAATCTTAGCTAATGGACATACTTTAGTATCATATATATCAGCTATTCTTAATTTGGTAGGGTGCAATTTATTTGCTGTACCCATACTACTTATTATGTTTATATTATTCTTATCACACCATACTATACTTAATATTTTAGAAGAAGCCGTATCTATAGCATCTACAACATAATCTGTATCTTTAGCCACTAATTCACTTATATTATCTTTATTTATAAATTCTTCATGGATTTTAACATTACAATTAGGATTTATAGATAGTATTCTCTCTTTCATTACCTCAACTTTAGATTTTCCAACAGTATTTAAATTAGCGTGGATTTGCCTGTTTATATTAGTTATATCTATTGTATCATTATCAACAATTGTTATATTACCTACTCCAGATCTAACTAATGCTTCTATTACAAAACTTCCAACTCCTCCAACACCTAAAACCACAATTTTACTTTTGTTTAATTTTTCTATAGCCTCTTTTCCTATTAAAAATTCAGTTCTTTGTAACCAGTTCTCCATTTTAATCCTCCTTATTTTTATTCAATTACTACTATTTTATAATAAAATCGATTATTTAATCTACAAAAATTATAAAAACCCCTATTCTTATATATAACCGCTCAAATTAAGAATAGAGGTTTAAATCATAAACAGTCTCTAAAATTATATAAATTTTTTATAACAAAACTATTTCCTAGCTTTCTTAACCGTTAGATTGTTATAAAATTATAATTTTTATAACAATATATAATCATTTAACCCTTATACCGAACTATGAATTATATATTATTAAAAAAATAAAACTTTAAAAACTGTTATTATCTATTTTAAAAATATAGTATATTTAAAATATTACCATATTTTTGTTATTTTATCAATGTATTGTATTTTTTACCAATTGTTATATACTCAATGTAGATTCTGTTTCTGAACAATACTTAGTAATTATACACTTTTCTATATTTCTAACACACTTTTGGCAAATACAATTTTCTAAATTACCATTACAATTACTTTTTAATATATTTATACATTTACTACAATTATCATTATTTATATTCATATTATAATACTTTTCCTCCTATTTTATGTCCAATAATTTTATTATATTTTTTTCTATTTGATCTATTCTCTTTTCTTTATAAACTATTGCATTGCTTGGACATATATATATACATCTTAAACATAATATACAATTACTATGAAAAACTACTCCCCCGTTCTCAAATACTATATTTCCTTTTGGACAATTCCTAACACACATACCACATTTAATACAATGCTCTGTAGATTTAAGATTGTTTGATAATTTAGGAAGAAATTTATTAAATCCCTTAGATGCAATTTTCCCCAAAAATAATCTAGTTTTATTTATATTTTCTAAATATACTTCTCCTTTTGAAAATTTATCTACAACTAAATCCACCTTTTTTTCTGCATCCCTTAGTATATTTGCCATCTCAGCTTCATCTGGCTTTTTCCCTACAGAAAAATAATAATTATTTATCATTTTTATATTAACCTTTATAACTACATCATAACCTTTATTACATAAGATTTTATGCATACTCTCTGTTTCACAACCTGAATTGCCTCCTTGAGTTGAATATAGTATACATTTAATTTTTTCTTTTACTTTAGGAATATTATTAACAAAATCCTGTATTAATTTTGGACCCATCTCAGCATAAATAGGTGTTCCTATTATTATAAAATCATAATTATGAATTTTAATTAATACATCATCATCAAGATTCTCTATATTAACTTTATGTATAGTATTATCTAATTTGCACAATTTATCTTCTATTCTATCTGCTACCCATTTGGTATTACCTGTTCCACTAAAGTAAAATAGCATGCCATTCATATTAACCCTCCCATCGTAATACCTTTCTAAATATATACCTACATTACTTTATAATAGCATTATATATATTAAATATATTTACAAAAATATTAAAACTTTCTTAAAAGGAGCTTAAGTTTAAACTTAAGCTCCTTTAGGATTGTTCATTTTCTTCTCTATCATGTTCCTTTTTAAAGTTAACTCTATATTTATCCATAACTTCACTAAATATGTCTGATGCTGGAGGTGGTGTATATGTTATAGCATTTGCACCTGCTTCTATGGTTTCTTTTATACTGGCTTCATTTGGACCTCCTGTAGCTATTATAGGGAAATCAGGATATCGTTTTCTTATTTCTCTAACTATGTACGCTGTCTTTTTAGCTCCTGATATATTCAGTATAGTGGCTCCTGAATTAATTCTAGCTTCTATGTCTTCATACTCCGATACAACCGTTACTACAATTGGAATATCTATAGTATCTTTTATTTGCTGTAATACATCATTAGGAGTTGGATTATTTATAACAACTCCCATAGCACCTTTAAATTCAGCATCTAAAGCTAAATTAACAACTCGTTTTCCAGTAGTTAATCCGCCTCCTACACCACAAAATACAGGAATATCTGCAGCTAAAACTAAAGATTGAGTTATTATAGGCTGAGGAGTAAAAGGATATACTGCTATTACAGCATCTGCATTGGTATTCTTAATAACAGCAACATCTGTGCTGTATACAAAGGATTTTATTCTTTTCCCAAAAACTCTAATGCCACTAGCTTCTCTAATAATTGAAGGAACTTCTATCATATGACTTCTTAACACACCTTTTATTTCTGGTACACGTTTAGGTGTTTTTTCAATTTTGTTACTCATTTTTTCCTCCTTAAAAAGCTTTGATTTTTCAATAGATAAATTCTATATGTATTTATTAAAACCCTTCTTATTTTTATCCTCTTCCTAAAATTTTAAATTTATTCATATATAACTGTTTTAACAATTCTTCATTATTTTTTTTATTATTTTTTTCCCTATTTCATCTTCTTCCATATGATCTATAGCTTCTTCTATAGGTATCCAATCAATCCATTCTACTTCTTCTGATTTATTTAAAATTCCATCTTTATATGTTGCCATAAATGTAAGCATAACTATATCTTTACTCTCTAGGTAATCACTTCCTAGATATCTTAAATCTTTTATATTAATGCCAGCTTCTTCTTTAACTTCTCTGTAAACAGTTTCTTCAACGGTCTCTCCACTAGATACATATCCTGATAAAAGAACTTTAGAATTTTTGAATATGTAGCTTTGTTTTAGTAACAAGACATGATCTTCTTTAAGTACTCCTACTACAATGCAAGGCTTAGGAGTATCAAAATACATTATATTATGTCTTTTACAGTATGGGACTCCCCCTTCATCCCAACTGTATTTTTCAATTAATTTTTCCCCACATAGTGGACAGTATTTAAATTTCATACATTCAGCTTAATAAAAAGCTTTCCCTCCACTTCTCCTAATTTTAAATTTTGCTCTAGATTTCTATTGATATAGGATTATTTAAAGAAATACTACTCTCTTCAACTAAACAATCATAGGCTAAAATATCTACTCCCTTTTCTTTTGCTAACCTTAAAGCTTCTCCAAAATTCTTATCCATTTTATGGTGTGGTGTAAATTTTTTCACACCATTTAATTGTATTAAAAATAGTACACCTGCACCCATACCTTTATTTTTCACATCTATAAGTTCTAATATATGTTTTGTTCCTCTTTCTGTAGGAGCATCTGGAAACATAGTTAAACCATCGTTTTCAAGAGTTACTCCTTTTACTTCTAAATAATATATCTCTCCATTTTCTTTTTCTAATTTAAAATCAAATCTACTTTTACCAAAGGTTTTTTCTCTTTTAATATTAGTGTATTCTTTAAGAATATCTATTTTAAGGTTCATTAATGCTTCATGGACTACCTTATTAGGTATCTGGGAATCTATATTTATAAGCATATCTCCCTTATATCCAGCTATTAAATCATATCGAGTTTTTCTATTTTCATTATTTTCTTCTCTCAATATGACCATAGAACCTGGAATCAATATCTCTTTGCATCTTCCTGTATTAGGAACATGAACCATTTCTATTTTCTCATTTATTTTTACATAAGCCTGAAATCTATTTGGCCTTTTTATAAATTCAGCTTTTAGTATATTTTTAGTTATTTTCAAAATTTATTTTATCGAAAAAATTTCGATAAGCCTCCTCTCATAGTTAATATATAAATTCAAATATAATTATACACATATCCACAGTTTTTATCCACATATTAACCTGTGAATTGTTGAAAACATTTATTATTTTTAAAGTTATCCACATACCTATAAAAATAATTTAAATATTATAAGAAATATAACTCCTGGTATTCCAAAGAATCCTGCTATTAATGCTGTCCATATATTTATACCTATGTAAAAATTAAAAGCTCCTCCAATCACATTTAAAATAAATAACAATACTGTTCCTAAAATGGCATTTCCTATTAAACTTAAGAGGATTTTTAATGGCCATGAAAATATTTTTACTACTACAAACAACAAAAATATAGCTAAAATAAAATAAGCAATATATTCTATTCCCATAAATTCAACACCCCCTAATCTATATATTATATTTATATTCTATACTAACACTAAAAATTATATATTGTTTTAATATTATATTAAGTAAAAAATAATAAAAAATAAACCATTAGAATTTTA
Source organism: Clostridium botulinum (assembly GCF_001276985.1). GTDB lineage: Bacteria > Bacillota > Clostridia > Clostridiales > Clostridiaceae > Clostridium_F > Clostridium_F botulinum. The sequence goes on from NZ_LHUL01000009.1 coordinate 7,434, forward strand.
TATTTCTAATGGTTTATTAAATATAAATTTTATCCTACTTCAACTTCTTTTATTGTATCACAATATTCTACCTTAATACCTTCTTCTTTAGCTTCTTTTAAGAGATAAATATATTTAGCTTTTAGTGCCTCTTCCATGTATATAGCATAATCAATTAATTTAGGATCACTTGCGTTTTCAAACAATCTTCTTATGTTGTTTATCTCTGATATTACGCTGTCTATAGATTCTAGTAATAACTTTTTTTCATTTTTTCCATCATTTAATTTTTTCATTATAAAAAAACCTCCCATTTTATCTCCTATTTCAATAATAGACACAAAATGGGATTTATATTCATAAAATTTTTTTATAATTCTATTCTTCCTTCTAAAGCTTTAGCTAAAGTAACCTCATCTGCATATTCTAAATCCCCACCTACTGGTACTCCGTGGGCAATTCTTGTAACTTTAACTCCTAGAGGTTTTAATATTTTAGATATATACATAGCTGTTGCTTCTCCTTCTACATTAGGATTAGTAGCAACTATAACTTCATTTACACTACCATCTATTCTTCTTATTAATTCTTTTAATTTTATGTCTTCAGGACCTCTTCCTGCCATAGGAGATATATTCCCATGTAATACATGATATACTCCATTATATTCTCTTATTTTTTCCATAGACATTATATCTTTAGGTTGTTCTATTACACAAATAATAGATTTATTCCTATTAGGATTACTACATATAGCACAAGGATCTTTATCTGTAAAATTACCACATACAGAACAATATTTAATTGTACCTCTAGCTTTTACTAAGGCCTCTGAGAATTCCTTTACCTCTTCTTTAGGTAAATTTAGTACATATAGAGTAAGTCTTTGAGCTGTTTTATAACCTATACCCGGTAATTTAGCGAACTCTTCTATTAATTTTTCTATAGCTATAGGATAAAAATCCAAATCTTTCACCTCTGTTTTACTTTAGCTTAAATTTAGAACATTCCTGGTAAGTTCATTCCTCCAGTTAATCTTTTCACTTCGCTTGAAGTGTCTTCTTCAGCTTTCTTTAAAGCTTCGTTGCATGCACTCATTATTAAATCTTCAAGCATTTCTATGTCATCTTCATCTACAACTTCTGGTTCAATTTTTATATCTACTATTTGTTTTTTCCCATTAGCAACAGCTGTAACTGCTCCTCCTCCAACTGTAGCTGAAAATTCTTTCTTTTCCATTTCTCCCTGCATTTTTTCCATATCTTGTTGAAGCTTTTGAGCCTGTTTCATTAAGTTATTCATATTTGCTCCACCCATGTTAGGGAATCCACCTCTTGCCATAAAAATTCCTCCTTAATATAAATAATTAGATTTTTATTATATCATAATTGTAATATTTAACTAGCTATTCATCAATTATTTCTAGTATATTCTCTCCAAAAGTATTTTTTAAAATCTCTTCTGGTAAATTTTCTTCTTTAGCCTTTTCCTCTACAATATATATTATTCTAATTTTCTCTTTTAGTACCTCAGAAAAAATTTCCTGAACTACTTTATTATTTTCTGGCTTTTCTAATCTCTTTTTATTAAAAGAATACTGCTTATTATAATTTAAAGTAATAATGCCTTCTTTGCAATCTGTTATGTTTGCAGTAACTAAAGCTGCATATAATACCATAAGTCTTCTTGCTTTAAAAGCTTCTAATATATCGTGCCACATTTTTTTGACAGTTTCTACAGTTAATTTAGAGTCCTTATTATAATCTTCTAATGAATTTTTTTCTATTTTACTATGTTGCATACTTTCTTTTTCTCTTTTTAGATTAAATTCCTTTGGCTCTATTTTTTTCTTTTCTTCATTTATTGCTAATTTTATATTACCTGATTTTATAAGCTCTTCTATTTTATTAAGCCTAGAAAGTATAACTTCTTTAGATGTATCATATTCTATTTTACACATTTTAAGTACAGCCAATTCTAAATATATTCTGTTTTGCTTTACCCATTTAGATTGTTGTTCTGCTTCTTGAAGTATTTTTATATTCCTCATTATTTCTTCTATTCTTATTTTTTCAGACTGCTCTTTTACTAAATCAATATTTTCACTGGACATATCTAATATTTCATTTGGATTTTTGCTTACTTTAACCATAAGTATATTTCTAAGATGAGTTATCATATCTTTTATAAAATTATATATGTCTTTTCCACTTAGCACTATATCTTCTATTATCCTCATAGATTTCTCTACATCTTTTTCTATTATACTGTTTGTAATTCTTAGAAGATTTTCATTAGTAACTAATCCTAGCATATCTAAGACTTGATCATACTCTACCTTCCCATCTCCAGTAGATATAACTTGATCTAATATACTAAGAGCATCTCTCATGGCCCCATCTGACATTCTAGCTATAAGATTAAGACTTTTATCATCTGCATATATGCCCTGTTCTGACACTATTGCTCTAAGCCTTTCAAATATTTCCTCATTTCTTATTCTTCTAAAATCAAATCGTTGACATCTAGATAATATAGTTATAGGTAATTTTTGAGGATCTGTAGTTGCTAATATGAATATTACATTGCTGGGAGGTTCTTCTAAAGTTTTCAAAAAAGCATTTACTGCTTCTTGAGTTAACATATGAACCTCATCCATTATATAAACCTTATTTTTCCCTTCCTGTGGTGGATATTTTACATTTTCTATAACTTCCTTTATGTCCTCTAATTTCCTTTTAGAAGCAGCATCCATTTCTATTACATCCATTAAAGTTCCACTATTTATTTTATTACAAATTTCACATTCGTTACAAGGTTCACCATCCTTAGGATTTAAACAATTTACTGCTTTTGATAGTATTTTTGCTGTAGATGTCTTACCTGTACCTCTTGTTCCACAAAAAAGATAAGCATGAGCTATTCTTTTTTCTATAACTTGATTTTTAAGTGTTACTGTTATATGTTTTTGTCCAACTACCTCTTTAAATGTTCTTGGTCTCCACTCTCTATATAATGCGGTATAACCCACTGTTACCACCTTCTCACCATAAATAATTGAAACTATATATAATATTATACACTAATATTTTATTATAAAAAATAAAAGGTACCTTTAATAGTACCTTTAAAATTCTTGTTAAACCGTGCACTTCGCTTTGTCTGTTAACTTATGAGCGTTACCTGTACAGTTAGCTCAAATCAGGTTTATCCACGGCACACGAAAGTGTTCACTTACCGCTGCTTCCTTCCGGATCTGACGGAGTTCATGAATTTTCGTTGCGTGGGACCCAATTATCAACACCACTTTTACAGGCCAGACCCCACAAGTTAAAGTCTAGGCGAAGAATTCAACCCTGCTGTAGCGGATTGCAGGTTACAGGGCACCGCTAACTCCCCATCTAGCACGGAAAGATTAAATGGCGGAGAGAGGGGGATTCGAACCCCCGATAGAGTTGCCCCTATACACGCTTTCCAGGCGTGCTCCTTAAACCGCTCGGACATCTCTCCATGAATCTTTTAACTATTATTTTATTGTCAACATAAAGTATTATACTATGAAATTATAATAACTTCAATACTTTAATATAATATTTATTTTGAATAAATGTAATTTTATTAAAATAAATACATTTACTGTATAAAATTATTGCTAATTACAAGTCTTTTATATATTTATCTAATATTTTTAAAAAAATTTGTTATTATTCTACTACATTCATCATCATATAACCATTTAATATTTAAATTATTTTTTAAATAACTATTATTTGTTATATTTACTACTGATCCACAAGCCCCTCCCACTGGATCAAAGGTTCCTATATGCAATTCACTTATTCTAGATTGAATTATTGCACTAGCACACATAGCACATGGTTCTAATGTTACATACATCTTACATCCTTTTAATCTCCAATTATGTATTGTATTGCAAGCTTCTTTTATAGCTAATATCTCTGCATGAGCTGTTGGATCCTTCAATGACTCTTTTAAATTATGACTTTTTGCTATAATTTTATTTTCTTTAACTATAATAGCTCCAACAGGTACTTCTCCTATTGCTAATGCTTTTTTTGCTTCAATTATTGCATATTCTATATAATCATTCATATAAAACTCCTTTTTATAAGAACCTATTTATTTATATAATATTATTTATACCTTTTTTTATTTATAAAAGCAAATGTTGATTCCTTGCATAAAGAATCAACATTTATATTTTTTATAAAATAGTTACTTAACTATTAAATCTAATGCTTGTTTTAAATCACTAATTATATCATCCACATCTTCAAGTCCTACGGATAGTCTTACTAGCCCATCACTTATACCAGCTTCTTTTCTTTCTTCTGCTGTATAAGGTGAATGTGTCATTGATGCTGGATGTTGAATTAATGTTTCAGCATCCCCAAGACTTACTGCAAGAGTAGCTAATTTAACATTATTCATAACTACTTTACCTTCTTCTACTCCACCTTTTAGTTCAAAGGAAATCATAGCACCAGGCAAACTCATTTGCTTTTTAGCAAGCTCATAGTATTCAAAACTTTCTAATCCTGGATAATAAACTTTTTTAACTGCAGGATGGGACTCTAAAAACTTTGCTACTTCCATAGCATTCTTACAATGTTTTTCCATCCTTAATTGTAATGTTTTCATTCCTCTTATTATTAAAAATGCCTCAAAAGGTCCTATAACTGATCCTGTCATGTCTTTTATACCAAATAATTTAACTTGGTTTATAAATTCCTCTTTTCCTACTGCAAATCCAGCTATAACATCTCCATGTCCATTTAAATATTTAGTAGCAGAATGTACAACTACATCAGCGCCTAATTGTAATGGCCTTTGTATATATGGTGTACAAAATGTATTATCAACAAATACAAGACATTCTTTATTATTTTCATGAACCATATTTGATATTTGTTTAATATCAGTAACCTTTAATGTTGGATTAGCTGGAGTTTCTAAATAAACTACTTTAGTATTTGCTTTCAATGCATTTCTTACTTCATCTAAATTAGATACGTCTACAAATGTGACCTCTACTCCATATCTTGTTAATCCATGATTTAATAGTGCAAATGTGCATCCATATAAAGTATCTGATGCAACTACATGATCTCCTGATTTTAAAGCTGACCACAAAGATGCAGCTATAGCACCCATACCTGATGCAGCTACAACAGCTGCCTCTCCACATTCTAACAAAGCTAACTTGTTCTCTACTTCTGTAGATGTAGGGTTTCCTAATCTTGAATATATATATCCACTTTCTTCTCCTGCAAATCGCCTACCCCCTTGCTCTGCTGAATCAAATATAAATGTAGATGTTTGGTATATTGGAGTTGCCAATGAACCAAACTGTTTATCTCCAATGTGCCCTCCATGTATAGCCTTTGTCGCAAATCCCATTTTCTTTATATTTTCCATGTATTAATCCCCTTTCAAATAAATATATGTAATTTATTAAAGCAAATAATATACCAATGGTCTTAAATATATAAATTAACTATATTAACCTGAAGATATAAATAGTCTATAACATAATTTTATTTGAAACTGGCAATATTTTTTTACAATTGTAAATATTTATTTACATACAATTCCATATTTTTTTATTTTATTCATTACAGTAGTATGAGAAACTCCTAATACTTTGCCTACTTTTCTTAAACTTTTATATTCATTCATTACCTTCTGTATAGCACATTTTTCTGCTTTCTCCACTATATCTTGTAAAAGTAATGCACCACTATCATTATTTAATGTAATATTAGTATTTATACTGAGATTTTTATCACTTAATATATTGTCCGAACACAAATTCATAGTTCTTTCAATTATATTTTGAAGTTCCCTAATATTACCTGGGAAATTATATTTTAATAATTTATTTATAAATTTTTTATCTATATATCTAATATTTTTATTTAAACTTTTATTTAAAGCTTTTACAAAATTATCTACTAATAATTGTATATCTTCTTTTCTTTCTCTTAGTGGAGGTATTTCTATAGGTACTACATTTAATCTATAGTATAAGTCTTCTCTAAATTTTCCGTTTAAAACCATTTCTTCTAAATTTTTATTAGTAGCAGCAATTATTCTCACATCTATTTTTTCTTCCTTTGTACTTCCTATTTTTCTTATAGTTCCTTCTTGTAATACTCTTAAAAATTTACATTGAATATTAAGAGGAAGTTCTCCAATTTCATCTAAAAATATAGTACCTTTATCCGCTAACTTAAAAAAACCTTCTTTACCATTAGATTTAGCTCCTGTAAAACTTCCTGCTTCATAACCAAAAAGTTCACTTTCTATTAAATTATCCTGTAAACCAGCACAATTTACAGTAACAAAGTTTTTATTATTTCTCAAGCTTAATTTATAAATAGCCTTTGCAAAAAGTTCTTTTCCTGTTCCAGATTCTCCACAAATTAATACGGTTGAATTTGTTTTAGCAACTGATTTACATATTTCTTTTAAATTATCAATACAGATACTTTTTCCTATTATCCCCTTAAATGCTTCATCTTCCTTATATTTAATAGAATTTACTATTTCAATAGTTTCTTTTAAATCTTTTATTAATATAACAAATCCTATTGTTTTATTCTTATCATCTTTAATAGCTCTTGCTGTAGATACATACATTCCCTTTCTATCTTTATTATTAATGAAGACTTGTAAATTATCATAATCTTTTCCCATTTTTAAAGCATCTAATATGAGTTGATTTTGTCCCAAAATTTCTTTTATATGCTTTCTAATTGCATTTTCTTTTAAAGTATTAAATAAGTTTTCACAGTATTTATTAAAAACCTCTACTTGACATTTTTCATTGACAAAAATTACTCCCTCCTCCAAAGAATCAATTATAGTAAACAATTTTTTTTCATCCTTTTCATAAGGCAGTATATCTATCTTTTTTACCCTTACTACTCCCTTTATATTTTTTATTTTCTTGATTATCATGTTTTTGTTGTAAGAAATCTTTTTATTTATTTTTATATATATTTTTTTAGAAAATACCTCTAGAGATTTTATATCCATACTCTCATTGTATAACACATTTAAAATATCTAGCACCATGCCTAAACGATCTTCTGTTATTATTTCTAATTTCATAGAATTCGCCCCTTTTATGGAATACTAAATAATACCTATTATTTTATATTATATCAAATTTAAATTATATTTAATTGATATTATTATTTACAAAAAATAAAAAAGTCTTATAACAATTAAGTTATAAGACTTTTGGTACGCCCGACAGGAATCGAACCTGCGGCACGCAGTTTAGGAAACTGCTGCTCTATCCTACTGAGCTACGAGCGCTCATTTATTCTTTTACTTCTAATAGTTTATTACAATTCATGATTATTGTCAAGAATTGCATATATTATAACTGATATTAGCTATAATTTCAATAATTATAGTTAATACTAAAATTATTAATTATTTAATTTATGTAGCATATTCTATTGTAGTATAATATATGTAAAAGTAGGAGGTGTATATTGTGATAAACGAATTTAAAAATATACTTTTAGCTGGTATTGGTTCAGCGGCTTATACCTATGAAAAAGCCTCTAATTTAGTAGACGAAATGGTTCAAAAGGGTAAAATTACTGTAAATGAAGGTAAGGAATTATCTCAAGAATTAAAAAGAACTATTGATGAAAATAAAGAGTCTAAAAATTCATCTGAAGAAAAACAGCTTACAAGAGAAGATATAATTTCTATATTTAATGAATTAAATTTTGTTAATAAAAATGATTTAAATGATATAAACAATAAAATAAAATCACTTGAAGATAAAATTTCTCAATTAGAAAAATAATATTAATAAGCCCAACTAAGGTTAGGGCTTTTATTTATACTATAATATGGATAAAATTATCAGAGAGGTATTAAAATGTACTTAAATTCTGTTCAAAGATTTAAAGAAATAATAAAAATATTAGCATTCTATGGTTTTGGTCATATAGTAGACTCAAAATTTAACGAAGATAAAGCTCCTGAAAATTTAAGAAAAGCTTTTGAGGAATTAGGGCCTACCTTTATAAAAATAGGCCAAATATTAAGTACAAGACCTGATATATTATCAGCGCCCTATATAAAAGAATTATCAAAACTTCAAGATAGTGTACCTGAAGATAATTTTAGTGATATAAACAAAATATTTTTTGAAGAATTTAATATATCCATAGAAGATGCTTTCTTAAATTTTAATAGAAAACCTTTAGCTTCTGCTTCTATATCCCAAGTTTATTCTGCTAAACTTCATAATAATGAGGAAGTTATAGTAAAAATTCAAAGGCCAGAAATAAAAGAAAAAATGAACATGGATTTAGCTATATTAAGAAAAATATTTACTCTTGGAAAAATTAAAACCTTTGATACATTAATAGATCCTAAAGAAGCTATAGATGAGCTAATAAACGCAACTAATTTAGAATTAGATTTTAATAATGAAAAAGAAAATATTAAAAAATTTAAATACTTTAATAAAAATCTAAAATGTATTTATGTTCCTAATACTATAGATAAATACTGTAGTAGCAAAATAATTACTATGGAAAAAATTCATGGTTTTAAGATAACCGATATAAAATCTTTAGATAAATTAAATTATGATAAAAAAGATGTAGCTCATAAATTAGCTATATCTATATTAAAACAAATTTTTGAAGATGGATTTTTTCATGGTGATCCTCATCCTGGAAATATTTTTATATATGAAGGTAAAATATGCTATATAGATTTTGGAATAATGGGTACTCTATCATCTGATCTAAAAAATTATTTAAATAAGGCTATGGTAGCTGTGGCTTTTAAAGATGTAGATAAACTTATATCTGTACTTTTGTCTATTGGAATAAAAAAAGGTTATATAAATAAAAATAATTTATTTGAAGATATAAATTATTTATTTGATATTTATCTTTCTACTCCTTTAAAGAATATAAAAATGTCCACCATGCTTCAAGAAGTCTTTGAATGTGCTAATCGTAATAATATCAGTTTACCTAAAGAATTAACTATGCTCATAAGAAGCTTAATTATAATAGAAGGTATCTTAGAAAAAATAGATCCTAATATTCAAATATTAGATATTGCGATTCCCTATGTAGAAAATAATAATAAAGTTAATTTTTTTAAAAATATTGATTTGGACGAATTAATATTAAATAGTTATAAAACTGCAGAAGATTTATCAAAAATTCCTACTAAAACTGTTCAACTATTAAATAGTATTTTAAATGGTAGATCAAAAATTCAACTTAATGTCAATAATCTAGATAGATCAATTAATGAATTAAACAAAATGATAAACAGAATAGTTTTTGCTTTAATAATATCCTCAATGATAATTGGTTTCTCTTTTATACTTAATTCTAACATTGGTCCTAAATTTTATGATATATCTATAATAGGAATATTAGGATACCTCATTGCAGCCTTTATGGGTTTTTGGCTTCTTATATCTATAATAAAATCTGGTAAATTATAATCTATTTATGAATATTTCCGCTATTTCTATTAATTTATTGACATTTATAGCTAATTAAATAATAATTAATTTATCATATTTTACTTAGAAAGAGGTTTTTTAATGATAAAATATTATAATAGAAAAAATAAAGATTATGATATAGAAAAAGTTGCTGGAGAAAAATATTTAAATTGGACCTATTCCTCACCTATTGGTATGAATCTTTTAGAGGTATTTATAAAAAAGAAATTTTTTTCAAAAATATATGGATTTTATTGTGATAGAAGGTTAAGTCATAAAAAAATAAATAAATTTATTAATGATTTTAAAATTGACATGTCTTTAAGTGAAAATCAATCAAGTAATTTTAAGTGTTTTAATGATTTTTTCACTAGAAAATTAAAAAAAGAAGCTAGACCTATAAAAACTGATAAAAATTTATTAATATCCCCAGGTGATGGTAAAATACTTGCATATGAAAATCTAAATCTAAATTCAGTAACTGAAGTAAAAGGAATCAATTATAGTTTTTATGAATTAATAAATAATGATTCATTAGCAAAAGAATATGACAATGGAACTTGCTTAGTTTTAAGACTGTGTCCCACAGATTATCATAGATTTCATTTTATAGACAATGGTATCTGTGAAAATACTATAAAACTAAAGGGTTTTTACTATTCAGTAAATCCAATTGCATTATCTAAAATTCCTAGTGTATTTTGCAAAAATAAAAGAGAGTATTCCATTTTTCATAGTGAAAATTTCGGTGATATAATATTTATGGAAGTTGGAGCTACTTGTGTAGGTTCTATAATACAGACTTATAAACCCAATACTAAAATTTTAAAGGGTGATGAAAAAGGTTATTTTAAATTTGGAGGATCCACAGTAATTTTATTCTTCAAAAAAAATACTATAAAAATTGATAATGATATATTAAATCAAAGTAAATTAGGATATGAAACATCTGTTGTAATGGGTGAATCTATTGGAATAAAAAAATAAAAAAAGTTTGTCATTTTAGCCATTATTATTTCTGAACACGGAGCAAAATTTATTTTTTTAGCCAAAAAGATATAGCACTAATTTTTAGTGCTATATCTCCCTCTTTTATTAGTTCCGAACAATTTGTACTGTGCGGAATTAAATTTTAATCTCATCAGTTATATTTATATCAATTTATTATAATATATTGAATGATATATCTTATCCATTGTGTTACATTATAATATTTTCTCAAAATTCTATTTATTAAAAACAAAATTTTTGGAAAACAATTTAAATCCTAAATATATACTTAAAAATAAAATTACACTCCAATATAAGATTATTTCCCATCCAGAATAAAAACGTTCAAATATAAACGGTCCGCACATAAATACAGGACTAAAAGAATATATTGAATCTATACAATTTAATCCTATACCTAATATTAAATATAGAATCCAGGGGATTAAAATAGCTTGTGAAGAATTTTTTAACCTATTAGATAGTGCAATTGCGAATAGTGCTATAACTATTGATATTAAAGAAAATATTATACAAATTAGCAAAATATATAAATATGGATTCAACATATACAAACCTCTAGCATAGCTAGGTGCTGCATCAATATTTCTAGGTATATAAAATGGATGTGTAATCATAGAATAAATAAAAGCACATACCTGAAATATAAATGTAACCATAAATGAGACTAATGATACTGCAATAGTCTTTGAACGAATATAGTTCTTCCAATCTGTTCTAGTTAAATAGAATTGTAAAAATCCTGTTTTTACATCTTCAATTAATGAATCTCCAACTACTAATAATATAATTATAGGAAATACAATTGCCATATAGCTATTTACAAATCCCATAGCTTTTAAATAACTAATAAAACCATTATGATTCTCTAAGAAGAAATATTTAAGATACGTAGGAGTATTAGGGATATCTAATTTATCTAAATAAGATATATGTATAAAAACAGCCATAAAAATTATAAATGCAATGAATGTTTTCCATCTAAAAAAAGCTCTTTTAAGTTCAATTTTAAAAAATGAATTAACCATAGTACCTCCTAAAAATTTATAATATATCTTTTTTTATAATAAAAATACTACCGACCATAGTGTTAAATATTATTAATACTATATTTAGAATTATACACTTAATATAATTCCCAACATTAGGTGTTATATCTAAAATAGATGGATAATTTAATGGTGACAGTACTCTAGGTATTAAGTTATTCATATGTAATATTCCATTAATAACCATTATAATTATAAATACTATGAAAATTTTTATATTATTATTTGTAATTTCATTTATAGTCTGAAAAAATGTAGAAATAGCAATAAATCCAGTTAACATTATACATAAGCACATAAATAATACTTTATCAGGATTTATTGTACTGTTATATAGATCAATATAATAAATTTTTGAATATGTACTCCATATTTTATAATTAGATGGACATAAAAATATTATAGATAGGATCTTATATATAACAATAATTGCTATTATATAAATTATATTTAATAAAAATAATGATATTATTTTTGAACTCCACCATTTTAATCTAAATCCTGACCTATTTATTATCATTAAATCCAATCCCTTATAAGAATTAATAATATTTTCTATTATTAATAGCAAAGTACATATAACAACAATCCACTGAATATATTGGAATATAAAAAATTTAGAATGTACTCCACCATAGATTTTAATAAAAAAATCTAATGGTCTAACTTCTAGCTTATCTAGTTTGCCATCATTTAATATAGAAATAAGTTGACAAATATTAAAAAATAAAATAAGCAGTATGCTTGTTACAACATTTTTCTTAGTAGAATATATTTGATTTAATATTAAGTTCTTCATTATCTTAATCCTCACATTTTCTTGTTAAAATTAATCTTATTAATACATAACATACCTACTAAAAAAGCTATTAATGATATTGCTATATAGAATTTAATAGAATAATAAGCGGTATATCCAATCATATAACTTAAATAGCTTGGATCAACCTGTGAATCAGAAAAACAAAAAGGATAATGCTTAGATAATGCTAACTGTCCTATTAAAGACCATTTTAAATTCTTATGGTTATTAAAAAAAGCTTCTCGACTTTGAATAAAACACATAACTATAAATATCATTGAATATATGCCATTATTAAATAATAAAGAAATAACTAATACACTTATTCCTATAGCTATAAGGCCTATAAAATATATTCCATATTGAATAAGAAAAATACTATAAATATTTAACCCAAGTTTATATGAAGTTTTTAATATTGGAGAATAACATTCCCCCTGTAATGGTAATCTAAATATTAAACCAACTATTATTAATACAAATAAGTTCATAAAAAAATATATATTTGCAGTAATAATAATTAAAAGAATCTTTGATATAAAATAAGATACTCTATTTTCAATCCTTGATATAATAAAAGTTATATAACCACCTTCATAATCTTTAGTAGCTATATCATATATAAGATAACAATATAATAAAGGCGCTACAAACAATATATAAAAAGGATATGAAAGTGACTCAAACATGTAATCCTTAAGAATTAAAGTTTTATTTGCTGGTAAAAAGTCAATAGGAGCTAGATACTTTAATAAAACAGCGGAAAAAAATATTATAGGAATAATTGTTAACCATCTTTTCCATCTAAGAGAAAAATATTGCTTTATAAAAAAATAATTCATAAGCTATCCTATTCTATACTTATAGTATTTATTTTATTTTTATTTAAAATTTCATGTACCTGTGATACATCTTTCCAATCATTTTTATATATAATACATGGATGATTATCTACACGTTCAATTATATTTCCATTTGGATATATTTTTAATAAATTTTCTAAGTCTACTAAATCGTTAACAACTATTTTCCATTCTTTGTGGTTATCTATTACATTTAATTCACCATTTTCAATTCTATAAACTTTATTGCATAAGGCATCTATATCTTCCTTTTTATGTGATACCATAATAAAACTTGTGCCACTTTTACTCATTTTACTTACAATGTCAGTAAAAATTTTTACTCCATCTGAATCTAAAGCATTAGTAGGCTCATCAAATAAAATTATATCAGGATTTTCCATTATGGCTTGTGCAATTCCTAATCTTTGTTTCATTCCTAAAGAATATTTTGATACATTTTTTTTATTTGATGGAGATAACCCAACTAAATTCATTGTATTTCTTATATCTTCATCGCTAATCTTATTTCTAATGGATGCCAGTATCTTTAAATTTTGAAATCCTGTAAATTGTGGTAAAAAATTAGGATTTTCAATTAATGCACTAACATTAGTTGGTAAATTACCTAAAAAACCTGGTATTAATTTTTTACCTTCTATTATTACATCTCCACTAGACGCATAAAAAAGTCCTATAATAATTCTAAGTAAAGTTGTTTTTCCTGATCCATTTTTACCAGTAATGCCTATAATATCTCCTCTTTCTAGGTCTAAATTTACATTTTTTAAAACTTGCTTATTTCCTAGACTTTTAGAAAGATTTTTAACTGATAATACTGTTTTATTCTCTAACATTAAGAAAATCCTCCCTGTACAAGTAATAGTAGTAATGTAGACAAATCTACACTACTACTATATTAAATTAATTTATGGTTGCCAACCTATTGTTGCAGTGGTTGTCCTAACATTTGTTGCATTTGTTTTAAATTGTGCTTTAACACTATCGCCTTTTTTTGCACCACTATAATGTGTACGAATAGTACCAGTTCCCGAAGAATGACTCTGCCAGCCACTTAAAACAGTTCCACCATTGTTAATAATTCTACTATTTACTGTATAAGCATTTCTTGTAACCTGTGTTTTTTGACTTGCTCCAGAGGCGCCTCTACTTATAGTTGCCCAAGCACCAGTCCTAGGTAATGTTATACTTGCATAATTCCATGCAGCAAATACAGGTGCAGAAATTGATAATGTTAAAATTCCTGTAAGTACTAATTTTTTAATAGACATAATAATATCCTCCTTAATGTAATTAATAATTTGTCAATTAATATAATATCATACAATTAATATAATTTATACATTTTTTATCAAATCATACATAAATATTTAATTTAATTCATATTAATGCTATTTATTTGTATATGTCTTCCGAAGTATAAATAAATTTGCAATACCTTATACAAATCAATAAAATAAAAGCTATACTTCAAATCGTGGAAATTATCAATTAAAACTTTGGCTAAATATTGAGTACATGATTCCAAATAATGATTCGGTGAGTTTGCTAAGTCAGTCTGTAGAAGGAATGGATTTAACAGATTTATACTTGACTTATTCCCAATTAAAAGAAAAAACAATTTATACTTCTGAGGACTGCAGTAAATGTACTCATAAGAGCAAATGCATAACTGCAAAACGCTATTAGAAGAAAGAGTTGAAAAACTTCAAAGCTGTTCAACATGCTTCACAAAGAAAATCTTGAAAGAGTTGTAAGCGAAGAAGGTTTCAAGTTGAGAGTGAATCTAAGTATTTAAGCTGAAGGCTCTTTTGCAGAAATAAAACAGGATATAAGATTTCGTAGATATTTAAGTAAAGGTAAAAAGAATGTTTTGGCAGAAATCGTTCTGTTAGCAATGGCACATAATATAAATAAACTACATAATAAAATCCAGTCAGATAGAACTGAGACACATCTTTTTCCACTTAAAAAGGGTGCATAATTTTAAATATTTTAAAAACTTTTCAATTCAAAAAAGCCTTAATATCGAGGCTTATTAAAGTATGGCATTTTTTAATTATTGAGCTTATTAGAAGGTAAAAATTTCTGTGAAACACATAAAAATGTTGCTGCGTTAGCATATTTTTTTATGCTAATACGACAGCCTCTATCATATTTTACTTAGAAAGAGGTTTTTTAATGATAAAATATTATAATAGAAAAAATAAAGATTATAATATAGAAAAAGTTTCTGGAGAAAAATATTTAAATTGGACCTATTCCTCACCTATTGGTATGAATCTTTTAGAGGTATTTATAAAAAAGAATTTTTTTCAAAAATATATGGATTTTATTGTGATAGAAGATTAAGTCACAAAAAAATAAATAAATTTATTAATGATTTTGAAATTGACATGTCTTTAAGTGAAAATCAATCAAGTAATTTTAAGTGTTTTAATGATTTTTTCACTAGAAAATTAAAAAAAGAAGCTAGACCTATAAAAGCTGATAAAAATTTATTAATATCCCCAGGTGATGGTAAAATACTTGCATATGAAAATCTAAATCTAAATTCAGTAACTGAAGTAAAAGGAATCAATTATAGTTTTTATGAATTAATAAATAATGATTCATTAGCAAAAGAATATGACAATGGAACTTGCTTAGTTTTAAGACTGTGTCCCACAGATTATCATAGATTTCATTTTATAGACAATGGTATCTGTGAAAATACTATAAAACTAAAGGGTTTTTACTATTCAGTAAATCCAATTGCATTATCTAAAATTCCTAGTGTATTTTGCAAAAATAAAAGAGAGTATTCCATTTTTCATAGTGAAAATTTCGGTGATATAATATTTATGGAAGTTGGAGCTACTTGTGTAGGTTCTATAATACAGACTTATAAACCCAATACTAAAATTTTAAAGGGTGATGAAAAAGGTTATTTTAAATTTGGAGGATCTACAGTAATTTTATTCTTCAAAAAAAATACTATAAAAATTGATAATGATATACTAAATCAAAGTAAATTAGGATATGAAACATCTGTTATAATGGGAGAACCTATTGGGAGCAGAAAATAAAAAGTCTTTCGATTTATCGAAAGACTTTTTATTTATGGTGCACCGGGCAGGATTCGAACCCGCGGCCAACTGGTTCGTAGCCAGCTACTCTATCCAACTGAGCTACCGATGCAAATTTAATATATTTATTTTAACATAAAAATCATTATAAATCAACCTATAATAAAAAGCATTTAACTTTAAGAGTTAAATGCTTTGGCGGAGAAAGAGGGATTTGAACCCTCGCACCGGTTACCCGATCTACGCCCTTAGCAGGGGCGCCTCTTCAGCCACTTGAGTATTTCTCCATAGCTTACTTATATAAAAATGGCGGAGAGATAGGGATTCGAACCCTAGGTACGGTCACCCGTACGCCGGTTTTCAAGACCGGTGCCTTAAACCAACTCGACCATCTCTCCACGTTTTTTTAAATTTTTCACTTGAGTACGTAATAAATTATAACAATAAAAATAATATATGTCAATATATTTTTAAAAATTATTTATATATACACCAAAAATCTAAATCTGCTAATAAAATAAATTTTTAGACTATTAACAGCATCTCATTTAAATTATTTTAACAATTTTCCTTATATGATTAACCTATTTTCCATATCACTTTAACTTTTAACTGATTATAAAAATACTATAATAACTATTACAAAAATTCACTAAGTAGTTTTTTTAATATAAAAAAACATTTAACACTAGTGTTAAATGCCTTGGCGGAGAAAGAGGGATTTGAACCCTCGCACCGGTTACCCGATCTACGCCCTTAGCAGGGGCGCCTCTTCAGCCACTTGAGTATTTCTCCATAGCCTACTTACATAAAAATGGCGGAGAGATAGGGATTCGAACCCTAGGTACGGTCACCCGTACGCCGGTTTTCAAGACCGGTGCCTTAAACCAACTCGACCATCTCTCCACATATTTAACTTCGTAACGAAAATTATTGTAACATTATAATTAAACTTTGTCAACACAAATTATATTTTAGTATTAATTTTCCTGATTTATTCTTGATAGCATCTTGGTATACTAAATCTTATTATTAAATATCCCTTAAATAAAATATAGTTTTTATAGAATTTTATTTAACTAATAATAAAAACACTATTAAATTTTATAATAATTAATTAATTTAATAGTGTTTATTTTAAATTAAATATATATAAATTCTTTATAACAAATAATATTCAACTATTTTATTGCTTCTTTTCCTCCCATATAAGGTCTTAACACTTCTGGTATTGTAACTGATCCATCTTCATTTTGATAGTTTTCAAGTATAGCTGCAACAGTTCTTCCAATAGCAACTCCTGATCCATTTAATGTATGAACATATTGTGGTTTTGCTTTTGCATCTTCTTTATATCTTATATTAGCACGTCTTGCTTGGAAGTCTTCAAAGTTACTACAGCTTGATATTTCAACATATCTATTGTAACTTGGCATCCAAACTTCTAAATCATATTTTAATGCAGCTGTAAATCCTAAATCACCTTTACATATTCTTACAACCCTATATGGAATACCTAACTCTTTTAATACTGTTTCAGCATCATTAGTTAATTTTTCTAATTCTTCATAAGACTGTTCTGGTTTTGTAAATTTAACAAGCTCTACTTTATTGAATTGATGCTGTCTAACAAGACCTCTTGTATCTCTACCTGCTGAACCGGCTTCTGATCTAAAACAAGCACTATAAGCTACATGTTTTAATGGTAATTCATCACCTTTTAAGATTTCATCTCTGTATAAATTAGTTACAGGAACCTCTGCAGTTGGTATTAAGAAGTAATCATCCTCTGAAATTTTAAAAGCATCTTCTTCAAATTTAGGTAATTGTCCTGTTCCTATCATACTTGTTCTATTCACCATATAAGGTGGTAATATTTCAGTGTAGCCATGCTTCTCTGTATGAGTATCTAGAAAATAAGATATTAATGATCTTTCTAATCTAGCTCCTAATCCTTTATAAAAAGTAAATCTTGATCCTGTTACTTTTCCAGCTCTTTCAAAATCAAGAATATTTAAATTTGAACCTATATCCCAATGTGCTTTAGGCTCAAAATCAAATTTTGTTGGTTCTGACCAATTTCTTATTTCTATATTATCCTCATCTGTGTCTCCATCTGGAACTTGTGGGTTTGGTATATTAGGTATTCTAAGCATTATATATTGTATTTTTTCATCTATTTTAGCTAAAGTAGTATCAAACCCTTTTATTTCTTCTGATAAATTTTTCATTTCAGCTACTATATTAGATACATCTTTTCCTTCTTTTTTTAGTTTAGGAACTTCAGAAGAAACTTGATTTCTCTTACTTTTTAAAACCTCAACTTTAACTAAAATATTTCTTCTTTCTTCATCTAATTTTAAGACTTCATCAATTACAGTTACATCAAACTTTTCTCCTCTATTGTTTAATGATTCTTTTATTTCATTTGAATTATTTCTTATTCTTTTTAAATCTAACATAATATTTTATTTATTGGATTATCCAATAAATACTTCCTCCCTTCAGATTTTATAGCTTTATAATATAATAAAAAAAGCCCCTCGTCCCTATAAAAGGGACGAAAAGCTCCGCGTTGCCACCCTAATTGATCATAAAATGATCCTCTCTTAATTATAACGGTTATCCGTACTGTTTTTACCACAGTCCCTCAGAGGTGGATTCACAATATAAGGTTATTAACTTACACCAGCCGTTAACTCTCTTAAAACTTCATATAGTTACTGCTCCTCTTCACAGGTTTTAATATTTAATTATAAACATAAATTTAATAAAATTATACAAATACTGCAGCTATATGTCAATATCATTTGTTAATTTTAGCTAACCCTTTACTCATTAATATTTTTAATAGCTATTATATCTACTCCGGTGTTTAAAATATTTTTACAAATTACATCTCCAATTTCTATAGGATAACCTACATATAATCTGCTTAAAGCTTTAGAACACTCTATCCATAAAGATTTTTCTATAGGTTCACTACTTTTCACTGGCAATACATTATATTTAGATCCTTTTATCCTAACTAACGTAGTAAAAATATCTTTAGTATTATTAACATAATTTTTAGCATAATCTATTCCTAAGTTACATTGGTTACCTTTTATAGTATTATAATTACTATTGTAAAGAGATATTATACACTTTTTATTGCATCCATTACAAATAAATTCTCTAAGCACCTTTATTCCTCCTAAATTAAATTGTATCAAATTCTTTAATTCTACAGGGTATAATTTTAGAATTTTTTGAGTCCTTAACTATATCTGTCATAAATTTATTTGTTTCTCTAGCTAATATCGATACAACTTTATTTAAGCAATAGGCTCCCTGACAACTACCAAAAGCTGCTCCTGTCCTTCTTTTTATTCCCTCTAATGTTCGTGCACCTAAAGGCCTTCTTATTGCATCTATAATTTCTCCTTCTGTTACTTTATTGCAAGCACATATTATTTTTCCATACCTTTTGTCCATATTTATAATTTTATTTCTTTCTTCTAAAGACAACTCATTAAATTTATAATAATCCCTTCTTTTATCTATAAACTCTTTCTTTAGTACACATTTTATATTACTAACTATAGTTTCTGTAACAATCTTTGCTATATAAGGTGTCATCGTTACTTGTCCATAATGATTGACTATAACTTTTATATATCCCTTATCTATTAAACTATCATCTATTACTATACTATCATCATAATATGGAAATTGATAAAAATTATTTATATCCATCTCATTTATTTCATCTAAAATCAAAGCAGACACATCTAATGTATTTTTATAATTTATCTTCTCATAAGTATCTACAGCTAAAACCATACTACCTTGAACAGTTGGTACAGCTAAAATTTTTTTTATATTTTCATTAGTACCTAGCTTTACTACTATATTATTAAATTCCTTGATTGAATTTTTTTCTATTAATAAATAATTTAAATTACTTTTTTTATAATTTCTTTTGGTGTCCGAATATATTCCAAAATTTTCATCAGGGGTTGTATTTATAACTATATTACAGTTAAATTTGTTTTTATTAGTTATAATTTTATATCCTTTAGATAATTTTTGTATTTCTAAAACCTGTTCTTCTAATTTAAAATTTACCCCATTATCAAAGGCAATTTCCCCATAAGATATAGCTAGATCAAAAGGTGCTATAGATGCTGTATTGCTAGAATATAATGCCTTTTTAAAATCTATATTTAAATTTGGTTCTATTTTTTCTACCTCATCCTTAGTTAATACTTCTATATTTTTTATTCCTCTTTTTAAAGCTTTTTTATACATATTTTCTATATTATATACTTCATTATCATTTTGAGCTATTATTAATGACCCTGTTTTTTTAAATGGAATTTTAAATTTTTTAGCTATATCTTCCATTAACTTATTACCATTTAACTCCAAATTAGCTGCTAAATCATCTTCACATTCCACCCCATCATACACTACAGATGAATTTATAAATGCTACATCATCTGCTATATCATAATCCTTTTCTATTAAAGCTATATTTAAACTATATTTTGATAATTCATAAGCTAATGCACATCCAATTATTCCCCCACCTAATATCATCACATCATAATCCATTTTTTATCAGCCTTTCTCTCCATTTTAATAATGTATAATTATTAAAGATTTATTAGGTATATTTCTATATAACCACTTTGAATCCTCCATAGGTACTCTTATACATCCATGAGATGTAGGAAATCCTAATTTGTCTTTTTCTTCTTCTATTATATTACCATTTTTGTCTACAGGTATAGAATGAATTAAATAATTTGCAAAAAATTTAATATAATATCTACCACCTTGATTATATTTGTTACTATAAAAATATTTTCCCTTATTTGTAATATAAAAAATACCTAATGGAGTTTCTGTATCTTGTTTTCCTATAACTCCTGTTGAGCACTTGATATTCTTTATTATTTTATCATTTTTGTATACCCTTATCTTTTGATCTATTAAGTCCACATCTACTTTATATTCAGTATTTTTATGTAAAATTCCTTTAAGATTTTCTTTATTTTTTTTAATCCATCCTTTTCTTCCTAAATTTCCTTCTTCACAAAATATATATCCATTTTGCTCCTTATAGCTAACAATTATATCATCTTCATATAAATAATATAATACTTCGCTATTACAATCAAAATTCTTATATACTGGTACTTTATTTTTATTTATATAATAAGTTTTTTTAAAACAAGTATTAGATGAAAATACTGACATTTCATTTCTATCCACTTCACTTTTATTTATTTCTTTTGTTTTATTGTCTAAATTATTAGTTGTGCTTACATCTTTCTTTGTATGTATAAAACAAGGTATAAATAATAATATTAAAGTAAGTACAACAATATATACGCTTTTTTTAAATTTCAAATTCAATCACTCCAAATTAATTTTCTATATAATGTTATTATTTACATATAAATGATAATTTAATCAAAAAATGAATAAGAACCCCTTATAAATACATGGGGTTCTTTACAGATATTAATCATAGTTATTATATCTTTTATTTTATACTATTTAATATATTACCTAATTCATTTATATTTTCTCCATATTTAGTCCAGTCTCCATTTTTTTGAGCTTCTATGGCTTTATTATAATATTCTTGAGCTTTTTTCAATTTTGAATCATCTATAGTCTTTGTACTATCTTTTTCATTTTTATCATTGATTTTATTATCTTTAGAATTAAATATTTCTTTTATACCTTCCTGAATACTAGATGATAAAACTAATTTATCATTATAGGATAGTATTACTCTTTTCATTTCTGGTATACTATTTTTCCCACTAGCTCGCAAATATAGTGGTTCTATATAAAGAAGAGAATTTTTTATAGGTAATATTATAGTGTCTCCATATTGCACCTTTGAACCTTCTCTATTCCATAATGATAATTCCTT
The DNA here is from genome assembly GCF_001276985.1 of Clostridium botulinum. Classification (GTDB taxonomy): domain Bacteria; phylum Bacillota; class Clostridia; order Clostridiales; family Clostridiaceae; genus Clostridium_F; species Clostridium_F botulinum. Next base: position 29,670 of record NZ_LHUL01000009.1, read on the forward strand.
AGATATATTAGTATCTTGATTTATTTTTTGCTTAAATAAATATGGACTATATACTGTTTTGTCTGATGGAAGTTTATATAATATTTTTTTACCATATTGCTCTCCATCCATTCTTGCTCCAAATAAAGCTATCATATTATCCTTTTTCATTACATTAAAATAATTCAAAAGTACCATTTCTTCTTTATTTTGGTCTGGTAATTTCATAATTATATAAGGAGCATCATTTGTATTTGTTTCTCCTTCAACATGTTTTTGATCCTTAGACACTTCCCATAGATCTTCACCATTATAAAACACACCAGGATCTTTTACATGATATTTTCCTAATACTTTGCTTTGAATACTAAATAAATCTTTTGGATATCTAAAATGTTCTCTTATTTCTTTAGGGGCATCTTTTTCTTCTTTAAATAATCCCTTAAATATTTTAGCATAATTATTAACTATAGGATCCTTTTTATCTGTAATATAAAAATTGATATCTCCATCTACAGAATCTATTACTACTTTAGCTGAATTCCTTATATAATTTATACTATCATAAGGCTCTGAATAAGGATATCTATTTGTAGTAGTATAAGCATCTATTATCCAATATATTTTGCCATTATATATAACCATATAAGGATCACTATCATAAGTTAAAAAGGGTGCTATTTTTTTTGCCCTCTCTACAATATTTCTATTTATTATTATTTTACTATCTTTTTTTATATCCTTTGATAAAAGAAAATTAATATCTTTTTTATTTATAGCAAATAATAATCTATTAATAAAGCTCATTTTTATCCCTGCATGTCCATTATATTTATTAGTTTTATTAGAATCTTCTTTAGGATAATCAAATTCATTTATCTTAGTGTTTACTATAACATAGTCATTAGTCTTTTCTCCAAAATATATCCTAGGATTAGCCAATTTTATATTTGTTTTATTATAAGGTGGTATATCTTTTATAACAAAGTCAGGTTGTCCTTCACTTGTTACAGAATTTACTTTATTCATAACTGCTCCAAAACCATGTGTATATATTAAGTGTCTATTTTGCCATGTATTTGGGTTCAATGCATCTGTATCTATTTCTCTTGCAGCTAGGAATACTTGATTGTATTTTCCATTTATATTATACCTATCTATATCTATGTCATTAAAAGTATAATAATATCTTATTATTTGAACTTGATTATAAAATTCTAATGTAGGCTTAAAAGAATTTATTCTTATATTGTCTATGCTTGCTTTGTTATCTGTAATATCTTGCTTTTGTAAATCATTTTTAATATCAAAATCCCTTATTTCAATATCATCTAATGCAAAAGCTTTTCTTGTTAAATCTATATTATTTTTTATATATGGCTGCTCTAAAGTTTTTTCATTAGATTTGACTATAAAGTTTTGTACTAAAAAAGATGCTATATTTTGTGATACTATCAAAAATATAGTTATACCTATGCATATACTTACTGGTTTAAATTTACCTTTTACTATACTTAATAATGTTACTATAGATGAAATTAGTGTAATTACTACTATTATTTTATAGAATAATAAAGTAGCATGAACATCAGTATAGCTAGCACCAAAAGATACTCCATTAGAGCTATAAACTAAATTCCATATTTTTATTAAATGTCCAAAGGATATAAATAAAATTATAAGACCAGATACAATAGCTAATTGTTTTCCTGCAAAGGATTTTATGCCATGATTTATATTTTTTAAATTTATATCCTTTTTGCTTTGAATTTTATATTTAGCTTCTAAAATAAAATAAGCTATAAATGTTGTTATAACTAAAAATAATAATAAAGAAATTATAACTTTATATAAAGATTCAAAAAGTGGCAATTTAAATATATAAAAAGAAACATCTTTAAAAAAGATAGGATCCTTCACATTAAAATCTACAGAATTATTAAATTGTAATATTCTATACCAATAACTGCTTGAAAATATATAAGCTAAAAATATAGATACTATAAAGTTAAAAATAAAGAATAATTTTTTCCCATAATTGTTTTTATTTAATCCTATATCTACTACACTTTTATTCTTATTTATAATAAGGCTTTTATAATACATCCATATAGATATAAAAAATATTATAAATATAGGAATCATTAAAATAATTATCGCTCTCATTTTAGTAAAATATACCGCTAAATAGTTTACTTCTTTAAACCATTTTATATTAATAATAAAATTTATTATTTTATTAAAAAATGCTATAAATAAAATTATTATGAATAATGGTATAAACAAAGCTTTTTTATTTTTCATTTTATCACCTGCCATCTCTATTTAAAAATCTTCCAATAAAAGAATATTTAGTTTCTATAGCTCCTTTGGGACAAAGTTCCTGACAACAAAAACATCTTATACATTTTTTCATATTCCAAACTGGTATTTTTTTACCCCCTTTTTTTATCATATCTATAACATATGGTTTTTCAGGGCATACTTCAGCACATCTATTGCATCCTATACACTTTTCTTTTATTAAAGTAGGATCTGGTGCAATAATATCCTTTAAAAAATTTGTAACTTTAGGATTTATAAAATAAAAATCCCCACCCTCTCTACAAAGTTTAAAATTATCTACGACCATGCTATCTATTTTTTCACCTAATATATCTATGTCCTTTAAAAAAACACTTCCCCAATTGCTATCATAAGCTTCTTTTAATACAGGTATATCTAATGGATTGTCATATCCTATTATTTTAACAGCAACGGAATCTACCGCTGTAAGGCTATCCCCCATTATAATTGTATTAAGATTATAGGGAGTTCCATTTTTAGGACCATTTCCTTCCATAGCTATAATGCCATCTAGTATAGCAAAATCAGTTTCTAACAATGTATTTAGATCTAATAACATTTTACAGAAATTATTTGCATTAGGCATTCTTGTATGCCAAGTAGCTTTTAAAGTTCCTGGTATACATCCAAACTGATTCTTAACTGCACCTGTAAAATAAGCCATAGCATGTGTCTTTAATTTAGGTAATGTTATTAGTACATCTGTTTCATAAGCTGCCTTCGCTACAGTCCAGGATCTGCATAAAATAGAATTATCACAACTTACATTAATAGATTCTTTAAAATCTTTAAATTCTATATTATATTTCTTTGCTATATTAAGTAATCCAGATTTTTCAGCTGCCTTTTTAGAATCTCCAAATCCAGGAGAATCTCCAAAGGATATGTTATTAGAATAATCTCTTAATATTCTTATTACTGCTTCAAAAACTACACTATTAGTTACCACAGGAGAACCTTCATTTTCAATACTAAGCATGTTAGGTTTTAAAAGAACTTTACTATTATAAGGTATAAGTTTATTCAAAAAAGAGTTTCCTCCTAAAAGTTCAAATCCATTTCTTATAGTTTTCTCTACCTTTTCTAAATCATATTCATCACATTTTAAAAGGGCTACTTTATCCATTTTATACTTCCTCATCTACTAAATAATTTTTTTGGTTTAATTCTTCTATTATTTTATTCATTATATCTTCATTATCTGAAGATATTGTATGCAAATGAATTCCACCAGTAAGTATTAATAACGGTTCCGCCTTATTGTTTTGTATATTTTTTATAAAATTATCTATGTCATACATAGATTTTATCATCAACATGGCTTTTATTTCTCCATATATAGGATGTTCTACTACAACATCTTCTACTATTCCTCCAAATTTAATTATAACCTCTAATTCGTCTTTTATATCTTTACTATCATGGCATACAGCTATAATTTTCCTTATTAATTGTTTATTTTCATTAGGTATTAAATAACCTTCAGGCGTAGCAATTATATTTTTACCAGAAGCTCTTAAAATAGCTATATCTTTTACTATAACTTGCCTTGTTACACCTAATTTTTGTCCCATTTCACTACCTTTAATAGGTTTATTATTTTTCATTAACATATTTTCAATATTTTTTCTTCTTTCTATTGAATTCATAATATCACCACCTTATTAATTTAAATTATCACTATATATTAATAAGCTTAACTCTTTATTTATAATATTTTCATTATGATGGTTTTTAATTAAATATAACATTTTTTCACTATATTTATTATATTGTTTTAAAATACAATAACCTAAATAAGGATGATTATAATGAACATAAATTGACTTAATATTTTGAAATTTTTTTATTCTGGAATTTGTAATTCTATCCATAATTACTATTATGCTTTTTTTTATAATATCAACTTTATAATTTAATTTTCCTATATCGTGTAGTAAAGCTACCTTTATAAACTCATCTTTTGTTAGATTATATTTACCCTTTTCATATAACTTTTCTATATCATAAGCTACCTTTATAGAATGCTTTTGTTCGCTTATAGATAATTTATTAAAAATCTTTAATTCCTCATTATCTAAGTGCATATTTATATATACTATGTCTTCATATTCCAATTTAGCAGTAGCGTTCCAGTGAAATTGTTTAATTCTATATACTATTTTATTAAACCTCCCTATTAAAATAATCTTATATTATTAGTTTACAATAAATTTCTTGTTTTTTAAATGGATATAAAAAAATAAGATACCTATGAAAATTCATAAGTATCTTATATTCGTGGTGGAGATAAGGAGATTCGAACTCCTGACCCCCTGCTTGCAAGGCAGGTGCTCTCCCAACTGAGCTATACCCCCAAATGGTGGACCTTCAGGGACTCGAACCCCGGACCTACCGGTTATGAGCCGGTTGCTCTAACCAACTGAGCTAAAGATCCATGTTTTTATCTGGCAACGACTTACTCTTCCACAGGACCTCCCCTGCAGTACCATCAGCGCTTTGAAGCTTAACCTTCGTGTTCGGCATGGGAACGGGTGTTACCTTCAAGCCATAATCACCAGATATTTAACATTATAATTGCTTTTTTGCAATTTGTCAATAGAGATTCAACAATTTTTTATTGTTTCTCTCAAAATTACACAGTGAATTTTATTTGGTCAAGCCCTCGACTTATTAGTATCAGTCAACTTAACATGTTGCCATGCTTACATCTCTGACCTATCAACCTGGTGTTCTTCCAGGAGTCTTACTAGCTTACGCTATGGGAAATCTCATCTTG